>NZ_JACSPR010000020.1 GCF_014837045.1 Corynebacterium gallinarum
TGGTCGTGGGTGACGTAAACGGTGGTAACCCCAAGCTTGCGCTGCAGGGCTGCAATCTGGGTACGGGTCTGAACACGCAGCTTGGCATCGAGGTTAGACAGCGGCTCATCCATGAGAAAGACCTGCGGGTTGCGAACAATGGCGCGGCCCATGGCCACACGCTGACGCTGACCACCGGACAGGGCCTTCGGCTTGCGCTCCAAGAATTCGGTCAGTTCCAAAGTGGCGGCGGCTTCGTCGACGCGCTTATTGATCTCGTCTTGGGACTTGCCGGCGATCTTCAGTGCGAAGCCCATGTTCTCACGCAAGGTCATGTGGGGGTAGAGAGCATAGTTCTGGAAAACCATGGCGATGTCACGGTCACGCGGTGCAACGTGGGTAACGTCCTTGTCTCCGATGAAAATGGCACCGTCAGTAACGTTTTCCAAACCGGCCAGCATGCGCAGCGTGGTGGATTTACCACAGCCGGAAGGGCCGACGAGGACGAGGAACTCGCCATCGGCGATTTCCAGGTTGAATTTCTTGACGGTGGGTTCCTTTGCTCCCGGGTAGGTTAGGGAAGCATCTTTGAACGTTACGGTTGCCATTGCAGAATCTCCTCCATCGGCAGGTACGTGCCGAACGATCCGTAGTGTGAGAAACAGTGAAGTGAGTCACTGTGCGCCATCTAGAGTGCTACCTATGACATTAGCACTAGTTTGGACCCTATGACAAAGCCCGGAAGCCATGCCGTGGCTTCCGGGCTTAGTTCTTCTAATTCATGGGCGTGGATGAGACGCCGCGGGCATCGAGTTACTTCTTGAAGGTGCCTTTAGCTAGGTTAGAGACTTCGGAAACGAAGTCCGATACAGCGTTCTTGGCCGTGGTGGCCTTAGGGCCAAGCTCCATGTCCTTGACCGTGCGGGAGGCGATCTTGGATACTTCCGATGTGAAATCGCTGATCTGCTCGGAGCGGTGAGCCACTCCCCACTTGGTTACTTCGAGCAGGGAATCCTTGACAAAGGAGCCGTCCAGCTTGGATTCACCAAGCTCGCGCTCGGTGAAGGTGATCGGAACCTCGCGGACATCGAAGCCATCCTTGATGGCGCGGAAGGCAACGTCCACCTGGAAGATGTATCCGGCGTTGGAAAGCTCCTCAAAGTCGAGGTGCTCAAGCAGCTCACGCCGGAAAGCACGGTAGCCGGCAGTCATGTCATTGATGCCGGCACCCAGGGCAACAGAAATGTACTTGTTGCCCAAGCGGGACAGCAGTTCGCGGTTGGCAGGCCAGTTCACTGTCTCTCCACCCGGTACGTAGCGGGAGCCAATGACCAGATCTGCGCCCTTTTCAATTTCCTCAAGCAAGAGGTGGAGCTGTTCTGGTGCGTGGGAGCCGTCGGCATCCATTTCGCACAGAACATGGTAATCCTTCTCTAGGCCCCACGGCGACGGCTACGCGCTTGATTGGAATATTCGCCTACACGACGGCAAACTTGTCCCCAAACGCACACAGGGCAAGACGAAAAGCGCCGTACGAGCGCGCGCTAAGGAAACAGCAAAAAACCTACTAAAGGCTGGTAGTCAGCGCTGGACCCTCAACAAGCCGATTAACGATTATTTGGCCACCGAGACCGCCCAACGCATCCAGGAATCAACCCGGCTCAAAGACCTCTCCAAGCGTCGCTACACGGCCGCGCTAGAACTTCTGAAGCCCCACCTAAAGGGCTACAACATCAGCGACGCGATGACATGGTGGAGTCCATTAGCGTGGTGTATCTGTAACTGCCGGTGACGACCCTATGAACACATGAGGCGACCACCGCAGGTACCTTTCGAATCAACTCCTACATATCCTCGAAAGGACAACCCACAATGGCCGCTGGCCCCTATTCTATCGACCCCACCACCTACCTCGACGAATTGCTCGCCCAAGCATCCCCCGATCTCATGCGAGAGATGCTCCAGGGCTTCATCAACCAGATCCTCTCCACCCAAGCTGACCAGGTCTGCGGCGCCGATTACGCCACCGTGTCCCAGGACCGGGTGAACACCCGAAACGGATACCGCCACCGCGACTTCGACACCCGCGTCGGCACCGTGGATGTCGCGGTCCCGAAACTACGCACCGGATCGTTCTTCCCCGACTGGCTGTTGGAACGCCGCACCAGGGCTGAACGGGCCCTGACCACCGTGATCGCCACCTGCTACCTCAAGGGTGTGTCCACCCGGAGGATGAACGACCTGGTGGCCACCCTAGGTATCAACAACCTATCGAAATCCCAGGTATCCGACATGGCCAAAGACCTCGACGTCATGGTCGAAGAGTTCCGCACCAGACCCCTTGATACCGGCCCCTACCTCTATGTTTCGTGTGACGCGCTGACCATGAAGGTGCGTGAAGGCGGCCGAGTGGTGAAAACCTCCGTCCTACTGGCCACTGGAGTGAATTCGGAAGGATATCGGGAGTTGTTGGGCATGCAGGTCGCAACGAGTGAATCAGTGGCATCGTGGACCGGGTTCTTCCGGGACCTCAAAGCCCGCGGGCTCAACGAGGTCTATTTGGTGACCAGTGATGCCCACCTGGGAATTCAGCACGCCATCGGTGAGGTCCTGCCGAATGCCTCTTGGCAACGGTGTCGCACGCACTTTTCCAAGAACTTGTACGGGATGGTATCGAAAACACAATGGCCAACGTTATCGGCGATGTTCCACACCATCTTCCAGCAGCCGGATGCACAATCGGTGTGGGGTCAGGCCCG
>NZ_JACSPR010000021.1 GCF_014837045.1 Corynebacterium gallinarum
AGGGTGATCTTCTGGTTCAGGGGGCGATCTGGGGTGGTCATGATTGCTCCTTAGTTGGCCAGTGAGATCAGGGCGTCGGTGGCGTCGGCGGCATCGTCCACGGCGTAACCAACGGTGATCCCGGTGGTGGCTGGGATGGCTTTACCGGCGGGCCCCACTTCAACGGCTGTGCCTGCGGTGATGGTGGCACCTGCGGTGACAGTGACGACGCGGGATGAGCCACGGGCGACACCAACGAGGGCACCGGCTTTAGCGTCGTACTTGGCGACACCTGCGGTAGCTGAGCCGGCGGTGGCGGTCTCGACAACGATGTTGCCACCCTTGAGTGGGCCAGCTATTGCGACGAAAGTCTTGCCGACGACAGCGGTGTCGGCGACGGCGGTGAGGTCAGTTCCGGGGGTGAAACGGTCCTGCATGATGTTCTGATACATGGGTGTTTTCCTTTCTCGAGGTGTGGTTATGGTCCGACGATGCCGCGGATGACACCGATAGCAGCGGGGGTGGTGATGCCCATGACTGGCATGCACCATCCCTGGGTCCAGGTCTGGCGGTGTTCTGGGTCGTCCCAGTTGGTGACAGTCAGGCCCTCCTCGTATCGGATGAAGCCGGCCTGGGCAGGGTCAACGAGATACGCCTCGTTGAAGGGCATCTGGTTGGAACTGACCAGCTCGAGTCCGAAGTCAGAAAGCATGGCGTTCATGTTGGTGCCGTAGGCGATACGGAGATTGGCGCGGGTGTCGGGGTGGACCAGCAGCTTCTTATACACGATGCCCATGTCGAGGTTGTCCGCGTGGGCGATGATCTTTGCGAGATCAGCCGTTGGGCGTTCCTGCGGGGCGGTGATGGTGTCGGGGGCACCGTCGAGGATGATGTTGTCCCACCCTGCGGTTGAGCCGAGTTCCACCACATCGCCGGCAGTGATAGCAGCATCGATGGTTTCAATGGCGCGCTGGTTGAGTTTGCGGCTGATGGTGTTAGCCAGGCGGGTGACGTCGTTGTCAAAGTCAATCGACTGGTTACGCTTACGGGCTTCATGGGAGGTGGCGAACTTGCCGCCGAAGTCCATCACGCGGGCAAGCTGGGATTCCGGGCGGGTGGAGTAGAGCACCGGGTATTCATCACCGGGCTGGCGGTCGGCGACATCGTTGTCAGTGTAGAGGTGCTTCTCGGTGATCTTGGAATAAATCACGGTGCCTCCGGAGACTTCACCGCCCTGGGCGAAGACGCTGTCAACGATGAGGTTCTTCTCTGCGAGTTCAGCGACGCGCTGTTCGATGATCGTTGGATCGTTAAGGGCCTGATCGACGGATAGGACACCGTTGTTCAGCTCGGCGGATGCGGGGTAGAAAGATGACATGGGTTAGTTTCCCTTCTCGAGGTTGGTCTGTTCGATGATGAGGTTGTTCATCGTGGCGAAGCCATGGAGCCATGCGGCCAGGTGCGAGGGGTCCTTGTATGCAGGGACATCACCGCCGAAGGCATGGGGGTTTTCCAGGGTGTAAACAATCTCGTCGGTTGATGGGTTGAGGTGTTCATCATTGGGGAAGAACTGCTGTAGTGCTGAGGATGGAAGGGCAATGATTCGAGGTGCCATGGTTAGGCCGCCTTTCGTTGGTAAAGGGTTTTCAGCGATTCCAGGTCTGTGACTGCGGGCCACGACGCCCCAAGGAGAGCCAAGCCGGTGAGCACGAAACGGTGAGTCACAGAATTGGTGTGGAAGTTGAATGTCGCTTCAATGCTGCGTTGTGGATACGAGGTGACCATGATCTCTGCGAGCCATGCGGGTACGTCTACGAGGTCACCGCGTAGGGTGTTGCCAGCATCAGCGAGCCGAATGTTTTCAACATGGCCTAAAGCCGGGGCACCGTCTCCAAGTGGAGA
>NZ_JACSPR010000022.1 GCF_014837045.1 Corynebacterium gallinarum
AGGGTGATCTTCTGGTTCAGGGGGCGATCTGGGGTGGTCATGATTGCTCCTTAGTTGGCCAGTGAGATCAGGGCGTCAGTGTCGGTGTCTGCATCGTCAATGGCGTAACCGACGATCACGCCGGTGGTGGCTGGGATGGCTTTACCTCCGGGTCCGACTTCCACGGCGGTGCCAACGGTGATGCCGGCCCCTGCGGTCACGGTGACCACACGTGCAGATCCACGGGCGATACCAACGAGGGCACCGGCCTTAGCGTCGTACTTGGCTACACCTGCGGTGGCGGTGCCTGCGGTGGCTGGTCCAACCACGATGTTGCCGCCCTTGAGGGGGCCAGCATAGGCGGTGAAGGTCTTACCGACGATGGCGGAGTTGGCTACTGCGGTCAGGTCAGTTCCGGGCTTGAAACGGTCCTGCATGATGTTCTGATACATGGGTGTTTTCCTTTCTCGAGGTGTGGTTATGGTCCGACGATGCCACGAATGACACCGATAGCAGCGGGGGTAGTGATCCCCATGACGGGCATACACCAACCCTGGGTCCAGGTCTGTCGGTGCTCCGGGTCGTCCCAGTTGGTGACAGTCAGGCCCTCCTCGTATCGGATGAAGCCGGCCTGGGCAGGGTCAACGAGATATGCCTCGTTGAAGGGCATCTGGTTGGAACTGACCAGCTCGAGGCCGAAGTCAGAAAGCATGGCGTTCATGTTGGTGCCGTAGGCGATACGGAGATTGGCGCGGGTGTCGGGGTGGACCAGCAGCTTCTTATACACGATGCCCATGTCGAGGTTGTCCGCGTGGGCGATGATCTTTGCGAGATCAGCCGTTGGGCGTTCCTGCGGGGCGGTGATGGTGTCGGGGGCACCGTCGAGGATGATGTTGTCCCACCCTGCGGTTGAGCCGAGTTCCACCACATCGCCTGCGGTGATAGCAGCGTCGATGGTTTCAATGGCGCGCTGGTTGAGTTTGCGGCTGATGGTGTTAGCCAGGCGGGTGACGTCGTTGTCGAAGTCAATGGACTGGTTACGCTTACGGGCTTCATGGGAGGTGGCGAACTTGCCGCCGAAGTCCATCACGCGGGCGAGCTGGGATTCCGGGCGGGTGGAGTAGAGCACCGGGTATTCATCACCGGGCTGGCGGTCCGCGACATCGTTATCGGCAAAGAGGTGCTTCTCGGTGATCTTGGAATAAATCACGGTGCCTCCGGATACTTCACCGCCCTGGGCGAAGACGCTGTCAACGATGAGGTTCTTCTCTGCGAGTTCAGCGACGCGCTGTTCAATGATCGTTGGATCGTTAAGGGCCTGATCGACGGATAGGACACCGTTGTTCAGCTCTGCGGATGCGGGGTAGAAAGATGACATGGGTTAGTTTCCCTTCTCGAGGTCGGTCTGTTCGATGATGAGGTTGTTCATCGTGGCGAAGCCATGGAGCCATGCGGCCAGGTGAGCCGGATCTTCATAGGCGGGAACGTTGCCGCCGAAGGCGTGCGGGTTCTCGAGGGTGTAGACAATCCCATCGATGGATGGGTTGAGGTGTTCATCGTTGGGGAAGAACTGCTGTAGTGCTGCCGTTGGAAGGGGAATGATTCTAGGTGCCATGGTTAGGCCGCCTTTCGTTCGTAAAGGGACTTTAGGGATTCAAGATCGGTGACCGCTGGCCACGAGGCCCCAAGGAGAGCCAAGCCGGTGAGCACGAAACGGTGAGTCACAGAATTGGTGTGGAAGTTGAATGTTGCTTCAATGCTGCGTTGTGGATACGAGGTGACCATGATCTCTGCGAGCCATGCGGGTACGTCTACGAGGTCACCACGTAGGGTGTTGCCAGCATCAGCGAGCCGAATGTTTTCAACATGGCCTAAAGCCGGGGCACCGTCTCCAAGTGGAGA
>NZ_JACSPR010000023.1 GCF_014837045.1 Corynebacterium gallinarum
GGTGGAGTCCATTAGCGTGGTGTATCTGTAACTGCCGGTGAGGGACCCCATGAACACATGAGGCGACCACCGCAGGTACCTTTCGACTCAACTCCTACATATCCTCGAAAGGACAACCCACGATGGCCGCTGGACCCTATTCTATCGACCCCACCACCTACCTCGACGAATTGCTCGCCCAAGCATCCCCCGATCTCATGCGAGAAATGCTTCAAGGCTTCATCAACCAGATCCTCTCCACCCAAGCCGACCAGGTGTGCGGCGCCGACTACGCCACCGTGTCTCAGGACCGGGTTAACACCCGCAACGGATACCGCCACCGCGACTTCGACACACGCGTGGGCACCATCGACGTCGCCGTGCCCAAACTCAGAACCGGATCCTTCTTCCCGGACTGGCTGCTCGAACGACGCACCCGTGCCGAACGGGCCCTGACCACCGTGATCGCCACCTGCTACCTCAAAGGTGTGTCCACCCGCAGGATGAACGACCTGGTCGCCACCTTAGGGATCAACAATCTCTCAAAGTCCCAGGTATCTGACATGGCCAAAGACCTCGATGTCATGGTCGAAGAATTCCGCACCAGACCCCTTGATACCGGACCCTACCTCTACGTTTCCTGTGATGCACTAACCATGAAGGTCCGCGAAGGCGGGCGAGTGGTCAAGACTTCTGTCCTGGTGGCCACCGGTGTCAACGCCGAAGGCTACCGGGAATTACTCGGCATGCAGGTCGCCACGAGTGAGTCGGTGGCGTCGTGGACGGGTTTCTTCCGGGATTTGAAGGCCCGAGGGCTCAACGAGGTCTATTTGGTCACCAGTGATGCCCACCTGGGAATTCAGCACGCGATTGGTGAGGTGT
Source organism: Corynebacterium gallinarum (assembly GCF_014837045.1). Taxonomy (GTDB): domain Bacteria; phylum Actinomycetota; class Actinomycetes; order Mycobacteriales; family Mycobacteriaceae; genus Corynebacterium; species Corynebacterium gallinarum. The sequence continues at coordinate 862 of NZ_JACSPR010000023.1, forward strand.
TGCCGAATGCCTCGTGGCAACGGTGTCGCACGCACTTTTCGAAGAACCTGTACGGGATGGTGTCGAAAACGCAGTGGCCCACATTGTCGGCGATGTTCCACACGATTTTCCAGCAGCCTGATGCGGCGTCGGTGTGGGCTCAGGCCAGGGATGTGGTGGAGTTCTGTCAGCAGAAGTTCCCGGATGTGGCTGATTACCTGGAAGAAGCCCTGGATGAGCTGCTGGCGTTCACGCAGTGCCCGAAGGCGGTGTGGACCAAGGTGTGGTCGAATAACCCGACCGAGAGGCTCAATCGGGAGATCCGCCGGCGCACTGATGTGGTGGGGATCTTCCCGAACCGGGATGCGGTGATCCGTCTGGTCGGGGCTGTCCTGGCGGAGCAGCATGATGATTGGATCCAGCAGAAGCGGTACATGTCGTTGACGAGCTTGGAGCAGACCAGGGTGATGATGACTGCGAACATCATCGATTCGGACGATATTACTTCTGAGATCATCCGGAAGGATGTGGCATGAGCCAGCATCGGTTTCTAGCTCGTGATGGTCCGTGAGGTCGTTACGCTGCTTGTTTTATCGAAAGGGCAGATACACCACTC
>NZ_JACSPR010000024.1 GCF_014837045.1 Corynebacterium gallinarum
ACTGAAGCCGAGCGGATCAGACAACTGGAACGCGAGGTCATCCGGCTGCGCGAAGAGCGCGATATCCTGCGAAAAGCCGCTAAATATTTCGCGGAAGAGACGAACTGGTGATCCGCTTCCAGTTCGTTGACGACACTAAGAAAACCTACTCGGTTAAGCGGATATGTGATGTGTTGAAGCTCAATCGTTCCTCATATTACAAATGGAAAAGAACCGCCTTCACACGTAAAAAACGCCTGCTCAACGACGCGATCCTCGGCGCTCGGGTCAAGACTGTATTCACCACTCACAGTGGCTGTTATGGGGCCAAACGAATCGCGGCTGAACTCAAAGACCAGATCGGCTATGATCCGGTGAACCACAAGCGGGTCGCCCGGGTCATGCGTGAACTCAAACTGTTTGGCTACACCAAGAAACGCAAGGTCACCACCACTGTTTCGGACAAAACCAAGACAGTGTTCCCTGACCTTGTCGGCCGGAAGTTCACCGCTGAGAAGCCGAACCAGCTCTACGTCGGGGACATCACCTACCTACCGATCGCTGATGGGTCGAATATGTACTTAGCTACAGTCATTGACTGTTATTCTCGCAGGTTGGTGGGCTTTTCTATCGCGGACCACATGCGTACTTCCCTGGTGCAGGATGCGCTAAAAATGGCGAAGGGCCAGCGTGGAAACCTGAAAGGTGCAATCTTTCACTCGGACCACGGAAGCGTTTACACCTCTCATGCATTCCAGAACACCTGTAATGACCTCGGAATCAGGCAGTCGATGGGAGCAATCGGCACCAGTGCGGACAACGCGCTCGCGGAGTCTTTCAATGCCGCGATGAAGCGGGAAGTCTTCCAAGATTCCAAGACGTTTGCGAACCAATTGATCTGTCGCCGGGACGTTTTCCGCTGGTGCACCCGCTACAACACCATTCGCCGGCATTCCTGGTGTAAATATCTCGCTCCGGTCGTGTTTGAGGAGCGCGGTCCTGCTATCCTGAGATCTGCTTCCTGATCAAATCCTCCGTGTCTACCATCCGGGGGTCGGGCCCC
>NZ_JACSPR010000025.1 GCF_014837045.1 Corynebacterium gallinarum
GGGCCCGACCCCCGGATAGTGGACACGGAGGATTTAATCAGGAAACAGATTTCAGGATAGCAGGACAGCGCTCCTCAAACACCGCAGGCGCAAGATAATTGCACCAGGAATGCCGGCGTACCGTGTTGTACCTGGTACACCAGCGGAAAACATCTCTTCGGCAGATTAAGTGGCTGGCGAAGGTTTTGGAATCTTGGAGAACTTCCCGCTTGAGTGCGGCGTTGAACGACTCTGCTAGGGCGTTGTCCGCACTGGTGCCAATTGATCCCATTGACTGTCTGATCCCCAACTGGGTACAGGTGTCCTGGAATGCATTCGACGTATAAACGCTTCCGTGGTCCGAGTGGAAAACAGCTCCTTTCAGGCTCCCTCGCTGGCCTTTAGCCAGTTTCAACGCGTCCTGGACCAAGCTGGTCCGCATATGGTCCGCGATCGCAAATCCCACCAGCCTGCGGGAATAGCAGTCAATAACGGTGGCCAGGTACATATTCGCCCCATCAGCAATCGGCAGATACGTAATATCCCCAACGTAGAGCTGATTTGGTTTGTCAGCAGTGAACTTCCGACCGACCAGATCAGGAAACACTGGTTTCTTCTGATCGGAGATGGTGGTGGTGACCTTGCGTTTCTTCGTGTATCCAAAGAGCTTCAATGACTTCATGATCCGCGCGACCCGCTTGTGGTTCACAGGAGTCTGATCGTCCTGGTCTTTGAGTTCAGCAGTGATCCGTTTAGCACCGTAACAACCGCGTTCGGCGGTGAAGACCGTCTTGACCCGGGCACCCAGGAGAGCATCAGATATGAGGCGGTTTCTTCGAGTTGAACTGCTGCTTTTCCATTTGTAATACGAGGACCTGTTGAGTTTCAGGACCTCACATAACCGCTTAACCGAGTAGGTCGTGGAGGCGTCGTCAACGAACTGGAAGCGGATCACCAGTTCGTCTCTTCCGCGAAATATTTAGCTGCTTTTCGCAGGATATCGCGCTCTTCGCGCAGCCGGATGACCTCGCGTTCCAGTTGTCTGATCCGCTCGGCTTCAGT
>NZ_JACSPR010000026.1 GCF_014837045.1 Corynebacterium gallinarum
CGTAGGGTGTTGCCAGCATCAGCGAGCCGAATGTTTTCAACATGGCCTAAAGCCGGGGCACCGTCTCCAAGTGGAGATTCGTGTCCCAGCTTCAGGGGTGGTGATGGAAGGATTTTCGCGGACGCCACCGCGGCTGCGAGGTCGGCGCGGGTGAATACTGCCCGGCCTGTTGATGCGTCCCAGGTGCCGGCCTTGAGAAGGTCAACGTCTGGGAATGAACAGAAGTCAGCGGTAATCGCGGTAGACGATGATGTCATCCTTGTTGAATAGCCAGCGTCCACTTTTCTTGATTCCGGGGAGTTTTCCACGGGTCGCAAGGTCTGTGACGTTGCGAGGGGAACAACCCAGGATGTCGGCGGCGGTGTTGGCTGTGATCTGTTCATATTCCACACTGTGTTCGATGGCTGGGTGTGCCACTTCCGTTGTGCCGTGTATGGAAGATAATTCTGCTGCGATCAATAGGACGTGGGGCTTGAGTCGTGCTCCGTGTCGGCTGGCGAGGTCCTGGGCGACAAGGACAGTCTGGGCGAGGTCCTGGGCATCAGCCAGGGAGAGGATCACCCCGCCGGCGGGAAGGTGCGTGATCCTAGCCATCGTCGCCACCTTCCAGGACATCAGCCATGGCATTGATGAGTTCGACGGCCTGGGCGCGGGAGAGATCGACCTTGAGGTTCCCGCCGATGGTCAACCGGATCTTCTTCCGGTTACCGTCACGGGCGGTGGTCGTGGTGATCTCGGTGTCATGCCACCACGTCCCGGGGTGTTTGGTTCGGGCTGGGATAGTCATGCTGCAATGTCCTTTCCGACTGGGTTGAGGAGATACTTCCCGGTGCCGTCGACAAGGACGATGCGGTCCTCGACAAGCTTGTTGAGGACGTCGGGCACCTGGTCGCGGTGGAGCTTGGGGACGGACTGTTCTACGGTCCTTAAGCTCATGGGGTACTCGGGGTGAAGGGAGCCGATGATGATGGTCTCGAGCCCGGCGCGACCGGATGGTTCGG
>NZ_JACSPR010000027.1 GCF_014837045.1 Corynebacterium gallinarum
CGTGGCATGGTGGCAGATTACCTTTCCCAGCATCATGCTGGTTTCAAGGTGTCTACCAAACGGGGGTCAGGCCCAGGAGAGTAATAGGGAGACAATACTAGTGAACCCTATCCGCGCCATCATGCGTCTCATTAACATAACCCCCTTCTCGTGCCTATCCTAGGAAAGTGTAGATAGCAGTCCAATGCTAGCCCAGAGGGCGCACTGGTTCAGAGCAGAAGCTTCGTCGCCACTACTTGCGAAAGCAGATCCAAGAAATCGACCTTGGGCATTGTTATACAGGTCCATGCTGGTCTCATCCGCTGGCCCCTGAGCGACAGTTTCGTGGTTAGTAGCAATGCGTTCAGCTGCATCTGCACCGATTCTCATCGTCATCAGGGCATTCCACGAGCAGTGCCGAAAAGCATCGCCCTTTCCATTGTGGAGTGATGTGGCGCCAGGAAACCGGTTCTGCGCTTCCATACTCGCGGTTGTGGCTGCCTGATTGGCGATGCCGCATGATACTACATCGACCAGCGCGATGCAGGACAGCATTTCAAGGCCCTGGATATATATCCGGTAGGGGTCCGACTGGGCGGTCGCAAAAGGCGCTACCTGAGGATTGATGTCAGTGACCCTGGCACGTTCAACTGCAGCAATGATTGCGCGTTGTTCATTAGCTGACAGGGATGCGAAGTAACCGTACGGGTCGGCGGACTCGTTCATCACCTTGATCTCGTCTTGAACATTCATGATGTCCTCATCTGTGACATCACTGGTGTCTACGCGAATTTCAGCGTCTAAGTCAATTGTTGATGCGGGCAAGGGGGGGGGGTGGCTTGTGGAAAAGTAAAATATCCGACGCTAAGGCTTGGGGAAGCGCCGTAGCGGCCTGTATTTGCCGGGCT
>NZ_JACSPR010000028.1 GCF_014837045.1 Corynebacterium gallinarum
TGTCTCATGAACGATTGATACCTGATCAGGTGGAGGCCTAGCGTCGGATATTCGACGAATTCACAAGCGACCCCTACTTAAGGTTGCATCGTCAGGATCATAAACAGGCACACCGTGAGTAGCGAGTAGATCATTGATTGGTTTCATGGGTATCAGTCTTTCCTTAGTGGTGGACGCGCATGCGCAATCACTAGAAAATATTTTCTATAAGTGCTTTATTAAACAGGATGCTGCATCGGTCGTCGCGTGCACGCTGACCCCAATCTGAGTGTTCCCGATACTGCCCAGGAGCAGCGAGCCCATATGACTACTTGTTCAAGCCGGTTAGAATCCAAGCACTACCCGGATTATCCAGAGAAAAACTGAGAGCAACTGTCGTTGACTCCATGATTAAAGAAGACGGACTTGATGGAGAACACAGATCGAGAGCCTCTCGAGAGAACTTCACCCATTGTTCGCTGTCGCCCTTTCCTCTAAGAAAGAGGAAGTTTTCTTGATCGGAGAAGCCGTGTTCTGGAACAGGGGGATCATCAGCCATAAGTGTTTCTTTGACTGTTTGATACGGAGTGTATGGGCACACGAGCGAAAACTCAGTCCACTCTGGTCCGTAGAGTTCCTCCAGTGTGATGGACTCAGTAACGGGGATTGCATGTCCCGATCGTCCTAGGGACGCGAGATGAGAAGCCAATGGGTCATCAAAACTACAAGAGGGGGCCCGACCCCCGGATGGTAGACACGGAGGATTTGATCAGGAAGCAGATCTCAGGATAGCAGGACCGCGCTCCTC
>NZ_JACSPR010000029.1 GCF_014837045.1 Corynebacterium gallinarum
GGGGTGGCTTGTGGAAAAGTAAAATATCCGACGCTAAGGCTTGGGGAAGCGCCGTAGCGGCCTGTATTTGCCGGGCTTGATCTTGTTGGTGCGTGGCCAGGTGTAATCGCCGGTGAGGTTGATGTGTTCCCATCCAAGGGGTGAGAGGAACCGCAGCAGCTCAGGGTCCGTGGCGTTGCCCTCCTGATTCAAGGTGGTGATGGCGCGGTCGAGGTAGACCGTGTTCCAGAGAACGATGGCCGCGGTGAGGAGATTCAGCCCCGAGGCTCGGTAGCGTTGTTGCTCGAAGGATCGGTCGCGGATCTCTCCAAGACGGTTGAAGAAAACGGCCCGGGCCAGGGCGTTCCGGGCCTCGCCCTTGTTCAGCCCGGCCGTCACGGTGCGGCGCAGGTCGGGATCTTGGATCCAATCCAGCAGGAAGAGAGTTCGTTCCAGTTTGCCCAGTTCCCGCAGTGCGGTGGCGAGTCCGTTCTGGCGTGGATAGGCGCCGAGTTTGCGCATCATCAAGGAGGCGGTCACGGTGCCGGTTTTGATGGATGCGGCCAGCCGGAGGATTTCATCCCAGTGTGCGGTGATGGTTTTGGTGTTGATGGTGCCGCCGATCAGCGGTGCCAACGTCGACAACACAGGATCGTTGGTGGGTGTGTAGAGAGAGGAGTGTCTCATGAACGATTGATACCTGATCAGGTGGAGGCCTAGCGTCGGATATTCGACGAATTCACAAGCGACCCCTAC
>NZ_JACSPR010000002.1 GCF_014837045.1 Corynebacterium gallinarum
ATGACCACCCCAACCTTGGTTGGGGTACGACAAACATAAAAATAAATGGCACACTATTGAGTTCTCAAACAACATTCGCACACCTGAAACACAAACCGTTTTACGGTGGTTGGTGCTCGTTGGCAGCTTGATCGACAGTACATTGTTGGCAACCAGGAGTCAAAAACTCACTGACACTCTTTACTGTCTCACCGCCTGGCAACCTCGCGGCTGCCTTGCTGGTGTGCTCATTAATTTACCCATGGTTCACCTTTCTGCCAAATCCCCAGCTAGAAGCGCTTTCCGGGCCACTTCTCCACCGCCTGCAACCCCAAGACGGGCAGAGGCGGGCGGGGGTTTCGTCGCAAAGCGCACAAAACCCCGGGAACCAATCAGGTTCCCGGGGTATACGGCTAGTGGTAGCAGGCGATCTTGCCGTGGGGGCCGTCGATCACTTGGATCTCCGTGTTGAAGATGTCGGTGAGGATGTCATCCTGCATGATCTCCTCCGGAGTTCCCTCCTTTTCGATCTGCCCATGCTTGACCGCCACGATGTAATCGGCGTAGCGGGCGGCGAAGTTGATGTCGTGCAGCACCACGATGATGGTGCGGCCGAATTCCCCGGCGGCGTTTCGCAGGTGCTTCATCATCTCCACCGAGTGCGCGATGTCGAGGTTGTTCAGCGGCTCATCAAGGAGGACATAGTCAGTCTCCTGGCAGAGCACCATCGCCACGTAGGCGCGCTGGCGCTGACCGCCGGAGAGCTGATCCAGGTAACGGTCCTCCAGCTCGGTGAGGTTGAGGAAGTCGATATAGCGGGAGATGATCACCTCATCCTCCTCGGTCAGCCGGCCCTTGGAGTACGGGAAGCGTCCGAAACCGACGAGCTGACGCACGGTCAGCTTGGTCACGAAGTGGTTCTCCTGGCGCAGGATCGAGATGATCTTGGCCAGATCCTTCGAGGCGGTGGAGGACACGTCGTACTGCGCGACGCGGATGTCACCCTCATCAATGCCGAGGAGACGACCGACCATGGTCAGCAGCGTCGACTTGCCGGCGCCGTTGGGGCCGACGAGCGCGGTGATGCCGCCGGCTGGGATTTCGAGGTTGACCGGTCCGATGGCAACTGCATCGGAATACTGCTTCCGGACGTTGGTTAACGTGATCACAGTCTGCCCTTTCTGAGGATGACGATGAGGAATACGGTGCCACCGACCAGCTCGATGATGATCGAGACCACGCCCTGCGCGCGGAACACGTGGTTCATGATGAAGTACGCACCGGTGAGAACGAGGTAACCGATGAGGGTGGCCATCGGGAAGATATAACGGTGGTCGTAGGTGTCGGCGAACTGGTAGGCCAGGGTGGCCACGAGGAACCCGAGGAAGGTCATCGGTCCGACCAACGCGGTGGACACCGCCATGAGGACCGAGACGAGGATGAGGGTGTAGATCGAGGCCGCGCGGTGGTTGATGCCCAGGTTGGTGGCCGCATCCCTGCCGAGGGCGACCACGTTGAGCTTCCGGGAGAACCCGACCAAGAGGACAGCCGCCACGACGATCAGGGGAACCGCGATCGGGAAGTACTCGGTCTCGGCGTTGTTGACTGATCCGAAGAGCCGCGCAGACAGGATGTCGAATTCGGATGGGGTGAGCATGCGCTGCATGAACGTGGACACCGAGCCCAGGCCACCACCGATGACGATGCCGACCAACAGCATGGCGTGCATATTGCCCCGCTTGCCGGTGAGCAACCAGGTGTAGAGGACCAGCGTCAGCAGGATCATCACCACCAGCTGGCCCACGAACATCTCCAGGTTCCGGGTTGCCAGCAGCGCGGTGGTGCCGAAGAGGAACACTGTGGCGGTGTGGATCACGGTGTAGAGGGACTCAAAGCCCATGATCGACGGGGTGATGATGCGGTTGTTGGTCACCGTCTGGAAGGCCACGGTGGCCAGGGCGTGACACACCGCCACGATGAGCATGACAAATACGCTCTCCATGCGTCGTTCGGCGATGACCGTAAACGACGGGTGCCCGACCGGCATGGGGTTCTTGTACCAGATCAGACCCCAGGTGAATGCCAGCGCGGCGATGAGCAGCGCGGCCATGATGATCCAGTATTTGCGCCTGGCCATTGCGGTCTGGAAGGTCCCGGAGGTGCGGCTGGCCCCCACGGGGTTCGCCAGGTTGGTGTCCACATGCCCCTCGACATCCGCGGATTCATGCAGTGTCTCCAGGCGGGCGAGGTGGGTTGGTTCGGTTCCGATGTGCCTATCCACGGTTACGCTTCCTCACAATCAGGTACACGAAGACGACGGCACCGATGATGCCGAGGACAACCGACACGGGGATCTCGAACGGCGCGATGATGGTGCGACTGATCAGATCACAGATGGTCACCACGGCCACGCCGACGAGGCAGACCCACGGCAGGTTCGACCGCAGATCATCGCCGCGGAACATGGAGACGATATTCGGCACGATCAGGCCCAGGAACGGCAGGCTGCCCACCACCACGGTGACCACACCGGTGGCCACCGCGATGAGTCCGGTTCCGATGAGGATCATGCGGTTGTAGTTGAGGCCGACGTTGGTGGCGATCTCCTCACCCAGGCCGGCGACGGTGAGGCGGTCGGCGAAGAAGAACACCGCGATGACGATGAACACGATGATCCACAGCACCTCATACTGTCCGCGGTACACCGTATTGAAGGAGCCGGCGAACCAGATGCCCAACTGCTGGAGCATGTCGGTCTGCAGGGCGAAGAAGGTGGAGACGGAACTGACCACGGCACCGAGCATGATGCCGATGATCGGCACGATCAGGGAGGACCGCAGCGTCACCCGCTTGAGGAACATGAAGAACACCATGGTGCCGATGAAGGAGAACAGCACGGCACCGACCATGCGGTCGAGAATGGTGGCCGCCGGGATGAAGTACATGACGGCCAGCAAGCCCAGACCGGCCCATTCGGTGGTTCCCGTGGTGGTGGGTTCCACGAATTTGTTCTGGGTGAGCAGCTGCATCACCAGACCCGACATGGCCATGGCGGCACCGGCGAGCACGAGGGAGACGGTACGTGGAATGCGGACCGCCTCGAACATGAGCGTGCCGTCGTCACCGCCGAAGATGTCGTACTGGCCGGTGAACAGCGACAGCACCACCAGCGCACTGACGGCGATGAAACCGAGGAGCAGTTTCCAGTCGAAGAGTTTGGCGCGGGTGCGTTTCCTGCGCCCGTCGGTGCGTGGTGTCCCGGTGGTAGCGGATGAGGATGTGTTGATGGCACTGGACATCAGTGTCGTCCTCTCCTTCCGCGTTGTGCACTGGCTGGTGCGTTCAACATGGGTGGTTACCTGATTTCTAGCGGGGTCTGGTGTACAGCTCAAACTCTCCGGGAAGACAACAAGGGTGGGTGCCGGGGTCTTCCATCAAATCCGAACCGGTATATATGGGCGGTTAATAGGGATAAAGGCTGCCCTGTTTCTACAAGACAGCCTGTCATATTCAAGGCTAACCTAAGAAATCCATTCCCGGTTTCTCCCCCGGGTTCCTGATTCCGGTTCCAGGCTGGGGTTTGTGGTGCGGATTTCCGGTTACCTCCTGTGCGGTGGGGGTGGCGTCTGGCACGTGTCCGGGGGCTGATGCCCCACGCTTGTCGACGCCTCCCTCACCCACCTGTGGTGCGAGCCTCCCCCTACTTCTGGGCGGCTTCCTCAAAGAGATCGGCCATGCCGTTGAGGATCTCGGTGTAGGTGATGATGTTTTCGTTGGTGTAGGTGTCAGCCGGTGCGATGAAGACCTTGCCGTCCTTGATGGCGGTGACGTTGGCCATGACCTCGCTGTTGGTGATGACCTGCTCAGCCGGGGTGAAGTCAGCCTCGTTGCGGGTTTCGGTGCCGGCATCGCGGTCCATCACCAGGATGATGTCCGGGTTCGCCTGGGCAATTGCCTCGACGTTGATGTCATCGCCCTCGTGATCGTTGGAGGCGTTTGCCACCTCGAGTGCCGGGGTCATGCCGACCAGGTCGAAGATCGGGCCGAAGGTACGACCGACGGATGGGGCGATGTAGCCGATGTTGCCACCGGAGACGTTGACAGCCATGACGCTCTGATCGGAGATTTCGGCATAGGCGGTCTTGGCGCGCTCGAGGGCCTTGTTGAAGTCCTCCACCAGGGTGGCTGCATCCTCTTCCTCACCGAAGATCTGGCCGAGGGTCTCCGCCTGACGGATCAGTTCCTGGTCGAGTGGCTCGCCGTCACGTGGGTCGAGCTCGACCACGGTGGCGTCCGGTGCCAGCGAGACGATGTCGTCGTAGTACTGGGCGAAGCGCTGTCCGTTGATCACCAGGTCAGGCTGGGCTGCGGCGAGTGCCTCGAGATTCGGTTCGCGGTGGGTTCCCAGGTCCGCGATCTCGGGGTTCTCCTTGTAGTTGGTCACGGTGAACGGAACCAGGGCGACCGGTGCGGCAGCCAGCTCCACACCCCAGCGGTCAAGCAGTTCGAATGCGCGGTTATCGGTGGCAACGACGGTCTCGGTGGAGGCGATCTCCTGGGTGCCGTGGTTATCCTCGATGGTGATGACCTCAGCGGCGGCGGCCGCGGTGGTCTCCCCGGTGGTCTCCTCAGCGGAGGAGGAACAGCCAACCAGTGCCAGTGCTGCGACGGTGGCGATGGAGACGAGCTTGAAACGAGAGTTGACCATGACGTCCTTTTCGGGTTTTACATGCGCGGGCCATCAGTTCGATGACCTGAACGGTGTGAAGTAAAGGGCCGGTTGAGGCCCGCAGTTTGTTATAGGCATTCCCCTGACATGCCACCCCGGGCTCCCACCGCACCGCGGAACACTCCACGGAACAATAGGCTGCCCTTAGTGAGGTTAGGGTACCTAAAGAAGAAAGCTAACATAGCTATTTAACTTAGCCAAACCTTTGCGAAATACATCACACCAACACTTTAAAATGAGCACGTCACACCCCTGGCGGGGCACACCCGCCCCCACGGTGTGACCCACACTGCTGCTTTCCCGGTCATTGTTTCCGCCGTAAGCTTGCTTGCTGATAAAACGTCGCCATGTGGCTGTGACATTGCCCCTACCCCACCGCCACACCGACCCGGGGGCCTAAACTGATCCTCCGAAAGCTCGCATCACCGGATGGCGACAGAAGTTTCCCCGAACCTTTCCTGTCCCCGTCTTTTCATCACGTCGGAAGGTCCCCATCCGTGTCCACACCAGCGCCCGTCGCCGAGTCCGCCACCGAAACTCGTGAGAGCCAGTTACCCAAGCCCCCCACATGGCTGGGCTGGGTGCTGCTGATCGGTGGCATCATCGGCCTGATCTGCTCGGTGATCATCATGGCGGAGAAGCTCACCCTGCTGGAAAACCCCAACTATGTCACCAGCTGTGACATCAATGAGGTCATCTCCTGCGGCAGCGTGATGAAGTCAGGTCAGGCCTCCGCCTTCGGCATCCCGAACCCGTTGTTCGGCATCGCCGGTTTCGCCGCGGTGGCCGCCATCGGGGCCGGCATCCTGGCCGGTGCCCGTTTCCGTGGCTGGTTCTGGTTCCTCGCCGAGATCGGCCTGCTCCTGGCCACCCTGTTCGTCCACTGGCTCGCATACCAGTCCATGTTCGTTATCCGCGCACTGTGCCCGTACTGCATGGTGGTCTGGGCCGTCACCATCATCATGTTCGTCACCGTGACCGCGTGGAATGTGAAAACCTACAGCGGTTATGACAACGGCGCGGTCCGCGGCCTCTACAAATCCCAGGCCGCCATCGCCGTGGGTTGGCTGCTGGTCATCGCCGCCATCGCCGCCTGGCAGTTCCGCTTCTACTTCTAGGCGCTTATCGACGCCCCACCCCTCCCCCACTCCCCGTCACCAGCGGGCCTCACGGCCCCCGGGTGGCGGGGAGCTCGTGTTATGAGGCTTTCGGGCGGGGACGGCTAAGGTGGTTCGGGACGCCGTCGCCAAGCCTGCCTGGCGACGTGTTCGATGAAGGAAGAGGAAACCATGACCAACCAACTGCTCACCCCCGCGGAATATGCCGCCGGTGATGTATTCCCCATTGAGGGCATCAACTGGGATCACATCCCCGACCAGGTCGACATGGACATCTGGAACCGCCTGACCACCAACTTCTGGCTCCCGGAGAAGATCCCGGTGTCCAATGACATTCAGAAGTGGAACAGCATGTCCGAGGCGGAGCACCTGGCCACCCTGCGGGTGTTCACCGGCCTGACCCTCCTGGACACCATCCAGGGAACCGTCGGTGCGGTCTCCATGATCCCGGATGCCACCACCCACCATGAGGAGGCGGTGCTGACCAACATCTCCTTCATGGAGTCGGTCCACGCCAAGTCCTACTCCAATATCTTCATGACCCTGGCCTCCACCCCGGAGATCAACGAGGCCTTCCGGTGGTCCAGGCACAACGAGCACCTGCAGTACAAGGCCAAGCGGATCCTCGACTACTACCAGCAGAATTCCACCCCGGCGCGCAAGAAGATCGCCAGCGTCATGTTGGAATCACTGCTGTTCTACAGTGGTTTCTACCTGCCGCTGCGCATGGCGTCGATCGGCAAACTCACCAACACCGCCGATGTCATCCGTCTGATCATCCGCGATGAGGCGATCCACGGTTACTACATCGGGTACAAGTACCAGAAGCACATCGCCACCCTCTCCCCCGAGGAGCAGGCCACCAACCACGATGAGGCGGTGGAACTGCTGCTGGACCTGTACGACAACGAGCTGGAGTACACCCGCCACGTCTACGATGACCTGGGCTGGAGCGAGGACGTCTCCGCGTTCCTGCGCTACAACGCCAACAAGGCCATGCAGAACCTCGGGTATGAATCCATCTTCCCGGTCGACCAGTGCAAGTTCGACCCGGGTGTCATGACCTCCCTCGACCCCTCCAGCAATGAGAACCACGACTTCTTCAGTGGTTCCGGCTCCTCCTACGTCATCGGTGACGTGGAGGCGACCAGCGACGAGGACTGGGACTTCTAACCTCCCACAGCTAGACAACACCCCCGACTGCGTCCTCCTTCATGGGAAGGCTGCGGTCGGGGGTGTTTGCTCTTTTCGTGGATCTTATGGTCAGCGCTGGATGGTCTCCCACAGCCCGCGCACTCGCTCATCGACCTCGTCAACAATGGCACGCACCCGCTCAGGGGTTTCATCCTTGGGGTCAGCCAGGTCCCAGTCCAGGTAGTGCTTACCGGGGTAGATGGGACATACGTCCCCGCAGCCCATGGTGATGACGTAATCCGCGCCGCGGACCACATCATCGGTCAGTGGTTTGGGGAAGGCACCGGCGAGATCAATGCCTCGTTCGGCGAGGACATCGACCACAACATCTGGAATCTCGGAGCTGGGCAGGGAGCCTGCGGAACGGACCTCAACCGCATCACCGGCATAGGACGACAGCAGAGCCGCGGCGATCTGAGATCGTCCGGCGTTGTGGACACACACGAAGAGGACCTGGGGAGCCGGGGTGGCGATCTTCCCCTCGGCCAGCGCCAGTGCCCGGAGTCGGTCCTTGGCGAAACGTTCCGCCAGCACCGGGAGGTAATCATGCACCTTCGCGGTACGTGCCAGGCTGGTGTAGGACTCGAAGATATAGCGTTCGATGGTCTCCGGGGAGAACACCCCCTGGTAGGTCTGGGCGAGTTCGCCGGAGATGCGCTTCAGGAGGTTGGTGTGCAGGGGTGGGGTCTGGGTTGTCATGACGGGGCGTTCCTTTCGGGGAATGCAGAAACCGGATCGTAGGGGGATCAGGAAGGGAGGAGCTCGTCGACAAGCACGGTGATCCGGTGCTTGATGTCGTCGCGGATGCGGCGGACGTCGTCGATGCCCTTCCCCGCCGGATCCTCTAGCTCCCAGTCCTCATAGCGCTTGCCGGGGAAGATCGGGCAGGTGTCCCCGCAGCCCATGGTGATCACCACGTCGGAAGCCTGGACCGCCTCGGTGGTGAGGATCTTCGGGGTGGCGGAGGTCATGTCGATGCCCTCCTCTGCCATGGCCGCCACGGCGACGGGGTTGAGCTGATCGCGGGGCTCCGATCCTGCTGAACGGACGGTGATACGTCCGCCGGAGAGTTCAGTGAGGTAGGCGGCGGCCATCTGGGAGCGGCCTGCGTTGTGGACGCAGACGAACAACACGCTGGGCTGGGTGTCAGAAGAGGTGGTCATGATGTCGAATGCCTATGAGTGGGTCAGTTCGTCGACAAGCTTCTGCACGCGGGCATCGATGTCGTCGCGCACCAGGCGCATGCGCTCGACACCTTCGATGCCGCGTTCCGACGGTTCGTCGGTGACCCACCGCTCGAGGGAGCCGCGGGCGTCGTCGGGCATCTCCAGCTCGGCGTCGGCGCCGAGGATCACGACGCGGTCCACCTCGCGCAGCAGCTGCGGGTCGATGCCCTTGGGGTGGCCCTTCGACATGTCGGCACCCACCTCGGCGATCGCCTCGACGGACTGCACGTTGAGTTTGCTGCCCGGCTTGGTGCCGGCGGAATGGATGGTGAGCTGGTCACCAGCATGCTTCTCGGCGAGCGCTGCGGCCATCTGGGACTTGCCGCCGTTGCCGACGCAGACAAATAGGACGGAAGGGGTGGTGCTCATGATTGGATGGTCTCCTTGTCAGATGCGAGGTGCTGAGTGGTGGGGCGGGTGGTGGCGGGCAGGGTCGGATCACCGGGGAAGAGCTTCGGGCCCAGCCACAGCATGGTGTAGACCAGGCCGACCAGCACGGGGATCTCGATCATCGGTCCGATGGTGCCGGCCAGCGCCTGGGCGGAGGTCGCACCGAAGGTACCGATCGAGACGGCGATGGCCAGTTCGAAGTTGTTGCCCGCGGCGGTGAATGACACGGCTGCGGACTGTGCGTAGTTCATACCGGATGCCTTGGAGGCGGCCAGGGAGATGAAGAACATACCGATGAAGTAGATCAGCAGCGGCACGGCCATGCGGGCGACGGTCAGCGGCTGTGAGGTGATCGCCTCGCCCTGCAGGGAGAACAGCAGGACGATGGTGTACAGCAGACCGATCAGCGCCAGCGGGGAGATGGCGGGGATGAACTTGTTCTCATACCACTCGCGGCCCTTGACCTTCTCGCCGATGATCCGGGATGCCGCACCGGCCAGCAGTGGGATGCCGAGGAAGACGAGCACGGAGCTGACGATCGCCCAGAAGGAGAACTCAGCGGAGGTGGTCTCCAGACCCAGCCAGGACGGGAGAACCTGCAGGTAGAACCAGCCGAGGACACCGAACATGAAGACCTGGAAGATCGAGTTGATGGCCACGAGCACGGCGGTGGCCTCGCGGTCGGCGCAGGACATATCCGACCAGACCAGCACCATGGCGATACAACGCGCCAGGCCGACGATGATCAAACCGGTACGCAGTTCCGGCTGGTCGGGCAGGAAGATCCAGGCCAGGGCGAACATGAACGCCGGCCCGACCACCCAGTTGAGGAGCAGGGAGACCGTCATGAGGCGTTTGTCGGCGGCGATCTCCTTGGTCTTGTCATAACGGACCTTGGCCAGCGGTGGGTACATCATCACCAACAGGCCGAGGGCGATCGGCAGGGATATCCCGCCGACCTCAAGGGAGTTAAGGAAGGGTGCCAGCCCGGGCAGGGACCTGCCCAGGATCAGGCCGGCGACCATGGCCAGGATGATCCAGATGGGGAGGAATCGGTCGAGGAAGGAGATCCGGGCGGGTACGGCCCGGGTCTGGGTGGGTGCAGTCATGCGTCACCTTCGCGTCGTATTGATTGTTATCGATATTGACGGTACTTTCAATATTGATGACTGTCAATATAGGATGGGACACATGACCGCCGCGCAGATACTCCCCCTCACCGACCTCTCCGACTGCTGTTCACTGGGCACCGGTCCGCTCGATGACGACGAGGCCGACCGCTACGCCACCCTGTTCAAGGTGCTGGCCGAACCGATGCGCCTGCGGATCCTCTCCCAGCTGGCCGCCGGGGGCTGCGGGCCAGTCAGCGTCAACGAGCTCACCGAGATGATGGGTCTGAGCCAGCCGACCATCTCTCACCACCTGAAGAAGATGACCGAGGCCGGCCTGCTGGAACGCACCCGTGAGGGACGCAGTGTCATCCACCGCGTCAAACCGGAACTGTTCGCCGAGCTGCGTACCGTCCTGCAGATCGGTTAGGCAACCGGCATGATGGAGGAAACGATGGGAGAAGGTATGAGCAGCGACCACGAGGCGATCATCATCGGCGGTTGCCAGTCCGGACTGGCCACCGCCTACTACCTGCTCAGGGCAAGTGTGGACACGCTGGTCCTCGATGATCAGCCAGCCCCCGGCGGCGCCTGGCTGCACGTCTGGCCCTCGATGACGCTGTTCTCCACCGCGGAATTCTCCAACCTTCCAGGTTGGCCCATGCCGCTTTCCGACGGTTTCCCCCCAGCCCAACACGTGGTGGATTACCTCACCGCCTACGAGCAGCGCTACAAGATCCCGGTGGAACGCCCCGTCCGGGTGGATCGCATCGAGCACGCGGAGGGGATCTTCCGCGTCCGCGCGGGTGAGAAGGTCTGGTCAACCCCGAATGTGGTTGCTGCGACCGGCACCTGGTCTGCCCCCTTCGTCCCGAACTACCCGGGCACCTTCCGCGGTACCCACTGGCATTCGGCCAACTATCCGGGCATCGAAACCTTCCGGGGCACACGCGTCGCGGTGGTCGGCGGTGCGAACTCCGGTGCCCAGATCGCTGCGGAACTCACCAACGTTGCCGAGGTCACCTGGTACACCCGCCGACCCCCACGCTGGATGCCGGATGAAGTGGATGGCCGCGTGCTGTTCCGACGCAACCGCCTGCGCGCCCTTGCGATCCAACGTGGGGAACCCGACCCCGGCGCGGACTCCGACCTGGGCGATATCGTCGTGCTCCCCGAAGTGCGCGCTGCCCGCGACACCGGACGCCTGCAGGCCACACCGATGTTCACCTCACTTGATGAAGTCGATGCCGATCACCTGATCTGGTGCACCGGGTTCCGCCCGGCCCTGGGCCCGGTGCGCCGGCTTCTCGACGGCACCACCCCCCGCTATTCAGCCCTCCACCTGGTTGGTTACGGCGACTGGACAGGCCCCGGCGCGGCCACCATCACCGGAGTGGGCCCCTACGCCAAGCAGGCTGCCCGGGAGATCGCGGAGTCGGTGGGCAAGGTGGTGAAATAACTTCTCGAATCCTGGTCACTCACGGATGGAAAATGCCACGGGTTTCTCATGGGCAATCCACTTCAGGGAGCGCTCTGCAGGAACTGTGACCTGCCAGAAGCCCCTTTACTAGTCCTGCGATAGCTGTCCTCGTTTTCGGTTGTCCATAAAAGGTTTCCAGGCAAGGAACACCCCCGAGAGAATAAGCAGAAGATTGGAGACGATTCCGAGGGTGGAGGTTACTCCCAGAATGAGTCGCAGCACCAGGAGCAGGGATCCTGCCAGGACGATGAACACCCCGAATTTGAACAATCCCGAACTGAAACTGCCGGTTTTCCCAGGTTCATCCCTTTTATCCATAGGCTTTACCGTACCTCTGGAGTCCAAGAACTGCTACCGGGAAATCTGCGAAGAACAGCAGTATAGGCTGCGGTTCCGCCAATCTCCCCCGCGGTATCGAACCCTAGAATTCGGGATTGGTAGGGACAAGGAGAAACCCCTTCACCTGCCGTAACAGGTGAAGGGGTTCTTGGTGGAGCTGCCGGGAATTGAACCCGGGTCCTACGCTACTTTGCCAGGGCTTCTCCGTGCGCAGTTCGTGCAGCGATCTCTGCTTGGCCCTCCGGCTAGGACGAACACATCCGGATGATGGGCCCAGTCAGCGGTAGAAGTCCCATCCAACCCCGCTGACGCGGTTGGATAGCAAGTCCCTTAGTCGATGCCAGCATCCGGGGCAGGGACATCCCCGGGCTGACAGACACGCGGTCGCTACTTAGGCAGCGAGGGCGTAGTCGCGCTGAGTCTTCTCGGCGCTTATTGGTTTGCTGCGACGCTCACGGTGGTCTCCAGCCTTCACCGGCACGCTTCCCCTGGCTCAATCAACGTAGTCGAAACCATGTCAGCCCCGTTGGTTGCCTGCGGTGGGCTCGTGCGAGTCCCGCAGGAAGGTCCACTCTACTGCACACTCCCCTATTTTGGCAAGCATGTTTCAATAAGCCAGTCACGTAGAACCACGGCGTGGTTGTGTTGCCGGTCTTTGGCGGCGTAGAGGAGGGTGATGGGGCCGGGGGTTGCTGCGTCGATAAGCTTATCGACGCGCGCCCCGCCCAGCTCAGCCCGGTAGCGGCGCGCGAACTCGTCAAAACGCGCTGGGTCGTGGCCGAACCACCGCCGCAGCTCGGTCGACGGAGCCACCTCCTTCAGCCAGAGATCGGGCTGGAGGTCGTCTTTGCTCACACCGCGGGGCCACAACCGGTCCACCAGGACCGTTGTGCCGTGGGTCTGCTCCCCTACCAGCACGTCGTGGACCTTCGCGATGTGGATGTCCATCAGGCGTTGATGCCCTTGATGCGGCGGCCGAGTTCGCGGGTGACCTCGCGTTCCTCGGTGCGGCGCTTGATGTCCTGGCGCTTGTCGTAGTCCTGCTTACCCTGCGCCAGCCCCAGTTCCAGCTTGACCCGGCCGTTGACCAGGTACAGCTTCAGCGGCACGAGGGTGCGGTTGCCGTCGCGGACCTTGCCCATCAGGGAGTCGATCTCCCGGCGGTGCAGGAGGAGTTTGCGGGTGCGCTTGGGACTGTGGTTGGTCCAACTGCCCATCGAATAGGTCGGGATGTGCAGGTTGTGGAGCCAGACTTCACCATTGTCGATGATGGCGAAGGCATCCACCAGGGATGCCTTGCCCTCACGCAGGGATTTGATCTCGGTGCCCAGCAGCACCACGCCCGCCTCCCAGGTATCGAGGATCTGGTAGTCATGGCGGGCCTTGCGGTTAGTTGCGAGAACCTGGTTGTTCTCATCAACTTTCTTCTTTTTCTTGGCCATAGCCTTATCAGTGTACGGCAGGGCCAAGCGACGGGGTTATTTACGTACGTAGAACCGCAGCGTCAGCTGCGCGATCAGGCCGGCCACCACCACACCGATGACAGAGACAAACGGTGCCACCGTCCAGATATCGGCATTGGTGATCGGGGCGATCAGCTGGGATTCATAGAGTCCGCGCAGCGCCTTGTCGATGACCAGCTCCTTGCCCAGGAACAATCCGACGACCGCCAGCACCGCACCGATCAGCGTGGACAGCACCGCCTCCAGGACAAACGGCGCCTCGGAGTACCAGCGGGAAGCACCGACGATACGCATGATCTCGGTTTCCTCCCGCCGGGAATAGGCCGCGATCTGCACCATGTTGGCGATGAGGAAGATGGAGGCGAGGATCTGCACCGCGGCGATGAGGAAGGTGGCATTGCGGATGGAATCCAGGTTCTCGGTAGCACCGCGGAGATCATCGACCTGGTCGATCACAGCCGCGACCTGCGGGAGTTCACGGATCGGATCGAGGATGTCCACGGCCAGGGGATCAGCCAGTCGCACATGGAAGGCCGCCGGCAGGGCATCCGGTGAGGTTTCAGCCACCAACACCGGGTCGGTGTACTCGAAGACCTCCACAAAGCGCTCATAGGACTGTTCCCGGGAGCGGTAGGTGATGGAATCCACACCGTCGATGGCCTCCAGTTCCGAGCGGACCTCGGCGCAGGCCTCCTCCACGCAGTCGGGATCATTGGCGGAGGTGTCCTCATCCAGCTGGATCATCACCTCCACGCGGTCGAGGTAGATGTCCTTGGTGCGCTCGGTCATGTTCGCCACCAGGAAACCGGTGGCCAACAGGGCCAGGGAGATGGAGGTGGTGATCACCAGCGCGAGCGTCATGGTGAGGTTGCGGGCCATTCCGCGCAGGGATTCGCGGAGAACATAGGTAACAGACATGGTGTGCTTACTCCCCTAGCGCATCTCGCCGTAGACGCCGTGGGCATCATCGCGGACCAGTTTGCCCAGCCGCAGCTCCACCACGCGCCGGCGCATGTCATCAACGGTGCGGGCATTGTGGGTGGACATGACCACGGTGGTGCCCAGACGGTTGATCCGGTTGAGCAGGATCATCACCTCATCTGAGGTGTCGGGGTCGAGGTTGCCGGTGGGTTCGTCGGCAAGCAGCACCAGCGGCCGGTTGACGAACGCGCGCGCGATGGCCACCCGCTGCTGCTCACCACCGGAGAGTTCATTGGGCATGCGGTTGGCTTTGCCTGCCAGCCCGACCATCTCCAGTGTCTCCGGCACCAGTTCGGAGATCTTGTCCTTCTTCTTGCCGATCACCTCGAGCGCGAAGGCGACATTGTCATAGACATTCTTGTTCTTCAGCAGGCGGAAATCCTGGAAGACGTACCCGATGCGCTGGCGCAGTTTATTCACCTGCGCACCTTTGAGTGTGTTCACGTGGAAATCAGAGAGGTGGATGTTACCGGATGTGACGTTCTCCTCCCGGGTCAGCAGCCGCAGGAACGTGGACTTGCCGGAACCGGAGGGGCCGATGAGGAAGACGAACTCACCCTTGTCGATGGTCAGGGACACATCATCGAGCGCGGGGCGGGTCGAGGTCTTATAACTCTTGGTGACATTCTCAAACGTGATCACCCGTCACACTCTAGCCAACCCCGCATGCCGGGTGAAACGACTCCGACCACTCCAACCATATTGGCCGGGTATTGGTAGGAACCTGTAGTTAGCTCTCCTGCTGCTGCGCCATCCGCCAGCGGATGCCGGCCTCCAGCAGGCCGTCGATATCACCGTCGAGCACCTTGGAGGGATCGTTGACCTCGTAGTTGGTGCGCAGATCCTTGACCATCTGGTACGGGTGCAGGACATAGGAGCGCATCTGGTTACCCCAGGAGGCGTTGCCGCCGGCACCCAGGGCGTCCATCTCGGCGCGTTCCTCCTGGCGCTTTTTCTCCAGCAGTTTCGCCTGGAGCACACGCATGGCCGAGGCCTTGTTCTGGATCTGGGATTTCTCATTCTGACAGGTCACGACGATGCCGGTCGGGATGTGGGTCAGGCGCACCGCGGAGTCGGTGGTGTTCACCGACTGGCCACCCGGGCCGGAGGACCGGTAGACATCCACGCGGACCTCCGAATCGGGGATGTCGATGGAGTCGACCTGTTCCACCACCGGCAGCACCTCCACCTCGGCGAACGAGGTCTGGCGACGTCCCTGGTTGTCGAAGGGACTGATGCGCACCAGGCGGTGGGCGCCCTGCTCCACGGAGAGCTGACCATACATATAGTCACCGTGGACCACGAAGGTCGCGGATTTGATGCCGGCCTCCTCGGCGTAGGAGATGTCATAGACATCCACCTTGTGCCCGTGCTTCTCCGCCCAGCGGACGTACATGCGCATGAGCATCTCGGCCCAGTCGGCGGCGTCCACACCACCGGCACCGGAGCGGATGTTGATCACGGCCTCGCGCGCATCGTATTCACCGGAGAGCATGGTCTTGACCTCCAGTGCCTCGATGCCGGCGCGCAGGTCCGCCAGTTCCTCATCCACCAGGGAGGTGTCATCGCCCTCCTCCTCTGACAGTTCATACATGATCGGCAGATCATCCAGGCGCTGGCGCAGTTCGGTGACCTTGCGCAGTTCCGCCTGCACGTGGGAGAGCTCGGAGGTGACCTGCTGGGCGTGATCGGGGTTGTCCCACAGCCCCGGGTCGGCGGCCTGGGCCTCCAGCTCGCGAACACGGTCGGACAGCTCCTCCGGATTGAGAATCTTCTCAATGGTGGTGAGGGTGCTGTCGAGCTCGGAAAGTTCTGCAGAGATTTCGGGACGCATGGTGAACTATGTTACCTGGTGCTGCACGCACCCAAAGTCAGCAACCCGGGCAGCCACCATGCACAATGGAGCACATGAGTAATACTGAGCAGTCGCATCCCGCCGCCACAATCGATGACATGATCGCCACGATCACCAAGACCTTCGTCATCGCCCACGACCAGGACTCCGACGAGCACCTGGCGCAGGCCCTGGTCTACAACGCCGGCCGTCTGGCCTGGCGCATGCGTGAGAACGGTCTGAGCACCGATTACAAGACCTCGGTGTCCGATGTGGTCACCGACGCCGACCATGCCGCGGAGGCGTTTGTCGCAGGTGCGTTGGAGGCGCTGCGCCCCGAGGACGGTGTCGTGGGCGAGGAGGGTGCCAACCGGGCGTCGCAAAGCGGTCGTTTCTGGGTGGTCGACCCGGTCGACGGGACCTACAACTTCACCCGCGGCTCGGATTACTGGTGCAGCGCGCTCGCGCTGGTCGAGGGGGATCCGTCCAACCCGGAGCGGCTGCGGTTCGGCGCGGTGCACCGCCCCGCGATGGGCTACACGTGGTTCGGCGGGCCCGGGATCCGCACCACCCGCGACGGGGTTGAGCTGCCCATGCTTGTCGACGAACCCCTCTCCCGCACCGCCCTGGCCACCTATATCCACCCCACCTGGCTGGCGAACCCGCAGGTCAGCAAGGCCTGGCAGACCGTGGCCACCCGCGCGGCTGCCCTGCGCATGCTCGGCGCCGGCTCCGTTGATCTCGGTGGCGTGGCCGACGGCACCAGTGGGGTGTGGATGCAGCACACCGTCGCCGACTGGGACTGGCTGCCCGGCCGCGCACTCGTCGAGGGTGTCGGTGGCGCGGCGATCAAGGTGGAGGCCGGCGGCGTCGAATGGTGCGTGGCGGGCAACGTTCAGTCGGTATCCGAGGTCGCCGATCTGCTCGGCGAACTAGGATAGGTTCCCATGAGCAACTACGCAGACGATTTAGCCCTCGCCCTCGAACTGGCGGAACTGGCCGACGCCATCACCCTCGACCGTTTCGAGGCCACCGATTTAGATGTCTCCTCCAAGCCGGACATGACCCCGGTCAGCGACGCCGACCTGGCCGTGGAAACCGCGCTGCGCGAGAAACTCGCCACCGCGCGCCCCTCCGATGCCATCCTCGGTGAGGAATTCGGCGGCGAGACGGAATTAACCGGACGCCAGTGGGTCATCGACCCCATCGACGGCACCAAGAACTTCGTCCGCGGCGTGCCCGTGTGGGCCACCCTCATCGCCCTGCTTGACGACGGCCGCCCCGTCGCCGGTGTCATCTCCGCCCCGGCCCTCGTCCGTCGCTGGTGGGCCTCAGAAGGGTCCGGTGCCTGGAGAACCTTCAACGGCAGCTCCCCCCGCAAACTGTGTGTGTCCTCCGTGACCGAGCTTGCGGATGCGTCAGTGTCCTTCTCCTCCCTGGAGGGCTGGAAGGCGCGTGACCTGCGCAAGAACTTCGTCAAACTGACCGACGACACCTGGCGACTGCGCGGCTACGGCGATTTCTTCTCCTACTGCCTGGTCGCAGAGGGTGCCGTGGACATCGCCGCCGAACCCGAGGTGTCCCTCTGGGACCTCGCCCCCCTGTCCATCCTGGTCACCGAGGCCGGCGGACGTTTCAGCTCCCTGGCCGGTGAGGATGGCCCCCACGGCGGCGACGCTGTGGCCACCAACGGAGTCCTCCACGATGAGGTGCTGAAGCGCCTGCGGGGCTAACAGCACTCCCCCCACCCCATTAACCCAGAGATCCTGTTCCCAGAAAGCACCCTGCTTAACCCAGAGACCACTGTTGCTTTCTGGAGACAGGATCTCTGGGTTAACTCATGGTTGCCGTCGGTTACTGCCCGGCGAGGGTGAATCCGCGACCCGGACCACCACTGGCATCCATCTCCGCCACGATGCGATCCATGTTCACCGACAGCGACGGCATATGCAGCGGCCCCTGGATCGGGGTGCGGCATGACAGGTCGTGATTCGCGATGAGACCACCGGAGATCAATCCCACAACCCGGCCGTTGGCGATCACCGGCGCACCGGAATCACCCTGCATGGCACACAGCTGAGACATGGTCAGACGCTCGTCCGCGGTCCACACCAGCCCACAGGTGAATCCGGTGGCCACACCGGTCTTGCACACCTCCTGCAGGTTGGTGGTCCGCCCGCCGATACCGTTGACCGTCACCCCGTTGTAGGAGTTGGAGATCTCCGCATTCGACCCGAACTCGATGACGGAGTAATCGTCATTGGATCCGTCGGCGACGATCGTGCCGGCCTCCCCCACCCAGAAGGAATCGGCGGATCGCACAGCATCGCCGACGTCACCACAGTGGCCGGCGGTAATGCCGATCTTGCGCCCCTCGGCATCCACACCGGTGACCGCGAGGGTGCACATCGAGTCCTGGCCCAGGTAGATGGGCGTGCCGGGTCCGAAGAGGGACTTGCCCTGGTCCTCTGTCACCTGGGATTCCACCGGGACGGCCGGCTGGTTGAACCAGGATCCGGGCACGCGGTGCAGCACCTCACCCGGGGTCAGGGCCATAACCTGCGCGGGGAGGTCCGTGCGCATCGTGTAGTTGGGCAGCGGTGGGCGGACGTGTGTTCCCGCCGGTGCCAGCAGGGGTGTCTCGACGATGACGGCCTGGGGTGCCTGCGCTGTCTGGTCCGCGGTGGTGGCGTACGGGGTGGTGGCCTGGGGGATCCGGGCGTCGACAGGCAGGACACCGGCCGTGATTCCGGCGGTGATACCCGCATCGATGTGCGCATTCGCGGTGGCATCGAACTGCTCCGCCGCCGTGCGGTCCAGGGTGATCCCCAGGGGTGAAAGTGTGGCATTGGCCTGATCCACTGCGCCTGCGGTGTCCACCCACCGGGGGGCCACGGTGGTCTGGGTGGTCACCGGTTCGGTGACGGGTGGTGCCGGTGTTGCCTGCGCTGACGGCGCCAGTAGGGTCACCCCGGCTGCCAGAATGGAGGTTGTTACAACTGTACGGCGTGAAACCGGGAGGCGCATGTGTATCTTGAGTTCACTTTCACAACGAAAAACGGGCGATGGCATATATATTGCCACGCCCGTGATGTTTTTCGGCGGGTAAACGCGAAGTGTGGCCCAATCGTTGATGGGCGCGCGGACTAATCGATCTCGATGAGCGACTGACCGCCCTGGACAGCCTCCCCCTCCTTGACGTTGATGGCCCCGACGACACCTGCGGATGGCGCGGTGATCTCGGTTTCCATCTTCATCGCCTCCAGGACGAGGAGCACCTGACCTGCTTCGATGGTGTCCCCCTCCGCCACGAGGATCTTGAACACCGAACCGGCCAGGGGTGCGACCACCGCGTTGGCGGCGACACCCTGGATGGAGGCGGTGGTGGGGGCAGCGGGGGTGTTTGTGCGTGCCGAGCCGATGATGATCGGGCCGAGCTGCCTCTGCTCCTCCTCCACCTCGACTTCGACGTTGTAGGAGATTCCGTTGACGGTTACGTTGAGTTTCATTGTTTCTTCACGGCCCTTTACAAATGTTTGGAGTGGTCCTGGACGCGCTGCCTGCCCTGCGCCGCCCACGTGCGGTGGCGGCTGAGGCGAACGGCCTTGACCTTGCCGCGGTTGCCCAGATATGCGGACACCGCCGCGGAGATCGCCATGAGGGTGTCCTCCGGGATGTCAGCATCGGAGCGGGCGCGGAGTTCCTGCAGCTCGGCCTCCACGGCGTCGAGACGCTGCGATAGCTTGTCGACGAGTTCTTCCAACTGATGTTGTTCCATATCGACCTGTCCTTATGCCGGTCCCAGACCGTGTTTCTTATTCGGCCGGTGGGTTCGTTTGTTGGCCAGCACCATGAGGGCGTCAGCGATCTGGAGGCGGGTCTCCGCCGGGTCGATGATGTCATCCACCAGGCCGCGGGAGGCGGCCATGAACGGTGAGGAGAAGGTGTCCTTGTACTCCTGGATCAGTTCCTCACGACGGGTCTCCTGGTCCTCGGCCTCGGCGATCTCGCGGCGGAAGACGACGTTGACGGCACCGTCGGCACCCATGACGGCGATCTCCGCGGTCGGCCAGGCGAACACGCGGTCGGCGCCGAGATCCTTCGAGCACATCGCCAGGTGCGCGCCGCCGTAGGACTTGCGCAGCACCACGGTGATCTTCGGGACGGTTGCCGCGGAGTAGGCGTAGAGCATCTTCGCACCGTGGCGGATGATACCGCCGTGTTCCTGCGCCACACCCGGCATGAAGCCCGGCACGTCCACGAGGGTGACCAGTGGGATGTTGAAGGCGTTGCAGAAACGGATGAAGGAGCTGGCCTTGTCGGAGGAGTTGATGTCCAGGACACCGGACATCACCTGTGGCTGGTTGGCCACGAAGCCGACGGTGTGACCGACCACGCGGCCGAAACCGATGACGATGTTGCGGGCGAACCCCTCCTGGACCTCCAGGAAGTCGGCATTGTCGACGATGCGGGCGATGATCTCGCGCACGTCGTAACCCTTCTTGCCGTCCACCGGCACGATGTCGCGCAGGGTCGGGTCGGGTTCCACCACCGGGTCGGGATTGACCACCGGTGGTTCCTCGGTGTTGTTCTGGGGCAGGAAGCTCAGCAGCTTCTGCGCGATGAGGATGGCCTGCTCATCATTGTCAGCCTCGAAGTGGATGTTGCCGGCCTTGGCCATGTGCGCATCCACGCCACCGAGCTGCTCGGCGGTGACATCCTCGCCAGTGACGGATTTGATCACGCCGGGGCCGGTGATGAACATCTGGGCACCGCGGACCTGGATGATGAAGTCGGTCAGCGCCGGGGAGTAGGCGGCACCTCCGGCGCAGGGGCCGGCGATGATGGAGACCTGCGGCACCAGACCCGAGAGCAGCACATTGTGGTAGAACACCTTGCCGTAACCGGAGAGGGAATCGATACCCTCCTGGACACGGGCACCACCGGAATCGTTGATGAACACGAACGGGGTGCCGGTGGTGGCGGAGGCGGCCATCGTGGCCGCAACCTTCTCGGACTGTGTCTCACCGGCGGATCCACCCATGACGGTGAAGTCCTGGCTGGCGATGTGCACGGGGCGTGAGAAGACAGCACCGGTGCCGGTGACCACACCGTCGGCCGGGGCGTCGGCCTTGTCCATGCCGAAGTGGGTGGTGCGGTGGGTGGCGAACATCCCGGTCTCCCGGAAGGTGCCCTCATCCACCAGGCGTGCCACGCGCTCGCGGGCGGTCAGCCGACCCTTGTCATGCTGCTTGTCGATCTTGGCCTGTCCCCCACCGAGGCTGACCCGTTCGCGTTCCGCAGCCAGCACCTCAAGGCGCTCCTGCATGCTTTTTTCCTTGCTAGCCATGTGTTTCTATTCTCCCGGCTCTACCTTGACGGTCTGGCTGCGGCCACCGACGGTGACCTTGTATGTGATCGGCTCGCGCAGGGCGTTTGCCTGCCCCTTTGCTGCGGCCTTTTCCTTCTTCAGCTGCTCGGCGGTCTTACCCACGTTCTTCGGTCCCTCATGGCGGGTGGCAAAGAATCCCGGCGCGACACCGGGGAACAGTGCGTTGGTGAGTACGTCCTCATCGGATCCGTCGAAGCCCTCGAGCCCCTCGGCCTGGGTGCGCAGGTCGTCCCATTCCGGTTCCAGCAGGTCTGCCGGGCGGACTGTGATCGGTTCCTTCTTCGCCTGCTGCTGCGCGATCTGGATCAGCTCGGGGTTGCGTTCGCCGATGCATTCGCCGTAGTAGCCGAGCATGAGGTCGGCGAATTCTGCCGTCATGACCTTGTAGCGGCCCATGAGGACGTTGAACACGGCCTGGGTGCCCACGATCTGGGAGGACGGGGTGACCAGCGGTGGGTAGCCGGCATCCTTGCGCACCAGCGGCACCTCCAGCATGACCTCCTCCATCCGGTCCTCCGCGCCCTGGGCGCGCAGCTGACCCTCCATGTTGGAGAGCATGCCGCCGGGGATCTGGGACTGGAAGATGTTGGTGTTGATCAGGGTCTTGGACTCGAACTCGGCGTACTTCGGGCGTACCGCCTTGAAGTGATCACGGATGTTGAGCAGGCGGTCCATGTCCAGGCCGGTGTCATAATCGGTGCCCTCGAGCATCTCGACGAGTGCCTCGGTCGGGTTGTGTCCCGGCCCCAGGGACATTGAGGAGATCGCGGTGTCAACCACATCGGCACCGGCTTCGATGGCCTTCTGGAGGGTGACCATGGTGACGCCGGTGGTGGAGTGTGCGTGGACGTTGATCTGGGTGTCCTCGCCGTAGGTCTCCTTGATACCCCGGATGATGTCGAAGGCAGGCTGGGGTTTGAGCAGGGCTGCCATGTCCTTCAGGGCGATGGAATCAGCACCCATGTCCAGCAGGCGGCCGGCCTGTTTGATGTACCCGTCCACGTCATGCAGTGGTGAGGTGGTGTAACAGATGGTGCCCTGGGCATGTCCGTTCACCTTCTTCACCGCCTTCATGGCGTGTTCGAGGTTGCGGGGATCATTGAGGGCATCGAAGACACGGAAGATGTCCATGCCGTTCTCCTTGGACTTCTCCACGAACTTGTCCACCACCATGTCCTCGTAGTGGCGGTAGCCGAGGAGGTTCTGTCCGCGCAGCAGCATCTGCAGCTGGGAGTTCGGCATCAGCTTGCGGAAGGTGCGCAGACGCTCCCAGGGATCCTCGTTGAGGAATCGGATGCAGGCGTCGAACGTGGCCCCACCCCAGCACTCCACACTCCAGAAGCCGGCATTGTCAATGTCCTCGCATGCGCCGACCATGTCCTCCATGGCCATGCGGGTTGCCATCAGACTCTGGTGCGCATCACGCAGAGCAACTTCGGTTACACCAATTTTTCGTGGGCTCATAAGCTCAAATGTAGAGGTGTAACCTACTTCCCGCCACATATCTATGAGTGTTATTAGTCATATCTAATTTCGCCCGCACCGCGGACCCCCGCCGTCCACACGTATCACCCACCGCGGAAGATTCCGCCCGGTGATTACACTGGAGAAAAGGATATCTTCGTCACAACCGAAGGATACTGACATGACCACCCCAGGTTCCCCCAAAAGACGCATACCGAGCGCACTGGAGAAAGCAACCCGCGGTGAACGGTCCATCCACCCGGCACTCGTGCCCGGCATCAACGTCGCGGACACCGGGGCGAAATTCCCCACCAACAAGATCGTCTTCGCTGTGGCGCTGACGTTCTCCCTGGCCGTCTTCATCTGGGCGGTCGTCTCCCCCACCGGCATCAACGAGGTGGGAACCACCATGCAGGGATGGGTGGTGGAAAACTTCGCGTGGTTCTTCGGCGCCCTGGTCGTGGCCATCGCGATCTTCATGTTCGTCATCGGCCTGGCCCCCACCGGCCGGATCCCGCTGGGCCCGGATGACAGCGAACCCGACTACTCCACCACGTCCTGGATCTCCATGCTCTTCGCGGCGGGCCTGGGCATCGGTCTCATCTTCTACGACCCCATGGAGCCACTGATCCACTACATCACCCCGCCACCCGGTTCGAGCCTGGAGGCGGAATCCAGCGGGCTGGTCACCCAGGCCATCGCCCAGGCCATCCTGCACCAGGCCTCCCTCGCGTGGCCCATCTACGCCCTGGTGGGTGGCTCCATCGCGTATGCCTCCTACCGTCGTGGACGGCTGCCCCTCATCTCATCGCTGTTCGAACCGGTCTTCCCCGGTGGCAACAACCGCGTCCCGGGTCGGATCATCGATACCTTCGCGGTCCTGGTCACCCTCTTCGGCACGGCCACCTCACTGGGCATCGGTGCACTCCAGATCCAGACGGGAACCTCCATCGTCACGGGACGCGATGTCAGCGGAGACACCTTCCTCATCATCGCCATCACCATCCTGACCGTGATCTTCATCTTTTCCGCGGTGTCAGGTGTGAAGAAGGGCATCCGCATGTTGTCCAACGCGAATATGGTTCTCGTGGTGGGCCTGACGGTGTTCGCCCTCCTTGCGGGACCCACGGTGTTCCTCCTCGATCTCGTTCCGGCCACCCTGTTGACCTTCTTCGACGGTCTGCCCGCCATGTTGACGGTGTACCCGAGTGAGGGTGAGGCGGAGAAGGTGTTCCTCCAGAGTTGGACCACGCTGCTGTGGGCGTGGTGGATCTCCTGGTCGCCGTTCGTCGGCATGTTCATCGCCAAGATCTCGCGCGGTCGTACCATCCGGGAATTCGTCATCGTGGTGGCGCTGGTGCCGTCCGGGATCTCGATGATCTGGTTCATCATCTTCGGTGGTTCCACCATCTGGCAGCATCGTTACGGCGAGGGCCTGGAGATCCGTGCGCCGGTGAGAACGTGATGTTCGATCTCATGGGCAACCTGCCACTGTCCACGATCACCTCCATTGTCGTGCTGGTGGCCATTGTCATCTTCTTCGTCACCGCCGCTGACTCCGCCACCAATGTCATGGGGTCGATGTCCCAGTCCGGCCGTCCGGTGCCCTCCAAGCCGGTCACCATCATCTGGGGCTCGATGCTCGGACTGATCGCGATGTCCCTGCTGCTCGCCGGCGGTCAGAACGCCCTGTCCGGGTTGCAGTCGATCATGGTCACCTGCGCCCTGCCCTTCGCGGTCATCCTCGTCGGCGTGATGATCTCCTGGGGCATCGAGCTGAAGAATGATCCGTTGATGATCCGCCGGAAATATGCACTGGCCGCCATCCGCAAGGGCGTGGTCCATGGCATCGATGAACACGGTGATGATTTCATCTTCGGTGTCACGCACGTGAAGAAGGACGAGGGTGCCGGCGCCGACTTCGACAGCGACGACCCCTCCCTGACCACCTGGTACACCGATCCCAACGGCGAGGATCCCGGGGAACCCGACATCGTGATCAAGCGCAAACCGATCTGAGACGCTTATCGACGAAAAACTCCCCTCATCATCATGATGAGGGGAGTTTTGATTAGTAGCGGGGGCAGGATTCGAACCTACGACCTCTGGGTTATGAGCCCAGCGAGCTACCGAGCTGCTCCACCCCGCGACGCGGTGCCATCTATCTGCACCTTCGCCGGTCATTGTGCGTTCCGGCTACGAGTCACCACTATACACGAAATGGCGATGATTTCCAATTATGGGTCCCCACCAGACGTCTCAGGCCACCGAAACCGAGACAGTTTAGCAATGTTGCTGTTATGATTCTCGCGTTCAGACCCACCAGAAAAGCTTCCCTACACCGCTTCCCCGAAAGGAATCCCCTTCATGGATTTCACCGCCGCCCAGGAGATAGCCGCCACCATTACCGCGGACATCCTCGCGTTCCCGATGCTGCTTGAAACGGTCATCGGCGTCGTTGCCCTCGCCCCCTTTGTCGCCGCCACCTTCACCACCCTGGGCCTGTCCTCCTGAGGATGACACCCTGACACACCCGTCCACCACCCCAGATCCCCTCAGGAGTCCCCGTGCACTACTTTGATACCTTCGCCAACTTCTACTCCCAGCTGCCGATCATCGGCAGCAGCCTCGGCCTCGTCTTCGGCGCGATCCGAGGCCTGTTGTCCTTTTAAGTCAAGATACGAAAAAATCCTCCGGAACTGTGTAGTTCCGGAGGATTTTTCATTAGTAGCGGGGGCAGGATTCGAACCTACGACCTCTGGGTTATGAGCCCAGCGAGCTACCGAGCTGCTCCACCCCGCGACGCGGTGTTATTAAATTTCACCTTGTTGACAGTCTGGGGAATCTCTTCCCGTGTTCCTGGCAACATCGATAAACTATACAGCCCGACCCGGATACGACCAAATCGCCTGGTCCCGGCCCCGGACGGGCCTGTGGCCCCGACGCTGTCTCCAGCGCCGAGGCCACAGGCATCAACTACAAGGTCTGACCGGGATTACTCCGCGGTAGCAGCACCCTGGTAGCTCTCGACTGCACGGTCCAGAGCGTCAAGCGCACGGCCGTACTCCTCGAAGGAACCATCGCGTGCGGTCTCCAGGTTACGGAGAGCCTCATTGATGGCCTCGATACCTTCAGCCTCGGAACCTGCCGGTGCTGCTGGTGCCTCGTCCTCATCAGGGGTGGCGGCGTCGGTGTCCTCGGTGGCACCAACCTCCGGAACGGTGACGGTGCCGTCCTCCTCGACGACCTCGATGT
This sequence comes from Corynebacterium gallinarum, assembly GCF_014837045.1. Lineage (GTDB taxonomy): Bacteria > Actinomycetota > Actinomycetes > Mycobacteriales > Mycobacteriaceae > Corynebacterium > Corynebacterium gallinarum. Next base: position 25,954 of record NZ_JACSPR010000002.1, read on the forward strand.
CCTGGGCTGCGGCCGGGTCGATGCCGACCTGGGACAGCGCCTCAGCGATGGTCGGCGCGTAACCGACCTGGCCCTTGTAGAAGACCAGCATGCGCAGCAGCTTCGGGAAGGCCGATTCCTGGTCCCTACGCTGGGAGTAGATCGGTTCGACGTAGAGGATCTCTCCCCCACCGACGGGCAGGGTCAGCAGGTTACCGTTGAACAGGTCGTTGGAACCACGCCACAGGGTCTGGTCCTGGGCGACCTGGTCGGAGGACATCATGGCATCCTGGGCCTGCTTCGGACCCTGGGTCACCGCGCCGGTCGGCAGAACACGGACGGTGATCTTGCCGAAGTTGTCCGGATCGGAGGATGCGGCCATGTGGGCGGAGAGGAACTCACGCTGCAGACCACGGAACGGGGTGATCAGCTGGAAGCTGGACTCGCCGGTGTCGGGGTCAGCGGCCACGACGTAGTACGGCGGCTGCTTCATCTCCTGGCGACCCTCAGGTGCGGTCGGGTCGTTCGGGACGGACCAGAACGCATCGTTGGTGAAGAAGGTGCCGGCATCCTCAACGTGGTAGCGGGAGAGCATCTCACGCTGAACCTTGAACATGTCCTCCGGGTAACGCAGGTGGTCGCGCAGCTCATCGGAGATCGCGCTCTCCGGCTGCACGACATCGGGGAACACGCCACGCCAGGCTTTGAGCACCGGGTCCTCAGAGTCGAATTCGTAGAGCTCCACGGTGCCGTCATAGGCGTCGACAACAGCCTTGACGGAGTTACGGATGTAGCCAACCTCCTCGGTCAGCAGTGGCTGCTGGAAGTTGTCCACCACCACTGAATCCAGGGTGGCCTCGGTCAGTGAGGTCCGGGTGGCGTACGGGAGGGTGGAGAGGGTGGTGTAGCCGTCCACGATCCACTTGATGCTGCCGTCGATGACAGCCGGGTAGGACTTCGAATCGGTGGTCAGCCACGGAGCGACCTTCTCCACGCGGGTGCGGGGATCACGCTCGAAGAGGATCTTGGAGTCGTCGCCGACACGATCCGACAGGATCATGTTCATCTCCTGGTACCGGAGGGCGAAGGCTGCACGGTTAACGAGGTTGCCGACGTCGACGCCGCCCTCACCGTCGTAGGTGTAGCTGGTGGAGTCGGTGTCGTACTCGACCGGGCCGTCACCGGTGTCACCGACGATGGCGTAATCCTTGCCGTCTGTTGCGGACGCGATCAGTGGTCCGTAGTAGATGCGGGGCTGTTCAACCATGATGCCGAGTTGCTCCGCGTCTTCGCTCTCCGCAGCACGGGCGTTGGTCTGCAGATCGGAGACGGTGTAGACCGGGTAACCACCACGGGTGGATCCGACATCGCGGGCAACCTCATCGACCTGGTTGGCCTGGGCTGCGATGAAACCGTTGCCGTGGGTGTACACGGTGTGGCGGTTGATCCAGTCCTGCTGGTTCTGCTGCAGGGAGTTCGGGTCCAGCTCACGGGCGGCCACCACGAAGTCACGGAGTTCACCGTCGACCTCATAGCGGTCCATGGCCAGCTGCTCGGGGAAACCGTAGAAGTTCCTCAGCTGCTGCTGCTGGGTGAAGGTGGGGGACAGGATCTGTGGATCCAGCAGACGGATGTTGGAGATGGTTGCCTCGTCGGCGGCCACCTCGGCGTTGCTGGCGCCACCGGCACCCCAGTCCTCGATGTAGGTGACCTCGTCATCGGTGATGCCGTAGGCGAACCGTGTCGATTCGATATTGCGCGAGATGTACTCGGATTCCTTCTCGGCACGGTTGGGCTGAACGGAGAAACGCTCAAGCATCAGTGGCCAGACGGCACCGACCACAACGGAGCTGAGCACCAGCAGCACCACGGCCAGTCCCGGGATACGCAGATCCTTGAGGAAGATGGCGGAGAAGAACGCGACCGCAACGATGATGGAGATGATCATCAGGATGATCTTCGCGGGCAGGTGCGCGTTGATGTCGGTGTAACCCGCACCGGTGAAGGTGGCGTTCTCCCTGGTCAGCAGGTCATAGCGTTCCAGCCAGTAGGTGGCGACGCGAACCAGCATCCACAGACCTGCGGTGACGGCCAGCTGTGCGCGTGCACCACGGGAGATGAAGGCCTTCTGGCCGGTCATCTGGTTACCGGGGCGGATGCCACCGAGCAGGTAGTGACCCACCAGGGCGATGATGAAGGCGACCACCAGCAGCGTCGACAGGGAGCTGGTGATCAGACGCAGCATCGGCAGGCTGAAGGCGTAGAAGCCGTAGTCCATACCGAACTGCTGGTCCTCCACACCGAAGGACTCGCGGTTGAGGAAGAGCTGGACGGTCTGCCAGGACCGCTGTCCGACCAGTCCACCCAGCAGTCCGACGAAGATCGGCACCACGATAAGGATGCGACGCAGGCTGTTCTCGATCATCTGCCGGTACTGGAAGACGGGCGACTCCGCATCAAATGCGGTCAGGTCATCCGGACGCAGTTTGATGGTGAAGTATCCGGCCAACCAGGTGACAAAACCTGCCAGAAGGGCGAAGACGATGAACAAGATGATGCGGGTGACAATGACCGTGCTGAACACGCCACGGTAATCCACTTCGCCGAACCAGAGCCAGTCCGTGTAGAAACCGACGGTGAGCGGGGTGACCAGAACCAGCAGCGCGATGATACCGAAGATCCAGGTAACAACTTTTGGCGGTCGTTTGATCGGTTGGGGTGGAGGGGTGAGACCAGTCGCCAAGACAATATCCTTATGTGAATGCGTGTTTCTTCGTTTCTCCCCTACTCTACGGTTTAATCGCAATTAAAGACCAACGGGCCATTTTATTAAGGAAAAAATAATGAACGCTGATGTTTTCAGTCCGCAGGCACTCAACAAGGCGATGCGGGAGGCGGTTGACTTCATCCACGCCGAGGGATGGGACCAGGGCCCCACTCTGTTCGCGCTGGTGCCCACGGACCTGCTCGTGGACAATCTGGACACCGATGACGCGGCTGATTCCCCCCTCACCCTCGTGGTTCAGGACAACATCCCCGACAACCTCCTCCCCGGTTCCGAGGCCCTGGGTGACTACATCTCCCGCCTGGCATGGCCGTCCGAGGTCGCCGGTGTGGTTCTCGCCCAGGAGATCATGTTCACCGACTCCTCCGTCCCGGGTTCCGCCGCCCGCCCGGCGCGCCTGTTCTCCGGCGTGCTGCGTGGCGACGCCGAACTGACACTGCTGCAGCTCCGCCCCACGGAGGAGGAACTGGCCGAGCGGGGTCCCTTCGCCGAGGACGAGGTCGAACTGCGGGGTGGCCCGGGGGTTGCCCCCGGTGTGATCACGGCCCTGCGCTACACCCTGGAAGCAGAGCCCGAGGACTTCTAACCTCCCGCCCATCCGGCCCGGATGGTTAGAATAAAAAGGTCAATCCCCTTCACCTGGGGCAGCACAACATGAGGAGAACCTGACTGTGGCGTCCACCCCGCGTACCCGCATCCGTCTTGGCCTGGGACTGGTGGCGCTCATTCCGGTGCTCGTCGCCTGCTCCCCCGACGGGGGCACAGACCCGGAGACGACCACAGCCCAGACCACCACCCCAACCTCCACTCAGACCACCACAACAACCACCTCAGAGGCTCCCTCCCCCACCACCACCGGTTCGCCCTCGGAGGAGACGGTGACCACCGAGGAGGTCGAGGCGTCGACAAGCGCACGGGAGGTGAGGCTCTCCCGGGATGTGGAGAAGGTCTACGAGGTGTTCCAGTCGCTGGCGCCGCGGTCCCTGTTCGAGGAACTGGACAGTTGTGATCCCAGTGGGCTGGAGAATTCCTGGGCGTGCACCGGTTCCGAGGTGGGGCAGTTCCAGTTCTTCGCCAACAACGCCAAGGCCGCCTCCACCACCCAGCTGCTGACCGAGCTGCGCAGCTCACGTGTGGTGGAGGACACCGGTTCGCGGATCGTGGGGTGGACGACGATGGGCACCACCTCGATTGTCACCGTCGTGGACAATGACGGGGGTCTGGTGCTGCAGCAGATGGTCTCCTCCGACCGGATCGACCCGGAGGACCGCATCTATGAGCTCGGCCTGGTCGAGCCCCCGGCAGACTGGGAGCCGTCACCGACTGTTGTCCCGGAGACCACCACAGACGGATAGCCACCGGGGATCCTAGTTACAGGTCTGGTAATCCCCGCCGGAGGTGTAGGCATCCAGCTGCTCAATCGCGTGGTCCAGGGTGTCCACCTGCAGGATGGTCATGTCGCCGTAGTCGGCGGTGAGCGCCTCGGCGCAGTTGTCGGTGGGCGCCAGGAGGATCTCCGCCCCCGCCTCCTTCGCCGCACGGACCTTGTGGGCGATACCCCCGATCGGCCCGACGGAACCGTCCTCGGCGATGGTGCCGGAACCCGCCACGAACTTGCCCCCGTTCAGGGGCCCCGGGGAGAGCTTATCCACCACGGCGAGCGAGAACATCAGACCTGCGCTGGGGCCGCCGATGTCCTCGAGGTTGTAGGTCACCTCGGTGTCGGAAACCGGAACCGAGGTCATGGAGATACCCAGCAGTGGCACGGAATCGTCCTGCGGATGCGCACCGAGGGGAACCGTGGCGGTCTTCTCCTCCCCACCTCGGCGGTAGGTGATGGTCACCTCATCGCCCGGTGACATACCCCGGATCAGCTCCTGGACCTCACCCGGGGTGGTCACGGCGGTGCCATTGACGGTGCTCACCGCATCACCCGGTTCGAGGGTGCCCGCGGCGGCGCTGTCCTCCACCACGTCATAGACCTCGATCTCCACCGGCAGGTTGAGGAAGTTCATCGCCGCGATCGTGGCGGAGGCCTCCGAGGCGGCGAACGCCATGGTGTTGGATTCCCGGATCTCCTCGGGAGTGCGCCCCGGTGGGAAGATCTGCTCGATGGGCACGATGGTGTCATCGGTGAACAACCACCGGGACAGCACCTGCGACAGGGTCATGCCGGTGCGCACCGACACGGTGGTCATGTTGAGGTTGCCCTCCACATCATCGGTCTCGGTGCCGGTGATCTCCACGACCTCCACGCCGTCAACCTCCCCGAGGGTGTTGAACGTCGGACCGGGGCCCTCCGCCGCATAGGGGACGGTGAGGCTGATGTCGGTACCCGGGATGTGGTCGATGCTGACGAGTGAGGCCAGCGCCACGAGCGGGATGGCTCCCAAGGCGAGGGTCTTGATTCTGCGGTTCACGCATACCAACCCTACAACCTGTGTTCGCTGACAGCGTTGTCCGGTTCATGGCGTTCGGGTTTGACCACCTTGTAGATTGGTAACCATGAATTCCAATGGCTTCGGTTTCTCCTTCGGGAATAATGACGACGACGATAACGACAGGGACCGTAACAACAACGATCCCTTCGGTTTCTTCGGCGGCACCGGCGGGTTCGGTGGCGGCGGACTGGGTGATCTGCTCAACCAGTTCGGCCAGATGCTCTCGGGCATGGGTGATTCCATGAATAACCCCGAGGCCGGCGGCCCGGTCAATTATGAATTAGCCACCCGGATCGCCCGCCAGCAGATCGGACGCGTGGCACCGACGAAACAGTCCGACAAGGATGCCGTCGCCGAGTCCATCCGGCTCGCCGAACTGTGGCTGGATGACGCCACGGAACTACCCACCTCCGGCCACCGCGCCGAGGCGTGGAACGCCGAGGAGTGGCTGGAACACACCCTGCCCATGTGGAAGCGTCTGGTCTCCCCCGTCGCCGAGCATATGAACCAGGCCCAGCTGGAAAACCTCCCCGAGGAGGCCAAGGAGATGATGGGCCCGATGTCATCGATGATGAACCAGATGTCCTCGATGAACTTCGGCATGCAGCTGGGCAACGCCCTCGGTGACCTGGCCAAGCAGACCCTGTCCGGTTCCGATTTCGGCCTGCCCGTTGCCCCCGCCGGTGTCGCGGCGATCCTGCCCGTCAACCTCGCCGAGGCCTCCAAGGGTCTCAACGTGCCGGCGCAGGAGATGCTCGTCTACATCTGCGCCCGCGAGGCCGCCCGCCAGCGCCTGTTCAAGCACGTGCCGTGGCTGCTGGAGCGTCTGGTGTCCTCCGTCGAGGAATACGCCACCGGCCTGGAGATCGACACCTCCCACATCCAGGACGCGCTGGGTCAGTTCCAGATGGACACCCCCGACCCGCAGCGCCTCCAGGAGATGATGAGCGAACTGCAGGGCATGGACCTCTCCCCGCGCATCGGTTCCCGCAACGCCGCCGCCGTCTCCCGCCTGGAGACCCTCCTCGCCCTCGTCGAGGGCTGGGTGGATCTGGTGGTCACCCAGGCGATGTCCGAGCGCATCCCGTCGACCGGCGCGATCAACGAGGCGTGGCGACGCCGCCGTGCCACCGGAGGCTCCGCCGAGCAGGCCTTCGCCAAGGTGGTCGGCATCGAGTTCAACGCCCCGAAGGTCGCCGAGGCCACCGAACTGTGGCGTCGCATCGAGGTGGCGGTGGGTGTCCAGCGTCGTGACGCGGTCTGGGACCACCCCGACTTCCTGCCGGTTGCCGAGGACCTGGACAACCCCGCCCAGTTCATCGACGGTCTCCTCGATCAGGGTGGGTCCGATGACTTCGACCCGATCGCCGAGATCAGCAAGCTGGAGAAGTTCCTCGCCGAGGAGGCCGACAAGAAGGACGGATCGGCCGAGACCGGGGATGACACCGACGGTGACACCACCGACGAGTCCGGCGACGACACCGCTAAATAAGCACCCAGCGATCAGCCCCAGCGCTGGTACGCCTCAAGATAGCCCCTGGCCCGCTCAGCCAGGGGCGTTTTGTCTGCCCAGGACCAGAACTCCGGTGAATGATCCGGGATGAACGTGTGCGTGAGTTCATGCACCAGCACCGCATCCAGGACATAGTCCGGCACCTGGCGCAACCGGTCGGAGATCCGGATATCCGCGGTGGCGACGCTGCACGAACCCCACCGCGAATTCTGATTACCCACCCACCGCACCGACCCCACCCGGGCGTGCCCCTCCAGCACCGTGCGGTTGAGGCGGTGCGCGCGTTCCACCAGGTCGGCATCGCTCGTCGCGGTGGAGGTGGTGCGCTTCTTCAGCTTTGCGACGATCTCCCCCACCGCCTTCTCCTCCTCCGCAGCCGTCATCGCCGCCGGGATCCGCACCTCGATCCTGCCGTCGACGATCCTCGCCTGCACCGTCCTGGTCCGCCTGGCCGAACGGATCACCTCAATCTCCTGCATGACACATCAGTGTAACTGTGGTGGAATGGAGGCATTCGGGGGTGTGTGGAAGCCTGGGGGTTGTCCATGACACACATCATGCTCTCGCCGTCCGCCCAGATCCTCATCCGTCCGGGCCCAGCGATCCAGTTCGGCGTGGATGCCACGCGCGCCGGGATTCTCGAGCTCGAATCCCCGGAGTTGGCTGCACGGATCGTGCCGGTGTTGCTCGCCCTGCGGGCCGGGCAGGGGGTGGAGGGGGTCGTCGACAAGCTCACCTCCGCGGGTCTGGGACGAGGGGCGGCCACCAGCCTGCTCGAGGACCTGCTCGCCTACCGGGTGCTGCGGGAATGCGCGCCCGGGGAGGTGTTACTACTGGGCAACGGGACGCTTCTCGACGCCACCGCCTCCCTCATCGAGGCACTGGGTCTGGTGCCCCGCATCGCCTTGCGTGGCGATAATCCCGCCCAGTTCCTCACCCGGCCGGCACTCCAGGTGGTGGTGCTCAACCGTCTCGCCCACACCCGGTACCTGGCTCCCCTGCTAGCCAGGCGGGTACCCACCTATCTGATGGCATCGCTCATCGACAACCGCGGGCTCATCGGCCCCGGTCGTCGGCGTCTGGTCGGCCCGTGCCTGATGTGCGTGGACCTGCACCGCAGTGACATCGATCCGCACTGGCACGCTCTGGCCACCCAGCAACCCAACGGCCCGACCAGCCCCGATCCCGTCACGGAGGCCGCCACCGCCGCCCGGGTGGCCGCTCTCGTACACACCGATGACTGGCGGGCGGGCGAGGTGGAGGAGATCGACCCCTATGCGGGCACCTCGATCAAAAGCACCCTCCCGGTGCATCCCGGGTGTCCAGTGTGTTTCGCGGCCGGGACATAGCGACCTGGTGAATAAAGCGCCACCCGGTGTCCGCACCCGCGCTACCCTTCTTTTATCAACTGTCTGAAAGGAACCCCGCCGGATCCCATGAAACCACCACGTGCGTACCGGAGTCTCATACTCCTCCTTGCAGCAGCCGTCCTCCTCACCGGGTGTGCAGACTCGACGGCCGAGGATGAACGGCCCACCCTCACCACCACCATCACCCAACAACCGGAGGACACTGTCGCATCTTCTGGTAACGATATCGGTGAGCCCCGGGCCGACACCGGGGATGATTCTGCGTCCTCTGTGGCCCAGGCCAGGACCGCCTACCACGAGGTACTCAACTCACCGGGACAGTTCCCCTTCACCGGTGGTGCCGACTACGCCCTGACCGGTAACTACGACTACGCACTGGTGGAGATGACCGGCGATTCCACCCCGGAGCTGCTACTCCGGGCCACCACGGTTGAACACCTCGACCCCATCCGTGTCTTCAGCGTGGGTACCTCCGGCTCGCTGATCGCCCCACCCGACACGCTGCTCAGCGGGGCCGCCGGGGCCGGAGGTTACCGCGCCGGTATCAATGCAACTGCGTCCCGGGATCAGATACTCCAGGCGGAGTGGCACTCACTCAGACCGGAGATCACGGTGCGGCCCTTCGTCCTTGACGGGGAGCGGTTATCCGCCACCGGATCGGAGTGGAAGGATTCCATGAGCGCCCCATCCGGGGCCCTGTTGCCGATCACATTCCACAGCATCAATGACCGCACCCCCCTGGAAGCAATGACACCCACGGTGGGGGAGGTTTACACACCCCACACCACACGGCCGGTCCCAGCCCCGCAACCTTCCACACGACCGGACGGGGGCCTCACCCTGTCAGGGCAGGTACAAGTGATGACAGCACCGGAACTCGCCCGTCACCAGGGTCATTCCAGTACACCGAATGGTGAGGATGACAGCCACCGTTTCGCGGTGTTCATCCTGGATAATCCCACCATCTTCTACGCACACAAGGCAAGCGATCCGAATGGTCTGGTGCAGCAGGAAGCCACCATGGTTCAACTCGGGCAGGTGACCCCCTACAATTCCGACCCCACCGGGTTCAACCTCGAGGGCCAGCGGCTCACCATCACCTTTGATCCAGAGCAGTGCGGATTCCCCACCGATGCCTCACTGCCACTGGGCCAGCCCCGGTGTGGCGGATACACCATCAACTAGCGCGCGTCAGCCGCGGAGAATCTCCAGGATCTCATCACCGTATTTCTCCGCCTTCATCGGCCCGATGCCGGGCACGTTGAGCAGCTCATTGTCACTGGTGGGCATGAGCTCCGCGAGAGCCATGAGCGTGGCGTTGGAGAACACGATATAGGCGGGGACGTTCTCCTTCTGCGCGGTGGTGTTCCGCCAGGTGCGCAGTCGTTCAAAGACCTGCTCATCGGCCTGCGGCGGGCAGGCGTTGCACCGGCCGACGACCCGTTCCGCCGGGGTGTCCAGCGGGTTGCCGCACACCCGGCAGTTGCGTGGCCGGTTGCCCCGCGGCGTGCCGGACTCCGGGGTGGGGTCGATGACGATGCCGTCGAGGAAGCGGGTGCGTTTGCGGGATTTACGCCCGCCCTCCTGCCGGGACAGGGCCCAGGAGCAGAAGAGGTGTTCGCGGGCGCGGGTGACACCGACGTAGAACAGGCGCCGTTCCTCCTCGATGGCCTCATCGCCGGCCTTGATGGCATGACTGATGGGCAGGGTGGAATCCACCAGACCCACCAGGAACACCGCATCCCACTCCAGGCCCTTGGCGGCGTGCAGTGAGGCGAGGGTGACACCCTCGACGGTGGGTGGGTGCTTGGCCTCCTGGCGTTCGTGGAGTTTGCGCAGCAGACCCTGGAAATCCAGGTCCGGAGTGGCGGTGAGCAGCTCCTCGACGAGGTCAACCAGGGCGTTGAGGGACTGCCAGCGTTCGCGTTCCTGGGCGCCTTCGGGTTCCTGCGTCGACAAGCCCAGTGGCACGAGGGTGCGGCGCACCAGTCGCACCAGGTCCGTCTCGTCGACGTCGCGCTGTGCCGCGCGCACCAGCTGAGACAGGGCCTGCCGGATCTCGGCGCGGGTGAAGAACCCCTCGCCGCCACGCACCTGGTAGACGATCCCGGCATCCGACAGCGCCTGTTCGAACACCGCGGACTGCGCATTGATGCGGTAGAGCACGGCGATCTCGGAGGCGGCCACCCCCTGGTCGAGCAGGGTGAGGATCCTGCCTGCGACCTCGCGGGCCTCGGTCGGTTCATCATCATAGGAGGTGAACTCGGGCTCCGGACCGGGATCACGCATGCCCTGCAACTCCAGGCGGGTGCCGGCCACCCGGCCCCGGGCCTGGGCGATGACGGTGTTGGCCAGGTCGGTCACCTGCGGGGTGGAGCGGTAGTCGCGCTGGAGCTTGACGACGGTCGCATTCTCATACGTCCGGGAGAAGTTGAGCAGATAGTGCGGGGTGGCCCCGGTGAAGGAGTAGATCGTCTGGTTGGCATCCCCGACCACGGTCAGATCATCACGGTCCCCCAGCCAGGCCTCCAACACCCGCTGCTGCAGCGGGGTGACATCCTGGTACTCATCGACGACAAAGCTGCGGTACTGCTGGCGGAACTCCTCTGCCACCGCCGGGGAATTCTCTAGGGCGCCGGCGGTGTGCAGAAGCAGGTCATCGAAATCCAGGAGCAGTCCCTCACCGGTGGTTTTCATCTGCTCATAGCGGGCGTAGACATCGGCGACCTTCTCCGCGGGCACCGGCGGGGTGCGGGGGCCGAGCTTCTCCGGATACTGCTCCGGTGAGATCAGCGATGCCTTCGCCCACTCGATCTCCCCAAGGATGTCACGGACCTTCTCGGTGGAGGATTCCAGACGCGCACCACGCACGGCACGGCCGACGAGGGGGAATTTGTTGTCCAGCAGTTTCCACTTCAGATCACCGGCGACCTGCGGCCAGAAATACATCAGCTGTTTACGCGCCGCCGCGTGGAAGGTCCTGGCCTGCACACCGCCGATCCCCATGAGGTTGAGTCGGTGGCGCATCTCCCCTGCGGCCCGGGAGGTGAACGTCACCGCGAGCACCCGGTTCGGGCTGACAAAGCCCTGGTCGATCAGGTGGGCGATCCGGTAGGTGATGGTGCGGGTCTTACCCGTTCCGGCACCCGCCAGGATGCACACCGGTCCACGTGGTGCGGTGGCGGCGATACGCTGGTCCTCGTCGAGGTCCTGCAGGTTGATCACAAATACCCCTTCACTTCTTGAGAAAACTACTGGTTCTTCCCGGCGGCCCACGCCAGGATCATGTCATGGGCAATGGAACCGGGTGGGGCGATGGGGATCCGGCGGTCCCGGATATCGCGGGCGCTGACCCAGAGCACCTCGATGAGCTCACCATCGGTGTCGGCCTGGGGATGCTCATCCGCGGTGGTTCCGCGCATCCCCACCATGAGCGATCCCGACACCGGCCACGGCTGACTGCCCACATAGGTGATGCCACCGACCCGGCGTCCGGTCTCCTCCCACACCTCACGGGCAAACGCCTCCTCGAGGCTCTCACCATGGGAGACATACCCGGCCACCAGGGAGAAGTACTTGCGACGCTGGGCGTTCATGCCCAGCAGGAGCCGGTCAGCGCCTGCGAGTTCCACCAGGCCGATGACCGCGGGATCCAGTCGGGGATAGAGGGGGCGACCACTCGCGCCGTACGCCACTCCCCCATCGCCGTAGCGCAGTTCACTGCCGTCGGAGGGGTCGAACCGGACCCGCTCCCGGTTGCGCAGGAGGCTGACGGAGGCGTCGACAAGCCGGTCGTTCAGGTCGCGTGGCGCGACGGGTCGGCCGAGGTCGCGGACCTCCCCGCTGCTGACCCGGACCGCGAAATACTCCGGCGCCACGGACACCGGTTCCCCGGGATGGTCGGTGAGGAAGACGGGGCGGCCGTCACGGACGGGGATCTCATCGCGGGGTCCCACGGGCAGGATCTGCATCAGTTCTTCACATCCTCACTGAACACCCGGCGGATATAGAGCAGACGATCCCCCGGTTCCACGGTCTCCGCCTCGGGTGAGTCAATGCGGTAGAGCTCACCGGAACGCACCACACCCAGGACGATGTCGGCGAGGTGACGTGGGTTGGAGCCCACCTCATCCTCGGCGACAGGACGTTCCGCCACGGAGAAACCCTCATCGGGTGAGAGCAGATCCTCCATCATCTCCACCACCGACGGGGTTACGGTGGCCAGACCCAGCATGCGACCGGCGGTCTCGGAGGAGATCACCACCGAATCCGCACCGGACTGTTCCAACAGGTGCTGGTTCTCCGATTCCCGTACCGACGCCACGATCATCGCCCGGGGCGCGATCTCCCGCACCGACAGGGTGACCAGCACGGCGGTGTCATCGAGGTTGGGGGCGACCACCACCGCGCGGGCACGCTGCACACCGGCGATCCGGAGCACATCGGCCTTGGTGGCGGTGCCCCGGACGGTGACCAGCCCGTCATTGCTGGCGGCATCGAGGGCGGCCTGGTCGGTGTCGATGACCACGATCTGGTTCGCCGGCACCCCATCGGCCTTGAGCGCCGCCACGGCGGAGCGTCCCTTGGTGCCGTAACCGACCACGACGGTGTGATTGCGCATTCGTCTCCTCCAACGCTGGATCTGCAGGGCCCGGCGCGATTCCTCGGTGAGCACGGACAGGGTGGTACCGACCAGCAACACGAGGAACGCGATGCGGAACGGCGTGATGACCAGGACGTTGAGCAGGCGCGCCTCCTGGGTCACGGGCGTGATATCGCCGTAACCCACGGTGGTCAAGGACACCGTGGAATAGTACAGCGCATCGATGAAGGTGAGTTCCTCCGAGTACCCGCCGCGGTCGAAGTAGACGATGAGGGTGACCGTGAGCGTCAGGATGAGGGCGTACCCCACCCGCCGGAGCATGAGCCACCACGGGCTGATCTTGGCGGCCTCCGGGATACGGATGATGCTCAGCAGTGCATGATCGGGCAACCCCGACAGCTCAGCGTCCCGCCTGGAACTTCGTCCCATCTCCCACGTCCTTTCATTCCCCTAGATCATAGGCCCTGCGCCCCATCCAGAAGTAGCGCGAGTTCACCGGCATCGGGCAGGTGGTCGGGTTCAAAGGTGTGGTTGTGCGCGACGTAGTGGAACGCACCCCGCACCTGCTGCGGATCGATCCCGCGCAGGCTCGCCCAGGCGATGCGGTAGACCGCCAGCTGGATGATCGCGGCGTCCATGTCCGCGCCCCGCGGTGTCTGGCCGGTCTTCCAGTCCACGACCAGCCAGGTGTCATCCGGTTCGTGGAACACAGCATCCATGCGGCCGCGGATGACGTGCCCGCCGATGACCACCTCGAAGGGATGCTCGACGTAGTTCGGCGTGCGGTCCGCCCACCGCGATTCCAGGAAGGCGGCGCGGAGTTCCTCGAAGGTCTGCTCCGAGAGTTCCTCATCCATGCCGGGCAGCTGGTCCTCGTCGAGCAGGGCGCTGGCGCCGAAACGGTCCTCCAGCCACTGGTGGAACTGGGTGCCGCGTTTGGCGTAGGTATTCGGTTTGAAGGGGACGGGTCGGCGCAGTCGGCGGGCGAACTGTTCCGGGTTGTTCTTGAGGTTGACCAGGTCGGTGGCGGTCAGTTCGCGGGAGATCTCCACATCGAGGGTGGGCGATTGGAGGCGGCGGTGTTCGTCGATAAGCACCGTCACCTCGCGTTCCCACAGCTCCTCGATACCGCCATCGAGGGACGCGTCCGACGGGGTGGCGCGCACCAGCTCCGCGCCCTCCGCCACCCCGGGTGGGATCGTCACCGCCGGGTACATCGCCTCCTCGGCGGGGAGCTTCCCGACGTCCGCCTCCTCCCCCTCCCACCAGGCAACCACCGCATCCGGTGCCGTGGCCTTGAGGATCTCCAGGTGGGCATAGGGCACCTTGGCCTTCGTGGTGGTGCCGTCGATCGCCGAGCCGGTCACCATCAGGGCGCGTTCACTGCGGGTGATGCCCACATAGAACAGACGTGAGTTCTCCTCCGCCAGACTGCTTCTGACCTCGGCGGTGTACTCCTTCTCCGCGGCCTGGAGGTCCCTGCGGTTCTCCACCCCGGAGGTGTCCAGTTCGGGAGAGCCCTCGCCGGCATCACCCCGGAGACTGGAGGGGATGTGCTTGACGTTCTTCAACCAGGTGAAGGCTTTGGCATCATAAGTGTTGGCGTCGGCGTGCAGGACGGAGACGATATCCCATTCCAGGCCCTTGGCCTTGTGCACGGTGAGGATCTGCACGCGGTCGCTGCGCACCGTCACCTCACCGGGTTCCAGGCCGTCCTCCTGGTCGCGGGCCAGCTGGAAGTAGTCGAGCAGCTCCGGCAGGCTGACACTGGAATGGGCCGCGACCTCATCGGCGAACCGGTCCAGATGCACGGTACCGGTCGCCCCGTCGGCGCGGGGATTCTCGCGGGCAAGCACCTCGGTGCGGATGCCGAAGACCTCCTCGATGTCGGCGAAGATATCAGCCACGGAATGCCCCAGGCTGGTGGTGCGCAGATGACGCAGCTGGGCCGAGAGACGACGCAACCGGCGCAGTCCCTCCAGGCTGAAGTTGGTGGCCTCACCCAGGTCGGAGACCGCATCGGTCAGACCGACGATCTCCTCCGGTTCCGTGGGCACGGTCTCCGCGATCTGGGCGGCCAACCGTTCCATAGGTTCCTCCGGCAGGGGTTCCTTCTCCTTGGGGTTGCCGGGACGCACACGTCCGGCGAGGTTGGCCGCCCGGCGCTGCAGCACCTGGATGTCCGCGATCCCCAGACCCACGTGAGGTCCGCCGAGAATGCGCAGCGCCGCCCGGTTGTCCTGGGGGCGCACCAGCATCGTGGCAATCGCCACCATGTCGGCGATCTCCGGCACATCGAGCAGGCCGGACAATCCAACGATCTCCACGGGGATGCCCCGGGCGCGGAGTTCGGCGGCCATCGGTTCGGAGTGGCGGCGTTTGCGCACCAGCACCGCGGCGGTGAATTTCTCACTGCGGGCATCCCAGTACTTCTTCAGCTCATCGGCGACGAAGGCACGTTCCTCCTGGGCGGTGGCGAACCACCCGATCTGCACCTCACCGGTGGGGGCGCCCGGGCGTGGTTCCAGCGGTTGGACCGTCCTGGTGGGGGCATCGGCGGGGCCGAGCACCTCACGGGAGACGGCGTTGGCCAGCTCCAACACCTCCGGCGGGTTGCGCCAACTGGTGGTGAGCTCGCGCTTCGGGGCGTTGGTGCGGGCATCGAGGGAGATCACCGGGAAGTCACCGACGAAGTTCTCCAGGTTCGCCGCGGTGGCACCACGCCAACCGTAGATGGCCTGCATCGGATCACCCACGGCCGTGACCGTCAGCCCCGGGTCGGTGCCACCGAACAGGCTGCGCAGCAGGACCCGCTGTGAATGGCTGGTGTCCTGGTACTCATCGAGCATGACCACCCGGAAGCGGCGCCGTTGGGAATATCCCACCTGCGGGTGCCGGGAGGCCAGGCGTGCCGCCTTGCTCATCTGTTCCCCGAAGGTGATCACCGCACGGTTGTGGAGTTCCTGTTTGAGCTGCTCCACCAGCGGCAGGTACTGCAGGCGGGTGATCTGGGTGTCCCGCCACTTCGCCATCTCCCCTGGCAGGGGTGTGTCCTTGCCGTTGTGGGTGGGCAGTTCCTCGAAGAGGTTGATAAACGGTTGGGATTCCTCCCTGATCTCATCCGGGGACACCATGTGGTTGTCCATCTCCGAAACCAGATCCAGGAGGTATTCAGTCACGGTGGCCGGTGACACGGTGGCGGTGAGCTCACCGCGGTAGTTGTCCACCACCTGCCGGGCGATGTGATAGAGCTCGGTCTGGGTGATCAGCCGCGCCGAGGGTTCCACCGGCAGCAGCAGCCCGTATTCACGGATGAGGTTTCCGGCGTAGGAGTCATAGGTGGAGACCGTGGGGGTGATCGCCTGCAGGCTGCGCGCGATACCGCCGGTGGGGTCGAGGTCACGCAGGGTGGGGATACCGGCGAGGGTCTCCAGGCGCTGGCGGATACGCTGCGAGAGCTGCTGCGCGGCCTTCCTGGTGAAGGTCAGTCCCAGCACCTGGTCGGGAGCGGCGAATCCGTTGGCCACCAGCCACACCACGCGGGCGGCCATCGTCTCGGTCTTGCCCGCGCCGGCACCGGCGACCACGAGCAGGGGCCCGGGTTCCGCGCCGATGATCGCGGCCTGCTGCGCGGTGGGGGCGTGTTCCTGGCCGAGCATCCGAGACAGAAGCACCGGGGAAACTCGGGTTGATGTCCTAACCATGGATGAGGCGTCCTTCCGGTTGTACTGGGCACAGGCTCTTGACGGGGCAGTTGCTGCAGGTCGGGTTGACCCTGGCCAACAGGTTGGGGCCACGCCGCAGGTGGGCGAGTTCGGGCAGCAGGGCCGCCAGCTCATCCAGTTCCTCCGGTGTCTTGGCGGCCTGGTCACGGGTGGTGATGCCCTTGGCATCATGCGCGGGGTACACCAGCACGCCACCACCGACGGGTTCGGGTGTCTCACCCGGATCCGGGTCCTCCACGCGGTCGCCGTGGAGCACGCCGCGGGACAGGGCGAGCTGATAGGAGGCCAGCTGGGCGTGATCGCCCATGTTCTTCTGGACGGCGGCCTGCCGTCCGGTCTTAAGGTCAACGATGACGAGCTCGCCGGCGTCGTTACGCTCCAGGCGGTCCATCCGGCCCCGGATGCCCACCTCCGGGGAGATGCCGACCTCCACCTCCATCTCGGTGCCCACCAGGTCAAAGGTGGCGCGGGAGGTCTGCAGCCAGGTGTGGGTCCGGGTGATGGTGCGTCGGAAGTCCTGTTCGGTGGTCTCCTGGGACCAGCTGGGCACATTCGCCAGGTCCATGTACGCCTCGGTGACCATGTCGCCTGCGCGCTCCGGATCAGCGCCACGGGCGACGGCCTCGGCGAAGGCGTGGACGAGGGTGCCGCGCAGCATCGCGACGGGTGTTTCCTCCTCACTGTCCAGGCGGTCGAGGGAAGCCCGCAATGGGCAGTTCATCAGGGCCTCGATGCGTGACGGGGACAGCCACACCCGCCCCTCGGGGATGAGTTCCGCGGTGGTGGAGGGTTCACGCAGGGCCAGCCAGGCGTCCGGGTCCGCGCCGGGGATACCGGCACCGGCCAGTCGGTTGAGCTGCCGGGCTGCCTGTCGGCGTCGGGAGCCCAGTTCCCCGGGATCGGTGACCACCCGGCGCAGCTCGGCGACCAGTGCCGGGACCGACAACAGCCGGTGCCCGAGCACCTCCGGTTCGGCCAGCGGGGTCTCCCCCGTGCCTTCGATATGGGTGATCCCGATGCCGTGTGTGGCGGCGAGCTCCTCGATGAACCGGGAGGGTTCCCGCACCTCATCGGAATCCGGGGTGTTCACGGCGGTGACCAGCAACTGGTCGCAGGCGCTGGAGGTGGCCATGTGGAACAGTCGACGTTCCTCCGCCAGACGGTCCACCGACCGGGAGATGATGATGTCGGGGTCGATGTCCTCATCGATCAGGTCGATCAGTTCCTCCTGACCGAGCAGGGTGCCGGTCTCCCCCAGCGACGGCCAACTGCCCTCCTGGACCTCCGCGACGATGACATGCCGCCATTCCCGGCCCGTGGTGGCATGCGCGGTGGTGACGGTGACCGCCTCGGGCGACACACCCCGGCGTTCGCGCACACCGGTGGGCAGTTCCTGCTCCGAGATGTGCACGATGAAGGACCGGATACCCGCGGTGGGATAGCGCTCCACATAGTCACCGGCGGCGTCGAACAGCGCCATGATCGCATCCAGATCGCGGTCCGCCTGGGAACCGGCCGCCCCACCGCGGAGGCTGACCGCCGACAGGTGGCTGGACAGACCTGTGGCCTCCCACACCGCCCACAGGATCTCCTCGATGCTGCCCTCGGCCATGGCCTCACGCCCGGCGCGCAGCACGGAACGCACCCGTTCCAGCAGTTCGAGTTCACGGTCGGTGAGGAAGGCGAGCAGCTCCTCATCGGCGTCGCTGTTCAACAGCCCGCGCAGCACCTCGATGGCGCGGCGGTGGCCGTCGGCACGCATCTCGGCCTGCCGCAGACCACGCAGAAGTCGACGCAGCGTCACCGGATCGGCACCACCGATCGGACCGAGCAGCAGGTCCTCCAGTTCCAGGGGCGTGAGTTCCTCGGTCAGGGCGCGCAGGCCCAGGACCATCGCCGCGACGATGCGCTGTTCCGAGAGCACGACATCAGTCGGGCTGATGTGCACCGGCACACCGGCAGCCAACAGCACGCGCCGCACCGGGGCGATCATGCCGGCGGAGCGCACGATCACGGCAATATCCGACCAGTCCACCCCGTCGAGCAGGTGCGCCCGGCGCACGGTGTCGGCGAGCAGGTCATTGTGGGCGGAGGCGGTCTCGGTGACCGCGATGCTTATCGACGGCGTCCTCCGCCCCTCCCCCAGATGGATCGAGTGCTTCGCCTCGAAGTCGAGGAGGAAATCCGGGTTGGCGCCACGGAAGTGGAACACCGACTGCTCCGGGTCGCCCGCAATGACGGCGAGCTCGGCCGAGGGGATGAACCGGGTGATCAGTTCCGCGGATTTCGGGTCGAGATGCTGGGCATCATCGACGAACACCCCGCGGTAGGTGGTGCGGGGATCACCGCAGGCCAGCGCACCGGTGACCAGTTCGGAGGCGGAGTAGCTGTGGGAGCCGGCCAGACGCATGATCTGCTGATACTCCCGCAGGAATTCACCGGCTGAGACCCAGGCGGGGCGGTTGTACTGCTGGCCGTAGCGCACCAGTTCATCGGGCCCCACCCCGCGTTCCACGGCGCGCAGCAGGAAATCGCGCAGCTGCCGGGCGAACCCGACCATGCGCAACCCCTCGCGCTGTTCGGCGGGCCAGACCCCACGGTCATCGTCGGCGTGTCCGCGGAGCAGTTCACGGACCACCGCGTCCTGTTCCGCACCGGTGATCAGGCGGACATCCTCATCGGAGGAATCGCGGAGGAGGGCGAAGGCCAGGGAGTGGACGGAGCGCACCATCGGACCATCGGAGACATAGTCCATCCCGTCCATCCCGGCGACCAGCTCCGACAACTCCCGGCGCAGCCGTGAGGCCGCCTCCTTCGAGGCGGCCACGATGAGGATGGAGGAGGGATCCCATCCCTGGCGGATGCGTTCGACGACGGTGTCGATCACCAGCGAGCTGACACCTGATCCGGCCACGCCTGTGACCCGCCAGGTGGATGTCCCTGCGTCGATAAGCTCCTGCGACGGCCCGGACCACGTGCGGGGCGCCACGCGGGGGCGCGCCGGCACCAGACGGACGCGGGGATCCTGTGGAATGAAAGGTTGATACTCCGACATACCCTAGAGTGTGTCAGATAGATAGGACACGAGGGCGGTTTCCACCCTGTCCAGATTCGAAAGTACGTTCTGATCCGTGGTTCCGGACAGCTCCTGCACATTGCGGCGGTAGAGGAACGCACGCAGCAGCAGCTGGTCAATATCCGGCAGGTGGGAGAACCGGCGGAGGATGCCCTCGTCGACAGCACCCAGCAGCAACCCATCGATGATGACCAGCGCCGCGGTGAACCCATGCGGCCGGACCAGGGGTACGACATCGGTGACCACCGGGGGCTGCGCCGCCGAGTACAGGGTGGTCGCCAGCATGTCCGCGTGGCACACCTGCACCGGCTGATCGATGGGACGCAGCAGGGACCCGATACGACCGGCCTGGTCATCCCAGGCACGGGTATCCGCGCGGGCAAACAGGTTCAAGGGTTCCAGTTCCGGCTTCGGGGCGTTGACCAGAGCATCAGCCAGGCGCAGGGCAGCCACGACGGTTTCATCCACCCGGTGACTGACCTCGCCGGTGGAATACACCGAGGCGCGCCACCCGGAAACGACGAAACGCCCATCGGTGGAACGGATCGGACGCACCACCCGCACCCCCTCCGGACGCAGACCCTCCCGGACCTTGGAGGACCAGGAGGAGATCTCGGGGTTGGTCACCCGGGAGAACACGGTGTTACCCACGCGGAAACCATGGTCCCATGCCCCACCGAGGCCCTCGGCGGGACCGATACCCACCTGGAAGGCATCGCGGATGTGATCGGGGAGCTGGTTGGACATGGGTTTTCCTCACATTCTGGGAACTACAGGCCCCGCGGGTACGGCCACGGATTGTATACGCAGGTCGCGTCATCATCCGGGTACACCTCATCCGGATCGATGCGGTACAGCTCGGAGTTGTTCAGACTGAGTGTCTGCTGCATCATGATCGGCGCGAGTTCGCCGTCGGCGGCGCAGTAATCATGGGCCGCGTAGCCCAGCCCGTGGCCGACCTCATGGTTGATCAGATACTGGCGGTACGACCCGAGATCCCCGTCAAAGGGCAGGGCACCACGGATCCACCGCGACTCATTGATGAGGACACGGTTGCCGTCCGAATAGAAACAGCTGGTCTCCATCTCGATGTCATTGCCGCACAGGGCATGCGTGGTGGCCAGCGAACTCAGCTGGATCCGCAGATCGGGGTCCTCGCCGGGGCGCACATGCTGGAAGGCGTAATCCTGATTGGCGATCCACCCCTTGGGATTGGCCAGGGTGGCATCGACCACGGAGACAAAGCCGTCATCGCCCCCATAGGCGGCGGTGTTGATGCCGTTTTCCACCTCGACGACATATGTGTAGACACGCCCCTCACCGACCGGGGGCAGCGGATTGCCCACCACCCGGAAACTCCCCTCACCCTCCTGGGTGAACGGGCCACCGGGGGGCAGTTCCGTCGGAGGAATCGACAGGGGTTCCGCGTCTGCCGGATCCGGGCCGGGCCTCGGGGCGGGTTCCGGGGAGCGGGTGGTCGCCGTCGTGCTTGTCGACGCCGTCACCTCCCCCTCGGTAGCGCCACTGCTGGAGAAAACGTCCACCAGCACCCAGACCGTGATCACGGCCAGGACCGGGATGGCATAGGCACGCCAGCCGAGTTCACGGGCCAGACGGACCCACAACGGTTCCTGTTTCACTTACTCCAACGACCCCGTTTATGCGCCGGCGAAACCGACGGTGCGCGGGGTGGTGGTGCCGACCTCTACATAGGCGATGCGGTTGTTGCGGACCAGGAAGCGACGACCTTTGTCATCGGTCACGTCGAAGACGCCCGAGTCGTCGGACAGAGCCTCGGAGACCTTCGCCGCCACCTCATCCTGGCTCTGGTTGGACGAAATAATGAGTTCACGTGCGGAATCAGCGAAACCGATCTTGATATCCATGCTTCTCCTAAAAGACTCGTTTGAGTGGAATGACCCTATTGTATCCGTGCAACGATAGTATCTAAGTTGTGTCTTCTGAAAGCCCTCGCCCCACGTTCACGGAGCTCGGTGTCGCGGTGGAAATCACCGACGCACTCGAAGCCCTCGGTATCCGCCACACCTTCGCGATCCAGGAGTACACCCTTCCCATCGCGCTCGACGGCCACGACCTCATCGGACAGGCCCGCACCGGCATGGGTAAGACCTACGGTTTCGGTGTCCCACTGCTGGACCGGGTCTTCGACTCCGCCGACGTCGAGGAAATCGACGGCACCCCCCGCGCCCTGGTGATCGTGCCCACCCGCGAGCTGGCCGTCCAGGTCGGCGAGGATCTCCAACGCGCCGCGGTCAACCTCCCACTGAAGGTGTTCACCTTCTACGGTGGCACCCCATACGAGGAGCAGATCGACGCCCTGGAGACCGGTGTTGATGTCGTGGTGGGCACCCCCGGGCGTCTGCTCGACCTCTCCCAGCGGGGTGCGCTGCGCCTGGACAAGGTGGCCATCCTCGTGCTCGATGAGGCCGATGAGATGCTGGACCTGGGTTTCCTCCCCGACATCGAGAAGATCATGAGGGCCCTGACCCACAAGCACCAGACGATGCTGTTCTCCGCCACCATGCCGGGCCCCATCCTCACCCTGGCCCGCAGCTTCCTGGACAAACCGGTGCACATCCGCGCGGAATCCGCCGACTCCGCCGCCACCCACGCCACGACCCGCCAGATCGTCTTCCAGGCCCACCGCATGGACAAGGAGGCGGTGACCGCCCGCATCCTCCAGGCCCGCGGACGCGGCAAGACCATCATCTTCGCCCGCACCAAACGCACCGCCGCCCAGGTCGCCGAGGATCTCGCCGCCCGTGGCTTCACCGTCGGATCCGTCCACGGTGATATGGGCCAGCCCGCCCGCGAGCGTTCCCTCAACGCGTTCCGCAGCGGCAAGATCGACATCCTCGTGGCCACCGACGTGGCCGCCCGCGGCATCGACATCGATGATGTCACCCACGTGATCAACTACCAGACCCCCGATGATCCCATGACGTATGTCCACCGCATCGGCCGCACGGGTCGCGCGGGACATACCGGCACCGCGGTCACCCTCGTTGGTTATGATGAGCTGCTGAAATGGACGGCCATCAACACTGAGCTCAACCTCGGTCAGCCCAATCCGCCACAGTGGTTCTCCACCTCACCGGAGCTCTATGAGACCCTCGACATCCCCGAGGGGGCCAGTGACCGCGTCGGTCCCGCCACCAAGGTCCTCGGTGGCGGAGTCACCGCCCGTGCGCCCCGCCGCAGGAGATAATGCATGTCGGAGAAACCACTTCGCCGCACCCGGAACGATCTGATCATCACGGGAGTCCTGACCGCGGTGGCGCTCATCGCGGTGGCCACCGCCTGGGCAACAGCCCCCATCCGCGGATCCGAACTCACCCCGGCACCTGAGCCCTTCGTGGCTGCCACAGCCCTGACCAGCGTGCCCGAGAACCTGGATGAGATCTGGCGGGTTGCCGACACCACCCCGGGTGCACACCTGCCGGTCACCTCCGCCGGGGTCATCATCGCCTCCGAGGGCAGTACCCTGCGCGCCCACAGCCCTGATGGTCAGGTGCTCTGGACCTATGACCGCGATGTGGACCTGTGCTCGGTGTCAGCCGCTTTCGACGCAGCCGTGGCCACCTACCGCACCGGTGTGGGATGCGGCGATGTCGTGGCCATCAACGCCGCCGACGGTAAATACAAGGCGACCCGCAGCAGCAGCGCCGATGAGGAGGTCGCCCCCATCGCCTCCAATGACCACGTGGGCACCGTGGGGCCCGAACGCGTGGAACTCTGGCGATCCGACATGGTGAGAACCGTGGAATACGGTGAGGTCGAGGCGGAGCAGGAAGCCAACCAGCAACCATTCCCCGAATGCTCCATCACCTCCGCACTCACCCGCAAGGAACTGCTCGCAGTCACTGAGACCTGCCCCGACGGGGGCACCTTCCTCCGCCTGCAGCACACCACGCCGGAGGACGCACGCATGCCCGATGTCACCCAGAACATCGAGCTCCAGTCCGCAGATGCCCGCCTCGTCGCCATCGGCACCGACAGCGCCGCCGTCTACGTCGAGAACCCCACGCCAACGATCGTCTCCTATGACAACAATGGCGTGGCCGTCCACGAACAACCCGTGAACGACGTCAACTTCCCCGCTCCCCCGTTCCCGCAGGCCACCGCGGATCTCCCCCACCACATGTCCTGGTTCAACGGCGGACAGCTCCTGCTCTTCTCCCCCGATGCGCTGGCCCTGACCCTGACACTTGACGACGCACTCGGAACCGGCATCGCCGTCGACGGCACGCTGCTCTACCCCGTCGCCGATGGCATCGCCGTGACGAACTGGGACACCGGCGAGGTCTCCCGCATCATCCCCGTGGACCGCGGCGGTTATGAAGGTCCGGTTTTCCTGGGGCTGGCGGGTGAAACGATCGTCGAAAAGCGCGGGTCCGACCTGGTGGGGCTGGCCTGAGAGGTGACCGCGATCAGTACTGGTTGGCCATCCAGTGCACTGATCGTGCGTTGAACAGCATCGCCAGACACGCAGCAGCGGAGAGTGCGACGATCGCCGCCCACAGATACCGCCCCTCGCTGAACATGTAGTACGCGACCGGGAAGAAGATGATGTTGAGCATGATGATGGGGCCCCGGCCCCATCGTCGGCCACTCATCATGCTCAGTGCACCGGCGAAGACGGTGCCGAAGATGATGATGAAGAACACCGCGGTACCGAACCCCACCCAGGTGTTCGCCTCCGCTGATTCATAGACGATGCTCGGGTCGTCTTGCCCCGTGAACTCCCTATAGATGAGGAAGAAGGCATAGGCGAGACCGATTCCGGACTGGATAAGGGCGATGATTCCACCCCAGCGGATGGTGGGCGGCACGATTGAGGATGTCACGTGGACAGAGTCTAGCTGTTAACTTCCCCGTCACCCATCCGAAGAGGTATCGAGGTAGATTTCTGAGAATCTTTCCGCCTGCGCCGCGACCCGTACCGGGGTGGAAAAAAGTTAAGGAAAAAGCGTTATACGTCGTTAGTTTCTTTGTTAAGTGATTGCGAACTTGACACTGTGAGATCTGACTCTTTTCCTGCCCGAAATGAGAAACCACTGGTAGATGCAGTATTCACCCTTAATAGGCAACCTAAATAATGTGATTCATCCCACGCAAACCGTGCCTATCAATGCCATTTTGACTATAAATTGGGTGACTTTGCCCACAAAATGGGGTTAGGGTCTAGCCAACGGGCGGTGCACATGACATGATTTCCAAGTACCAACAAGAACGCAGAAACAACTGGTTCTTAACTTCGGTGCAGCGCAACATGAACCCCAGGTAAACAACAAGACGCTAGAATGCGTCTTTATCTCCATGCCGGGGACTTTCCAGTTAAACGAACCTTTCCCAGGTTCCATGTAGCGCGCCCGAAAACCGTTGACAAAGAGTTTTACTGAAAAGGAGTTATCGAAATGGATTGGCGTCACGAAGCAGTATGCCGCGAAGAAGACCCTGAGCTGTTCTTCCCTGTCGGCAACTCCGGCCCGGCACTTGCTCAGATTGCCTCTGCAAAGATGGTCTGCAACCGTTGCCCCGTCACCACCCAGTGCCTCGCATGGGCACTGGAGACCGGTCAGGATGCAGGCGTCTGGGGTGGCATGAGCGAGGACGAGCGTCGCGCACTCAAGCGTCGCAAGAACCGCGGTCGCGGCCGTGCCCGCATCGCAGTCTAGGACAATCATCACACCGTTCTGATCAGTCAGAGCACCCCGGTTCAACCGCCGGATCTCATAATAGAATATAGGCACCGGTGAATCTGCTGGCCTCAGCTTTGTTCCCTGATGGGCACCGACTAAAGTGTTGTAGGTTGATCAACATTCAGACAGAAGGAGGACCTCATGAGCAAGCGAGGACGTAAGCGCAAGGATCGCCGCAAGAAGGGCGCCAACCACGGTAAGCGCCCCAATTCCTAAATAAGTTAAACCACCCGGAAGAGAACCTCTCTTCCGGGTGGTTTTTTCTTGGCCCATACAAACGCGCTGATGCCCGGCGGAAGGATCATCTTCCGCCGGGCATCAGCGCTGTCATGATGTTAGTTAACCCTGCCGGTATTCCACCCGGAGCTGGTAGGAGATACGCTGTCGCAGTTCAACGGGGGCCGGCGGGCAGCAGCACTTCCGTAGGAGAGCCCGGAACTCCGCCTCTGCATTGAGCAGCTGGGCACAGTTGGGACATTCTTCCGCGTGGGCGCGGAGTCTGCTGCATTCCTCAGCGGTCAGCTGGTCGTCGAGAAGCAGGTACATGGTCTCGTGGAATTCGGAGCAGCCGCAATTATCGTGTGGACAGCCGCATCCGCAATTGCTGTCTGTCATTTCTTCGCCTCCGAGGTCTTCTGCATGTCGGGATGGCCTAAACCGATCCCCTGTTCTTGCGCTACTTCCTTCAACATCCCACGTAGCTGTTTTCTTCCACGGTGGAGGCGGGACATGACTGTTCCGAGCGGAACATCCATGATTTCGGCTATCTCCTTGTAGGCAAGCCCCTCCACATCGGCATAATAGACCACCATCCGGAACTCCGGACTGAGTTCGTTCATCGCATCGCCGATCTGCCCATCGGGGAGGTTCTTCAGCGCCTCAACCTCCGCGGACTCAAGGCCGGTGGAGGTGTGCGAGAAGGTGTCCACCAGCTGGTAGTCGGTGATTTCCTCGGTGGGGGTCTGGGCCGGCTGCCGCTGTTTCTTCCGGTACATGTTGATGTAGGTGTTCGTCATGATGCGGTACAGCCAGGCCTTGAGGTTGGTTCCGGGCCGGAAACTGGCGAACGCCTGGAAGGCCTTGATGTAGGTGTCCTGCACCAGGTCCTCGGCGTCGGCCGGGTTGCGGGTCATCCGGAGGGCACCACCATAGAGCTGGTCAAGGAGGGGTAGGGCCTCCTCCTCGAAGCGGATGGCCAGCTCTTCATTGTCGGCTGTGCCGGTTCGGTTCTCAGCCATGGGGCCCCTTTCAAAACGCGTGTCAACCATTCTACGTTGAGCGCTGCCCAGACCCCACGGGGGTGGTCGATTAAGGGCCTGAGCAGCGCATCCGCTGAACGGGGTCCCCCTGGTGTCCGGTCCATGGTTTAGAACATACGTACAAGGAAAACCGTGAACAGGAGTCGAGCATGAACGAGTTGTTCTTCTACGCAGTCACCAATCCCGACGATGCCCTCAGCCAACAGATCATTGATAAAAACCGCCGGGATCTGGACTTCTGGCGCAACCAGCTACCCGATGATGACGCCGATCTGGCCACCACCATCCTCCGGATCAACCTTCGAACCGGCCTGCCCCGCAAATTCATCGCCGCGTCGCTGTTCACGGTGAGGTTCCTCCGCGATCTCCCGGCGGTGCGTACCCTCGTCGACAAGCTCGGGCACCTCGACCTCCCGCGGCTGAACACGATCACCCGCGCCCTGGCGAAGGTCCCCTCCCGGTTCCTGACGCTTTTCGACGAGCACGTCGCCTCCTACCTGACCCCCACCCGGCAGCACCAGGTGCTGCCACAACCCGGGTCCATCGCAGCGATGCTGCGCCGGCTGCGGGAACGTCTCCTGCCGGAGGAGAAGAAACCACCGGGGGAACGACCAGCCGGGGTCTTCTTCCACTGTCGCCCGGATGGGGTCCGGGTTTCCGTGTCGGTGTCGCAGGATCACGCGGCCCTGCTCAATACGGCGATCAACACGCTGGTTCGTGAACAGGGCCTCACCCCGGTTGATGCCTTCACAGCCCTGGTCCTGGGCAGTATCCGTGCGGAGGTGACCATGCACGCCTACGGCACGCAGGACACCCCGGAATTCCTGGCGGACGGGGGTTGGTTGTCGCCGGAACAGATCGAGTTCTGGAAGACCAAGGTGACCAGTCAACGTGACATGGATCCGATCGCCTTCGCTGAAACCACCGACTACACCCCCACCCTGGAGATGAAGATGTATGTGCGCGGCCGGGACGCCACATGTCGGGTCCCCGGATGCGGTGTGGCGGCGGTCCACTGCCAGATCGACCACATCCTGCCCTTCAACCAGGGCGGACCCACCACCCCCTGGAACCTCCAGTGCCTGTGCATCTTCCACCACAACATGAAAACCGATGGCCGCCTGGAGGCGGTACCCCTCCCCGACGGTGATGTCCTCTTCGTCCTCGACGGTCTGCCCTTCCGCTCCACACCGGAGGGCCCGCTATCCAGATCCGGACGGACATGGGGAACCACCTTCGGGGACTATATGGACAGGAAGGTGGCCGCCTAGTCCAACAGGCCGGCGTGATCGTTGCGCACGTTCCCCACATCCCGGGAGACCTCCCGCACGCTCAACCGCTCCACCCAGTCCGTGGAGGTGGGATGCAACAGCTCCCGGGCCTCATCGGGTGTGCCCGTCAACCACGGTGTGATCTCATCCTCGGTGAGGAAACGGGGCAGACGATTGTGCAACCAGGCAACCGGCTCCACCGAATCGGTGGTCACCATCGTCGCCGACAACTGGTCCAACCCTGTGGCCCACAACCCCGCCGCCCACATCAACCCATCACCCAATGACACAAAGTGGGGTTTCTTCTCATGCCACTCGTAGTACCCGTCCATCGGAATCACACACCGCTGCCCCTTGAAGGCATGCCGGAACGATGGTTTCTCCGCGACGGTCTCGGCCCGGGCATTGAACAGGGGTGGTCCCGAGTCATCCTTCTTCCACTCCGGCAGCAGACCCCACCTCGCCGGATCCAGTTGTGCCGTGTCGCCGAGACGCACGATCGGTACAATCTGGGTGGGCGCGACATTATATCTGGGTCCCGGTGTTCCCTGCGGGGCTTCAACCTGTCTCCCAACGATCCGGGTGGCAGCATCGATCAGGGCCTCACCGGTGGTGAACAAAACGAATCTTCCGCACATACCTCTATTATGGACTCTGTGACTGAAACGCCTCTTTCTCTGCCTGTATGGGATGCTCCACGAGCTACCACCCCGATTGTCTGGACCCAGGTCATCCCTGGCTCCAAATCCATCACCAACCGCGCCCTCATCCTCGCCGCCCTCGCTGCGGGACCCTCCACCATCCACGGTGTCCTGCGCAGCCGGGACACCGACCTCATGGCGGATGCCCTGCGCAGCATGGGCGTCACCATCACCGAGGAGACCCCCGACCGCTACCACGTGGAACCGCCCGCCGAGCTGTCCTCCGGCTCCATCGACTGCGGTCTCGCCGGCACCGTGATGCGTTTTGTCCCCCCGGTGGCCGCCTTCGCCAACGGGCCCGTCCACTTCGATGGTGATGAGCAGGCCCGCATCCGCCCGATGACCAGCATCCTCGATGCACTGCGCACACTGGGTGTAAAGGTGGAAAACAACACTCTCCCCTTCACCGTCACCTCAGACGGCATCCCCGAGGGTGGCGTGGTCGAGATCGACGCATCCGCATCCTCCCAGTTTGTCTCCGGCCTGCTCCTCTCCGCACCCCGTTTCACCAACGGTGTCACCGTCCGACACATCGGTGGCAGGCTCCCCAGCATGCCCCACATCGAGATGACAGTGGCCATGCTCCGGGAGGTGGGCATCCAGGTGGATGTCACCCCCAACCAGTGGACCGTCCACCCGGGTGAGATCCGCGGCCATACCTGGCGCATCGAACCGGATCTGTCCAACGCCACCCCGTTCCTGGCGGCAGCCGCGGTCACACGCGGTACTGTCACCGTCAGGAATTGGCCCCGTGCCACCACCCAACCCGGTGACTCGATCCGGAGCATCCTCGAGGAGATGGGATGCACGGTGGAGTTCATCTCCAACGAAGCGGCCTTCGATCTGCAGGTCACCGGCCCCACGGAGTTGAAGGGCATCCACTTGGACATGTCGGATATCGGTGAGCTCACCCCCACCGTCGCCGCCCTCGCGGCGTTGGCCACCACCGAGTCCAGGCTCACGGGCATCGCCCATCTGCGTGGGCATGAGACCAACCGCCTGGAGGCACTGACCACCGAGATCAACCGACTCGGCGGTCACTGCACGGAACTGGACGATGGTCTCCACATCACCCCTGCACCGCTCCATGGCGGTGTGTGGCACTCCTACGCCGATCACCGGATGGCCACCGCAGGTGCCATCATTGGCCTGGTGGTCAAGGATCTCGGCGTCGAGGACATCCAGACCACATCGAAGACCTTCCCCGGTTTTGAGACCCTCTGGGAGGAAATGGTTGGCTAGGCGGCAGTGGGACGAATCCGATGTGCGGATCCGCCCGGGGAGGGGAACCCGACCACGAACCAAGGACCGTCCCTCCCATGAGGACGCCCTGGTGGGCATGGTCGTGACGAAGGACCGCGGACGCTGGGGGGTGGTGCTGGACGGCCGCACCGATGCGATCATCACCATGCGGGCCCGCGAACTGGGACGCACCGCCATCGAGGTCGGTGACCGCGTCGCTGTTGTCGGGGATACCTCGGGGCAACCGGGCACCCTCGCCCGCATCGTCCGTCTTGAGGAACGCACCAGCGTGCTGCGACGCACCGCCGATGACACGGATCCCTATGAGAGGATCGTCGTCGCCAATGCCGATCAGCTGCTGATCGTCTCGGCGGTGGCTGATCCCCCACCGAGGGCCGGTTTCGTCGAGCGCGCGCTGATCGCGGCGTTCGTGGGGAATATCCAGCCGATTCTCTGCCTGACCAAATCGGATCTGGCGGACCCCAGTGAGTTCGCCGCGGAGTTCGAGGCCCTCGAGGTGCCCGTGGTGGTGTGTGGCATCGATGATCCCCTGGACGATGTGCTGGAGGTCGTCGAAGGCCACATCACCGCGTTCATCGGTCATTCCGGTGTGGGTAAGTCAACGCTGGTTAACCGCCTGGTGCCGGATGCCCACCGTGAAACGGGGATTGTCTCCGGTGTGGGCAAGGGTCGGCACACCTCAACGCAGTCGGTGGCGTTGCCAGTGGAGAACGGATGGATCATCGACACCCCGGGTATCCGGTCCTTCGGGCTCGCGCATGTCGATGCTGACACCGTGGTCGGTGTGTTCGAGGATCTGGCGGCTGCTGCGGAGGACTGCCCGCGTGGTTGCACCCACATGGGACCTCCGGCCGATCCGGAGTGTGCCCTGGATCAGCTGGAGGGTGCGTCGGCACGGCGGGTGGAGGCTGTGCGCACGCTCCTGGAGGCGCTGCGCAGTAACGACGCCTGGGAGCTCTAGAGCAGCTCCACGAGGAAGGGCAGCTCCTCGGGGTCGTACCAGGCCATGAAGTTGTCCTGGGCGTCGCCGACGGTGAGTTCGGCATCTTCGTCACCAAGGTCGGAGGCGTCGATGACCTCGATGGCTGCCTTGGTGTCGGGCTCGGAGCTCTCCACGTCGATGTGGATGGCGGCGACATCGACGAGGTTGATGTGCGCGGGGGTCAGTTTCACCACGGATTCGCCGTTCTCGGGGACGAAGGTGATGTTCTTCTCGTCCACATCGACGGAGACGACGACGCGCCGGTAGGGGAACTGTTCCTCATCACCGACAGCCAGGAGGCGGAGGGATGCCTCGGCGGCGTCCTGGAAGGCGGCGTGGGCGATCTCCTCGTCGTCGCCTTCCGTGTAGTACTCGCGCAGCGCGGGGGTCACGGCGAAGCCGTAGCCGGAGCGGGCGGTGATGACGCTGGATTCATTGAGTCCGCGCAGGGTGCAGAAGGTCGCCGGGATGTAGACGCGCACGGTTAGAATTCCCCTTCGAGTCCGAAGAGACCGACGATCTCGACGACCGCGCGGTCGAACTGCTGGTAGTAGACACCCACAAGACCGTTCTCGACGGCGCCGCGGACGTTGAGGATGGAGTCGTCGACAAGCACGCAGTCCCGCATCGGGAGGTCGAGTGCGTCGGCTGCGGCCTGGAAGGCCTCGGTTTCGGGCTTCTCCGCGCCGATCTCGCCGGAGAGCAGGACCTTGTCCACCACGCCCTGGGTTTCGAGTTCACGGATGGGTGCTGCTGCAAGTCCCCCGGGATCGTTGCTGAGAACAGCGGTGCCCACCCCGTTCTTCCTGGCTGCGGCGAGGAGAGTCCTCCACCGCCGCTGGTCCTCATCTGCTCCATCGAGCACTCCGGCGTAATCCACAATCAGTCCGCGCACTTTTTCCCTTTCATTTTTGTCATTCTCATGCCATATTAGTCATAGTCTGTGTTCGAAGATTGTCGCACAGTTCAGGGGTGGTTGTCGTTTCAGGCCTTGGGAAGTCTCGTCCCGAGGAGTTTTGTCATGCTTCATCCCATTCCGGGTCTGACCCATCTGATGTATCTGGTGCCGGAACCGGCACCTGCTCCCCCACCACAGAAAACGCCCGTGCCCAGGGAGGTGTCGGGGCTGATCCGGGTGGCGCTGGATTCATTGTTCGGGCTACGTCCGGTCACCCAGCTGAACCACCGGCGTTTCGACGCGTCGGTGCGCTCCCACATCACCGCCCGGCAGCGGGCGGGGGACGCGGGCGTCGTCAAGCTCATCTCCTGTCATGTCCAGATGCATGAGCAGGTGGCGGAGGCATTCGGCAGTATCCGCTACGCAGGGGCGATAACAGCCTATGCCGCCCGGCTCGGGGAGTCGGGCGGCACGTGGCGGATGCTGAGCTTCAGAATGCTCTAGGCAAGATTGTTAAGCGTTGGCTTCCTCGTCCTGTTTGACGAACTGCTTGCGCATCAGGAACAGCTGGCGGACCGTCTCCTCCTTGATGGCCTCCTTCATGGCGTTGAACATGTCGCCACCCTCCTTCTGGTATTCCACCAGGGGGTCGCGCTGAGCCATGGCGCGCAAGCCGATGCCCTCCTTGAGGTAGTCCATCTCGTAGAGGTGTTCGCGCCACTTCTGGTCGATGACCGGCATGAGGACCATGCGTTCGATGTTGCGCATCTGGGCCTCGCCACCGAGAGCTGCGACGGCTTCCTCCAGCTTGGCGTATTCTGCGCGGGCGTCCTCCAGCAGTGCGGTGCGCAGGTCCTCGGCGGACAGCTCGCCGGGGGCGCCATACTCGGAACCGTCGACAAGCGACTGCCAGGTGAACGTCGGGCCGTAGAGGGCCTCGAGGGCATTCCAGAGCTTGTCCAGATCCCAGTCCTCGACATAACCGTTGGCGGTGGCCGCGGTGACGTAGGCGGAGACGGTCTCGTCAACCATGTTCTTGATGTAGTGGGAGATGTCGGAGGATTCGAGGATCTCGCGGCGCTCGCTGTAGATGACCTTGCGCTGCTCGTTCATCACCTCGTCGTACTTCAGGACGTTCTTGCGCATCTCGAAGTTCTGGTTCTCCACCTGCGCCTGCGCGCCCTTGATGGAGTTGGTAACGGTCTTGGACTCGATGGGGACATCATCGGGCACGTTCAGCCGGTTCATCATGTTCTCCATGGTGGGGCCGACGAAGCGGACCATGAGATCATCACGCATGGAGAGGTAGAAGCGGGTGGCTCCGGGGTCACCCTGACGGCCGGCACGGCCACGCAGCTGGTTGTCGATGCGGCGGGATTCGTGGCGTTCGGTGCCGAGCACGTAGAGGCCACCTGCCTCCCGGACCTTCTCGGCGCGTTCCTCACACCGCTGCTTCATCTTCGGCAGCTCCTCCTCCCAGGCTGCTTGGTAGGCCTCCTCATCCTCGAAGGGATCGAGGCCACGTTCGCGCAGCTTGATGTCGAGAAGGATGTCGGGGTTGCCACCGAGCACGATGTCGGTACCACGGCCGGCCATGTTGGTGGCGACGGTGACCGCGCTCGGCAGACCGGCCTGTGCGACGATCTGCGCCTCCTGCTCGTGGTGCTTGGCGTTGAGCACATTGTGCTTGATGCCCCGGCGGGTCAGCAGCTGCGAGAGGTACTCGGAGCGTTCGACGGAGACGGTGCCGACGAGGACGGGCTGGCCGTTCTCAATACGCTCGGCGATGTCATCGACCACGGCCGCGAACTTCGCCTCCTGGGTTTTGTACACCAGGTCGGTGAGGTCATCGCGCTGATTGTCGCGGTTGGTGGGGATCTGGATGACGTCGAGCTTGTAGATCTGGTGGAGCTCCGCGGCCTCGGTCTCGGCGGTACCGGTCATGCCGGACAGCTTCTCGTAGAGGCGGAAGTAGTTCTGGAGGGTGACGGTGGCCAGGGTCTGGTTTTCGTTCTTGATCTCCACCTTCTCCTTGGCCTCGATCGCCTGGTGCATGCCCTCGTTGTAACGGCGACCAGCCAGGACACGGCCGGTGAAACCGTCGACGATCATGACCTCACCGTTGCGCACGATGTAGTCTTTGTCGCGTTCGAAGAGTTCCTCGGCCTTGATGGCGTTGTTGAGGTAGCTGACCAGCTGGGAGTGCTCCGGTGCGTAGAGGTTGTCGATGCCGAGCAGGTCCTCGACCTTCTCCACACCCTCCTCCTTGATGCCCACGGTCTTCTTGCGGTGGTCCACCTCGTAGTGGATGTCGCGGGACAGCTGCGGGACGATCTGCGCGAAGACGTTGTACCACTGGGAGGAACCGTCAACCGGACCGGAGATGATCAGCGGGGTACGGGCCTCATCGATGAGGATGGAGTCAACCTCATCGACGATGGCGTAGTGGTGGCCGCGCTGCACCAGGTCGTTGAGGGAACGCGCCATGTTGTCACGCAGGTAGTCAAAGCCCAGTTCGTTGTTGGTGCCGTAGGTGATGTCGCAGTCGTAGGCCACCTTGCGCTCGGCGGGGCGCAGCTCGGAGAGGATGACACCGACGGACAGCCCCAACCAGCGGTGCACACGGCCCATCCACTCGGCGTCACGCTTGGCCAGGTAGTCATTGACCGTGACCACGTGGACACCCTTGCCCTCGAGGGCATTGAGGTAGGCGGGCAGCACACAGGTCAGGGTCTTGCCCTCACCGGTGCGCATCTCAGCGACGTTCCCGAAATGCAGGGCCGCGCCACCCATGATCTGCACCTTGTAGTGCTTCTGCCCCAGCACACGCCAGGAGGCCTCACGGGCGGTGGCGAAGGCGTCGAGGAAGATATCGTCGAGGGTTTCACCCTGGGCGAGCCGTTCCTTGAATTCCTCGGTCTTGGCCTTGAGCTCCTCATCAGTGAGGTTGGCATACTGGTCTTCCAGTGCGATGACCTGGTCAGCGATCTTCTGGAGTCGCTTCACGGCACGGCCTTCGCCGACGCGGAGCATCTTGGACAATCCAAACACGAGCAGTCGTCCTTATTGATAGCATTTCGGAAATTACAATGGGGAACCTACATTGTACGCACGGTTCCTACGAACACAGTACCCGCCACCCACGGTTCGCGGGTGACGGGTAGCTGTGATCTTGAGGGGGTTTTACCTATGAATCTTCGCTTGCGGACAGGGCAATCAGACCGTAATCGAAGGCGTGACGGCGGTAGACCACCGACGGCTGCTGGGTCTCCTCGTTGACGAAGAGGTAGAAATCGTGTCCGACGAGTTCCATCTCGGACAGTGCATCATCCACGCTCATCGGGGTGGCCGGGTGCTCCTTGGTGCGGACGATCTGGCCTGGGACCACATCATCGACCTTGTCGGCGTACGGATCAACATCGTACTTGCCCAGATCATCGGCCCCACGGGCCTCCTGGGACTCGGCGACGAGCTGTGCTCCGAGCTCACCGGTGCTCAGCGGTGCACGGTGTCCGGAACGGGAGATGCTGCGGCGTGCCTTGACCTTGCGCAGGGAGCGCTCCATCTTGGCCAGGGCGGTCTCCAGGGCAGCGTAGAAGCTGTCCTCCTTCGCCTCGGCGCGGGCGATGTGGCCCTTGCCGGTGGCGGTGATCTGGATACGGTCACTCTCATCCGCACGGCGTGGGTTCGGCTCGTGCTGGAGTTCCACGTGGAAGAAGGTCAAGGTCGGATCGAGGCGCTCAATCTTTGCCAGCTTCTTGTGCACTCGCTCAGCGAAGTGCTCAGGCACCTCAACGTTTCGTCCTGTGATGCTCACCTGGGTGTCAGGGCTCAAGGTGTCGTTGGTGTCAGCAGGTGTAGTCACGCTACTTCTCCTCCCAGTAGTGGCCATCACTTGCGTGTGAGTGGGATTACTTCCACGGTGATGACGGGATCAACTTCACCTCTCATAGTACGTCTGGTCATAACCAACGTGCCAACGGGGTCCCCTTTTAATGCGTGTTTGATGCATGATTCACGCGTGACAGTAGGTCAGAGCGCCTCTCACCAGCACACCTGCTGTTCTGAGGCTGTTGGCGGAGGCCTGCAGCGTGGCGCCCGTGGTGACCACATCATCGATGAGCAGCACCGGTGACGGTGGCACGCGCAGCAGTTCCACCCGCATGCTGCGCCGTCGTTCCTCCGCGCCGAGCCCCACGGAATCGGGCGTGCGGGACGGGATGCGGAGGCTGGGGTGCGTCGACAAGCGCGTTGCGGCACAGACCCGCTCGACGGGGTCGCCACCACGGCGGCGTCGGGAACGGTCCCGGGTGGGGGCCGGCACCAGGGTGATGTCGTGTTCGACCTCCCCGCGGGCCGCCAGATGGCTTATCGACGCCCGGATCACCGCCCCCACATGCGCGACCACGTCGCGCCGTCCCCGTTCCTTCATCGCGATGAGCACCGCCCGGTGGGGCCCGTTGTACGGAGACAACGACCACACCGGGAAATCCACATCCACCGACACCCGCTGCGGGGTGGCCCGCCACGCCGCACCGCACCTCGGGCACAACACCGCCCCCGGCACACCGCACCCTGCGCAGGTCACCGGGAGCAGCAGCTCCATCAGTAGGCCACCACCGCGGCCGAACGCACACCCAGCAAACCGGGGACCTCACGCCAGATCGTGTTGTCCGATGCCGGCAGCTGGAGCAGGGCGTGCGCATCGGTGGCGTAGATCGTGGAGGAGGAACTGGCCACGGACACCACCGGGGCGCTGATGTTGCCGCTCGGCAGGGCGCTGGCGCCGGAGCCGTCGATCTCCACGCGCCAGATCGGCAGTTCGGGCATCGACGTGCCCACCAGGAGCGACCCGTCCTGCCGCCAGGCCAGACTCAGGGCGGTCTCCCGCAGCACCGGGGCGACCTCCACAATGTTGGTCACCCCACGTTCCCCCGGTGACGGCCGGGTGACCACACCCATGTAGACCCGGCCCTCGATGATCATCGCCGCCCGCACACCGGTACGCGACAACTGGAATTCCGAGATCGCCCCGGTCACGCCCTCCGGGAGGGTGATCTCCACCTCGGTCTGCACCAGCTCCCGGGTGGTGGAGGACCGGGTCACCCGCACCGGTGTGTCACCGTCGGCCACAGCCCACAGCGCATTGGCCGCGTGTTCGAAGGTCGGCCGGGTGATGGTGTCCGCGGTGAGCACATCGGTGAAGGACCCCTCCGGGGCACCGACCGACAGCCGCGGGGAATCATCACCACGCACCGCCGCGGCCACATTCGCCGAGGTGGAGATGGCCACGGAATCGATGTCCCCCGCGCCGAGGAACCCGGTCAACGGTGTCACGGTCCCCGAACTGACGCGCGAGACCACCCCGTCGCGCAGCGAGAACAGCGTGGACACCGCATTGGTGTAGGCCTCCGGGTTGAACTCCCCGACATCCTCGATGGACAGGACCGGGAAATCAGCCACCAGCGGCGCACCATCCGCGAAGATGGAATAGGGGCCCGGGATCTCGGCGTTGGCGAGCATCCAGACCACCTGGGTGGCGAAACTCAGGCGCTCCTCCTCATTCATCGAACTGAGCCCGGTGAACTGATAGGCCCCGTCGGAGAACCCGACGAAGGAGGCACCCGTGGGCAACTGGTGCACCACACCGGGTGCCAGGTACTGCGACGGCCCCGACACAAGCAGGGACATCAGGGTGGTGTCCAGGGACTGCACCGCATTGTGGATCCACCGCCTGTCCCCCACCAGCACCTGCCCGGAAGGATCGAAGAAGTAGACATTCTTGGGTGTGTAGTGGTTACGCATCTCGGTGCGTTCCAACACCACCCCGTCGGGCAGATCATCAATGCGCCATTCGTTGCCCACCCGCTTCATGACGATCTCGGCCGTGAGATCGGAATTCTCGGGCCGGTACACACCACCGTTGCCGAGGGTGCCCACCTGGGTGCCACGGATGACGATGCGCCGTTCATCCTCCGTGGCCCCCGCCTGCGTGTTCAGGTCAATGCGGTCGACCACGAGGGTGGTGGCCGTGGGATCCCAGTCCTGGTTCGCGTCCTCGGTGAGATATGCCCTCGACGCCTGGTACTGCTGCGCGGGGAAGGCAGCTGCACGGAAGAAACCACGCAGCAGGATATCGGGGTCCGCGCCCGGGGTGGGACCGGCCACCTCCGCGGAGGGGTCATCGGCATTGAAGGAGCGGAGGACCTGCGGATCGGTGTCGCTCGGCAGGGTGGAACAACCGCTCACCAGGAGGGCGGCGGTCATGGCCGCGGTCAGTGTCTTCATCCTTCTCACACCTCCACCTCCCAGGGCTGTGACGGGGCGGCGAGCTCGATCGGGGCGGTGCGGTATCCCAGGTGGGGTTCGCGGGGGATCACGAGCCGGAACATGGATCCGACATCGAGGTTGCCCGCGGCATCCAGGGTGCCGCCGTGTAGGACGGCGTCCTCCCGGGCGATCGCCAGTCCCAGACCGGTTCCCCCTGAATGGCGCACGCGTGATGGATCAGCCCGCCAGAAACGGTTGAACACCAGCTCCTCCTGCCCCGATTTCAACCCGACACCGTGGTCGAGGACAGTGATGGCCACAGCCTCGTCATTCGCCTTGAGGGTGACCTCCACCGGTCTGCCGCGGGCGTGGTCGATGGCGTTGGCCAGGAGATTGCGCACGATGCGTTCAATACGGCGGGAATCCCCCTCGATCATGACCTGTTCCTCCGGCATGTCGACCTTGATCTCCACGCCGAGGTCATCGGCGAGCACCGCCACCTGCTGCAGGGCGGAGGTCACCGCGCTGCGCGCATCATGCCGGGTGGTGGACAGATCCGCTACACCGGCATCATGCCGGGAGATCTCCAGCAGATCATTGAGGAGGGCTTCAAACCGGTCGAGTTCACGCACCATCAGTTCACTGGCACGGCGGGCCACCGGGGAGAGCTCATCCTGATTATCGGCAATGAGATCCGCGGCCATGCGCACGGTGGTCAGCGGAGTACGCAGCTCGTGTGAGACATCCGAGGTGAACTGGCGCTGGAGATTGCCGTACTCCTCCAGCTGCTTGATCTGGGCGGACAGCGATTCCGCCATGGCGTTGAAGCTCATGGCCAGTCGGGCCATCTCGTCCTCACCGTCGACGACCATGCGTTCACGCAGTTTGCCCTGCGAGAACCGCTCGGCGATGCGGCTGGCGGACCGGACGGGGGCGGTGACCTGCTGGGTGGCCAACCAGGCGATACCGACGAGCAACACCACCACCACCACGAGCGCAGCAGCAAGCAGTCCGCGCATCAGTGCGAGGGAGGCCTCATCGTTTTCCATCGAGAACACCAGGTAGACCTGGAGTCCCGGGATGTCACTCTCCGTGGGGGTGCCGATGATCAAGGCGTTGTAGGCGGCACCGTCACCCTGGTCGATGGAGGTGAACTGGTAGGACACCTGGTTCTCGGACACGTAGTATCTGAGCCGGTCCGGGATCCGGTAGCCCTCCGGTGAGACGATCACATCGGCGCCGTCCACGAGGATCACGGGTTCATAGGCCGCGGTGACATCGGCACCGCTGCCCGAGCTGCCGAGGCTGGCCAGGGCCGCTCGGGCGGAGTTGAGCCGCAGCTGCACCGAGCTGGAGGTGCTGGATGCGGCGATCTGCTCCTCCACGACGATGCGGGCACGGTCGATCTCGGAGTTGGCGATGTCAATCTTCTGGTCGACCAGCCGCTGGGTGAACACGGTGAGCATCCCGAGCCCCAGCAGGATCATCACCACCGCGGAGGCGGTGAAGATCGAACCGACGACACGGACCTGCAGGGAGGTGCGCCACTTGTCGACGACGCGGTGACGAAGTCGTCTGAGCCACGTGAGGATGGGAAACCGCCCCTTCTATCTGTGGTGTGCGTTATTCGGCATGACCGGTCTTGTATCCGACACCACGAACCGTGAGAACGATCTGCGGGTTCTCCGGATCCTTCTCAATCTTGGCGCGCAGACGCTGCACGTGGACATTGACCAGACGGGTGTCGGAGGCATGTCGGTAGCCCCACACCTTACCGAGGAGTTCCTCCCGGGTGAATACCTGCTGCGGTTTACGCGCCAGTTCCAGCAGCAGATCAAACTCCAGCGGGGTGAGGGAGATCTCCTCATCACCACGCTTGACGGTGTGCCCGGGCACGTCGATGGTCAGATCACCGACCTCGAGGGTCTCGGCGGGCTCATCATCGGTGCGGCGCAGGCGTGCACGGATGCGTGCGACGAGCTCCTTCGCCTTGAAGGGCTTGTTCACATAGTCATCAGCACCGGATTCCAGTCCGAGCACCACATCGACCGTGTCGGTCTTGGCCGTGAGCATGATGATCGGGACAGCGGAATCCTGACGGATGGCCCTGCAGATGTCGATGCCGTTCATGCCGGGAAGCATCAGATCGAGGAGGATGAGATCGGGCTGTTCCCGCTCGGCGGTCTCCACGGCGAGTGCACCATCGGTGACGGCGACGGTATCGAACCCCTCGGCGCTCAGCACAATGGTGAGCATCTCAGAGATCGCGGGATCATCATCGACGACGAGAATTTTCTGCGGCATGACACACCTTCCAGCTAGACGAATTATCTCATGTTACCTAGAAAGGTCACGATCCTGGCGGCAACGTGGCCGGGATCCTCATCGGGGGCAGCCACGATCCACGGGGATTGCCATTCCTGCGCCGCCAGGCGGCGGTACTGCTCAGCGGTGCGCTCCTGGAGCCCGGAGTCCGTCTCGTAGCGGTCCCGCGTGCGGGACCCGTCCGATGCTTCTCGACGCCTCGCCCGCTCCTGCGCCAGCTCGGCGGGGGTGTCCAGCAGGACCTGCAGGACGGGACGGGGTAACCCGAGACGGCCGAACTCCAGCTCAGCCACCCAGGTGGTCGCGGCGTCGTCACGCAGGCGCGCCGCGGTGTAGGCGGCGTTGGACGCGACGTACCGGTCGAGCAACAGCAGACCCGGGCCGGTGAGCTCATCGAGCGCATCATGCCGGTCAAGGGCGAACAGGGTCGCCATGGCGTGGGCGCTGTCGGTGAGATCCCCCATCCGCCCGTGGAGGGCCTCGGCCGCCAACTGGGCGTGGATCGAGGTGTCATAGCGCGGGAAGGAGAGGACGCGGGCGTCGATACGCTCGGTCAACGCGCGGACCAGCGTGTTCTTCCCCGCGCCGTCGATCCCTTCAATACTGATGATCATCAGTAGCGGTAGTGCTCCGGCTTGAACGGGCCGGCCACGTCCACACCGATGTACTCGGCCTGTTCCTTGCTCAGCTCGGTGAGGTTACCGCCGAGGGCCTCCACGTGAATGCGCGCGACCTTCTCATCGAGGATCTTGGGCAGACGGTAGACCTGGTTCCCGTACTGTCCCTCGTTCTGGAACAGCTCGATCTGGGCGATGGTCTGGTCCGCGAAGGAGGTGGACATGACGAAGCTGGGGTGCCCGGTGGCGTTGCCCAGGTTGAGCAGGCGTCCCTCGGACAGCACGATGATGGACTTGCCGTTGGGGAAGGTGAACTCATCCACCTGTGGCTTGATGGTGGTGCGGATGACATCATCGCGGTGCAGCAGGGAGTGCATGTCGATCTCATTGTCGAAGTGACCGATGTTGCCCAGCAGCGCGTGATCCTTCATCTGGAGCATCTGCTCATAGGAGATGATGTCCTTGTTGCCGGTGGCGGTGATGACGATGTCCGCGTCGGCAATCGCCTCATCGACGGTGACCACGGAGTAGCCGTCCATCAGTGCCTGGAGGGCGTTGATCGGATCC
Organism: Corynebacterium gallinarum; assembly: GCF_014837045.1. Lineage (GTDB taxonomy): Bacteria > Actinomycetota > Actinomycetes > Mycobacteriales > Mycobacteriaceae > Corynebacterium > Corynebacterium gallinarum. The sequence goes on from NZ_JACSPR010000002.1 coordinate 67,322, forward strand.
GCCTCGGTGACCCGGACGCGCGCGCCCTGGCCGTCGAAGGCCTCGGCGCAGCCCTTGCCCACATCGCCGTAACCGCAGACCAGCACGTTCTTACCACCCATGAGCATGTCGGTGGCGCGGTTGATGCCGTCGATCAGGGAGTGGCGGGTGCCGTACTTGTTGTCGAACTTAGACTTGGTCACCGCATCATTGACGTTCATCGCGGGGAAGGGCAGAACGCCCTCCTCGGCGAAGTGGTACAGACGGTGGACACCGGTGGTGGTCTCCTCGGTGACACCCTTGATGGAGTCCGCGAGGCGGGTCCACTTGTCCGGCTCCGCCGCGAGCACCTCGCGGAGCATGCCCAGGAAGGCGATGTGCTCATCGGAGTCATTGTCCTCCGGCTGGGGCACGAGACCGGCCTTCTCATATTCGCGTCCACGGATGACGGCCATGGTGGCGTCGCCTCCGTCGTCGAGGATCATGTTCGGCAGGTCACCCTCCCAGCTGAAGATCTGGTTGATGCACCACCAGTACTCATCCAGGGTCTCACCCTTCCAGGCGAACACCGGAACACCCTGCGGGTCCTCCGGGGTGCCCTTACCCACGACGATGGCGGCAGCCGCCTCGTCCTGGGTGGAGAAGATGTTGCAGGAGGCCCAGCGGACCTCGGCACCGAGAGCGGTCAGGGTCTCGATCAGGACCGCGGTCTGCACCGTCATGTGGATGGACCCCGCGATGCGGGCACCCTTCAGCGGCTGCTCGTCCGCATATTCGGTGCGCAGCTGCATCAGACCTGGCATCTCGTATTCCGCGAGACGGATCTGGTGGCGACCGGCCTCAGCGAGGGACAGATCCGCGACCTTGAAGTCCGTGACCTTTGCCATGTTCTGGCACTCTCCTTATAAGAATTGTGAAAATGAATCGGTAAAACCATTGTCCACTCTACTCAACGCAGGTGGAATCCCCGGTGCGCCCCGGGGGCGGCGGTGACGATCAGTGGGGGATTAGTTGAGTGCTTCCAGGTAGGCCTCGAGGTCGTAGTCAACCTCAGACTCCTCCAGGACCCGGGCTGCAGCCACACGCAGACTCTCCGAGCCCTCCCCCATGAGCTGGCGGATGAATGGGTAGTTCTCCACCACTTCACCGGCGGAAAACGGGGCCCCCGCGAGAATGGCGGCGATGGTGGCGGCTGCCTGACCGTTGAGATGCTCCTCCTCGGTGGCGTTGTCCTGGTTGATCACCAGGAGACAGGCATCCTCGAGGGCCTCGAGGATGTCGTCGTTATCCAATTCGGCGATCTCGTCGAGGAAGTCGACGTTGATCTCCTCCTTGAGGATGGAATCGTCCCATGCACCCATTGCTAACAACCTTTCAGTCATTTCTGTAACTTTTATAAACTTTTTGCGATTATTACTTTCAGCCCACTAGCACTGCTTTTGTGGTCCGCCCCGGTGATTTACGTCCTTCCATCCGTATATTGAAGAAGGAACGTGATACGGTCGTTATTAACTTGTTACATTATACCCGTCCACATTCTTGCCACCGGAGGTCCGACGATGAAAAATGAGCGGCTGATGGCTCTCACCTTCATCGTCGTTGGATGCATTGGAGCTGTTGCACTCGGTTTTGTCGTCTGGCAGGCATCCAGCCCCAGCCGACCCACCCTCGATATTGCCATGCACACCACCACCACGACTACCTCAACCCCGGCCCTTTACGAAGAGCCAGGTGAAGAGGACTTTTCAGAGGGTGACACCGAGCCCGCCAAACAGAACCTCGCAGCCGTTGACACCGAGGATCCCTACCTGCCCCCGAACGCCTATGTTCCTTCCCGCAGCCGTGGGGAGCCCGTATCTCCCGGCCTCGCACTGTCCGCACAGGACCAGGTGATCACCTCCGTAACCGGGCCGGGGTCACCGACCCGCGCAACAACGCGTGTGGTTGCACCACCCACCGGCACCGCCTCAGGTGCCACCAGTGTCGTCCCCACTAGTGGCGCCACACCTCCGACCACTCCGGAGGCCCCGGAACCCATGACCCGCACCCCGGAACCCCCGACTCCCCCGTCACCTCCCCGTGATCCGGTCGCGCCGACCCAGCCATCCCCGGCACCCACGACCACCACGGAGGAATCCGAGGACGTCACCACACCCACGGTCCTTCCTCCTGCACCGACGGAAACGGACACGCCGACAGACACGGAAACGGTCATACCGACCGCCACCGCGACAGATACGGTTGACCCTCCGGTGGAGTCCCCCACCCCCACCGAATTCCAGGATGAACCGACGGTCCCGTTGAACCCCGAGACCCCCGTCGGATAGCCGCACCGCACGGCACAACGAATGAGGCCCATGGGCACCCCACCATCGTGGAGTGACCATGGGCCTCATTCGTGTTGTCGGACATCGTCGGTATCAGGCGGTGCCGGGCGGCGCCGGGTGGTGACAGAGGGTGTCAGACGGTCGCGATGAACACCTCTGCATCATCGGCGGTTATTCCGATAACACCGTCTGAGGCCGGAACCCACACGGCATAGCCCGGGGTGAGTTCAATCCGCTGGCCCTCATGGTCCAGGATGACGGGGCCACCGGCGGACTCCGTGCACAGGATGATCATGGGTCCGTCGTGTTCTACGTCGTGGGCTCCGGCCACCCGCACCCGGTCCAGGGTGAACTCACTGACGGGAACCGGATAGTGATGGATGTTTCCCTCGGTGACACAATCCACCACGGCATTGTCAAGGGATTTGAAGTCGAGCACCCGGACGAGTTCCGGCACATCCACGTACTTCGAGGTCAGGCCACCGCGCAGGACATTATCGGAGTTGGCCATGATCTCCACGCCCAGACCGTAGATATAGGCGTGCAGGTTGCCGGCATCAAGGTAGATGCCCTCACCGGGCTTGAGCTGGTAGAAGTTCAACAGCAGCGCACCGAGCACACCGACATCACCGGGGTACCGGTCATGGAGCTCAACGACGTGGGAGAGCACGAACCGGATCCACTCCTGCCCGCCCTGCTCGAGATAGGTGTGGGCGGAGGCGATGATCGCATTGATGAGTTCATGCCGCTTGGTCATCGGGATGGTGATCCAGGTGGTGAACAGTGCGCGCAGGCTCTCCTCCTCCGCCTCCACAGCGATCATGCTGCGGTAGTGGTCCAGCTCATGGCACTCGATGGCGTCGAAGATCTCGAGGGTGCGTGCCAGGGGACGGAAACCTGCCATGGCGATGAAATCGGTGAGGGCGACGATCAGTTCGGGCTTGTGGTTGGCATCCCGGTAATTGCGGTTGGGTGCGTTGAATTCGATTCCGGCCTCATTCTCGCGCTCGAACCCTTCACGGGCCTGTTCGAGGGAGGGATGTGCCTGCAGCGATAAGGGTGCGCCGGCAGCGAGGATCTTCAGCAGGAACGGAAGCTGACCGTCGAAGTCGCGGGCCACCCGCTCCCCCAGCATCCCCACCGGGTTCTCGGCGATGAGCTGGTTGAGGGCGGTGCCGTTGATCGTCGACGGCGCACCTGGATGTGCACCGAACCAGACCTCCGCCTCGGGGCGACCGGATGGCACCTCCTGGCCGCGCATCTCAGGAATCAGGGTGCGTGAGCCCCACGGGTAGGCGCGCAGGGTGCCCTCCAAAAGCTCCATTTACACATCCCTTTCTTCTACGGTGTAGACAGTTGCTGACTGCCCCCTCACGATCAGTCGCAACGTCGAGGCGAGTGGACCCCGGCCGTTGAAGTCACAGTACTGCGCCACGGCATCGGGGATTCCGGGCTCTTCTTCCGCCCAGACAACAGCCCTAAACGGTACCATCCGGGCATCCCCATCCAGGAATGGGTCATAGAATACGTCCGCCTCCGGCCCACGGAGCTGGGACAGGGATTCGTAGAGTTCGGCCCCGTCGAGAACACCACAGACCAGACCGCGTTTGTTCCATAAAGCCGCCACGACATTGGCAATCGCATTGCCCCACTCGGTGCGCCCGGTATGGACGATGCGGTGACCTTCTGCGGCCAACCTCAACTTCCTGCCCTCATTGACTAGTTCGTCACGTTCCGGCGACAGGGACTCAATCTCCTCGTCGATCGAATCCGCCACATGGTCGAGACGGTCGGAGATGATCCGGGGATCCTCCTCCAGCAGATCGAGAACCGCGCTGATGGAGGCGATGGTGCGCGCCGGCGACGCGGAGGTCGCGGTGGGCAGGGTGGGAAAGATGATGGTGTCCCTGGGTGCCTCCTCGATCAGGGGGCCGTCAAGCGGCCCCACCAGGACGGTGACGGCTCCACGCTGGGTCGAGGTGATCAGCGCCCGCAGAGCCTCCTCATCCCCACCGTTGTCAGTGATGACGATGACCATGTCGAGCGCCCCAATATAACCGGGGAGGGCGGAGGTGACCACATAGGGCTGGCGCAGGGGCGCCCGCAGCGCCTCCACCATCCGGGCACACGTCTGGTTGAGCTGCCCCTGGGTGAGCACCACCACGCTCCGCGGGGTCACCCCCTCCAGGGAGGCCAGGGCACCAGAGGCGACGGCGCTGCCGATCAGCCGAACCTGTGCGCCTTCGTAGGCGACATCATAAAAGCGGACGGTCTCCTGGTCGTAGGAAGAACCGTCATAAAAGGAATCCACCACAGGGAATCAATTTCCTCTCCTCGTTCATTCAAGGATAAAGACTTTGATCATCCCGTGGTGGATGCGGGTCCCGTTGGGGCGGGAAGTTCTCCTGCTATACCTTATTAATAGGTGTCATCCTCATGCGCGGATGATGCCGAGGATCTCCTCCACCAGAGCATCAACCTCGGCCTGGGAGGGGGCTTCAACATTCAGACGCAGCAGCGGCTCGGTGTTCGACGCACGGACATTGAACCAGGCCGGGGTCCCCGTCAGCTCCACCGTCACACCATCGAGACGATCCACGCTCTCGGTGCGATCGGCAAACGCATCGAGCACCGCATTCGTGCGCTCCTGCTGCGCCTCGGCATTGGCCAGACGGGAGTTCAGCTCACCGGAGGCCGCATAACGGTTGTACCGGGCCATCATCTCACTCAACGGCTTCTCCTGCCCACCCAGCGCCGCCAGGACATGCATCGCCGCCAGGATCCCGGAATCAGCATTGAAGAACTCGGTGAAGTAGTAGTGCGCGGAATGCTCACCACCGAACACCGCACCATGGTTGGCCATCTCATTCTTGATGAAGGAGTGCCCCACCCGGGTGCGCACCGCGGAACCACCGTTCTCGGCGATGATCTCCGGCACCGACTTCGAGGTGATCAGGTTGTGGATGATCGTGGCACCGGGGCGCTCCTGCAGGTAACGCTCCGCGATGATCGCACAGATCGCCGACGGACTGACCGGATCACCGTTTTCATCGATGACGAAACAACGATCAGCATCCCCGTCGAAGGCCAGGCCGATATCCGCCCCGGTCTCCACCACGAACTTCTGCAGATCAACCAGGTTCGCCGGCTCCAGGGGATTTGCCTCATGGTTGGGGAAGGACCCATCGAGCTCGAAGTACAGGGGCTTGATCTCCAGCGGCAGACCGGCAAAGACCTCCGGCACGGTGAAACCACCCATGCCATTGGCGGCATCAACCGCAACCGTCAGCGGGCGGATCCCACGCAGATCAACCAGAGTGTTGAGGTACTCGGCATACGCGCCCAGCAGGTCGCGTTCGGTGACCTCACCGGGTGCACCATCAAAGGCGGGTACACCCTCAACCAGGTCGTCGATGATGGTGGCCAGGCCCGTTTCCTGCCCGACCGGGCGTGCGCCCCGGCGGCAGAGTTTGATGCCGTTGTACTCGGCCGGGTTGTGGGAGGCGGTGAACATCGCGCCGGCGCAGTTCAGGGTGCCGGAGGCGAAGTAGAGCTCATCGGTGGAGGCCAGGCCGATGTGGATGACATCCAGGCCCTGGGCGGTGACCCCGTCGGCAAACGCCCGGGCCAGTTCCGGGGAGCTTTCGCGCATGTCATGGCCGATGGCCACGGTGGTCTCCCCCTCATCCCTGACCAGGCGGGCGAACGCGGCGCCTGTCTCGCGGATGAATTCGGCGTCCAGATCAACGCCGATGACGCCTCGAACGTCATACGCCTTGATGACAGCCGTTACAGATTCACGGGTACGCATACAACCTCACCAGATAGAAAGAGCAATAGGTTCCGGTAATACTACTCCACCCAGCCATTGCCACCGACACCGCTTGTCGACACCCACCGTCTCCCCTGCCCACCGCCCCACCGGGCGGTGCGGTTCGCGGGATGGCAGAAGGCGCCCACCCCAGGGGTGGGGTGGGCGCCATGCAGCCAGGCCTGACTACTGGAGACTAGGTGTCCTCCGGGTCGGGAACGACGTAGAGGTGACCACGTCGGTGCGCCCGGTATTCCGCACGCTTGGCGGAGCGGTTGACGGGATGGTTCTCCCCCACCTCCTCCTCGGAGCTGACCAGGCCGCTGGCATTGCGGCCGGCCTCACGGACGGCCTCAGCCAGGGCCGTGAGATCCTCATCATCCTCCGGGAAGATGTCATTGACGCGCAACATCTCCCAGCCGAGTGGCGCGGTGATGCGCTCGGCGTGGTGCTCACACAGATCCCAGCTGTGCGGCTCGGCGGCCGGGGCGAGCGGACCCACCACGGCGGTGGACTCCGAATACGCATAGGTGAGGGTGGCCACGGCGGGCTTGCCGCAACCGGGGCGGGAACATCGACGGAACTGACTCACGCTGACAAAGTCTAGACCCTTGGTTGAGGTTTGAATAGTCATACCCCTCCCCCGCGCGTCCTCCCCACCGGCGCGCCGACCCCTTTATGCTGCTCACGGCGTTTAGAATCAACACTCATGCATTCGAGAACCTTCCGCGACAGGCACGGCCGGGGATTGCGGGGACCGCTCCTGCCGACGGCGGTGCCACGCTATGCCTCTCGTCGTAAAGCATTCGACCGCGCCGTGCTGGAGGCCTACGGCCCGCTCTACGCCGCGTACCGCAAAGAGTTGCTCAATCTCGATGTCGCGGTGGACACCGTCCCGCGCATGCGCCTGAGCGCGGACATGACCATCCTCCCGGATGAGATCACCGCGGACGGGCCGGTTCCCCTGGGACGGGTGATCCCCCCTGCCATCGATCCGCAGGGCAACCCGACGCGCGCCCGGATCGTCATCTTCAGGATGCCGATCGAACAGCGGGTGACCAACAAGGCGGAACGCCATGAGCTCCTGACCCACGTCCTGACCTCACTGGTGGCGAACTACCTCAACGTGGAACCCCACGACATCGACCCGGGGTTCCAGTACTGACTAGATGAACAACGCCCACAGTCCCGGCTCGACCTTGGCCAGGGGGATCATGGAGCGGGTGTCGAACAGTCCAGTCAGGGGCTGGAGGCACAGCTCCACCTTCGCGGAATCAATCTTGTCGAAGTCGACGCTACCGTCGGCCTTCATGAGCGCGATATAGCTCACGCCGGTCGGGATACCCTGCCCATCGAGCTCCAGTGGTGCAAGTTCCGTCTCACCGATGCCGTAGTTTGCGGCAATACTCTCGGCCGTCTCGCCACCGCACAGGATCGCAGCCGCGGGGTACTCCTCACCGTAGATATCGGCCAGGGCGACCGCGGTGACATTCAGGCCCAGCCCCTCCACACCGGCGACACTGAGCTCCAGGGCCCCCGCCTCGGGTGCTGTGGAATTGTCACCGGACCTGGTCAGCGCCGCGGAGACCGTGAGGCCCGCGATGACAATCAACCAGATGACGATGATTGCGGCGACGAGGCCCTTGGCTTTTGATGAGAGGGTCACGAAGGAGCCCACCTTTCTACAGGTTCTTCAGTGGCGTGGCCAGGGTTGCTCTGACTGCCTTTTCCACTGTGTCTTGGATGACGTTATATATGACCGGACCAGACAATCTTAGGCCATCTCCCCCGGTTCTGACCGACCCATGACTCCACAGACAATAAAAAACGACCCCTGTCACGTGGATGGGGTCGATGGGGAAGGTGTTAGCCGATCTGGCGTTTGAGGCGACGGCGCTCGCGTTCGGAGAGCCCACCCCAGATACCGAAGCGCTCATCATGTGCGAGGGCGAATTCGAGGCACTCATCCTGAACCGGACATGCCTGGCAGATCCGCTTGGCCTCACGGGTGGAACCACCCTTTTCCGGGAAGAACGCCTCCGGGTCTGTCTGCGCACACAGCGCCTGATCCTGCCATTCCTGTTCCACGGTGCCAAACAGCTCATCCAGAGTCAGTTCCAGCGCGGAACGAGTCTGGGACTGAGCAATGTGCAATGCGGGCTGCCCTGCCGAATCCTCCACGCCCTCGCCCCCCTCTCATTTCACGAACTGGTCACGTTGATCGTCACGGTGATCGTCACGTTGATCCCAGTGGCCCATGTCGCATTTTCCGACGGACCCACCGGGATCGGTTACACCACTTGATTACACACGGGCTCATGTTAAACCGTCAACTGATATTGGAAAAAACCATGAAACTTACATCGATGTGTTTCACACTCGTCACATCAGTCACATCAGTCACAGAAGCTGTGTGGCGGGGGTGGCGTGCGGGGGTGCTACATATGGTGGGACCCGTGAGGATTCCCACCATTCCAGCACTATATCGGCGTGTTGCCCGCACAAGAGCGGAAAGACGGTTTGGTGATACCCGCCCGGCCGGGACATCCCGTGATGCACCCGGGAAGAAACCATCACCGCCCGGTGTTCACCGCCGGGCTACTGGTCCGAGGAGAACCGGATACCACCATCGGGAATGACCACACCCGGGAAGACACGCATGCCCGAACTCAGCTCACACCGGGCACCGATCTGCGCACCCTCACCGATCACGCATCCCGAGATGTGGGCATTGGCTCCGATGCGGGCACCGGAGGAGATGATCGAATTCTCGATGAAGGCACCCGGCTCGATGGTGACACCGTCGAAGACAACCGTGCCGTCCAGACGACAACCCGCGCCGATCTCCGTACCCCGTCCCACAACGGTGCCCCCGAGCAGGATCACCCCGTCACGCACACCGGCGGAGGGGTCAACCCACCCCTCCCCTGTCTGCCCCTCGAGGAGAGGGGAAAAGGCAACACCGCGGACCAGGTCGCTGGAGCCGCGGATGAAATCCTGCGGGGTTCCCATGTCACGCCAGTAGGAGGTGTCCACATGCCCATAGACACGCCTGCCCTCCTGCAGCAGCTGGGGGAAGGTCTCCCGCTCCACGGAGACCACGCGGTCCGCCGGAATGGAGGCGATGAGCTCCCTCTGGAACACATAGCAACCCGCGTTGATCTGATCGGTCGGTGGATCCTCGGTCTTCTCCAGGAATTCCAGGACCCGGCCATCATCATCGGTGGGCACACAACCGAAGGCGCGGGGATTGGCCACGCGCACCAGGTGCATCGTCAGATCAGCCTGCTTCTCGCGGTGGGTGGCCAGAATGTCACCCAGGTCCGCACCGGAGAGCACATCACCGTTGAAGACCACGGCGGTGTCATGGCGGAGCTTGTCGTAGACGTTGCGGATACCACCGCCGGTGCCCAGTGGCTGATCCTCCACGACATACTCGATCTCAAGTCCCAGATCTGAACCATCCCCGAAGTAGTCCTCGAACACCTCGGCCTTGAAGGAGGTCCCCAGCACCACGTGCGTGATACCGGCGGCCTTGATCCTCGCCAGCAGGTGCTTGAGGAACGGGTGCCCGGCCGTGGGGAGCATCGGCTTCGGGGTGTTGATGGTCAGGGGACGCAGACGGGTTCCCTTACCACCGACGAGGATGACTGCATCCACATCGATAGACGCACCCGCGGATGCGTCCTGGGAACCGTTTTTCTCAGAACTAGACATAGAATCCTTGTTTCACTCTCTGCATTGAACGTGATCGAACCGGGAGACCCCACAACGGGGTTGACGTGAATATGTCTGAAATATTCCCCAGGAGAACACGAAAACGATGACTATTACATGAAGTCTTGATGAATACCGGCCAAACAACCGGCGGACGAACTGGCCCGTGTGCCAGATATTCTAGTCGCGCAGCTTCGCGGCCATGATCGCGGCCATGGCCCGGGCGGCCAGACCGAGTCGCAGGACCAACCGGATCGGGGCCTGCCAGAAATGGGGAAGCCGGTCGGCCTGGAAACGGTAGGCGCTCTCGTGGTGCGCCGGCAGGAGGATCTCCGGGTGCTGCGATGCCACATGCCCCTGGGCATGGGTGATCTCGGCGGAGGGACAGAACACATTGTCATACCCGGCGCGCACCAGGCGGTCCCCCAGGTCCACATCCTCCATGTACATGAAGTAACGCTCGTCGAATCCACCGATGCGATCGAATGCCTCCCACGTCAACAGCAGGCAGGATCCGGACAGCCATCCGGCGGTGCGTTCATCCTCCATGTTCCCGGCGTTGCGGTAGTGGGCAGACCAGGGGTTGGTTTTCCAGATGGAGCTGAACAGGGCATGTCCGATGCCGTTGCTCAGGGTCGGGACGGCCCGGGCACTGGGGTAGATGGATCCGTCGGGTTCACGGATCAGCGGGCCGATACTGCCGGCCCGGTCGTTTCTGCGGGCGCAGGCGATCATCTCATCGATGGCACCTTCGCCGAAGATGACGTCGGGGTTGGACACGATGAAGAACTCATCATCGATCTCCCCGGCCTCACGCCGTGCACGCAGGGCCCGTGCCGCAACGTTGACACCGGTGCCGTAACCGAGGTTGCCGCCGGTGAGCAGGAATTCCACATTCGTGCGGTCCGCGGCGGCCTTCTCCGGGACGCCGTCGACTGATCCGTTATCCGCCATGATGACCACGGCATCCCGGGACGTCGCCGCGGGGATGGAGTCCAGGAATGACGCCAGGTGTTCTCCGGGTGAGTACGTCACCGTGATCACGGCGATGGGTGGGTTGGGATTGTTCACAGCCACCAGAGCTTAGCCGGTGGGCCACCGGTTGCAGTCCCGCCACTCCCGCAAGCCACACGTTAAAAATGCGGAGTTGTGCTCCGGGTGTCCTAGAATCCCTAGACAGAGTCTCAATCCCCGGGGGTCTCCAAGTCCCCGGGGTCCCATCCCAGGGGCAGCCTGATCATCGGGGATCACCGTCCGCCGTGGATCACCCGGGTGCCCGCACGCCATCCATCTGTGAAGGGTTCACATCGCAGTGACCGAAAAGTACCGTCCAGTCAGGGATATCCAGGCGGCCCCCGTCGCAGTGCAGAGCACGAAACAGGCCGGGCCCGTCGTTGTCCGCAGTGTGGTGGCGTTCCTCTCCGTCCTGGTGCTGCTCATCTCCGGGCTGGGGTATTTTGCGGTGGGAAGCATCAACGATGTGGCCAATGCCGGAAATCTCACGCTCGGTGGTGGTGCGGGGGTCCGGGATGGTCAGTCCCTCGACGGTGCCACCGATATCCTCCTGGTCGGTTCCGATTCCCGTTCCGATGCGCAGGGCAACACCCTGTCGGACGAGGAGCTGGCCATGTTGCGTGCCGGTGATGAGGAAAACGACAACACCGACACCATCATGGTCATCCGTGTGCCCAATGACGGGTCCTCCGCGTCCGCTGTCTCCATCCCACGTGACACCTACATCCATGATGATGAGTACGGCAACATGAAGATCAACGGTGTGTACGGCGCGTACAAGGATGCCCGCCACGCCGAGCTGTCGGAGCAGGGGTTCACCAATGACGCCGAGTTGGAATCCAGGTCCAAGGAGGCCGGACGCGAGGGGTTGATTGATGCCGTCTCCAACCTCACGGGCATCACCGTCGATCACTACGCGGAGATCGGCCTGCTGGGTTTCGTGTTGCTCACCGATGCCGTCGGCGGTGTGGAGGTCTGTCTGAATGAGCCGGTCAACGAGCCGCTGTCCGGCGCGGATTTCGATGCCGGCCGCCAGACGCTCGGCGGTTCCGATGCCCTGTCGTTTGTCCGCCAGCGCCACGGGCTCCCCCGCGGTGACCTCGACCGCATTGTGCGCCAGCAGGCCTTCATGGCCTCCCTGGTCAACCAGGTCCTCTCCTCCGGCACCCTGACCAACCCGGGGAAGCTCTCGGCCCTGGCTGATGCGGTGATGCGCTCGGTGATCATCGATGAGGGCTGGGATGTCATGGGGTTTGCCACCCAGCTGCAGAACCTCGCGGGCGGCAATGTCACCTTCACCACCATCCCGGTGACCTCGATCGACGGTGTCGGTGATTATGGCGAGTCCGTGGTCACCGTCGACCTGAACCAGGTCCATACCTTCTTCGAGGATGCCCTGGGCAATAACGAACCGGAGGAGCCCTCCTCCGACGAGGACACCTCCGGGGAGGCCACCGGGGAAGCCACGGACAATGCGGACGTCATGGTCCATGTGCTCAATGCCTCCGGGGAGGCGGGGCTTGCAGGTGGGGTCGCCGGTCATCTCGAGGGGCTGGGCTACACCATCGAGGAGACCGGTAATGCCATCGACGGTCTCTACTACGAATCCCAGGTCCTGGCGGCCGATCCGACCGACCCGCAGGCGGAGGCCATCGCGGCGGAACTCGGTGGGCTGCCGATCGTGGCAAACACCTCCCTCGATGCGGACACGATCATCGTGATCTCGCACACCGATTACGCCGGCCCGACCGCGGAGGAAGCCTCCGAACCCACCTCCACGCCCGTCGGCCAGCCCGGTGGGGATGCCTCCGGCGAGCCGATCCTCAGCCCGGAGATCGATGCCGGCGGGGACGGCCCGCGCTGCGTCAACTAGACCGACGGTGTGCAGGGAGCTTCTCGACGCCTGATTCACCCCGAATGCACAACACCGGATGTTTTTCCCTACCCTTGGGGACATGGAACTGCTCTCCCATCTTCTTGCCTCCGATCCCGCCTCCCCCCGTCTGACGGTCTACAACGAAAACACCGGGGCGCGGCTCGATTTCTCCGCCATCACCCTGGACAACTGGGCGTCGAAGGTGGGCAATATGCTCCTGGAGGAACTCGACCTGGATGAGGATTCCACCATCGCGGTCGATCTGCCGGTGAGCTGGCAGGCGGCGGTGATCGTGCTCGGGGCCTACGCCGCCGAGGTCCAGGTGACCTTCGGGGGCGGGGATGCGGATGTGGTCTTCACCTCCCCCGACCGGTTCGGGGCGAACGAGGGCACCGGGGATATCGTGCTGGTCAGCGAGGACCCCTTCGGTCGCGGGGTGGTGGAAAGCGGCGGTGAGCTCCCCCGGGGTGCCATTGACTTCGGGCCCACCGTCCGGTTCTACGGTGACCAGTTCTTCCACCCCACCCGCACCCTGCCGGAGATTGTCGGGGACACCGAGGTGCAGCCGGGGACCCGCCTGCTGAGCACGGGGTGGACCGACCTGGACAGTTTCACCGCCCACGTTCTGGACCCACTGGCGGTGGGTGGTTCCGCGGTGGTGGTGGCCGGGATGGTGGATACCCAGCGTCTTGATCAGATCGCAACCGCCGAGAAGGTCACCGCACGCGTCTGAGAATGTGGCCGGCCCGCAGGTGCACAACTGGGTGTGACACTGCTAACTTCATAGGGTATGGCCACTGTTTCCTTTGACAAAGTCTCCATCCGGTACCCCGGTGCGGAGCGCCCCACCGTGCACGAACTTGATCTCCAGATAGCCGATGGTGAATTCCTCGTGCTGGTCGGCCCGTCGGGATGTGGAAAATCAACCACGCTGCGGGCACTCGCCGGACTCGAGGAGGTCGAATCCGGTGTGATCCGTATCGACGGCCAAGATGTCACCGGGGAGGAACCCGCCGAGCGTGACATTGCGATGGTGTTCCAGAACTACGCCCTCTACCCCCACATGTCGGTGGCCCGGAACATGGGTTTCGCCCTCAAACTGGCCAAACTGCCCCAGGCGGAGATCGACGCCAAGGTGCGGGAGGCCGCCGAGATCCTCGACCTCACCGAATTCCTGGACCGCAAGCCGAAGGACCTCTCCGGTGGCCAGCGTCAACGTGTGGCCATGGGCCGGGCCCTGGTGCGCAACCCGAAGGTCTTCCTCATGGATGAGCCCCTGTCCAACCTCGACGCCAAGCTGCGTGTGCAGACCCGCGCGGAGGTCGCCGCACTGCAGCGTCGCCTGGGTACCACCACCGTCTACGTCACCCACGATCAGGTGGAGGCCATGACGATGGGCGACCGCGTCGCGGTGCTCAAGGGCGGCCTGCTCCAGCAGGTGGCCCCACCCCGGGAGCTCTACGACGCCCCGGTCAATGCGTTTGTCGCCGGCTTCATCGGGTCCCCGTCCATGAACCTGTTCCCCCACGACGGTGTGACCCTGGGTGTGCGCCCGGAATCCATGCTGGTGGTCACCGGTGCGGCCCCGGCCGGATACACGGTGGTGGACGGGACCGTGGACATCGTCGAGGAGCTCGGCTCCGAGTCCTATGTGTACGCCACCTGCGACGGCAACCGCCTGGTGGCGCGCTGGGAGGACACCGTGGTGCCCGCACCGGGTGACCGCGTGCAGTTCGCCTTCGACCCGGCGACCTCACACCGCTTCGACCCGACCAGCGGTGACCGGCTCAGCTGAGGGTGACCACGGCGGGGGTCGCGGCGTCGTCAAGCACTGCCCCCGGCACGGGGGTGATTTGGGGTAAACCGGTGCGGGAAAGTGGCGAAAGTCATTAGATTGAAATCACCTGTTGCAGAGAAAGGTGACCCACCATGTCCAAGTTTTCCCGCAAGACCGGCGTATCGCTGGCCGCAACCAGCCTGATCGCCGCCATCGCCCTGGCCGGTTGTAGCAATGACACCAGCTCCAACGACGCCGGTTCGACCGACACCGGCACCACCGATACCGAAGCCACCACCGCCGCCTCGGGCGAGGAGGGCCGCGGCCCGATTACCTTCGCCATGGGCAAGAATGACACCGACAAGATCATCCCGGTGATCGAGAAGTGGAACGAGGAGAACCCCGACCAGGAGGTGACCCTCAACGAGCTCGCCGGCGAGGCAGATGCCCAGCGCGAGACCCTCGTCCAGTCCCTCCAGGCCGGCAACTCCGATTATGATGTCATGGCGCTCGATGTCATCTGGACCGCCGACTTCGCAGCGAACCAGTGGCTCGCACCCCTCGAGGGTGAGCTCGAGGTGGACACCTCCGGGCTGCTGGAGTCCACCGTGGAATCCGCCACCTACATGGACACCCTCTACGCACTGCCGCAGAACACCAACGGCCAGCTGCTCTACCGCAACACCGAGATCATCCCCGAGGCGCCGGAGAACTGGGCTGACCTCGTCGAATCCTGCACCCTGGCGGAAGAGGCCCAGGTTGACTGCCTCACCACCCAGCTCAAGCAGTACGAGGGCCTGACCGTCAACACCATCGGCTTCATGGAGGGCTGGGGCGGATCCGTCCTGGACGATGACGGCACCACCGTGGTCGTCGACTCCGCCGAGTCCAAGGAGGGCCTGCAGGCGCTTGTCGACGCCTACGAGGACGGCACCATCTCGTCCGCCTCCACCGCAGCCACCGAGGAGGAGACCAACCTGGCCTTCACCGCAGGTGAAACCGCCTATGCCATCAACTGGCCGTACATGTACACCAACGCCGAGGACTCCGAGGCCACCACCGGCAAGTTCGAGGTCCAGCCACTCGTGGGCAAGGACGGCGTGGGTGTATCCACCCTCGGTGGCTACAACAACGCCATCAACGTCAACTCCGAGAACAAGGCAACCGCCCGCGACTTCATCGAGTTCATCATCAACGAGGAGAACCAGACCTGGTTCGCCGACAACTCCTTCCCACCGGTGCTCGCCTCCATCTACGACGATGAGGAACTGATCGAGCAGTACCCGTACCTGCCCGCACTGAAGGAATCCCTGGAGAACGCGGCACCACGTCCGGTCTCCCCGTTCTACACCGCGATCTCCAAGGCCATCCAGGACAACGCCTACGCAGCCATCAACGGCAACGTCGACGTGGACAAGGCCACCGCTGACATGAAGGCAGCCATCGAGAACGCCTCCTAGAACACCAGGGACGTTCCACCCCCATGACACTCCGGTCACCCGCCAGGTGACCGGGGTTTTGTCATAGTCTGGGCAGCACAGGTGTTGTTCCCCAACTACTTCCCCGTGTCGGTTTTCGAGTCGGATTAAGTGTCGGATCCAGCGTCCCTGAGGAGGACCCCATGCCGCATCAACGCTCCCCCGAGACAACTGAGGTGCTGTCCTTCACCATCTCCGGGTTCATCACCCGATGCCCCGTCCAGGTCTTCGAGGCCATTGTCGATCACCGTCAACTCTCCCGACATTTCGCCGTCGGCGGGGCCCAGGGCCGGATGGACACCGGGGCCACCGTGACGTGGAATTTCGACGACGGTTCCGAGCCCTCCACCGTCTGGGTCCGCGAGGCGGTGCTTGCCCGGTGCCTGATCCTGGAGTGGGCCGGACCGGATGCCGACGACACCAATGGACCCACCACCGTGGAATTCGTCTTCCAACCCGCCAATGACTTCACCCGCACGAAGCTGACCATCACGGAATCCGGGTGGGCTCCCACCGCCGCCGGAACCAGGAGCGCCCTGCGCGAATGCCACCGGTGGACCGCCATGCTCACCGGTCTGAAGGCCTGGTTGGAGCACGGGGTCGTTCTGGGCAGGGACCTCCACCGCTAGGGATGTGGGTTCCCCGGTAGGAGTGGGTGGAACGGAGGTGGGGTTGCTGTTCCCCACCGCCACCAAAGCTCTATGATCCAAGTAACACTTTTTCTGATTTCCCGACCCCGTCCCATCTACCCCAAGGAGCAGTGGAGACATGGCCAAGATGAAACAGGCGCGATCAGCCGTGTGGTTGATCGCACCAGCCATGATTGTTCTGACGGTGGTGATCGGTTACCCCATCGTCCGTGCCGTCTGGTTGTCCTTCCAGGCGGACAAGGGTCTTGATCCCACCACCGGATTGTTCACCGACGGTGGTTTCGCCGGTTTCGATAATTACCTGTACTGGCTCACCCAGCGCTGCATGTCCCCCAACGGCACCATGGGCACCTGCCCGCCGGGCACCCTGGCCACCGACTTCTGGCCGGCCCTGCGCATCACGCTCTTCTTCACCGTGGTCACCGTGACCCTGGAAACCATTCTGGGCATGTTCATGGCCCTGATCATGAGCAAGGAATTCCGTGGCCGTGCCCTCGTCCGCGCCGCGGTCCTGATCCCGTGGGCGATCCCCACGGCGGTCACCGCGAAGCTGTGGCAGTTCCTGTTCGCGCCACGCGGCATCATCAATGAACTGTTCGGACTCGACATCAGCTGGACCACCGACCCGTGGGCGGCGCGCGCCGCGGTCATCCTCGCCGATGTCTGGAAGACGACCCCGTTCATGGCGTTGCTCATCCTCGCCGGCCTGCAGATGATCCCCAAGGACACCTATGAGGCGGCACGTGTGGACGGGGCGAGCGCCTGGCAGCAGTTCACCAAGATCACCCTCCCCCTGGTCAAACCGGCCCTGATGGTCGCGGTACTGTTCCGCACCCTGGATGCCCTGCGCATGTACGACCTCCCGGTGATCATGATCTCCGCCTCCTCGAACTCCCCCACCGCCGTGATCTCCCAGCTGGTGGTGGAGGACATGCGTCAGAACAACTTCAACTCGGCCTCCGCGCTGTCGACGTTGATCTTCCTGCTCATCTTCTTCGTGGCCTTCGTCATGATCCGGTTCCTCGGGGCGGATGTCTCCGGTCAGCGGGGAATGGAGAAAAATAGGCAGCGGTGGCGCAGGCCCGGCCGGAAGGGCCCGGCTGTTGCCGGGGCAGGAGTCGGCATCACCGGTGCCGCTGTGGCAAGTGAGGTGGCGTCATCATGAAACGCAAGACCAAGAACCTGATCCTCAACTACGCAGGCGTGGTGTTCATCCTGTTCTGGGGCCTGGCACCGTTCTACTGGATGGTGGTCACCGCGCTGCGGGACTCCCGCCATACCTTCGACACCACCCCGTGGCCCACCCATGTGACCCTGCAGAACTTCCGGGATGCCCTGGCCACCGACAAGGGCAACAACTTCCTGGCCGCGATCGGCAACTCACTGATCGTCAGTCTCACCACCACTATCCTCGCGGTGGTCGTGGGCGTGTTCACCGCCTATGCGCTGGCACGCCTGGACTTCCCCGGCAAGGGGATCATCACCGGCATCATCCTGGCGGCCTCGATGTTCCCGGGCATCGCCCTGGTCACCCCGCTGTTCCAGCTCTTCGGTGACATCGGCTGGATCGGCACCTACCAGGCGCTGATCATCCCGAACATCTCCTTCGCCCTGCCGCTGACCATCTACACCCTGGTGTCCTTCTTCCGTCAGCTGCCGTGGGAACTGGAGGAGGCCGCCCGTGTGGACGGCGCGACCCGCGGGCAGGCCTTCCGCAAGATCCTGCTGCCCCTGGCCGCCCCGGCGCTGTTCACCACGGCGATCCTGGCGTTCATCGCCTCGTGGAACGAATTCATGCTGGCCCGCCAGCTGTCCACCACCGCCACCGAACCGGTCACCGTGGCCATCGCCCGCTTCTCCGGTCCGAGTTCCTTCGAGTACCCGTATGCCTCGGTGATGGCGGCTGGCGCACTGGTCACCGTTCCGCTGATCATCATGGTGCTCATCTTCCAGCGACGCATCGTCTCAGGCCTGACCGCGGGTGGTGTGAAGGCCTAGACTGTCGGTCATGAGCACGAACGAACCCCGGGACCCGTCCGAACACAAACGCAGAGCCCTCCAGCTCGATGCGTTCATCGGATTCCTGGGCTTCTTCGCCTTCCTGTCTGTGATCCAGGCCGTGATCAATGTGTTCCAGCCCGAGCCGAAGGTGTGGCCCGCGCTGCTGGCCCTGGTGCTGGTGCTGGCGACGGTGAGCATGTGGCGGGCCAGGCGCGACCGATCGCCCCGGACGGAGGCTTAAGCAGCCGTGGCCATCACGGTCAACGGCTTTCTCGCCGATGACGGTGATTCCCGCCAGTTGCTTTTCGACGTTCCCGAATCCTTGGCGATCTCACCGGGTCGCTCCTGGATACCGGGACCTGGCAGGGTGGAGCCCACCAGCCCAGTATTCTCTGTCGCTCTCCGCGACATCTCCGAAGATGATCGAAGCGCCCAGCTGCAGTGCCTCTTATGATGTCCGCGCAATGTATTGCAGAGCTGTGCGTACGCGTCGTGCGAACTCGGGACAGTCGGCTTTCCTCAGCGCTGCATCCAGCTGTTGGCTGCCGTGTTTGGAGCCCCAATAATCAAATTGTTGTCGCGTGATTGGCACGACACAATGAGGATTGGAATCAGTAACAAGCATGAAGAACTCATCGGCGGTAATGATCTCGTACGGTTCTTCATCCGGGGTTTACGTAATGTCCGTCGGGTCGTTGTTCGAGATGATCAAGTTTGCCCGCGAGGCAACTGCAGCGGCGTGTACGTGGTAGTCGCCTTCATCCGTGCCGGAAAACTTCTCCTCACCGGAGAATTCAGAGACGACTTCATCCAAACATTGCTGGATCTTTCCCATCCGGTCAGTCACCACCCTGCCGGGGAGTCGCGGATTATTCTTTCGGAGGACCCGGATCGCCTCAGCGAGGATGTCCGTAGTCGCGTGGAGCTGGAACATTCCCTCATTTTCGCAGCGCAGAAAGAACAACCAGTCGAGGCATGTTCTACTGGCGAGCACATTCGCATCCACCAACACCCGTTGCGTCATGCCTTGAGCTTACGGTCCGTGAGAAACTAATCGTCGAAAAATTCCTGATTTTCCGCGGTGGAGGAGCGAAGATCCTGGAATGCTTTTCTGCGTTCTTCTGCACGCTTGTTTTTCAGACGGAAGACCTCGTCCCGCTTGAATCGGGTATGCGACCTCACCTTGAAGGCATCGATTTCACCTTCCCGCACCCATTTCATGAGCGTGGGACGGGAAACACCCAGGATGTCAGCGGCGGTGGTGCTCGTCAGCTCCTCGGGAATCCGGCCAATGGTGACTTCCCCACTGCTGGCGACCGATTTGAGGGCTTGGAGCAGCATGTGTTGAAGATCCTTCGACAACGTGATGATCTGGCCATCGTTGGTCTGAATGGAAATTTCAGATCCGCGCGGAACTGGCGTTTGCTGAGCTTCGCGAATGATATCTTCCGTAATCAGAATCTGCTCAGGGGACATTATTGTTGCACTCATGGGGTCTGTCCTCCTTCAATGGGTAATCTCTTACCCTTCACCGTAGGCGCTTTTCACTTATAAGTGCAACCCCGATTGCCTGCCCGGTTCCACCCCCATCCTGGTCTTCTGGTCCGGGTCGACCCTTTCAGTCTGTTGGAGAAATCCGGCTGGCCATCACCACACCAGCACTCCGGGCACTTAACCCACAATCCTCCGCCACAGCACGCGCAGGGTGGAATGCGGCAGGGCCAGGCATTCACGGAGGAACATCTGGGTGCGCACGCTCAGGGGTGTGTGGGCGGTGACCACGGTGATGGGGATGCCCAGGTGCCAGGCCCACAGGTAGGTGCGCCAGGCGTGGAAGTCACTGGTGACCACGGTCCACCGCCGGGTGTCGGGCAGGAGTGCGTGGGCGTTTTCCAGGTTCTCATTGGTGCTGGTGGCGTGGGGTTCCTCGATGATGGTCTCCACCCCGAGGTCGCGCAGGTAGTCGGCCATTGCGGCGGCCTCCCCCTGTCCGCTGACCACCACCGCAACCGCCCCGGATGCGCCCACCAGTTCCGCAGCACGGTTCAGACGGGAGGCCAAAAGCGCATTGACGTGCCCGTTGACCACCCTGGAGCCGAGCACGAGAATCGGGTTCACGGTGTCGGGGGTGATCTATTCGCCCATGAGGCGCTGTTTCAGTGCCTCGTCCTTGGCCTCCACCTGGGCTGCCATGTCAGCCTGGTAGTCGGCCATCTTCTGCACCAGTGCGGGATCCCCTGCGCCGAGAATGCGCACGGCGAGCAGGCCGGCGTTCTTGGCACCACCGATGGAGACGGTGGCCACGGGCACGCCGGCGGGCATCTGCACGATGGACAGCAGGGAGTCCATGCCGTCGAGGTCCTTCAGCGCCCGGGGGATGCCGATGACCGGCAGCGGGGTGGCGGCGGCGACCATGCCGGGCAGGTGGGCGGCACCACCGGCGCAGGCAATGATGACCTTGAGGCCACGCTCATGGGCGGAGGTGGCGTAGGCCAGCATGCGTTCCGGGGTGCGGTGGGCGGAGAGCACGCCGACCTCGAAGGGGATGCCGAATTCGGCGAGGGCCTCGGCTGCCGGGGCGACGGTGTCCCAGTCCGAATCAGATCCCATGATGAGCCCGACGAGTGGTGCCATTGTGTTCTTCCTCCAGTTACGCCATGAAAGGTTTGTCACGGGAAAGTCTAACCGGCCCGCCCGGCCCACCGGCAACCGTGCCACCCGTGGTACGCCCAGCCCCGTGGGCGGGGGCGGGCGTCGACAAGCATGGTGCTAGGACCAGGTGGCGTTGACCAGGTAGTTGGCGGCGGCGCGGGCCTCGGCGCGCACCGTTGCCAGGTCCTCACCGACCATGTTGACGTGCCCGATCTTGCGGCCCGGACGGAACCCCTTGCCGTAGAGGTGGATCTTGGCGTTCGGGTAGCGCCTCCAGACCTCGGCCATGCGGCGGGCCATCGGCTGCTCCGGATCCACGTCGGCGGCCAGGACATTGGCCATGACGGTGTACCCGGCGAGCGTGTCGGTGGAGCCGAGCGGGTAGTCGAGCACGGCGCGCAGGTGCTGCTCGAACTGGCTGGTCACGCACCCGTCCTGGGTCCAGTGGCCGGTGTTGTGCGGGCGCATGGCCAGCTCATTGACAAAGATCTCGGGCTGGCCGTTGGCGTCGCGGGTCTCGAACAGCTCGACGGCGAGCACACCGGTGACACCCAGTTCGGTGGCGATGCGCTCAGCCAGCCCGCGGGTGGAGTCCTGCAGCTGCGGCGAGAGCTCCGGTGCGGGAGCCACAGCCTCGGCGCACACGCCACCGCGCTGCACCGATTCCACGACCGGCCACGCGGCCGTCTCACCGGAGGGGGTGCGCGCGACCATCGCGGACAGCTCCCGGGTCAACGCGACCTTCTTCTCCGCCATCAGTGCGGTGCCGGCGTCCAGGAGCTTGACGACGAGTTCCTCCAACTCATCCCGCCCCTCCGGGAACCACACGCCGTGACCGTCATAACCACCGCGACGGGCCTTAAGGCACACCTGACCGTCCACAGCCTCGGAGAACGCGAGCGCATCCTCCACGTTGTCGATGGCGGCGAACGGGGGCACCGGTGCACCCAGCTCACGCAGGCGCTTGCGCATGACCAGCTTGTCCTGGGCGTTGACCAGGGCATCGGGGCCCGGCTGGACATTGACACCCTCGGAGATCAGCTGGCGCAGGTGCTCGGTGGGGACATGCTCGTGGTCGAAGGTCATGACAT
Source organism: Corynebacterium gallinarum (assembly GCF_014837045.1). Lineage (GTDB taxonomy): Bacteria > Actinomycetota > Actinomycetes > Mycobacteriales > Mycobacteriaceae > Corynebacterium > Corynebacterium gallinarum. The sequence continues at coordinate 89,695 of NZ_JACSPR010000002.1, forward strand.
CGGCACCCTTGAGCGCGCGACGCAGATCATCGATGTTGGTGTAGTCACCGATGACCACGTCGGCGGCGACCTGGGCTGCGGAGGCATCCGCGGCTCCGGCCAGCAGGCGGACCGACTGTCCGAGTTCGATGGCCTCGGTGTGCATCATGCGGGCAAGCTGACCGTCGCCGATCACAGCCACGACGGGCATGCCCGGGGCGTGTGCCGACGGGTTGCCGTCACCGTTGTCTGGACTGGTGTTCGTCTCGTTTAAAGTCACAGTGCCTAACTATAGCCAGCCGGACAGCTGCATCCCTACCGGCGATCCCTACCAGTGCTGCAGACCCCTGAGCACGGATTCCACCTTGCGTGCCTTGGGCACATCGGCCATCACATACGGGCGGTGCTGGCCCCCGACACCCAGGATAAGGGTGTTGCGGCGACGCTGCACACCACGGAGATAGTTAATGGGGATGGAATCATAACGGGAGCGCAGACCAGAGGGGCGGACTAGGAGTTTGCGGTCGGTGACGGTGACCCGGTAGCGGCGCTGACGCAGCAGGGGCAGGACGAAACGCCACAGGGCGAGCACCGCCCAGATCGTCAGGATCACCTCGCGGGTGCCGTCCGGGAAATCGGTGGCGGGGACATAGCCGAACCTGTCGGGCAGACGGTCGAGATACCCGATGGCCATCCAGCACACCCCGGTGATGAGGATCAGCTCCATCACGGGAAAGAGCATGGCCGACAGCGGGGATGTCAGATCCACATAGACGTGTTCCTGATCGGTGATCCTCTTATTCATTACTTTCCCCGACATGTTTTCCACCCTACTGCAGACGCAGGTGGGTCACCTCACCGGCGTTGAGGGTATGGGTCTTCCCCTCTTCATCCCTCACCATCAGCTGTCCCCCCTCGGCGATCCCGACGGCCACACCCAGCAGTTCCCTGTCCCCGGGCAGGATCACCCGGACGTCCTGCCCGAGGCTGGAGCACACCGCACGGTAGTCATCGAGCCACACCGTCTCCCCGCGTTCCCAGTCACTGATCCGGGTATGGATATGCCCCAGCACGCTGATGAGCAGCTCGGTGCGGTCTATGTCATAACCCTCCAGCGCCAGGGAGGTGGCGTGGGGAACCGGCAGTTCCTCCGTGGTGAGGTTCAGGTTGATGCCGATGCCGATCACCACGGCGGGTGTTGAATCCAGGGAGGTTGCCTCCACCAGGATGCCGCAGAGTTTATGTCCATTGATCAGGACATCATTGGGCCATTTCAGCCCCGCCCCATCCACACCGAAAGACCGGAGGGTGTCGATGAGCGCCAGACCACAGGCCAGCGGGACGGTGCCCAGGTGTGCCAGCAGCGCGGGACGGGGGCGGAACAGTACAGAGAAGATCGCCTGCGATCCTTCCGGCGCGGTCCACGGCCGGCCCAGACGCCCACGCCCACTGCCCTGGTAATCGGTTGTGGCCACGGTCCAGTCCGGGGCGCCCTCCCGCTCCGCATCCAACAGATCCGCATTGGTGGACCCCGTCGACGGGGTGTAATCCACCCGGGCATAGGGTCCGTGGTCCACCATGGCCACGCGGAGGCGGTCGATATCGAGTGGCTGACGGGAGGGCAGGGAGTACGTGGCGGCGGGATCAAGGGTCATAAGGGTCAATCTAGTCCGGCACCTGAGCAGTGTTCAATCGAAACTCCATCAACAGCAGGCAGTGTCGCACATCCCCCTGCCCCGGCGGTGTTGTTCCCGGCACATCACCCCCGGGATCGGGACTCCGCCACTAGTCTCTGACCGACCGACTCCACGCCCGACACCTGCGGAAACCGCAGAAACCGACCCTCCCGGGGTGGGGTGGATGCGCCCGCGGAACGGCAAGCGGAACGAGCCGCGGTGGGCGTCGGCACGCGTCGGTGCGCGACATCCGGCGACCCGCCGTGGCCCCTCCGACACGACATCACCCCGACACGGCGGAGAAAGTTTCATGCTGAAAAACTATCGCTGTGCAGGGAGGATCCAAAATGTGACCTATTTCACGGAGAAAAGATTGTGGACGATACCCCCGGGTACGGCTACCATTCCAAAACATGACCATTTCCTCACCTTTGATTGACGTCGCAAACCTGCCAGACATCAACACCACCGCCGGCAAGATCGCCGACCTGAAGGCCCGCCGGGCGGAAGCCCACTTCCCCATGGGTGAAAAGGCCGTAGAGAAGGTCCACGCGGCCAACCGCCTCACCGCGCGTGAACGACTTGATTACCTGCTCGATGAGGGCTCCTTCATCGAAACCGATCAGCTCGCCCGCCACCGCACCACCGCATTCGGCCTGGGCAACAAGCGCCCGGCCACCGACGGCATCGTCACCGGCTGGGGCACCATCGACGGCCGCGAGGTCTGTATCTTCTCCCAGGACGGCACCGTCTTCGGCGGCGCCCTCGGTGAGGTGTACGGCGAGAAGATGATCAAGATCATGGAGCTGGCCATCGACACCGGCCGCCCACTCATCGGCCTGTACGAGGGTGCAGGTGCCCGCATCCAGGACGGTGCGGTCTCCCTCGACTTCATCTCCCAGACCTTCTATCAGAACATCCAGGCCTCCGGTGTGATCCCGCAGATCTCCGTGATCATGGGCGCCTGCGCCGGCGGCAACGCCTACGGCCCCGCCCTGACCGACTTCGTGGTCATGGTGGACAAGACCTCCAAGATGTTCGTCACCGGCCCCGACGTGATCAAGACCGTCACCGGTGAGGAGATCACCCAGGAGGAGCTCGGCGGAGCAACCACCCACATGGTCACCGCCGGCAACTCCCACTACACCGCCGCCACCGATGAGGAGGCCCTCGACTGGGTCCAGGACCTCGTCTCCTTCCTGCCCTCCAACAACCGCACCTACGCCCCGGTTGAGGAGTTCGACGAGGAGGACGGCGGCATCGCCGAGAACATCACCGCCGATGACCTCAAGCTGGATGAGATCATCCCGGATTCCGCCACCGTGCCCTATGACGTGCGCGATGTCATCGAGTGCCTCACCGATGACGGTGAGTACCTGGAGATCCAGGCCGACCGCGCCGAGAACGTCGTCATCGCGTTCGGCCGCATCGAGGGCCAGTCCGTTGGTTTCGTCGCCAACCAGCCGACCCAGTTCGCCGGCTGCCTGGACATCGACTCCTCCGAGAAGGCTGCCCGCTTCATCCGCACCTGCGACGCCTTCAACATCCCGATCGTCATGCTTGTCGACGTCCCCGGCTTCCTCCCCGGCGCCGGCCAGGAGTACGGCGGCATCCTCCGTCGTGGCGCCAAGCTGCTCTACGCCTACGGTGAGGCCACCGTCCCGAAGATCACCGTGACCATGCGCAAGGCCTACGGTGGCGCGTACTGCGTCATGGGGTCCAAGGGCCTGGGCGCGGACATCAACCTCGCCTGGCCGACCGCGCAGATCGCCGTCATGGGTGCCGCCGGCGCCGTCCAGTTCATCTACCGCAAGGAGCTCATGGCCGCTGACGCCAAGGGCCTGGACACCGTCGCCCTGGCACAGTCCTTCGAGCGCGAGTACGAGGACCACATGCTCAACCCGTACCTCGCCGCCGAGCGTGGCCTCATCGACGCAGTGATCCTGCCGTCCGAGACCCGTGGCCAGATCACCCGCAACCTGCGTCTGCTCAAGCACAAGAACGTCTCCCGTCCCGCACGCAAGCACGGCAACATGCCGCTGTAAGCACCTGCGATCACCCGCACGCCCGCACCCCAGGCCACCCGCCGCATGGTGCGGGCGGTGTGTTTCCGGTGCTTGTCGACGCCCGGACACACCCCCTCAGGATGTGATCTGACCCGGCACCGACTCCCCTGGTTGAACCCTGCCACATACCCTGACCCACACCTGACCGGGGTCACTTTCCACCTCACGGGGGGAGGAGGTCACATGGGCCACACGCTGGGGTTATGTGAAAGTGTGGGCAGATCGACCGGGCAAATCTGGGAAATAAGGGGCATGGTGAACTAGCATTCCCCTTAGCGAATGGTGAGAATCGCGGACCCCGCGATATCCCAACCGGTCGTAAATTCATGTGCCGCCACAATCCCCTCACCAGGGGATTGGATGTAGCTCGATCTGCATCCAACGTGGCGGAATTCACCGTGAACAAGTCCCCGTATTACTCACGAACTCACACCAGGATTTAGACTAAGAAACCATGACTGCAGCAACGACAGCACCTGACCTGACCACCACCGCCGGCAAACTCGCGGATCTCCGCGCCCGCCTTTCCGAGGCCCAGGCCCCCATGGGCCAGGCTTCCGTGGAGAAGGTGCATGGCGCAGGTAAGAAGACCGCACGTGAGCGCATCGAGTACCTGCTCGACGAGGACTCCTTCGTGGAGGTCGACGCCCTCGCCCGCCACCGTTCCAAGAACTTCGGCCTGGACTCCAAGCGCCCGGTCACCGACGGTGTTGTCACCGGTTACGGCACCATCGATGGCCGCAAGGTCTGTGTCTTCTCCCAGGACGGCGCCGTCTTCGGCGGTGCCCTCGGTGAGGTCTACGGCGAGAAGATCGTCAAGATCATGGACCTGGCCATCAAGACCGGTGTTCCCCTCATTGGCATCAACGAGGGCGCCGGCGCCCGCATCCAGGAAGGCGTTGTCTCCCTGGGTCTGTACTCCCAGATCTTCTACCGCAACACCCAGGCCTCCGGTGTCATCCCGCAGATCTCCCTGATCATGGGCGCATGTGCCGGTGGCCACGTGTACTCCCCCGCCCTGACCGACTTCATCATCATGGTGGACAAGACCTCCAAGATGTTCATCACCGGCCCCGACGTGATCAAGACCGTCACCGGTGAGGAGGTCACCCAGGAGGAACTGGGTGGCGCGTACACCCACATGGCGCAGTCCGGCACCTCGCACTACACCGCGGCCGATGACTCCGACGCCCTCGACTGGGTCCGCGACCTGGTCAGCTACCTGCCGTCCAACAACCGCGCGGAGACCCCACGCCAGGACGCCGACATCATGGTGGGCTCCATCAAGGAGAACATCACCGAGACCGATCTCGAGCTGGATACCCTGATCCCGGATTCCCCGAACCAGCCGTACGACATGAAGGATGTCATCACCCGCCTCGTCGATGACGCCGAGTTCTTCGAGATCCAGGAGGGTTACGCCGAGAACATCCTCTGTGGCTTCGCCCGCATCGAGGGTCGTGCCGTGGGCATTGTGGCCAACCAGCCGATGCAGTTCGCCGGCTGCCTGGACATCAAGGCATCCGAGAAGGCCGCCCGCTTCATCCGCACCTGCGACGCCTTCAACATCCCGATCATCGAGCTTGTCGACGTCCCCGGCTTCCTGCCCGGCACCAACCAGGAGTTCGACGGCATCATCCGCCGTGGCGCGAAGCTGCTCTACGCCTACGCTGAGGCCACCGTCGGCAAGATCACCGTGATCACCCGCAAGTCCTACGGCGGTGCCTACTGCGTCATGGGCTCCAAGGACATGGGTGCAGACCTGGTCTTCGCATGGCCCACCGCGCAGATCGCCGTCATGGGTGCCTCCGGCGCCGTCGGCTTCATCTACCGCAAGGAGCTCAAGCAGGCTGCAGCAGCCGGCGAGGATGTCACCGCACTGATGAAGAAGTACGAGCAGGAGTACGAGGAGACCCTGGTCAACCCGTACATGGCTGCCGAGCGTGGCTACGTCGACGCCGTCATCCCACCATCCGAGACCCGCGGCCAGATCATCGAGGGTCTGCGCCTGCTCGACCGCAAGGTGGTCAACGTCCCGGCCAAGAAGCACGGTAACATCCCGCTGTAAACCGTCTTCCCCTCCGGCACCACGCCGGAGAAGGCTTTGTCCACAGATTTTCTTAAAGGAGAACCATGTCCGAAGAGACCACCCCCGAGGCACCACAGAAGCCCGTCCTCCAGGTGCTGTCAGGCAACCCGGATGACTCCCAGGTGGCCGCTCTGACCGTCCTGTTCGCGGGGTTGGCCTCCGCGGCTGCGGCCTCCGCTGACACCGTGGAGAAGGACCGCAACCGGTGGGGCAGCCTGGAGGAGCGTCTGCAGCGCCCGGCGACCTACAACCCGAGTGCCTTCCAGAACGTGAGCTTCTACTAGAGTCTCACCACCTAAAGACAAGGGACACCGTGATCCGATCAGGATCGCGGTGTCCTTTGTTGTGACTAGACTCTGTCCTCATGCAGATCGTCCTCGCCTCACAGTCCCCCTCCCGTCTCATGATCCTCCGGCAGGCCGGTGTGGAACCGGTGATCCACCCCGCCCACGTGGACGAGGACGCCATCATCGCACAGCTTGACGGCGCGGACCCTGACGAGATTGTCACCCGTCTGGCCCTGGCCAAGGCCCAGGCCATCGCCCCGGAACACCCCGGTGATGTGGTCATCGGTGGGGATTCCATGCTGCTCCTGGACGGCCAGCTGCAGGGCAAGCCCCACACCCCGGAGGCGACCATCGAGCGGTGGCGGCAGCAGCGTGGCCGGACCGCGCACCTGATCACCGGGCATGCAATCTGCCTGGGTGAGCGTCGCGTGGTGGAGGCATCACGCACCACGATCCACTTCGCCGACGCCAGCGACGCCGATATCGAGGCCTATGCCCGCTCCGGTGAACCCCTGCAGTGCGCCGGTGCGTTCACCCTGGAGGCCCTCGGTGGTTGGTTTATCGACGCCATCGAGGGTGATCCCTCATCCGTCATCGGTCTGTCACTGCCGGTGGTGCGCCGGGCACTCTACAGTTTCGGGCTCAACGCCAGCGACTTCTGGACGGAGTGATGCTGCGGGGGATCCTCACATCCATTGCAATCCTGTGGCTGCTCACCCCGGTCATCCCGTTCATCCACCCGGTCATGATCGCCATCCAGGCGGGTGCCTGGATGGCCGTGGTGGTGTTGGTTCTGCTCATCCTGCCCGGGTGGAGGACACGCCTGACCGCCGTGGTGGTGCTGCTGGCGTTTCTGGAAATACCCCACCTGCGTCCCGTGCCGGAATCCCCGGAGGGGGCCATCCGGGTGGCGGTGATGAACACCCAGTACCAGCGCACTGATCCGGATGAGTTGTCCGCCGAGATCACCGCGGTTGCCCCCGATGTTGTGGTGCTCGCGGAGACCACCCGCGATGAGGCCACCGCCGTGGCCTCGGCCACCGGGCTGACCATCACCGGTCCCCCGATCAAGACCGGTGGTTCCGGGGTGGCGGTCCTCATGCGGGAGGCGGCGACGGTGGGCCCGCAGCTGCGGGCCGGACTGCACCAGCTACCGGTCGTCGACAAGCAGGGGGTGACGGTGGTGGGTGTGCACACCGTCGCGCCGGTCAACGGGCGTCAGATCCAGCTGTGGACCCATGATTTCGAGCAGTTGCGCAGCGTGACGGAGGGGACCGCGCCGCTGATCATGGCCGGTGACTTCAACGCCGGTGTCCTCCACCCGACGTTCCGGTCGCTGGGGCTGCGTGACTGCGCACCCCGGACGCCCACGTGGCCGTCGTTCGCGGCGGTGCTCAGGATTGATCACATCCTGGTGCGTCCGGAGGCCAGCTGTGGTGCCTCGGGGGCGTTCCGGGTGTCCGGCACCGATCATGTGGGGGTGTGGGCGGATGTCATCCCCCGGTCTGACATCGCCTAGCGCAGGACCATCCTGATCTGCTCCCCCAGCAGCGGGGCCAGGGACAGGGCGTAGTCATCGGACATGTGGTTGCCGTCGCGGTAGACGTAGATATTGCCGATCACCGGGGGACAGAAATCATCGATACAGAACCAGTTGGAGGTGTCCACCGCGAGCATGCCCGGTCGGGCCCCCAGCTCGCCTGCGGCCGGATCCTGGGGCGCGTAGAACAGATCCCGTTCCAGCCCACAGGCACGCAGGTCACGCTCCTCGTCGTAGCACTGCGACACCATCCAGGGAGCGCCACCCTCCTGGATGAACCAGGGATTGTCCCGCAGCCCCAGGAAGGGGATGGCGCGATTCTCCAGGAAGTCCCACAGCGTGGGATAGGAGGCGGGGACCTCATCGATACCACTGCCCTTCTCCAGGAGGGGACGCGTGGAATTGGAGATCACCAGGTCGGGACGGACCTCATCGAGACGCTGGGCCACATTCTCGTTGAACCGGGCGCACTCATCGGAGAAGATCCCATCCAGGTCCTCGATGAAGGCCGGGCACGACTGACGCACCAGCGGGATGACCCGGAAACCGTGTTGCCTGCCCAGGGAATCCAGCGGGGCCATCCACTGCTCGGCGTGCGAGCCACCCACCAGGTAGACCTCGCGGTCGCCGGAGAGATCACCGAAGGTGCAGAAATCCGGGTCATAACGGTCCGGGGGCAGCTCATCGGGATCATCGCCGATCACCGACATGCAGCCCTTCGCCCACGCCGGGGAGACCGTATCTGCCAGGATATAGGGATCGGGTGCGGGTTCCGCGTCAGGTACCGGCACGCCGGCCAGTGCCATCGCACCGGGGTGGAGCCGCGGATCCAGGGTGGCGTCCTGGGATTCCAGGACACGGTTGTAGAAGATCTGTGGCGTGGTGGTCATGGAGGCGGCCACCACCACGATGGCCACACCCACCACCGCCCGCCAGCGGGCAGCCGGCACGGTGCGCAGCTGCTCCAGTGCCGCGGCGGTGCGGTGCTCCCGGAACACCGGACGCTTACCGCGCTGCTGGAGGGGCTTCTCCACATACTTATTGGTCAGCCACGCCAGCACCACCGACACCGCGATCACGGCCGTGCCGAAGAGGACATTCACCTCGTCGAGTTCGAAGAAGGCCAGGCCCACGATGAGCAACGGCCAGTGCCAGAGGTAGAGCGGGTAGGCGATATCCCCCAGCCACCGCATGAACGGTGAGGCCAGGAACACCGACACCCGCCCGTCACCGAGAATGATGAGGCAGGCACCGATCAGTGGGTACAGGGCCGGTGGGCCGGGGAAGGTCTGGGCACCGTCCATGATCAACCCGGTGGACAGCACCATGAACAGACCCACGAACCCGAGGATCTCCCGGGTGCGGGCGGACAGGATCACCCGGGGTGCGTAGAGGACAAACAGGGCACCCAGGCCGAGTTCCCAGAAGCGGGTGAAGGTGGAGTAGTAGTTGACGGGCTGGTCGATGAAGTGCCACAGCATCGCGGCAAAGAAGGACACGGAGGTCAACACCGCCAGCACCGGGGTGGCGAGCTGCATGGAGTTGAGTTCCGGGCGGTACCGCCTGATGAGCACGATCGCAATGCCGAGCGCGATGGCGAACAGGTAAAACTGGCCCTGCACCGACATCGACCACAGGTGCTGGAACGGGCTGACCGAGGCGGAGGCCGCCCCGTAATCCGCCCCCTGGCTGGCCAGTTCCCAGTTCTGCACATAGAACAGGCTGGCCACCACCTGGTTGGCCACGTGGATCCGCTGGAGGCTGGGCACAAACGCCAGGATCACCGCGAGGGTGACACCCAGGACGAGAACCAGGGCGGGCACCAGCCGGCGCAGGGTCCGCCAGAACGGCCACCACGGGTTGATGGAGGCGTTGTCACGGTCGGCGTAGCGCAGCTGGGATCCGAGGAAGAAATACCCGGACAGTAATAGGAACACATCCACGCCACCGGAGACGCGGCCCACGAAAACGTGGAAGATCACCACGAATGCAATGGCGATGCCACGGAGACCATCGAGATCGTACCGGTACGAGGAGCGGGGAACCCTGGGTAACGGTGCGGCCTTATGACGGACGTCCCTGATCACTCCACAACCTCTTCCTCTAACCTTCACAACTCATCGATCATCCCATACTCGGCAGAATAGCTAGTATGTGGGCATGGTTCAGATCAATGACATGCTCGCCCCACCGCCCGTGAAACTGCCCGAGGATCCCGCCCAGGGGGAGGATCCCACCCTCACCCAGACCGCGCTGCGGCACCCGGACAGCCCGCTCGTGTGGGCTGTGCGTGCCGAGGAGGCGATCGGTGCGGCCACCACCGACGAGGAGAAAATCACCGCGTATGCATTTGCGCGGACCGGTTACCACCGCAGCCTCGACCGTCTGCGCGCCAACGGGTGGAAGGGTTGGGGCCCGGTCCCCTACGCCCACGAACCCAACCGCGGCGTGCTGCGCGCGATCGCCTCGCTGGCCCGTGCGGCACAGCTGATCGGTGAAACCCCCGAATATGACCGCTGCCGCCAGATGCTCTCGGACGCCGATCCGGAGTCGGTGGCGGTCCTGCTGGACAACTAGCACGCTTGTCGACGCCCCACCGCCGCCCCTCCCGCACGTTCCGTGCGGGCTTTTTCCTTACGGGGTGGGTATCAATCGGAGACCGCGTTGATATCAATGTGACGGGCGCTACATCCTGACCCCCGGGGCGAATAGAGTCACTTTCATGACTACATCTTCCAAGACACCCAATGACCCATCCGACATCGTCATCCTCGGCGCCCGGCGAACACCCCAGGGGAAACTGCTCGGCCAGCTCTCCACACTGACCGCCACCCAGCTGGGTGGGCGTGCCATCGCTGCGGCACTGGAATCCGCCGGTGTCCGGCCCGATCAGGTGGACCAGGTGATCATGGGCCAGGTGGTGCAGTCGGATGCCGGACAGAACCCGGCGCGCCAGGCCGCCGTCGAGGCCGGTATCGGCCTGGATGTCCCAGCGGTGACGGTCAACAGCGTGTGCCTGTCGGGGCTGCGCGCCATCACCGACGCAGCACGTCTCCTCCGCCTCGGTGAGGCCGAGGTGGTGGTCGCCGGTGGGCAGGAGTCCATGTCCGGTGCCCCGCATCTGCTGCCCGGTGCCCGCCGGGGCGTGGCCTACGGATCCGTCACCGCGGTGGATTCCCTGGAGCGCGACGCACTCACCGATGCCTTCGATCAGCGGTCGATGGGTGTGAACACCGATGAGGGTAATGGTCAGTTCACCATCTCCCGTGAGCAGCAGGATGAGGTTGCCGCGTTATCGCATCAGCGTGCGGCCGCCGCCTGGGAGGAAGGGGCCTTCGATGCAGAGATCGCCCCGGTGGAGGTGACGGTGCGGAAGAAGGGCACCATCACCATCGACCGTGATGAGGGCATCCGTCCCGAGACCACCGTGGACACCCTCGCCGGTCTGCGCCCCGCCTTCACCCCGGATGGTTCCATCACCGCGGGCAACTCCTCCCCCATCTCCGATGGTGCGGCGGCCACCGTGCTGAGCACCCGGGCCTTCGCCGAGGCGCACGGTCTGGAACCACTGGCCACCATCGTGGGGTGGGCCAACACCGCGGGACCCGATACCCTCTTGCACGCCCAGCCCGCACGCGCCACCCGGGCGGTCCTGGAACGCGCAGGCTGGAGCACCGGGGACCTGGACTTCCTGGAGATCAACGAGGCCTTCGGTGCGGTGGCCGTGGAATCCCTGCGTGAGCTGGACTACCCCCTCGAGCGCACCAACATCCACGGTGGCGCCATCGCCCTTGGACATCCGGTGGGGACATCCGGTGCCCGCATCGTGGTGCATGCGGCGCATGAACTCGCCCGGCGTGGCGGGGGACGTGCCGCGGTGTCCATCTGCGGTGGCGGCGGCCAGGGTGATGCGCTTCTGCTCGCCCGCTGATCAACTACCTCCACACACCAGACCCCGCCCGTATGAGATACGGGCGGGGTCTGGTCGTCGTCACGCATCCACCGGCCGGGTGGAGACCTGGAGCAGGAGGATCACGGCGAGCACCAGCGCCGGGACCCAGAACGCCCAGGCGGACGAGGTGGTGTAGATCGGCAGCAGGATCAGCGGGGTGAGGGAGGAACCGTAGAAACGGAACGCCTGCACCGTGGAGATCAGGGAGGTCCCACCCGGGGACTGCAGCACCGACAGGTTGATGCTCATCTGCATGCCCTGCGCAGCCAGGGTGGTGATCGACCAGACCGCGGCGAGCAGGCCGACCGCGGGGGCGAGCGGGATGATGAGCAGCGCGATGGCGCCGACCACGATGCTGGTGAGCAGCACCGTCCGGGCACCCCACCGATCCGCCAGTCGTCCGATGCTGCGGGAGAACACGAAGGCGGCCAGACCGCCGCACATGATCACCGCTCCCCTGGCGGGGGCATCCAGACCGAAGGCGTCACCGGCCCACAGGGAGGTGATCACCCCCATCCCGATGAGACCGAACCCGATGCCCAGGCAGCTGATCATGTGGACGATCACCGGCCACCACCTGATCCGGGCATCACCGGCACCGGGGTGATCACCCGGCGGTGGGATGTCCGGGGTACGGATGATGAGCACCCACAGTGCGGCGAGGAAGACCACCAGGAACATGTTCTGCCACCCGACCAGTGTGGAGACACCTGCCACCAGCGGAGCCGACAGCATCCCCAGGGACTGCATGGCGGCGTAGGTGCCCAGGGCGGATCCGAGGCGGTCCGGTGGGATGATCTGGCGCAACATCACCTGCAGCACCGGCAGCGTGAAGGCATTCGAGATGCCCATGATGACATACCCCACCAGGAATAACCCCCACACCGGGGTGAGGATGCAGGTCAGGGCACCCAGCAGCGTCATCACATAGGCGGCGATGATCACCCGCGCGGGCCGCAGATTGCGCACCAGGCGGGTGGAGACGAGCATCACCGTGGCGAAGGGGACCAGATAGGCGGCCATGGTGAAAGCCGCCTGTTCCAGGGAGATATCAAAGGTCTCCGCCACATCGGGCAGGATCACCGCGATCGCCTGACCCGAGAACGGGCCGATGAAGCCACCGACATAGATGGCACTCATGCGTAGTTTGTTCACGGACCCACCCTGCCACACGGGGGTACTAACGGAACGCGCTCTCACCGGTGAGTTTCTGACCGATGATGAGTGTGTGGACCTCATCGGTGCCCTCATAGGTGCGCACGGACTCCAGGTTGTTGGCGTGGCGCAGCGGTGAGTAGTCCAGGGAGATGCCATTGCCACCGAGGATGGTGCGGGCCTCACGGCAGATCTCGATGGCGGTGCGGCAGTTGGCCAGCTTACCCACGGAGATCTGGTGGTTCTCCAGGGTGCCGGCATCATGGGCGCGACCCAGCTGGAGGGCCAGCAGCTGCCCCTTATTCAGCTCCACGGTCATATCGGCGAGTTTCTTCTGGGTGAGCTGGAAGCTGCTCAGCGGGCGGTCGAATTGCATGCGGGTGCTGGAGTACTCGATGGCAGCCTCGATGGAATCGCGGGCAGCGCCCAGTGCACCCCAGGCGATGCCGAAGCGGGCCTCATTCAGGCACATGAACGGCCCCTTCAGTCCCGGGTTCTTCGGCAGGATCGCATCCCCGTCCAGTCGCACATTGTCCATGTGGATCTCGCACTGGATGGAGGCACGCATGGACAGCTTCTGGGTGATGGCCTCCGCGTGGAAACCGTCGGTGCCGGTGGGGACGATGAAACCGCGCACCTTCTCACCATTGTCACTGCCTGGTCCGGCGAGCACGCCGGCGGCGCGGGCATCCTCATCGGAGACCTTGGCCCAGATGATGGCCACATCGGCGATGTTGGCCAGACCGATCCAGCGCTTCTCACCGTTGAGCACCCATTCACCGTTCTCCCAGGTAGCGCGGGTGCCCATGGAAGCCGGGTCGGAGCCCGCGGTGGGTTCGGTGAGTCCGAAGCATCCGATGATCTCACCCTTGGCCATCCCGGGCAGCCAGGTCTGCTTCTGCTCCTCGGAACCGTGCTTGGCGATGGCGGTCATGGCCAGGGACCCTTGGACGGAGACCACGGTGCGCAGACCGGAATCCCCGGCCTCGAGTTCCTGCATGGCGATGCCGTATTCCGTGGCGGTGCGCCCACCGCAGCCATAACCCTCGATGTGCATGCCGAAGAGGCCCTCCGCGGCCATCTCCGGGAGCAGCTCCCGTGGCAGGACCGCATTGTCGTACCACTCGGCGATGTTGGGGCGGATCCGGCGGTCGACGAACGCGGCGATCCGGTCGCGGACCTCGATTTCCCCCGGGGTGAGCAGGCCCTCAATGTTCATCAGGTCGGTGACGTGCTTGGGGGTGGTCGTGGTGGGTTTGGCGGTCTGGTCGGCGAGGTGCGTGGTCATGGAAAACTCCTTGCAGGCGGGATCGACTGTGGCATAAACGTCGATCAGGTAAATGTGTGCGTGTGATCACAAGATCAACACCAAATCCCGGCGGTTGCAACGGATTTGAGCCAGGAAAGTTGATTACCGCCATCAATGGTCCGCCATTGTTACCGGAACGGTATTAATTTGCCACACATATATCCCAAAACACATATCCCGACCAGAATGACCCGCATCACATATCATTCCGGGGTGACGCCTTCCATCCGGTAACCCCATCCACACATCTCAATCCTTTAGCCCACCAGCCACACCAGGAGAACCGACCGATGTCACACACAGTCTCTCGACGAAACTTCCTCAAGGGAATCGGAGCCCTCGGCATGCTCACCGTGCTCTCCAGCTGTGCCCGAACCCCGCAGCAGGCGGCAGCAGTAGGCGGAGGACTGCCGGCCATCTCGGTCTGGGCCACCTACCCCACCGGAACCGGCACCTACAATGACCTGGCGGCGCTGGCCAACATGGTCTCCGCCAACGGCGGTACCCGCGTCAGGCTCATGACCGACAACACCGGCATCGGCCGCCTCGGCCCCGTGATCAACGGCACCGCCCAGTACGGCCGTGTAGGCGATGAGTACTACTACGCCTTCGAGGGCAATGACGAATACACCTCGGAGAACTGGGGCCCCACCCCCATCCGCCTGGTCTGGACCCCGCCTGGAAACTACGGCATCCTCACCCGCAGGGATTCCGGCATTGAGACGGTGGCCGACATCAAGGGCAAGCGCTATCCCCGCCTGATCTCCTCCACCTCAATGAACCGCAAACTCGAAGTCGCCCTCGCCCTGGGCGGGCTCACCACCGATGACGTGGAGATGGTGGACATCGCCTACTCCGAACAGGCCGAGGCTATGAAGACCGGCCACCTGGATGTGATGTACCAGAACGTCGTCGGTGGCACCATCGAGGAACTGAACTCCCAGTATCCGATCCGCTGGCTCGACCTTAGCGGGGGCACTCCGGAGCAGTACAAGTTCTGGGAGGAGCTTTCCCCGATGTCGATCCCGGGGGAATTCCAGGACGGTGTGGGAATGAAGCCCGGTGAGAGCTGCGTGAACATGCGCTACTCCCTCCCGATCATCGCCCTGGAGGACCGCCCCAAGGACGAGGTCAAGGCCATCCTCGACCTGCTGCGCGACAACATCGACAATCACCTCACCGACACCCCGGACATGGATAATTTCACACCTGACAGCGTGATGCTGGTTCCCATGACCGTGCCCTTCCACGAGGGGTCAATCGAATTCTTCAAGGAGATCGGCCGATGGACACCGGGACTCCAGCGCCGGCAGGATGCCCTGCTTGAACGGGAGAAGGCCATGCAGAAGCAATGGCCGATCTTCTGGAAGGAAAACCGTGACAAGGACAACGCCCGGGAGCTCTGGGTCGAATGGAAACGCGAGAACCTCCCCGCCCTGCCCGAAGTCACCGACGTAGAGACAACCACCTAAGGCCTTAAGGAACGATCATGACCATCAGCATCAATGAGGACACGACCAACTCCTCCACCACAGTGGCACCCATAACAATGGCAACTGAACCCTCCCCCGGAACCACCACCGACAAACTCATCGTCGCCCCCGACAAGCCGAATCCCCGGCTGACCACCTTCTGGAAATCAGTGGTGGTCGCCCTGGCGGTGCTGGGCATCGGAGGGACCATGAATCAGGTCTTCTTCTGGGAACTCTTCGGGCTCAATCTTCCCACCAACTCCTTCCTGTTCCTTATCTCCGCCTGTTTCCTGCCGATCATCTTCATCGTCTACCCCGCCCGGAAATCCTCCGCCGACACCAACAAGGTGGGAGTCCCCTGGTACGACGTCCTCCTGGGGGTGTTGTTCATCGGTGCCGCACTCTGGCTCAGTTCCAGCGGCCCGGAGATCTCCGAGTACGGATGGACGATGATCGCCCCGGTCACCGCCCAGGTGCTCAGCGTGTTCTACTGGGTGGCCGTCCTGGAGATCCTGCGCCGGTGCGCCGGTCCCATCGTCGCCGGTCTCGCGCTGGCTGTGTCCATCTACCCGATGTTCGCCGACATCATCCCCATCGGTTTCCTGCAGGGCATCTCCTATGACCCGGTCACCCTGGCCCAGGTGCATGTCATGGGCACCGAATCCATCCACGGGCTCCCCCTGCAGACCGCGGCCACCATCCTCGTCGGTTTCATGCTCTTCGGTGTGACCCTCCAGCACACCGGCGGTGCGGAGTTCTTCAATGATCTTTCCCGCGCCATCTTCGGCAGATACCGTGGTGGTTCCGCCAAGGTCTCGGTGGCCAGTTCCGCATCGATGGGTATGATGTCCGGTTCCGCGGTCTCCAACGTGTTGACCACGGGCCCCATGACCATACCCGCGATGATCCGATCCGGTTTCACGCCGAAGACTGCCGGCGCGATCGAGGCCACCGCCTCCTCCGGTGGTTCCATCACCCCACCGATCATGGGTACCGCGGCCTTCCTCATGGTGTCTTTTCTGGGCATCCCGTATACCGAGATCATCATCGCCGCGACAATCCCTGCGGCACTGTACTTCATAGGCATCTTCCTGCAGGTGGACGGTTACGCCGCCCTCCGCAACCTCCATGGTGAGGACAGGAAGCTGCTGCCCCGCGTCAGCCAGGCCCTGCGTGACGGGTGGCCCTATGTGATCGCCCTGGGCATCCTCACCGGCATGCTGCTGACCATGCCGTCCGAGGCCCAGGTGCCCTTCTATATCGTGGCCCTGCTGCTCGGCATCGCACTGGTGCGCCCATCCGTCAAGTTCGGGTTCAAGGAACTGTTCGAGATGATGCTGGATGCCGGCAAGTCACTGGGTCAGATCATCGCCATCATTGCCGGTGTGGGGCTGATCCTGGGTGGTCTCTCCTCCACCGGCGTGGCCCTCTCCCTGTCCCGCGACCTACTGATGCTGGTGGGCGGAAACCTCATCCTCCTGCTCATCGCCGCAGCCGTGGCCTGCTTCATCCTCGGCATGGGCCTGACCATCTCTGCGGCGTATGTCTTCCTGGCCATCGTCATGGTCCCGGCCATCATCGCCATGGATGTCAACCCCATCGCAGCCCATCTGTTCATCATCTACTGGGCATCCATCTCTTACATCACGCCCCCGGTGGGACTGGCCGCCTTCGCTGCGGCGGGCATCTCCAAGGCCTCACCGATGGCCACCAGTTTCGAGGCCATGCGCTTCGGTGCCGTGAAATATGTTGTCCCGTTCGGTTTCGTCCTCAACCCCGCACTGGTCGCCCAGGATTCCCTGCCGAACATCATCACGTCCGGACTGGCCTCCATCGTCGCGGTGTTCGCGATCTCCGCAACTTTCTCCGGCTACCTCCAGTTCATCGAGGCACGGGTGAACCTCGTCCTCCGGGTTGCCCTCGGTATCGGTGGTTTCATGGTATTCCTGCCGCAGTGGTCGATCACCCTGTCCGGTCTGGCCATCATCGTGGCGGTCGCCGTGCTGGCACTGGTGTTGAAACGACGTCACCGGGCACACACCTCCGCCGAGGATGCCGTGCTCAACCGGGTGGACACCACCCCGATGACCCCGGTCGTCGCATCCGATCAGGTAACCCCCACCATCACCCCAACCCCCACCACCGAAAACTACCCCGACAACAGGGGTTGATCACCTGACCGGCATCCCCGACGCTGATCGTCAGCGCGGGGATGCGGTGGATGATCCGGCCTTCCCATCCGGGGAGGCGAACGCAGCGAAGGTCCGGCGCGCAGTCTCGAGAACAGACTGCAGCGCCGGATTCGTGTTTGAGCGGTCCCAGATCAGGCGGACATCCAGATGTTTGTTCGTGGCCACGATGGGCAGGAAGGTCACGTTCTCCCCCTGGACATAGTTGCGCACCGAGTCCAGGGTGAGGGTGCAGCCCATCTCCGCTCCCACGAGGACCATGAGGGTGGAGGAATCCGGGGCGGTGTAGATCACGTTGGGGATGAAGCCTGCCGACATGCTCAGGGAACTCATCCGGCTATACAGGGCTGAGCCGAAACCACTGGGCAGCACGATCCAGTCCTCGCCGGCCAGTTCGCGGAAGGACACCTCGGAGCGGTCGGCCAACCGGTGGGTGGAGGGCACGGCCACGAGCAGTTCCTCGACCCCGACCACGAGCGAGTCGATCTCGGTGGGCAGGAAATCCCAGCGGCCGATTACCGCATCGAGGGTGCCGTCGAGCACCCGCTGTAGCCCGACGTGGGCGAACTGGGAGGATTCGAGTTCAAGGGTGATCCGGGGGCATTCCTTCTTCACGCGGCGGACCAGGTCGCCGAGGCTCTGGTGAACGGAGGCGCCGGCGAAGCCGAGTTTCACCACCCCGATCTCGCCGTGGACGGCCTCGTGGACGGTGCGTCGGGCGGCCTCGGAGGCGTCGACAAGCTTTTTGGCGGGTTCGACCAGGGCGGCGCCGGCGGCGGTGAGTTCGACGCTGCGGGTGCTGCGGATGAACAGTTCAGCCTTGAGGCTCTGCTCCAGTTTCTTGATGATCCGGCTCAGCGGCGGCTGGGCGATGCGGAGCCGGTCGGCGGCGCGCCCGAAGTGGAGTTCCTCCGCCACCGCGAGGAATGCCCTCGCCTGTTCAACCTCCACGCTAAAACCCCTCCCACCTGCATGAATACACCCAGATGATTATGTACTAACAAGTATCAATGACCCTAGCATTAAGTATTGGACAGCGCGCAATGTCAATGCTTTTATGAGTCATGTCACTAAAAGATAAATGGAAGAGGTCCATCACATGACAATCCAGGACAGGCCCGTCCACACCGGGCACGGCCCCCTCGAGGGCATAGTCGTTGCAGACTTCTCCCGCGTGCTCGCCGGACCCTATGGCACCATGCTGCTCGCGGATCTGGGCGCCACCGTGATCAAGGTGGAGGCCCCCAACGGCGATGACACCCGCGCCTGGGTCCCCCCGGCGCGCGACGGGGTGGGCACCTACTACCTCTCGGTCAACCGCAACAAGGATTCGGTGGTGCTGGATCTGAAGAACCCGGCGGACCTCGAGACCGCCTATGACATCATCGACCGCGCCGATGTCTTCGTGGAGAATTTCAAGCCGGGCGGTCTGGCCCAGTACGGCCTGGATCCGGAGTCCGTCGCGCGTCGCTGGCCGCACCTGGTGCATGCCTCCATCACCGGTTTCGGCCTTGAGGGCGGCGCCCACATGCCGGGTTATGACCTGCTGGTCCAGGCGATGTCCGGTCTCATGCACGTCACCGGCAGCCAACACGGTCCCCCGCAGCGCACGGGTGTGGCCATTTTCGATGTGGTCACCGGTATGCACGCCGTCATCGGCATCCTCGCCGCGCTGCGTGAGCGCACGGTCTCCGGACTGGGCCAGCACATCGTGCTTGATCTGCTGTCGTCTGCCCAGTCCAGCCTGGTCAACCAGTCCACCGGATACGCCGCATGTGGTAACGAACCGATGCGCATGGGCAATGAGCACCCCAGCCTCTACCCGTATGGCCCGTTCATGGCCTCCGACCGCGAGGTGGTCATCTGCGTGGGCAATGACTCCCAGTTCACCCGCCTGGTGACGCTGCTGGGTCTGCCTGAGCTGGCCGATGATCCCCGGTATTCCACCATGCGGGGCCGCAATCTCAACCGCACCACCCTGGAACCGTTGATCACGCAGGCGCTGGCCTCCCGGACCGCCGATGAGTGGTTCGAGGCCTTCCAGTCCATCAATGTCCCCTCCGCCCCCATTCTCACCGTCGGGGAGGGTGTGCGCTTCGCCCAGAAACTCGGGCTGGAGACCGTCGTGGAGGTCGGTGACGGTGAGGCAGCGGTCCCCCTGATCAAGAACCCGATCTCCTTCAGCCGCAGCGAGGTGAGCTACCACAAGGCCCCGCCGGCACTGGATCAGGACGGGGAGGCGGTGCGCACCTGGCTGGCCAACACCGCCCCCACCACCGCCGCCGCAGTCCGTCTCTCCCGAGTGGAGGTGTAACACCAACATGTCCCGTGCACCCGCCAACTGTTTCAGCACCGACCTCGATGTGCGCTGGTCCGATCAGGACCTCAACGGTCATGTCAATAACGCCCAGGTGATCACCCTCGTCGAGGAGGCCCGGGTCCGCGCCGTCCTGTCGTGGTCCGGCACCTCCCCGTCCGCCACCACCCCGCGGGTGGTGCGCGCCGTGAACACGCTTTACGACGAAGAACTCAGCTACGGCACAGTCACCGCCCGCGTGTGGATCTCCCGCCTGGGCACCACCTCCTACACCGTCTGCCATGAACTGGTCCAGAATGACCGGCCCTGCGTGTACAGCGAGGCCGTCATCGTCGTCCTCGACCCGGAGACCCGCACACCGACCCCGATCTCGCCTGAGCTGCGTGCCCAGCTCGAACAGCAACAACCCGCCTACCTCTAGCTACCCCGAGAATCCCACCCCCACAACCGGAGAATAATCATGAGCGCACCGACCCTGTCCCCTGCCACCGTTCCATCTGTCACCGAGCACCCCGACTTCCTACTCCTGGATTCGGACCTGTCCGCCGAGGACATCGCCCTGCGTGACCGCATCCGCGCCTTCGGGCAGGAACATATCCTGCCCATCATCAATGAGTACTGGGAGCGTGCCGAGTTCCCCATGGAGGTCCTGGAACCACTGGCGGACCTGGGCATTGTGGGCACGTTCATCCAGGGCTACGGGTGCCCCGGTCTGTCGCGTCAGGCCGCCGGGATCGTCGCCCGTGAACTGGGGCGTATCGACGGTTCGGTGAACACCTTCTTCGGTGTCCACTCCAACCTGGGCATGGGTGCGATCTACACCCTGGGTAATGAGGAGCAGCGCCAGCGGTGGCTGCCGGACATGGCGAAGCTGAAGAAGATCGGTGCCTTCGCCCTGACCGAACCCAACCACGGTTCCGATTCGGTGGCACTGGAGACCTCCGCCCGGCGCGAGGGTGACCACTGGGTGCTCAACGGACACAAGCGCTGGATCGGCAACGGACATGCCGCCGATGTCATCGTGGTCTTCGCCCGCGATGAGGCCGACGGCAACGTCAAGGCCTTCGTGGTGGAGAAGAACGAGGACGGCACCTACCCGGAGGGTTACCAGCCGGAGGTGATCACCGGAAAGGTGGGCAAGCGTGCCATCCTGCAGGGCGACATCGTCATTGACAACCTGCGGGTACCTGTGGAGAACCGCCTGGAGAACTGCGAGTCCTTCGCCGGGGTGAACCGGGTACTCTCCGCCACCCGCGGTGGGGCGTCCTGGGAGGCCGTCGGCCACGGGATGGCAGCCTTCGAGCTGGCCTCCCAGTATGCGCTGAGCCGGGAGCAGTTCGGTGCCCCCATCGCCGGGTACCAGCTGGTGCAGGAGAAACTGGCCACCATGCTCTCCGATGTCACCCAGATGCAGCTGCTGTGCACCCGCATGGCCCAGCTGCAGGAACGCGGTGAGTTCACCGGGTCCATGGCCGCCATGATCAAGATGGTCACCTCCCGCAAGGCGCTGGCCGCCTGCCGCGAGGCCCGTGACATGTTCGGTGGCAACGGTCTGCTCCTGGAAAACCACATCGCCCGGCACCTGACCGACATGGAGGTGGTGTCCACCTACGAGGGCACCGATTCCATCCAGGCCCTGCTGGTCGGCCGGGAGATCACCGGCATCTCCGCATTCACCACCAAGAAGCGATAAACACCCGCCCCTTTGGTACCGAAAGGACACATCATGACTTCCCAGATCAACCAGGCCGTGGTCATCGGCGCAGGCTCCATGGGCGCGGGTATCGCCACCCTGCTGGCCAACGCCGGCATCACCGTCACACTCCTCGACCGGCACTCCGGTGATCCGGAGGACCCCAACCGCCTGGCGGAGAGCGGTCTGGAACGCCAGATCCAGCGCGGGGCCTTCTACCGCCCCGAGTTCTCCTCCCGCATCCAGACCGGCAACATCGTCGATGACACCGCAGCCCTGACCCGGGCCGACTGGATCATCGAGGCCGTCTTCGAGGACCTCACGGTCAAACACGACACCTTCCGCCTCATCGAGGAGCACCGCTCCCCCGGTTCCCTGGTCTCCTCCAACACCTCCACCATCCCCCTGGCCCAGCTGACCGAGGTCATGGGCACCCCGATGCGCCTGGATTTCGCCATCGTGCACTTCTTCAACCCGCCCACCACGATGCGGTTGGTGGAACTGGTCACCGGCCCCGACACCACCCCGAAGACCGCCACCGACCTGACCCGGATCATCGAACAGCAGCTGGGCAAGGTGGTGCTGCACTGCCGCGACACCCCGGGATTCATCGCCAACCGCATCGGCAACCTGTGGATGGCCGCCGGTGCCCGGCACGCCCTGGACAACAACATCCCCATCGAGCTGGCCGACGCCCTGTTCGGTCGTCCCTTCGGGGTGCCCCGCACCGGTATCTTCGGACTTTTCGACTACATCGGACTCCAGCTCGTACCCGGCATCTGGGGTGGCCTGACCACCGCCCTGCCCGCCGATGATGCCTACCACCGCTTCACCATCACCGACCACCCCCTGTTCACCGGGCTGCTGGAACGCGGATGGACCGGGCGCACCGGCCCCTCCGGGTTCTACCGGGGCCGCGACGAGGTGGTCACCCCGGGCTTCGACTACCGCAACGCCATCTCCTTCCCCGACCCCGCCCTGGAACAGCGCACCGCAGCGGGAGTCATCGCCACCGACAGCCCCGGTGGCCGCTTCGCCCGGGATACCTTCCTCACGCTGCTGACATACTGCTGTGACACCGCCGCGGAGATCGCCGGAACCGTGGAGGAGATCGACCTGGCCATGCAGCTGGGTTACGGCTGGAAGAAGGGCCCGTTCGCGCTGGCCGATGACATCGGGCTGGACACCCTCCGGGAGCTGCTGGAGACCCAGGGCACCGATCGCGTTCCAGCCCTGCTCACCACCGCGATTGACCGCGGTGGCTTCTATCCCGCAGCCGGCACCACCCTCACCACCGACGGCGAACCGGTTGCCACCCGGACACGCGAGGGCGTGCTCACCGCAGCACAGCTGAAGGAACAGGGCACGGTCATCTTCTCCACCGAGGGTGGAACCGTCACGCTCCTGGAGGACGGTGTCGCACTCCTCGACCTGGCCACCCCGTTGAACTCCTGTACCCGGGAGGCCCTCGAGCTCATCGCCATGACCGGCAGGGAGGGTGCCGCCCGCGGTATCCGGGCCCTGGTCATCGGCAATGACGAGGCCCGCGCCTTCTGCGCCGGTGCCGACCTGTCCACCCTGGCCAAGGCCGCCGCCGACGGCGATGCCCACACCGCGGCAGACCTGTTCCGCATCGGCCGGGAATCCTTCGAGACCCTCCTGCACGCGGAGTTCCCCGTGGTGGCCGCGGTCCGTGGTGTGGCACTCGGCGGTGGCGCCGAACTGCTCCTGCACTGCGATGCCGCGGTCCTCCACGCCGACAGCCGCATCGGTTTCCCCGAGCGCACCGTGGGGCTGATCCCCGCCTGGGGTGGCACCGCCCGCACCATCGACCGCCTCACCAGGGCCGGCAAACCCAACCCGGTGAATCAGGCTTTCCAGCTGTTCATGGATGCCCAGCCGTTCCCCTCCGCGTTTGAGGCCCGCCACTTCGGTCTCCTGCAGCACGACGATCCGATCATCATGTCCACCGACCACGTCCTGGCGGAGGCTGTCCGGATGGCACGGGATCTCATGGACGACTATCAGCCGGCACCCGAGGCCCGCATCACCCTCGCCGCGCCGGGGACACTGACCACACCGGCCGGGGACTTCACCGACAATGACCTGATCATCGCCGAGGCGCTGAAGAATCTGCTGACCTCACCCGAGCGGGAGACCCTCACCGCGGAGGAACTGGGTTCCAGGGAGGCGACCACCGCCGGCGAGGTGATCATCCTGCCGTCGAATGTGGCCCGCACCGCCCACATGGCCAAGGCCAGGAAGCCGCTGCGGAACTGACCATCACCCCCGGCGCGCGGGTTCATCCCGCGCGCCGGGGGTGATGCGTCGACAAGCACCCGACTACCCGGCGTGCGCGGCCTCGATGCGCTGGATGGCCTCGCGGGCGACCAGCTGCTGGATCCCCATGTCCAGCTCGGAGGTGAAACCGACACAGGAGCAGTTGATCTCACCGAGGACATAGGTGTCGGAGCCGTCGGGGGCGGTGTCGAGCATGAAGTCGGCGGTCCAGATCAGCGGGATGTTATCGCCGCCGAGTTTCTCCGCGATGACCGGACGCGCGGCGGCGAACATGTCGATGAGGTCCTGCCAGTCCTCCGGCCGGTCATAGGTGTAGTGCGCCCCGGAGAAGAGGGTCGCGGAGAAGTTGTCCTCGCCCTCGGCCGGCTTCTTGTGCACCACGAACACCGGGTGCGGGCCGACCAGCAGGATGCGGATCTCGCCCTCGACGATGCGGGGCATGAACCGCATGTCCACCAGCATGCCGTTGTCACCGACGATGTACTGGTCACAGAAATCCATGAATTCGCCCAGCTGGCGGATCTCGGTGTGGTTGTCCACCGCCTCGGTGCATTTGATCTCGGTGTCCAGCGGCAGCGCGGTACCCGGTTCGATGGAGGCCGCCAGTTTCTTGTCACGCAGCTGCACCCGCCAGATGCCGGATCCGGTGGAACCGCGGTTCTGCTTGAGCACCCGCTCGCCGTAGGACAGCGAGGTCGGGAACGTGGCGTGGAAGGTCTCCACATCGTAGTAGGCGTGGGTGTCGGTGGGCACCAGGTCGGTCGATGACAGCTTCACCAGTGCATCCTTGGCACCGTAGGCCATCATCTCCTCCGGGGTGGACATGCCCACCAGGCCGGCCTCCGACAGACGGGTGAGCAGATCGAAATACCCACGCTCACCGCCCGGGATATTGCCCGGATTCACCCGCGAGATATAGCCGTCGAAGGCGCCGGTGACGTAGTCGAAGATGTCCTCGGTCCACTCGGGCCGGTAGTAGACCACCTCGGCGCTCCACCCCTGTTCGGTGATGGAGTTGATGATCGGCATGGTGTCCCTGCGGTGGCCGTCGAGGTACTTGTCGGAGCCGCCTTCGACCTCAAAAACAACGATGCTCTTGAACATGGTGGTGGATGTCACTTTCTCTTCAACCCCGGGGTGTGGCGGGTGCCTGGGGTGCGACATGGATACACGCCCCCAAGGGGCGGTGCTGACGCGACCGGGGTGGGAATCAACAGGATCAAAAATGGGGGGCAACATGGGAAACCCTCATGGCAGTCGATTCGCAGAGCAGCTTCGGGAGTCAGGTTCTTTCACGTTGACACCGATCACTTTAAAGCACGTGCCGAAAACCCGTGCATCGGGAGAACGCACAAGTAATTAAGGACACAGGCGGGTGGAAGGAATATGCTGGATAACGCAGTTAGAAAAGGATCACCTAATACACGGAAGGCAGCGACCTCACATGGCAGCACCGTTCGACCCGTTCCCCCCATTCCAGGAGTACGCACATCCTGAGCGGCTCGTCTCAGCGTCCTGGCTGTCAGCGCGACTGGGTTCACCTGGTCTGAAGGTGGTCGAGTCCAACGAGGATTCCATCCTGTATGACATCGGGCACCTGCCCGGCGCGGTGCGCATCGACTGGGAGAAGGATCTCAATGACCCGGTCACCCGTGACTTCATCGACGGCCAGGCCTTCGCGGACCTGATGAACCGCAAGGGCATCCACCGCGATGACACGGTGGTCATCTACGGTGACAAGTCCAACTGGTGGGCGGCGTTCACCCTCTGGGTGTTCGAGCTCTTCGGCCACGCCGATGTCCGTCTCCTCAACGGCGGCCGTGATGCCTGGATGTCCGAGGAACGCGACACCTCCTATGTGGTGCCCGCCTACCCTCCGACCAACTACCCGGTGGTCGAGCGTGTCGACGAAGGGCAGCGCGCCTTCGTCGCCGAGGTCCTCGAGAGCCTGCGCGGTGACGCCGGGATGAAGCTTGTCGACGTCCGGACAGCCGAGGAGTACCGGGGCCGTGACGAGGAGGGCACTCCCATCCCCGGCGAGGGTGTGCTGCGTGGCGGACACATCCCCGGTGCCGTCCACATCGACTGGGAGCAGGCGGTGCTGCCGAACGGTAACTTCCGCACCCGCAAGGAGATCGAGGAGGTCTATTCGCACCTCAACCCCGCCGAGGACACCGTGGTGTACTGCCGCGTGGGGGATCGCGCGGCCCACACCTGGTTCGTGCTGAAGTATCTGCTGGGATTCGAGAACGTCCGTAACTACGACGGTTCCTGGTCCGAGTGGGGCAACATGGTGCGCATGCCCATCGTCCAGGGTGACGAGCCGGGTTCGCTCTAACCACCCCGGGGTCACCTCCCTGGTCACCCCCGGACCCTCCCGGGTACACCCCGGGGCCGAAGTGTGGCAGGGATCTCTCCCGACTGTGGCCACCGGGAAACTTTGCCTGGGAAATGACCATCCAGTACCGTTATGCAGGTATGTTAACGCGGTCACAGGGTACACCGGAATCCGGGTTGTCTAACCCCCTTAGCGGGATTCGCTAAAAGATCACCGAGTTAGTGTGCAAGAATAATGCTGATCGCAGGGGCACTGACCTACGCTGTCATGCCGTCAATGAACAGTGCGGTGCTCTGTCGTGAAGAAAATCAAAACCAGGAGGGTTTTAGTGTCAGTCGAGACCAGGAAGATCACCAAGGTACTTGTCGCCAACCGTGGTGAAATTGCAATCCGTGTTTTCCGCGCAGCCCGGGACGAAGGCATCGCCTCTGTCGCCGTCTACGCAGAGCCGGACGCAGATGCCCCTTTCGTCGAGTATGCCGATGAGGCCTTCGCACTCGGCGGCCAGACTTCCGCAGAGTCCTACCTCGTCATTGACAAGATCATTGACGTAGCACGCAAGTCCGGTGCAGACGCTGTCCACCCCGGCTACGGCTTCCTCGCCGAGAACGCCGACTTCGCTGAAGCCGTCATCAACGAGGGCCTGATCTGGATCGGACCCTCCCCTGAGTCCATCCGCTCCCTCGGTGACAAGGTCACCGCCCGCCACATCGCCAACACCGCCAACGCACCGATGGCACCCGGCACCAAGGAGCCCGTCAAGGACGCCAGCGAGGTTGTCGCCTTCGCCGAGGAGTTCGGTCTCCCCATCGCCATCAAGGCTGCCTTCGGTGGCGGCGGACGTGGCATGAAGGTCGCCTATGAGATGGACGAGGTCGCTGACCTCTTCGAGTCCGCCACCCGTGAGGCCACCGCCGCCTTCGGTCGCGGCGAGTGCTTCGTGGAGCGCTACCTGGACAAGGCCCGCCACGTCGAGGCACAGGTCATCGCTGACAAGCACGGCAACGTCGTGGTCGCCGGTACCCGTGACTGCTCCCTGCAGCGTCGTTTCCAGAAGCTCGTCGAGGAGGCACCGGCACCGTTCCTCACCGATGAGCAGCGTGACCGCATCCACTCCTCCGCCAAGGCCATCTGCCGCGAGGCCGGTTACTACGGCGCCGGCACCGTGGAGTACCTGGTCGGTTCCGACGGACTGATCTCCTTCCTGGAGGTCAACACCCGCCTGCAGGTGGAGCACCCCGTCACCGAGGAGACCACCGGCATCGACCTGGTGCGCGAGATGTTCCGCATCGCCGAGGGCGCCGAGCTCTCCATCAAGGAGGACCCGACCCCACGCGGCCACGCCTTCGAGTTCCGCATCAACGGCGAGGACGCAGGCTCCAACTTCATGCCCGCACCGGGCAAGATCACCCGCTACCGTGAGCCCGCCGGCCCGGGTGTCCGCATGGACTCCGGCGTTGTCGAGGGTTCCGAGATCTCCGGTCAGTTCGACTCCATGCTGGCCAAGCTGATCGTCTGGGGCCAGACCCGTGAGCAGGCTCTGGAGCGTTCCCGTCGTGCACTCGGCGAGTACATCGTCGAGGGCATGCCGACCGTCATCCCGTTCCACTCCCACATCGTCTCCAACCCGGCATTCGTCGGTGACGGCGAGGGCTTCGAGATCTACACCAAGTGGATCGAGGAGGTCTGGGACAACCCGATCGAGCCGTTCGTCGATGCAGCCGACCTGGACGACGAGGAGAAGACCCCGTCGCAGAAGGTCATCGTCGAGATCGACGGCCGCCGCGTCGAGGTCGCCCTCCCTGGCGATCTGGCTCTCGGTGGTGGCGCAGGTGGCGCCAAGAAGAAGCCGAAGAAGCGTCGCGCAGGTGGCGCCAAGGCCGGTGTCTCCGGTGACTCCGTCGCCGCTCCGATGCAGGGCACCGTGATCAAGGTCAACGTCGAGGACGGCGCCGAGGTCTCCGAGGGTGACACCGTCGTGGTTCTCGAAGCCATGAAGATGGAGAACCCGGTCAAGGCACACAAGTCCGGTACCGTCTCCGGTCTGACCATCGCCGCCGGCGAGGGCGTGACCAAGGGTCAGGTTCTCCTCGACATCAAGTAAGCCCTGTCTGAGGGAACAGAAATCCCTGTTCTGAGCTGAAGCACCCCGTCTGATCGCGGGGTGCTTCACTCGTTTCACCTGCTCCCCCTACGGTCGGACACCCCACTCTTTGGTAAAGGATCTTTCATGGAACCGATGGATATCAACGGCGGGCGTTTCTACGCCCGGAAACTCACCAGCGACGAGCGCATCAACGATCTGCCCGCCCTGGCCACCGCACTCGGGCACCCGGTGGATGATGATGCCGTGGCCCGCAGCTACCAGGCATGGGAGGAGGACACCGTATACACCTGGGCCATCTGTGAGCAGACCAGCGTGGAGATGCTGGCTCTGGCCCGCCTGCGCCGCGGCGATGATGACACCGCCGACCTGGAGGTCCTCCCCGTCGGGGATCCCGCGACCCCCGTGCCCAATGATCCGATGCTCACCCCGGTCACCATCGCGGATGCCGTTGAACAGGGCGGGGCGACCATCCGACGGTGGGCGACGGGGTTCCTGGGCATCCACGTCTGAGGCTTCCGGCTCCCGCTCATCGCTGGTCGATCGGCACCACCTCACGCTGCTCCACACCGTTGTAGGCCGCCAGCGGGCGGATGAGGGAGTTGTTCTCATACTGTTCGACGATGTGGGCGGTCCACCCGGCCAGACGGGCCAGGACGAACAGCGGGGTGAAGAAATCCACCGGGAAACCGAGGATGTGATAGGCCGGGCCTGCCGGGAAATCCAGGTTGGGTTTGATGCCGGTGCGGTCCTCCATCACCTGCTGCATCTGCTCGTACATGCGCACCCACTTCTCCGCATCGTGACGCTGCGCCAAGGCCCGCAGGGACTTCTCCATCGACGGCACCCGGCTGTCACCACTCTTGTACACGCGGTGGCCGAAGCCCATGATCAGGTCCTTGTTGTCCAGGGCCCGGTGCACCCAGGCCGCGGCCCGGTCCGGATCGTCGATGTCCAGCATGGTGTGCATGACGAATTCATTGGCACCACCGTGCAGGGGTCCCTTGAGGGCACCGATGGCCCCGGCGATCGCGGAGTAGGCATCCGAGCGGGTGGAGGTGATCACCCGGGAGGTGAAGGTGGAGGCGTTGAAGGAGTGTTCGGCATACAGGATGAGGGATTTCTCGAAGTCGCGGACATCCTCCGGGGTGGTGGCCACGGAACCGGGTGCGGTTCCGAAGACCATGGACAGGAAGTTCTCGGCAATCCCCTTGTCAGGGTCGGGTGCGATGATGTCCGCCCCGCTGCGGCGTCGGATGTCCATCGCCACCACCATCGGCAGCTGGGCCAGGAGGTTGTGGCCGATCCGCAGCACGTGGTCGGCTCCGGTGGTGAAGGGTTCCGGGTCCTGGGTGCCCATATAGGACACCGCGGTGCGCAACACATCCATCGGGTGGCAGCCCAGGGGCAGGGAATGGATGAGGGCGATCAGTCCGGCATCGAGCACCCGGTAGGACCTGCCACGGGTGTTGAACTCCCGCAGCTGGTCGGGTGTGGGCAGTTCACCGTTCCACAGCAGGTAGATCACCTCCTCGAAGGAGCAGTGTTCCACCAGGTCCTGCACCGGGTATCCGCGGTAGGTCAGGGAGTTGGTTTCGGGCATCACCTTGGAGATGGCGGTGTAGTCGGAGACCACCCCGTAGAGACCCCGGCGGACCTCCACGTTCTTGTCATTCATGTCTGGGTTCCTTCCCGTGAGTTCTTGGTCAGGTTTTCGGCCGGTAGGTGAACAGGTTCTGGTCGAAGACGTTGAAATCGGCGTAGCGGACAAGTTCATAGAGGCGACTGCGGTGCTGCATCCGGTCGACCCAGCCCGCCTGGGTGCCGGCATCCGCCATCTCCCACAGGGCCTGCTCCACATGGCCCATGGCGATGCGCAGGGTGGTCACCGGGTAGATCACGGCGTCGTATCCGATCTCCTCCAGCTCCCGGGTGGTGAGCAGTTCGGTCTGTCCGAATTCCGTCATGTTGGCCAGCAGCGGCACATCCGGCACCGCGCGGCGGAACATCTCGAAGTCCTCGCGGGTGTGCAGGGCCTCGGGGAAGATGAGATCCGCCCCGGCGGCGGCGTATTCGTGGGCGCGGTCAATGGCATCCGCCATACCCTCGATGCCCGCGGCGTCTGTCCGGGCGCAGATGAGGAAGTCGGGGTCTCGGCGGGCGGAGACCGCGGCACCGATTCGCCGGACCATCTGCTCGGTGGTCACCACCTCCTTGCCGTCCAGGTGACCGCAGCGTTTGGGGTTGACCTGGTCCTCGAGCTGGCATCCGGCAACACCGGCGTCCTCGAGTTCGGTGACGGTGCGAGCGGCGTTGATGGGTTCGCCGAAGCCGGTGTCGGCGTCGACAAGCACGGGCAGGTCCGTGGCACGGGCGATCTGGCGGGCCCGGTTGGCCACCTCGGTGAGGGTGGTCAGGCCGATATCCGGCAGAGCGAGGTCGGCGGCGACCACCGCGCCGCTGACGTAGACCCCCTCGAAACCGGCCTCCTCGATGGAGCGGGCGACCAGCGGGGAGAAGGCTCCCGGGAGTCGCACGATAGGTTCGGCCGCCAGGGCCGCGCGGAGAGCCTGACGACGCTCCGATGGTGTCTTAGCCGTTGAGAACATGTTCATAACAATCCCTTTCCGATGTCCGGGGCGGTAGCCAGGGTGGCGTGATCAAGCATGATGTTGAGCTCCGTCAGATCACTCAGATCCGGCAGTGCCTGGGCGGCGGTGAGGAACCGGTCCTGTTCCGCCTCGGGGAGAATGCCCTGGGCCAGCGTCCGGAATTTGTCGATGTACTGTTCCCGCCCGAAGGGGCGTGCCCCGAGCGGATGTGCATCGGCCACGCCGAGTTCCCCCTCGATCACCTCACCACTGCGCATGGTGATCACCGCCCGCGCACCGAAGGCCTTCTCTGAAGGGTCCTCGGAGTGGTAGCGGCGGGTCCACTCGGGATCCTCCACCGTGGTGATCTTCTGCCACAGCTCGACCGTGTCCGGGCGGGTGGCACGTTTGCGGGTATAGGAGTGTTCGTGGTGCCACACGCCGTCCTGCAGGGCGACCGCGAAGATATACATGATGGAGTGATCCAGGGTTTCACGGGAGGCCTGCGGATCCATCTTCTGGGGATCCTGGGCACCCGTGCCGATGACATGGTGGGTGTGGTGGCTGGTGTGCAGGACCACCGATTCCACCTCCGTGATGCCCCCGGCTTCCTCCACCTGCGGTTTGAGGCTGCGTGCCAGGTCAATCGGTGCCTGGGACTGGTATTCCGCGGAGTGTTCCTTGGTGTAGGTCTCCAGAATTCCGCGTTTGGGTTCTCCCTGTTCCGGCAGTGGCACATGGTAGGTGTGATCCTTGCCGGACAGCAGCCAGGCGATCACACCGTCCTCCCCCTCCCAGATCGGTGCCGGGGCGCCCTCCCCGCGCATGGCGCGGTCCACCGCCTCGATGGCCATCTTGCCGGCGAACGCCGGGGCGAACGCCTTCCAGGAGGAGATCTCCCCCTTGCGGGACTGCCGGGTGGCGGTGGTGGTGTGCAGGGCCTGCCCGATGGCGTGGTAGATCACTTCCGGAGGCAGGTGCAGCAGTGTGCCCAGCCCCGCCGCGGCCGCCGGACCCAGGTGCGCAACATGGTCGATCTTGTGTTCATGCAGGCAGATTCCCTTGACCAGGTCCACGTGGATTTCATAGGCGGTGGTGATCGCCCAGATCAGGTCCTCGCCATTGCTACCGTGGGACTGCGCCACCGCCAGGATCGGTGGGATGTTATCTCCCGGGTGGGAGTAGTCCGCCGCCAGGAAGGTGTCGTGGAAATCCAGTTCCCGTACCGCGGTGCCATTGGCCCAGGCCGCCCATTCCGGGGAATACCGGCCGGGGATCCCGAACACCGTCGCCCCGTGGGACTCACGTGGGTGCGCCTGCGCCTGGGCCCGGGCGGTGGTGACCGGGCGACGCAGCAGGGAGGCCACCGCCACCGCGGCATTATCGATGATCCTGTTGATCACCATCTCCTGCACCTCGGGCAGCACCCCCACCGGGTCCACCGCCACCTGCGCGATCTTCCACGCCAGGTGGTCCTCAAGCGGGAAATGCTCGGCCGAGGGACGGGTTCGGACTTCATGGATACGCATGACGGGCTCCTTACAGGTCACACACCCTCAAGGGCTCACCTTCCCACACCATCTACGCGCCCTCGGAGGTAATGAAACTCGTTTCTCTTTCCTCCACCTTATGCCCTAATTGTGCTGTGGGCCACACCCCGCTTACCCCGCAAACTGGAGCTTCGCATGTCGTCGTTTTCCCGAACCGGAATCGTCACCATTGTGCAAGAGTCAAGATCAACGTAGTTGGACGTAGTTGGACGTAGTTGGACGTAGTTGGACGTAGTTGGACGTAGTTGGACGTAGTTGGACGTAGTTGGACGGTACAATCACCTACAAATACGCATTCCCACTACCTTGTTAGGGATCACATTGAAAGACCTGAGTACCGACAGTCTTAATAAGACAACTGATGAGCTAGTGAAGGAAATACGACGTAAACAATCAGAGCTTCCCGACGTGGAGCTCAAAGAGAGCCGTACAAAGCTCTCCAAGAATTTGGTAGAAACCATAAGCGCCTTCGCCAACACGAAGGGGGGCGTAATATTGCTCGGCCTAAGTGACCCAGCGAAAGGCGCTCTTCCCGTAGAAGGCTTTTCACCCGAGAAAGCGCGGGATTCCATGGAGTCCCTCCTGCAGAAGCTGCAACAAATACCCAAGACTCAAATAGATATTGAAGTCATAGACGAACAGCGCATTCTCCGAGTCGACATCAAAGAACTGGAAAATGATCTCAAACCGTGTTTCATCCAAGAGCGAGGAATGTACAGCGGAAGCTATACGAGAACCGGTGAAGGCGAACGAAAGTTAACGCACTATGAAATTGATCGTCTATTAGAAAACAGATCGGTTCCAGATCACGACCAACAAGCAGTTGACGGGGCGACTCTTGACGATCTGGATAAACATATTCTTCAGAAGCTGGTGGATCAGCAAAAAGCTACTAAGCCCAGAGCTTACGGCGACAGCAGTGACATTGAGATTCTGAATAGTCTTAGCGTTGTCAAAAAAGACCCAACTGAAGGAATCTACGTAACACTCGCAGGTTTGCTCGCAACTGGTCTTGACCCCCAGCGCTTCTACCCGCGATTGCGCGTGACATATGTCGAATATCCTACTAATGAACCGGGGGCAAACGGACCAGACGGTGAACGATTCATCGTTAATGAATCCGTCGAAGGATCCATTCCAGAAATCGTTGCCCAGACTTTAACCATCATGCGTAGATATATGAGTAAAAAGACCTATATTCAAGATGGAAAACGAATTGACAAATATCCATATCCACTCACAGTAATACGTGAGTTGCTGGTCAATGCCCTGATGCACAGAGACTACTCGCCGGCAGGCTGTTTGAACCAAGTGCAAATAGAGGTGTTCCCTAACCGCATTACGATCTCTAATCCCGGTGGTTTACACGGCAGTATCAACGAAGAAGATTTGGGAGCCGAATATGTTTCCTCCTCCCGAAATCCAGTGCTATCCCGGCTCCTAGAATTTGTTGAGCTTCCCCAAGGAGGGGCAGTAGCCGAAAACCGTGGCAGCGGAATTCGAACGGTATTCAAAGAATTGAGCGATGCGGGTATGAATCCTCCAGCGTTCAAATCCAGTTTGAAGCAAATGTTAGTAACAATCACGCCCGACTCTCTCCTCGATCCAGAGACGGTCGAGTGGATCGAGAGTTGCGGTCTCAGTGACTTAACTAGTCAACAAATGCAAGCGATCGCCACAGCCTATAAAGGAAACCGAGTTACGAATGCAACCCTCCAGAGCTGGGGTTTGCATCAAGCAGATGCCACCAAAGAACTCACCAAACTCGTTGAGTCGGGGATTTTTCTCAAAGAAGGCGATCGTCGCGGTGCATCATATGTACTCAATGAAGCTTATGAACCACCTGCATCGACAGGGCTGGGGATATCGGACTTATCCCCAGCTGGTGAATCCGTTTACACATACTTGATGGGAGAAACAGACTCTAAGTCAGCTCGGGATATTGCAGCTGCAACAGGTTATGAAATACGTACTGTCCAAAAACACCTATCAACGCTTCTCCGCAGTGGGGCAATTGAGAGACTGGGGAAACCTCGTTCACCGCACCTTAAATACCGCAAGGTTGGTTCTCAGGACTCGGCAAACCCAAGCCACTGACCGGTATTATCCTTTTCTACGCTAATTCCCCCAAGGGTGATCCAATTTTGACTCAACCCTAAACTACGGAAATATACCGCGGGTTTGAGTATTGGGTATCTCCTTTCTCCACGGAGGCGAGGAGCTGGCCTTCTGTAACCAGCTCCTCGCCTCTGAGGCAGTTCGACTCCTTAGTCACGGTGACAGCTCGCCGATAGGAAGCGTGAGTAATCTACCGTGAGGTCCATGCGCACAAGCGACGGTTCTAGGCCACAACCACGATGAGGTCGCCGCCCTCCACCTTGGTGGCGGCGGGCACCACGACGCGGTCGATGACACCGTCGACAGGCGCGGTGATGGTGGCCTCCATCTTCATGGCCTCGATGATGGCCACAGCGTCGCCGGCCTTGATCTCATCACCCTCGGTGACGGTCACGGTGACCACACCGGCGAACGGTGCGGCGACATGTCCCTTGTTGGTGGCGTCGGCCTTCTCCGCGGTGGCGGTGACGGATTCCACGGAACGGTCGCGCACCTTGATGGGGCGGATCTGTCCGTTGACGTTGACCACCACGTTGCGCATGCCCTTGTCATCCGGTTCGGACACCGCATCCAGGCGGACCACCATCGGGGTGGATACACCGGGCAGGCGGATCAGCTCCTCGCGTCCCTCCTTCAGGCCGTAGAAGAACTCACGGTCATCCAGGGCGGAGGTGTTGCCGAAGCGACGGCGGTGCTCGAGGAACTCCTCGGTCGGCTTCGGGAACAGCAGGCGATTGAGGGTGCCACGGCGCTCCGCGGAATCATCGGAATCCAGGTGCGCCTGCTCCTCGGCGGGGATCTCCGCCAGCGGGGCCTTGCCCTGGGAGCGGCCCTCGAGGGCACGGGTGCGCAGCGGTTCGGGCCAGCCACCGGGAGGGGTGCCCAGTTCGCCACGGAGGAAGGCGATGACCGAATCCGGGATGTCGTACTTCTGCGGATCGGCGGCGAAGTCCTCCGGGCTCACACCGGCACCGACGAGGTGCAGTGCGAGGTCACCGACGACCTTGGAGGACGGGGTGACCTTGGTCGGGCGGCCCAGCATCTCGTTGACGGCCGCGTAGTAGTCCTCGATGAGCTCGAAGCGGTCAGCCAGACCCAGGGCCACGGCCTGGGCACGAAGGTTGGACAGCTGACCGCCGGGAATCTCGTGGCGGTAGACGCGTCCGGTCGGTCCCGGGGTGCCGGATTCGAACGGCAGGTACAGTCCGCGGACCGCCTCCCAGTACGGTTCCAGGTCGGAGACGGCCTGCAGGTTGAGACCCGTGTCGCGTCGGGTGTGCGCGAAGGCGGCAACCAGGGCGGACATCGACGGCTGGGAGGTGGTGCCGGACAGTGGTGCGGAGGCGGCGTCAACAGCATCGGCACCGGCGTTGGCGGCGGCCAGGTAGGTGGCCAGCTGACCACCGGCGGTGTCGTGGGTGTGCACGTGCACGGGCAGATCGAATTCGCGGCGCAGGGCGGTGACCAGCTTGGTCGCCGCGGCTGGGCGCAGCAGGCCGGCCATGTCCTTGATGGCCAGGATGTGCGCACCGGATTCGACGATCTGCTCAGCCAGCTTCAGGTAGTAGTCCAGGGTGTAGAGGTTCTCTCCCGGGTTGGACAGATCACCGGAGTACGCCATGGCGACCTCGGCGACGCTGGTGCCGGTCTCCAGGACGGCGTCGATGGCCGGGCGCATCTGGGAGACGTCGTTGAGCGCATCGAAGATCCGGAAGATGTCCACGCCGGACTTGGCGGCCTCCTGCACAAACGCGCGGCACACCGAATCGGGGTACGGGGTGTAACCGACGGTGTTGCGGCCACGCAGCAGCATCTGGATGTTCACATTCGGCATGGCCTTGCGCAGCTCATCCAGGCGTGCCCACGGATCCTCGAAGAGGAAGCGCATGGCCACGTCGTAGGTGGCACCGCCCCAGGCCTCCACGGACAGCAGCTCCGGGGTGAGCTTTGCGACGGCGCGCGCCGCCGGGGTCAATGCGAAGGAGCGCACGCGGGTGGCCAAGAGGGACTGGTGGGCGTCACGGAAGGTGGTGTCGGTGACGGCCAGGGCATCCTGTTCGCGCAGATCCCGGGCGAATCCCTCCGGGCCGAGCTGCTTCAGGCGGTCGCGGGAGCCGCGTGGCAGTGGGTTCTCCACCTCGGGTAGCTTCTCCATGGGACGGGCTGTCTCGGGGCGGTCGCCGTGGGGCTTGTTCACGGTGACATCCGCCAGGTATTCCAGGATCCGTCCCTGCTCATCATCGGCCGGTGGGGCCTGGAGCAGGTGCTGGTGGGAGCCGATGAAGCCGGTGTCGATGCGCCTCTTGGTGAAGTCCTCCTCGCGCAGCAGTGCGCGGAGGAAGCCGATGTTGGTGGCTACACCGGAGACATTGAACTCGGCCAGGGCGCGCTGGGCGCGGGACACGGCGGTGTCGAAGTCGGAGCCGCGGCAGGTCATCTTGACCAGCATGGAGTCGAAGTGCGCGGTGATCTCGCCGCCGAGCTGGGCTGCGCCGTCGAGACGCACACCCGCACCACCCGGGGAGCGGTAGGCGGTGATCACACCGGTGTCGGGTCGGAAGTTGTTGGACGGATCCTCCGTGGTGATGCGGCACTGCAGGGCGGCACCGTGCGTGGTGATCTTGTCCTGGGTCAGGCCCAGTTCCTTCAGGGTGGCGCCGGCGGCCAGGTGCATCTGCGACTTGACCAGGTCGACGGAGGTGACCTCCTCGGTCACGGTGTGCTCCACCTGGATGCGGGGGTTCATCTCGATGAAGACGTGGTTGCCCGCCTCATCCACCAGGAACTCCACGGTGCCGGCACCCTGGTATCCGATGAATTTGCAGAACTTCACGGCATCCGCGCAGATGCGGTCACGCAGTTCAGGGTCGAGGTGCTGGGCCGGGGCGATCTCGACGACTTTCTGGTGACGGCGCTGCAGGGAGCAGTCGCGTTCATACAGGTGGATGACATCACCGGTGTGATCGCCCAGGATCTGCACCTCGATGTGCTGGGGTTTAATCACAGCCCGCTCGACGTAGACGGCGCCGTCACCGAAAGCAGCCTCGGCCTCACGGGAGGCCTCCCTGGCCAGCTCGCGCAGGTCCTCGGGCTTCTCGACGAACCGCATGCCGCGCCCGCCACCACCGGCGACGGCCTTGACGAAGATCGGGTAGGTCTGACCCTCTGCACTCTTGACGATCTCATCGATGTCGGTGCTGGGGGTGGACTCCGCCAGGACGGGCAGGCCGGCCTTCTTCGCGGCGGAGACAGCCTTGGACTTGTCACCCGTGAGGTCGAGCACCTCCGGGGTGGGGCCGATGAAGGTAATGCCGTTCTCCGCGCATTCACGCGCGAGCTGGGCGTTTTCCGAAAGGAAACCATAACCCGGGTAGACCGCGTCCGCTTTCACCTTCTTGGCGGCATTGATGATCTCATCAATATCGAGGTACGCCTTGACGGGCGAGCCCTCGGTTCCGATCCGCACCGCCTCGGAGGCAAAGGAGCGGTGGAAGGAGCCACGGTCCTCCCGCGGGTAGATGGCCACGGTTGCGGCCCCGGTCTCATAGGCGGCACGGAATGCCCGCACCGCGATTTCACCTCGGTTGGCCACCAGGATCTTTTTGAACGCAGGCAGCGTGGAGGGTGTTGTTGTTACCACTGTTTTTGTTCCTTTCGACGAGTACCAGCCTGTTGGGTGATGGCAGTCACTCTCTAGAACATCGTAATGGCCAGTTGGTAAAACCACGTATAACTTTCCGTTTTCGTTCTGGTTTCCACCGCGTACCGGGGAGTGACCTGCGGAATTTCACCGCCCCGGCATGAAAAGATTGCCCCCGATCAAGACCCCCATTGCCGTTTTTCTACATCCCAGGGGGAAGGTTAACGTCGCCCCCAGCAACTCCACTTCTGTCACATAAATGCGCTCCACCTGCGGACATCTTATCTCTATCGACTTTGCAGACTTTGCAAAAAGGGAGGCACTCTTCACAGAAAGCCACTTCCCCGCCCCAGTCAACCCCTGAAACGTCAAAACCGGGCATGATCACAGATCAATCTGTGATCATGCCCGGATGGGCGGCGGGAGCAACTACCCGAGGTCGTCGTGCTGCACCAGCTGGCGTGCAGCCTCCGTGATGGAACCGGATAGCGACGGGTACACCGCGAAGGTCTCCGCCAGATCGGCGACGGTGAGACGGTTGGTCACCGCCACCGCGATCGGCAGGATGAGTTCAGAGGCGGTCGGGGCAACCACGACACCACCGACGATGAGACCGGAGTTGCGACGGCAGAAGAGTTTGACGAAACCGTGACGCAGGGACCGCATCTTGGCGCGCGGGTTGGTCACCAGCGGCAGGACCACGGTGCGGGCGGTGACCTCACCGGCATCCACCTGGGCGTGAGTAACACCGACGGCGGCGATCTCCGGGCGGGTGAACACGGCGGTGGCGACGGTCTTCAGGCGGATCGGCGACACACCCTCGCCGAGTGCGTGGTACATCGCGATACGGCCCTGCATGGCCGCCACAGAGGCCAGGGGGAACAGATCGGTGCAGTCACCCGCGGCGTAGACACCGGCCACGGAGGTACGCGAAACACGGTCAACCTTGATGTGACCCGACGGGGCGAGTTCGACACCGATGTTCTCCAGGCCGAGGTTCTGGGTGTTCGGGATGGAACCGACCGTCATCAGCGCGTGGGAGCCGTAGATCTCACGACCGTCGGCGGTACGCACGCACACACCACCATCCGGGGTGCGGGTGACCGAATCCACGCGGGCGTGCTTCTCCAGGGAAACACCGCGTTCCGCGAGGACGGTTTCCAGGACGTCGGCGGCGTCCGCATCATCGTGGGGCAGGATGCGGTCACGGGAGGCCACCATGGTGACCTTGACGCCGAGTTCGGCGAATGCGGAGACGAACTCCGCACCGGTGACACCGGAACCGACCACGATGAGGTGGGTGGGCAGCTCGTCGATGTCATAGACCTGACGCCAGGTGAGGATGCGCTCCCCGTCCGGCTCCGCGCCCTTGAGGATGCGTGGGGTCGCACCGGTGGCGATGAGCACGAGATCACATTCCAGGCTCTCCGTCTCCCCGGTCCCGTTGTGGGTGACCTGGACATAGTGGGTGGTCTGCTTGGTGCTGTAATCATCGAAACGGCCATAACCGTCGATCATTCGGACACCGGCGCGCTTGAGCTGACCTGCGATATCACCGGACTGGTGGTTCGCCAGCGCCTTCACACGCTTGTTCAGCGCATCGATCTCCAGGTGTGCCTTACCCAGTCCACGGTTGAGACCCATGTCATCCGCACGGCGGAGGTCTGTCTTGATCCCGGTGCCGGCGATGAAGGACTTGGAGGGAACACAGTCGAGAGTGACCGCCGCCCCACCGATTCCAAAATCCTCGATGAGGGTGACATCGGCGCCATACTTTGCACCTGCCAGCGCCGCCTCATAGCCTGCAGGGCCTCCGCCGATGATTACGATCCTCTTTGCCATTAATGGCACCTCCACACGTGTGAGCTGGGTGAATGCTAGTTGGAATCACTGATGCGTGACCCAAGTCTAAATCAAAGAGGCCAGACTCGTGCCGGGTTGGGCAAGACTGGCCGTTTAGATCCAGCCCTTGATACTACCCACACTAGGGGTGAAGAAAAGCCTCAGATTTGCTGCTGTACTGCTGTACCAGACTACCGAAAAGTTTCACGCCCACACCGATGCAGCGTTCATCGACGTTGAGATCCGATTGGTGCAGGTCCTGGCGGGGTCCTTGCCCCGACCAACAACCCAGACGGGCCATGGAGCCGGGGACATGTTCGAGGTACCAGGAGAAGTCCTCACCACCGGATGACTGCGGTGCCTGGACCACCGACTGGGGATCCAGATCCCGCGCCGCACTCGCCAGCAGCGCGGTGGCCACATCGTCATTGAGCACCGGGGGCACACCCGGGTTGTAAATGAGTTCATGCTCCACACCGGTGGGTGCCAGGACCTGGGCCACCAGCTCCCCGATCAGCGGGCGCATGCTGCGCCAGGTTCCGATGTCGGCGGTACGCAGGGTGCCGCTGACAATCCCAGATTCGGGGATGGCGTTGGAGGCGAAACCGGCGTTGATGGTGCCGAAGACCAGGACTGTGCCGGTGCGGGGATCCACCCGGCGCGAGAGCAGGGTGGGCAGTTCGGTGACCAGCTTGCCCAGGGCATAGACCACGTCCTTGGCCAGGTGCGGGCGGGAGGTGTGGCCACCCTCGCCGCGGACCCGGACCTCGATGACATCGGAGGCCGAGGTGATCGCACCCGCCCGGACACCGACGCGACCGACCTTGAGTTTCGGTTCCACGTGGAGGGCATAGATGGCGTGGACCCCCTCCAATCCACCGAACTGGATGACGTCGGTGGCACCACCGGTCATCACCTCCTCCGCCGGCTGGAAGATCACGCGGATACCCAGCGGCAGGTCGATGGAGTTGAGGGCACAGGCCAGCGCCAGGGCGATGACGGTGTGGATGTCATGCCCACAGGAGTGCGCGACCCCGGGGACCGTGGAACTGTAGTCCAGGCCGGTGGTCTCGGTGAGGGGCAGCGCGTCGATATCTGCCCGGAAGGCCAGGCGTTCGCCCTCCGACGGTCCGATATCCACCATGAGCCCCGTACCGGGGAACAGCGTCGGCGTCATGCCGTGCTCGGTCAACACCCCGGCGAGGTACTCCGTGGTGTTGTACTCCATGTGGGAGAGCTCCGGGTGGCTGTGCAGGTGTCTGCGCCATCCGATCACCTCGTCATGGTGGCGGTCCATCCATGAGGTAACCAGCGCACCAATATCCGTCACAAGAAGGCCCTTCCTAACTCTTCGGCGGGCATGTCCGGCAATACCCGCATAGCGGTAGAGTCAAGTCTAGTAGCGAATCCAACCCTATTGAGGATCGGGGTGTTCATGGACGAGTCCCGTCAGCTCTCCTTCGGCACGGCAGGCATGCGGGCACCGGTGGGTCCCGCCGCGCATCAGATGAATGTTCTCCAGGTCACGCGCACCACCGCGGGGGTCGCCAGCTGGCTTGCCGCACGGGCCGCGGAACACCGGGTGCCCCATCTCGTGCCCGAGGATGAGGCCGGCATCGGCCGTACCTTGTACCCACAGGACGGTCCTCTGCGCGTGGTGGTCGGTTATGACGCCCGCTATGGTTCCCACACCTTCGCCGCCACCACTGCGGAGGTGTTCGCCGGTGCCGGGTTCGAGGTGATGCTGCTGCCCACCCCGGGCCCCACCCCCCTGATTCCCTGGCTGGTGCAGAACCGGCGGATGGATGCCGGGGTGCAGATCACCGCCTCGCACAACGGTGCCGCGGACAACGGCTATAAGGTGTTCCTGGCCAACGGTCGGCAGCTGTATTCGGAGATGGAGGCCGACCTGGAAGCGCATATCCAGGCGGTGGAGGATCCCGTGCAGGTGCCCCGGGTGACCGTGCGCCCGGCCGGTGATCAACTGCGCCGGTACATCGATGAAATCGTCTCCCTGGTCACCCCCGGCCAGGCGGATCTGCTGCGGGTGAATTCGGAACGGGCGAACCTGCGCATCATCTACACCGCCCTGCACGGGGTTGGTGGTCGGGCGATGTCGAATGCCTTCCAGTTCGCCGGGTTCCCCCTGGCCCATCCGGTGCGTGAACAACAGCACCCGGACCCGACTTTCCCGACGGTGCCGTTTCCCAACCCCGAGGAGCCCTCGGCGATCGAGCTGTTGTTGGCCCGGGCCGCGGAGGAGGATGCGGATATCCTGTTCGCCCTCGACCCGGACGCCGACCGGTGTGCGGTGGGCATCCGCACCCCCGATGGTGGCCACCGGATGCTGACCGGTGATGAGACCGGCACGCTTCTGGCCACGCGGATCGTACCGGAGTGGGACGGCCAGGGGGCTGCTCCGGTGGTGGCAACCACCGTGGTCAGCTCCCAGCTGCTGCGCGTGATCGCCGAGGACAAGGGGTGGGATTACCAGGAGACCCTGACTGGTTTCAAGCATCTCTCCCGCGCTGCGGATGGTCGCCCGGGCCCATTGGCCTTCGCCTATGAGGAGGCAGTGGGCACCTGCCCGGCGCCGGATATCGTGCCGGATAAGGATGGTATCGCCACGGCGCTGTTCACCGCGGCGTGGGCCGCGGAGCTCAAGTCCGCGGGCATCAGTCTGCAGGACCGGCTCGACGAGCTCTACCGCCGTCACGGGTACTTCACCTCCACCCAGGTTGCGGTCCGCACCACCAGCCCCAGGGAGCTTGTCGACGCCTGGTGCACCACACCCCCGACCGAACTGATCGGTGTGGCACTGAGCAGTTCCGCCCTCCCCGAGAATCAGGGCGTGGTGCTCAGGGGGTATCTCGGCGGGACCCAGCTGCGGGTGATTGTCCGGGTCTCCGGCACGGAGGCGAAGGCGAAGATCTACATCGAGATCGCGCAGGCCAATTCACATGCGGAGGCCACCCAGCTGCTGGAGAAGCTCCAGGATGAGGTTGAGGGCTGGGGTCGCAGCCTCTAGCGCGGGGGCTGGTGGCCTACTCGCTTGGGGTTCT
The DNA here is from genome assembly GCF_014837045.1 of Corynebacterium gallinarum. Taxonomy (GTDB): domain Bacteria; phylum Actinomycetota; class Actinomycetes; order Mycobacteriales; family Mycobacteriaceae; genus Corynebacterium; species Corynebacterium gallinarum. Next base: position 132,965 of record NZ_JACSPR010000002.1, read on the forward strand.
CCGGGGGTGTGAGGGGGACGTCGAAAAGCACCTCGTCCCGGGGCGCGGGCCAGCGCACATCGACGGGGAGGGACTCGTCGACGCAGATGGCCTGCGGTTTCTCCCCCACCGCGGGCAGGAGCGCTGCGGGTGGCACGTCAAGGGCCCAGGACAGTTTGTACACAGTGCTCAGGCGCGGATCGCCCGGTTTGCCGTTGTTGTTTTCATTGCGTTCCAGGTTGGAGATCGCATTGCGGCTCATGTCGACGATCTCCGCGAGCTCCTCCTGGCTGTAACCGCGGATCTTGCGGATTTCGCGCACGCGGGCACCCAGGGTGTGACCGTAACTCGGCCAGTGGAGCTGTTCTCTTCCCTCATGCACGCGACCCAGAATGCCCACTGGGATGGGAATTCACCGCCAACTATAGTGGGCAGCAAAAAGGGGTATTACAAATCGATGTTCCGTGGTCCGTAGAGACGATCACCGGCATCACCCAGACCGGGGACGATGTAGGCATCCTCGTTGAGTTCGGGATCGATGGCCGCGGTGACCAGGCGACACGGCAGGCCGGAGTTCTTCAGGGCATCCACACCCGGCTGCGCGGAAACCATGCAGATGGCGGTGATGTCGGTGGCGCCACGCTCAGCCAGCAGGCGGATGGCGTGCAGGAGGGAACCTCCGGTGGCCAGCATCGGATCAACGAGGAAGACGGGCTGATCACTGAGATCCTCCGGCAGGGCCTCCAGGTACGGGACCGGCTCATGGGTCTCCTCATCACGGGCCAGGCCGATGAAACCGACCTGGGCATCCGGGATCATGGACAGGGCGGGGTCGATCATGCCGAGACCGGCGCGGATGATCGGAACGATGATCGGGGGGTTTTCCAGCCGGGTACCCTCGGCGACGGCGACGGGGGTGTGGGTGTCGAAATGCTCCACGGCGAGTTCGCGGGAGGCCTCGTAGATGAGCATGGCGCCCAGATCGGAGGCGGCGGCACGGAAGGCCGCGTTGTCGCTACGCTCATCGCGCATGAGGGTCAGCCGGCTTGCGACGAGGGGATGATTGACGATGGTGATGTCCATGCCCATCATGTTAGGGCATGCGTGGGGGTGGCCAATTCGTCGAAAAGCACCCCAGGGATGACCCTGGGACAATGTGGTAACACTTTCCCACCTCGTGGGAAACGTCGGTGTTTGCCCACCGGTGGGAACCTCCCGGGTGTTTGCACAGTCCTACCGGGCATGAGGATGGATATCGATCACGCCCGCACACTCGCCCAGACACTGCTGCACCTGGAGTTAACACCGGTGGCCGGCTCCCCACCGCCGGACCCCGATCCCGGGGATAACGCATCCGGCTTCCACGGTGCCCTGGCAAAAGCCCTGGCCATCTATACCCGGAATGCCTCCACCCTGACCCGGACCACCCACCTGATGGCCGACAGTGCCCTGCACACCCTCGACGTGGTGGGGTCCGTCGATGCCCGGCTCTCCGGTGATTTCCGGCAGAGGGCGGGGCAGCACCCATGATCGATCTCACCACGGCTGTGCGCCTGATTTTAGGACATGCGCCCGCCCCGGTGCCGGAGGTGATCTTGCCCACCCTCCCGGATGTCAGCCCGGCCCTCGGCCTGGCCGCCGAGCTGGGCACCTCTCCCGCCGCACTGCTCACCCTCGCCGGTGAACTGGAGGGGCAACGCACGGTGATCATGGGTGCCCTGCGTGATGCCACGCCCCACCTGGAGGCCGCCCGCCTCGATCTGCACCACCTGGTCACCGACCTCATCCACCGGGTGCCCGCACTGCTGATGGAGTCCTGGTCCCCCAACCCCGGCGCGGCCGTGTCCGCCCGGATGCAGTTGATGGCCCTGCCCGGGATCTTCATCGACGCCGCCGCCTCCCGGGCGCTCGAGCTGGTCACCGCCCTGCAACCGGTGGCCGCCCGACTCGAGGAGAAGGTGGTGGCACTCCAGGCCGGTGAGATCGGGATGGTGCAGGAACCGGAGGCCACGGGGAGGACCGGGTTGGTTGCCCCGGTCCCGGGCCAGCCTGCAGACGCCCCGGAGGAGATCAGCTACCAGCCCGCAGCTCACACAGCCCACACGGTCCACAGCACCGGGTCCAGCTCGGACTCACGGGCCACCGGGGAACAGGCGGTGGCCGCGGCACGCAGCATGATCGGGACACCGTATGTGTGGGGTGGCACCACACCGGGTGGGTTCGACTGCAGCGGCCTGACCCAGTGGGCGTGGCGGGAGGCCGGGGTGGAGATCCCCCGCACCGCGGATCAGCAGGCGGTGGGCCGACAGGTTGCCTATGAGGACCTACAACCCGGGGATCTGCTCATCTGGGATGGGCACGCCGCGATGTACGCCGGTGAGGGCCAGATCATCGAGGCCGGAAACCCGGTGCAGACCAACCCGGTGCGGACCTCCAACATGGGTATGGCCTTCCACGGCTTCTACCGGCCGACCGGTTAACCCCACCTGACTGCGGTTTCCCTCCTATCGGTAGAGATAGGTGACGGAGAAATATCTCACCGGCTAGGATTTAGCAGCATGGCTGAAAATGGAATCGTTCCCGTTAGACTCTCCCTCACTGAAGGTGACTTCTACACCCTCTGGGCCCCCAGCTGGAGGGAGCACGGCAGTGAGTGGCAGGCGTTTCTCGGTGCGAATGAGGAGCTGTATGTCTTCAACTCCCCTGAGGAACTGCTTGTCTTCCTCGAATCCGATTCCCGCCACGATCTGACCTCGCACCCCGGGTGGGCATCCTTCAACGCCGGTGACGCGACCCGCGTAGTCCCGGATGACAATGAGCAGCACGATATCATCGGTGCTCCCGCCCTGTTGGCAGAACGTCCCTCCTATGTCAATGTCAAGACCATCTCCCGCATCTTCGCGGTGGTGCGCAGCCTGGGCAATGTCACCTCCGCCATGCCGGTCAGTGGTTTCTTCTCCTCCCACTCTGTGCTTGGCAATGTGGACCGCGGTGCCGACCACTTCTCCGGCCCCAACGGCCTCGGGGAGTGGTCCGCCATCGGTCGCGCGGTCCTGACCAACTGGTCAGGAGTGGTGGATGCACTCGATGAGTGCGTCACCGTCAAGGAGGTGGACAAGGTCTTCGTCGACGATGCCGCCACCCGCATCCGCGAGGCTCAGGCCGCCCGTGAGGCAGCCCGCGAGGCGGAGGAGCAGATCGCCAAGGAGGAGGCCGAAAAGGTTGATCCTTATGACACCTCCGCGTGGGGCCTGGCCGGCATCGACCCGATCAAGATCAGCATCGACGGTCGTTCCGTCTACACCCTGCGCACCTACATCGAGGGCCAGCCGGTGTTCCTGGGCAAGTTCGGTGAGATCTTCACCTTCAACAGTCAGAAGGCCCTGCTGCGCTGGCTGGTGGAACACGACGACCACGACCTGGCCCGCGCCGCCACCTGGCCCGACCTCATGCTGGGTGTCAACGCCGGTGAAACCGACCTGCTGGTCCACAGCGACAATGTATACTCCTTCAACGGCCTGGCCCAGGACATCAACACCTCCGTGGATGCCGTTGACACCACACAGATGGGTCGCGCCTATGAGCTCATGGCCGACGCCGCCGACTGGGCCGGTGATGACTCCATGAACTCCTACTTCCTGGCCAACCCCCGGATGCAGGATTACATCTCCTACATGCTCGGTTCCGGTGACACTGCCGGTTATGTCCCGCACGCCCCCTTCAACGATCACTCCCAGTCCTGGCGTGAACTGGAAGACATGCTGACCAAGCGTTTCTCCAAGTTTTAAGAGGTTGCGCCTGTCCGGTGGCAGGTTGAGCCCACTATTGCCCTGTGATGGATCGCATTGGCGGTCTATCACAGGGCATACGAATTTCAGCCACTCTTATCCCCCACCAGGGCCGCCCTTGTGGTGGTTGGGCATTGTTCCACTGGACTCCCGAACCCCAACTGTAGAACAGCGCCCGCGCGCAGAAGCTGGCAGAGACTAAGATCACCGCGTTGATCACCGCTCCTTTAGGCTTCCACTCAGGAAAACGTCATAGAACTAGCTCCTGACTACTGACGGGACTCATATCACCAGGTGTTGACTGCCCCCAGTTGCCGCGACCCAACTGACATTCAGAGTGGTCCCCTGTCACACTGCCCCCAAAAAACAGGTCTTGTCGGCTTTCTGTAGACCACAGGAGAATGAATGTAGTCCCACTTTCCAGATCAAAAGGAGTTTGACGGTGTTCTACTACGATGCTTCCCCCTCTCAAAATGGCAACGCCAACGTCCGACGCGTGTGTAAGAACAACAAGTGCAATGGCACCTTCTACGTCACTGCCAACGCGCAGTGGTTCCGCTGCCCACACTGCGGGCACAACCAGTAGCGAATCACCAGGGACCGGGATGGGCGCCACACCACCCCCTGTGAAATCACAAACTGCTGCCCGGGGTTATGCCCGCCACAACTTATGCCTCAGGCATGCACGACGCACTCTTAACGTAATCCCATACTGCTTTTTAGTTCGTGGACTGATTCCTGAATGCCCCTGGCGTACACGGGAAATGGACCATGAGTGTGAAAGCGAAAGGCAAACTACCGTGACGCAAAGCCTCATCAACCCCACCATTCACGATCTTCTACTGCAGCTCAGCTTCACGTGGGCAGACGCAGAAGAGGTTTATGGCACCAGCACCAAGATTGAGGAGACCGGAGTCTCCCAACCTATCTTTCTTCTCCCCAGAAACGGAAAGTTTCTCATTCTTTGCTGGATCGGAGAACGCCAAGAACTTGAGCCAGCCTTCCTCGAAGGTGCCCGCACGGATAATGACGGATACAGTGTCGAGATCTTCTATCAGAATAGTGCTCTCTGCGATGCTAGTACCTCGATCGCCGAAGCAGAAGAAGACCTGAAAGGGTTCATTGACAGAGTATTTGCTCTAGCCAAATACACGGCCCACCTGGATGAGCAGATCAACCGGAATATCACCCGCTTCAATGAATTGCTCAACGAATGGGATCCCTACTTCAAGAATTCTGAAACCCTTACTCACCCCGAAGCTGCATATGTCATTCCACTCCTGAAAGAGAGCCTGGATCTTCGTCCCTCCAGGGACATGTGGAACTGGATGAGCGGATCAGCCGCCGGATTCGAACAATACCAATGGGCGATTGGAGTAGAAGAGAAACTGGGGAATCAGCCCTGGTCCCCGGTTGATTCGTTCCTTAGGGAGTACGGTGAGGCACGTGGGTGGAAGCTGAGCTGAACCATCCCCCCGACGGTGGTGAGAACGGTAGAACCGATCCGGATATCGATACCGCCATCCGAGTGTTCTTCCGCAGAGTCACGGGTCTATTTCGGCCTATCACTCAGCCCTTACCGGACAGCGGTACTATTTAGTCCCCATGAGGACAACCCTTGTGGCGGTTACCACCGCACTCACCATCGCCCTGTCGCCCACCCTCGGCGCAGCCACCGCCCAGGACACTCTCCCACCGGAGCCCTCTCCACCGGCGGTGACCGCGGAGAATGCTGAAACCCTGGACGAGCAGCAGGACGACGGTCAACCCACCACCCGGGAGCGGGCACCGGACACTGATGACTGCCCGCACCTGGAGTCCCCCGCCACCGCTCGCACCACCTCCGAGGCGGTCGCACCCGGTGGCCGGGCACCGGTTGTCCTGCCGGTCCCCGAGGTACCCGCCGGTGGCCCGCTCATGGCCAGCTGCGGTGTCATCGCCCCGGCGGGTTTCACACTGCCGGAGAATCAGACGGCCTCTGCCTGGATGGTCTTCGACCTGGATTCCGGGGAGATCCTCGCCGCCAAGGATCCTCACGGCCGGTACCGTCCCGCCAGCATCATCAAGGCGCTGATCGGTCTGATCGCCATTGAGCAGCTCGACCCGGCGCAGAAGGTGACCGGCACCTGGGATGCCGCCAATATCGAGGGTTCCCGGGTCGGTGTCGGTGAGGGTGGTGAATACACCGTCGATGAGCTCCTGCACGGTCTGCTGCTGGCCAGTGGCAATGACGCCGCCTATCTGCTGGCGCAGGAACTCGGTGGCGATGAGGCCACCCTGGAGATGGTCAATGAGCGGGCCCGTGAGATCGGCACCCAGGACACCTTCGTGGCCACCTACTCCGGCCTGGATGCGCCGGGGATGTCCACCTCGGCCTATGACATGGCCCTGATCTATCAGCACGCATGGGAAAATGCGCGTTTCGCGGAGATCGTGGACACCGAGTTCGTCGACTTCCCCGGCTGGGGCGACAACGAGGGATTCCAGGTGTGGAATGACAACGGCCTGTTCATGAATGACCCGGACGGCATCGGCGGCAAAACCGGTTACACCGATGACGCCAACCACACCTTCGTCGGTGCGCTCAACCGCGAGGGACGCCGCATCGGTGCTGTCATCCTAGACACCACCATCGACAAGGGGCGTCCCTGGGAGCAGGCCAGGGAGCTTATCGACGCCTCCCTGGTCACCCTCCCGGGCGAAGGTGTGGGGCAGCTCGGGCAGCCGGGTGAGGAGGAGAACACCACTCCCACCCAGCGCCCCGAACCGTCAGCCTCCCCCGCCCCGCAGGCGCAGGACGGTCAGGACACCACCGCCCTGGACATCGCGCGGGTGGTACTGCCGATCAGCACCATCGTGGTGCTGCTGCTCGCCGCACTGGCGTGGACCTTCGGACGCAGGCGCCGGGGGTAGCTCCCCTAACCCTGTTTCTTCACCACCTCGGCGTTGGCCAACTTGTCGTGGCCACCGCGCATGTTGTTCTCCTCATTGATCTGGCTGCCGTAGTAACCGGCCATCACCAGGGTGACGATGCTGGCCGGGGGCACCAGGTTGAGGAACTTCCACCAGTTGCGCTTCAGGGAGGCCTGGGCGGACAGACGGGAATGGGTGTCCACATCGCGGACCTCATATCCGAAGAATTTCTTGGCCGGTGTGGCACCCATGACGGTCTCGGAACCCACCACGTAGGCAATCATCACCAGAGCGGTGACGATCCACCCACCGAACGCATTCATCCCGAGAATCCCCACGATGATGCCCGAGGCCATGGATGCCAGGATGAGATCCAACCAGGCCATACCCAGGCGGGCGCCGGCGGTGGGGCGCTGCACATTCATGGTGTGGTCGAATCCGAAGGGAGCCACCTGGGAGGCACTGAACGCCGAGGATCCCGCCATCGAACTGTGGACCTGCTGGTCGAAGGGGTTGAAGGCGGGTGAGGAATACTCCGCGGTGGGCTGGCCGAACTGGTACCCGAAGGTGGTGTCCGGTTCCGGCTGCGGGGCGGGTTGCGGAGTCTGGTGGAACGACTGCTGTGGGGGTGCATCGGGAATGGTGCCGAAGTTACCGAGGTGCTGGATCTGATCCCAGGTCAGGGGTGTGCCGGAGTCCAGTTTTTCGTCGTAAAGCGCCCGCCTGGTGGGGTCGTTGAGCACCGAGAACGCCATCACCGTCTGGGTGCGACGGGGATCATCGGGAAGCACACCCATCTGCTCCAGGCGCAGATCCCGGGCGGACAGGACGATCCCGAGCGCATCACAGTCATCTCTCCGATCGAGATCAAACGCGGTGTACAGGTTGGGCAGATTCGTGTTCATACCTTCTACTCTATGCAACAGGGCATCCCCCGGGAATCGGGGAATGCCCTGAACGTCCACCCAACCTGCGGGTCCTGGCGATTACTTCCTGCGCAGCAGCGCGAGCGCACCGGCAGCAGCCGCGCCCACGGCCACACCGATGCCGACGTTGCGGGCGGACTCCACCGGCGGTGCCTCGGGGGAGATCTCATTGCGCACCCGGATCACCGCGGGCTCCGGGGTGGGCACCGCGGCCAGACGCATGGATTCCTCACTGGTGGCGGCCCAGGCGGAGCAGTACATCAGGATGCGCCACACCAGGTAGAGCACCACCATGATGCCGATGATCGGACCGAAGGTGGCACCCGCCGGGTTGCCCAGGGCGTTGGAGGCCAGCACGGAAGCCAGCTGCTTGACCACCTCGAAGGCCAGCGCACCGAACAGCGCCCCCTGGACGGCGGATTTGAGCGGCACCTTGGTGCGTGGCAGGAATTTGATCAGCCAGAAGAACACCAGGAAGTTGGCCAGAATACCGACCAGCAGCGCCACCGTCCAGGTGATCACGTTGATTCCGGGGATGTCCCCGAACCCGACCCATTCCAGCAGGGTGGTGGTCAGACCGGAGGCACCGATTGCGGTGACGCCGAAGGCGATGGCGAGGGCGAGCAGGAGAAGAATCAGACCGAGCAGGTCATTGAGCTTCTTCATCACGAAGTTGCCCTCGGTGGGGTCCAGTGACCACATGCGGCTGACACCGAACCGGAGGTTGTTCATCCACCCCAGTCCCGACCATAGGGCCGTCAGACCACCGATGCCCAACACCGCACCACGCTGGGCGATCGCGCTCTCCAGGATACTGTTGACGGTGTCGCCGACCTCACCGTCGAATGCCCCCGCGATCTCCTCCTGCACCCGGGTCAGCAGATCCGGGTTGCCGGCGAGGACGACACCGAGCAGTCCGAAACCGAGCATTGCAATGGGGAATACGGACAGCACCGAGAAGTAGGTGATGCCCGCGGAGAGCTGGTTGCCACCCTTGGAGCTGAACCGCTCCTGCATGCGCATGATGTGATCGAACCATTCGTACTTGTCCCGCATCTTGTCGACGAAGCCGGGGTCATCCTCGTTGATGCGCTCGATGCCGAAATCGTCGGTGTTCCGTTCGTCTGGCGAGGTTCTTGTGGCCATGAGGGTGTTGATCCTTCGAGGGTCTCAGGGAGATTCCCGAGGCGATTGCTCCGGGGGTTCTCGGCGGGCGGTGTGGACAGATACCCCCAAGGATAGGAAAATCCGGCCACCGAGGCTCGTCGCGTGGCCGGATTGTAATAATCACCCGGTTACCAGCAGTGCTGATACACCTGGGTTGTTACCTGGAACGTGGTGCCAGGAAACCGATCTTGTCGTAGACCTCAGCCAGCACCTGGGTGGCAATCTCCCCGGCGCGTTCCGCACCGATGGCCAGGACCCGTTCCAGCTCGGCGCGGTCGCTCATGTACTCCTCGTACTTGGCGCGCAGCGGGGTGGTGAACGCCTCCAGCGCGTCGGCGGTGTCGGTCTTGAGCGCGCCGTAGCCCTTGCCCTCGTACCCGGCCACGAGCTTGTCGACGCTCTCCCCCGTCAGCGCGGACTGGATGACCAGCAGGTTGGACACACCCGGCTTGTTCGCCACGTCGAAGGCGATGACACCGTCATTGTCGGTGACGGCGGACTTGATGCGCTTGGAGGAGACCTTGGGATCATCGAGCAGGTTGATCAGGCCCTTGGGGTTCTCCCCGGACTTGGACATCTTGGCGGTCGGGTTCTGCAGGTCGTAGATCTTGGAGGCGCCCTCCGGGATGAAGCCCTCCGGGACCTCGAAGACCTGGCCGAAGCGGTTGTTGAACCGTTCCGCCAGGGTGCGGGTCAGCTCCAGGTGCTGGCGCTGATCCTCCCCGACCGGCACCAGCTGGGGGCGGTAGAGGAGGATGTCCGCGGCCATGAGCATCGGGTAGGTGAACAGGCCGGCTGAGGTGCGGTCCGCGCCCTGCTTGGTGGACTTGTCCTTGAACTGGGTCATGCGCGATGCCTCGCCGAAACCCGTCAGGCAGGTCAGGACCCAGGACAGCTCGGCGTGCGCCGGGATGTGGGACTGCACAAACAGGGTGGACCGCTCCGGGTCGATGCCCAGGGCCAGCAGCTGGGCGGCACCGGAGACGGTGCGGGCACGCAGTTCCTCCGGGTTCTGGTCCACGGTGATGGCGTGGAGATCCGGGATGAAGTAGAACGCGTCATAGGAATTCTGCAGGTCAATCCACTGTTTGACGGCACCCAGGTAGTTACCCAGGTGGTAGGAATCAGCGGTGGGCTGGATTCCGGAAAGGACGCGGGCGGGGGTCTGTGCGGTGTGATCATTATCCTGCGAAGTCATGGTTAGACAGTCTAGTCACCCGCAGGTGCCAGGCTGGGGTGAGGCGAGGTTAGCTGCTGGGCGGAGGGCGTCGATGTCCCCGGGTTTTAAGATGATCTTTATGCAGTGGTCACCCGAAAGTTTGGGGTTTTGCTCATCCGGTTGGCTAAGCTGGTCAGGTACTCTTTTAAACGTAATTTTCATTAAGGGATGTAGTGTCGCGAACTCACAGCAGGTTGACCACGCCGGTCGTGATCATCGGATCACTCATTCTGCTCGTGGTGTCCTTCGTGGTCTCCCTCATGATGGGCCCGGTCACCGTGCCGCTGGCCGATCTCGCCTCCTCCCCCGTGGTCACCGAGATCCGTGCCCCGCGCATCATCATCGCTGCCCTCGTCGGTGCCGCCCTGGCGGTGTCCGGGGCGATCATGCAGACGGTGTTCCACAACCCACTGGCCGACCCCGGCATCGTGGGTGTCTCCTCAGGCGCCGCGGTCGCCGCGGTGTTGGCGATTGTCACCGGAGCCAGCTTCTTCGGCGAATGGACCATCCCCTTCGCCGCCTTTGTCGGCGCCATCATCACGGTGGCGGTGGTCTACCTCATCGCCAGTTCCAGGGCGATGGACGGCCGGGGCGCTGACCCCGCCACGCTGGTGCTGGTCGGCCTGGCGATCACTGCCTTTCTGGGTGCGGTGATCTCCGCGGCCACCGCCAACGCCCCACAGGATTCGGAGCTGCGGTCAGTGGCCTTCTGGCTCAACGGTGATCTGGTGTCCCGGACCTGGGACCATGTGGGGGTGTCGGTGATCCCCATCCTCCTGGGTCTGATCCTGGCGGTGGGTGCCTCCCGTGACCTCAACCTGCTGCTGCTCGGTGAGTCCACCGCGCAGACCTCGGGGCTCAACGTCGGGCGGGCACGCATCTTCCTGCTGGCCCTGGCCGCACTGCTCACCGCCACGGCGGTCGCGGTGTCCGGCACCATCACATTCGTAGGACTGGTGGTTCCCCACCTCATCCGCATCGTCATCGGCGCGGACCACCGGGCTCTGCTGCCCGCCGCGGCGATCCTGGGTGCCACCTTTGTGATCGTGGCCGACACGGTCGCGCGCATGCTCTTCTCCCCCATCGTCCTGCAGACCGGCGTAGTGGTGGCCTTCATTGGTTCCCCGATCTTCCTCTACCTGTTGCTGACGGTGCGCAAACGCAGGGGGTTGGGCCTGTGAGCGTGGATATCGCCGTGGAGCATCTCGATGTCACCTTCCCCACCCACCACGCCGTGCGTGATGTGTCCTTCCGGGCACCCGCCGGTCGGGTCACCGCGCTCATAGGCCCGAACGGTGCCGGCAAGTCGACCGCCCTCAATGCCATCGCCGGCCTGATCCCCAGTACCGGGAAGGTGCTGATCGGAGGGGCGGATGTGACGTCGCAAAGCACCCCGGAACGCGCGCGGCAGATGTCGCTGGTGCCGCAGAACACCGAGCTGCGGATCGGGTTCGCGGCGCGCGACGTGGTCGCGATGGGCCGCTACCCGCACCGGAAACGGTTCACGGCCGAATCCGAGGAGGACCGCCGCGCCACCGAGGAGGCGCTCGCCGCCATCAATGCCCTCGACATCGCGGACCAACCCGTCAACGAGCTCTCCGGCGGGCAACGCCAGCTCATCCACATCGGGCGCGCCCTGGCGCAGGACACCGCCGTGATGCTTCTCGACGAACCCGTCTCCGCCCTCGACCTGCGCCACCAGGTGGAGGTTCTCCAACTGCTGCGCACCCGCGCGGCAGCCGGCACCACCGTGGTCGTGGTCCTCCACGACCTCAACCACGTGGCCAGGTGGTGCGATCACGCCGTGCTCCTGCACCGGGGTGTACTCGCGGCCGCCGGCAGCGTGGCCGAGGTGCTGCAACCCGGCACCCTCTCCGATGTCTACGGGCTGCCCATCGCCGTGGACAGTGACCCCCTGACCAGCAGCCTGCGTGTGACACCGCTGCCCACCAACCCCGATCCACTGCTGTAACAAGATTGAAGGATGATCCCCCAGTGAAAAAGACCATCGGTACACCCGTGAAGTTCACCACCTCCCTGCTCGCGGCGGTGCTGTGCGCACCACTGGTGCTGACCGCATGTTCCCCGGCGGAGGAGAACCCCTCCAGTAGCGGGGCAGACACTGCCACTGTGTCCGCCGATGTGGATGACACCGGGGCGGCCTACCCCCGCACCGTCACCATCGACGACCAGGAGATCACCCTGGAATCCGAGCCGGTGCGCATCGCGGTGGTCACCCCCGAGGCGGCCTCCCTCGTGCTCCCGCTCGCCGGTCCGGAACGGGTGGTGCTCACCTCGGAGATGAACCCCGAGGACGAGGACCTCTACACACTGGCCGAGCAGGTCCCCACGAAGGTCAAACCGGGTGGTTCCGTAGACCCCGAACAGGTCATGGCCGCTGATCCCGATCTGGTGATCGTCAGCGCCCGGTTCGACACCGAGCAGGACACCATCGACATCCTCGAGGGCTTCGGGGTGCCGGTGGTCAACTTCGACATCGACGGGTGGAACGGCATCGACTCCATCATCACCCACATGACCTACGTCGGTGAGCTCGTCGGCGCGGAGGAGGAGGCCGCCCGGGCCATCGCCGAGATCGAGGAGACCCGCGCGGAGGTCGAGCAGCCGGAGGAGGCACCGCGGGTACTGGCCATGATGCAGCGGGGACCACGCCAGATGATCATGCCGGAATCCTCCATGATGAGTGGCCTGATCCGTGAGGCCGGCGGCATCCCCGTGGTGGATTCCCTCGGCGCGACCGGCACCGTCACCGCCGACCCCGAGCAGGTGGTGGCCATGAACCCGGACATCATCATCATCCAGGACTACCTGGGCCGCGGCCGGGAGGATTTCGCCGATCTGCTGAACAATCCGGCGCTGGCGGAGGTGCCCGCGATCGCGGAGGACAAGGTCTTCTACGCCGACACCCGCACCACCGGTTTCACCGCCGGCACCGACATCACCCAGGGCCTGCTGGAGGTCTCGGAGATGATCCGCTCCTAGACGATTGACTCCAGCCCATCGAAGAAGACGCTCCACTTTTTGGTAGTACATTCTCTTGGCGAGCACAATACCCAGTTGTGCGTATCCGTGACACAAACATAGTCGGTCCAATTATTGGGAATGGAAAAACGCAGACTGCAGCTCGGGCAGATGCACATGCTCAGATTCTCTAGCAGTATGGAATCGGATACCACTTCCATCGCGGCGCACCCCCACGGTTCAGCGGTGCGGGCGGTAGCGGTGGCTGGTAATTTATTTCAAACTACGACAAAGGTAGTAAACATACCCCAGTATGTTTACTACCTTTTATCATCCGGCACGGTCTCTTCACTGAAGCTGCTAAAGTGTTCTACGCCCTCAAATTGTTTCATCACCTCGGAAACAATGGAGTACACCTGCATGCTGAGAACATCAAGTTTTGTAGTTCCATCAGAGGTAAAGAGAAAATCAACACGTAATAATACATGAGCGTAAGGATTATTGCTCTCGCCGAATTGTTGTTGCCAATAATCTTTTAGGCCCATTTCATCTTCCTCCAGTGGTTGGCCAGTGACACCCTGAACGAAAAGATGTGGTGCTAAACGCACAAACTGCTTTTGTAATGTCTTCGAAATCGTTTCGATCTGCTCAGGAGTGGCATAGAGGACAAGCTCTTCTACATATTTCTTTAATTCATTCATGTAGGAAGAATATCTGGCGACCCCAATTTTGATTCTAGAACGGGCCTGACCCCCGTTTGGTAGACGCTCTGAAACAATCATGACGCTGGGAACGATACCTGCCACCACGCCAAGCGAGACCAGTGCCGATGAGTTTAAATGCCTTCACGGTGCCAGGACCTTCCCTAATCTCTTGGTCTGTCGCCGTGACTTTTCCGCTGGTGTAACCGTTATAGACGGTGCAGGAAAAACGATAGTGCCACACCATCCCTCCATAATGGGGAAAGGGTGTGGCACCACTGTTTCGATCTCTCACCCGCACCGGGGCGGGGAGTAATCCTTAGAGCTTGCGGGAGGTGGGGGAATGGATGTCCAGGGCCACGCTGATACCCCACACGATGATGCCGCCACCGAGAGCGATGATCAGCGCTGCGACGATGGCCATCACGGCGTATCCGACAGCTGCCGCGTACCAGATACCTGCGGCCAGAATGACGGCGCCCAGGATGAGAAGAATGAATGCCTTGCCCATGTGCAATCCTTACGTTGTATTCCAACCGGGCCGAGTGCCCCACAGTTGATCTAACTCAAAAAAGTTCCGGCTAACACCCTACCCTGTCCTATCAATAACAGGGAAAATCAGGGCAATTCTTTCATAATCGGATACCGTCGCCGGTGGTTTACTTCTTCCAGTTCCAGAAACGCCAGATCCGATTAGTGGGATCACGCTGGACCTCACGCTCCTGGTATTCAAACACCGGCAGGGACCAGCCCCGCCACAGGGCGAGCAGGCGGGCGGTGAAGGCCACCAGCACGGACACGATCACCGTGGTGTTCTCCCCAGCGCCCAGGTACATCATGACGAAGTACACGCAGGTGGCCAGCAGGGCGATGGAGGCGTACAGCTCCTTCTGGAACACCAGCGGGATGCGGTCGCACAACAGGTCACGCAGCACACCACCGAAGACACCGGTGAGCACGGAGGCCACCACCGCAATGATGAAGCCGTACCCCATCTCCAGGGCGATCTGGGTGCCGATCACCGCAAACGCTGACAATCCCACGGCATCGAGCACCAGGAACAGCACCCGGAAGTGCTGCATCAGGTAGGAGATGGACACCGTCAGGATGGCGGCACCGATGATCAGCAGCAGGAAGTGCGGTTTCTCCACCCACACCAGGGGGTAGTGGCCCAGCAGCATATCGCGGATCGATCCACCGCCGATGGCGGTGACGCAGGCGATGACCGAGACACCGAAGAGATCCATCTTCTGACGCCCCGCAGCCAGGGCACCGGTCATCCCTTCCGCGGTGATGCCGATCACCCAGAGAATTGTCAGCAGCATATTATGAGTAAATCACATTCAGGGGCGAATGATCCGACCATCGCAGATCATAGGCGGCCGCCTTGTCCACCCAGCTGCGCTCGGCGCGCTCACACATGGGCTTCGTGGCGGCCTGGTAGTCGATGCGCCACCCGGCGTTCGTGTCGAAGGCCTTACCGCGGTAGGTCCACCAGGTGTACGGTCCCTCGCCCTCCGGCTGCAGGCGACGTGCGACGTCGAACCACGCCGGGTCGGGGTTCGCTTCACGACGCCCCGCTGTCCCCACATAGTCCACCGCCCCGAAGAAGTCTCCCCCGCCGACCAACTGGGACTGCTCATCCGGGAAACATCCGAAGACGGAATCCATCCAGGCGCGTTCATCGGGCAGGAAACCGGATTTCTTCTGGTTGGTCTTCCAGTTCTTCAGGTCCTCCCGGCGGTGGCAGATGTTCCAGTCGCCACCGATGACCATGTGCGGATGGGTGGCGGCACGCTCGGCGAGCACGTCGGAGAACTCATCGAGGAAGTGGTATTTCTCGTCCTGTTTATCCGTGCCGGTGGAACCGGACGGCAGGTACAGGGAGGCGACCGTCACGGGCACCCCGAGTGTGGTGTCCGCGATGGTGGCCTGGATGTAGCGGCCGGAGTCGAGGAAGGAACCGAAACCGATGGAGACGTCGCTAAGCGCGTGGCGGGAGAGGATACCCACCCCGGCCCTGCCCTTGGCGGCGGCCGGGGCACCGACATAATGCCACCCGGCCTCCAATACCGGCTGGAGGGCCTTCTCGGTGTCCTTCTCGCTGGCGCGGACCTCCTGGAGGAGGACCACATCACTGCCTGATTCCTCCAACCACGGGATGAATCCGAGGTTGGTCTCGCTGCGTTCCTTCACGGCCGCCCTGATGCCGTTGACGTTGACGGTGGTGATCTGAAAACTCATGGTTTCAACCCTAACCCGGGAGTGGGGCCCCTCCCCCATCCGCACCCCAGGCGGTTATGTCCGCCGGCGCAGCCACACCATCGGGAACCAGATGCCGATGGCAGCCGCTGCCAGGAGCGCACCGGCCAGGGCGGGTGCACTGTAGGAGTATCCGGCGGCGATCACGGCACCACCCATGGAGGCGCCCACCGCATTGCCGATGTTGAGGGCGGAGTGGTTGAGGGAGGCCGCGAGGGTCTGCGCCCGGCCGGCGACATCCATGAGGCGGACCTGCAGGGACGGCACCAGGGTGGAGCCGAAGAAACCGACCAGCCCGAAGTTGATGGTGCCGGCCACCGGGTGGTGGGAGGTGAAGTAGAAGCCGATGAGCACCACCACGATGCAGATGAGTGCGAGCAGGATGCCGCGGTCGACATTCCAGTCCGCCAGGCGTCCCCCGACGTAGTTGCCGATGACCATGCCCACGCCGTAGGCCATGAGCACCACCCAGATCAGGGAGGCCGGCATCCCGGCCTGCTCGGTCATGGTCCAGGAGATGTAGGTGTACACGGCGAACATGCCACCGAAACCGACGGAGCCAATGGCCAGCGTCAGCCACACCTGGCCCTTCTTCAGTGCGCTGAGTTCGGTCAGGGGGCTGGTGGTGGCCATCCGGGACATGTGCGGCATGAGGAACCAGAGCGACACCAGGGTCACCACGCCGATGGCCGTGACCAGCCCATAGGCCGCATGCCAGCCGAGGCTGGTGCCCAGCAGCTGCGCGGCGGGCACACCGATGACGGTGGCCACGGACAGACCCATGCCCACGAATGCCACGGCCCGGCCCCGCTGACCCTCCGGCGCCATGGAGGCCGCCGAGAGTCCCGCCACGGAGAAGTACGCGCCGTGCGGCAGTCCGGCGAGGAAACGGGCCACGAGCAGCATGGTGTAGGAGGAGTCGAACATCGACAGGGCATTGCCCACGACGAACGCCGCCATGAGGATGAGCAGCAGGCGGCGCCGGGGGATGCGCCCGGTGAAGGCGGTGATCAGGGGTGCGCCGATCACCACGCCGAGGGCGTAGACGGTGATGATCAGACCGGCCTGGTCCTCCGTGATGGAGAAATCCTGGGCGATCATGGACAACAGCCCCATGGAGACGAACTCGGTGACTCCGATGCCGAAACCACCCAGGGCGAGGGCGGTCATGACGATATAGCGGCGGGTGGAGGAGATCTCCGTCTGGCGGGGCACCCGGCGACGCTGCAGGCGCGGACCGGTACCACCACCGGTGGGTTCTGTGTGGGCGACCACCGTGACGGGGGAGTTTCCTGAGTCGTGCATGGAGGACACCCTAACGGACGCGGTGGGGAATCTCTCCATCATCCCAGGTCACTGTGGGCATTTTAGGCCCGGGGACTAAATGTGACCTGCGCCATTTAAACTTCACAGACCCCTCGTGTTAATGTTGGTCACCCTAACCTAAGTAAGGCTCCACTAAGCAACGAAAGCGATCCCCCGGACCATGCGACGATCACGCGGCATCAGCGGCCTTCTAGCCGTCACCCTCACCCTGACACTGGCGGCCTGCACAGATTCCGGCTCCCAGACCAGCACCCCGAATAACACCCCGCCGTCGGCCGAATCCAGCGACGGGACCTTCCCCGTCACCATCGAGCACGCCTTCGGCGAAACCACCATCCCGGCGCGCCCCGAACGTGTGGCCACCGTGGCCTGGAGCAACCACGAGGTGCCGCTGGCCATGGGTGTCACCCCCGTCGGTTTCGAGAAGGCCACCTGGGGTGATGATGACGGCGACGGTGTGCTGCCGTGGGTCGCGGAGCAGCTCGCGGTCCTGGGTGCGCCGGAGCCGGTGCTTTTCGACGCCACCGACAGCCTCCCCTTCGAATCGATCTCCAATACGCAACCCGATGTCATCCTGGCGGCCTATTCCGGTCTGACGCAGGAGGACTATGACCAGCTCTCCCAGATCGCACCGGTGGTGGCCTACCCGGAGCAGCCCTGGGGTACCACGCTGGAGGATCAGATCCTCATGAATGCCACCGCCCTCGGGTTGGAGAGCGAGGGTGAGCAGCTCGTCGCAAAGCTGGAGGGTGAGGTGGCTGCCGCGATGGACGCGCACCCACAGCTGCGGGAGACCACCCCGGTGTTCGCCTTCTTCGATGAGTCGGACCTGTCGCAGATCGGTGTGTACACCCCGCTGGATCCGCGGATGGGTTTCCTGCTGGACGCGGGCATGCAGCAGGCCTCCATCCTGGAGGAGTACGCCGGTTCCGACAGTTTCTATGAGCAGATCTCCGCCGAGAACCCCGAGGCCTTCGATGATGTGGATCTGATCATCACCTACGGCTCCGAGGATGCCGCCGTCAACGCCGCGCTCCTGGAGAAACTGCAGGCCGATCCCCTGCTGTCCCGCATCCCCGCCATCGCTCAGGGCCGGGTGGTGTTTCTGGGTGAGAACCCCATCGCGGCTGCCGCCACCCCGTCACCACTGTCAATCCCCTGGGGTATCGACGAGTACTTCGCCACCCTCGCCGGGGGACTCGGCTAACCAGCCATGACCACCGCCATCCTCTCCCGACACCAGCTCCCCCTCATCGTCCTGGGCATGCTCCTGGTGGCTGCATGCATCTGCTCGCTGATGTTCGGTGTGCGGTCCATCGGCGCCGGTGATGCCCTGCACGCACTCCTGGGGCACACCACCACCGCCGAGGAGGCCGCGGCCGCCAAACGCATTCCACGGACCGTGCTCGGCATCCTGGTCGGTGCGGCGCTGGCGGTATCCGGCACCACCCTGCAGGCGGTCACCCGCAATCCGCTGGCTGATCCCGGGATCTTCGGTGTGCTCTCCGGTGCGTCCCTGGCCGTGGTCACCGGCATCGCCTTCTTCGGCCTGTCCGCGGCGGTGCCCACCATGATGGTGGCGGTCGCCGGTGCGGCGCTGGCGGCGGTCTTCGTCTACACCGTGGGATCCATCGGTGGGGCCACACCCCTCAAACTCGCCCTCGCCGGTGCCGCCACCGCCGCCGCATTATCCTCGCTGGTCAGCGCGGTGCTGCTGCCCCGTCTGGAGGTGATGGACAGTTTCCGGTTCTGGCAGATCGGCGGGATCGGTGGCGCGGACTGGGAACGGATCACCCTCGCCACACCGGCGCTGGCTGTCGGTTTCCTCATCTGCCTTACGTGTGCCCGCGGACTCAATGCCCTGGCCCTGGGGGATGACATCGCCACCGGCCTGGGTGAACACGTCTGGCGGACCCGTCTGCTGGCCTCCGCCGGAGCCGTGCTCCTGTGTGGTGTGGCCACCGCACTGGCCGGCCCAATCGCGTTTGTCGGCCTCATCATCCCGCACCTGTGCCGCCTGGTCATCGGCACGGACCACCGGTGGCTCATCCCCGTCACCGCTGTCGCCGGCGCAGCTCTGCTGCTGTCGGCCGACACCGTCGGACGCGTACTCACCCGCCCCGAGGAGGTCGCCGTGGGCATCATCATGCCGCTGCTGGGGGCACCGCTGTTCATCTGGATCATCCGTCGGCAGAAGGTGAGGCAGCTGTGACCACCACCATGCGCATCACGGGGTTGCGTCGACAAGCCCAGGCCCGGCGCGCGGTCACCACCACCGCCCTGGCGCTGATGGTGATGGCCGTGTTCTGCGCCAGCCTGGTCTGGGGTGAGGTCATCTACTCCCCCGCCCAGGTGTGGCAGGTCCTGTCAGGTGAGCAGGTGGCGGGCGCCAGCTACGCGGTGGGCACACTGCGGTTGCCTCGGGCCGTGCTGGGTCTGGTTGCCGGGATCGCCTTCGGCGCGGCGGGTGTGGTCTTCCAGACCCTGCTGCGCAATCAGCTGGCCTCCCCGGACATCATCGGTATCTCCTCCGGTGCCTCGGCGGCCGGGGTGATCTGCATCGTCTTCCTCGGGCTGGGGCAGACCCTGGTGTCGGTGGTGTCACTGATCGCGGCGCTGGGGGTGGCGGTGCTGATCTATGTGCTGTCCCACCGCAGCGGGTTCTCCGGGGCGCGGTTGATCCTCATCGGCATCGGGATGGCCGCCATGCTCAACTCGCTGGTGACCTATTCCCTGTCCAAGGCCGACACCTGGGATCTGCCCACCGCCACCCGGTGGCTGACCGGTTCCCTCAACGGTGCGACCTGGGAACGGACCCTGCCCCTTATCGTCACTGTCGCGGTGCTCCTGCCGGTCCTGCTCGCCACGCAGCGCAACATCACGCTCCTGCGTCTGGGGGATGCCACCGCCACCGGCCTGGGGGTCAATGTCACCGCCACCCGGGTCATCGCCATCATCGCGGCGGTCGCGCTCATCGCCGTGGCCACCGCGGCCTGCGGTCCGGTCGCATTCGTGGCATTTGTCTCCGGCCCGCTGGCCATCCGGTTGCTCGGCCCGGGTGCCCCACCGGTCCTGCCCGCGGCACTGGTCGGTGCCCTCGTGGTGCTCACCGCGGATCTGGCCGGCCAGTACCTGCTGGGAACCCGCTATCCGGTGGGTGTGATCACCGGCGCACTTGGTGCCCCATTCCTTATATATATGCTCATCCGTTCCAACCGGGAGGCGGGATAACCCCCATGACCATCCACCACACACTCACCGCACGCGGGATCACCCTGGGTTATGGCGAGCGCATCGTCGCCCGTGACCTCACCCTCAACCTCCTGCCGGGTCGAATCACCTCCATCGTCGGCCCCAACGGATGCGGGAAATCCACCACCCTGCATGCCCTGTGCCGACTCCTGCAGCCGGTCGCCGGCACGGTGCAGCTCGACGGGGCGGCACTGTCCAGCTACCGGGGTAAGTCCCTGGCACGGGTGCTCGGTCTGCTGCCCCAGTCCCCCACCGCCCCGGAGGGCATCACCGTCACCGAGCTGGTCGGCCGGGGCCGGCATCCCCACCAGGGGCTGATGGGTCGCTGGAGCAGCCGTGACCATGAGGCGGTGGCCCATGCGCTGGACATCACGGGCACCGCGGATCTCGCAGACCGGTGCGTCGATGAGCTCTCCGGCGGTCAACGCCAGCGCGTGTGGATCGCCATGGCACTCGCCCAGGAACCGGACATCCTGTTATTGGATGAACCGACCACCTACCTGGATATCGCCAACCAGCTCGAGGTGCTGGATCTGCTCACGGACCTCAACACCCGGCTGGGCACCACCATCGTCATGGTGCTGCATGACCTCGGCCTGGCCGCCCGCTACTCCGATCACCTCATCGCCATGCACGCAGGTGCCGTCCACGCCACCGGCACACCTGCGGAGGTGATCACCCCGGCGACCATGCGCGAGGTCTTCGGTATCCGGGCACGGGTGATCCCGGACCCGGTCTCCGGCGCACCCCTGGTGCTGCCGCTCGGCAGACACCACACCACCACTGGAAAGGTCCCCTCATGAACACCACCACCCGGACACGTCCCACCCACGCACCGGTGCGTGCCGCGGTGGTGGGCGTCGACAAGCTCTCGGAACACTTCACCCGCATCACCTTCGCCGCGCCCGGGGTGGGCACGCCCGACGTCCCGATCTATGACCAGCGCATCAAGCTGATCTTCCCCGCCCCCGGCCACCCGCTGCCGGACCTGGGTGCGGACTGGTACGCCAGCTGGTGCGCGCTGCCCGAGGACACCCGTGGTGTCATGCGCACCTACTCCATCCGCGCACTGGACCTGAGTACCGAGCCCGCACGTCTCACCGTCGACTTCGTGCTGCACCCGGATCCCGGTCCGGCGGCGGCGTGGGCGGGGCAGGCCGCACCGGGTCAGGAGATCATCCTCGTTGCACCGCAACGGGGCGCGGATCCCTCCGGCATCGAATTCGCACCCGGGGCGGCCACGGATGTGGTGCTCGCCGGGGATGAGACCGCGGCACCCGCCATCGCACGCATCCTCGAGGACCTCGGGCCCGACATCACGGGGGTCGCCTTCATCGAGATCCCCACCCCGGATGACGCACTGCCGATCAGCGCACCACCCGGCATTGAGGTACGCTGGCTGGCCCGCGCCGGTGCCGCCCACGGCACGCTGCTCACCCCCGCCGTCCTGGGGCACCTCGGGGCGGTGCTTGTCGACGACGAACCCCCCGCCGCCGAACCAGTCGCCGATCTGGTGTGGGAGACACCCCAGTTCTCCTCACTGGGCGAACAGGTGTCCAAAACCCGTCCCAACAGGCACACTTACCACTGGATCGCCGGGGAGAGCGGCATGGTCACGCGCCTGCGGCGGGCACTGGTGAAAGATCACGGCCTGGATAGATCGCAGGTGGCATTCATGGGTTATTGGAAGCATGGAGTGGCCATGAGGGGTTGATATCACTTGCCTGAGGGTCCGCTGGCTTGCCTGACCCTGTATTCTTGATAGTTGAACAAAAGAGCCCACATTAACAAGGAGACTCATGGCTAAGATCATCTGGACCCGCACCGACGAAGCACCGCTGCTCGCGACCTACTCGCTGAAGCCGGTCGTCGAGGCTTTCGCCGCCACCGCGGGCATCGAGGTGGAGACCCGCGATATCTCTCTCGCCGGTCGCATCCTCGCGCAGTTCGCGGACCAGCTCCCCGAGGAGCAGAAGGTCTCCGATGCACTCGCCGAGCTCGGCGCAATGGCTAAGACCCCCGAAGCCAACATCATCAAGCTTCCCAACATCTCCGCATCCGTACCGCAGCTCAAGGCTGCCGTAAAGGAACTGCAGGAGCAGGGCTACGACCTCCCCGAGTACGAGGATGCCAAGGACCGCTACGCCGCTGTCATCGGCTCCAACGTCAACCCGGTTCTGCGTGAGGGCAACTCCGACCGTCGCGCACCGGTGGCCGTGAAGAACTTCGTGAAGAAGTTCCCCCACCGCATGGGCGAGTGGTCCGCCGACTCCAAGACCAACGTTGCCACCATGGCTGCCGATGACTTCCGTGCCAACGAGAAGTCCGTCATCATGGACGAGGCCGACACCGTGGTGATCAAGCACGTCGCCGCCGACGGCACCGAGACCGTGCTCAAGGACAGCCTCCCGCTGCTCAAGGGTGAGGTCATCGACGGCACCTTCATCTCCGCCAAGGCACTGGACGCCTTCCTGCTCGAGCAGGTCAAGCGCGCCAAGGAGGAGGGCATCCTCTTCTCCGCACACATGAAGGCCACCATGATGAAGGTCTCCGACCCGATCATCTTCGGCCACATCGTCCGCGCCTACTTCGCCGATGTCTACGCACAGTACGGTGAGCAGCTGCTCGCAGCCGGCCTCAACGGTGAGAACGGTCTCGCCGCCATCTACGCTGGCCTGGACAAGCTGGACAATGGCGCCGAGATCAAGGCAGCCTTCGACAAGGGCCTGGAAGAGGGCCCCGACCTGGCCATGGTGAACTCCGCCAAGGGCATCACCAACCTGCATGTGCCCTCCGACGTCATCATCGACGCCTCCATGCCGGCCATGATCCGCACCTCCGGCCAGATGTGGAACAAGGACGACCAGACCCAGGACACCCTGGCTGTCATCCCGGACTCCTCCTACGCCGGTGTCTACCAGACCGTCATCGACGACTGCCGCGCCAATGGCGCCTTCGATCCGACCACCATGGGCACCGTCCCCAACGTCGGCCTGATGGCCCAGAAGGCAGAGGAGTACGGCTCCCACGACAAGACCTTCCGCATCGACGCCGACGGCAAGGTGCAGGTTGTCGCCTCCAACGGTGACGTCCTCATCGAGCACGACGTGGAGAAGGGCGACATCTGGCGCGCCTGCCAGACCAAGGACGCCCCGATCCAGGACTGGGTCAAGCTGGCCGTCAACCGCGCACGCCTGTCCGGCATGCCCGCTGTGTTCTGGCTGGACCCAGCCCGCGCACACGACCGCACCCTGACCTCCCTGGTGGAAAAGTACCTGGGCGACCACGACACCGAGGGCCTGGACATCCAGATCCTCTCCCCCGTCGAGGCCACCCAGCACGCCGTCGACCGCATCCGTCGTGGCGAGGACACCATCTCCGTCACCGGTAACGTCCTGCGTGACTACAACACCGACCTCTTCCCGATCCTCGAGCTGGGCACCTCCGCCAAGATGCTCTCCGTCGTGCCACTGATGGCCGGCGGTGGACTCTTCGAGACCGGTGCCGGTGGCTCCGCCCCGAAGCACGTCCAGCAGGTCATCGAGGAAAACCACCTGCGTTGGGATTCCCTCGGCGAGTTCCTGGCCCTGGCCGAGTCCTTCCGCCACGAGCTCAACACCCGCGGCAACACCAAGGCCGGCATCCTCGCCGACGCCCTGGACCGTGCAACCGAGAAGCTACTAAACGAGGAGAAGTCCCCGTCCCGCAAGGTCGGCGAGATCGACAACCGTGGCTCCCACTTCTGGCTGGCCACCTACTGGGCCGACGAGCTGACCAACCAGACCGAGGACGCTGAGCTGGCTGAGACCTTCAAGCCTGTCGCCGAGGCTCTGAACTCCCAGGCTGCCGATATCGATGCAGCACTCATCAACGAGCAGGGCAAGCCCGTTGACCTGGGTGGCTACTACGCTCCCTCCGAGGAGAAGACCTCCGAGGTCATGCGCCCGGTGGCTGCATTCAACGAGATCATCGACTCCCTGAAGAAGTAGTTTCCTCTCCGGATTCAACGACCAACGGCCACGCTCCCCCACTCACGGGGGACCGTGGCCGTTGGTCGTTGCTGGCATTGGTGTATCCATTTCGGTGATAATGGTGAGATGAACAGCCCCCGTGTCCCCACCGTCCTGGCCGCCACCGTTTCTGCCGTGGGCCTGATCGCCACGCTGGGTGCCCCGGTTGCCCTCGCGGACACCATCACCGCGGACACCGAACGGGAAACCTGCGTGGCCAGCCAGAATGACAACTCCAGCGTGATCAGGTTCTGGGAGAATCTGGAGGACGATGTCCGCGACCAGCGTCTGACCGAGCTGGACGCCGAGGACCCCGGCATCAAGACCGACATCGAGGAGTTCATCGCCGAGGAGCCGGTGGCACCCTCCGCCGCCGAGCTGCAGCGACGTCTGGATGCGGTCGAGGCCGACGAGGGCCTGGCCATGCTGCTGCCGGAATCCCGTACCGACCCCGAGGTGGTGGACCTGCAGAACCGGCAGCGCTTCCAGACCGACTACACCTATGACGAGGCCCAGCAGATCATCGAAGACATCCCCGAGGACCCGGCGGCCAATGTCCAGCAACAACTCGACCAGGCCGCCGATGCCGGTACCCGACTGGCGGAGATCCGCTCCGAGGTGTTCTCCGAGCGCACCGAGGAGTACAACCAGACCCAGTTCGAACTGCGCGAGGATTTCCAGGCCTGTGTGGATGCGATCGACGACGCCCGGCCCATCCCCCTGCAGTACCTGATCCTGGGTGGCGCGATTGCCCTGGCGCTGGTGGCACTGGGCATCCGGGCGTGGAGCAATTCCCGTAAAGGCACCCGGCACGCAGGCTGATCCGGGGAGCGGCTGACAAAAAGCGTTGTTTTGTGCTCAGGAGGGGGCCGAAAATGCCTGTTTCTGACGCAGAACAACACTTTTTGTCAGCACCCCCCTCAACACGCACCACCCCGGCTCCTCCACGAGGGAGGGCCGGGGTGGTGGTTCGTCGATAAGCACGCGGTTAGCAGCAGCGGGCGCCGGGGTTGGCGTCCTGGGCGGCGTAGCGGGCGCGCCAGTACTCACGTTCGGTGGGCACGGGCGCACCGGGATGGTGTGCCTGCAGGTGCGCGACGTATTTCGCGTAGGCGGTATCCCCCATCAGCTCGGTGAGATACCACCACACGTGGGCGGGTGCCTTGAGGATGGTGCGGGTCAGACCGGTCATGGCCGCCACCCTAATGGCCCACGCCACGGTTGACGTGCACACCGGTCTCGGCTTCGCGCTGGTCCCACATGGCCTGGACCTCCTTGTCCCTGGCGGTGGCCACGAAACCGGAGGGGGCGAACAGCTCGGATTCCACGCCCGGTTCCTCGGAGGTGAGAACCTCCCCGCCACGCGCACGGGTCTGGATGGCCTTGGCGCACACCACCAGCGCGGAGATGACCACGATGAGCACCAGCACGGCGAACACGATGGACAACACACCCTGGATGAAGGTGTTGCGGATGACGGCGTCGATGGCCTCCGGGGTGGCGGCGGCACCGAACTCGGTGAGCCCGTCGGCCTTGGCCTGGCGGAAGTTGCTGTTCTGCGCCCAGTAACCGATGGCGGGGTTGGAGTGGAAGATCTTCTGCCAGGACGCGGTCATGGTCACCACCACATCCCACGCCAGCGGAATGGCGGGGATCCAGGCCCACTTGTACAGGCCCTTCTTCACCACGACCACCAGGATCAGCGACAACGCCATGGCTGCGAGCAGCTGGTTGGCGATACCGAACAGCGGGAACAGCACGTTGATGCCACCGAGGGGATCGGTGACACCCATGAGCAGGATCGCGCCCCACAGGGCACAGACCACAATGGTGGAGATCCAGTTGCCCACGGTCCACGTCGGGTCCTTGAAGCGGCGCAGGCCGGGGATGGAGCCGAGGGAATCGGTCATCATGAAGCGCGCCACGCGGGTGCCGGCATCGACGGTGGTGAGGATGAACAGGGCCTCAAACATGATGGCAAAGTGGTACCAGAACGCCTTCATGCCAGCCCCGCCGAAGATGTTGGCGAGGATCTCGGACATGCCGAACGCCAGGGTGGGTGCTCCACCGGTGCGGGAGATCACCGATGCCTCACCGACGCCGTCCGCGGCCTCCTGGATCTGGGCAGCGCTGAGATCATTGCCCGGCAGCCCGATGGAGTTGACCCAGGTGGCGGCTGACTCCGGGGTGCCACCGGTCAGTGCCAGCGGGGCGTTCATGACGAAGTAGAGGTGACGGTCGAGGATCACCGCGGTGATCAGCGCCATGATGGCCACGAAGGATTCCATGAGCATGCCGCCGTAACCGAGCATGCGCATCTGGGATTCCTTCTCCACCAGCTTCGGTGTGGTGCCCGAGGAGATCAGTGCGTGGAACCCGGAGAGGGCACCACAGGCGATGGTGATGAAGAGGAAGGGGAACAGGTCACCGGAGAACACCGGTCCGTTGCCCTCGAGGGCGAAGGAGGTGACGGACGGCATCTGGATCTCGGGGCGGTCAATGAGGATACCCACCGCGAGCAGGCCGATGACGCCGATCTTCATGAAGGTGGACAGGTAGTCACGTGGTGCCAGCAGCAGCCAGACCGGCAGGATGGCGGCCATGATGCCATAACCGATCAGGGCCAGTGCCAGGGTGGTCTTGGACCAGGTGAACCACTCCACACCCCAGGAAGTCTCGGCGACCCAACCGCCGGCGACGATCGCCAGCAGCAGCAGGGCCACACCGATGATGGAGACCTCGGTGACCCGGCCCGGGCGCAGGTAGCGCAGGTACAGGCCCATGAACATCGCGATCGGGATGGTCATGGTGATGGAGAAGACACCCCATGGGGAATCCGCAAGCGCATTGACCACCACGAGCGCCAGGACCGCGATGATGATGATCATGATGGTGATGGTGGCCAGGATGCCGGCGAAACCACCGACGCTGCCCATCTCATCGCGGATCATCTGGCCGAGTGAGCGGCCGCGGCGGCGGGTGGAGATCCACAGCACCAGGTAGTCCTGGACCGCACCGGCGAAGATGACGCCGAGGATGATCCACAGGGTGCCGGGCAGGTACCCCATCTGGGCCGCCATGACAGGGCCGACGAGGGGGCCCGCACCGGCGATGGCGGCGAAGTGGTGGCCGAAGAGCACGCGGCGGTCGGTGGGGACGAAGTCCTTGCCGTCATTGACGTATTCGGCCGGGGTGGCGCGGTTGTCCTTCGGCTTGACCACCTTGTACTCGATGAGGCGGGCGTAGAAGGAGAAGGCGATGATATAGGAGCCCACGGCGGCGAGCACGAGCCACACGGAGTTGAGGGTTTCACCACGGGCGAAGGCGATCGCACCCCAGCCGACCGCGGCCAGGACACCGAATATCAGCAGACCCACCCGGGCGGTGGGCGACATCTTTGCGGGTTTCACACCCACCGGGAGGTCGGTGGCATTACTGTAGACCAGGTTGTCATCTGTCCTGGCATCGTCTTGTTTAAGGGTCACGAGGTTCCAAGCTTTCTCTATGAGGCAGGCAACGCTGCGGAAATTGCGGGAAACTGCGGAGAACCCCATCCGCGCACGGTGCATGGGTGGCCGTGGTGCGGATCGGGTGGAAAGCTGTGAGCAGGCGTTTCTGCCCCGGGCGACCGGGTGATGGTCATCCTTGAGGGAAAAATATCACCCAAGTGTGATTAGCGCCATGGTTTCGCCCGGTTATCAACCAAAAGTGGTCTGTCCACACCCCCGCCTACCCCGCGTGGGGGCCGAACCGCTCGGTCTATTGCACTAGACCGAGCGGTTCATTAGGGTGGCTGGTATCGCTTTGACGCCGTCACCCCGGTCGCACCCGCGGGCTTGTCGACGACAAACACACCACTACATCAACAGAGGACTTAAATAATCATGGCACCGAAATACGACAACTCCGACGTTTCCGACTGGGGTTTTGAGACCCGTTCCATCCACGCCGGCCAGCCGGTGGATTCCGATACCGGTTCCCGCAACCTGCCGATCCACCTCACCACCGCCTTCGTCTTCAACTCCGCCGAGCACGCCAAGCAGCGTTTCGCCCTGGAGGATCTCGGCCCGGTGTATACCCGCCTGACCAACCCGACTGTGGAGGCCGTGGAGAACCGCATCAACAACCTCGAGGGTGGCGCACACACCGTCTTCTTCGCCTCCGGCCAGGCCGCGACCACCGCCGCGATCCTCAACCTGGGTGGCGCAGGTTCCCACGTGGTGACCTCCCCGCGCCTCTACGGTGGCACCGAGACCCTCTTCCAGGTCACCCTCAAGCGCCTGGGCATTGAGTTCACCTTCGTGGAGAACCCGGATGATCCCGAGTCCTGGCAGGCTGCGGTCCGCGACAACACCATCGCCTTCTTCGGTGAGACCTTCGCCAACCCGCAGGCCGATGTCCTGGACATCCCGGCTGTCTCCGAGGTGGCACACCGCAACCAGGTGCCCCTGATCGTCGACAACACCATCGCCACCGCCGCCCTCGTCCGCCCGATCGAGCTGGGCGCGGACATCGTCGTCGCCTCCCTGACCAAGTTCTACACCGGCAACGGTTCCGCCCTCGGCGGCGCGCTTGTCGACGGCGGCAAGTTCGACTGGACCGTTGAGCGTGATGGCAAGCCCGTCTTCCCCGACTTCGTCACCCCGGACCCTGCCTACCACGGCCTGAAGTACGCCGACCTGGGTGCCCCGGCCTTCGGCCTCAAGGCCCGTGTCGGCCTGCTGCGCGACACCGGTGCCGCCCCCTCCCCCTTCAACGCGTGGGTCACCAACCAGGGCCTGGACACCCTCTCCCTGCGCCTGGAGCGCCACAACGAAAACGCCATCAAGGTCGCCGAGTTCCTCAACAACCACGAGAAGGTGACCAAGGTGCACTTCGCCGGTCTGCCGGATTCCCCGTGGTACGCCACCAAGGAGAAGCTGGGACTGAAGTACACCGGTTCCGTGCTCACCTTCGAGGTCGCCGGCGGCAAGGACGAGGCCTGGGCCTTCATCGACGCCCTCAAGCTGCACTCCAACCTGGCCAACATCGGTGATGTGCGTTCCCTGGTGGTCCACCCGGCCACCACCACCCACTCCCAGTCCGATGAGGCCGGTCTCGCCCGCGCCGGTATCACCCAGGGCACGGTGCGCCTGTCGGTGGGCATCGAGAACGTCGAGGACATCATCGCCGACCTCGAGCGTGGTTTCGCCGCGATCTAAGCCGGTCACTGTCTGTTGATGCCCTGTCTGTGGGTGCGCGTTGCCGCGCGTCCTGCCGGACAGGGCATCACTGCGTTCACATCCCTTGGGGCCCATGCATGAAAGGCCACCGGAAACTGGCCTAGACAGAGCTGTCCATATAAACTTGGCCCGAGTTCCCACCCTAGAGTTCTAACCCCGGGTTCCCACCCAGCGACCCACCCCGACGCTCCAACAGTCTGAACAGGCGGTATTCCCGATGCCACAACTTGCCCCCGAAGGTCAGCTCACCACGCAGCAGATCGGTGACATCCGGACGGAAGCGGGTGCCGTCATCCCGGACGTGACCATCGCCTACCACCGCTGGGGCGAATACGAGGAGACCTCCGACGGGTCAACCAATGTCGTCCTCATCGAACACGCACTGACCGGCGACTCCAACGCCGCCGACTGGTGGTGCGACCTGGTGGGGCCGGGCAAGGCGATCGACACCGATCTCTACTGCGTGATCTGCACCAATGTCATCGGTGGATGCAATGGTTCCACGGGCCCGTCCTCCCAGCACCCCGACGGTGGATTCTGGGGCAGCCGCTTCCCCGCCACCGACATCCGTGACCAGGTCAAGGCGGAGAAGCAGTTCCTGGACACCATCGGCATCACCCGGGTCAAGGCGGTGCTGGGCGGGTCCATGGGTGGCGCCCGCACCCTGGAATGGGCAGCCATGTTCCCCGAGGTGGTGGACGCAGCCGCGGTGCTGGCGGTCTCCGCCCGCGCCAGCGCCTGGCAGATCGGCATCCAGTCCGCCCAGATCATGGCCATTGAAAATGACCACCACTGGCATGAGGGCAACTACTACGAATCCGGGTGCAACCCCTCCAAGGGACTCGGTGCCGCCCGCCGCATCGCCCACCTCACCTACCGCGGCGAGCTGGAGATCGACGAGCGTTTCGGCACCCAGGCGCAGAAGGGGGAAGATCCCCTCGGCCCCTACCGCAGTCCCGATCAGCGTTTCGCCGTGGAATCCTACCTGGACCACCAGGCCGACAAGCTGGTCAAGCGTTTCGACGCCGGCTCCTATGTCACCCTCACCGACGCACTCAACCGCCACGACATCGGCCGGGGGCGCGGTGGCCTGAACAAGGCCCTGGAATCCATCACCATCCCGGTGATGGTCGCGGGCGTCGACACCGACATCCTCTACCCCTACCACCAGCAGGAACACCTCTCCCGAAACCTGGGCAACCTGCTGGCCATGGCCAAGATCGTCTCACCTGTTGGCCATGATGCCTTCCTCACCGAATCCCGTCAGATGGATCGCATCCTGCGCAACTTCTTCAGCCTGATCTCACCCGAGCAGGAGAACCCCTCGACCTACATCGAGTTCTTCATCTAACTGTCCGGCTGGGTGGACCTGCCCGCCCCGCAAGCGCAGATAACAAAAGACCTGAGCTCCAACTCCCTCGAAGGGGGTTGGAGCTCAGGTCTTCATGGTCCTGCACTGCGCCTCAGCAGGCGATCAGGTTACTTCTTGTAGAGGGTGTCCACCTTCTCGGCGAGAGTGAGCACGTCATAACTGGCGACAATCTCATCGTTCTGGTTGTACAGCACGGCGTCCCAGCAGACCTCGCCGTAGTCATCGGTGACGCGCGGGGTGATGCGCTTGGCGGTCAGTTCGACGCGGATGGAGTCGTCGTAGGTCACCGGGGTGATGAAGCGGAGGTTCTCCAGGCCGTAGTTGGCCAGGACGGGGCCCGGCTGTGGCTCAACGAAGAGGCCGGCGGCCCAGGAGACCAGCAGGTAGCCGTGGGCGACGCGACGTGGGAAGAACGGGTTCGCCATGGCGGCCTCCTCGTCCACGTGGGCGTAGAAGGTGTCGCCGGTCTTCTCGGCGAATTCGAGGATCTCCTCGAGGCTGACCTTGCGCAGGTCGGAGGCGAACTGGTCGCCGATGCGCAGGGTGGCCAGGTCCTTGCGGAAGGGGTGCACGCCGGTGCCGGCCGTGACATCCGCGCGGGTGACACGGTTGACGGCCGCACCGCGGTGCCACTGGCCGGTGATGGCGGTGAGGTGGTCCGGGGTGCCCTGGATGGCGGTGCGCTGCATGTAGTGCTTGACGCCGCGGATACCGCCGAGTTCCTCGCCACCACCGGCGCGGCCCGGGCCGCCGTGGATGAGGTGTGGCAGTGGGGAGCCGTGGCCGGTGGAGGTGCGGGCGTCGTCACGGTCGAGGAAGTGCAGGCGGCCGTGGTGGGCGGCGATGCCCATGGCGAACTGGTTGGCCAGGGCCGGGTCGTGGGTGATCACGGAGGCCACCAGGGAGCCCTGTCCGCGGGCGGCCAGGCGGATGGCGTCGGCGGTGTCGGTGTAGCCGATGATGGACACGACCGGGCCGAAGGCCTCGGTGTCGTGCACGGCGTCGGCATCGGCGTTGTCGAAGGTGAGGATGGTCGGGGCGAAGAACGCACCGTCGAACTCTTCCGTGCCGCCCAGGCGCACGGTGCCGCCTGCTGCAATGAGCTTGTCGACGGCCGCCGCCACATCATCGCGCTGCTCCACGGAGACCACCGGTCCCATGGTGGTCTTCTCATCGCGGGGGTCACCGACGACGATCTTGGCGGTGATGCGGTCCGCAAGGGCGGAGGCCACGTCGTCGATAAGCCCCGCAGGCACGATGGCGCGGCGCACGGCGGTGCACTTCTGACCGGCCTTGGAGGTCAGCTCGCTGAAGAGGGTCTTGACGTAGGCGTCGAATTCCGGGGTGTCCGGGGTGGCGTCCTCACCGAGGATGGCGGCGTTGACGGAGTCTGCCTCGGCGCTGAAGCGCAGGCCGGCGTGCTGGACGTTGTCATGTGCGCGCAGGGTGGCGGCGGTGGTGGCGGAACCGGTGAAGGCCACGTGGTCACGGTAGTCCAGGTGGTCGAGCAGGTCGCGGGCGGAACCGGAGATCAGCTGGATGGAACCCTCCGGCAGGATGCCGGACTCGACCATGAGGCGCACGCAGGCCTGGGTGATGTAGCCGGTGGGGGTGGCGGGCTTGACCACGGAGGGCACACCGGCGATGAAGGACGGTGCGAACTTCTCCAGCATGCCCCAGACGGGGAAGTTGAAGGCGTTGATCTGGACTGCCACACCCGGCAGCGGGGTGTAGATGTGGGTGCCCTGGAAGGAGGAATCCTGGGACAGAACCTCGGTGGGGCCGTCGATGATCACATCGGAGTTGGGCAGTTCGCGGCGTCCCTTGGAGGAGTAGGTGAACAGGGTGGAGATGCCGCCGTCGATGTCCACGCCATTGTCGCGATTGGTGGCACCGGACTTATAGGCGATCTCGTAGAGCTCCTGCTTGTGCTCGCCGAGGTAGAGCGCGATCTCCTTGAGTTTCAGGGCACGCTCGTGGAGGGTGAGTGCGCGCAGGTTCTTCTGTCCCACGTCGCGGGCGTAGGCGACCGCTGCGCCGATATCCAGCCCGTCGGTGGATACCCGGGCCACGATCTCGCCGGTGGAGGCATCCGCGACCTCGGCGATGCGGGTGGGGTTGTCCGGGGTGACCCACTGGCCGCTGAGGTAACTGGGGACGATGGCCACCTCACGGTCGAGGATGGCGGTGGTGGAGGACTGGGTGTCGGTATGAGCTGTGGTCATTGGTCCTGTTTCCTTTCGGGAAGATAGGGCCGAACAAGTGATAGTTACCGAACGGCCGGTCAGTAATTACTGTTAGTATAGTCACAAACAGTGAAAGCACCAGAGGGTCTTTCACAATTATTCAGTCAAAGGAGTTGGAGAAGATGGAACCCTGGAAGATTGTTCTCGGCGAACTGGACGAGAAGATGGGCGTGAAGGTCATCGAGGAATCCGCCGAACGGGTGGTGGCCACGATGCCGGTGGAGGGCAACCGCCAGTCACTGGGACTGCTGCACGGTGGCGCGATGGTCTCCCTCGCCGAGGCGGTGGGCAGCTGGGCCGCCGTCATCCACGCCTCCACGATGGGCAAGGTGTGTGTGGGCGTGGACATCAATGCCACGCACCACAAGTCCAGCCGGGACGGACTGGTCACCGCGACCGCCACCGCGATCCGCCTGGGCCGCTCGGTCTGCAGCCACGAGGTGGTCATCACCAACGAGGATGGTGACCGCCTCTGTACTGCGCGGATCACGAATATGGTCGTGGATAAGCGCTAGCTGTAGTCGTAGAAACCGCGGCCGGACTTCCGGCCCAGCTCCCCACGCGCGACCATGTCGCGCATGAGCTGCGGTGGGGCAAAGCGCTCACCGAGGGTGGATTCGAGGTACTCGGCAATACCCAGGCGCACATCCAGGCCCACGATGTCGGTGAGCTTGAGCGGGCCGACGGGGAACTTGTACCCCAGCACCATCGCGTTGTCGATGTCCTCCGGGGAGGCCACACCCTCCTCCACCATGCGGATCGCCTCAAGTGCGATGGCCACACCCAGGCGGGAGGAGGCGAAGCCCGGCGCGTCCTTGACCACGATCGGGGTCTTGCCCAGACCGGCGACCCACCCGCGGGCCAGGTCCACCAGTGGCTCCGGGGTGGAATCAGCCACCACGACCTCCACCAGCTTCGATGCCGGCACCGGGTTGAAGTAGTGCAGACCGATGACCGGGTTGTCCACGGACAGGGCGAGATCACTCACCGACAGCGAGGAGGTGTTGGTGGCGATGACCGCCCCCGGTGCGGCCGCGGCGATCTTCCGGAAGGAATCAGCCTTGAGATCGATGATCTCTGGGACCGCCTCAACCACCAGGGGGTGATCGGCGAAGGCTGCCGCATCGGTGCTCAGGGTGAGGCGTTCCAGCCACTGCTCCACCGTGCCCTCGGCCCCACGTTTGATGGACCCTTCGATGTCGTTGGTGATGCGTTCGCGGGCGGCCTCGACCGCGGCGTCGTTGATGTCCACTACGGTGACATGCGCACCGGCGGCGAGGAAGGAGTGGGCGATACCCGCACCCATCCGGCCACCACCAAGTACGCCCACCACGGTGGGCACACCGACGTCGGTGGAATCGAAGGTGAGGTTGAAGGTGTCTGCTGGGCTGGTCATGGGTGTGTCTCCTGCTTACTTGTTCTTCTTGCGGTCGAGGAAGGCCTGCATCCGGTCGAACTTGGCCTCGGATTCAAAGAGGATCGCCTGGGCGATGTTGTCCACCTGGGGGTGGGCACCGGCGGGCATCGCCATGACCTGCTTGGAGATGCGCACGGCGAGGGGATCGAGCTTGGCGATGCGGCCGGCGAGTGCCAGGGCGGCGTCGAGAAGCTCTGCCGGTTCGTGCACCTCGGTGACCAGGTGGACGGCGAGCGCCTCATTGCCGTCGAGGACCTTGCCCGCCAGGAGGATCTCCTTGGCCACGGCCTCCCCGATCAGGGCCTTCAACCGCCACAGGCCACCGGCGGCCGCCACGATTCCGAGGCCGGCCTCCGGCTGACCGAACTTGGCGCCCGGGGTGGCGAGACGGAAATCGGCGGCCAGCGCCAACTCCATCCCCCCACCGAGTGCGTACCCGTCCACGGCCGCGATGACGGGGGCCGGCAGCTGGGAGATGCGGTGGAAGAGCATGTTGTTGATGCCGCGCAGGGCATCATCGCGGCGTCGTTCACGCATCTGGCCGATGTCGGCGCCGGAGACGAAGATGCCCTTACCGTTGGCCTCACAGCCGGTGATGATGAGGATCTTGGGATTGAGTTCGAGGTAGGAGCACACCTCATGGAGTTCACCGACCATGGTCTCGTCGATGGCGTTACGGACCTCGGGGCGGGTGATCTCCACCAGGAGGTAGGTGTCGGTCTCGGTGAGGGTGAGCGCGGTGAAGTCGCTGCTCAGGGTGGTGTCGGTCATGGTGTTGGTCACGGTGTTTCTACCTTTCCTAAACCTTCTCGATGGCGATGGCGGCACCCTGGCCGACCCCGATGCACATGGTGGCGACACCCTTCGTGCCGCCCTCCTGCTCCAACCTGTTGAGCAGGGTGATGGTGATGCGCGCACCGGAAGACCCCAGCGGGTGCCCCAGTGCGATGGCGCCACCCCAGGTGTTGACCTTGTCGGTGTCCAGTCCCAGTTCGCGGATGCAGGCCAGTGACTGGGAAGCGAAGGCCTCGTTCAGTTCCACGGCATCCACATCATCGATGGACCAGCCGGTGCGTTCCAGCACCTTCTTCGTCGCCGGGACCGGGCCCATGCCCATGATCTCCGGGGCGAGTCCGACGCTGGCGCCACCGACGACGCGGGCGCGGGCGGTGAGGCCATACTTCTCGAGTGCACGCTCGGAGACCACCAGAATCGCCGAGGCACCGTCATTGAGGGAGGAGGAGTTACCGGCGGTGACCACCTCTCCCCCGCCCACGACCGGGCGCAGCTTGGCCAGCACCTCGGTAGTGGTTCCCTCGCGGGGTCCCTCATCGGTGTCCACGACGGTGACCTTCCCCTTGCGGCCCGTGACCTCGACGGGGACGATCTCGGAGTCGAAGCGTCCGGCCTTGATGGCCTCGACGGCGCGTCGCTGGGATTCCACCGCGAAGGCGTCGGCGTCCTCGCGGCTGATGTTCTTCACGCGGGCGACCTCCTCCGCGGTCTCCGGCATGGAGTAGGTGGTCTTGTCCTGGGCGGCGAACACCGGGTTGGTGAAACGCCAGCCGATGGAGGTGTCGAAGATCTGTCCCGGCTTGGCGAACGCGGTTGCCGGCTTCTCCTGGACCCAGGGTGCACGCGACATCGATTCCACGCCACCGGCCACCACGATGTCAGCCTCGCCGGCCTTGATCATGTTCGCTGCCATGGTGATCGCGGACATGCCCGACGCACACAGGCGGTTGACGGTGATGCCGGGGACGGAATCCGGGTATCCGGCCAGCAGCCACGCCATGCGGGCCACATTGCGGTTTTCCTCACCGGCGCCGTTGGCGTTGCCGAAGATGACCTCATCCACGGCGGCCGGGTCGATGCCGGCCTCCTCAACGACAGCCTTGATGGTCAGTGCGGCCAGATCGTCCGGGCGCACGGCGGACAGGGCGCCACCGTAGCGTCCGACGGGGGTTCGACGGCCGGAGACCAGGTATGCAGTGGGGGTGGACATGGGTGGGGAGCTCCTTGGGTTCGTTGCGGTGTACGTGGTGCAGCAAGCTTGTCGACGCCCGACCTACCGGGCGTTGTCGCCAGCCTAACGGCCAGCGAATACCGGGGGGCGCTTTTCGTTGAAAGCGGCGAAACCCTCCGCGTAATCATCGGAGGAGCACAGCTCGCCCTGGGCGATGTTCTCCTTCTCCACCGATTCCCACAATCCGACGCGCTGATCGCGCAGATCCTGGATGAGGGCACGGCTGGTGAGGAATGCGCGGGTGGCTCCGGTGGCCGCCTTGTGGGCAGCCTCCCGGGTGACCTCCAGGAGCTGGTCAGCGGGGATGGCGCGGGAGAACAGACCGGCCTGCACCGCCTCCGCACCGGAGATGAGATCCCCGGTGACAATGAGGTCCATGGCGCGGTGGGCACCGAGACGCTCGAAGAAGAGGGCGTGTCCACCGGAATCCAGGGTGGCGCCCAGGTTGGCGAAGGGGGATCCGAATCTGGCGTCCTCGGCCACGTAGACGATGTCGGTGGCGATCACCAGGCCCAGTCCCACGCCCAGGCAGGCGCCCTGCACGGCGGCGAAGGTCGGTGCCGGGAAGTTGCTCATCTGCTTCAACACCGGGGTGACCTTGTTGGCCAGGTAATCGGTGGCGTCGTCCTCAGCCGGGACCACGCCGCGGATGTTGCGGCCCGCACAGAACCCCTTGCCCTCGCCCCGGAGGATGAGCGCCCGCACACCGCGGACCTCGGCCTCGGTGTAGGCGGCGGACAGATCCTTGAGGTCAGCCTCGGCCAGGGCATTGCGTGCCTGGGGGTTGTTCAGGACGATCTCGGCGGTGTCGTTCTCGATGTGCAGGTCAATCATGGACTGGTACTCCCTTGCGTGTGTGTTGTGTCTATGCGTCGTAGTCCACGACCAGGGTGTCACCCTTGGGTCGCGTCTGGCAGGTCAGGACATAACCGGCCTCGACCTCATCGGGTTCAAGGGCGTAGTTCTCCTCCATCTCGTACTCACCTTCGACGACCTTGGCGCGGCAGGTGCCACAGACGCCACCGGCGCAGGCGAAGGGGACATCCGGGCGGGCACGGAGTGCGGCGTTGAGCACGGATTCGCGGGCACTGGAGGGGGATTCGATGGTGCCGGAGAGCCCATCGAGGGTGAAGGAGATGGTGATGTTGTCACCCTCCGGGTCGGCGATGACGGGGCGTCCGGTGTTGCCCTGGCCCGGGCCGTCACCGG
Organism: Corynebacterium gallinarum; assembly: GCF_014837045.1. GTDB lineage: Bacteria > Actinomycetota > Actinomycetes > Mycobacteriales > Mycobacteriaceae > Corynebacterium > Corynebacterium gallinarum. The sequence continues at coordinate 170,982 of NZ_JACSPR010000002.1, forward strand.
GCTTGCCGGTGGTGAACAGCTCGAAACGGACGTTGGAGGAGTCCACTCCCCTGCCCTCGAGTTCATCGCGGCACAGCTGGACCAGCTCGAAGGGTCCGCAGAGGAACCATTCCTTGACCTGGTCGGTGCGCAGCACCTGATCGAGCAGCAGGTTCAGCTTTTCGTCGTCAATGCGCCCGGAGAACAGCGGGTTGACGCGCTGCTCGCGGGAGAGCACATGGTGGACCGCGAACCGCTGGGGGTACTTATCCTTCAGGTCACCGATCTCCTCGGCGAACATGACATCGGCTCCACCCTTGTTGGCGTAGACGATCTCGAAGGTGGCCTTCGGGTTCTCCGCCAGCACGGTCTGGGCGATGGCCATGATCGGGGTGATACCGGAACCGGCGGCGATGGCCACCAGGTGGTTGTTGCCGGCCTGCTGGGCGATGGCCTCGGCATCGTTGAGGGAGGTGACGTGGGTCTTGGAGGTGAACGCACCCTGGGGGTTCATGACCTCGAGGGTGTCACCGGCCTTGAGCTCCTCGTTGGCCCAGGTGGAGAACAATCCACCGAGGTTCTTCTTCACCGCGACCCGGATGGTGCCCGGACGTGGGATGTCGCAGATGGAATAGGACCTGCGTACCTCGGCACCGTCGAGCTGGGTGCGCAGCGCCACGTACTGGCCCGGGACGTAGTCGTAGTCCGCCTGGAGTTCCTCGGGGACCTCGAAGCTGATCTCGACCGCATCGTCGGTGAGTCGGCGCACCTCTGAGACGGTGAGGGCGTTGAACTTTGCCTTTTGCTTAGGAAGGGTGGGAGTAGTCATTAGTGCACCTTGAAGTAGTCGAAGGGCTCGAGGCAGTCCAGGCAGTTGTAGAGGGACTTGCACGAGGTCGAGCCGAAGTGGCTGAGCTTGCGGGTATTGGTGGAGGAACACTGGGGGCAGGCGATGGTCTCGGGACGCATCAGGGTCAGGCGGACCACCCTGCTGCCCTCATCATCAGTGCGGCGGGCAGGCGGGGCGATGCCGTAGTCACGCAGTTGCTGACGTCCCTGCTCGGTCATCCAGTCTGTGCTCCAGGCCGGCTGGAGCACCAGCTCGACCCTGGAATCCTCATATCCGGCACCCTGGAGTGCCTCCCTGACATCACTGGTGATCCGGTCCATGGCCGGGCAGCCGGAGTAGGTCGGGGTGATGGTGATGACAGCGGTGGCCCCCTCGAACCGGGCACCACGCAGGATGCCCAGGTCGGCGATGGAGATCACCGGGATCTCCGGATCAGGAACAGTCGCTGCCAGATCCCAGAGCTCTGCTTCTGCTGCCGTGGTCGGTCGCAGTGGGTGAATCACAGTGTCAGTGGTGTCCACGGTTGCTCCTTATATATAGGGTGCGGATGAATGGGGGGTGATCGGTTACCAGGTGGCGCCGGGGTGGCGCCTGGCCAGGGACTGCATCTCGGCCAGGATGTAACCGCGGTACTCGTTGTACTTGCCGGTGCGCTGGCTGCTGCGTGCGGAGGGCACCTGCGGGATCTCCAGGCCGGCCTCCTCGAGGACGTAGGCGATGTTGCGGTCGAACTCATCCCGGAGGCTGGACGGCAGAACCGCCTCACCGGTCTCGGCGAGCTTGGTGTGGATGGGCAGGTCCTCGAAGAGTTCCGCCACGTAGGGCCACATGTAGTAGAGGCCCTCGGTCATGCGGCGGTGGGACTCCTCGGTGCCCAGGCCCAGTCGCAGGGTCCACTGGTTGGCGTGGTCGGCGTGGTATTCCACTTCCTTCACGGCCTTGGCGGCGATCGCGGCGAGGGTCTCGTCGGTGGAGTCCTGCAGCGCGGTGTAGAGGCCGAGGAAGTAGTGGGACATCAGCAGCTGACGGGCGATGGTCTGGCCGAAGTCACCGTTTTCGGTTTCGGTCAGGCGGGCGGAGCGGAACTCCTCCTCATCGCGGAAGTAGGCGAGGTCATCCTCGGTCTTGTTCCAGGCGGTGCCGGCGTAGCTGTAGAGGAACCGTGCATGTCCGACCAGGTCGAGGGCGATGTTGCCGATCGCGATGTCCTCTTCCATCTCGGGTGCGCGGGATACCCACCAGCCCAGGCGCTGGGCCAGCATGAGTGCGTCATCGCCGAGGGTCAGTGCGTAGTTGGCCACATCCTCGGTTGCGACTGCGCCGGTGGCCTGGATGTCTTCTGCTGTAATGCCGTCGCCCTGGGTCTGTCGGGTCGCGGAATCAACGGATGCGAAGCTGCTCACAGGTGTGGCACCCCCTCGGCCTTGGAGTAGTAGGTGGCGTGGCGGTAGTTCTTGCCCTGGGAGGACTCGAAGAACCCACCCTTGGAATCGGGATCGGAGGACACGACGACCTCGGCGGGGACGACCCAGACGGAGGTTCCCTCATTGCGGCGGGTGTAGAGGTCGCGGGCGTTGCGCAGCGCCATGGTGGCGTCAGCTGCGTGCAGGGATCCTGCGTGGACATGGGAGAGGCCACGGGAGGTGCGGACGAACACTTCCCACATGGGCCAGGACTGGTTAGACATGATGTGTCTCCTTATATATGGGGTGGTTTAGGCAGTGAGTCGGGTGGCGGCCGGGCGCTGGCGATCCGCGTAGGCGGCGGCCGCCTCGCGGACCCAGGCACCATCGTTGAATGCCTGACGACGGCGCTGCATACGCTGGACGTTGCAGGGGCCCTCGCCCTTGATGACGGACTTGAACTCATCCCAGTCGAGCTGGCCGTAGTCGTAGTGGCCGCGCTCCTCATTCCACTTCAGGTCCGGGTCCTCGAAGTGGAGACCCAGTCCCTCCGCCTGCGGAACGATCATGTCGACGAAGCGCTGACGCAGCTCATCGTTGCTGAAACGCTTGATCTTCCATTCCATGGACTGCTGGGAGTTCGGGGAATCCTCATCCGGTGGGCCGAACATCTGCAGTGCCGGGCCGTAGAAGCGGTTGATCGCCTCCTGGGCCATCTGCTTCTGCTCCGGGGTTCCGTTGGCCAGTTCGTAGAGGATCTCCCAACCCTGGCGCTGGTGGAAGGACTCCTCCTTACAGATACGGACCATGGCGCGTCCGTAGGGTGCGTAGGAGGCGCGGCACAGCGGGACCTGGTTGGCGATGGCGGCGCCGTCGACAAGCCAGCCGATGGCTCCGATGTCGGCCCAGGTACGTGCCGGGTAGTTGAAGATGGAGGAGTACTTCGCTTTGCCGCTGAGCAGCTGGTCAACCAGCTCATCACGGCCGGTGCCGAGGGTCTCGGCTGCGGAGTAGAGGTAGAGGCCGTGGCCGGCTTCGTCCTGGACCTTGGCCATGAGGATGGCCTTGCGCTTGAGGGACGGTGCGCGGGTGATCCAGTTGGCCTCCGGCTGCATGCCGATGATCTCGGAGTGCGCGTGCTGGGAGATCTGACGGGTCAGAGTCTTGCGGTATGCGGCTGGCATCCAGTCGGTGGGCTCGATGCGGGAATCCTGGGCGATGAGAGCGTCGAAGTGCTCCTGGGCCTGGGCATCATCGGTGGATGTCCGCTGCTGTGTGGCTGTCGTCATGAGGGTCCTCCTCGTAGTGTCGCGGTCTACCCGCAGGTTCGCCGCTCTCGGGCGAAGGAAGTGGCTGGGTGTGGAAGTTTGTGTGTCGGTTAGCCGGTTACCATTTACTAACCGACCGCCCGGTCAGTATATGGGGGAAATGTGATCTACGTCAACACTTTCACAGCCGACCCCGGACCGCGGGCGACCTCCCCCACACACCGCACCCACATTGATGCAGGTCACATCGTTGGGCCGGGGGTGTTTCCGGTACCCCCTACACCGCCTTCACCACGCGGGAGGTGCCACGGAACTCCGCCACCACACGATCCCCGACGCGGAGGATGACATCGGTGATCCCGTTACGACCCCAGGCCTGACGGCAGATAGCCTCCGCCTCCACAACCTCGCCCACCCGGGCCGGGGAGAGGTAATGGATACCCACCTGTGCCGCAACAGCGATATCGCCGGCCGCATTGCACACACCGGCGAACACGGCATCGGCAAAGGTGAACAGGATGCCACCCTGTGCGGTACCGTGCCCATTGCACATGTCCTCGCGGATGGTGAAGTGCCCCCGGGCCCCCTCGGGGGACAGCTCAGTGATCACCACGCCCAACATTTTCGAGACGGCATCATTGGCGAACATGGCGCGGACATGATCATATTCAGCACCCTCTGCAACACCGGGGGCGAGAATCTGGTCGGTTTCAACTGCATTAAGCATGTGTTTTCCCCTTTCGCAGGAAAAGTGGTGGAGATTACTTACCGAGTGGACGGTAATATCATGGGAGTGTACGGATCCAGGCACATTCCCGCGGGGAAATGAGAGCTTCACACCGTCCCCCACATCAGTCCGATGGTTCCGACAAGGAGAAACCATGAACTCTGTCACCACCGCCACCACCAACCGGGGTAGGCCCGGCTACGCACGCGAGGATGTCATCCGCATCGCGGTCGACCAGTTCAACACCCACGGCTACGAGGCGACCTCCATGGGCGCGCTCGCCACCACCCTCGGCGTGAGCAAGTCAGCCATCTACCACCACATCACCTCGAAGGAGGAGATCCTGGTCGAGGCCACCGACCAGGCCCTCGAGGCGCTTTTCGACGTGATCGAGGAGGCCGACGCCACGCCCGGCACCGCAGAGGACCGCCTGGCCGCGGTGATCAGCGGTGCCACCCGGGTGCTGTGCGAGAAACCCGAGAATGTCACCCTCCTCCTACGCCTGCGGGGCAATACGGAGGTGGAGAAACAGATCCTGGAGCGCCGACGCCTCATAACCCGCCGTTTCATTGACTTTGTTGCATCCGCCCAGGAGGAGGGCGCCGTGCGTTCCACTCTGGATGCCGGCATGGTCGCACGCCTGACCTTCGGCATGATCAACTCCCTGGTGGAGTGGTACCGACCCGATGGACCGATCTCACCTGAGGAACTCAGTGAAATCATGCCGGACTTCGTCTTCAGGGGGCTCGCTGCCCGATAAACAACTGCTAACCAGGGGCCTCTGCCCGTACGTCCTGCGAACAGGGGTACGGGATGGGGGCCCTTTTTCGCACAATTTATGACGGATTTCATTGTGACTCTGGAAATAGCTGATTCAATAATGTAGCGTCCATCACATACCAACTTACCGACTGGTCAGTTGGTAAATGGGAAACGTACTCACAGAGGATCCTGCACCATGACGCCCTCCTCCTCACAACCGGATGCCACACCGAGTCGCAGGCCAGGTCGCACCACACCCGTTGCGGGTAACGATGCGCGCCAGCACCACCGCGCACAGCCAGAAAGGAACATCCCAATGACCTCCGTCACTGAAATTCACTCCACCCACATCGGTCCTCAGACGGGTATCGAGTACGCATCACGCGATGAGATCACCGCACTGCAGATCGCACGTGCCAAGAACACACTGCGTCACGCCTACTTCAACGTCCCCCACTACCGTAAGGCCTTCAACGAGGCCGGCGTGCACCCGGACGACTTCCGTGATCTGTCGGATCTGGCACGGTTCCCCTTCACGGACAAGGAGATCCTGCGTTCGGAGTACCCCTTCGGTATGTTCGCGGTTCCCCAGAGCCAGATCGTCCGACTGCACGCCTCCTCCGGCACCACCGGGCGTCCCACCGTGGTCGCCTACACCCGCAATGATATTGAGAACTGGTCCGATCTGGTCGCACGGTCCCTGCGCGCGGGTGGTGTCCGCGCCGGCGACAAGGTTCAGGTCACCTTCGGTTACGGCCTGTTCACCGGCGGCCTCGGCGCCCACTACGGCGTGGAGAAGCTCGGCGCAACCGTCATCCCCACCTCCGGTGGACAGACCGAGCGCCAGATCCAGATCATGAATGACTTCCAGCCCGATGCGATCCTGGGCACCCCGTCCTACATGCTCACCGTTCTCGACCGGATGCGTGCCGACGGCGTGGATCCACGCGAGACCTCCCTCCGTGTCGGCGTCATGGGTGCCGAGCCCTGGACCGAGGGCATGCGCCGTGATCTGGAGGACGGCTTCGGCATCGACGCCACCGACATCTACGGCCTCTCCGAGGTCATGGGACCGGGCGTTGCCCAGGAGTGCGTCGAGACCAAGGACGGACTGACCATCTGGGAGGATCACTTCTACCCGGAGATCATCAATCCCGAGACCGGTGAGGTACTCCCCGACGGTGAGTACGGCGAGCTGGTCATCACCTCCCTGACCAAGGAGGCCTTCCCGGTCGTGCGCTACCGCACCCACGACCTGACCCGCATCCTGCCCGGCACCGCCTTCTCCATGCGACGCATCGACAAGATCAGCGCCCGTAATGACGACATGATCATCCTCCGCGGTGTCAACTGCTTCCCGAGCCAGTTCGAGGAGATCATCGTCGAGGACAAGACCCTGCGTCCGCGTTACCAGTGCATCCTGAGCAAGAAGGGCCGCATGGACCACCTCACCCTGGCCGTGGAACATGCACCCGGCTGCAGCGCTGAGGACATCACCCTGGCCACCCAGCGTCTGAGCAAGCAGATCAAGGACCGCATCGGCATCTCCGTCCAGGTTGAGGTCCGCGACCGCGTTGATTCCGGCGAGGGCAAGGCCAAGCGCCTACTCGACCTGCGCAACCAGTAGCACCCAGCAACACCCAGTAACACCCCTCCGGCGAAGTCCCCCGTCATCCCCGGGGACCGCCGCACCGGGATCCCGCCCACCGCTACCCCGCGCGGGCCGGGGCCATCCGGCACTTTCTCTCCACACCCCACATTGCACAGCATCCGCATCTTCCTGCCGGATGCTGTACTTCACGAACCCCGAAAAGCCCCCTACATCCCTACTTTTCGGGGTTCGTCCCCCCTCCCCTTCCGGTAGCACAGTGACAGTGACTGTGCCCAGCAGAAAGTTCCCCCGATGACCACCAACGAAATCCTCACCACAGGGCAGCGTGACACCACCGTCCTGACCACCAGCATCCCCACCGACAGCACCACCGCAGGCACCAACAACCCGCAACCGATCACCCCCGAGCACCGCAAGGTCCTGGCCGGTTCCATGGTGGGTACCACCATCGAATGGTTCGACTTCTTCATCTACGCCCAGGCGGCCGGCCTGATCTTCGCCACCCAGTACTTCAACCCCGCCAGCAACTCCAGCGCCTCCGTCGCGCAGATCATCGCCTGGGCCTCACTGGGCATCAGCTTCCTGTTCCGCCCGTTCGGTGCTGTCATCGCCGGCCACCTGGGTGACCGCTTCGGCCGCAAGCCCGTCCTCGTCCTCACCCTGCTGGGCATGGGTGGTGCAACCGTTGCCATGGGCCTGCTGCCCACCTACGCGCAGATCGGTCTGGCGGCTCCTCTGATCCTGGTGTTGCTGCGCATCCTGCAGGGCATCTCCGCCGGTGGCGAATGGGGTGGCGCGGCACTGATCGCCGTGGAGCACGCACCCCTCAACCGCCGTGGTTTCTTCGGGGCCTTCCCCCAGGTCGGTGTCCCGGCCGGTATGCTGCTGGCCACCCTGTTCATGCTGGTCATGACCACTGTCTTGAGCCCCGAGCAGTTCGAGGCATGGGGCTGGCGCATCCCGTTCATCTCCAGTGTGGTCCTCATCGCTGTCGGTTTCTTCATCCGTCGTCTGGTTCATGAGTCCCCCGTGTTCTCCGAGATGGAGGACCTGAAGAAGAAGGCCTCCGCCCCACTGTCGGAGCTCTTCCGCAAGCACCTCAAGACCGTCATCCTCGCCGCCCTGATCTTCGCGGGTGTCAACGCCGCCGGTTACCTGGCCATCGCCTTCTTCGTCTCCTACGGCACCGGTGTCCTGGGTATGGGTCGCCCCGTCGTTCTGCTGCTGACCTGCCTAACCGCCATCGCGTGGATCGTGTCCACCCTCTTCTTCGGTGCCGCCTCCGACCGTTGGGGTCGCCGCCGCACCTTCGCACTGGGTTACCTGGCCATGATCATCTGGGCCCTCCCGACCTGGATGCTCATCGACACCGCAAACCCGCTGTTCTTCGGTATCGCGGTGGTGGTTCTCGGTGTCCTGCTCGGTGTCACCTACGGCCCGCAGCCGGCGCTCTACGCTGAGATGTTTCCCGCCCAGGTCCGTCTGTCCGGCGTCTCCATCGGTTACGCGATCGGTTCCATCATCGGCGGTGCCTTCGCCCCGATGATCGCCGAGATGCTCCTTGATTCTACCGGCAGCTCACTGTCCATCGGTGTCTACATCGCCGTGATCTCCGCGATCTCCCTCGTGGCGGTTCTCATGGTTCCCCGCACGGGCATCCAGGGCAGGAATCTGCACCACTGATCCACCCCCTACCTGCATCACCACCGCATCCCCTGCCCCGGGGAATGCGGTGGTTTTCTTTCAAACTGTGTGCAGGTAGAAAACCTGGTGAGGTGTTCACAGCTAATTTAACGGTTTAACCATGGTCAGTGGTTTAGATTATTGGACGTGACTTTGATGATCTCCCCTCGTGGCAGGACCGCCTATGTGCTCCTGACCACTCTTGCGATCGGCAGCATGGCCCTGGTCGCCTGCGGTTCCGACCGCGGAGGCGGTCAGACGTCGAGTGAGGAGCCCCGTAAGGTCGCTACGGCGATGGGGACGCGGACCGCGGAGGCGTCGTCAAGCATCCCCAGCATCCCCCCGACCGCGAGCATGCACTACACCGCGGCGCGGGACACCACCCTGACCGCGCGGGCACTCATGGAATACCTCGATGAGGAGCAGCGGCATCTCATCACCGGTGACGGCCTGGATATCAACACCCTCACCCACGCGCAGAAACTCACCGTGTTCAAGGTTCTGGAAACCCTGCTCGATGAGGATTCCAACACCATGATGCGTGCGCTTCTGGAGTACATCGACATGAACCCCGATGCCGCGCCCCATCTGCTGCGGTTCTCCACCGTCCCGGCCCCCAGTGAGCAGTGGAGGATGGATCTGGAGGGGCCCATGCTGGGCCTGCACGCGATGTTCAGCGAGGAGGGCGACGTGGCGCTTGAATCGGCGCGTTTCAATCTGAGCAGCAATGATGTCAGAACCGTCATGGCGACCACCGGGACCGATGTGCCCAGTCATTCCACCGCCCACCAGCCCGTCGTCGACCTGCTCGACAGTCTCACCGATTCGCAGCGGGCGGCGCTGACCACCCCGAACCAGTCCGGGAACGGTGGTTTGCGGGGGGCTGCCCTCACCGAGGAACAGAAGGAGAGGCTGCTCGCCGTCGCCGCGCAGTGGATCTGCGTCGGGCATGAGCCCACGGCACAGTCGAAGCAGGAGCGGATCGCCGCGACCCTCGACGACACGGTGTTCACCCTCGCCGGTGTCACCGGGGAGCGTGACGACGAAGGACTGCAGCTGCGTATCGACGGCCCCGAGGTCTTCATCGAATTCCACCAGAGCTTCTCGGAGGATGGAACCCCCTCCATCCAGTCGGTCTTCGAGGACCCCAGCCTGTAACCTCAGCTGCCCAGTGAATCCACCGAGGCGGCCAGGAAAGCCATGGTGCCTCCGAGTGCGGTGCAGTAGAAGGCGTCGAAACGCCGTGACCGCACCGCCAGCAGACCCACGATCCTGGAATCACACGTCAGGCGGACAACCGCCAGGTAGATCATGGACACGCCGAGGGTGAAGGTGGCGCGCCGCCAGTGCTCGGTGACGGCGAACAGCGTCGCCACCACCACCGCGAGGACGAACAACCCCACCAGTATCCGCTGCGCGGTCACCGGCAGGGGCGAGGGGGCAAGACCCCGGTCATGGGGATTGTCCAGCCGCTCGGACGGGGTGAGGGGGGTGTGCATGAACCGCTCCCCTACAGACCCGCCAGTTTCTCTGCGCGCTCGACGACATTGTGGACCAGGAAGGCACGGGTCAGGGGGCCGACACCACCCGGATTCGGGGATACCGCGCCCGCAACCTCCCAGACATCGGGGTGGACATCACCGAGCAGCTTGCCGTCCTTGCGGGACACACCCACATCTAGCACCGCAGCCCCCGGCTTGACCATGTCGGCGGTGAGCATGTGGGGCTGGCCGGCGGCGGCAACGATGACATCAGCCGCACGGGTCTCAGCCGCCAGATCCTTCGTGCCGGTGTGACACAGGGTGACGGTGGAGTTCTCGGAACGGCGGGTGAGCATCAGGCCGATCGGACGACCGACGGTGACGCCGCGTCCGATGACCACCACCTTCGCACCATTGAGTTCCACGCCGAACCGGCGCAGCAGGCTGATGGAGCCATTCGGGGTGCACGGCAGTGGGGCGGGTTCGTTGAGCACCAGCTTGCCCAGGTTGACCGGGTGGAGGCCATCGGCGTCCTTGGCCGGGTCGATGCGCTCCAACACCGCATTCTCGTCGAGGTGCTTCGGCAGGGGCAGCTGCACGATATATCCGGTGCAGGACTCATCCGCATTGAGTTCATCGATGACCGCGAAGAGATCCTCCTGGGAGACATCGGCAGGCAGATCACGGCGGATCGAGTTGACACCGATCTGCTCGCAGTCACGGTGCTTCATCTTCACATAGGAATGGCTGGCGGGGTCATCACCGACCAGCACGGTCGCAAGACCCGGGACAATGCCCTTCTCCTTCAGCGCTGCGACGCGCTGGCCGAGGTCGGCGAAGATTTCATCGCGGTAGAGGTTTCCGTCAAGTTTGATAGCAGTCACCTTCGCCATTATTCCACGATCTACAATCTTTCCCATGTCTGTCCCACCTCTGCATGTTGTCTTCGATAATCCCGTCATCCCACCCAACACCGGAAACGCCATCCGGATGTGCGCGGGAACAGGCGCCCACCTGCACCTTGTCGAACCCCTCGGCTTCGATCTGACGGAGAAACACCTGCGCAGGGCGGGGCTCGATTACCATGACCTCGCCGATGTGACCGTGCACAAGGACATCGAGGACTGCTTCGCCGCCCTCCCTGGACGCATCTTCGCCTTCACCACCCAGGCCACCGGATGGTTCACGGACATCACCTTCCAACCAGGGGATGCCCTGCTATTCGGTACCGAACCCACCGGGCTACCGCGCGAGCACGTCATCCATCCCCGTGTGACGGCAGAAGTACGGATCCCGATGCTCGAGGGGCGCCGTTCCATGAATTTATCCAACTCCGCGGCGGTGGCCACGTATGAGGCCTGGCGACAGCTCGGTTTCCCCGGCGCGGTCTGAGAGACTCCCCAGGCCCCCTCCCACCGGGTCTTCACAGTGTGCGGAAGTACCGGTGGTGGATCTCCTTCAACTGCCCGGTGAGCTCGGGCACCGGGCCCTTCACCCGCACATCCGGGGCGACCCCATTGATGGGGAGTTTTGCCACCGGGGTGGGTTCGGCACCCCACTCCTGATACCACCGCCCCACCTCGGCACCGGAGACCACATAGATGATCCGGTCCAGCCCCACCCAGGCGTGGGCCGCAGCACACATCGGACAGTGCTCGGTGGAGGTGTAGACCACCGAGGTGGCGCGCTGCTGCGCCGTGAGATTCGCCGCCGCCCACCGGGCGATCTCGAACTCCGGATGCCGGGTATCGTCACCGTTGCCGTCGCGGTTATGATCCTCGAACAACACCTGCCCGGTATCGGCAACCAGCACTGATCCATAGGGACTGTTGCCCTTGTCCAGCGCAATGGCGGCGAGGGCCACGCTGCGGTTCAGATAGAACATGTCGGTCTCGGTCAACATCATCGAGCTCCTTCACGGTGCCGGTTTCCAGTACTCCCCCGTCAGAGAATCCAGTCTAGGGGAGTTAGTTTCCTCGGATGCTCAGATCAGCAGGCGGCAGCACCGGCGCCGGCGGCATCCTCGGAATCGTCTGCCTCCCCGGTATCAACCGAACACACCTCACCGGCCTGCATCACCAGCTGGTTACGCCCCTGGGCGTAGTCCTCATAGGAGGCCTCGTCCTCGACCTCGATTTTGCCATCAACGTAGTTGAAGGTCTCCTCCCGCACCTCGGTTGTGGTGACCTCGCCGGGAGGTGCGTAGTGACCGAACTGGACGATGGCCTGGTCATCAGCGTCATTGCGGTCGACGAAGGGAGCCGCACCCATCTGAACCGGTCGGGGATCGGTGACCAGGTCACCATCCTGGAAGAACACGACAAAACCGCTGGTGTCCTCCTGCTCCCCCTCCGGCTGGGTGGTGCCGGTCAAGCCCAGCCAGCTGATGTGATCGCAGGCGTCATAGTGGTTGTCGGCGACCTCGAAACGGAAGGGTTCATCACCGGTGGTCGGAATCTCACCGGAATCGAGGTACTGCGCAAATGCGGTGTCCTGCGGGGTTTTGTCATTACACGGGGCGGGGTTCTCATTCGGCGGGGAGGAACACGCCACCAGTCCGGCCGTGGTCAGCGCCATCGCGCCGACGATTCCCAGGGTCCTGCCCACACCTGCTGCGAAAAACTTTTCCATGTTCTACATCATGCCCTCTCCCCCGCCCGGAGTGGTATCCGCGGGGTGAAGGAGGCGTCGACAAGCACCCGCTCACACGCCGAGCCGCCTGACCAGCGCCGGGAACCCCTCGGCGGCCGTCGCCCGCCACGAAAACGTGGCGATCCGGGACAGGTCGGTCTCCTTCGGCGTGATCTCCAGAATCGGCACCCCACGCTGATGCGCCAGAACCGGCAGCGATGCCGCCGGATAGACAATCCCGGACGTCCCCACGATCACCACCAGGTCAGCCTCCCGCATACGACTCTCGGCGACCGCCCACTCCTCCTGCGGCAACGCCTCACCGAACCAGACCACCCCGGGACGCACCGGATTCCCACACAGCGAACACGTCGGCGGGGTGAGCCGCTCCACCGGTTCCGCCGGATAATCACCATCATCCCGCCACGGTTTGGAACAGATCGAACACCGGAACTCGAAGAGACTGCCATGCAGATGCGTGACCCCGGTGGACCCGGCCCGCTCATGGAGATTATCGATATTCTGCGTGGTCACATGCACCGTATCCACCAGGTGACTACCCTCCCAATAAGCGATGGCCTCATGACCCGCATTGGGCCGCGCCTTCATCGCCTGCCCGGCGCGCCACCGGTACCACGCCCACATCGGCTCCGGATCCCGCGCCCACGCATCGATGCTCGCCATCGCCTGCGGATCAACCTTCGACCACACACCCGTCTCCGGATCGCGGTAGGTCTCCAGGCCTGAATCGGCACTCATCCCGGCACCGGTGAACACCTCAATGTTGCGCGCCCCACGCGCCACGGCCACTGCCTGCATGATCGACTGCTCGTCCATGACCCCCCAGGGTAGCGGCACGCCTGCAGCCGCGCGGAGCAGAGACGAACAGTCAGGCGGACACGCTTAGACGGGAGCTGTAAATACCGCGCCCACCACGGGGTCTAAAGTGTGAAAGACAGTACTATCCGATAACAATTTCGAAGGCAGGGATGCACCAATGGTCATGGGCCCCACCCATGCGATGAGCGGCGCCGCGGTCGGCCTGGCCGTGGCCCAGATCCTCCCGACACAATGGGGCGGCGTGTCCACCGCCGAGGAGACATTCATCTACGCCGGCCTGGCCGCCGGAGCCGCCCTGCTCCCCGATCTGGATGCACCCTCTGCCACGGTATCCCGTTCCTTCGGGCCGGTGACACAGGTGATCTCCCGCTTCACGGAGAACATCGCACAGACCTTCGTCAACGTCACCCGGGGCCGCAAGGACAAGCCCTGCAAGAACGGCCACCGCACCGCCACCCACACAGTATGGGCTGCACTGGCGGCCGGCATCGGTGCCGCGGCCCTCATCGGTGCCTTCGGCAAACCCGCGGTGATCGGCCTGCTGTTCTTCCTCCTCGGCCTCGGCATCAGGGGGCTGCTGCCGGAATGGTCGAAGAAAACAGACTGGTTGATTGTCACAGGACTGTCCGCCGCCCTGGCCTACGCTGTGTGGAGTTATGTGCCCGAGGAATCATTCGGGGTGTTCATGGGGTCGGCGATCACCGTGGGATGTCTGACCCACATGCTGGGGGACCTCGCCACCAAACAGGGCATACCCGCCTTCGCGCCACTACTTCCATGGAAGGGCCGACGCTGGTGGAACCTGAAACTACCGAAATTCCTCAGCATCCGCGCCAACGGGCCAGCAGACAGGATCCTGCTCGCCGGTTTCACCATCGCCGTCATCGCCCAGATCGGCCTGGTGGCCTCAGGCAAGATGCGCGATGTGATGATGGGCCTGCTGCCCTTCGAGGTGGTGGCGCAGGGGCTGTCGCTTGCTGACCTGCATTAACCCAGAGATCCTGTTCCCAGAGACCGCGTGGCTTAACCCAGAGATCGCGGGTGCTTTCTGGGGACAGGATCTCTGGGTTATGCGGGTGGCCTGTCTGACCCCGACATCGCATCACAGACATCAGTACTGATGCCGTGGTTGGAGTGGTGAACGCCGCGGACCTGCCTACACCTGCACGGTGATCAGGGGCAGCTGGGTGACTGCGAGGGGGAAGCGCTGCCCGGTCTCCTCAACCACTGCTTCGACGATGCCGGCGAAGGGTTCCCTCGCAATGGTGATCCGGGATCCCGGGATCACGTCGTGTTCGGCGAGGTAGCGCAGCAGTTCGGGGTCGATGTCCTGGACGCGGGTGATGGTGACCGTGGCACCGGGTGCGGTGGTGGCGAGGGTGGTGTGGCCGAGGTCGTCGATAAGCCCTTCGGCGGTGGGGATGGGATCGCCGTGGGGGTCGCGGCGCGGGTGGCCGAGGTGGGCGTCGATGCGCGCGATGAGCCGGTCTGAGGCGGCGTGCTCCAGCAGGTCAGCGTCCTCGTGGACCTCATCCCAGGTGTAACCGAGCACGTCATGGAGGAAGGTTTCCAGCAGACGGTGGCGGCGCACCATCTCCAGGGCGAGTGCCTGGCCGGTGGGTGTGAGGGTGACACCGGAGTAGCGCTCATGGTGTACCAGGTCGCGGGTGGCCAGGCGTTTGATCGCCTCGGATGCGGTGGGGGTTTTCTGTTCGAGGATCTCCGCGATCTCACCGAGGGTGGCGGGGTGTCCGCCGTTGCGGTCGGTGATGTCCCAGATGGTCTTCAGATAGTCCTGGGTCTTGTCGGGAAGATCTGAGATGTGCATGTCGCTAATCGTAACCCACGGTCCCGGCGCGGTTTTCCCCGTCAGGCCCCGGGCCGGTCAGCTCCGGCAGGGACCTGCGCCGCAGCACGGTGAGCAGCTCCATCCCATCGGCATAGGTGAGGTCGCTGCCCTGCATGGACACCGGGCCGGGCACCAGGTTGAGTCTCACGGTGCTCAAGTTCAGCAGCTTCTGGATGGGACCGCGTTTGAGGGTGAGTTCCTGGATATGGCTGACATCGATGAGTGCCATGCGGTGGTAGAACCGGCCGGAGTGGACGATCACGGCGCGCGGGGCGGTATCGGCGCCAACGCCACCGGCCTCACCCACCAGCGTGACGCCCTGCTGTTTCCTGTCCACGGGTGAGACCCACGTGGCCTGCGGTGGACTGGTGTAGGTGGGTCGGGTGATGCGGGTGGGGTCGGCGTAGGTTTCAAGCTCCCCGTCGTCCAATGGGCCGACCACCTCCACGAGGTGGAGCGCCAGGTCCTTCGTCCCCACCGGCAGCAGACGGGTGGTGCCGCCCTGTTTGGTGTCCACGCCGTAACCGGCGACCGACACCGATACCGTCCACCACCCGAACAGGCGCCACAACAGCGGCTGGGTCATGGACACCCCGTGGATGCGGCCGAGGGGGATCGACTGGCGGCGTCGATCAGCGAGCCCGTAGGACACGTTGAGGATGTCGCCCGCGAGATCAGCCTGGAATTTCCATGACTTGTCGATGAGGTTCCACACCGAGGGAACCAGACCCACGAGAACCGGCACCAGGGCGGTGATCCCCAGCGGGGTGAAGACAATGATCAGCAGCGCCAGCACCGTGATGACGGTGTTGAGGGACAACGCGGTGCTGCCCAGGGTGCGCATGATGGGGATGGAGGGCACCACCTGCCTCCCGGTGCCAACCGGTGTCTCCATGACCCGGGGTGAGCCGATCTCCGATAACCCGAAACCCTCCTGCACCGGCTGCGACTCAGCCCGCCGGGCGTGGGTGGTGTCGATGAGTTGTCGGCGCAGCTCCTCGGCCTCGGCGCGTTTGAGGAAGGCGATCTCGATGACGGAGTTGGTGCCACCGGCGGTCTCCACGCGCACGGCGGCGACGCGGAAGATGCGGGCAATCACCGATTCCACGAGGTCAACGGCCTGGATGCGGTCGTAGCGGGCGGTACGCAGCTGGGTGTTGAGCACGCCGCGCCGGTGTTGGATCTCCTCGTCGGTCAGGCGGAATCCGGTGGCCTTCCACCAGATCCGTGACAGCAGCCAGATCAGTCCGCAGGCCAGCACGAATCCGCCGATGGAGGCCACCAGGGGCCAGATGGCGAGGTCGGTGTCCTCTCTCAGCACACTCCAGATCGCCTGCAGGGAGGACAGGTTGAGGTTGAGGACCAGGCCGGCGAACACGGCGAGGATGAGTGTCCAGAAGCGGAGCAGCGGGGTGAGAGGGTGGACCCGACGAAAACCATCGGTATGTTCAGCGGCGGTCTGAGCAGTAGTCACAGTCCACTCATCCTCTCCCGGGCCTTGATGGCGAGGCGGTCGCGCAGGGCATCGGCGACGTCGGCGGGCAGGCCCTTCACCGAGGAGTCGGTGGTGGCGGAGGCGGTGTTGAGTTTGACCGTCTTCATCCCCAGGGCGCGTTCAATGGGCCCGGCGGTGACATCGACGAACTGGATGCGCCCGTAGGGGATCACGGTGTAGGTGTGCCAGAGTTTGCCGCGGGTGAGCAGGAGTTCGTCCTCGGTCTCCAGCCAGCCCAGTCTCCTGACCTGCTGGGGAATGAGCCACGCCTGCCAGATCAGCATCACCACGGCCACGCCGGTGCCGATGTGAAACCACGGACTGCCCCAGAAACCGGCTGCCGCGAAACCAACCGCGATCAGCACCCACCACGGCAGGGTGCCGAGGTACCGGGCCGTGGTCAGTTTCGGTGAGACGGGATTCATGCCCTCGTGGGGCTCAGGTGCGGCGTGGTTCATGCCCACCATTGTGCCCGCCGCGCCCTGGCCAGGCGACACCGGGGCGACACCGGGGCGACACCGGCCCGACCCCGGCCCGACCCCAAGCCGACCCCAAGCAGACCCCGGGTATCAGGCCTGCAGATCCGCCGGTAGTAGGCGTTGGGGGACGATGGAGGCGTCGACAAGCCCGCGGCGCACGAGGCGGACGTAGACGGGCTCGCGTTCCCACGCTGAGCGGACGGTGTGGAAACCGCGTGCCACGCGGGTCCACAGCTGCCGTACCCCGAAGAGGGCGCGCGGGTCCATCATCACCGTCAGGTCGCGTTGGAACCACACGGTTTCGTGCGGGCGGACGAAGAAGGAGAAGTACATGTCCTCGTGCACGAAGGTGTTGGCCAGGTCGATGTCATCGCGGACTGCCCCCCACCAGGTCCTGCTCAGTGAGCAGTTGGAGCCGAAGATCGGATAGTGTCCGAGTGCCTGTTTCGAGGCCCAGCGGTAGGCACCCAGGTAGAGGTTGGCGCTCCACCGCCCGAGTCGTCCCGGGAGTTGGAAGGATCCGACGCCGGTCAGGGCAACCACGGTCCGGGTGGGGTCCTGTTCCGCCTGATCCCAGATGGCGTGGACCCGGGCGAGGTAGTCGACAGGCAGGGTGCAGTCGGCGTCGATACGCACGATCACGTCGCCACCTGCGGCGTTGTACCCGGCGGCGCTCGCCCAGGTGATGCCGCGGCGCGGTTCGCGGATGACGGTCGCGCCGGCTGCCTCGGCCACACGGACGGAATCATCGGTGCTGCCGTTGTCCACCACGATGATCTCATCCGGTGTCACGGTCTGGGCGTTGATCGAGGCGAGGCAGTCGCGGAGTAGGTCCGCATCATTGAGACAGGGGACGACGACGGTGAGTGTGCGGCGTGGGGAGGGCATTGTGACCCGGGCTTTCTACACAGAATGTCTACACATGGAGGTGGGTGCGGCGGGAGTGCCCGCGCGGTTTATTTTAGACTCGGTATCCATGAGCACCCCAACCGCGTCCCCCACCATCGTCTGGTTGCGCGATGATCTCCGCATCCGTGACAATGCCGCCCTCACCTGGGCCGCCGGCCGCGGGCCGGTGATCGGCCTGTTCATCGACGAGGACCAGCCCCGCCCCCTGGGTGGTGCGGCACGCTGGTGGCGTGAGCGCAGCCTCGGGATGCTTGTCGACGCCCTGGCCACCCACGGGGTTCCCCTCCTGCGGCGCTCCGGCGATCCGGTGGTCGTCGTCGCTGAGGTGGCCCGGGAAACCGGAGCTGACGCGGTGACCTGGAACCGCCGCTACCACGGGCCGCTGCGCGAGGTGGACGCTGAGATCAAGACGCAACTGCGGGAACAGGGGCTGGAGGTGCACAGTCACGCCGGGTTCCTCCTCACCGAACCGTGGGAGATCACCAGTGGCGCCGGCACCGGGTACAAGGTCTACACCCCATTCTCCAAGGCCGCTTTCCCCCTGGCAGAGGAGTCCGCCGCCCGGCTGGGTGATCCGATGCCCGCGCACCTGAGTGGCCCCGACACCCCGGTGGCAGAAAGCGGGTGGGCCCCGGCACCCGAGCCGTTCTGGGCTGCGGAGATGGCCACCCACTGCCACCCCGGTGAGCAGGCCGCCCTGGACCGCCTCGGGGATTTCCTCGACCTGATGCGTGAACGCGGCGGCTATGCCGACGGCCGCGATGAGATGGCCCGTGCGGTTACCAGTGGCCTGTCCCCCCACCTGCGGTTCGGTGAGATCAGCGTGCACCGGGTGTGGGCGGAGATCACGGCGGCCGCGGACGCGGGCGACATCGACGGCACCGATGCCCAGGTGTTCCGCAAGGAACTGCTGTGGCGCGATTTCGCCTGGCACCGCCTCTACGCCCTGCCCGACATGGCCACCACCAACGTCCGCGAGCAGTTCAACCGTTTCGGCTGGGCGTGGGATGAACACGAGGCCACCCGGCTTGTCGACGGCTGCCACCCCCTGTCCCCCACCTCCTCCGACGAGTTCCACGTGGCCCTGGCGGCCTGGCGCGCCGGGCGCACCGGCATCCCGCTGGTGGATGCCGGCATGCGGGAACTGTGGGCCACCGGTTCCATGCACAACCGTTCCCGCATGGTGGTGGCCAGTTTCCTCACCAAGAATCTGCAGATCCACTGGCGCCACGGCGAGGAATGGTTCTGGGAGACCCTCGTGGATGCCGACCCCGCCTCCAACGCCTTCAACTGGCAGTGGGCCGCGGGCAGCGGCGATGACGCCTCCCCGTATTTCCGGATCTTCAACCCCGAGACCCAAGCCAAGAAATTCGATCCGGACGAGACGTATATCCGACGCTGGATCCCGGAGTACGGCACCCCCGATTACCCCGCCCCGATCGTGGATCTGAAGGATTCCCGGCGGGAGGCCCTGGATGCCTATGAGGCGGTTAAGTAACCGAATCCACCCCGTCGCGGGCCGCCTTGAGGATATTGCGGCGCATGAAGGGGAAAATCACCGAGTGGAACGGTGAGACCACCCACCAGTAGAGGTATCCCTGCAACCCCTTGGGTTCAAACAGTGCGCGCTGGGTGTAGGTGGAACCGCCGTCCTCATTGTCCTCGACCTCGAAGACCAGCCAGGCGTTGCCGTCGACCTTCATCTCCGCGGTGAGCACCAACCGGTTGGGCGGTGAGACCTCCGTGACCCGCCACCAGTCGAGCCGGTCACCGGCCTTGAGGGTGCGGGGATCACGTCGTCCGCCCAGGCCCGGTCCGCCGATGAGGCGGTCCGCGACACCCCGCAGACGCCACAGCAGCGGTGCGGAATACCATCCGTTGGGCCCACCGAGCCCCTCGATGATCGGCCAGACCTGTGCCGCGGTGAGGTCGGTGGTCTCGGTGCGGACATCCTCGTAGAGGGTTTTACCCGCCCACTCGGGATCGGTGGGGTGGCTGGCCCAGGCGGGCACGCCATCCTCCGGGGTGTCACCGAAGCCTGTCCAGCTGCGGTCCCAGGAGGTGGGTACACCGCGGTCACCCTCGGCGGCCAGGGCGAGTTCCACAGCCTTGCGGTAACCGATGAGCCCTCCCGGGGGATCCGGGATGATGTCCTTGATGCTGTGCTCCTCGGTGACGGCATCCTCTGCCATGGACTGCGCCAGGGGGAAGGTGAGCTGGAAGGGCACCGGGGTGACCAGGCTGATCCAGAATCCGCTCAGCCTGTCCATGGGAAGATTGAGCGGAATGGAATGCACCCGTCGCTTTAACCCGCGCACATCGGCGTAGATGCGCAGCAGATCGGCGAATTCATAGGATTCACCGCAGCCGATGTCACAGGCCTGATTCACCGGTTCATCCAGATCCGCCGCCGAGACCAGGTAGTGCAGGGTGTCACGGATGGCCAGCGGTTCAATCTGATTGGTGATCCACTGCGGTGCAGTCATGATGGGCAGGCGTTCGGTGAGGTGGCGGATCATCTCGAAGGAGGCCGAACCGGAACCGATGAGGGTGGCTGCCCGCAGGATCAGTGCGGGGGTGTCACTGTTCAGCAGGATCTGCGCCACCCGTTCGCGCGAGCGCATGTGTTTGGACAGGTCCTCCAGGTCACGGTCGCGGGGGTGCAGGCCGGACAGGTAGATCATCTGTTTCACCCCGGCGCGGTCGGCGGCACCGGCGACATTCTCCGCGGTGCGGCGCTCCTGCTCCTCGAAGTCGACGTCCTTGCCGCCCATGGAGTGTACGAGGTAGAAGGCCACATCCACGTCCTCGAAGAGGGCATCCAGATCGGCGGGTTCGGTGAGGTCGGCCTCGACCATCTCCACCTCGCTGTGCCAGTCGAATCGTTCCAGGCTCTCTTTGCGACGGGAGGTGGCGCGCACGGTGAAACCGGCGGCGAGTAGTTCGGTGACGAGGCGACCACCGACATAACCGGTGGCCCCGGTGACCAGGACGCGGCGTTGTGGATGGCGGGCGCGGTAGGTGAGGGTGGGCTGGATGTGGCTGTTCATGGGCGCGAGTATAGGGATTTTCGGTGGTGGGGCTCAGGACAATGCCCTGAGGTGCATCTTTGCAGAGACATGCCGAACTAAACCGGTTTGTAGTACACTTCAAGAAGTATTAACTTCTGAGATAATATAAACAAAAAGAAAGGGAGTTCTTCATGCGCCTGTCCAGAAAACTCACCATCGCAGCCCTGTTGTCCGCGCTCTCCATCACCGGGGCCAGCACGGCCCAGGCCCAGGACGTCTTCGACGGTGGTCGCCTTGCCGGCGGCTCATCCCAGATCGCCAACCTCAGTTCCACCCCGGAGAGCCAGGCCCTGCCGGAGATCGACCAGAAGGTGGACCTCGAGCGCTACCAGGGCACGTGGTACCAGGTCGCGGCCATCCCGCAGCCCTACACCCTGCAGTGCTCCCATGACACCACCGCGCAGTACGGCGTGATCGACGAGAACACCATCTCCGTGGTCAACTCGTGTGGCACCCCGTTCGGCCCGTCCGTCATCGAGGGCAAGGCAACAGTGCGTTCCGACGCCTCCCTCAAGGTCACCTTCGGGGGCGTGCCCTTCCAGACCGAGGGTGGCGAGCCCAACTACCGCGTGACCTACCTGGAGGATGACTACTCCCTGGCGATTGTGGGCAGCCCCAACCGCCTGTCCGGTTTCGTCCTGTCCCGCACCCCGGACCTGAGCGCCGAGGACTGGACCAAGGTCCGCAACATCACCGAGGACCGCGGCTGGTGGTCATGCGCCTTCGTGACCGTGCCGGCAGCCGGTGGCAAGACCGACGTGGCACCACTCTGCACCCTGTAGAAACCACCGGGAAACAAAACAGGCCCCAGGAGGATCACTCCCCCTGGGGCCTGAAACGTTTTACGCCACTAGCCAGACTTGGCACCCTGGGCAGCCGGCGGTGCAGCAGCGCGTGAATCCGCATCACCCTCAGCCCAGGAGGCATTAGAAAGGGAGAGCTCATTGGCCATATCCTCCAGGAACCGGATGACCACCTCACGCTCCTCACTGGTGAGACGCTTGGCCGATTCAAAGCGACGCGCCTGGTGCTTCCCCAGGGTCTCCATGGCCTCGGCACGGGTGGCCGGAGTGACCTCCAGGGCGAACGCCCGACGGTCAATTGGGTGAACCTTTCGGATGATATGCTCCCCCTTCTCCAGGCGGTTGAGCATCTTGGTCACCGACGCCGGCGACAGACTCAGGTGGGCTCCCAGCATGCCCGGGGTCACCAGCTGGCCGGCATTGCCCGCCACCATTAGATAATGCAGGGCACGCATGTCCTGCGCACTGAGCGCCATGTACCGCGAGGCGGCCGCAGCGACCGCCCGCTCGGTGTCACGGAGATTGGCCAGCGCCTTCATCAACCGCCCGATCTGGGCGACATCAGCTGGTGACACGTCTGAACGGTCAATCAGCTCGCTGCGCGGGTCGCTGGATTTCACATCATAGAGATTGTTGAGTGGCGACTCGTCCCCGTGTTTGTTTTCGGATTCCTGCATAGATCAATGATAACGCCTTTTTCTTTCAATGTCAGATACTGTTACAACTTGAAAACATTAACCTTTAAGATACTATTGTCGGTGATGCAGGTATACTTGCTCACACCATCGTTGTTGGACGGCTATTTTCTCCGCCGAACACAGAACAGTCGTCGCGGGTGACGTGGTGGCGTAACTGACAGGTACTGACAGGGCGATATTCGAAATGGACAACGGCATGACACTGACAACAGAGCAGTCGGCTCCCCCGGGCTTCGACGTCAACGAGGAGATCTACCGGGAACTCAATCGAACCTTCTCCTCCCTGTCCGACCGGTGCAGGGACTACGGACCGGACTTCCGGTCCTGCCTCGACACCGCATTCCAGGCACTGCGCGGAGGCAAGCTGATCCGCCCCCGCATGCTCCTGGGCACCCACCGCACCATGACGAAAGGGGCAACCGGCCGAACCAACCACGACGCTGCACTACAGATCGCCGTGGCCACGGAACTGCTGCATTTCTCCTTCCTGGTGCACGATGATGTCATCGACGGTGATCTCTACCGCCGCGGCAAGCTGAACTTCATCGGCCAGATCCTCAAACAACGCGACCCGGACAATTTCTCCGACAGGGGTCCGGACCCGGAGCATCTGCACTGGGCATGCTCCAACGGCATCCTTATCGGCAATCTCTTCCTGGCCGCCACCCACCAGGTCTTCGCCCGCGTGGATCTCCCCCACCCCGTCCGCCTGCGCCTGCTGGACCTGCTCGAACACACCATGAACGACAGCCTGGTCGGGGAATTCCTCGACGTCGGACTCAGCAGCAGGGCAATCACACCCGATATCAGCACCGCCCTGGAGATGAGCCGGCTGAAGACAGCCACCTATACCTTCGAACTCCCCTTACGTGCCGCGGCCATCCTCGCCGGGTTATCGGAGGAGGACGAGCGCAGGGTCGGGGTGATCGGCACCCACCTGGGCACCGCGTACCAGCTCCAGGATGACTACCTCTCCACCTTCGGTGAGGCGGCGGAACACGGCAAGGACTCCTTCTCCGACCTCCGGGAGGGCAAGGAAACCACCATCATCGGATTCGCCCGCGCCACCCGGTACTGGAAGGACATCGAGGTCAACTTCAACAACGCCGATCTCACCACCGAACAGGGCGAGCATATCCGGGACCTGCTCATCCGGTGTGGCGCGGAGGAGTACTCCCGCGACACCGTCAGGCACCACCTGGACACCTGTCGCGCCTCCATCGAAGAGCTGCGTTCCAGTCTGAACCGCGAGGTCATCGACCTGCTGCTCACCCAGGTTGATCAGCTGGACAACCGCCGGTCCTGATCACCCGCATCCTTCACCCACCCCTCGTGAAACGAAAGCGACCACCATGTCTACCCGCATCACCACACCCCCCAACCCGGCACGGGCCGAGAAACCCCAGAAATCCGGGCCCGCGCGCTGGGTGCGGATTCTTCTCCCCGCGGTCCTGATCCTGGTCTGGCTCGCCGCCGCCGGGGTCGGTGGACCCTACTTCGGCAAGGTCGGTGAGGTCTCCTCCAATGACCAGACCTCCTACCTGCCGGAATCCTCCGATGCCACGCAGGTGCAGCAGCTGATTGGTGAATTCAGCGACTCCGATTCCATCCCGGCAGTGGTGGTCATGGTCGGTGATGAACCACTGACCGAGCAGGAGATCGGTGAACTCAATACGGTGGTCGCCGGATTGACCGATCTGGAGGGTGTTGGTGAGGATGTCTCCCCCGCCATCCCATCTGAGGACGGTCTGGCGGTCCAGGCGTTCGTACCCATTGACAGTGGCGCGGAGCTGGCGGATGTCGTCGACAAGCTCTCTGAGACGTTGAGTGGGCAGACGCCGGACAACGTGACCACCTACGTCACCGGACCGGCCGGGTTCAGCGCTGACCTCGGGGCGGCGTTCGCCGGTATCGACGGGCTGCTGCTGGCGGTCGCGCTCGCCGCGGTGCTGGTGATCCTGGTGGTTGTCTACCGTTCCTTCATCCTGCCGATCGCCGTGCTGGCCACCAGTCTCTTCGCCCTGACCGCCGCGCTGCTGGTGGTGTGGTGGCTGGCCAAGTGGGAGATCCTGCTGCTGTCCGGACAGACCCAGGGCATCCTGTTCATCCTGGTCATCGGCGCGGCCACCGACTACTCACTGCTGTATGTCGCCCGTTACCGCGAGGAACTGCGCAAGTACCGGGACAAGGCCACGGCCACCCTCAAGGCCATCCGCGCCACCGTCGAACCGGTGCTGGCCTCGGGCAGCACGGTCATCGCCGGTCTGCTGTGCCTGCTGTTCAGTGACCTGAAATCCAACTCCACCCTGGGGCCGGTGGCCTCCATCGGCATCATCTTCGCCATGCTGGCGGCCCTGACCCTCCTGCCGGCGCTGCTGTTTGTGTTCGGTCGGGCGGCCTTCTGGCCGAAACGCCCCGCCTATGAACCCGAGGTGGTCCGTGCGGAGGGTGGCATGCCGTCCAAGGGTATCTGGACCAAGGTGGCACGCCTGGTGAAGAACCATCCCCGCGCCATCTGGATCTCCACCCTCATCGTCCTGCTCGCCGGCGCCGCCTTCGTGCCAACCCTCAAGGCTGACGGTGTCTCCCAGTCCGACCTCATCCTCGGTGCCTCCGAGGCCCGCGACGGTCAGGAAGCCCTGGGCGAGCACTTCCCGGGCGGTGCCGGCAGCCCCGCCTATGTGCTCACCGATGAGTCCAACCTGCAGCAGGTCGCCGATGCCCTGCTCTCCGATGACAGCTTCGACGGCATCACCGTCTCCAGCACCGAATCCCCCGCCGGTTCCGCGCCCCTCACCGCGGACGGGATCGCACCCATGGGCCCCGGCCCCGCGCCTGCCCCGACCGTGGTGGACGGCCAGGTCCTGATCCAGGCCACCCTGGTCGATGCACCGGATTCCCAGGAGGCACAGAACAGTATCCGCGACCTGCGCGCCACCTTCGCCGAGGAGAACATCGATGCCCTGGTCGGTGGTGTGACCGCCACCGCCCTGGACACCAATGAGGCCTCCATCCATGACCGCACCCTGATCATCCCGATCGTGCTGGTGGTGATCCTGGTGATTCTCATGCTCCTGCTGCGGTCCATCGTGGCCCCGGTGCTGCTCATCATCACCACGGTGATCTCCTTCGGCACCGCCATCGGCGTCTCCGCGCTGCTGTTCAACAACGTGTTCAACTTCCCCGGCGCGGACCCGGCCGTCCCGCTCTACGGTTTCGTGTTCCTGGTGGCCCTGGGCATCGACTACAACATCTTCCTGGCCACCCGCGTGCGTGAGGAGACCGTCAGACACGGCACGAGGGAGGGCATCCTGCGTGGTCTGGCTGTCACCGGTGGTGTCATCACCTCCGCCGGTCTGGTCCTGGCCTCCACCTTCGCGGCGCTGTATGTCATCCCGATCCTGTTCCTCGCGCAGATCGCCTTCATCGTGGCCTTCGGTGTGCTCATCGACACCTTCCTGGTCCGTGCCTTCCTGGTGCCGGCGTTGTTCTACGATATCGGGCCGAAGGTCTGGTGGCCGTCTAAACTTGCTTCCCAGAAGCATGAGGATTCCGTGGCCGCCAACAAGGCACGCGCCACCAACGACCCCCGCACCGAGGAGCTTGTAGAGGCATGACGCAGCACCAGCTGACCAACCGGTCGGCATCCTTTCTCAACAGTGCACTGGGGCTCTACAACCGGGTGGCGGTCAAGGCCTCCCACCAGGTGATCAAGCGGTATTCCACCAGTTTCAGCATGTCCACCCTGATGCTGTCGCCGCAGATCCGACGGGATATCCGCAATCTCTACTCGGTGGTGCGCATCGCCGACGAGATCGTCGACGGCACCGCGCTGGCCGCCGGGTACACCCCAGCCGAGCTGGGGAGGCTTCTCGACGACTACGAGGCCGCCGTTCTCGCCGCGCCCGCGCAGCACTTCCACACCGACCTGGTCCTCCAGGCCTATGGCGATACCGCCCGGCGCTGCGATTTCCAGGAGGAGCACGTGGTGGCGTTCTTCGCCTCCATGCGCCGGGACCTGACCGCCAGTGAACACGACCCGGGCAGTTTCGAGGCCTATGTCTACGGCTCCGCCGAGGTCATCGGCCTGTTGTGCCTGAGCGTGTTCAACCAGGGCCGGCCGGTCAGTGCCACCCGCCAGCAGCAGATGCGGGAGGGCGCACGTGCCCTGGGTGCCGCCTTCCAGAAGATCAACTTCCTGCGCGATCTGGCTGAGGATCAGCAGGAGCTGGGGCGCACCTACTTCCCCGGCACCACGGCCGGGGCACTGACGGAACCGCAGAAACAGCAGCTCATCACTGATATCCGGGCGGATCTGGATACCGCCGAACGTTCCTACCCGGCGCTGCCGGTGCAGGCGCGGATCGGTGTGATCGCAGCGGCCCTGTTGTTTGAGGGTCTCACCGACCGGATCGAAGAGACACCAGCGGCAACACTGCTGGAAGAACGCATCAGCATCCCCATCACCACCAAACTCATGATCCTGGGCAGGGCCACCCTGAAGGGCCTGTCCATGAGCGTCTACAGAAAGAGGCAGCAGGCATGACCGGAAACAACAAGGTCGGTTCGGCAGTAGTCATCGGCGCCGGCGTGGCAGGACTGGCCACCGCCGCCCTCCTGGCCCGCGACGGCTGGGATGTCACCGTGGTAGAGAAGAATGCCGACGTGGGTGGCCGCGCCGGTTCCCTCGAGATCGACGGTTTCGACGGTTTCCGCTGGGACACCGGACCATCCTGGTACCTCATGCCCGAGGCCTTCGACCACTTCTTCGCCCTGTTCGGCACAAAGACCGAGGACCACCTGGAGCTGGTCGATCTGACCCCGGCCTACCGGGTGTTCTCCGGTGACACGACCAAGGTGGATGTACCGACCGGCCGTGAGGAGGCCGCCGCGCTCTTCGAGTCCATCGAACCCGGTGCCGGCGCGAAACTACTCACCTATCTCGACGGCGCGGAGGATGCCTATAACATCGCCATCGACCGCTTCCTCTACAACACCTTCTCCGAGCTCGGTCCCCTGCTGCACAAGGATGTGCTCAGCCGCGCCGGACGCCTGGCCTCCCTGCTGACCCGTTCCCTCGAGTCCTATGTCAACAGCCAGTTCGAGAACCCCATCCTGCGCCAGGTCCTCACCTACCCGGCGGTGTTCCTCTCCTCCCGCCCCGAGGGCACCCCCTCGATGTACCACCTGATGAGCCACACCGACCTGGTGCAGGGTGTGAAATACCCGATCGGCGGGTTCACGGCGGTGGTCAACGCGCTGCACAAGCTGGCCACCGAGCACGGGGTGAACTTCCGTCTGTCCACCGAGGCCGTCTCCATCAACACCGCCAAGGTCGGTGGCAAGACCATCACCACCGATGTCAGCATCCTGCATGACGGTGCACTGGAGAAGATCCCGGCGGACATCGTGGTCTCCGCGGGCGATCTCCACCACACGGAGAACAACCTCCTGCCCAAGAAGCTGCGCACCTACCCCGAGCGCTACTGGTCCACCCGCAACCCGGGCATCGGTGCGGTGCTGGTCTACCTGGGTGTGGAGGGAAAACTGGAGCAGCTGGACCACCACAACCTGTTCTTCAGCGAGGACTGGACCGATGACTTCGCCGTGGTCTTCGACGGCCCTCAGACCACCCGTCCCTCCAATGCCTCGGAGTCGATCTACGTCTCCATGCCGTCCGCCTCCGAAGACGGTGTGGCACCGGAGGGGCATGAGAACCTGTTCATCCTCGTGCCCACCAAGGCCACCAGCAGCATCGGCCACGGGGATGCCTACCTGCCGGAGGCCTCCGCGGCGGTGGAGGCCATCGCCGACCACGCCATCGACCAGATCGCGGCCCAGGCCGGCATCGAGGACCTGAGGGAGCGGATCGTCGTCAAGCGCACCCTCGGCCCGGCCGACTTCGAGCGCCGCTACCACTCCTGGCTCGGCAGCGCGCTGGGCCCGGCGCACACCCTGGCGCAGTCCGCGTTCCTGCGGGGGCGCAACAAGTCACGCAAGATCGATACCCTCTTCTACGCCGGTGCCACCACCGTGCCGGGCGTGGGTATCCCCATGTGCCTGATCTCGGCGGAGAATATCCTCAAGCGTCTCCACGCGGACACCACCCCCGGCCCCCTGCCGGAGCCGGTGCCCAATGCTGCCCGATCAGTAGGGTAAATACGTGACTGATTTCCTGATGTCCTTCATCTACCTGGGTTCGCTGATCGTCTTCATCGGCTGCATGGTGTTGTGTGACCACCGGTGGAAGCTCGGCTTCTTCCGCAACGCACCCCGTGCCGCCCTGGCGATCGGTGTCACCTATGTGGGATTCCTGCTGTGGGATGTGCTCGGTATTGTCACCGGCACCTTCTACCGCGGTGATTCCCCCTATATGACGGGCATCGACTTAGCTCCCCACATGCCGATTGAGGAGCTGTTCTTCCTGTTCTTCCTGTGCTACCTCACCCTGAATCTGACCTCCGCGGTGAGCCTGGTGTTGAAAACCCCGCTGCCCGAGCAGCGGGGGGCTACAACTAAGCCCGCCGACGCCGGCGCAACCACCGGGGAGGCCCGAGCATGACCTATGTCCTGATGAGTATCCCCTTCCTGGTGTTCGCGCTGGTGGCCTTCGTGCTCAAGCGGGCCAACGGCACCAGGAAGATCACCACGGTCACCCTGTTGACCACCCTCATCCTGTTCGTGTTGACGATCATCTTCGACAACATCATGGTGTGGGCTGACTTCTTCGGTTACGGCGACACCCAGCACTTAGGGATCTGGATCGGGCTCATCCCGATCGAGGACCTCTTCTATCCACTGTTCTCGGCCCTGCTGATCCCCGCGATCTGGTTGCCGGGCACACTGTGGCGCAGGAACAACACCACCGCAGACACATCTTCTGACGCCGAAAGAGCATAAATAACCGTGATGGACACAATCCGTGTGGTGTTCTCCTCCTCCCGCCCCATCAGCTGGGTCAACACCGCCTTCCCCTACGGCCTGGCCTACCTGCTGGGTGGCGGCAGCATGGACTGGCTGTTCTGGGTGGGCGTGGTCTTCTTCCTCATCCCCTACAACATCGCGATGTACGGGATCAATGATGTCTTCGACTATGAATCCGACATCCGCAACCCCCGCAAGGGTGGTGTTGAAGGCGCCGTGGTGCCCAAGAAATACCACCCCACCCTGCTGTGGGCCTCGGCGATCACCACCATCCCCTTCCTGGTGGTGCTCTACGCCGCCGGCACCTGGATGTCCGCACTGTGGTTGACCATCTCCGTGTTCGCGGTCATCGCGTATTCCGCGGCGGGCCTGCGGTTCAAGGAGCGTCCGCTGCTGGATGCGATCACCTCCTCCACCCACTTCACCTCCCCGGCGCTGGTCGGTGCGACCATCACGGGCGCCGATATCTCCACCGCGATGTGGCTCGCCCTGGGGTCGTTCTTCCTCTGGG
This sequence comes from Corynebacterium gallinarum, assembly GCF_014837045.1. Lineage (GTDB taxonomy): Bacteria > Actinomycetota > Actinomycetes > Mycobacteriales > Mycobacteriaceae > Corynebacterium > Corynebacterium gallinarum. The sequence goes on from NZ_JACSPR010000002.1 coordinate 200,957, forward strand.
GCATGGCCAGCCAGATCCTCGGCGCGGTGCAGGATGTGCGTGCCGACCGCGAGGCCGGCCTGGCCTCCATCGCTACCGCCATGGGTGCCCGCGGTGCCGCGCGACTGGCCACCGTGCTCTACCTCGCGGCCGCCGCCCTGGTGTTCCTGCTGCCCTCGCCCGCGTGGATCGTCGGCATCGCCGCGTTGACCTACGTGCTCAACTCGGGCCGTTTCTGGAACATCACCGATGACACCTGCGAGAGCGCCAACCGCGGCTGGAAGGTCTTCCTCTGGTTGAACTACCTGGTCGGCGCGGTCGTATCCATGACCCTGATCAGCGTCTACCTCGTCTAGGGAGCTTGTCGACGACCCACCCCGCCCCGGTTAACGGAAGGCAGAAAACAAAGCCCACCTGCTGATGGATCTCATCAGCAGGTGGGCTTCACCGTGGGATATCAGGGGGTGGGGACAGCTTCGTTCTGTGCGGTTTTCACCGCGATTTTCTGCTCGGCGCCCAGGTAGGGGCGGATTCCGATGAGTGCCACCGCTGCCAGCACCACGACCACGGCAACCGCGGCGTAGAGGGAAGGCGGGGTCCATCCGGCGTCGAGAAGCGCTCCGACGGTGATGGGTGCAAAGATGGCGCCGAAGCGGCCGATCCCGATGCCCCAGCCCACGCCGGTGGTCCGGAGAGCGGAGGGGTAGGCCGCCGGGGTGACGGTGTACAGACCGGCCACACAGCCGTTGATGAGCATGCCCACCAGGACACCACTGCCGAAGGCGAGCATCGGGATGGAGGTGGTGGTGATGAAGACAACCAGGGTCAGTGCCGACAGCACCGTGAACACCATGAGTGTGTGACGGGAGTTGAAGCGGGTGGTGATCACACCGTAGATCAGGGAACCGAACGTGCCACCCAGTGTCAGTGCGAGGCCACCGATGATGCCCTGGTTCTCCGTCATGCCCGATTCCACGAGCAGCTTGGGGGTCCAGGAGTTGGCGAAGTAGAACCCGAACATGATGAAGAAGAACGCAGCCCACAACTTGAGGGTGGTCACCTTGAACGGACCCGAGAGCAGGTCGGACAGCTTCACCTGGGCGGAATCCGCGGGATTCACGGTGCCCAGACCAAGGGTGTCGGGCTTGCCGATGCGTCGGGCGATCTTCAGGGCCTTCTCCTCCGCACCCGCCGGGCGCTTCACGCGCAGGTAATCAACCGATTCGGGGATGCTCACCACGACGAGGATGAGGCTGGCCAGGGTGGCTGCAGCGCCGGCGAGGAAGACCGACCGCCATCCGAATTCCGGGATCAGGCGGGCCGCCAGCAGTCCGCCCAGTGTCGCGCCCAGTCCGTACCCGGCGGTGTAGATGCTCACCGCCATGCCACGGTTCTTGTTGTTCGAGTACTCACTGGTGATCACCGTGACCGTGGCCAGGATGCCACCGATGCCGATGCCGGTGACCACCCGCCAGATCGCCAGTTCCGTCGAGGAACCGGCGGTGGCTGATAGTGCCAGACCCACCAGGTTGATGAGCAGGGAGATGATCAGGATGCGTCGGCGCCCCAGCTTGTCCGCGAACGGGCCGAGAATCAGCGAACCCATGGCCATGCCGACCAGACCCGCGCTGAGCAGCAGACCCAGCTGACTGCCGTTGAGTCCGAATTCCCCGGACACCGCATTGGCGGTGAAGGCCATGGCCAGGACGTCATAGCCGTCAAGGGCGTTGAGGAAGGTGGCCAACCCGACGATGTACCACTGGAAACCACTCATCGGTGTGGTGTCGATAGCTTTTCTGATGTCCATGTTCTTGCCTTTCAGGGCACGTCAATTGCCAGGTGGATGTTCCGCCCACCCGGGGCGGTGGAATCATTGTCCGGGGTGATCAGTTCAGTCAGGGAGTTGCCGGGCACCGGGGCAGCCGAGGTGGATGCCACCCGGGATACACAGGCACAGAGTTTCTCGGACGCCTTCTTCTGCCTGTCGGAGAAGAACACGTCGCGATGATCGATCTGGCCCTCTCTATCCAACACTGTGACCTGGCAGAGTCCGCATTCGCCACGTCGACAGTCGGACATCATCTCCACCCCGATCTTCTCCAGGACCTCGAGAATGGATTCATTCTCGCTGATCTCGGTGGAGACCCCCAACCGCGGGATGGTGACCCGGAAGCTCTCCGGCAGGAACCACCCGCTGTTGCCGAAGGTCTCGAAACGCAGGTTCGTGGGATCCAGTTCCCGCTCACGCCAGGATCGACGGATGGCATCCATGAGGCGGATCGGGCCACACATATACAGTTCTGTACCGGGATCGATGGTGTTGATGAGTGCGGGGATGTCCAGGTTGACGGACTCGGAATCAAGGTAGAGGTGCAGCCGGTCGCCGTGTTCCGCGATCAGTTCCTCGCGGTAGGCCATGGCCACCGGGGATCGGGCGGCGTAGTGGATGGTGTAGTCCGCGCCCAGCCGGCGGAGCAGACCGGCCATCCCGCGGATGGCGGTGATACCGATACCCCCGGCGACCAGGACGTATTTCGGTGCCCCGACGCGGAGTGGGAAATCCTGTTGTGGTCCCGTCACCCTGATGTGCTGGCCCGGGACCAGACTGTGCATGAAGGTCGACCCACCCCGGGAGGTGGGGGTGTGGAACACCGTGAGGGAGACCTCGGTGCCCTCCGGGTCCGCATCCACGATGGAGTAGGACCGTTCCGCCTGCTGCCCGTTGATGTCCACCTTCACCTTGAGGTGCTCACCGGGTCGCACCTTATGCGGGTTCTCCGGGCGGAGGGTGATGCGGCGGATGCGGTCGGCGATCTCGGTGGTGGCGATGACCTCGGCGTTCTGCCACAGGAGATTGGTTGCGCTGCCGGTGTCCATTAGGACTCCTTCCTGACCGGTGCGGAGGTGGTGGGGATGTGCAGGCGGTTCTCCGCCTCCAGGGCCTTTTCCAGGATGCGGCGAACCCACATGCCACCGGCATCGATATTGAGGTTGTAGAACTCGTAATCGGGGTTGGCGTCGATCGCCTCCTGCTGGGCGGTGAGCATCTCCTCATCCTCGCCGAAAACACCGTGCACACCGTCACGCAGCTGCGTGGTGATCAGCTGGCTGTCCAGGCGGTAGTTGCGCTGGAAGGACCAGAAGTAGTGGGAGGACCGGTCGGTCTCCGGGGTGATGGTGTTCATGACATAACCGTTGACACCCTGGCTGCGGTCCCCTTCCGGGGCACCGGTGCCGGCCTTGGCCACGCCCACATCAATGCAGATGGTGGAGGGGTAGTAGTAGTGGATGATCTGCCAGCGGTCCACCTTGCCCTCGTAGCCGGGGAATTTGTCATTCATGTTCTTCTGCCAGAACGGTGGTGGATCGATGTCACGCATCCAGCGGGACACCGTGACGGAATCCTCGGTGTGGGTGACCTCGAAGTCCGCCTCGCTGAGCTCATCCTGACCGATGGAGGACGAGTGGACGAATTCCTCGTGGGTCAGATCCATGAGGTTGTCCAGTACCAGCTGGTAGTTGCAGGCGGCGTCGATGGTCTTGCCGTCACCGGTCCACTCGGGGTGGGTCATCTGGTGCATATCCGGGACGGTGGTGGGATCCGCCAGGGTGGGATCGCCCAGCCACACCCAGATGTAGCGGTACTGTTCGACGACCGGGAAGGAGGTGACGGCGGCGGAGGGGTTGAGGGTTTCCTGGGCCGGCATGGACATGCACCGGCCTGCGGAGTTGTAGACCAGACCGTGGTAGGGGCACTGGATGCCATCCCGGCCGGTCAGCTTGCCCTTGGACAGTGGGGCCAGGCGGTGCCAGCAGGCATCGGCCAGGGCCACGGCACGTCCATCCTGGGTGCGGTAGAGAGCCAGTGGTTTGTTGGCAACGGTCCGGGAGATAATGCCCTTGGAGGTGACCTCATGGTCCCAGGCTGCGACATACCAGGCGTTGAGCGGATGCGGGAGGATTTTGGCGGTAGTGGTGGAGCTGGCTGCTGAGGTAGTGGTCATCGGTGATTCTACTTTCTGGGTGACACGTCAGGCGGTGACGGTGACTATCTAGGAAACTATCTAAACTCATAGATAGTTAGTGCCGTGAGTCACAACTTAGGCCAGCATGTGCGCTACGGCAATAGAAAATCGGGTAAAACTTGCGAGTATCACCCCCGCACATTTCTGACAGCCCAGGTCAGGGCGAGGACACCTACACCCGATGGACATGAGGCGGGGAGGGCACAGGGTACAAAAGAAGCGTGAGTCTCAGGAATGCACTTTTGGCACTGTTATCGTCCGGCCCCATGACCGGCTACGACGTGGCGAAGCGATTCGCCTCGTCCGTGGGTTTTCTCTGGCACGCCCCGAATTCCCAGATCTATCCCGAACTGCGGAAGATGGAACGTGAGGGCCTGCTGGCCACCCGTGAGATCCCCTGGGGCACGAAGGGGGTGACCAAAACGGAGTATTCGGTCAATGATGCGGGCCTGGACGCCCTGGCCACCTGGCAGGAGGAGCCCATGACCTACACCCCGGATCGTGACCCCGCCCGCCTCAAGGCCGCCTATTTCGAGATGGGTTCCCCTGAGGCAGCGCAGCACAACCTGCGGGAACACATCTCCCACTTCGAATACCAACGCTCCCAGGCCCTTGATGAGATCAACCGCATCGACTCCGGAACCAGCCCGACGCTCACCCGGCGCCTTCAGAACCTGCCGGAGGAGAAACACGCGAAAACCATCGCCTTCAAACGGTTCGCCTACGAGGGTCGTGTCATCCAGGCCGAGGCGGAGATCCGCTGGGCGCAACGGGGACTTGAGTTGTTGGAGAAACTCGACGACACCGGGGGCGGTTAAGCCCCAAGCCTCTACCGGAAATCCCGCGAGCCCCTGCTGAGCCACTCCCCGACCGGCAGGGGCTCCAACTTGTCCGCCACCACATTCACCGCCCCGGTGGCATTTTGCACAGTCCCGCGGATGATGAGCGTTTTCGCGGTGCGGGCCAGCACCCGCTGCCGGTCCCACAGTCCGGGTGAGACCATGACGTTCATCAGACCGGTGTCATCCTCCAGGCCGAGGAAGGTCACCCCGGAGGCGGTCTGGGGGCGTTGACGGTGGGTGACCACCCCGGCGATCCGCACGCGGGTGCCGTCCGCAACATCGGTGAGCAACCGGCCCGCGGGCACGACACCGAGGGCGTCCAGGTGGGCGCGCAGCAACGCCATGGGTTGGGCGTCGTGGGTGACCCCGGTGGCCGCGATGCTGGTCGCCATCAGCTCGAAGGCACTCATGCCGGGCAGCGCCGGCGCCTCGATCGCGGAGATCCCGGGCAGCATCCCGGGGCGTTCGGTGGCGGCGATGCCCGCCTGCCACAATGCTTCTCGACGACCAACCCCCAGGCAGTCCAGTGCCCCGGCGCGGGCGAGTGCCTCGATGTGGGCCACGCCCAGGTCAGCCCGGCGCGACAGGTCCGGGATGGAGGTGTACGGGGCATGCTCCGCGATGCGGCGCGCAGCCTCCTCCCCCAGCCCCTTGACCAGGTCCAGGCCCAGGCGGATGTGCCCGTCGGGGGCATCGGCCTGCACACCGGAATCGTTGATGCTGATGGGCAGGATCGTCACACCGTGGCGGCGGGCATCGGCGATGAGGGACTGCGGGGAGTAGAACCCCATGGGCTGGGCGCGCAGCAGGCCTGCGCAGAATTCAGCCGGGTAGTGGTGTTTGAACCACGCGGAGAAGTACACCAGGGTGGCGAAGGACTGCGAGTGGGATTCCGGGAAACCGTAGGCGGCAAAGGCCACCATCTTGTTCCACAGTTTGTCGGCGGTGTCCCCGGTGATCCCGTGGGTGTGGGCAAGGCCCTGGTAGAAACGCGACCGTAACGCCGCCATGCGGGTGGGGGAACGTTTGGAGCCCATGGCGCGTCGTAAAGCATCCGCCTCCCCGCCGGTGAACCCGGCGGCGTCGACGGCGATCTGCATGATCTGCTCCTGGAACAGCGGGATGCCGAGGGTCTTGCCCAGGGATTTCTCCAGGACGGGATGGTCATAGGTGACGGCCTCCTCGCCACTGCGTCGGCGCAGGTAGGGGTGGACGGACCCGCCCTGGATGGGGCCGGGGCGGATGAGGGCGACCTCCACCACCAGGTCGAAGAAGGTCCGCGGTTTCAGGCGCGGCAGGGTGGACATCTGGGCGCGGGATTCCACCTGGAACACCCCCACGGCATCGGCGCGGCAGAGCATGTCATAGACACCCGCGTCGGCGAGGTCGAGTTCCCAGAGATTGACCGTGACCCCGCGGTGGTGGTCCACCAGGTCCATCATGTGGTGCAGGGCCTCCAACATGCCCAGGCCGAGCAGGTCGAATTTCACCAGGCCGGCCGCAGCACAGTCGTCCTTGTCCCACTGCACCACGGAACGGCCCTGCATGCGGGCCCATTCGGTGGGCACCACATCAGCGATGGGGCGGTCGCAGATGACCATGCCCCCGGAGTGGATGCCCAGGTGCCGGGGCTGGCCCTTGAGCTGTCCGGCCAGTTCCACGACATCCGCCGGTGGTTCGGAGGTGCCCCTGGACCAGGCATCGACGGTGCCCTGCGGGTAACCGAGCGCGCGGGCGGCATCACGCAGCGCCCCCTTGCTGCGGTAGGTGATCACATTCGCCACCTGGGCGGCGTTGTCCCGGCCGTACCGGGTGTAGACATACTGGATGACCTCCTCACGACGGCCTGATTCGATGTCGATGTCAATGTCCGGTGGTCCATCCCGGTCCGGCGAGAGGAACCGCTCAAACAACAGACCGGCGCTGATCGGCTCGGCATTGGTGATGCCGAGGACGAAACACACCGCGGAGTTCGCCGCCGATCCCCTGCCCTGGCAGAGGATGTCGGTGTTGTGACAGAACTGCACCAGGTCATCGACGATGAGAAAGTATCCGGGGAATCCGAGCTGTTCAATGACCTCCAGCTCATGGCGGATCTGCTTCCGGGCGCGCTCGCGCACCTCCACGGGGCGGGAACGGTAGCGGCGGTCGAAACGCGCCTTCACCAGGTGGGTCAGCCAGGTCATCTCGGTGTGCCCGTCCGGGGTGTCCCACCGGGGCAGCTCGGGGGCCACCAGGTCGAGGGTGAAGGCGCACTCGGAGGCGATCTCCACGGTGGTGGCCAGCAGATCCACGCACTGCGGATACGCACGCGCCAGTGCCCCACCGCTGCGCAACCAGGTCCCACCCATGGGGTGCAGGCTGCTTTCCGCCTCGGCGAGGTTGGCGCGCAGGGCGAGTGCACGTTTGGCCCCGGCCAGTCGCACGTGGTCACGGGTGGCTGCCGTGGGGATGGTGCTGAGGATGCCCCGCAGGCCCGTCCGTGTCTGGATGGAGCGCAGAACATCATGGTGGTCGGTGTCCTCCGGCAGCATCCGGGCGGGGAATTCCAGCACCACATTATCGCGTCCGAAACACTCGATCAGGTGATCGATCTCCTCGCACCATTCCACACCCGCCAGCACGATCCAGTGGCCGGCCCCCTTTTCCGCCACCCGTGGCAGCGGCGGGTACTCCACGCTTCCCTTCTCCCCGGTGGACATGGCGGCATCGGTGATGAGGTGACTGAGTCGGCGATACCCCTCCACCCCTTTGCACACCACGGGCAGCACCCCCTCCCGCAGGGAGATCTCCGCCCCGAAGACGGTGTTCAGGCCCGCCGACGAGGCCGCCTCGGCGAAGCGGACCGCGCCGTAGAAACCATCACGGTCCACCAGCGCCAGGGCAGAAAGGCCCAGTTCCTGGCCCCGCTGCACCATTTCCTCCGGGTCGGAGGCTCCGGCCAGGAAGTTGTAACTGCTGGTGGCGTGCAGTTCCGCAAAGGGGATCTCCCCCGGCCGCTCCCCCGGCACCTCCACCGACCCGGGACCGGGTCGGGGCGTCGACAAGCGCTCAGGTTCCGGCTCGTGCAGCACCGGGCGCGGGGTGTCCACCTCGCGCCCGGAGAGGATCCCCTCCACCATCGACCAGGGCAGCGGCCGGCCGGTGATGCCCCGTGCTCCGGTATCCCATTCCATGCCCTCCAAATTACCGGATTAGAACACGCTTTCCATCGACACCCCACCACTCCGGCGCCGCCGCCACGCCGACCGAACTAGACCGAGCTGTACAGAATCCGGTCTAGAATGCTAGTGTCCTAGGCATTGATTCACCACCCACCCACCTCAAGACACAAGGGATGCCGAATACATGAAGCTTGGTCGTATCACCACCACCGCCATCGCGGGTCTGTTCGCCGCCACCGCCCTGGTTGCCTGCGGTTCCGACTCCGACGGCACCAGCGCCACCACCCAGGAGGGCGACGGCACCACCATCCGCATCGGCACCACCGATGCCGCCAAGGAGGCCTGGACCGTCTTCGAGGAGAAGGCCGCCGAGGAGGGCATCACCCTCGACGTGGTCAACTTCTCCGACTACTCCACCCCGAATGATGCCCTCGCCCAGGATCAACTGGACGTGAACCTGTTCCAGCACCTGAAGTTCCTCGCTGCCTACAACGTCGGCTCCGGCGAGGACCTCACCCCGGTCGGCTCCTCCGAGATCGTCCCCCTGGCACTGTTCTGGAAGGACCACGACTCCATCGACGGCATCGAGGGCGAGCAGGTCGCCATCCCGAACGATGAGTCCAATCAGGGCCGCGCCATCAACGTCCTCGTCCAGGCTGACCTGGTCACCCTGAAGACCCCGGGCATGATCACCCCGACCCCAGCCGACATCGATGAGGCCGCCTCCAAGGTCTCCGTCCTCCCGGTCGACGCCGCACAGGCCCCGACCGCCTACCACGAGGGCACCCCGGCCATCATCAACAACTCCTTCCTGGACCGCGCCAGCATCGACCCGAACCTGGCCGTCTTCGAGGATGACCCGAATTCCCAGGAGGCCGAGCCGTACATCAACGTCTTTGTCACCAAGGCCGAGGACGCCGGTGATGAGAACATCGCCCGCCTGATCGAACTGTGGCACGACGCCGATGTCCAGGCCGCCGTCGACCGCGATTCCAAGGGCACCTCCGTCGCCGTGAACCGCCCCGCCGATGAGCTGCAGGCCATCCTCGACCGCCTCGAGGCCGCCGACGAGTAACTCAGCTTACTTTTAACGCCCCGTTGAGAGCTTGTCGACGTCCCACCAACGTCACTTCTGCCCCGACGGGGCGTTAGACTATTGCCCTGTTCTTCTGTAACAGTTCTTCTGTAATTTTCCCCGATCCACCTCTGAAATGAGGACACCGCTGTGTCTACACCCGCGTCCACACCGGCGCCTGACGGAAGCCACCAACAGCGTGACCACCACCCCGGTACACGCGTTGAATTCCGTGGAGTGACCAAGGTATTCACCAACAATAAAAATACCGAGACCATCGCCCTCGATGATGTCTCCCTCACCGTCGAACCCGGCGAGGTCATCGGCATCATCGGATATTCCGGTGCCGGCAAATCCACCCTGGTCCGCATGATCAACGGCCTGGACACCCCCACCTCCGGTTCCCTGCTGCTCGACGGCACCGACATCGTGGACATGCCCGAGTCGCGGATGCGTAAACTGCGCAGCCGCATCGGCATGATCTTCCAGCAGTTCAACCTCTTCCAGTCCCGCACCGCGGCGGGCAATGTCGAATACCCGCTGGAACTGGCGAAGATGGACAAGGCACAGCGCAAGGCGCGCGTGCAGGAGATGCTCGAATTCGTCGGTCTGTCCGACAAGGGGAAGAACTACCCCGAGCAGCTCTCCGGTGGTCAGAAACAGCGCGTCGGCATCGCCCGCGCGCTCGCCACCAACCCATCCCTGCTGCTTGCCGACGAAGCGACCTCCGCTCTCGATCCCGAGACCACCCGGGAGGTCCTCGCCCTGCTGCGGAAGGTGAACAAGGAGTTGGGCATCACCATCGTGGTGATCACCCACGAGATGGAGGTGGTCCGCTCCATCGCCGACAAGGTCGCCGTCATGGAGGCCGGTCGTGTCGTGGAATACGGCAGTGTCTATGAGGTGTTCTCCAACCCGCAGACCACCGTGGCCCAGCGCTTTGTGGCCACCGCCCTGCGCAACACCCCCGACATGGTCGAGGAGGAGGATCTACTCTCCCACGAGGGCCGCCTGTTCACCATCGACCTGACCGAGGACTCCGGTTTCTTCGCGGCCTCCGCCACCGCCGCCGATAACGGCGTCTCCATCAACGTGGTGCACGGCGGCGTGACCACCCTGCAGCGGCAGTCCTTCGGCAAGATCACCGTCCGGTTAACCGGCAACCAGGCCGCGATTGAGGAATTCCACCGTTCGCTGACCCGCACCACGACCATCAAGGAGATCACCCGATGAACCAGATGATCATGGCAGCCGACTGGGACCGCCTGGGCGGCACCTTCCGCGATGCCATCCTGGACACCCTCATCATGGTCTCCATCACCATGGTGGTCTCCGGCCTGCTGGGACTTGCGGTGGGCCTACTGCTCTACACCACCCGCGCCGGTGGCATCCTGCAAAACAAGGTGGTCTATTCAGTACTGAATGTGCTGGTCAACTTCGTCCGCCCCATCCCCTTCATCATCCTGATCGTGGCGATGAAACCCCTGACCATCGCGGTGATGGGCACCTCGATCGGACGGGACGCCGGCATCTTCGTGATGGTGGTGGCCGCGATGTTCTCCGTCGCCCGCATCGTGGAGCAGAACCTGGTCACCATCGATCCCGGTGTCATCGAGGCGGCCCGCTCCATGGGTGCCGGCCCGTGGACGATCATCCGCACGGTGATCATCCCCGAGGCCCTCGGACCCCTGGTCCTGGGTTACACCTTCATCTTCATCGCCATCGTGGACATGTCCGCCATGGTCGGCTACATCGGTGGTGGCGGTCTGGGTGACTTCGCCATCGTCTACGGCTACCGTGCCTTCGACAATGAGGTGATGTACGTGGCTGTCTTGGTCATCGTCATCATCGTCCAGGCGGCCCAGCTGCTGGGTAACTGGCTGTCGAAGAAGATCATGCGGCGGTAGTAGTCACACCTCTTCCGGGTTCCCGGTCATGCCGACAAGGGCGCACCTATATATGGGTGCGCCCTTGTTCTGGTCACCGGCGGTTAACAATTCATCTGCTTTACAACGATTCGTTCACAATCCGCCCAAACCCTCTGACCTGCTTAGGTACAAGCCGAGCCTCGGGGTTACGGTAGGAGAATGATTGTGCAGCGTCCCTTCATCGCCCCTACCCGTCTGAAAATGGCCAGCCTGGCAGTTCTCAGTCTCGGCGCCCTCATGCTCACCGCCTGCGGAACCGAGAACACCCAGGCTGGTGACCCCCCTGCGCAGACCATGGCAGCCACCGCCGACGGGAAGAATGTCACCTCCCCCGGTAACGCGACCTCCGGCCCCGTCCCGCTCGGTTCCGCGGATGCGAGCATGAAGACCCTACGCCCTGAAACCCCTGCACAGCTCATGGTCACCGATGTACGCACCGGGTCCCATGCCGGTTTCGACCGGGTGGTCTTCGACCTCACCGGCGAGGGTGAGCCCGGCTGGTTCATGGACTACACCGACTCTCCCAGCCAGCAGGGCAGCGGAAACCCGATCAGCTACGAGGGTGCCACTGCGTTGAACGTCAACATCGACGGCACCGTGTACCCCTTTGACCTGGGCATGGAGGATCCCCAGATCGGCACGGTGGAGGGAGCTGGCAACCTGGTCACCGAGGTCATCAGCGCCGGCACGTTCGAGGGCCGCTCCCAGTTCGTCATCGGACTGGACGGCAAGCACCCCTACTCCGTGACCGTACTGCAGGATCCCCACCGTCTGGTCGTGGACATCCTCGCCCGGTAGCCCCTCGGGGTGTTAATAGATCGCTTCGATCCGCCACCTGCCCTTCAGCCAGATCAGCAGCCACGCCCGGGGTTCAGACTCTGGCTCGGCCCCTGCATCCCATGTAGTCCCTGTACCGGATACCGCCCGCCCCACCACCTGGAGGCGGGCGTATCGCTGCCCGGAGCTGTCCCACCAGCGGTCATCCACCGGCCACGGTCCTGCCCATGCTGTCACCAGGTACCGGCGTGGCCCCCAACCCAGGGCATAGGGTGAGTCGGTCAGACGCACCTCGGCCGTCACCGTGACCCGTGTGCCCGAGGCACTGATCAGCACCACCTGAGCCGCCGGGTGGTTGATGCCACCACCCAGCCGCGCCGGCAGCGGGGAGGGTAACCGGCCCAGCCACTTGCCGCCGGGTCTGCGCACCGGGTCGGGTTGCTCACCGTACGGCACGAGAACGATGCGTTCGGCCACTCCCCTGCCACCGGCGGGTACCGGCTGGAGCACCGCGGTGATCCCCAGAGTGGACTGCACACGCTCAATCACCTGACGCGCCACCGCCCGGTGACTGGTGCCGGTATCCCACAGCCCGTCGCTGGCCATCTCCGGGGGGACGCATTCCAGCGGGGTCAGCCACAGGGCGGTGATCCCACCATCGGTATCCTCCACCACACCGCGCGCGGTCAGCCAGCCATCCAGCTGCCAGCGCACCCGGTCTGCCGTGGCCCCTTCCGTCAGCGGTTCGCTGGTCCGCCACACCCTGCTGCTGGTGGTGCCATCGGTGAAATCAGCGGTCACCCGCAGCACCTGACAGACCACACCCGCCTCGGCCAGACGCGCATGCAGCTGCACCGCCAGGGCACGCGCACGAAACGCTGCGGCATCCACGCGGGTGATCGGTTCCTCCGGTATGTGGGAGATCTCCCAGTTCGCCGTATTGATCGGTGGGGCGACCCGACGTGACTGCCGGGCGGTGGCGATGGCATGACAGCGCAGACCGGCCTGTCCGAAACGGGTGGCCATCGACCCCACTGAAATCGCGGCGAGTTCCCCCAGCGTGGTGATGCCGAGGTCACCCAGCGTGCGGACCACCTGCTCATCGCATCCCAGGGCCTCCTCCGCCACCAGCACCCCGAGTGGTTGCCGTTCCAGGAAGCTTGTCGACGCGCCGGACCGCACCACACCGCCCCCGGCCACGCGGGTGGCAATGACCGCCGTGGTGACCTCGTCGGCAACCCCGGTGATGATATCGACGCCGGTGCGGGAGGCGGCGTCGATAAGCAGCTGGGCGGCGACCTCCTCCGAACCGTGATAGCGGGCGGCCGCGTCGGCGGCGATGATGACGAGCCCGGGACGGAGCACCTCCACGCTGGAGGCGACCTCACCGAGGGAGGCGATGATGCCCTCGAATATGCGGGCATCGCGTTCGGGGTCGGCGTCGATCACCTCCAGGTCGGGGCAGACCGCCCGGGCCTGACGGACCTTCATCCCGCGACGCACCCCGCGCCGGCGTGCGGACAGCCCGCACGCCCGGATCCGGTGGTGCTCGGCAATGGCCAGGGGATCATCCGCGGGGGCGGGATCATCCCTGCTCAAGCGCACCGCCTGCACCGGCCAATCGGGGAACCACAGTGCCATGATGCGCATGATGACCTCACACCACCCGGAGCCCGCGGTGGGGCCCACTGTGGTGTCCACGCTCCCCGAGCACCACCGTCCCGCCCGCCGGAGCATGGCCGCGGGCGGTGATGCTGATGCGCATCTCCACACCCCGAATGCGCCCCTGACCAGTTCCGATGCCCAGATAATTGGTGATTCGGGCATCCACCCTCACAGCCGGTGACGGCACGCCGGTGCCCACCATGATCAGGGCGGCGGTGCCCCGGCGGAGTTTGCCCAGCAGCGGCCGGGCCCGGGTGGGTGATAGCGTGGTCTCCGCCCCGTGATAGACCACCAGATCCAGTCCCTCACACAGCACCGCGGCGACATTGAGGGGCTGGGGTCCGGGGTCGGGGATGACGATGATGTTCTCGCACACCCCTCCGGATTCGACCACCCCGGCGTAGGCGAATTCCCGCCACCCAATCATCGCGGCGTATCCACCCCGGGCGGTAACATGAGCAAGAAGTTCAACCACCAGCAGTGGCTGATCGGGAAACAGCGTCACTGCCCGACGAGGGAACCCCTCCCCGGACAGGAACCCGGATAATACCTCCGGAGCTGGGAGAATATCTTCCTGCGTCGGCGGGGATTCCGGCTGGGGATCGTGCTCCTCCCGCAGTTGTGGAACGGCTGCGCCCATCGCGGACATGCGGGAACGCAACGCGTGGATGCGTTCCGATCTGCCCATCCCGGCGAGATCAGGGAGGGGTGACACCGGGCCATCCCCACCCACCTCTCGAACATGTGTTCCATTCATGAAATCCAGTTAACACGACGAGTTACATCGATGCAACCGGTTACCTCGGGAGGGGTGGCCAGGTACTACGGAGATTCACCCCTCACCGGTAATTGCTGCCATTTCCCCGGTGAGGGTAATTTCCATCCCGTCGATTAGGCTGAATCATCATGGACCCCATGAGCAGCTACAGCCAGATGCGATCCCACATCACCCCGATCCCGACCCCGCCCATCGTGCGGATCAGTGCATCGGTGTTGGTGGGTGGTGCGGTGGCCGTGCTCACCACGGATCTCGCCACCGGTGTGCAGGTTGGTATCACGGCAGCCTGCCTGGCCGCGGCATTCCTCATCACCCTGGGCCACCCCTACCGCGGTGAGTTGAAGAGGTACCGGGCCATGCATGGTGTGGCCATGGTGCCCACCATGGGGCAGATCATGCCGTTGTTTCTCACCTGGCTCGCCCTGATGCTGGCCCCGCTACTCAGTGGATCTGCCCTGTGGATCAGCATTGTGGTGTGGGTGGCAGTCGCCGGGTGGATGTTTCTCACCTTTCCGCATGTGGATGGCAGCCGGGCACTGGCGTTCGTCGACAAGCCCGGCCGGGATACCTGATCCCACCCCGCGCACGCGGCACCGCCTGAGAGGACCACCTTGAACAGTGGGGTCTCCGGGCGGTGTTTTTTCTCTATCGCTTACGTTTGCGGTCTTTTTCCTGTTCGTCCAGGATCTGTTTGTTCCGGCGGCCCATCTCGATGAGCTTGAGGTTGGCCCAGTTGTAGAAACTGTGGCCGAGGATGAAAAAGGCCCACACGATGAACCAGATGGGCAAGGCCCACCACAGGGAGAAACCTGACTGCCACATCACCAAGGCGGTGAAGATGATGCTGAACAGCAGGGTGCGGGTGGGTTGGAAGGTGAATTTGGCGGCCTTCTGGTCGAAGTTGTCATTCGACCCGGCACCGGCCGGGGTGGATCCCCCACGATTACGGGCCATCAGTCGAGATCCCTTGAATGAGCCCAGCGGGTGAGGGCGTGACGGTTGGACTGCTGGGTCTTGCGCAGGATGTTCGAGGCGTGGGTTTCCACCGTCTTCACGGAGATGAACAGCTCCTTGCCGATCTCCTTGTAGGTGTAACCGCGGGCCAGCAGACGCAGCACCTCCAGCTCACGGCGGGTCAGCGCATCCACGATCGGATCATCGATCACAGCACCCTTCTCCACGGCGGCATCCTTCTCCGGTGCATCCACAATGCCCGCACCCGCCCGGGAATCGGGGGCGGCGAAGGCGTCCAGGACGAACCCGGCCAGGCGCGGGGAGAAGAAGGCATCACCTGAGTTCACCCGGTTGATGGCCTCCACCAGCTCCGCACCGGAGATGGACTTGGTGACATACCCGCGTGCCCCGGCGCGGATGATGGCGATGACATCCTCCGCCGCATCGGAGACACTCAGGGCGAGGAAGATGGTCTCCACGCCGGCATCGAGAACCCGGCGGATCACGGCGAGGCCGCCACCGTCGGGCATGTGGACGTCGAGAAGCACCACGTCGGGACGTGTCATGGTGATGCCAGTGACGGCGTCGCCAACGGTGCCGGCCTCGCCGACGATCTCCACCGCCGAACCGAGCTCGGCCTTCACGCCCGATCGGAACACCGAGTGGTCATCAACCAGAAACACTTGAACCATGCCTCATAGGTTACCGCGCCCACCCCCTCCAGTCGCGCTTCGGTCGTGACGGGCCGGCCGGGAGATCCCCTCCAGCTATTTCTCAGCAATCATTCAGCGACAGGTATAGGGTGATGATTTGTGAAAATCAGATCTGCTCTTCTCTCCATTACCACTGCTCTTGCCACCCTGATTGTTCTTCCACCGCCCGCGGCTATCGCTGCCCCCTCCCGGGGCCTGTCGGTCGAACTGGGTTACGGCGCGGAGGTTGTCACCACGGTGGAGCTCAAACAGGGTGAGGTGCGGGACTTCTCCCTCCCATACCTCCGCCAGGTCCGGGCGGATATGTATGACAGAAATGTCCCTTTTCAGGACAGCTACAACCCCACCTACCGTGGCCTGCTCCGGGACGTGGTCGCCGCTTATGGCCTGACCCGCGACCAGTACGTCAATGGTCTGTCATGGAGCGGGGACATGGAACGGATCGCGGTGCAGCGCGCCGTGGAGGAGAAGTATTCCGGACGCATCAGTCACGCCCGCGCCAACTTCACCAGTTTGTCCACCGCCACCCTGCCCGGTGGTATCAAGGCCTCTGCGGAGAATCTCTGTCAGGGACACACCACGGTGGAACGCTGTCTGGAGGCGTTGACCTACGGGGAGGAACACGATCTGCGGCAGGCCAGCGGGAGGTTCACTTCTGCTTCAGGCCATCTCCATAACATCCTCAATCCCTATATTTCCTACGTGGGAATGGGGGCCGTCGACCGTTTCTACGTCACCAACCATTCCCCTTATCCCTCCATCAGACCCGCCGGGACCGACCTGGAGGGCCTGACCGTTCTCAGCATCGCTGTTCCGGAAAAGGACATCCGCTCTGATTTCTCGCTGGAACCCTTCTCCACAACGCTCTCCCCGGGTCACAGCACCGTGGTGGTCATGCGCAACCACAACGGTTTCGATCTTCCCGGCACCATCACCACCACGGACACCGACGTGATTTCCATCGACCGCGATATCGTCACCGCACTGGATTATGGAACCGCCACCATCACCTTCCGCAGTGATGATGGCCGATTCACCGATTCCACGACCATCACCGTCGCGGACCCACCCTCCTCCTCACTGTCGAATCTCAGTTCCGGTAGCTCCTAGCTGCATTTCCCCGGGGATGCTCGTCACATCCCCATCGTGATGGCGACCTCGGTGCCCTCCCCGATCTCGGATTGACCGCCGTGCCCGGTGTCTTCTGAGGATGACACCCGGTGACCGGGTGCTGGTCACGCTCTCGGGCATACCCCTGAAATTGGTTGATGACATCTGCTACCCGTCACATTCCCCGGGTTCACCGGGCGGTTCCCCGGTGACGTGCCTACGATCAACTGATGGTTACAGCACACACTGATTCCGCACACAGCACCCCATTGCGCACCGTTGTCGTTCCGGCGGCGGGCCTGGGGACCCGTTTCCTCCCGGCCACCAAGACGGTGCCCAAGGAGCTGCTCCCGGTGGTGGACACGCCCGGCATTGAACTGGTTGCTGAGGAGGCCGCCGAGGCCGGCGCCCAGCGACTGGCTGTCATCACCGCCCCCGCCAAGGACGGTATCCTCGCCCATTTCGGCGACTTCACTGAGCTGCGGGATCACCTGGTAATCAAGGGTAAGACCGCGGAGGCCGCCAAGGTCGCGCGGGCTGCGGAGATCATCACCGTCCAGGGTGTGGTCCAGGAGAAACCCCTCGGTCTCGGACACGCGGTCAGTCTCGCGGAGGCCACCCTGGATGATGATGAGGAGATCTTCGCCGTCATGCTCCCCGATGATCTGGTCCTGCCCATCGGTGTCACCTCCCAGATGATCCGGGTCCAGGAGCAGTTCGGTGGAACGGTGCTGTGCGCCATGGATGTGCCCCTGGAGGAGGTGTCCAAATACGGTGTCTTTGACATCGCGGACATCCCCGGCCAGCCCGGCGTCAAGCAGGTGCTGGGCATGGTGGAGAAACCCTCACAGGAGGAGGCGCCCTCCACCTTCGTGGCCACCGGCCGCTATGTCTTCGACCGTCATATCTTCGATGCGCTGCGTCGCACCACCCCGGGCAAGGGCGGGGAGATCCAGTTGACCGACGCCATTGATCTGCTCATCCGGGAGGGCCACCCGGTGCACATCCTGGTCCACGAGGGGCAGCGCCATGACCTGGGCAACCCGGGCGGCTACATCATCGCCTGCATTGAGCTCGGCATGGAACACCCCGTCTACGGTGCCTCCATCCGGGACGCCGTCACCCGCGCCGCGGCATCACTCACCGCGGTGTAACTCACCTTGGTGTAACCGCTCACATCCCCATCGTGATGGCGACCTCGGTGCCCTCCCCGATCTCGGATTTGATCCGTACCGTGCCCCCGGCGCGTTCCACACGGCCGTGCACCGATTCCGTCAGACCGTGGTGGCCGTTGGGGATGTTATCCGGATCAAAACCGCATCCGCGGTCGCGGACGAAGATGTTGAGCTCGCCGAGCAGGATCTCCGCATAGACATCCGCGGTGTCCACACCGGCGTGTTTGGCCACATTCACCAGCGCTTCACGCGTGGCCAGCACCGCGGCGTGGGTCTCATCGGTGAGGGGTTCATCGGTACCCACGGTGACCGGCACGATGCGCAGACCGTAGAGGTCCTCCACCTCACCACAGGCCCGTTCCAGGGCGGTGAACACGGTGCCGGTGGTCTGCGGGGTCTTGTCCTGGGAGTCGAACAACCACTGCCGCAGTTCGCGTTCCTGACCGCGTGCCAGACGGGCCACCTCGGCGGGGTCATCGGCCCGTTTCTGGATCAGCGCGAGGGTCTGCAACACCGAGTCGTGCAGGCGGGAGGCGATTTCGGCGCGTTCATCCGCGGCGGCCTTCTCCGCGCGTTCCTGTCCCAGCTGGTCCCACAATCGCACCCACAGTGGCACGCCGAGGGCGGCGACACCCAGCAGCGTGAGGATCACCGTGGCCAGGGCGGCGAAGAAGTTCGCGTGCCCGTCCCAGTTCATCACCACCACCACGATCGCGGACAGCACCAGCACCCCGCCGGTGGCGATGATGAAGATGTTGGTGCTGGACTCCAGTCCCCTGTCATAGGCGATCCACACCATCAGCACACCAATACCCACGACGGCGACGGGGATGAACGTCGCCAAGCCGAAACCGGTGGTCAGGGTGAGCGAGACGCCGGCGCCGGCGAGGGCGAGCGCAACCAGCAACCAGGACGTGAGCCGTCCCGGACGTGGTGTGCTTTGCGACGCCCCCTCCCGCCCCTTATCGCCCATCCTGGTGAAAATCCACACCAGCGCATAAGCCGCGATACCGACACCGTTGAGGAGCGAGGAGATGATGAGGAGTGCGCGCACCCAGAACAGGGACACCCCCAGGTGCTGCGCCAGACCCGATGCCACGCCCGCCACCACACGCCCCTCACGGGAGCGGGTGAACTTGGGATACAGCGGCGCCAACTGCTGCCCCGCCGGCTGCGGGGTGTACGGCACGGGTGTGTTACTCATGCCCTGATCTTGTCATGCACCCGTCGGCCCCGACCATCAGGGAACACCCTGATCCACCCGAACTCAGGGCATCCCCCGATGTGATTTCCCTGATAGAAGGGTCACAATGAACCTATGAGCACCCACGAGGAACAACCACCGCGTACCCACACCCAGCCCGGGTTCATCCCCTTTGCTCAAGAGGGTGCCACGTCCCAGGCCCCGACACCACCCACCGGGGTGCTGGGTCAGATGTGGGCGACGCGCCCGGTGCGTTTCCCCTCCGGCCAGGGTGGCAACGCCAAGGTGGCCGGGGTGTGTGAAGGCATCGCCATCCGCTATCAGATCGACCCCACCCTGGTGCGCCTGGCCTTCGTGGTGTTCGGTTTCCTCGGTGCCGGTGTGTCCGCCTATCTGCTGGCCTGGCTGCTCATGCCCCGCTATTCCGTCCCGGTTTCCCCACTTGAGGCGATCTGGACACCGGGGCATCCCCAGGACCGGACACACGGCTGGTGGTTAGCCATCTTCTTTGTGCTCTTCTCCGGAATGTTCACCTCGGGGACGGTGCAGCTGTTCGGTTCGGCCTCCCTGATCACCTACGCACTGCTGGGGGCGATGTGGTGGGGCCTGCACAGACGGCAGCCCCTGCCACCCCGCGGGCTACTCGCCACCGGCTACTACTCAATACAGGACCCCACGATGACCACTCCCAACACCAACTTCGATCCGAACCTCTACCCACAGCCCCAACCCGACCTGAGTGAGATGCAACCCGTCCAGGGTTACAGCGCCCCCTTCGCCCAGCAGTTCCGCGATGAGGTCCCAGCATGGGATCCACTGGCGCCAACCCACAACACCTGGGATATCCAGCATGTCCCCTCACCTCCGCCGGAGAAGAAAAAGAAGCGGGTCTGGCCGTGGGTGCTCGGCATTCTGGTGATCGGTGGCGTGGTGTCGACGGTGACACTGGGAACGATTATCGACGAGGCCTACAGCGAACTCGAGGACACCACCGCCATCGGTGACGTGATGCTGACCCCCACCAATGGCAATCTCCAGGATTCCTACACCTCCGGTGTGGGCGAGATGGAACTCGACCTCACCGCCCTGACCCCGGTCGACGAGGACCGCAGCGTCCAGATCTCCTCCGGTGTCGGTGAAATCACCGTCATCCTCCCCGAGGAAATCCCCGTGAACCTCACCTGCATGGCGGGCATCGGCACCACGCGTTGCGACGTCCCCGACCTCAACGCCAATGCCGACCAGGACGCAGGAGCCCTGAACATCCACGTCAACTCCGGCATCGGAGATGTGAAGGTCCAATACGCGGAGTAACGACGGCTCCTTTTTCAGCTTTCCCCCAGCTCCTCCCCAGCTGCACCGCCCCGATTCGGTGGAAGCTGTGGGAGGTTTCTCAATGCCCGAGATTGTACAGTTTTTACTCGACTCGGACTACACCACGGACATTGAGAATCCATCACCGCCCCATAACGAAACGACCGATCCTTCCTGCATAACCACCCCCATGGGGGGTGGAGGCCCCCTAATGGGTGTGCTTTTGTTCAGTGAATTACAGCCCCTCCAGCGAGGCGAAGAACCCCTCCTCCCACCTCCACCGATCGCTAAAAAATCGTTATCAGCTGGCAATTCAATCGGAGAATCATGCAAAACTGACTAATATCTAGGCCTCTATAGGTAAATAATACTTTTCGCATTCCATGGAATGAAGAGGAACCTGTGATTAGGGTGAGGGTTACTGAGTGCACACAGTGATTTGCATCTCTTTTAAGCAATTTGCTGTGAACGGGCTCAATAAATAATCAGGTAACACTCTCAAATCTGGAGGACCCTTGAAAATCAGGACATCCGCTCTGGCCATCAGCCGGAGCATGCGGATCGGCATCGCCGCCATCACGAGCACCGCACTGGTCGCGGGCACCCTCGTCGCCGTCCCGGCACACCCCCTACTCCCTGTTACAGCTGTAGCGCAGGCCCAGGAAGCCCCATTCGCCACCGCTGAAGGGCAGGTCATTGACCTATCCCTGTTCACCGACTCAGTGGACCCCGCGGACCGGGAGGCCTTCTTGACAGTCCTGGAAGCCATCCGTGCTGAGGCGCAGTACCCCGGAAACCAGAGCAACGACGCCAATGTCGATCTGACTCTCCTTGAGGGCATCGATGTCACCATTAGCGGTGTCAGCATCCCCCTCACCGATCTTCTTAACATCCAGGGTCCTGCAGGCGTCCTGGGGGCCACCGCGTCCACCCCAGCAGGTAACCAGGCCTACGCCGCCGCAGGTGTGCTTACCGACGACGGTTCCATTGACCTCAGCGCTACCTCCGGACCCGGTGGCGTAGAAACCGTCCTGGATCTGTCGGATATCCTGGCACCGCAGCTCACCGATGGAATCATCGACGAGCTGTCCCTCCGCGTCGGAGCTGTCAGTGCCAGCGCGGAACGCAATGGCGATCAGGTCACTTCTGAGTACGCCCTGGCCAATGCGGATCTGGTTCTCGACAGCCCGCTGGTGGCAAGCGTCACTGATCTCCTCATCAGCGAGGATTCTGCCGCCCCCGGTGTGGGCATGCAGGTTGACCGTCTGGTTACTGGACTCGGCGGTAATACCGGTCTGCTTAACGAGCTCCTTACTGATCTGGAGCCAGTTTTCGCACTCATTCGAGGTGCATCTCTGGGAATCGTCGATATCAATACGCCCGTTGTAACCCTTGATTCCAATATTCAGGAAACTCTGGATCTCCTCCTGGCGGAGCCACTCATCTCCAGCAGCGGGGCAGTGACCGTCAACCTCGCAACCGGTGAGGTCACCATCGATCTGGAAGCACTTGGTGGCACCTCCGCTGTTGATCCCAATACTGACCTGCTCACCGAGGCAGCAGTTGCTCAGATCTCCACTGAGCTCAATGCCGTCCTCACTGATCTGGTCGAACGGGTTAGAACTGCGGTTCTGAACGGACTGCTGGAGACCGCAGTCACGGTCGACATCAGTGTTGAAACAGGTCTTGGTGCCCTCGCAACTGAAGTTGCAGCTATAAACATCGACGGCACCCTGAACCAGATTCTCGACGGGGAGGATGTCGCGAATATCCGTCTAATCGGTCTCACCCTCCCGGGTGTCAACCAGACTCTCCAGAATCTCTTGGGTACCGTAGGAGATACCCTGAAAGGCGCTCTTAACGAAGCCGCCAATGGTGTGATCGACACTCTCCTCCAGGATGTCCTTGCTGATGTCGCAGCCCCGCTGACTGGCAACCTCAGCACGATTCTCCGCAATCGAGAGATTCTGTCGCTGACCCTCAATGCACAGCCAAACCCACTCGTGGCGAGCGCAACCAACACCAACTCTGCACGCCCGAATTCCTCCACCGGTGCCATCACCAACCCAGATGAAGAATTCACCGTCACCGGACTCCACATCCGTGTCCTGAACGGTGCGGTGGATCTTCCTCTGGCCCGCGCAACCGTGGATGCAGATGCTGCCTGGAATACAGTAGGGGCCCCCACTGTGGGACCGATTGCAGATCAGACCGTCACCCTGGGTGATGCCATCACCCCGGTTACCCCAGTGGTCACCCCGGCTAACGCTACCGTCGCCGTCGCGGGTCTGCCAGCTGGCGTGAGCTACAACAGCACCACCCGCACGATCACCGGAACCCCCACCGGTGCAGGAACCTTCAACATCACCGTCACCGCCACCAATGACGCGGGAACTGCCCGCGAACGGTTCACCGTGACCGTCATTGATCCCAATGAGGAGCCAGGTGTCATCGCTCCGACCATCGGCAACATCGATGATCAGACCGGGATTGTCGACCAGCCCATCACCCCGATCGATGTGGATGTCACCCCTGATACCGCTGAGGTCACCGTTGTGGGGTTGCCAGACGGCTTGACCTACAACGAGGACACCGGTGAGATCACCGGCACCCCAACCGAAGTTGGCACCTCACTCGTCACCGTTACTGCGGTCAATGATGGTCGCACCGTGACCGAGACCTTCACCATCACCATCACTGAGCGCGACGGCTCCGGTAACGGAAGCAGTGACAATGGTTCGGGTAACGGATCCAGCAATGGTTCCTCCGACAACGACAACGGCAACGGGTCGGGCAACGGATCCAGCAATGGTTCCTCCGACAACGGCAATGGCAATGGCAACGGCGACGTGGACAACGGTTCCTCCGCGTTCCTGCAGCAGTGCCTGAATTCCCCGGCTGCTGGCCTGGTCGGACTGCTCGCCGCCCTGGGTGCTGTCTCCGCCATCGCGGGCCCGGCACTTGAGCCACTGCTCAAGTCCATGGGCTCCGCAATTGAGCAGCAGATGCGCCAGCTGAACGCAGCCACCTCCGGTGCGCACCAGCCGGCATGGGTTCAGACCATCAACCGTGGTCTGAATGACGCAGCCAACGCGGTCAACCACCAGATGGTGTCCAACGCACTGTTCGCCACCGCTGCCCTGGCACTGGTCTCCTCCCCCCTCCTGTGCAGCACGGATGGCCCCGGATCCAGCGCTGGCTCCAGCATCGGTTCCAGCTAGTTAGACCCCAGGCCCACTGATCCCCCGGGATCGGTGAGCTGAAAACAACAGTGTCCCGGTGGGAACCTCACGGTTCCCACCGGGACACTGTTGTTTTGTCCTAATCCAGCTGCCCGCGCAGCTCCTCGGCGAGATCAGCCACCTCATACAGATCATCCTCATCGAAACGCTCCGACACAGCGTGTTCCTCAGGGGACAGTGCGAAGTACTTCAGTGCTGTGCTGATCTGGGTTTTCTCCTTGGCGTCCACATGCAGGGTCACCTCCCCCTTCTCCACGATCAGGGTGGCCAGGGCTGCGACAACCATGAAAGCATCGCCGTACCCATCCAGCTGGGTGTCGGTGTAGTTTCCGGACAGTTCGTCCAGCCCAAGCTCGGTGAACACATCGGTGACATCAATGGTCTCCCCCGACCGCTGCTGCAGGTGTTTCAACAGTGCGGTGGCCTCGTCGGAGGTACCGAATACGTTGTTCAGGTCGCCCATGGTCGTTTCTCCTCAATCGGTTAGCTGTAACTGATGCGTACCACCCTACGTGGGGGGAGCCTGGGCGTCGTCAAGCAAGGAGGGCGAGCACCGGAAACGCCGAAGGCGACGCACAACCGTCGAAGTTATGCGCCGCCTTTGCGGACAAGTGGGGATTTACTCCCACTCGATGGTTCCTGGTGGCTTCGAGGTTACATCGAGCACAACGCGGTTGACGTCGGCAACCTCATTGGTGATGCGGGTGGAGATACGCTCCAGGACCTCATACGGCAGGCGGGTCCAGTCGGCGGTCATGGCGTCCTCGGAGGACACCGGGCGCAGCACGATGGGGTGACCGTAGGTGCGGCCGTCACCCTGGACGCCGACAGAGCGGACATCCGCAAGCAGGACCACCGGGCACTGCCAGATGATGCCGTCCAGGCCGGCTGCGGTGAGCTCGGTGCGGGCGATCAGATCGGCGTGGCGGAGGGTCTCCAGGCGCTCCTCGGTGACCTCACCGATGATGCGGATGCCCAGACCCGGCCCCGGGAACGGCTGACGGGCAACGATGACCTCCGGCAGGCCGAGCTCGCGACCAACCGCACGGACCTCATCCTTGAACAGCAGGCGCAGAGGCTCAACGAGCTCGAACTCGACATCATCAGGCAGACCGCCCACATTGTGGTGGCTCTTGATGTTGGCGGTACCGGAACCGCCACCGGACTCCACCACATCCGGGTAGAGGGTGCCCTGAACCAGGAAGTCCACGGTGGACCCCTCCGGAGAATCCTCCAAAACACCAGCGACAGCGCGCTCGAAGGAACGGATGAACTCCGCGCCAATCGCCTTGCGCTTGGCCTCCGGCTCGGTGACACCGGCCAGCTTATCCAGAAACGCCTTGCGCTCATCGACGGTGACCAGCTTCGCACCGGTGGCAGCCACAAAATCCTTCTCCACCTGCTCACGCTCGCCGGCACGCAGCAGACCATGATCCACAAAAACACATGTCAGGCGGTCACCGATGGCACGCTGCACCAGGGCTGCGGCGACGGCGGAATCCACACCACCGGACAGACCACAGATGGCACGACCCTCAGGGCCGACCTGCTCACGGATCTTCTCGACGAGTTCCTCCGCAATGTTGGCCGCAGTCCAGTTCTGCTCCAGACCAGCGATCTCGGTGAGGAAACGGGTGAGAACCTGTTGACCATGCGGGGAGTGCAGCACCTCGGGGTGGTACTGGACACCAGCCATCTTCGCCTCAACGTTCTCAAAGGCCGCCACTGGCGCCGCCTCGGAGGATGCGGTGACGGTGAAACCCTCAGGGGCCTCGGACACGGCATCGCCATGGCTCATCCACACCTTGTGGGACAGCTCCAGGCCGTCGTGCAGAACACCACCCTTGACCTCAAGATCAGTACGGCCATACTCACGCTTGCCGGTGGCGGCGACCTTGCCACCCAGCGCGTGGGTCATAGCCTGGAAGCCGTAGCAGATACCGAACACCGGCAGCTCCAACTTCAGGATGTCCGGATCGATACCCGGCGCGTCCTCTGCATACACAGACGACGGTCCACCGGACAACACCAGCGCAACAGGGTTCTTTTCCTGAATCTCCTGCGGGGTAGCGGTGTGCGGGATGACTTCGGAGTAAATGCCAGCCTCACGCACTCGTCGTGCGATCAGCTGCGCGTACTGTGCACCGTAGTCGACAACGAGTACTGGGCGATGATTAGGTGTAAGGCTCACAGAACATCACTCTACTAGACACACCTGCAGATGTTATTTTCCGGGCTTGAGCACCGGGAATGAGGGGGTTGGCAGGGCATGATGAGGAGCTGCGGGGGACTGTCGGGGCGGGTCTGGGACTGGCCGGGGCTGCCGGTGGCTAGCCGGGGCTGGTCAGCAGGGGTCGGTCAACCAGAACTTGATGAATCCCGCCAGCTCATGGAAGACCTGGTAGATGATGATGTTCTCCTTGATGGTGCGCACATTGGCCACCTTGACCTCCGACAGTTCCGTGCACCGCTCAAAGAAGTACTTGACCCTCCTGGAGTGCGGCCGGCTGGTCACCATGATCGCCGATTCCCAGTTCTGCTCCTTCGCCAGCTCGCTGAAAGTCCGGGCCTCACCGGAGGTGATCACCGGGTAAGGATCCATGCACCAGGTCCTGGTCCCCTCGGGGCGGTCATCCCCGGCGCAGTGGCTGTAACCAACCTTGTCCTTGGCGCCCGCGGGGTTGGACACCACGAAATTCTTGATCCCGTATTTCAGTGCGATCTCCGCACCCAGTTCATGACGCCCATCGGAAGCGCCAGCGATGACCACCACCACATCGGCATTCTCCGACCGCTCATTGGGCGGGTAAACCGTCCAGAACATAAAGGCGGTGAAACCCATGATGGAAACCATGGTCAGCGCGACCACCATCACCAGCGCCGCCCGGATGGTCGCCGTGACCATGCCGATGCTGTTAATACGCTTTCGCTGTCTGATCCCCATGCCGTCCCATCACCGATGCTCCCCGAGTCCGGTGATGAGACTACCAGCAGCATCCGGGTAACCACCACGGGTAATCCGCCGGGTAGCGCATGCGCATGGCTAACCCAGAGATCCTGTCTCCAGAAAGCGCCAGCGATCTCTGGGTTAAGCACAGTGCTTTCTGGGAACAGGATCTCTGGGTTAAGTATGCCCCACCCCAAAAACACGACATCGCATCACCTACATCGGCACTGATGTCGTGGTTCAGCGCATTGATGCCTATGATGCGATGTCGTGGTTGTTGATTCACCGAGGGAAATACGACGCTACCCGCCGGGGAATCACATGCCAGCCTCAGGCCGGCAGGTTCACTCAACTCGCATGATGCACCGGGGCGAGTCCGTACACGGGGGTGTCTATCCCCTCATAACGTGCCTTGAGCTGGAGCGCGAGGTACCGGGAATAATGGCGCGACTGGTGCAGGTTGCCGCCGTGGAACCAGAGATTGTCCACCTGGGTGGGTTTCCACATATTGCGCAGCTCCCCCTCCCATGGGCCAGGATCCTTGGTGGTATCTGATCCCAGACCCCAGACACGTCCCACCCGGTCGGCAACTTCCTGGCTGATCAACTCTGCGGCCCAGCCGTTCATGGAACCGTAACCGGTGGCCAGGACGATGACATCGGCTGGCAGTTCCGTGCCATCGGTGAGCACCACGGAATCCTCGGAGACATGGTCGATGCTTACCTCGGAACGGACCGGGATGCTGCCATCCGCCACCAGATCCGAGGCGCCGACATCAATGTAATAGCCGGAACCACGGCGCAGGTACTTGAGGAAGAGCCCGGAATCATCATCCCCGAAATCCAGGAGGAAACCGGCCTTCTCCAGTTTGGAGTAGAACTCGGCGTCGTCCTCACGGATCTTGTCGAAGGCGGGGCGTTGCACATCGGGCAGGATCGCGTACGGCCAGGAGGCGAAGAGCAGATCAGCGGTGTCCGTGTCGATACCAGCCTCCAGCGCCTCCTCTGAATACAGAGGCCCGAACACTTCCCGCATGAGTGACTCCGAACGCACAATGTGGGTTGAGGAACGCTGGATCATGATCGGGTGCGCGCCGTTTTCGTGGAGATCAGCGGCGATGTCATGGGCTGAGTTGTTGGCACCCAGGATCACCACATTCTTGCCCGAATCCCCTGGCCCTCCTGGATGTTCGGATGAGTGTCGGATCTCGCCCTTGAAATTCTCCTGGCCTGGGAGGTGCGGCTTGTTGGGCACACCGGACATGCCTGTCGCCAGCACCAGTTGGGTCGGGTGGAGTTCAAGTTCTTCACCGTCGCGGTTGACTTGGACGGTCCAGGTGCCGGTGTCCTCATTGAACTCCGCTGAGATGCACTCTGTACGGGGCCAGAAATCCAGGTCCATGATCCCCACATAATGCTCCAACCAGTCCCCCATCTTGTCCTTCGGAGTGAACACCGGCCAGTCATCCGGGAACGGGAGATAGGGCAGGTGGTCATACCAGACCGGATCATGTAGGCAGAGGGAGTAGTACCGGGATCGCCACTGGTCCCCCGGTCGGTCATGTTTGTCCACCACAATGGTGGGTACACCAAGTCTCTTCAAGCGGGCTGCCAGAGCGATGCCACCCTGTCCACCACCGATGATGAGGGTATAGGGTTGTTCCGACTTGCCCAGGGTGGCTCTGCGTTCGGTCCGCTGATCGTGCCAGTTCTTCCGGTCGGGATGCACTCCGTGCTCCGCACCCTGCGGGCGCCTGCGTCCAGCTGGCTCCGGGTGTTCCTTCAATTCCCTGGCGGAAGTCAACAGGGTCCAGCATTTCCCGTCCCGCAGCCGGGCGATGCCCCGTGAATGGAATTCTGCGGTATCGAAGGTGAACTGTACGCGGAGGACCCCCGGGGATTCCTCGATAACCTCCTGCACCTCCACGTTGGAGATCGCGCATCGGGGATGGGTGGCGGTGATCATCTGGCGGATCTGCGTGGACCCCTCCGCGGTGGTGAGGTTCCAAGTGAAGGAAAGAAGGTCACGCCAGTATCCGTCTTCCTCAAAGAGGTCTGCCACGGCATCCGGGTCTCCGGAGGTCGTGGCAGTGGCAAGTGCGTTCAGCCACTCGGTGGCCATGGTGTTAATGTCGGGCGAAGCTGTGGTCATGAAGACTCCCTTGGTACTTTTTGTGCCTTGAATCACAAAACGGTCGCGATGGGAGTTAGGCTACATGAACCTTGCGGCATGTGTCCGAGAGTGACAGGGGCGACGCTGTCGGGAATTGCATTCCCGCTGCTTGCGCCGTTACGGCCCCCAGCTTCCAGACGACACACACTTCACCGGTGACATCCCCGGTGGTCGATTTGGCCCGACCACAGGGTGGTGTCCCAATATGCCAAGGAACCTATCGCACCCCTTCCTTCGGCCCGCACCACAGGCGGCCCTGGACGGAGCGTCGACAGGTTCTCGATTGCCAATCGGTCAGGTATTGGAATTCAGTCACGAAACCCAGAGATCCTCTCTCCAGAAAGCACCAGTGATCTCTGGGTTAAGCACAGTGGTTTCTGGGAACAGGATCTCGGGGTTAAGTATGCCCCACCCCGAAAACACAACATCGCATCACCGACATCGGCACTGATGTCGTGGTTCAGCGCACTGATGCCGGTGATGCGATGTCGTGGTGGTCGTGGTGGTTGATGCGGGTGAAGGAACCAGGCCCCACAACCTACCCGTTGAAGTGCAGTGGCACCTTCTGGAAGCTCTTCAGGTCGGTGAAGCCGCACTTGGCCATGGCGCGCTTGAGACCGCCGCTGAAGTTCTCCACACCCCATGGCAGGGTGGATGGGCCGTTGAGAATCTGCTCCAGGGAGGGAACCTCGTCGGTGAGGTAGCCGGAGTCGGTGACCAGGCCCCGTGGGAAGCGTGGGTGTGCGGCGACGGCTGGCCAGAAGTAGCCCTTGCCTGCGGCTTCCTTGGCACGCGCGAGTGGGGATCCGAGCACAACCGCGTCGGCGCCGCAGGCGATGGCCTTGACCACGTCACCGGAGTTGTCGATCTCACCGTCGGCGATGATGTGCACGTAGCGGCCCCCGGTTTCGTCGAGGTAGTCGCGGCGGGCGGCGGCCACATCGGCGATGGCGGTGGCCATGGGGACCTCCATGCCGAGTGCCAGGTCGTTGGTGTTCTCCCCGCCGCCGACGATGATGCCCACGGCACCGGTGCGCATCATGTGCAGCGCGGTGGTGTAGTCGTAGACGCCACCGGCGATGACGGGTAGTTCGATGGAACCGATGAACTCCTTGAGGTTCAGGGGTTCACCGCCGGTGTTGACGTGTTCGGCGGAGATGAGGGTGCCCTGGATCACCAGCAGGTCGGCACCGGCCTTGGCCACCACGGGTGCCAGTTCGCGGGCGTTCTGCGGGGAGACCCGCACGGCGACGATCTCACCGGAGTCGCGGACCTGTCCGATGCGTTCTGCGAGCAGGTCGGGGTCCAGTGGTGCGGCGTGCAGTGCCTGCAGTGCACGCGTGGCGGCGGCTTGGTCGCCACCACCGATGATCTCGAGTGCGCCTTCGCGGCCCCCGTCGCCTTCATAGGCGGACAGGACGGTCGCGATAGCGGCGTCCAGGTCGGCGTGACGTCCCCAGAGTCCCTCGGCGTTGATGACACCGAGTCCGCCCTGCCGGCCCATCTCGATGACGAACTCGGGGCTGGCGAGCGCATCGGTCGGGTGGTTCATGAACGGCAGCTCAAACTTGTAGGCATCGATGTGCCAGTTGGTGTCGACGTCCTTGGAAGAACGGGTGCGGCGGCTGGCGACAACAGCGATATCGTCCAGGCTGTAAGTGCGTCGTGCCTCGCGGCCGATGCCGATTTCTACGTAGTCACGCATCTGTGACAGGCCTCCCTTGAAGTTCGTATACCCCAAGGACATTACCCGAGCACCCGGACAGATACGTAAGCAGCCCGCCACCGTTGCGGTGGCGGGCTGCCGGATCCCTGCAGTGCTTTACGACGCCTGACAGCGCCCGAGGCGATTAGTGGTAGTTCGGTGCCTCAACGGTCTGCTGGATGTGGTGCGGGTGGGATTCCTTCAGACCCGCGCTGGTGATCTGGACGAAGCGTGCTCGCTGCAGATCGGCGATGGTCGCGGAACCGGTGTAGCCCATGGCTGCGCGCAGGCCACCGACCTGCTGGTGGATGATGCTCTCGATGGAGCCACGGAACGGCACGCGACCCTCGATGCCCTCGGGCACCAGCTTCTCCTCGCTGCGGACATCAGCCTGGAAGTAGCGGTCCTTGGAGTAGGAGCGCTTCTCACCGGACAGGCCAC
This sequence comes from Corynebacterium gallinarum, assembly GCF_014837045.1. Classification (GTDB taxonomy): domain Bacteria; phylum Actinomycetota; class Actinomycetes; order Mycobacteriales; family Mycobacteriaceae; genus Corynebacterium; species Corynebacterium gallinarum. The sequence goes on from NZ_JACSPR010000002.1 coordinate 232,167, forward strand.
GGCCCTGCATGGCACCCATGGAGCCCATGCCGCGGTAACGCTTGTACTGCTTGCCATTGATGGTGATGGTGTCACCGGGGGCCTCGGCGGTGCCGGCGAGCATGGAGCCGAGCATGACGGAGCTGGCACCGGCGGCGAGTGCCTTGGCGATGTCACCGGAGAACTGCATGCCACCGTCGGCGATGATGGGGATACCGGCCTCGCGGGCAGGCACGGCGGCTTCCATGATGGCGGTGATCTGCGGTGCACCGACACCGGCGACCACGCGGGTGGTGCAGATGGAGCCCGGGCCGATACCGACCTTGATGGCGTCCGCACCGGCCTCGATCATGGCCTTGGCAGCCTCACGGGTGGCCAGGTTGCCACCGATGATCTCCACGCCGGGGAAGTCCTTCTTCACGCGGGAAACCATCTCCAGCACGCCACGGGAGTGGGCGTGGGCGGAGTCGACGACGAGGACGTCCACACCGGCATCCACGAGGGCGCCGGCACGCTGGTAGGACTCGTCACCGGTACCGATGCCCGCGGCGACGAGCAGACGTCCGGAGGCATCCTTGGAGGAGTTCGGGTACTGCTCGGTCTTGACGAAGTCCTTGACGGTGATCAGACCGACAAGCTTGTTGTCCTTGTCCACGATGGGCAGCTTCTCCACCTTGTGGGTGGACAGCAGCTTCAGTGCGTCCTCCTTGGCCACGCCCTCCTCGGCCACGATCAGCGGCATCGGGGTCATGACATCGGTGACCAGGCGGTTGGGGTCAGACTCGAAACGCATGTCGCGGTTGGTGCACAGACCCAGCAGGGTGCCGTCCTTGTCCACCACGGGAAGGCCGGAGATACGGAAACGGGCGCAGAGGTTGTCCACCTCTTCGATGGTCATGTCGGGGGTGCAGGTGACCGGGTCGGTAACCATGCCCGACTCGGAACGCTTGACCAGTTCGACGTTTTCAGCCTGCTCCTCGGTGGAGAGGTTGCGGTGGAGCACACCGAGGCCACCCTGGCGTGCCATGGCGATCGCCATGCGGGCCTCGGTGACGGTGTCCATTGCGGCGGAAATAATCGGGGCGCTCAGTCGGATGTTGCGGGTGACCTGGGTGGAGGTGTCAACATCGGACGGCACGATATCGGATGCGTCGGGCAGAAGAAGTACATCATCGAAGGTCAGTCCGACGAGTGCTACCTTGTTCGGATCGTCTCCGCCGGTGGAAACTCGGCTCTGGGTGGTCATTTTGCGACAATTCCTCCTCATTTGGTGTCCACAATTATCTAAACCTTAATGCCAAAACCTCATTTCAGATAACTTGGTAGGTTCCCCACCCGACCCGTCAACCCCCGGGAGCGGGGCACCTGGTTGCCCATTTCGCCCCGGGGGCAATAGGGTTACCTGTGTGAACTTTGATGCGATGATGCCCCGCGACCCGTTTGCCGACGATCCCAACGACCCGGCATCCTTCCTGAGCGACGATGCCGATCACATGGAGCCGTTGTCACCGGAGGAGCGCATCCATGTGCAGCAGGATCTCAAGCTGGTGGAGGAATTCAAGAAGGTGCTGCAGCCCCGTGGCATCGAGGGGATCTTCTTCATGTGCGAGGACTGCGAGGAATTCCACTACTACGACTGGGACATCATGGCAGCCAACATGCGCGCCACCCTCGCCGGTGAACTGAGTCCGGTTCATGAACCCAGTGTGCAGCCCAATGTTGAGGCCTACGTGCCGTGGGATTACTGCCTGGGCTATCTCGACGGCCTGGAATCTCGCTAGCCCAACACAGAAAAAGGCTGTTGCCCGCACACCCCCTGATCGGGAGGTGTGCGGGCAACAGCTCTTTTTGTTATTCGCCGATGATCTGCGGTGGGGCGACCTGTCCCCCGCCGGCGTTTGCCCCGGCGTTGGGGTTGGCGTTTCCACCACTGTTTCCCGGACCATCACCGTCACCGGTCGGTGGAACCGGCTCCACCGGAGGTGCCGGGGGCTGGAAGGTCTGGGTCGGCTGTGGCGTCCAGGCCGGTGCCTGAACCACGGTGGACACAACCGTCTGGGTCTGGGTCCGGGTGGCGGTTTCCGTGACGGTCTCCGGCGCAGGTGCCGGCGCCGGTTCCGCAGGTGCGTTCGTCTCGGTGACCGTCGCGGTTGTCGTGGCCGTTGCCGTCTCGGTCACAGGGACCGGTGCCGGGACATTGGCGCCACGGGGAGCGGAGTTGCGCTGACGCTCATCCATCTCGGCGAGCATGGACCTGGCCTGCTCCAGCAGTTCACGGGCACCCTCGACATCACCGCTGGCGGTGCGGCTGTCCACCTCCTCCAGGGTGGACGCGAGCTCCACCACACGGGCGTTGTCGCTCTTGCCGAACAGGGTGGTGCTCAATCCGTAGAGGGGTGAATCCGCATCGGCGCTGTAGATGGCGGTGCCACCACCGGCGATGACCAGGGTCGCTGCCGCAGCACCGACCAGCCCGTGCAGGAACGGATGCGACCTGCGTCCACCGGCCCCTGCGCCAGCTTCACGACGGGCACGCCTGGACCTGCGTGAACCCAGTGGGATCACGCCAGCGCCAGTGGGCTCCTCTGCGGCAGCATCAGCCTCGGCGGAACCGCCCGCGGGCACGGTGATCGGCGCGAATTCTGTGGTGCCCGGATCGGTGTCATCACCGTTGCCACCGGCATCGGGAAGCAGCACGGACAGATCCGGCACCGCCGGCATGTCTGCGCTGACCTCCTCCCTCATGCCGAGGAGGAGGCCTGCCAGGGCGTCATCACCATCGGAGGGGTCAACGCCGCGGGACAGACCGGTGAGGAATTCATCGTCATTGAACAGCTCTTTCAGCTGTGCATTGACCATGTCCTGACGATCCGGATCACCACCACTGGGACGTTGGGTCATTACTTATTCTCCTGCTGCTCGAGTGCGCTTCGAAGTGTCGTGAGCGCCCTGTGCTGGGCCACCCGCACAGCACCGGGGGTGCTGTCCACCATCTCTGCAGTTTCTTCTGCGGATAGACCCACCATCACTCTAAGAATTAGAATGTCGCGCGCCTTCTCACTGAGTAGATCGAGAAGTTCCCTCACTCTGTTACTTCCGTCCGCTACCAGTGCGAATTCCTCCGGGGTGTTGGAATCCGGTTCGGTGTCGGGGATCTCCTCCGTGGGGGTGGATTTGTCCCTGGCCATGGCGCGGTGGGCATCAGCGACCTTGTTGGAGGCGATGCCGTAGACGAAGGCCATGAAGGGACGGCCCTGGTCAACGAAATTATGGATGGATGTGGCCACCGCGAGGCAGATCTCCTGGGCAACATCCTCCGGGGTGGGTTGGCGGCCACCACCGATGCGTGCACGTGCGTAGCGCAGCACCACCGGGTGGATGATTTCCATGATGCGCTGGAGCGCCCGGCGATCACCGGCCGTTGCCTGGGGAACCAGGTCCGCGAGCTCACGCTCGGAATCAACCACCGTCACGCACCTTCCTGCCTTCTTGAACGGTCCACACATTTCCTCAACACACTTGGCCTGCAGGAATGCACCTGATCCGGGCAGCAGCAAGCGCCCGGCTATCCACCTATCCTAACAACACGGCACCCGGTTCATGGGTGCTATGTGGGGGACCTCAGCCTAACCGGTGGGCATCATCACAGTGAAATGCCCCCGAAAAACCCGGTTTACGCAGGGTTTATTTGCAGGGGAAAAGAATTCACCCGACATTCACCTATGACCAAGCGTGCAGGTCATCATGGGTATGGACTAGACAGTTTCCCGATAAATCAACACCCGGCAACAATTCAGCCACCCGCAGGTCACCAGGTGTTCATCATGGCCGTCAACACTGTCCCCTCGGGTACACAGCCCACCATATGTAATGCGAACTCGCTCAATAGGGAGTATATGAAGATGACATTGCCTCACCAGCTTCCGGGACCAAACGCTGACTTCTGGGATTGGCAGCTGCAGGGATCCTGCCGCGGCGAAGCCTCTGATGTGTTCTACCACCCGGACGGCGAGCGTGGCCGGGCCCGCCAGCGTCGCGAGCTCCGCGCCAAGGCCATCTGCGCATCCTGCCCGGTGCTCCAGGAATGCCGTCGGCATGCCCTCGCGGTGGCCGAGCCCTACGGCGTGTGGGGAGGGCTCTCCGAATCCGAGCGCCTGACCATCCTGCGCAAGATCGAGCGCAAACAGCCGGTGGCTGTTTAAACAGTAGTGACCCGGTTATTCCAACCGGGTCTTTTTGCTTCTCTAGGGTGGAGCATATGTATCCACTCCGTTTGACACCCGGGCCACTACCCCGGGACCTGGAAGAACACCTGCGTGGCCTCATCACCTCCGAGGTCACGCCCACCATCCCCGTCGAAGCACCCTTCGACGCAACCACCATCGGGCACATTCCCGAGGGGGGTCAGTCGTGCGTCGATAAGGCTTTCTCGCTCGCGCGGGAGGCGCAGCGCGGGTGGCAGGACACCCCGCATGCAACGCGGCGGTCCATCGTGCGTACCTTCCATTCCCTGGTGTTGACGCACCGGGAACTGCTCATGGACATGGTGCAGCTGGAGACCGGCAAGAACCGTGCGGCGGCGTTTGATGAGGTGATGGATGTCGCCTCCACCGCCCGGTACTACGCCGCGCGCGCCGAGAAACTGCTGACACCCAGGCGTCGTCAGGGAACCATCCCGGCGCTGTCCTCCACCGTGGAGCACTGCTACCCCCTGGGCGTGGTCGGGCAGATCAGCCCGTGGAACTACCCCCTGACCCTGGCGATCTCCGATGCGATCCCGGCCCTGCTGGCCGGCAACGCGGTGGTGTCCAAACCCGACGAGCGCACCCCGTTCACCGCCCTGCTGGTCACCAGTCTGCTTTACGACGCCGGATTGCCCCGCGCCATTTTCCACACCGTCACCGGACCAGGCCCCGTGGTCGGCGGTGCCATCGCCGGACAGTGCGACTATCTGATGTTCACCGGGTCCACGAACACCGGCCGCATCCTCGGGGAGACCGCCGGCAGGCGCCTCATCGGATTCTCCGCGGAACTGGGCGGTAAGAATCCCCTGATCATCGCCGAGGACGCCGACCTGGACAAGGCTGTTGATGGTGCCGTTCATGGCACAATCTCCAACTCCGGGCAGCTGTGCGTATCCATCGAGCGGATCTTCGTCGTCGGGTCGATGTACCCGAGGTTTGTCGAGGCCTACGTCCAACGATTGCAGTCCATCCATATGGGAGCCGGGTTCGACTGGGATGTGGAGATGGGCTCGCTGGCATCTAAGCAACAGCTGGACACCGTCACCCGCATGGTCGATGATGCCATGTCCAAGGGCGCGGAGGTGCTCACCGGTGGCCGGGCTCGGCCCGACCTGGGCCCCTATTTTTATGAACCCACCGTGCTCACCGGTGTCACCGAGGAGATGGAGCTCTACCGTAATGAGGTCTTTGGGCCGGTGGTGTACGTGGAGGCGGTTGCGGACCTGGCCGAGGCCATCGTCTACGCCAATGACACCGACTACGGCCTCAACGCCGGGATCTTCGCCGCCCGCGACACCGCCCTGGCTGCCGCCCCACTGATCCGGGCCGGTGGGGTGAATATCAACGATTCCTACTCCGCCACCTGGGGCAATATTGACACCCCGCTCGGTGGCGCGAAGGATTCCGGCCTGTCCGCCCGCCACGGCGAGGAGGGCCTGCTGAAATACACCCAGACGCAGAACATCTCCGAGCAGCGGTACCTGCAGCTGCGGGGGCCGCGGTCGCTCAACAGGAAGGCCTACGCGTCTCTCATGACCGCCGGGTTGAAGGCGTTGGCCATGATGCGTCGATAAGCACAAAAAACCGGCCGGGTGGGCACCCGGCCGGTTTCTGCTACGTCACCTCTTAGTGGTGGTGACCGTGACCATGGTCAGCGGTCTCCTCCGCAGGCTTTTCCACGATGGATGCCTCGGTGGTGAGCACCATGCGTGCAACGGAACTTGCGTTGACCACAGCGGAGTGGGTGACCTTGACGGGGTCGATGACACCCTGGTCAACCAGGTTGCCGTACTCCAGGGTCGCGGCGTTGAAGCCCTCGTTGTTGGGCAGATCCGCGATGCGTGCAACGATCACGGAACCGTCCAGACCGGCGTTCGCGGCGATCCAGTAGGCCGGCTTGCTCAGGGCAGCGGCCAGGGCGCGGACGCCCACCTTCTGATCCCCCTCGAACTCCTCGGCGTAGGCCTTGAGGGTCTCGGCGATCTGCACCAGGGCGGAACCGCCACCGGCGATCACACCTTCCTGTGCAGCGGCACGGGCGGCGTTAATGGCGTCCTCGACGCGCAGCTTGCGCTCGTTGACCTCGGTCTCGGTGGCGGCACCGACACTGATGACGGCGACACCGCCCGACAGCTTGGCCAGACGCTCCTCGGCCTTCTCCCGGTCCCAGGTGGAATCGGTGGTCTCGATCTCGCGGCGGATCTGCTGACGACGGGCCTCCACAGCCTCGGCGTCACCGGCACCGTCCACCAGGATGGTCTCATCCTTGGACACGGTCACACGGCGTGCGGTTCCGAGCACCTCGGTGCCAGCCTCGCTGAGGTTGATGCCGACCTCGGGATCCACGACGGTGGCGTTGGTGACAACAGCCAGGTCATCCATGAAGGCCTTGCGACGGTCACCGAAGTACGGGGACTTCACCGCGACAGCCTTGATGGTCTTGCGGATGGAGTTGACCACCAGGGTCTGGAGCGGCTCGCCCTCGATGTCCTCGGCGATGATGAGGACCGGACGGTTGGACTCCACGATCTTCTCCAGCAGCGGGAGGAAATCCGGCAGTGAGGAGATCTTGTTGCGGACCAGGAGGATCGCAGGATTCTCCAGCACCGCGGTCTGGGTGTCGGTGTCGTTGATGAAGTACGGCGACAGGAAACCCTTATCGAAGGAGATGCCCTCAGTGATATCCAGGGTGGTCTCCAGTGACTGGGACTCCTCGACGGTGACCACACCGTCCTTGCCGACCTTCTCCATCGCCTCGGCGACGATCTTGCCGACAACCTCATCGCGGGAGGACACCGTCGCCACGCTGGCGATCTCCTGCGTTGCGGACACCGGGGTGGCGCGTGCACGGAGTTCATCCAGGGTCTTCTGGGTGGCAGCCTCGATACCCTTGTTCAGCTCGATGGGGTTCGCGCCGGCTGCCACGTTGCGCAGACCCTCGGCGATGAGCGCCTGGGCCAGCAGGGTGGCGGTGGTGGTGCCGTCACCGGCGATGTCGTTGGTCTTGACTGCAACAGACTTGACCAGCTGGGCGCCGAGGTTCTCGAAGGGATCCTCAACATCGATGTCACGGGCGATGGTGACGCCGTCGTTGGTGACCAGCGGGCCACCGAACGCCTTGTCCAGGACCACATTGCGGCCACGGGGGCCCAGGGTGACCTTGACGGTGTTGGCCAGGGCATCCACGCCCCGGAGAATGCCTTCACGGGCGTCCTGGTCAAAAGCAATGAGCTTTGCCATGAACCTGCCCCCTACTTCTCGACGATTGCGAGAATGTCACGTGCCGACAGGAGCAGGTACTCCACGCCGTCGAACTTGATCTCGGTGCCACCGTAGCGGGAGAAGATGACAACGTCGTCTTCCTTGATGTCGAGCGGGATGCGCTCGCCCTTCTCATCGAAGCGGCCCGGGCCGACTGCAATGACGGTGGCCTCCTGTGGCTTCTCCTTAGCGGAGTCCGGGATGACCAGGCCGGAGGCGGTGGTGGTCTCAGCCTCGTTGATCTGAACCAGGATCTTGTCTTCGAGCGGCTTGATGTTGACGTTTGCCACGATGAATCCTTCCATGAGAAAAGAGTGTGTTGTTGTGCCGGTTGTGGATTTCCAGCACAGCCGTCGTCGCGGGTGAACAACTGTGTGTCAAACAACCTACTGGCACTCTACCCTCACGAGTGCCAGCACTCAACCGCTAAGGGTGCTAAAGCTGTTCGCTGTTCGCGAACATGGGTGGCCACCCTTTAGGAGTTCATGATCCGGTTCGCATTCGCCCGTGCCGTGGCCGCGGGGATGTACTCCGCGATGCGTGACGCCGAGGTGGGCGCATAACCGAATTCGGTGCGGGCGGACAGGATCGCCGCCACCGCATGGATACTCACCGCCGGGGCTACCATGGAATACACGGCTGTCTCGGGCAGTCGCATATCCGGGATGAACTCCGGCAACCGGCTCAGCTCCGCATAACTCTGCGCCAGGTGCGCACCGACCAGCCCGGAGAGCACATCACCGGAGCCGGGGGTCGCGGACCAGGAGTGGCCTGCGTTGACCACATAGGCATAATCCGAGGTGGCCACCACCGTGGCACGCCCCTTGAGCAGCACGCAGCAGTTCAGTTCACGGGCCGCGGCCAGGGCCGCACCGATCGGATCGGTGTGCGCGGACGGGATCTGGACACCCGACTCACGCAGAGCATCCGCCAGGCGTTCGAATTCCCCCTTGTGGGGGGTGAGGACAGTGGGTCCGGCACGGTGCCGGAGGGTCTCCAGCAACTCCGGTGAGCGGGCGATGAGGGTGATGCCATCGGCGTCGACAAGCACCGGCTCGGGATGCCCGAACAGGGTGGCCAGCTCCCGCACCTGCTCCTCCCCCGTGCCACGCCCGGGGCCGTAGACCCAGCTCTGTACGCGCCCGCTCTCCCCGATGGTCGGCGCGGCCACCACCTCGGGATGCGCCGCGAGGACCTGTCCGCGCACGGCCTCATCACCGACGAAACGGACCATCGAACTGGTCGCACGCACCGCGCCGGAACACGCCAGCACGGCCGCCCCCGGGTACTGCGCGCTGCCGGCCACGATGCCGACCACTCCCCCGGTGTACTTGTCGGATTCGGGCGTGGGTTCCATGTCGAGCAGGATGAACTGCGAACCGATCGGGAACACCCCCGGCACGGCCGGCACCGGTGCGGCATTGGGATTCTCCAGTTCCGTACGCCATGCCCGGGAGGTGTAGAGGGTCGGGCTGGCATCCTCGAACTGGACCTCCTGGAGTGCCTCAGCCAGGCTGAGCCCGGCACCCTGATTGGTGCCCTTGACGCGGATATCCGACATCAGCACATACCCGCAGGCCGCGGACACCGCATGCGCCCGGCGCAACCCACCGAAGGTGATGGTCACATCGGCATTGATGTGGGTCGGGATCTTCTGACGCGCGATCGGTGAACCTGTTTCATAACCCTCCAGCTGCACCAGCGTGGGTTCCGGCAGTGCACCGGTATCCGCATCAACGCCGGAGGGGATATCCACTGCGAGCACCGGGGTTCCCGAGGAGTAGAAATGCTCCATGAACTGTGCGGTGTTCACCTTGATGCCACCGCGTCCACCGATCCCGAGGATGCCGTCGATGACCAGGTCGTAGTCATAGTGGTGGGGTTTGCCGGTCATCATCGTGCCACCGGCGGCGGTGAAGAACTCACGGGCGCGCTCATGGACCCGGTCGCCGCCCATCAGGAGTGCATCCACGCGGTGTCCCTCACTGGCCAGGAACGCCCCGGCGTAGAGGGCGTCACCACCGTTGCCACCGGGACCAACCAGCAGGAGGATGTCCTCCTCCTCAACGGACTCCCCGGCCATCTCCCCGGCCGGATGCGTGAGCATCGCGCGGGCGACGGCGGCGACAGCGGTCGCCGCTGACATCATCAGCTCATCGGGGTGGTCCTGTACTGCAAAGAGTTTATTTTCGGCACGACGGATCTGGTCAACGGTGAACACCGACTTCATGCCGGTTAAGTCTAGGCTGTCAGAACACCTGAGGTGTCTCAACGGCCAAAGATGGGTCCGTTCCCACAGTCAGGGCGGATCCACCAGCGCCTTCGTGGATGCGTTGGGCGGCCAGGGCGGCGATCATCACGCCGTTGTCGGTGCACAGCTTGAAGCTGGGGACACGCAGTTCGATGCCGGCAGCGTCGCAACGCTCCCGGGCGAGCTCCCGCAGACGGGAGTTCGCGGCCACGCCACCGCCGAGCAGCAGCACCTTCGCCCCGACATCCTGGCAGGCGCGCACAGCCTTGAAGGTGAGGACATCGCAGACGGCCTCCTGGAAGCTTGCGCACACATCCTCCACGGAGATGACCTCGCCGGCGCGCTCGGCGGCCTCGACATAGCGTGCCACGGCGGTCTTGAGGCCGGAGAAGGAGAAATCATGGCGGGAATCGGACTTCTTCATCAGACCACGCGGGAAGGGAATGGCCTGCGGGTTACCCCGGCGCGCCAGCTTGTCGATGACCGGCCCGCCCGGGTACCCCAATCCCAGCAGGCGCGAGACCTTGTCATAGGCCTCACCGGCGGCATCATCGAGGGTGGAGCCGAGCTCCTTCATGGGCAGTCCGACGGCCTCCACCTCGAGCAGCTGGGTGTGCCCGCCAGAGACCAGCAGTGCCACCGAATGCGGCAGGGGTTCGCCGTCGAGGTTGGCCACGGCCACATGCCCGCCGAGGTGGTTGACGGCGTAGAACGGCACATCCCAGGCGGCGGCGTAGGCCTTGGCGGCGCTGGCCCCGACGAGCAGGGCGCCCGCCAGGCCTGGACCGACGGTGGCGGCCACCGCATCGGGTTTGCCGATGCCCGCCCGGTGCAGGGCCTCACGCATGACCGGGACCATGGATTCCAGGTGTGCGCGGGAGGCGATCTCCGGCACGACACCACCGAAACGTGCGTGGTCCTGCATGGAGGATGCCACCGCGTCGGCGAGGATGGTCAGGTTGCCCTGCTCATCCAGGTCGACCACGCCCACACCGGTTTCATCACAGGAGCTCTCAATACCCAGGACAATCATTGTTTAGAGAATAGTCCCCGGCATCAGTTTCCGGAACTTCCGTCCGAGCTTCCGTCACTGTCACGCCGGTCGCTCAGGCGGGGTCGCTGCATGGTGTAGGCGTCCGCACCGGAGGGACGGTAGTAGTTCTTGCGGGTGGCCAGGATCGTGAAACCGAAGGCCTCATACATCCGGATCGCGGGGAGGTTGTCGGTGCGGACCTCCAGGAACACCGGGCCGTCGTGGCTGTCGGCCACCTTCATCAGCTGATCCATGAGCACGCGTCCCAGGCCCCGGCGTTGGACGTCGGGGTCCACGCCGATGGTGTGGATCTCGAATTCGGGATCTTCAGCAGGACCCATCATCGCCAGTCCCGCGTAGGCGACCAGGTGGTCATCATCGAAGGCCCCGATATAGAAGTTGGTGGGGTGGGAGAACTCCACCACGAACACATCGCGGGGCCACGGGTTGTCCCCGGGGAAGAGCACCCGTTCCAATTCGGCGCAACGCTCGGCGTCACCGCGGTGTAGTTCCCGCAGTTCAAACTGGTTTGCGGTCATAATTCCACCTCCGGGATGGCAGTCGATCTCGGTTTCGGTTTCGGTTCCTTCGCGTCCGGTCGGCGCAGGTACATCGGCACCAGGGGTTCCGGGGTGGCGGTCAGGTCCGCGACCGCCACCAGGTGGGCGGGCAGCGGCATCAGGGAGAGCTTGTCGACGTCCCCGAGTGCCTCCGGCAATTTCTCCCCCAGGTGTGCCGGAATGGAGATGACATCCACCTCATGGGGTACCTCGAGGTGACCCGGCGCGATGACCTCCGGCCCGGCGGTGCGGGTGCCGTTGTCATAGGTGGCCCAGTAGATCTCACGCCGACGGGCGTCGGTGGCCACCAGGGCGCGTGGTGTGGCGGAGAAATCAATGCCGTGGGCGATGGCATCGAGTGAGCACACACCGTGCACGGGTATGCCGAGGGCGTCACCGAAGGCCGCCCCGGAGACCATGCCCACGCGCAGTCCGGTGAAGGGGCCCGGCCCGCAGCCGACCACGACGGCTCCGAGGTCGGCGAAGGTCAGATCGGCGTTGGCAAGCGCCGCCTTGACCATCGGGGTGAGTTGTTCATTGTGCTCACGGGTGTCCTCGATGATGCGCTGCGCCCGCGTGGTGCCGGTGGCTGCGTCGACAATGCCGACGATGAGGTCCGGGGTTGAGGTGTCTATGGCTAGTACTAACACGGGGAATCAGCGTACCTTCCGGCCGTGGGCCAGATCGATGAGGTGGGCGAGCACCCGGCCGTTGCTGGCTCGCAGGCCGTTGTGTTCATGCTCGCTGGTGATATACAGCTTCACCCCGGGCAGGTGACGTGCGGTCTCCAGGGAGAAGTCGAGGGGGACGAAGACATCATTGGCATAGACGGCTGCGGCACCCGTGGCCCCGGAGGCCTCCAGGGCGGCGGCGTCATAGAGTTTCGGCCACTCATGCTGCGCCAATGCGAGTGCCACGTCTTTCCAGGGGCGCAGTGCCGGGACGGTGTCCGCCCACTCACTGAACACGTGTTCACCGGTGAGCAGGGTGGGATCCCCCCGGAAGGCCTCGGGGTAGACGCGTTGTGCTGCCCAGTCGGTGACCACACCGTCGGCGTAGGAGGATTCATGCAGCACGTAGTAGAGGGGGTTGCGGGTACCGAAGGGCAGCAGGGTTGCCAGGTCATGGAGGAAGGCATTGGAGCGGGGATCGCGCTCCAGCAGGTGGTAGAGCTCCAGCCAGCCCTCATTGCTGCCGAGCAGATGCCCCAGTGAACGCAGACGCGATTCGGAGACCACCTCCCCGGTGGGCAGGATGATCTCACCCGCCCGGGCGCGTTCCACCAGCCGCTGGATGAGCACCCGGTGTTCCGGGAACCGCCGGTAGTACTGCTCGGAGTTGTACCGCATGCGTTCATAGCAGTTGGCATAGACATCCTCCGCCGGGCGGTCGATGGCGCTGAGCCCACCGGTGATGAACACATTATCCAGGGAATCCGAGTGGGTGGACAGGTAGTGCAGGGTGGTGAAACCACCGAAGGACTGGCCGAGCACAGTCCACTGCTTGACACCGAGATACTCGCGCACGGCCTCACAGTCCCGCACGATGCCGTCGGCACGCAGGTGGCTTAAGTATTCCACGACCTCGGAGGTGGTGTGCTCCTCCAGGATGCGATCGGAGACCGGGGTGGACAACCCGGTGCCACGCTGATCGAGCAGGACCACCCGGTAGTGGTCCAGGGCTGCCTCCAACCAGCTCGGGTTGAGGGGTTCCAGGCTGGGGCGGGGTGCCTCATTGCCGGGCCCGCCCTGGAGGAACACCAGGTAGGGCAGTTTCTCACCGCCCGGGCGGGTGGCGATGCGGGCGAAGATGTCGATGGTGCGCTCATCGGCCGCGTCCGCGGTCAGGGGGACGGTGAGGGTGAGTTCGTCCAGGCGCAGTTCCCCGAGGTGGGTGGTGCTCAGTTCAGTCATGCCACCCAGGTTACGCGCGGGGGTGGACACGGGTCCGCCCCCGGTCTGCCCCGGTCCAACTCCCGGGCGACCCGGCTCCTACAACAGCAGGAACAGCACCTGACAGGCCAGGATCTTGCCGATCATGGCGGTGGGGTACACCGTGGCATACCCACGGTTCGCCAGGTCCGTGCCGGTCTGGTCGTTGAGGTAGGAGATGATCGCCGGGTTGGTGGTGGCACCGGCGGCCACGCCCATCGATTCATCCCATTTCAGTTTCAGCAGCCACATGCCCACCACGGCACACACCAGCGCCGAGGTGACGGTGATGGCAAAACCCACCCCCATGTAGACGAAGGATTGCGGATCGGTCAGTGCCTGACGGAAACCCGCACCCGCGGAGGTACCCACACCGGCCAGGAACAGCGCCAGCCCCAGCGTGGAGATGGTCCTGTTGGCGTGGAAGGGCAGCTGCCAGGTGATGGGTCCGGTGCGGTTGAGGGCACCGAGGATGAGACCGGCCACGATGGGTCCACCACCGAAACCGAGGTACATGGTGGTGTCCCCGGGCAGCGGGATGGGGATCGCACCCAGCAGCAGGCCGAGGGATAGTCCGATGGCGAACGGCAGCAGGTTGACATCACCCAGGGCCTTCTCGGAGTCGCCGAGGAAGCGTCGCACCTCGCCCATGCGTCCCGGCGCGGCGACTACGCGGACGCGGTCGGAGTAGTTGAGCACGGTGTCCCGGTGCGGGACGATCTCGGTGTCCCCCTGGCGGATACGCGCGATCATGAATCCGTTGGCCACCGGATCCAGTTCCGCGACGGTGCGTCCGACGATGTCCGGGTTGGAGACGGTGAACCGGGAGTACACCAATTCGGTGTCCTCGATCTTGGTGTCGCATTCACCACCCAGTGCGGCGATCGCCCGGTCCACGGCGTTGGCGGTGCCGTTGATGACCAGTTCCATGCCGGGTTGGATGGGCAGGGTCGGATCTGCCAGGCGGTGTTCATGGGGGTCCTCCACGATGCGGGTGGCGATGATCTGCTGACCCGACAGCCGGGGCAGGTCCCCGATGGTGCCGCTGATACCGTCGCCGATGCGCACGCCCTTCCACACCAGGGGTTCGGTGACCAGCCCTTCGTCGCGGGCGTCCTCGGTGTGGTTGACCTTGAGCAGTTTCGCTCCCACGGCCGCCACCAGGATGGAGCCCAGCACGGCACCGGGGTAGGCCAGGGAGTAGCCGATGACGGGTTCACCGGCCTGGGCCGGGTCCATGAGTGCGACCACCGCGGCCATACCCGGCGTGGAGGTCAGCGAACCGGCAAACATACCGGCACCCGCCCCGGCACCGAGTCCGAAGGCCCGGATGAGCACCCAGGCCAGGGCCGTCAGGGACACCAGCAGCGCGATCATGAAGAGGGTGAGTTTCCATCCCCGCGAACGGAATTCCCGGAAGAAGGCCGGGCCCGCGGAGATGCCGATGACGTAGACGAACATCGCCAGACCCAGCCGGAACACGAAGGCCGGGATCTGGATGTCCGGGTTGAGGGTGGATACGGCCAGCGCCACGAACAACACCGCCGCGGCACCGAGGGACACCCCGAACAGGGAGATCCGACCGATGGCCAGACCCACCGCGAGGATCACCGCCAGGGCGATCAGTGGGTTTGCCGCAAGGAAATCAAGCACGTTGGGACCACTCCTTCAAGATCAGCGGATTTACACCGCAGAGATTCCTCCGGGTACCCCATGATCTCTACTCCACCGTGGTCACGGGTCCTGGGGCGCATTCTCCATTAGCTCCATGATCCCGCAGCACCGGACATAAAACAACAGATACAGAAACTTACCTCAGGAAAGCCGTGGTCAGCGCCTCAGTTTAGTGTCCGCTTCTCCACTGCCAGGTGAAGATGCGGGCCTCCGACTCCGGGTCCTCGGCCACGGCGGTCTCCCTGTCGATGGAGATCAGCAGGTAGGACTCGGTGATCTGCTCCACCAGTCCCCCACCCCATTCCGCCACCACCACGGCGGTGTCCAGGTCGGTGTCCAGGTCGAGGGAGTCCAGCGCGCCGATCGGGTCGGAATCCACATCCTCCGGGTCCTCACCGAGCAGACGGTAGGCATCCAGGTGGATGAGGGTGGGTCCACCGATCTCGGAGCGATGTTCCCGGGCGATGACGAAGGTCGGCGAGGTGATCCGACCCTTGACCTGCATGCCCCGGGCCAGGCCCTGGGTGAAGGTGGTCTTGCCGGCACCGAGGGGGCCGTCGAGGATCACCACGTCCCCGGCCTCCAGTGCCCGGCCGAGTTCCTCCCCGAAGGCCTGGGTCTGCGCCGCGGTGTCGAGGCGTCGGGTACCGGATGCGGGGAAATCGGGTTTCATTTGCCTTCTCCTGTGTAGTGGCGGACGGTGCGGCCGGTGGGCCGGCAGATGATCTCATAGTTGATGGTGCCCAGGGCGTCGGCAAGCTCAGTGGCGGACATGCCGGGACCACCGAAGATGATTGCCTCATCACCGGCGGCCACGCCGTGGGGATTATCACCGAGGAAGATGACGAACTGATCCATGCACACCCGCCCCACCTGTGGGTAGTCATGACCGTTGATATGGACCCGGAGGTGATCCTGGGCCGCGCGGGGCACACCGTCGGCGTAACCTGCGGGCACCACCGCCACGAACCCGTCCGTCTCGGCGCACCAGGTCAACCCGTAGGAGGTCCCCTCACCCTTTCTAATGGGCTTGACGACGGTGATCGCCCCCGCCCACGTCATCGCCGGCCGCAGGCCATGGTCCAGGCCCGGGATGGGTTCCAGGCCGTACAGGGCCACACCCGGGCGGACCATGTCCATGTGGAGATCCGGGCGGGTGAGCGTGGCCGGGGAGTTACACAGGTGGTTCTCCGGCACCTCCAGGCCCAGTGCGCGGGCCCGGTCGATGGCCCGGCGGAAGGTCTCCGCCTGGTGGTCGGTCTCGGGGTTGTCGGGTTCATCGGCGCAGGACAGGTGGGTGAACAACCCGGTGACCTCGATGGGCCCGCAGTCGCGGAGCAGGGTGAACACCGCATCCCAGTCCTGCTCATCCACGCCGGAACGGTGCAGCGCGGTATCCACCTTGACGCTGACGCGGATGGTCCGGGAGGTGGGGGGTGCGTCGACAAGCACCTGGGCGTGCCGCGGGGAGATCACCGCGAGGTCGATGCCCGCCTCGACGGCGGCGGCCCAGTCCTGCTCCGGGGACCAGATCCAGCACAGGATCGGTGTGGTGATGCCGGTGGCGCGCATGGCCAGTGCCTCGGCGATGGTGGCCACGCCGAACGCATCCGCACCGTTGGCTGCCATGACCGGGGCGACCCGGTCCATGCCGTGGTTGTACCCGTCCGCCTTGACCACCGCCATCAGTTTCGCCGCGCCCACCCGGTTCTTCAGCAGGCGGGTGTTGTAGGCGATGGCGTCCAGATCGATGCGGGTGGTGAGCAGATTCATGGTTTCTCATTGTGCCACCACCTCCCCGTCACTCCAACGGAAGGGACACCGTTGTCGCGGGTTCCTGATACCGGTGGCACACCCGGGTCGGATCATCCTGCCGTCCGGGGTGATGCTTTCCACTATTCTTGACCGTGTGGCTGAGAATCTGAAAAAACATCTGTCAAAGCTGTCCAAGCGTGGACCGCACCGGGTCATGGTCGGTGACCTTGATTATGCGGGTCTGCCCGGCAAGATCTATACCCCCGCCGAGGGCAACGGTGTACCCGGCGTGGCCTTTGGTCACGACTGGATGAAACCGATCAAGCACTATCACCAGACGCTGCGTCACCTGGCCAGCTGGGGTATCGCCGTGGCCGCACCCAACACCGAGACCGGGTTCCTCCCGGATCACCGTGGTTTCGCCGCCGATCTGGATTCTGCCCTGCAGATCCTCGCCGGTGTGAAACTCGGTGCCGGTAAGGTCACCGTCAACCCGGCCGGTCTCGGCATGGTCGGTCACGGCATGGGTGCCGGTGCCGCGGTCCTGGCCTCGGCCAACCGCACCGCGGTCCGCGCGGTCGGTGCCCTCTACCCCGCCCCCACCTCCCCGTCGTGTGTGGATGCGGCCCCCGCCGTGAAGGCCCCGGGGCTGGTCATCGGCACCGCACAGCTGGGGATGT
Organism: Corynebacterium gallinarum; assembly: GCF_014837045.1. Classification (GTDB taxonomy): domain Bacteria; phylum Actinomycetota; class Actinomycetes; order Mycobacteriales; family Mycobacteriaceae; genus Corynebacterium; species Corynebacterium gallinarum. The sequence goes on from NZ_JACSPR010000002.1 coordinate 249,535, forward strand.
TCGACGCCGGTGATTCCGCCAAGGTCGCCGCCCGGTGGGGTGGTGACGTGCTCTACCGCGAACTGGACAACGGCAACCAGCAGGGTTTCTCCGAGGACACCATGTTCAAACTGCTCGTCGGCGTGGGGCGTCCGCAGACCGCCGGCCAGGAACTGGCCCGTGGCCTGCTCACCGGTTTCCTCCTCCACCAGCTGGCCGGCGAACGCTCCTACAAGGCCTTCTCCGATCCCGAGGCAGAAGCGAAGAAGGTCACGTCCTACTGGGGTATCGACCTGGAGGAGAAGGCCTTCCCACAGGATGAGTCCCCGCTGCCGTTTCTGAACAGTAAATAACCCCAGGGTGGGACCCCACCTGGCGGTCAGGCCCGGCGCAGAATCGACTGCACGGGCCCGCGACCACGGGGTCGCCCACGCCCGGCCTGTTGCGGTGTCCGCGCCACCGGGCTAGTCGGTGTGACCTGCGGTGGTGACGTTGCCATCTGCTGTCGGCCCGGCTCACCCGGACTGGACTTAGCCACCTCGCCCTGTGCCTTGGCCAGGGCCTTTTCAAATTCCGCCATGCGGGCTGCCGTCCGTTCACGAAACTGCGCCACGAAAACCTCGTACTCCACCGCTACCACCCGCCTACCCTGCGGACACGGCCCGGAGCATCATCAGGGGCATCGCCCGGGGTACCACCCGGCGCGGGTGCTGCCGGCGGTGGTGTAACCGGGGCGACCGGGGTGGCTGCCTGCTGATACTCGACCTGCACCGGCTCCCCCACCGTGGGGTCATGGACGGCAGCTGTTGCCGCCGCCTGCACCATGCCCGGTTGTGGTTTGGGGGGTGGTTCGGCCACCAGATGCAACTCCGAGGCCGGGGTGGGCTTCGGAGTAGGTTCGGGGGTGGGCTCGGCAACAGGTTCCGGAGCCGGCACTGGTTCCACCGTAGGGGTAGCAGCCAGCGGGGTAGCGTCGGGAGACGGTGCAGGTGGCATCTGCGCCGCGTCCATGCCCATGGTCTGTGCGACCTCCCCGAGGAAATCAACCAGAACCCCGACCCCCACCACGAGCAGTCCGATGCCGATCCCACTGATCGCACTGTTTATGGTGTGTTCCCGGTTGCCATCCTCAGCGGGAGGAGTCTCCACCCCGGCCTCATCCTCATCCTGTTCCCCGTCCGGTTTCTCCTCGGGTTTCTCGTCCTGCACCGGTTCCGGATCACACGGTTGTGATCGTGGTTCAGGATCACAGGCTTCGGGTTCTGTCTTAACGGTGGGTTTGCCTGCCTCCGGGGAGTCCGCGGTCGGTGGGTCCACCGATGCGGGTGCCGTCCCGGGTGTGGCCCCAGGTGTTATCCCCGGTGTCGTCACCGGAGATTCCGGGACGGTACCGGCCCCGCCGCCGACGCCTCCCCCACCAGCTCCGGCACCACCGACCGCGGGCGCCACACCGGGTGCGGGGGCCTCACAGACCCTGCGGCCGTGCTCAATGAGTGCGCCATAACAGTTCTCGATGGCACGGTCCCGGTCCTCGCACAAACCGAGAACCATGGCGGCGGCATCGTTGATGATCTCCGCACCGGCCTGCACAGTGGCGATGAACGCCTCCGGATGCTCCGTCGGGTCCAGGGTGGACAGGTGGTTGGTGATCTGGGCGATGATCCCGGCGAGCTGCCCCAGGATGGCATCGACCCCGTCATCGGATTCCCGGACGGTGGTGTCGATGGCATCGGCGGCGCGGTCGGCGGCCTCCGCCACCTCCTCAGCCTCGTTGCGGTTGTCCGCCCAGTCCGACACCCGGTCCACCAGTTCGCTGATGATCATGCCTCCCGCCACACCGCCGAACATCCGGCCCAGGGGTTTGAGCAAACCCAGGAGACCGCCGATCTCGGAGTCGCCGGCAGCGGAGCGGCCCCCCGACCGCAGCTGGCCGGTGTCCAGGCCCGTGATAGTGTCATAGGCCTTCTTCAGCACCCGTTCCGGAATCGACGGACCGCCATAGGTTCCCCGGCTGGCAGCCTGCAGCTGCGACACCGCGCTGCCATAGGAGGAGATCGACGCGCTCACCTACCCTCACCGTCCACATGCCCCAGCTCACGGCCCACACCGGCATCCTCGTCGCGGAACACCCCGACCTCCCGGGCTGCGGCGTCGGCGGTGGCCTCCACCGCATCAAGACGCTTGTCGACGCCCCGGTGCAACTCCTCCAACATCGTCGCGACCTGGGAACCCCACGTCGAAAAGCCCTGGCCGGCAGCGGCCACCGGGAACGCCGGCGGGCCCGCACGGTGCCGTTGCCGCTGGTGTGTGGCCTCCCCCAGCATGGTGCGTACGGCGTTCAACGCCCCATCGACGTTGAGGTTGAATCCCGACATGACAATCCCCCTGTGCAATCAACTGTGGTGTACACCAGTGTTTGACTACGCAGGGGGTGAAATGGTTCCCGGGGAACCGGAATTGGCAGCTAGGCCTCGGCGACCACCGCGGCGAGACGCCCGGCGACACGACGGGCCTGCTCCTGCTCCGCGGCCTCGACCATGACGCGGAAGAGCTCTTCGGTGCCGGAGGCACGCAGCAGCACACGGCCGGTTCCACCGAGTTCCTCCTCGGCAGCCTCCACGGCAGCCTGGACATTGGGGTTTTTCATGATGGCGGACTTGTCGGCGACCGGCACATTGATGAGGACCTGTGGCAGCACGGTCATCGCGGCCGCCAGCTCGGACAGCGACTTGCCGGTCTCCGCCATGCGCGCCATGAGCGACAGACCGGTGAGGGTGCCGTCACCGGTGGTGCCGTGATCCGGCAGGACGATGTGACCCGACTGCTCGCCACCGAGCGCATACCCACCGGCGTTGAGCTCCTCCAGGACATAACGGTCGCCCACCTTGGTGGTGAGCAGCTGGATGTCGGCCTTCTCCATGGCCAGTTTCAGACCCAGGTTGGACATGACGGTGGCCACCAGGGTGTTCTTGCGCAGCTCGGAGTTCTCCTTCATGGCGATCGCGAGGATGGCCATGATCTCATCACCGTCGACAATGTTGCCGTCACTATCCACCGCGAGGCAGCGGTCGGCGTCACCGTCGTGGGCCAGTCCGATATCCGCGCCGTGCTCCAGGACAGCCGCCTGGATCTGGTCCATGTGGGTGGATCCGCACTTCTCGTTGATGTTGTAGGCATTGGGCGTGTTGTGGATGGCAATCACCTTCGCCCCGGCAGCCTCATAGGCCTGCGGTGCGACCACACTGGCGGCACCGTTGGCGGCGTCGACCACCACGGTGATACCCGAGAGGTCCGCGGGGACAGCATCAGCCAGGTGCTGCAGGTAGCGACCCCGGGCATCCGGCGCCTCCTCGATGACACGACCGATGCCGTGTCCGGTGGGGCCCTCCTCCGGGAGGTCATTCATCACGCGCTCGATCTCATCCTCCACCTCGTCGGGGAGCTTGTGTCCACCGGCGGAGAAGAACTTGATGCCGTTGTCGGGCATGGGGTTGTGGGATGCAGAGATCATGACACCCATGTCGGCGCCGTAGTCATCGGTGAGGAAGGCAACACCCGGGGTCGGGATCACGCCGACACGCAGCACATCCACACCACGGCTGGCCATGCCGGCAGCCAGGGCTGCCGCGAGCATCTCGCCGGACACACGGGGGTCACGGCCCACGATGGCCACCGGGCGGCGACCATGGGGGCGGGTACCTGCTGTGAGAACGTGGGCCGCTGCTGCACCGAGCTTCAGTGCGAGGGGCGCGGTGAGGGTCTTGTTCGCCAGACCACGAACACCGTCGGTTCCAAAAAGTCGAGTCATGCCTAACATTATGCACGTCCACCGCCTGATCGCCCGACACCACAACCGTTATTGCCCCAATTGGGGCAGATTTCTCGGTCGGCGATGGCGGGTCGTCGACAAGCAGGCCCTTGAAAAGCGGACAACCCGCCCACCGTGGGAACACGGTGAAGCGGGTTGAACAGGCAAGCGGAGAAAAATCAGCGCTTGGAGTACTGCGGGGCACGACGTGCCTTGTGCAGACCAGCCTTCTTACGCTCAACTGCACGAGCGTCACGGGTGAGGAATCCGGCCTTCTTCAGGGCAGGACGCTCAGCCGGGTTGTAGGCGTTGAGTGCGCGGGCGATGGCGAGGCGGAATGCGCCAGCCTGACCGGTAGGTCCGCCGCCACCCAGGTTTGCGTGGATGTCGAACTGATCCTCGCGGCCCAGCAGGACCAGAGGAGCCTTGATCAGCTGCTGGTGCAGCTTGTTCGGGAAGTAATCCTCGAGGGTGCGGCCGTTGCAGGTGATCTCACCGGAGCCGGCAACCACGCGGATACGGACGATGGCGCGCTTACGACGACCAACGGTCCAGATAGGGCCGTCGAGAACTGCAGGTGCAGCCTCGATGGTCTCTTCCTCGGTGGAGGTGGAGATCGCATCACCGATGGTGTTGGTGAACTCCTCGGTGGCAGCGGTTGCTGCAGCGATGTCGGCAGCGTCAGCGACGTTGCTCTCTACGTTCTCGTTCTGGATAGGCTCGGACATTACTGGGCCACCTTCTTGATCTCGTAGGTCTCCGGCTTCTGAGCAGCGTAAGGGTGCTCAGAACCAGCGAAGACGTGCAGCTTCTTCACAGATGCAGCGGTCAGCTTGTTGTGCGGCATCATGCCGGTGATGGATTCCTCGAGCACACGCTCCGGGTGCAGTTCCAGGGAACGGCCCAGGGTCATGGACTTCAGACCACCCGGGTAACCGGAGTGGCGGTAGCGCATTTCACGATCGCGCTTGTTGGAGGTGATGGCAACCTTGTCAGCGTTGATGATGATGACGTGGTCACCGCAGTCAACGTTGGGTGCGAACAGGGGCTTGCCCTTGCCGCGAAGCAGGTCGGCGGCGTGGGTGGCCAGGCGACCCAGGACCACGTCAGTGGCGTCGATGACGTACCACTTACGGGTGATGTCACCGCTCTTCGGGTGGTAAGTAGACACTATGACTCCTTAAATAAGTCTGTCTAGGAACTGCCAGCCAGGAACATGCACGGAAGAACTCATGACGGCGGCCGGTGGTGACCCGATCATGCTCTGCTGTTGGGGTACGCGCTTGAATAAACGCCACATCCCGACTCCACACACAGGGTTATAAGGGTACTCTTGTTGCCCCCGTATACCAAAACGGCCCCGGCGGCCACAGCAGCTGGCCGGGGTGCACGGGATTTACGGGGTGTTTCAGGTCTCTCCGTGTTCTCAGGGTTTTCAGGGGCGCTGCCGCACGACGGTGGCCACCCAGCCCTTCCCCACCTTCGGTTCATCGCCGCAGGAGGAGATGACTCCCTCGATGGTGCGCTGGTCCAGCTCGACCTCGAAGATCCGGCCATCCGGGTGGGTGACCACGACGGTCCCCGGCTGCGCATCCACCTCCAGTTGTCCCAACCCGACGGTCTCCCCGTTGCCGATCAGCTGCTCGGCGACAGCCAGTTCCGCGACCTGACCACGGGCATCCAGGGTGCCACGTCCCCGGTTGCCGGGGTGGAAGTATTCCCCACGCTGGGCTGTGGTGAGCAGCGCGGCGGTGGACTCGGCGTTGAGTCGGCCGAAGGAGTAGTTCCACGGCATCAGCAGCATCGAGGGTGCGAAACGGTGTCCCTTGGTGTGCGAGGACTCCCACACGAAACCGGAGGGGAACTGCGCGACCAGCTCCGCCGCCAGGGGCCTGCCCTTGATCGCGCAGCAGGCATCCCGTTTGGCGTGGGTGCAGATCAGCAGCACGGGGTGATCCACGCGCTGGGTGCCCAGGCCTGCCCCGTTGCGTCCGGGACCGGAGAGATCCAGGTCGAGGACCCCGGCCGGATCATCGATAACGAGGCGTTCGGTCACCGCCTGGTCGCTGAACACCAGGAACACGGTGTGCCCATCGATCTGGCGACCTTCCCGCCCGGGTTTGCGGATGAGCTGCAGGCCCATCTTCGCCGCCTTGAGGTGAGCCTCCAGGCGGGTGGTGAGCTCCGGGGTGAAAGTCCCACCGTCGAGGACATCGCGGCTCCAGGGGCCGGGGTGTTCCAGCAGGACAAACCCCTGGCCGGTCTTGGCGGTACCCGGCAGGGGTTCCACGCCGACATCGGAGCACCGTAGAGGGGACCCGCTAGTCGAGCCGGTGGTCGAAACAGAAGTCAAGGAATCAACGCCCATCATTAACAAGGATTTTCACCCCAGGATACGAGAACACCCCGGGTAGTTCCATCATCACGGTACCCACGGTCACCACCGGCGCCCCGACGCGACAGCAACACCCCGGTCGCCTGGGGTGCGACCGGGGTGTGTGCGGGGCCACCACTATCGTGGCCTTCTGCTGCGGGGCCGGTGGGGTGTCACCTCCCGGATCGGGGTGTGTCCAAGCCTTGTTATCAATGGGCTGGGAGGTGACGGGATACAAACCGGGGGCAGCAGGTTCTCATCTCAGATCATCTGCTCATGGGCCTCCTGGATACGGGGTTGACCAACAAGGTGTGCATGGGGTTATCCACCCCAGCTGGCGGCGGCCTGCCTGTTGACGTCACTCATGCGCTCGGCGCCCTGGGAGACGGTCTGGGAGATGGTGGCCAGGATGGTGTTGAGCTCGGCGGCTGCGTTGTCCCACTTCAACTGGGCCTCGTTGTAGGCCACGGCACTGTCACCCTCCCAGGTGGCGACCATCGGCTGGAGCTGCTGCTTCAGCCCGTCGAGAAGCGAGTTGATGCGACCGGAGGTGGAGTTGATGTCGGTGGCGGCACCCTGGATGGCACCGAATTCATAACGGATCATGTCCATGTGTTTTGTCCTTATATATAACGTGTCTGTGGATAACGTCTAGAGGTCCAGTCCCGCTCCGCCACCCACCGCGCTGAAGGCCTGGGCGTTGTCCGCCTCGGTGGAGTCGAAGGACCGGGCGTTGGCGCGGATGTTGGTGGAGATGGAATCAAGTGCCTCCTGCAGCTGGCGGGCGGAGTCATTCCAACGGTTCATCAGCCCGTCGAAACTCACCTGCGCCTGTCCTGCCCAGCTGCCCCGCACGGAGTCAACGACCCCGCGCAGACGGCTCAGCTCATTTTGTACCTGGTCGTTGGTGTCATCGACCTGGCCTGCGGTGGCCAGCATGACATCGGATTCTGTCCTGAAAAGATTCGACATGGGTTCGCCCCTCCTCGAACTAGTTGGTGTGTCAGTCCGGCACCGTGATCGGTGCCGGTCCCCCGAAAAGGCCTGTGTGCCCTTCCTGCCCTAGTAAGACTGCGCAAACCTCCCGGAGGTTCCCCGCATGCGGGAAATACTTTCCGCGCTCACCCGTACTCACCCGATCCGGAGGGAATCCAGCACGGTCCGGCAGGCGGCCTGCTGCACCACATTCGCCCCCAGGCGGGTGTGACAACCCACGCTGACCTGCTGGTCCGCCTCGAACCATGTGGTCCAGGCCACCTTCGATCCGTCACCGGGGTCCTCGGAGTAGACGATCCGCCCGTCGACGGTCGGTTGCCGTTCCAGGGTGGGGTCCTGCGCGATGACCAGCTCCATCTCCTCCGCCACCAGGTGCGGTTCCAGTCCGTGGAGGGGATCGAGGGCGATGTGGATCCGCAGATCCGGATCCCGACCGGTGAGCACATACATCCCGGGGTCCGCGTCGTCGCTGTCCAGCCGGTAGCCGTGCGGCGCGGCCACGAGGAAACCCTCACCCTCCAGAACCGCCGGGGCGGCTGGGGCCGTGCTTGTCGACGCCCCCGCCACCCCGGTCCCGGCCGTGGTCGTCGGGGGTGCGGGTGCCTGGGTGGTCCCGGTAACCGCAGCCTGGGTCGTGACCGGAGTGTCACCACCACCCAGCAGCATCCAGGTACCGGCAACCACACCGACGAAGATGACGGTCAGGGTGATGTGCAGCGGCCGGATGCCGTAGAAATCCCGGTGGGTCCGGCCCCGGGTCGGGCGGGTGACCACCGGGTCCGGCTCCGGTTCCTCCGCGGGCAGGGGATGTTCCCGGAGTGTCTCCGCTGGATAGGAGGTCACCCCCTTGCCGATGAAGGTGCGGGTGAGCACCTCGGTGACCTGGCCATCACCGTCGATGATCACCTCCACATCCGGCCAGTGCACCGAGCTGAGCTGCTGGACCTGATCCACCACCGCCGGCACCGCCCACCCCTCCTTGATGCCGGTGGCCATGATGTCATAGCGGTAGACGGTGTCGGGGCCCTCGAAGATGGTGGCGGTTTCCAACACGGTCACGGTCAGGGTCTCGTTCAGCGGTTCATTCAGTGTCCCCACCGGCATCTCATCCTGTATCCCGGTCATGACTACTCCTCCCCCATCCTGGCCACCTGACACACCCCGACCCGGGTACCCCGGATGCTCATCTGCGCCCTGCCCGGTGGCTGGTGGGTGGGACGCAGACCCAGGATGGTGCCCTCCTCGCGGTCGGCGTCGAACAGCAGCACCTGGGGTGACTGGTCCTTGATCTCGGCGAGCACCGGATCGTAGAGCGCCCGGGAGGCCCCACCGGATTTCCGGGTGAGCACCACGTGCAGGCCCACATCCCGGGCATGTGGCATGAGCTCCCGGAGTGGTTGCAACAGCCCGGCAGGCAGCAGATCGTGGTCATCGATCACCAGATAGATGTCCGGGCCGGCCCACCACGAACGCTCCCTCAGCTGGGCGGGGGTGATCTCCGGGCCGGGCAGACGCGCGGTGAGGGTGGCCACCATGTCGGTCACCGTGGACTGCGCCGCGGTGGAGGTCGCACAGTAGGCGGCCACCATGGTCTCATCGAGGGCACCGAGGTGCGCTCGCCTGAGATCCATCACCACCATCCGGGCGTGGTCACGTCCCACCACGCTCAGACCGGTGGCGATCGTGCGGATGAGTGTGGACTTCCCGCACCCCTGGGACCCGAAGGCCATGAGATGCTGGCTGGTGGCCGGATCCCAGGTGAGGGTGGATAAGGCGGCACCACCCCGGGCGATCGGGATGCCCGCATCCCTCGTCGGCCCCAGCTCATGCAGGTGGATATCGGCCGGCAGCACCCCGAGGCGGGGCACGGGTTCCTGCCCGGTCGCCTCCGCCTGGGTGCACACATGCGCGATGTCCTGGGTGGTGGACTGGGCGATGAGGATCTGCTCACCCTGGAGGTTGAGTCCCCGTCCCGGGGCCGCGGGGACCCGCAGCTGCGCCTTGCGGTCGACGACGGAATCCATCGCCTCACCCAGTTTCAGCTCCAGGCGACCCGGGATGAGATCCCGGATCGCCGGTCGCATCGAACTCCACCGTTGCGTGCTGATCACCAGGTGCACGCGGGAGGCCAGGCCATGGGAGGCGATGTCCACGAAGGCATCAAACAGGTCCTCGAAGTCCTGGGTGATGCTCTGCCAGCCGTCCACGATGAGGAAGGTGTGGCGGCCCTCCGGGGCGTCGATGAGCGCGGTCACCTCGTCGATGACCCGGCGCACCCGCTCCGGATCACCGCGGTGGGCAACGCCGGCGACATGCGGCAACCGCTCCAGGTGGGACAGGCTGGTCCCGGAGAGATCCAGCACATAGAACCGGATCGCCCCGGTGGTGTGGGTGGCCGCCAGGGATACCACGATGCTGCGCAGGGTGGTGGACTTGCCGGTCTGCGGACCACCGCACACCACCAGGTGCCCCGAACCACCGGAGGGGGAGAAATCCACCACGAGGGGATCCTGGCGCTGGTGGTAGGGCCGGTCGATGATGCCGATCACCGCCATGAGGGATCCCACCTCCTCGGCGACCCCGCCGATGGGGATCTCGGCGGGCAGTGGTGGCAGCCAGATGCGGTGGGCGCGCAACCCGCGTGTCTCGGCGGCGGTGGTTGGGGCGGTGATGATGGCGTCGATAAGCAGCTCCTCACCCTGCTCGAGGACCGTCTCCGCGGTGGCGACGTCCCACCCGGTGAACAGGCGCACCTGCTGTGGAGTGTCGGCGCGTCGCACCTGGCGGCTGACCGGGCCGGAGACATAACTGGCCTGGAAGCGGGTGATGGAATCAGCCGCGGTGCGCAGATACCCCGCGCCGGGCTGGTTGGGCAGGTGGTAGGCGTCGGTGATGCCGAGGACCTGGCGTGATTCGGTGGCGGAGAAGGTCTTCAGGCCGATGCGGTAGGACAGGTGGGAATCCAGGCCCCGCAGGCGGCCCTCCTCCAGACGCTGGCTGGCCAGCAGCAGATGGATGTGCAGCGACCGGCCCAGGCGCCCCACCGCGACAAACAGATCCGCGAAATCCGGGTGCTGGCCGAGCAGCTCGGAGAACTCATCCAGGACGATGAGCAGCGCCGGCATGGGTTCCAGGTCATCCCGGGTGGCGGCCGCGGCGTTGTAGTCATCGACGTTGGCGAACCCACCGGCGCGACGCAGGTGCTCCTGGCGACGGTTCATCTCACCGGAGATCGCATCGTGCATGCGCTCGACCAGGATGGATTCCTCCTCCAGGTTGGTGATCACCGCAGACGTGTGCGGCAGGGTCTCGAACCCCAGGAAGGTCGCCCCGCCCTTGAAATCCACCAGCACCAGATTGAGCTCCGCCGGGGAATGGGTGAGCACCAGCCCGGAGACCAGGGTGCGCAGCAGTTCGGATTTTCCACTGCCCGTGGCACCAATACACAGACCGTGCGGGCCCATGCCGCCGTGGGCGGATTCCTTCAGATCCAGCACCATGGGGGTGCCGTGTTCGCTCAGCCCGAGGGGCACCGTGAGGCGACTGCGCGGCGACCGTGCCTGCGCCGGGGTGGTCCACAGTGTCTCCGGGCGCAGGTGGGTGTGGTCCGGGATGCCCAGCAGGGGCAGCAGTTCCCCGGAGGTGCGGGCCTCGGTGGTGCTGGCCCGACGGTAGGCGGTGAGCATCCGTCCGAAGGTGGCGGCCACCGCGAAGGGGACCTGGTCAGGTACCCCGAGGGTTTCCACGCCCTGGGCGGTGAACACGGTCAGTTCCCTATCCACATGCAGCAGCAGACCCTCCTGCTCCGCGCGCTGCCCCAGTTCGGTGCTGGTCAGCGCCCCGACGTTGATGATGCACGTCCACCGCGGATCATCGATGAAGGTCTCAGTGCCGTTGGTCAGCTCCGAATCGACGATGAGCACCCGGTGGGCGGCATGGTCCGGCTCCCGCGCATGCGGCACCCACTTCAACCAGTCCCACCCACCGTCATCCGGTGCTGCACCCCGCGCGGTCACACTGACGGTCTCGGGCCCGTGGTGGAACAACAACTGCACCACGATCGCCCGGGCCAGATCATGCGCGCCGGGACCGTTGAGCCCTAGGTACCGGAACGCCTGCAACTGGACCGCCACCGGCATACCCTGCACCGACCCCACGGCACGCACCGTGTGGCGCAGCGACACCGCACACACCGGGTCCAGATCCTCCGGGGCACCGGCATCCGGGACCTCAATGCCCGGTTGCAGGCTCGTGGTACCCAGGCCGAAGCGGATCTCCAGGCAGTCCTGGTCCTGGGTGGAACGCTCCCACATGCGCCTCGACCCCAGGCGGGACCACAGACCCGACGGATCGGGGTGGCGGTGCAGCTCGTGGGCGCGCTGAGCCTGCGCATGATCCAGAGCCTGGTGGCGCAGGGCACCCAGATGACGCATATAGGTCCGTCTGGTCTCATCGGTGTCCCGGCCCTCTTGCGGGCTGAACATCATGGCCATGGACATGATCATCATGAGCGGGAAGATGAGCACCATCGGGTTGAGCTGACCGCTCATCATGATCATCAGCGCCACCATCGCCAGCACCGCCGCCACCATGATCACCGGCAGCAGCACCTTGATCAGCGGGCGCGGCGCCGGTCTCTCCGCCGCGGGCACCGGTTCCGCCACCAGGGGCACGGTGGGCAGCGGGGGTGCCGGATCGCGCTCGGACCAGGTCATCTGCTCCACGATGTAGCCGGCGACGCGCGCGGGATCGCCTACCGGGGTGCTTGTCGACGCCTGGTTGTCCCCCACTGCGCCACCGTCACCCGGGCCCGTGGTTGCTGCCCGACCGGGATAGACGATGCGTGGTGCCGGTGGTCTGGGTGGTCCCGGCGTGATGCCGGTGTCCCCTCCCGTGGTGAGTGTGGTCAATTGCGGTTCCTCCCCGAAATGGTCAACCTGTGTCATCGCCACCGCGGCCACCCGCGTGGAGACGACTCTCATCCATGGTTGGACTGCGCAACCGGCCCGGAGGTTCCCTCTCAGGGTCAAAATGGGTGTTTTCTCACCAAACCGTTTTCTGACCAGCATCTTTGGCAGACTTACGAGGCAGCACACCTGATTTCACATCATCTGAGGGGGAAAACGTGGCGATCGACAACGTGCTGCGGGTCAGCGTCCGCATCGATCTCACCGTGGGCAATAAACCCTTTGCCATGGCTGATCTGTCCCTGCCTGCCTGGTCGAGCCTGGCGGAGATCCTCGAGGAGGTCCTCGACCTCACCGGGGCCCCGACCATCTCCCGGCCGTGGGTGGCACGTACCGCGACGGGGATCCCCATCGACCCGGGCATCCCACTGTCACACACCCAGCTGGAACAGGGCGGGGTGCTCGTGCTGTCCCCCGAACGCGATCTGCCCGCCCCGGTGATCCGCGATGCCGCCGAGGCCCTGGTGGAGCTGTCCTCCAGTACCCGCACCATCGGCCTGGTGGATCTGCTCACCCTCACTGGTCTGGCGGCGGTGGCTGTCCTTCTGGCCGGGCCCGTGGCCGGTGGGGTGGATCCGGGTATCCGCATGCTCATCCTGGCGGTGATCTGCGTGATCATCCTGGCCTGGTTGCCGCGCAGCACCGCACCGGAGGCCGCGACCCCGGTCACGCGGGTGGTGCTTCCGGTGTTCATCACCCTGCTTGCGGCCACCGCCGCTCTGGTCACCGTGGTTGATCCACTGTCCGGCACCACCGGGGAACTCGCCTGGGGCCTGGTGTGTGCCTCCGGTGCGGGACTGACCGCCGTGCTCCTCCTGCACCTGGTGTTCACACCGGCGCTGATGGTCAGCGTCACCCTCACCACCCTCCTGCTCCTGGCACCGGTTGTCGCCGCCGGGGCGGGCCTGAGCCGGGCCGATGATGATGTCAGTGGTCCGGCCGCCATCACCATCGCCGTGATCATGGTGTTGCTTGGTGCGGCCCCGAAACTCTCCGCGGCACTCGCGGGCCTGCGCGTGCCCACGCTACCCACCGCAGGACAGGACCTCTCGGTCAGTGACAACGGGAGGACCGACCCCACCGCCACGGCCACCCGGGCGCAGACGCTGTACGACGCCCAGGTCCTCGCCCTCTCCCTCACCGGCGCGCTCCTCATCTTTGTCGCCTCCGGGCCGGGTACCTGGTTCACCACCCTGTTCGCACTGGTCACCACCATCGCCTGCCTGCTGCACGCCATCCGGCAGAGCAGGGCGGTTCCCACCTGGTCACTCATGGTGCTGGCCTGCGCCGCACTGATCACCACGGTGGTCTCCGCCTCCCGCCAGGAGGATTCCTGGGTGGCGGTGGTCCTGGGTGTTCTCATCGCAGCCCTCGCCGTCACCGTGGCGGTGTGGATCCCACGGATCCCCACCCCGGAACCGACCACCATCGTGTGGCTGGAACGCATCGAATCCATCTGCGTAGCCGCCACCCTGCCCCTGGCACTGCATCTGCTCGACGTGTTCGGCATGCTGCGCGCACTCAACATCGGTATGGGTGGGTGAGATCGCTCGTGACTCCACAGTTGTCCCCACGTCGGCCACGCCGTCTGCTGGCGTGCAGCATGATCCTCACCACGGTCGTGCTCCTCGGTGCCCCTGGTCCGGGAACGCGGGCCCAGGACGCCGGACCGGGCGTGGTGGAACCGATGGACTGCCCCGCGGTCTCCCCTGTTGATCCCACGCTGCACCCCATGGATGGGGACCTTGCCGATTCACTGGACCGGGCCCACCGGATCGCCACCGGCCATGATGTGACCGTGGCGGTCATCGACACCGGTATCTCACCCCATCCCCGCCTCCCCGGAATCCACCCCGGCGGTGATCTGGTCGGGGCGCATCAGCAGGAGGGGATCCCGGGTGAACTCATCGACTGCGACGGCCATGGCACCATCGTCGCCGGCATCATCGCCATGCGCCCGGACCACGGCTCCGGGTGGCCCTATGACGGCACCGGTGACAACCACGTCGGCATCGCTCCCGCAGCTAATCTCATCGCCATCAAACAGACCAGTGCCTTCGTGCGCCATTCCGGCGACACCGGTGTGGGCACCCTCGGCACCCTCGCGGATTCCGTCCACCGTGCCCTGGATCAGGGCGCCCACATCATCAACATCTCCGTGGTGTCCTGCATCCCCGCCACCCATGAGCACCCGGGGGCGATCCATCCCCTGGACGAGGCCCTCTGGCGCGCCGAACACCAGGGGGTGGTCGTGGTGGCCGCGGCCGGCAATGTGGGGCAGGACTGCCCCGAAGGTTCCACCGTCTACCCCGCCCACGCCGAGACCGTGCTGGCGGTCTCGGCGCGCTTCGACTCCCACACCATCGCCTCCTACTCCGTGGCCTCCGACCAGCAGCTGCTCTCCGCGCAGGGGCTCATCCCCACCGGGTTGTCACCACGCGGGGACGGGTTTGTCAGCGGGGTACTCGCCCAGTCCGGGCACAACCCCTTCGAGGGCACCAGCTTCGCCGCACCTGTAGTCAGTGGAACAGCAGCCCTGATCAGACAACGTCATCCCCATGCCTCACCCGCGGAGATAAGGGCACGCATCCTGGCCAGTGTGGATCCGGCCCGCGGTGCGGTGGATCCCTACCGGGCGCTGACCATGGAACCGGCACCAGCCCCCGTCCCGGCGCGCGAAGTCCACATCAGTGCCCCTGCCCCACCGGATGACTCCGCGAGGAGGAATGCGGTGGCGGTCCTGGGCATGGTGGCTGCGGTGGTCACCGCCATCGCGGTCACGACAGGCCGGTGGTGGGGGTCCCGTCAGCGGCTGAAGCCCAGCCACTCCATGAACTCATCCGCCCAGGGCAGGGTGCCGTAGTTCCACATCGCCCAGAACGTCACGGCGAACACGATCCAGATGAAGACAAGCAGCACCGCCATGGTGAGCATGCGAAAACGGAAGGATTTGGTGGCGTACCAGGCGAAGAAGCGGTCGTACTGGTGCACGCCCCACCCGAGTAATCGTTTGGCCCAGTCCTGTTCCAGGGACAGGATGCCCACACCGATGAAGGTGGTCAGCCAGCCCTGTCCGGGCAGTGGAATGGTGATCAGGCCGATGATCATCACCACCCAGCCCAGGATCAGCGTGGCGGGGCGGACGAGGAATCCGTATTTCTTCTTCTTGCTCCGCTCGTGGGCGTCCTGGAGGCGTTCGATCCGGTCCTGGACCAGTTCACGCATTGTCCCCATAGAGTCAGTACCGCCCCTGTGGGACGGGTGGAAACGGTGCGCACGCCACGATGGTGGTGGCACCGGCTGATCCGTGTGGGGTCATCGATGTATCCTGCCAAATCCTCAAGCCAATAGACAACAGTAGATAACTTTACCCAACGGGTGCCCCGCTCACCTGGCAGTTTCATCGGAGTTGTCACCCCAACTCCCCGGTGTCAGTACAACGCCCTAAGCGCATCCCCGGCGGACAGGTCACTGCCCTGCGGGAGCAGCGCCAGGATCTGCCACGGCACCTCCGTGACCTCCTCCACCCCCAATGCGCTCATGCTGGTGCCGTCGGCCACCGCATGCACCAGGCCGGTGTCGGCCACCAGGTAGTAGCCGTGACCGCTGTCCACCCCCACAGCGCCGGTGGGTGGGGCGTGGAACTCCACGGCCACGGACTCCCCGGACAGTTCCACCCCGGGTTCCAGGGAATCGACCATCATCACCCCACCCAGGCTGTCGGCGCACAGCAACCGGTCCTCCACCTCCACCCAGTCCAGCAGGGTGGCGGGCAGGGTCATCGGCAGGGCGGAGGTCTCGGGATAACCGCCGATGACCGGGCGGATCTCGTGGACGGTGTGGGCACCGGCGTCGATGAGCATCCCGTGTTGCAGCGCCGTGATCGGCTGCAGCGCCTCCCCCACCCGCATCCATGACCGGGAGCCCGCCTGCACCACCTCAGGCAGTGGATGCGGAAACGCCACGGCCGGGTGTTCGGGGATGAGGTTGAGCATGTCGTGGTTCAAATGCCACACCGGGGTCGCATCGGTGATCCCCAGGTGCCTGCGGATCACGCGCCCCTCAGGGGTCTCAGGTCCCGGCATGACCGCGCGCCCGGCGCCGGTGATCAGGTGCCAGGTCAACCCGCCGTCGACGCTTTGCGACGCCCCGACCACCCCCTGTCCCGCCCGCAGTGCCGGGGGTTGCTCTCCCAACACGGCCACGTGCATGAGGCCGGTGGCCTCATCCTGGCACCCCAGCCAGGTTGCCTCCCGGTTGGGGGCGTCGGCGATGATGGGTGGGGCGTCGACAAGCCCGACGGGCACCCCGCGCGGTGTGGCGTTGATGATGGCGTCGCTGGCGGGCACCGGGTCGACCGGTTCGCCGACGATCAGGCGCGCGGAGGCGAGGTTGACCACCGGGTGCACCTCCTCATCGAGGCGGACGAACAGAGCGCCGGACTCCGCGCGGATGACAGGTGCATCGCCGGGGTCGATGGCGGGGCGGAACAGGGCCATCGCCACGGAGGCGACAGCCATGAGCACACAAGCCACCGCGCCGAAGATCAGGGCCCGGCGGCGTCGGCTGAGCGGATCGTGGATCATGCGGACATCACCGAGCACCAGGCCGTGTTCCACCCTGCGCACCAGGAACTTATGCCCCGATACCTGCGCGCTGGTGGTGGGCATGAGAATCCCCTCAGCCATGGCACCCCTCCCCGCCGACAACACTAAAGACGCCTGTGACCTTAGTGCAGGTCACAGGCGTTTGTCCGGGGATGTGAGGTTGTCCACCCTGGAGCAACCGGTGGGAACCTTCCGCCCGGTTGCGCAGTCTAACCCTGGTTTGTGCCCACCGGCTCAACGGACTGCGGACCGGGTGTCCAGGAGTTGCGGGATAGGACCTCCTCGGTGGTTGTCAGCTGCGGGTCCGGGGCGAACGGGCCGTCCACGGCATCCTCGTCCTGATTCGTGGTGGGGCGGTGGTAGTAGGTCTCATCCCACTCCTCCTCGGTCTCCGCCAGACCGAGCTCACCCTTGGTGGGCAGTGGGGGCAGCGGCTCCGGGGAATTACCCGGTGCGCGCATCTGATCCAGCTGCTCATCGGTGAACAGCTGGTTCACGGCGAAGATGGTGACATTCTCCTGCCGGTAGACCGGGGTGACACCGGGGGTTGTCCACAGCTCATCGTAGATCCGCAGGTTCGGTTCCTGGAAGGCCCAGAACGGCCACGGGGAGGCGTAGAAGAAACCAGCATTGAGGTCCACTGCGGCCTGATCCACATCGTTGGCCTGATCGGGATCACCGTCATTGCCAGCGCCCAGCAGCTGGGGCCACCAGAACAGCAGGGCCGTGGCCGTGCCCTCACCGGCGGCCGGCCAGGCGTAGTGCCGGGAGACGGACTGCAGGCCGTTGTAGGCGTACATCCATCCATGGCCGTCAGCCGGATCGCCCATCACGCGTAGTTCCCTGCCCCCTGGCTGCTCGATCAGCCAGTCCCAGGCGGCGCGGTCGGCGTCGTTGACCATGCGGTCATTGTGCGGGGCCATGATGCTGAATTCCGACCCCTCCTCCACCAGGTCGCGTGCCCATGCCTGCACCGGCACCGCCACCACGAGGGCCAGCACCACCGACGCCGCGGCCGAGACCTTGGCGAACTGTTTCACCGGGCCCAGGCAGATCAGTCGGATCACCGCGGCCATACCGACGCCGGCCGCTGCGAAGGTGAACAGTGCCACCGGCATGATGAGACGGTGCCCGGTGGAATAGTGCAGACCACCGATGATGCCCAGCCAGTCACCCCACGGCTCACCGAACGGTTTGAGCGAGTTGACGGTCAGCGCCAGGCTGACGAAGTAGAACAGCGGCGCCCACAGGTTGATGCGCCACACCAGCGCCACCACGCCACCGATCGCGGCGAAGACGAGCAGCGGGGTGAGGTCGATGTCACCGAAGGAATCGACGTGGCGGGTCTCCATGGTCAGGGCCTTGATCCACGATTCCGTGCGGGTGACATCCACCTCCGCGGAATAGGACAGCACATCCTCGGTCTGTTCCGCCCCGGAGAGCACCTGGGGCAGCACAAGCAGGGCACCCACGATGCCGGTGACGGCGAGGATGCCCACATCCCGCAGGCGCACCAGGGCCCCGCGGGCAATGGTGGCGGAGGCGCGGCTGGGTTTCCACAGCAGGTGGGTCAGCCACCACAGCGCGAGGGCGAGCACGACAATGGTCACCGCCGACGGGTGGAGCTGGAACATACCGATGAATGCCACCAGCGCGGCGAGGATCCGCACCGGGGCGTACGGCAGCGACATGAACAGGGCGAGCACCACACCTGAGGCACCGATGGCGGCCACATACGGCCAGGCACCGACGTAGTTGCCCACCCAGAACAGCACCGGGGACGCGATGACCGCCAGGCCCGCGAACCCGGCACCGATCTGGGCGGTCAGCCCACGGTTGTTGATCAGGCGCCAGGCGATGAGCGCCACCGCCAGCGGTATCAACAGCCCCGACAGCACAATGCCGGTGAGGTTGGTGGCCTCATTGGGGGTCAGCTCCGCCAGGTCGGAGACGAGGAACGCGCCGGCGTGCCAGGCGGAGGGGTAGAACAGTTCCTGCTGCGTCTCGATGTTGCGCAGCTCCCCCATCCGGGTCGAGGACGCGATACCGGTCTCCGCGATGAACCGCACCGTGGACGCATGCCAGTGCACATCCCAGCCCTGGACGATGTCATCCAGGCCGTGGCGGGTGCTCAGCAGCAGATCAAGGGCACGGTCGATGATCAGCCAGGCCCCCACGCCCACACCGGCCGCGGGCAGCAGCCACCGGTGGTCGAGGAGCCCACCGTTGCGGGCGTAGGTGAGCACCGAGCGCCACCGGTTCGGGGGCTCAGACGTGTCCGCGGGCACCTCCTCCAGTGCTTCCTCAGATGCTTGTCGACGCCCCTCCCGCCGCCGTCGAACCACCGCCACCGTGATCCACCCCAGCCGCCAGACGAGCGCCACCACCGCTGTGATGAGGGTGGCGATGGTGGCGGAGCGGACGTCGAAACGCATATCCCACATGCCCAGCACCCAGGCGGCCATGCCGTAGATGCCGAAGGAGACCGGGATGGACGCCGCCGCCGCCCACGGCAGCTTGAGCCCGGAGATCCATGAGACCACCAGACCGGGGACGGTGAAAACGAGCAGAGCTATCCACACTGTGGTCAGCATGTCACCCCACCCACCGGATTTTTGATATCAGACACGCAATGAGTGTATCGCTGACCGTCGAGCCTGTGGTCGAAGGCTCGCGGATTCACCCGGCAGCACCAGGCAGCGCTTCACGCACGGCGCGGGTTTCCTCGGCACGGGCCAGGAGCTGATCATCACCGGGGTAGTCCACCCCGACCAGGCTCAGACCCTTCGCCGGGGCCACCGGCACATCGGGGCTGCGCTCGGAGGCAGTAAGCAGCTGTGCGGTGAAATCCCCCGCCCGGCGCCCCTCCCCGACCGCCATGCAGGACCCCACCAGGGAGCGCACCATGGACCAGCAGAAGGCATCGGCGACCACATGGGCCTCGTAGAGCTGGGGTTCGGTGGGGGTGGACACATCATGCCAGGTGAATTCCTGCAGCTCACGCACCGTGGTGGCATTCGGCTTGGCCTTGCAGAACGCAACAAAGTCATGGAGGCCGATGAGGACATCGGCGGCGGTCTGCATGGCCTGGATGTCCACCGGTTTGGGCCAGGTGGCGGTGTCCCGCACACGGGTGGGCAGCGGCCCGGCGGGGTGGGTGGTGATGCGGTAGACATAGTGTCGGCGCAGCGCAGAGAAGCGGGCGTCGAACCCCTCGGGGGCGTAGGTGACCCCGTGGACGCGGATATCCTCCGGCAGGAGTCGGCTCAGGCGGCGCACCAGCTTCGTGGGATCCCCATCGATGGAACGCTGCTGCAGCGCCTCCTGGGCGATATCGAAATGGGCGACCTGGCCGGCGGCGTGGACACCCGCATCGGTCCGACCCGCCACCGTCAGGTCAACGGGGGCACGCAGCACCATGCTGAGGTTGTCCTCCAGGACCTTCTGCACGGTCCGAAGATCACTGTCACCCTGCCTGGCCCAGCCGTGGAAATCGGTGCCGTCATAATCAAGATCAAGTCTGATCCGCACGGTTGGACTGGTTGTTGTCAAGAGTCTCCACTGCCTTTCTGAGGGCGTCATCAATTTCTTCCCGGTGGGCGTCGCGTTCACTGCGCCGCTGCCACTTCCGCTGTTCGTGCTGGCGCCAGGTGGGTTTACGCCACAGTGCAGCCCCCAGCGCAACCGTCCACACCGACAACGTCCCGAACCACACCCGCTCGAAGAAGCCCGGCAGGTTGGTGAACGGACCCAGCACCACCAGGGCCACGAAACCACCGATCGAGACCAGCAGCAACACGATGGTCCAGTTCAGGTAACGCCCGTGCAGCACCGGCAGCAGACCCCGGTCCACCGCATGGCTGGTTGTCTGGACCGCGATCATCATGGCCAGCCACATCGTCACCGCATAGGCCATCCCCGCGATGTCGTGGATACCACCCATCCCCTCACGGGGATACCATCCCACAGTACCCAGGCACATTCCCGCCACCGCCACCAGCACACCCACCCGCCGGCGACCGGCCACGGAATCCCGGCGGGTGTGTCGCCCACCTGCGAACAGCAGCATCACCGCCGCCACCACCTGCAGCGCACCGGCGAGCAGCATCCCCCGGTTGAACCAGTCATGACCTGGACTGCAGAGATAGCGGGGCCCGAACACATCGCGCAGATGGACGCACCCGGTCACACCGAGATCACCGATGAGGTGCTCAGTGGGATAGTAGTAACCCTGCCACCGCACAGCGGCCACCACCTGCCCGATCAGGCCCACGACCGCACTGACCACCAGGAGAAGGCCGGAGAGTCGGTACACCATGAATCCATTGTTCCACCCTGCCCGGGGGTTGGGAAGGCCACCTGACTGTGCCGGGAGATGAGAAACACCCCGCACCTCCTGCCGCGGTGGGCCGGTGGTACGGGGTGTGTCTTCAGTGGATCAGAGGAGGGGGAGAATTACTTCTCTTCGTCCTTCTTCTCCTCAGCCGGAGTCTCTTCTGCAGGAGCCTCGTCAGCCTGTGCGGCCTCGGTGGTCTCTTCTGCAGCGGTCTCCTCGGTTACCTCTTCAGCCGGGGTTTCTTCAACCGGGGCCTCATCGGCGGTCTGCTTGGAGGCTGCTGCGCGAGCGGCACGGGTGGCCTCTGCGGAGACGGTCTCCTCCAGAACGAGGGAGATCTGGGACATAGGGGCGTTGTCGCCCTTACGGTTCTCCAGCTTGATGATGCGGGTGTAACCACCGGCACGGTTCTCGAACTTGGGTGCAAGCTCGTCGAACAGGTAGGCAACGATGTCCTTGTTGGGGATCAGTGCCAGAACGTTACGACGGTCTGCGACGGTACCGGACTTTGCCTTGGTGATCAGCTTCTCGGCGTAGGGACGCAGAGTCTTTGCCTTGGCATCGGTGGTCTTGATAGCGCCGTGCTCGAACAGCGAAGCAGCCAGGTTAGAAAGAATCTTCTTCTGGTGGCTCGCGGAACCGCCGAGACGGGCGCCCTTCTTAGGGGTAGGCATGGTGTACTCCTCGTGTACGTATGGTGTGAGCGCGGCCCGGGGGCCTATTGCGACTTACTCGGAATCTTCCGGCTCAACATCGATGTAGCCACCAGTCTCGGCGTCGTAGCCTTCAAGGGTGGATGGATCGAAGTCTTCAGGAGCATCCTTCAGGGTCAGACCCAGACCGGCGAGCTTGATCTTGACCTCATTGATCGACTTCTGTCCGAAGTTGCGGATATCCAGCAGATCGGACTCAGCGCGCTCAGCGAGCTCACCCACGGTGTGGATGTCCTCGCGCTTGAGGCAGTTGTAGGAACGGACGGAGAAGTCCAGATCCTCAATCGGCATGCTGTAGGCGGCGATGTACTCGGTCTCCTGTGGGGAGGGTCCGATCTCGATGCCTTCAGCAGCGACGTTCAGCTCGCGGGCGAGACCGAACAGTTCAACCAGGGTCTTGCCTGCCGACGCCAGGGCGTCACGCGCGGAGATGGAGTTCTTGGTTTCAACGTCGATGATCAGCTTGTCGAAGTCGGTGCGCTGCTCCACACGGGTGGCCTCGACCTTGTAGCTGACCTTCAGGACCGGGGAGTAGATCTGATCGACCGGGATACGGCCGATGTCACCACCGGTTGCGGTCATGGTGGCGGGGACGTAACCACGTCCACGCTCGACGATGAGCTCAATCTCCAGCTTTGCATTCTCGTTCAGGGTTGCAATGTGCAGATCCGGGTTGTGGATCTCCACGTCTGCAGGTGGCTCGATGTCGCCGGCAGTGACGACGCCCGGGCCCTCCTTGCTGAGGTGCATGACCACCGGCTCATCAGAGTCGGAGGACAGAACCAGGCCCTTGATGTTCAGGATGATGTCGGAGACATCCTCCTTGATCCCGTTGATCGTGGTGAACTCGTGGAGCACACCGTCGATCTTCACGCTGGTGACCGCTGCGCCCGGGATGGACGACAGCAGGGTACGGCGGAGGGAGTTACCCAGGGTGTAACCGAAACCCGGCTCCAGAGGCTCAATGATGAACTTGGAACGGGAGGAATCGATGAATTCCTCGGTGAGGGTAGGTCGCTGTGAAATGAGCATTGAAGAACTCTCCTTGAATGACGCCCGCTATTTGACGTCGGTAGGCGGAAAGGATGATGAATGCAGGAAGAAACCTGCCAGCCCGGCGGAATGCCGGGTGGGCAGAAATTACTTCGAGTAAAACTCGACGATCAGCTGCTCCTGCAGCGGAATGTCGATCTGAGCGCGCTCGGGCAGCTGGTGCACGAGGATGCGCAGGGTAGACGGAACGACCTGCAGCCAGGCCGGAACGATGGCGTCGACGAGGTTGTCCTGTGCCTCTTCGAACCAGTTCATCTTCTGTGACTTCTCACGGACATCGATGATGTCGTACTGAGAAACGCGGAAGGACGGAACGTCGACTGCCTTGCCGTTGACCTGGAAGTGGCCGTGGGAGACGAGCTGACGTGCCTGGCGGCGGGTGCGTGCGAGACCTGCGCGGTAAACGACGTTGTCGAGGCGGGACTCGAGCATGACGACCAGGTTTTCACCGGTCTTGCCCGGGCGACGGTTAGCCTCGGCGTAGTAACGACGGAACTGCTTCTCCATGACACCGTAGATGAAACGAGCCTTCTGCTTCTCCTGGAGCTGCAGCAGGTACTCGGACTCCTTGATGCGAGCGCGTCCTGCCTGTCCCGGAGGGTACGGGCGACGCTCGAATGCCATGTCTCCGCCGATGAGATCGACGCGAAGGCGACGGGATTTACGGGTTGCTGGGCCGGTATAACGAGCCATTATTTATCCTCTTCCTTCCCTATTAAACGCGACGACGCTTCGGCGGACGGCAGCCGTTGTGTGGCTGTGGGGTCACGTCGGAGATCGAGCTGACCTCGAGGCCGGCGGCCTGGAGGGAACGGATAGCGGTTTCTCGGCCCGAGCCCGGACCCTTGACGAAAACGTCAACCTTCTTCATGCCGTGATCCATTGCCTTGCGGGCAGCGTTTTCAGCGGCCATCTGGGCAGCGAACGGAGTGGACTTACGGGAGCCCTTGAATCCGACGTGACCAGAGGAAGCCCAGGAGATAACGGCGCCGTTCGGGTCAGTGATCGACACGATGGTGTTGTTAAAGGTGGACTTGATGTATGCGTGGCCCTGGGCCACATTCTTCTTTACGACGCGACGGCCGGTACGGCGCGCGCCAGAGCGTGCTTTAGGAGGCATGTTCTACTTCTTCTTTCCGGCGATCGTCTTCTTAGGACCCTTACGCGTACGCGCATTGGTCTTGGTGCGCTGACCACGAACGGGCAGGCCACGACGGTGGCGCAAGCCCTGGTAGGAACCGATCTCAATCTTGCGACGGATGTCAGCCTGAACCTCGCGGCGGAGGTCACCCTCGACCTTCCAGGTGGCTTCGATGACGTCACGAAGGGAAGCGATCTGCTCGTCCGTGAGGTTGTCGGTGCGCAGGTCAGGAGAGACGCCGGTCTCCTCGAGAAGCTGCTTGGCTCGGGCTGGCCCGATGCCGTAGATGTAGGTGAGAGCGATCTCCATGCGCTTATTGCGCGGAAGATCAACACCAGCTAGACGTGCCATATGGCAGTTACCTTTCCGGTTGTTGCGATGGTTTGCTCCGTACTCGTCCACGCCAAACAACGCTTTCCCCGGACGGAAACCGGGATGTGGGTTGTGATTCGCGAGGCTCCAGCCATCGATACCTGGAGGTGAGTCAACGCAGACGGATGTCCCGCCTGCGCCCTGAAATACGGAGGCTCAGATGTTTACTTGTAGCGGTAAACGATGCGACCGCGGGTGAGGTCGTAGGGCGACAGCTCTACAACAACGCGGTCCTCGGGAAGGATACGGATGTAGTGCTGGCGCATCTTTCCACTGATGTGGGCGAGAACCTTGTGTCCGTTGTCGAGCTCGACACGGAACATTGCATTCGGAAGAGGTTCGACAATGCGACCCTCAACCTCGATAGCGCCTTCCTTAGCCATATCCTCCACATTCCCAGGGCTATGACTTTCGTCCGGCCCCTTCAAGTTTTTCCACTGCAAATTGCGGCATGCACACATGATGCGTGAACACCGTCGATTAAGATTACACGGGCCTGTGCTAAATACCAAACTCCGGCTCATCTGACAACGTGGACCCCCATCCTGCTCGCCGTCATGTGCGCCTACCAGCACCGACCAGCCACTCCCCCGGCCTCCGGCCGTGAATCTTTCCCCGCAGTCACCCCCACAATGGAGGAAGGGGCATCAGAACCCTGCCCTGATGCCCCTCATACCCGTGTATGTCCGGGGAAAACTAGTAGATGTAGACCATGTCGCCGATGCCGACGTTGTTGAAGTAGTGGATAGCGTCCTGCTGGTTCAGGCGGACACAACCGGCAGAGGTACGGGCCACGTTGCCCTGGTGGAAGGCGTGGCCATTGTAGGTGAAGTACATCGCGTACGGCATCGGTGCGTTACCGAACTCGTAGGAGATCTCATCCTTGACCTTGCGGTTGATGTAGAAGGTGCCACGCGGGGTCTCCTGGCCGATGCCACCGGAGGACACCGGGACTGCACCGTAGACGACCTGTCCGTTGTTCTGCAGCCAGGAGCGGCCACCGTCGATGTCGACGCACACATCGGCCGCGGGTGGGCAGGAACCACGGTCGAAACGGGCGGCGGCTGCTGCGCGCTCGGCGGCGGCCTGTGCTGCTGCCTGCGCCGCAGCCTGTGCCTCGGCCTGTGCGTTACGGGCGGCCTGCTCGGCGGCGAGCTTCTCCTGGATCAGACCGGGGAAGATGCCGTTGACGGCGGCATCG
This sequence comes from Corynebacterium gallinarum, assembly GCF_014837045.1. Lineage (GTDB taxonomy): Bacteria > Actinomycetota > Actinomycetes > Mycobacteriales > Mycobacteriaceae > Corynebacterium > Corynebacterium gallinarum. Next base: position 275,082 of record NZ_JACSPR010000002.1, read on the forward strand.
ACAGCATTCTTGATCGGCAGACCAGAGGGCCCGAGTGGATCGACCTGGGCATGGATGTTGTTGCGGGTTACCCAGGCCCCCTCGCGGGAGTCACTGGTGATCTGCGCGATCGAGTTGGTGATCTCCGTGTTCAGTTCAGCACTTCCCGCTGCATAGTCCTGGGCCGAGGCGGTTGCCGGCGCACCGAGGACAGAGGCGGTTGCGGCGATGGCGCTGATGAGGGCGACCACCCCACGCTTGGCGGACTTGTTGGTGCGGGTGCGAGATGAGTTCTGCATGTGAAGGAGTATATAAGCAAATGCGAACATACTGGAGTTACCCGCTGAATAAAGTGCGCCCTCCACACCCGTCCCCTCGGTTTCACCGGGCAACAAACCATTGCATAACTAATCAAGCATCACACCCACAAAACTGGCAGTACCCCCGTTCCGCCAGAATTAGGGCGGGGGCGGGGTATGGGGATCTACCGACGTGGGGTGAGAATCCTCGGACCATCGGCGGTGGCGGCAACGGTGTGCTCCCAGTGGGCGGCGTAGGAGCCGTCCAGGGTGACCACGGTCCAGTCATCCTCCAGCACCGCGGAATCGGTGGTGCCGAGGGTGAGCATCGGCTCGATGGCCAGCACCGAGCCCTCCTGGATCATCGGCCCGCGGTTCGGTTTCCCCTCATTGGCCAGGTAGGGATCCTCATGCATGGTGCGGCCGATGCCGTGTCCTCCGTACCCGTCGACGATGCCCAGGTGGACGCCGAACTTCTCCTCCGCCCGACGGGTGGCCTTCTCCAGTGCGTTGGAGACATCGGTGAGCCGGTTGCCGGGCACCATGGCCTTGAGGCCTTCCATGAGGACCCATTCGGTGGCATTGTTGAGCGCGATGACGTCGTCGTCAAGCTCCCCGATCCCGAAGGACCACGCCGAGTCGCCCACCCAGCCCTCGAACGTCGCACCGCAGTCGACGGAGACCAGGTCGCCGTCCTCCAGGACGACCTCCTTCGACGGGATGCCGTGGACGATGACCTCGTTGACGGAGGTACAGATCGATGCGGGGAAGCCCTGGTACCCCAGGAACGTCGGGGTGGCACCGGCCTCGCGGATGACGGTCTCGGCGATCTGGTCGAGGTCGTGGGTGGTCATGCCGACGCGGGACTCCGCCCTGACCGCCTGGAGTGCACGTCCGACGATCTCGCCGGCGGCCTGCATCGCGTCGAGCTCGCCGGGGGTCTTGGCGGCGATGACGCGCTTTTTGGAACGGAAACCCATGGGGATCCTCTCTGGGTAGATAACTGAAAAGTTGGGAACGGCCCTGAGGCGGATAGGCAGGTATGCAACACAAATGGCCGGTCCCCGCAGTGAATGCGGATACCGGCCAATTCTGCGCTCTTCAGGCCCGCTTAATCAAATGGGCCATCAGAGTTGAAGCCTGGGAACTGGGGTTTACTTACCCAGCGCCTCGAGGGTGCGGGCGTTGATGTCCTCAACGGACCCTTCAGCCTCGATGTTGATGATCTTGTCGCCGTAGTGGGCGATCAGCGGTGCGGTCTCATCGCGGTAGACACCGAGACGGGTGCGGATGGTCTCCTCGTTGTCGTCGGCGCGACCACGGGAGAGCATGCGCTCGACGACGATGTCCTCGGAGACCTGGTAGTTGATGACACCGTCGAGTGGGTTGCCGGCCTCGTCGAGGAGGTCAGCCAGGATGTCGGCCTGCTCGACGGTGCGGGGGAAACCATCCAGGAGGAAACCCTCGGCGGCGTCGGACTCTGCCAGACGGGACTGAACCATGCGGGCGGTGACATCGGTGGGCACCAGCTTGCCGGCATCAATGTACTGCTTGGCCTCGATGCCGAGCGGGGTGCCCTCGCCGATGTTGGCGCGGAACAGATCTCCGGTGGAGATGTGCGGGATGCCGAGCTTCTCAGAGAGGATGGCTGCCTGGGTGCCCTTGCCGGCACCGGGGGGACCAAGGAGAACGAGTCGCATTATTTCAGAAGTCCTTCGTAGTTGCTTTGCAGGAGCTGGCTCTCGATCTGCTTGACCGTGGTCAGTGCAACAGAGACGAGAATCAGGATTGCGGTGCCACCGAATGGGGTGGCTCCGGCCGAACCGGCGTCAACGCCAAGATCCAGCATAATGTTCGGCAGCACCGCGATGAGCGCCAGGTACAGCGAACCGACGAAGAGCAGACGGTTCATGACGTAACCGAGGTACTGGGCGGTGGGGCGTCCTGGGCGGATACCCGGGATGAAACCACCGTACTTCTTCATGTTCTCCGCCTGGTCCGCCGGGTCGTACTGGACGGAGACGTAGAAGTAGGAGAAGAAGATCGTCAGGGCGAAGTACAGAACAATGTACTGCCAGGAGGACGGGGTCTGCAGGTGCGCGATCACATTGCGCTGCCACCAGTTGTCGGTGACCTCGAGGGAACCCGAGTTGACGATCTGGGTGATCAGCACCGGCATGTAGATCAGCGAGGACGCGAAGATCACGGGGATGACGCCGGCCTGGTTGACCTTCAGCGGCAGGTAGGTGGAGGAACCACCGTACTGGCGACGACCGACCATACGCTTGGCGTACTGGACCGGGATGCGGCGCTGACCCTGCTCGACGAACACGACACCGATGACCAGGACCAGCACGGAGGCCAGGACGACAGCGAAGACCACACCACCGGAGTTGCCGAGGATGTTCATGCCGTCGGTGGGCAGGCGGGTGGCGATACCGGCGAAGATGAGCAGGGACATACCGTTGCCCACGCCCTTCTCGGTGATCAGCTCACCGAGCCACATCACCAGGATCGCACCGGCGGTCATGGTGACGACGAGGATGAGCAGATCGAAGAAGGTGCGGTCCTCATTGAGCACCCGGATGCCCGCACCGAGCAGCTGCTCACGGTCCGCGAGAGCCACGATGCCGGCCGACTGCAGCAGTGCCAGCGCCAGGGTGAGGTACCTGGTGTACTGCGTCATCTTCGTCTGGCCGGACTGCCCCTCCTTCTTCAACTGCTCGAAGTGGGGAATGACCACGGTCAGCAGCTGCACGATGATCGACGCCGTGATGAACGGCATGATGCCGATGGCGAAGATGGACAGCTGCAGCAGCGCACCACCGGAGAACAGGTTGATCAGTGAGTAGACACTCGACTGATCCTGAGTCAGGTCGCGCAAGCGTCCGCTGATGGATGCGTAATCAACTCCCGGTGACGGGATCTGAGCACCGATGCGGTACAAAACGATCATCGCAATAGTAAAAAGAATCTTTTTGCGTAGATCGGCGTCCTTGAATGCCTGGATAATGGCGGACACGTATCCTCCTGGATCCCATACCGCCCAGCGGATCATCTATGGGAAAATGTCCGATAAGCAGCGGGATAATGTGTTTCTGGTCCTACCCCAATAGCAAATTGGGCATGATTGACTTTTTCACCCTACCAGCACCCTTTCATTTCCGGCATTTGAACAGCTCGATTGTTGGGTGTGTCATACCTCATCCACCCGGTCCTCACAGCCGGGCGTTCCGGGTGAATAATGACCGAACCGTTGAATGACATGCACCCACCCCACCAGAAAAGGAACCCACCCCATGGCAGGAGGCAACCGCACCCCGGGCAGGACGGTGACATCGAAGGTGATCGCCGTTCTGGGCGCCTTCGAGAAATCCACCCGCCCGCTCGGCCTGACGGAGATCGCGGAACTGGCAGATCTGCCGGCCAGCACCACCCACCGTCTGGTCAATGAACTCACCGAGGGAGGGCTGCTCAGCCGGAAGTCGGATGGGCGGTACCAGCTGGGTCTACGCATCTGGGAACTGGCGCAGAATACCGGCCGACAGCTGCGGGACACCGCCAAACCGTTCGTGCAGGATCTCTACTCCTTCACCGGGGAGACATCGCAGCTGGTGGTCCGGGACAACAATGAGGCCCTGCTCATCGAGCGTGTCTATGGATCCAAGAAGGTGCCCCGCTCCTCCCGCGTAGGTGGGCGCCTGCCATTGAGCTCCACCGCGGTGGGCCAGGTCCTGCTCGCCTTCGAGGAACCGTGGGTACGGGAGGCCTATCTCAAACTCCCCCTGGAGGCTACCACCGAGCATTCCGTCACCGACCCGGAGGTGCTGGCCGAGGAGCTCCGCAGGATCAGGACCCAGGGCTATTCGATCTCGGTGGATGAGCAGAGGATCGGGGCGTCCTCGATCGCGGTGCCGGTGTGGCACACCGGCAGGATCGGTGCCGGACTGGGCGTGGTGGTGGCCACCTCCCAGTCGGCGAACATGGAACGTTTCCTGCCTGTCCTGCAGGCCACCAGCCAACGCATCAACAAGGCGACCGCACACATCCCCCTGGACACACTTCTAGCCTCCACCCGGAGGGATTCCCGGAAGGATTCCCGGAAAAGTGGGAGGTGAGACACCACCTCCCACCTGCCCCGATCCACCTTGATTCCACTGAGTGGAAATCCAAATAGGCTTTACATCTCCCCCGGGCGCACAATTGGTCAACAATACAGAGTGACCACAATCACGATGTTGAACCGAGAGTGATTCGCAACATGGAACCCCGGTGCGGTAGCTCCCACCGCACCACCGGGATTCTGACAGGAGATGACATGACTTCCGACTCGACCACCGCACTGTCCACCGCACCCGAGGCCACCTCCGGTGGCTGCCCCTTCGGCCACGGTAACCCCGACGCGGCGAGCACCCCGGCCACCAGCCACCACGGTTATGAGCCCTTCAACATGACCAACCCCTTCCCCGCCTACGAGGAACTGCGCCGGGAGGAGCCGGTGATGTTCGACGAGCGCATCGGCTACTGGGTGGTCACCCGCTATGACGACATCAAGGCCACCTTCGACGACTGGGAGACCTTCTCCTCCGAGAACGCCCAGGCCCCGGTGCGCAAGCGCGGCCCGCAGGCAACGAAGATCATGGAGGAGGGTGGCTTCACCGCCTACTCCGGTCTCTCCGCCCGCATTCCCCCGGAGCACACCCGTATCCGTGCGATCGCCCAGAAGGCCTTCACCCCACGCCGGTACAAGGCCCTGGAGCCGGACATCCGCGCCAACGTGGTCGCCCGCCTGGAGACCATGCTCGAGCAGGGCGCCCCGGCCGACATCGTCCCGGCGCTGGCCTATGACATCCCCACTATCACCATCCTCACCCTCATCGGCGCGGATGTGTCCATGGTGGACACCTACAAGCGCTGGTCCGATTCCCGCGCGGCGATGACCTGGGGCGACCTCAGCGATGAGGAGCAGATCCCCCACGCCCACAACCTCGTGGAGTACTGGCAGGAATGCCAGCGCATGGTGGCCGACGCCCACGCCAACGGTGGTGACAACCTCACCGCGGATCTCGTCCGCGCCCAGGAGTCCGGCCAGGAGATCACCGATCATGAGATCGCCTCGCTGCTGTACTCCCTGCTCTTCGCTGGGCATGAGACCACCACCACGCTGATCTCCAACTGCTTCCGGGTCCTGCTGGCCCACCGCGACCAGTGGGAGGCACTCATCGAGGATCCGAAGAAGATCTCCGCCGCCATCGACGAGGTGCTGCGCTACTCCGGGTCGATCGTGGGATGGCGTCGCAAGGCGCTCAAGGACACCGAGATCGGTGGCCAGCCCATCAAGAAGGGCGAGGGCGTCCTGCTGCTCATGGGTTCGGCCAACCGCGATGAGGAGCGTTTCGACGATGGCGAGAGCTTCGACATCACCCGCCCGAATGCCCGCGAACACCTCTCCTTCGGTTTCGGCATCCACTACTGCCTGGGCAACATGCTGGCCAAGCTGCAGGCGAAGATCTGCCTCGAGGAGGCCACCCGCCTCGTCCCCTCCCTCGAACTCGCCGATGACCAGCCGGTGGAGTTCCGCGAGAACCTCTCCTTCCGTGTGCCCATCTCCGTCCCCGTGACCTGGTCCAACTAATACGGGCCCCATCAGAGTTAAAGGAAACCATCATGACCAACAGCCTCAACATCCCGTTCGTGCAGCGTTTCGACGAAGGTCTGCCTCCCCTGCTGGAGGTCCTGGGCGGCAAGGGCGCCTCCCTGGTGTCCATGACCGAGGCCGACATGCCGGTGCCTCCGGGTTTCGTTGTCACCACCGCCTGTTTCGACGAGTTCATCCGCGAGGCCGGCGTGGCCGCGGATATCGAGAAGTACCTCAGCGACCTCGACCCCGAGGATGTCAACGAGGTTGACCGCGTCTCCGCCGTCATCCGTGATGAGCTGTGCAGCCGCCCGGTGCCGCTCGTCGCCCGCAATGCCGTCCACGATGCCTACCGCGAGCTCATGGCCAAGTGTGGCGGGGATGTCCCGGTCGCGGTGCGGTCCTCCGCCACCGCCGAGGACCTCCCGGACGCCTCCTTCGCCGGCCAGCAGGACACCTACCTCTGGCAGATCGGCCTGGCGGCCGTCACCGAGCACATCCGCAAGTGCTGGGCCTCCCTGTTCACCTCCCGCGCCATCATCTACCGCATCAAGAACAACATCCCCAACGAGGGCCTGTCCATGGCCGTGGTGGTGCAGAAGATGGTCAACGCCCGCGTCGCCGGTGTGGCCATCACCATGAACCCCTCCAACGGTGACCGCTCCAAGCTCACCATCGACTCCTCCTGGGGTGTCGGTGAGATGGTGGTCTCCGGTGAGGTCACCCCGGACAACATCCTGCTGGACAAGATCACCCTCCAGGTGGTGTCCGAGCACATCGGTGACAAGCACGCCGAGCTGGTCCCCGACCCGGAGGCCGGCACCCTCATCCAGCGGGATGTCGAACCGGAACGCCGCTCCACCCGCAGCCTCACCGACACCGAACTCGAAGCGGTTGCCGTGATGGCCAAGCGCGCGGAGAAGCACTACAAGTGCCCGCAGGACATCGAATGGGCACTGGACGCCGACCTCCCCGACGGCGAGAACCTCCTGCTCCTGCAGTCCCGCCCGGAGACCATCCACTCCAACGGCGTGAAGAAGGACACCCCCACCCCGGCAGCAGCCGCACCCACCGCAGGTGCCTTTGATTTCAGCTCGATCACCGCCGCGATGACCGGCGCGAAGTAAGTTCCTCCCCTTTCCTAGACCACCTCGGCGATCATCTTTTCGTCGAAAAGCATCTTTTTCAGGAGTCTCATCATGGGCAACAAGTCCTTCCTCAAGCCATCCGACCTTCCGGTACCCGCAGGTGCCGAGGGCTGGGAATCGATCTACCCGTACTACCTGGTGTTCCAGGACAAGCTGATGGAGCAGGAGAACGAGAAGTTCTGGTTCTGCGACTCGCAGCACTGGCCGACCGTGTTCAAGCCGTTTGAGACCATCGGCGGGGAATTCGCCGTGAAGTGCCTGGGCCAGTACAACGCCCGCCACCTCATGATCCCGAACGCCAACGGCATCGAGTTCCGTGTGCATCTCGGATACCTCTACATGTCCCCCATCCCGGTGCCGGAGGAGCAGATCGCCGAGCGCATCCCGCACTTCCAGGAGCGCATCACCCACTACTTCCAGAACTGGGACACCAAACTGGCGGAGTGGAAGGAGCGCGTGCTCGGCACCATCAATGAGCTGGAGTCCCTGGAGTTCAAGCCACTGCCGGACATGGTCCCGATGGAGGACATCCTCTCCGGCAAGGCCAAGGACGGCACCGAGGTGCTCATGGAGAACTACGACCGTCTGATCCAGCTTGCGTACCAGAACTGGCAGTACCACTTCGAGTTCCTCAACCTCGGATACATCGCCTACCTGGACTTCTTCAACTACTGCAAGGAGATCTTCCCCGGCATCCCGGACCAGTCGATCGCCACCATGGTTCAGGGCGTGGACATGGAACTGTTCCGCCCCGATGACGAGCTGAAGACCCTGGCACACCTGGCGGTTGAGCTGGGCCTGCAGGCACAGTTCGCCAACCCCGATGACCCGGAGGCCACCCTCGCCGCGATCGGCAACGCACCCGGCGGCGACCAGTGGCTCGCCCGCTGGAAGGAAGCACAGGACCCCTGGTTCAACTTCACAGTGGGCAACGGCTTCTACGGCCATGACAAGTACTGGATCGAGCACCTGGAACTGCCCCTGGGCTACATCGCGGACTACATCCGTCGCCTGGACGAGGGGCAGGTCATCTCGCGTCCGAAGGAAGAGCTCATCGCGGAGAAGGACCGCATCGTGAGCGAGTACCGCGACCTCCTCGAGGGCGACCAGCTGGCCATGTTCGACGCCAAGGGCCAGCTCGCCGCCACCGCCTACCCCTATGTGGAGAACCACAACTTCTACATCGAGCACTGGACCATGTCCGTGTTCTGGCGCAAGGTCCGCGAACTCTCCCGCACCCTGCAGGGTTACGGTTTCTGGGAGAACGAGGACGACATGCTCTACCTCAACCGCACCGAGGTCCGTGACGTGCTCTTCGACCTGGCCACCGGCTGGGGTGTGGGCGCACCGGGTGGTCCGATCGGCACCATCATCTGGCCGGAGGAGATCGAGCGTCGCAAGAAGATCGTCACCGCGCTGAAGACCGCCCGCCCGGCACCGGCGCTGAACACCCCGCCGCAGACCATCACCGAACCGTTCACCCGCATGCTGTGGGGCATCACCACCGAGCAGGTCCAGTCCTGGCTCGGCAACGACGAGGACGCGGAGGAGGGTGTGCTCAAGGGCATGGCCGCCTCCCCGGGCCTGGTCGAGGGACGTGCACGCGTAATCATGGAGGCCGATGACCTCTCCCAGATCCAGCAGGGCGAGATCCTGGTCGCACCGGTCACCGCACCGTCGTGGGGCCCGATTTTCGGAAAGATCAAGGCCACCGTCACCGATATCGGCGGCATGATGAGCCACGCGGCCATCGTCTGTCGCGAATACGGTCTGCCCGCGGTCACCGGCACCGGTTCCGCTTCCACCACCATCACCACCGGCCAGCTGCTGCGTGTCGACGGCACCAAGGGCACCGTCACCATCGTCGATGAGTCCGCTGCCCCGATAGTTGAGGGCCCCGGCGCGCACAGTCACCACCACGGTGTGGATGCAGAACAGCCAGCAGGTCAGCCAGCTGCAGAGCCCGCGGAGGTCCCCGCCAATGTCTAACCCGACCTCCGAGACCAGTTCCCGTACTGTCCTCATCACCGGTGCCGCCGGTGGCCTGGGACGCGCGTTCGCAGAAGGGTTCGCCGCAGCCGGTGACCGCGTCGCGGTGGCGGATATCAACCTGGCCGGCGCGCAGGAGACCGCGGAGCTGCTCACCAACTCCGGGGCACAGGCGAAGGCCTTCCAGGTGGATGTCACCTCCCCGGAATCCACCGAGGCCCTGGCCGCGGCGGTCGCGGAGTTCGGCGGCGGGGCAATCGATGTGGTGGTCAACAACGCCGCGATCTACGCCACCGTCACCCGCTCCCCCATCGAGGAGATCGACCCGGCGGAATGGGATCTGGTCATGGGGGTCAACCTCAAGGGCCCCTGGTTGGTCACCCGTGCGGTCAGCCCGCACCTGTCGGAGAACGCCCGGATTGTCAACCTCTCCTCGGCCACCGTGATGTCCGGGTCCGCGCAGTGGGCACATTATGTCGCCTCCAAGGGCGGGGTCATCGCCCTGACCCGGGTGATGGCCAAGGAACTGGGTACCCGCGGGATCACCGTCAACGCGGTCGCCCCCGGTTTCACGCTCACCGAGGCCAGCCTCAACCTGATGGATGACGCCGCCACCTACGGCGTGGACCGCGGTTCCATCAAACGCGCCAGCCAGCCCGAGGACATTGTCGGCGCGACCCTCTTCCTCGCCTCACCCCAGGCCGGGTACATCACCGGTCAGACCCTGGTCGTCGACGGCGGCCGCCAGTTCATCTAAACCCCTCTCGCTTCACGACGCCGGCCCCCGGGACCTCCCTCCCCCGGGCACCCCGGGGGCCGGCGTCGATAAGCACCAGATAAGCACACGACCAAGCACACGACGTGAAGGAGAACATCATGTCCACCATTCATTTCACCGATACCGCCGGCGAGACCCGCACCATCGACGCCAACGTGGGTGACTCCGTGATGGAGACCGCGGTGCGCAACGGCGTGCCGGGCATCGTCGCCGAATGCGGCGGTTCCCTGTCCTGCGCCACCTGCCATGTGTTCGTCGAGCCCGCCGACTTCGAGACGCTGCCGCCGATGGAGGAGATGGAGGACGAGATGCTCTGGGGCGCCGCCGTGGACCGCGAGGACTGCTCGCGTCTGTCCTGCCAGATCCCCGTCACCGAGGGCATGGACCTGCGCGTGACCACACCAGAAACCCAGGTCTAGGAGAATCATCATGAGTACCGATGCAACAACCACGGGCCTGCTGATTGTGGGCGCGAACCAGGCGGGTGTGCAGCTGGCGGTGTCTCTGCGCGCCACCGGGTTCACCGATCACATCACCCTGCTGGGCGAGGAGGACCACCGTCCCTACCAGCGCCCGGCACTGTCCAAGGAGTTCCTGCAGGGCAAGATCGACAAGGAACGGCTGATCTTCCGCTCGAACGAGTACTGGGAGGACAACAACATCTCCCTGGTCAAGGGCGTGCGCATCGAGCGCATCGACCGCAACGACGACGGGTCCGGGGTTGCGGTGGGCCGGGACGGTTCCACTTACGCTTTTCGACGCCTCGCCCTCGCCGTGGGTGCCCGCCCCCGCCGCCTCGACCTCCCCGGTTCGGACCTGCGTGGCGTCACCTACCTGCGCAACGCCGATGACGCCCTGGAGCTCAAGGCTCTGGTCGGCGATGTGCGCGACGCGGTGGTCATCGGTGGTGGGTTCATCGGTCTCGAAGCCGCCTGCTCCCTGCAGGAACTGGGCAAGAACGTCACCGTCCTGGAGCACGGCCCCCGCCTTGTCGGTCGCGCCGTGGGCGAGGAGACCGCCGAGTTCTTCCTCGAGCAGCACCGGGCGCGCGGCATCGACATCCGCCTCAACGCGCGCATGACCGGGTTCGTCGGCGAGGACGGCGCGGTCACCGGTGTCGAGCTTGACGACGTCACCATCATCCCGGCCCAGCTTGTCATCGTGGGCATCGGTGTCATCCCCAACACCGAACTTGCCGAGCAGATGGGCCTGGAGGTCAACAACGGCATTGTCGTGGATGAACACGCCGTCGCCTCCGATGGCACCACCATCGCCATTGGTGATGTGGCCAATATCCCCAACCCCATCCCCGGCTCCCCCGCCGGTGAACGCATCCGCCTGGAAAGCGTCAACAACGCCATCGAGCACGCCAAGATCGCCGCCTACTCCCTGGCCGGCACCCCCGAGGCCTACTCCGGCATCCCGTGGTTCTGGTCCAACCAGGGTGATCTGAAACTGCAGATCGCCGGACTCACCCTCGGCTATGACCAGACCCTGATCCGGCGCGATGATGCCAAGAAGAAATTCTCCGTCCTCTACTACCGGGACGGGCAGATCATCGCCGCCGACTGTGTCAACGCCCCCCTTGATTTCATGGCGGTCCGCGGGGCCCTGTCCAAGCGGCAGAACATCCCCTTCGACGCCGCCGGTGACATCAACACCCCACTGAAGAAGCTCGCTGTTGACCTGGAGGTCGCATCATGACGAACAAGACCCTACCCGCGTGGGAACAGGCCGACGCCAGCACCCACGCCGACGATCCCCGGGCCGTCGCCTTCGCATCGCAGTACCCGGTCCGCCCGATCCCCGCCACCGGACCGGTCGTCACCGGCTCCATCTGCGCCACCCCGTCTGCAGGTTTCGATGCGCTGTGGAAGGCCATCGAACCCGAGACCCGCACCCGCGCCAACGACGTCCACCTGCCGGTCTCCACTGCCTACGCCTCCCGCCTGTGCGACGCCTACCCCGAGGCCGACCGCGAACTGGTCCTGGCCGCCATCATCCTCCACGACACCGGTTGGGCCCACGTGGATGAGGACCGGATCATCTCCGAGGGTTTCTCCAGCAACTGGCGCAAGGCCACCATCCGTTTCGAACACGAGGCGGAAGGCTGCGAGGTCGCACGCCGAGTACTGCCCGAGCTGGGCTACTCCGCGGACTTCGTGGAGAAGGTATGCGAAATCATCGACGGCCACGACACCCGCCAGGTCGCCTACTCCCTCGAGGATGCCCTGGTCCGCGACAGCGACCGCCTCTGGCGCTTCGATCGCGCCGGCATCATGGCCTCCTCCTCCTGGTTCGGCATGGCGATCTCCGACTACGTCGACCGCCTGCAGCGCGAGATCATCCCCGAGCTCATCACCGACGCCGCCCACCAGATGGCCACCGCCGATCTGGCCCGCGCCGCCGCTCTCCTACGCACGGAGGTAATCCGATAATGACCGCCGTCATCCCCGCTGCGCTGCAGCGACGCGACCAACTTGACCTGCCCTACACCCACGTCGACGACTTCTACATCAACGGTGCCTGGGTGACCGCCACCGGCGAGAAACGCAACCCCGTGGTGGATCCCGCCACCGGCCAGGAATGGGGTTCCGTCCCCGAAGCCGGCCAGGTGGAACTCGACCACGCCGTCGGCGCTGCCCGGGAGGCCCTGTCCGGTTGGAGTGGGCTTGCGGCCGCGTCCCGTGCAGAATATCTGGTGCGGATCGCTGAGGAAATTGAAAAGCGCGCCGAGGTGCTCGCCCTGACCAACACCCGCGAGAACGGCTCCCCCATCTCGGAGACCCGCGGTGCCGCGGCGAATGCAGCCGGTATCTTCCGGTACTTCGCCACCCTGGCCCCATTCCTTGACGATCCGGACATCCGCCCCTTCCCCGCCGGTGGTGCCGAATCCCTCGTGGACAAGGATCCCATCGGAGTCTGCGCCCTGATCGCCCCCTGGAACTTCCCGATCAACCTGGTCGTGATCAAACTGGCCCCGGCGCTGCTGGCCGGGTGCAGCGTGATCATCAAACCCGCCTCCCCCACCCCGCTGTCCATCCGGTTCATCATCGAGGCCGTCGAGGCCGCCGGTGTGCCCGCCGGTGTGGTCAACCTGCTGACCGGCTCCGGGCGCTTCGGTGACGCCATGGTGCGCCACCCCGGCGTGAACAAGGTCGCCTTCACCGGATCCACCCCGGTCGGACGCAAGATCGCCTCCGCATGTGGTGAACTACTGCGCCCGGTGACCCTCGAACTCGGTGGGAAATCCTCCGCCATCGTGCTGCCGGATGCCGACATATCAGTGCTGGCCTCCCGTCTCATCCGATCCTGCATGCGCAACACCGGCCAGACCTGCTATATCAGCACCCGCATCATCGCCCCCGCCTCACGTTATGAGGAAGTGGTGCAAACGGTGGCCGACACCATCGCCGCAGGCAGCCAGGGCGATCCCCTCGATGAAGACACCGTCTTCGGCCCCGTCGCCACCGCCTCGCAGTACGCGACGGTGATGGACTACATCGAATCCGCCCACGCCGAGGGCGCCCGTGCGGTGGCCGGTGGTGCTGCGACCACTGGACTGACCGGTGGCCTGGAGAACGGGGAATTCATCCAGCCCACCGTGTTCGCCGATGTCACCCCCGACATGCGGATCGCGGCGGAGGAGATCTTCGGACCGGTCATCTCGATTCTGAAATACGACGACTCCCAGGGCGTGGAGGAAGCAATCGAGATCGCCAACAACACCGAATTCGGTCTGGGTGGCCTGGTGTTCGGCGCCGATGAGGACCGTGCCCTGGAAGTTGCCCGTCGTGTGGATTCCGGTTCCGTGGGCATCAACTTCTTCGGGTCCAATCATTCCGCACCATTCGGTGGGCGTCATGATTCCGGCATGGGTGTGGAATACGGCATCGAGGGCCTCAGCGCCTACCTCAGTTACAAGTCGATCCACCGGATGGTGTGACTACCAGGTTGCGTGTGAACGAAAACGTTGGTTTGGGGTCCGGGGACAGGTAAAACCTCAGGACAGCTTTCACAAACCAACGTTTTCGTTCACGCACCCGTCCCCCCGCCGCACCCCGGTGACAAATTCTGTTGGTTTGCACCCCCGCGCCCGGCAAAACCCCAGGACGTCATTCACAAAACAACAGTTTTTGTCATTCCCCGCGTCTCAGCACCACCCCGGTGACAAATTCTGTTGGTTTGCACCCCGGGCGCCCGGCAAAACCCCAGGACGTCATTCACAAAACAACAGTTTTTGTCACGCACCCACCGCACAACACAATAAGGCCCCCGTCCCCGGGTAACCCGGGAGCGGGGGCCTTACTTGGTTCTACAGCTCTTATGCGGTGGTGACGGAGCCGCCAGCGGCTTCGATCTTTTCCTTCGCGGAACCGGAGAACTTGTGGGCGGTGACGTTCAGCTTGACGCTGATGTCGCCGTTGCCCAGAACCTTGACGAGCTCGTTCTTGCGAACGAGGCCGGCAGCCACGATGTCAGCGACAGCAATGTCGCCGCCCTGTGGGAATGCCTCGGCGAGGTCTGCAACGTTGACTACCTGGTAGTCAACCTTGTTCGGATTCTTGAAGCCCTTGAGCTTCGGCAGGCGCATCTGCAGTGGCATCTGGCCACCCTCGAATGCTGCCGAAACCTGCTTGCGGGCGCCAGTGCCCTTGGTGCCGCGGCCAGCGGTCTTACCCTTGGATGCTTCACCGCGACCGACGCGGGTCTTGGCCTTGTTTGAGCCCTTTGCAGGGCGCAGATCGTGGAGCTTGATTGGATCGCTCATTTGTTACCTACTCCCCCGCCACTTCTTCGACGACGATCAGGTGACGTACAGCCTGGACCATGCCGCGAACCTGAGGGGTGTCGGGACGGACCACAGAGTGGCGGATACGCTTCAGACCGAGGGAACGAAGATTTTCGCGATGCTTTGGCTTGGTGCCGATAGTGCCTTTGACCTGGGTAATCTTCAGCGCCATTTCTTACGCCTCCTGACCTGCGCGAGCGCGCAGAATACGTGCCGGAGCGACCTCTTCGACGGTCTTGCCACGACGGGCTGCGACCTCTTCAGGGCGGACCAGCTGCTTCAGGCCATCCACGGTTGCGTGGACGACGTTGATAGCGTTGTCAGATCCCAGGGACTTGGACAGGATGTCCTGGATACCAGCGCACTCAAGAACTGGACGGGCTGCGCCACCGGCGATAACACCGGTACCTGGAGCAGCTGGCTTCAGCATGACGATGCCTGCTGCTGCCTCGCCCTGAACTGGGTGGGTGATGGTGCCGCCGACCATGGGGACGCGGAAGAAGTTCTTACGAGCCTCTTCTGCACCCTTCTGGATAGCTGCGGGAACTTCCTTGGCCTTGCCGTATCCGACACCGACCATGCCCTGGCCGTCGCCAACGATCACGAGAGCGGTGAAGCTGAAGCGACGACCACCCTTGACGACCTTGGAAACGCGGTTGATGGTGACGACGCGCTCAATGTACTGGGAGCGCTCGTCCTGCTGCTGATTGCGACGGTCATCGCGGCGGCCTCCGCCACGACGCTCGTTGCGATCATTCGACTTGTTCTCGTCGGCGGATCGACCGCCGTCACGCCGTTCACGTCCCGGCATTACGCAATCCTTCCGTTGATGTTCTTAGAAATGGTCATCATTAGAACTTCAGACCACCTTCACGTGCGGCGTCGGCAAGTGCTGCGACGCGGCCGTGGTACTTGTAGCCGGCGCGGTCGAAGACGACCTGCTCGATGCCGGCTGCCTTGGCGCGCTCGGCGATCAGCTGACCGACCTTAGCGCCCTTGGCCTTCTTGTCTCCCTCGACTGCACGGACCTCTGGCTCGATGGACGAGGCAGCGGCCAGGGTGTGGCCTGCCAGATCATCAATGATCTGGACGTGCATGTGACGAGAGGAGCGGTGGACGACCAGACGTGGGGCCTCAGGGGTGCCACGCAGGGTCTTGCGAATGCGGAAGTGGCGACGTGCACGGGCAACGCGACGACGAGTCGCGATGTCCTTACCGACGGAAACGCGCTTCTGCTTGTTTTCAGTGTTGCTCATTGCTTACTTACCCGTCTTTCCGACCTTGCGGCGGATCTGCTCACCCTCGTAGCGGATGCCCTTACCCTTGTAAGGATCATCCTTACGGAGGCGGCGGATCACTGCTGCAACCTGTCCAACCTTCTGCTTGTCGATACCAGCGATCGAGAGCTTGGTGGTGCCATCAACCGCAAAGGTGACGCCCTCCGGAGCTTCGATGACCACTGGGTGTGAGTAACCGAGGGAGAACTCGAGGTTCTTGCCCTTCAGTGCAACACGGTAACCGACACCGAAGATCTCCATCTTGATGGTGTAGCCCTCGGTCACGCCAACAACGATGTTGTTGACGAGGGAGCGGGACAGTCCGTGCATGGAACGGCTGTTGCGGTGATCATCCGGACGGGAAACGAGGATCTCGTTGTTCTCGACGGATGCGGTGATCGGCTCCGGCAGGGTGACGTTCAGGGTGCCCTTAGGACCCTTGACGTCGACCAGGCGGCCGTCGATCTTGACCTCAACACCGGACGGGATGGTAATCGGGTTCTTACCGATACGTGACATAGTTAGTCAATCCTCCCTTACCAGACGTAGGCGAGAACTTCTCCGCCTACGCCCTTCTCGGTAGCCTGACGGTCGGTCAGGAGGCCCTGGGACGTGGAGATGATAGCCACGCCCAGGCCGCCCAGGACCTGTGGCAGATTGGTGGACTTGGCGTACACGCGGAGACCCGGCTTGGAGACACGACGCAGACCGGCGATGGAACGCACGCGGTTGCCGGTGTACTTCAGCTCGAGGGTCAGGGTCTTGCCGACCTTGGCGTCCTCGACGTTGTAGCTTTCGATGTAGCCTTCCTGCTTCAGGATCTCGGCGATGTTCGCCTTGAGCTTGGAGGATGGCATCGACACGGTGTCGTGGTGCGCATTGTTTGCGTTACGCACGCGCGACAGCATGTCGGCAATGGGATCAGTCATGGTCATAGAAAGTGACCTGATGCCTTTCTCGTTGGGGTTCCCTACCCACCAGAAGCGTTGACCGGGTGTTTTCTGGCAACTTTGCGCTCCCCGATTCAATAACCGGTTCGCTCGCCACCATTTCCCACTCGGGCCGCTGAGACGGCGGGGGGCCTACAACAAAGTAGGTGTGTTTACGTTTTACATGAACTACAAAGGCACAGATCCTCTATTGAGTTGTGTCTTTCAGTCCAAACGGACAGCGTACAGGACGCCGTCCCTATAACACAAGTCCCCACCAACGCGCTTGTCGACGCCCACCGCCCCACGCCGCACACCCCTCAGGGAGGGTGCGGCGAGCGGTGATCGGGGCGTCGACAAGCGTCTATTGTCGTGGCATGTACCGATTGACTACACCCGATGCTGACGGGTACCGGGAGTGGGCCGCGTGCCTGGCCGAGTTCGGTGACGGCCCGATCGACGGATCGGGGTTTGAGGGGCGACCGGACCTGTCCGCGGCGGCGTTCCAGGCCTATATCGCGGACCGTGCACGGTGGGCGGACACCTCGATCCCTGCGCCGGAGGGTTTCGTGCACTGTGATTTCCGGTGGATCACCGGTCCCGGCGGGCAGCTGCTCGGTTTCCTGGCGATCCGGCATACCCTCACCCCCTTTCTGCTGGAGCAGGGTGGGCACATCGGTTATTCGGTCCGGCCCACAAGCCGCAACCGCGGGGTGGCGGGGGCGGCGCTGGCACTCGGGCTGGCGGAGGCGCAGGCCCTGGGGATCACACCCGTGCTGCTGACCGTGCGGGAGGACAACCTGGCATCGCGTCGCGTGATCGAGCGCGCCGGCGGTAGCTATGAGGACACCCGGAACGGGTTCCGGCGCTACTGGTTTCCGGGCCCACACCGGGGTCAGTGACGCCTGCCCGCACCACACGGCGGGGGCAGGCCGTTCACAGCTCATATTGACCTTGGTGTGAAGAATTTCTAAAGTACAAGGTACCTACTGTTTGTTATTGGGGGAAGTCCGGTGTGAATCCGGCGCTGACCCGCAACCGTGTGGTGCATTGTGCACCGAGTCGGAATACCCAGGACAAAACTGTTGGCTCACAACCGTCGAGGACTACGGTTCTGAAGCCCGTAGTCAGGCATGTCAGCCTTTCTTCCGGGATGCTCAGAAACGTTTCCCATAAAGAAAGGGACCTGCCTTCATGGCATTTCTCGGGACACGCACCGCTGCCACAGCCCTGGCTCTGGCAACTGGCATCGCACTCATCACGCCCCACACCGCTGTTGCGGCAACACCCCCCACTGATTCCGAGCTCGAAAGCACCGCGGGCTTCCTGGCTGCCCAGCTCAGAAACAGCGAGAACGGGCTGTTGGATGGCCCGTTTTCGGGTAGGGCTGACCTCGGCCTGACCGCGGATTTCATCTTCGCCCTCGATGCCCTGGACATGCATCATGACCAGGCTGATCGCAGCTATGAGGCAATGGTCAACAATGCTGATGACTTCGTGTACTTCATGGGTGAGGTGGATGCAGGTCGTATGGCCAAGTTCGTCGCGCTGCAGAACACTCGCGGTGAGCGCAATGAGACCTACATTGCAGAACTCGTGGATGCGATCCAGGAGGATGGCCGCCTGATGAACGAAACAGACGGCGAACCCACCTCCAGCGCCCAGAATTTCTCCCAGTCCTGGGCCGTTATCGCCCTGGCACGCGCTGGTGAGACTGAGGCTGCTGAGAAGGCCGCAGACTTCCTGGAGAGCCAGATCTGCGAGGATGGCGGCGTCCCACTGTTCCCCGCAACCCCACCGAGCTGCAGCTCCGTGGATCCTGATTCCACAGGTATGGCAGGCCAGGCCCTCGCACTGGTCCGGGGCGCCGATGCTCCCTCCACTGGGAGCGTCCTGCAGTACCTGCGTGACAACACCACCGAGGAAGGCGGCATCAACAGCCGGTTTGCCGGTATCAACGCCAACTCCACCGCCCTTGCCGCCAGTGCTTTTGCCTACGTCGGTGATCTGGGTGCTTTCGAGCGCAACCACGCCTTCCTGGATGCTGTACGTCTCGATGACTCCGCACCTGAGGATCTTCGTGGTGGATTCGCCTACAAGATCAGCGATGTGGACAAGGTAACCACCGTCACCGATCAGATCCGTCGCGTTACCGCGCAGGCCGCCCTCGGTTTTGCAGGTGGCAGCTACGCCTCTTCTGACACCCTCTACCCGGTACAGGTTGATCCGGATCCGGTCGATCCGACCCCGACCGAACCCACCGAGCCCACCGAACCCGGTGACAGCAGCAATGGCTCATCCACGGGTGGCATCTTCCTCGGCGTACTTGCCGCCATCGCCGCGGTCATCGCTGCGGTCATCGGCTTCACTGGTCCTGCATCTTTCCTCCCGGCACAGTTCTAGGAGTCAGATCATGTTGAACCTCAACAGAATGACCGCTCGTGGCAGGCTGCTCACCATTACCATGGTGGCCTGGGTGGCCCTGGCCATGTCACCGTGGGTACCCGCCGCCCAGGCAGCCACCACCACCCCGTGTTCGGACGATGAAGTCACCGTGATGGTGCAGGGCTACCCCACCACCTGCTCCCCCGCGGGCGGAACCGGATACCAGACCCTGATCAACGCCGGTTTTTCTGTTGAGGGGACCCAGAAATTTCCCGAATTCATCTGCCGGATCAACGGTTTCCCCGATGCTGGTGTGGACAAGTGCCTCACCGCCTCTCCAGCCAGTGCCTACTGGACCTACTGGCATGCACCGCTGGGGGCCACTTCCTGGACCTACAGTGATTTCGGTGCCCACGCACGGTCCCCGCAGCCCGGCACCGTCGAAGCCTGGACTTGGGGCCCTGGCCTGGAACCAGGGCCGGTTCCGGTGAGCAGGTCCACGACCACGACGGAGACCACCACTCGTTCCGGCAGCCTCCGGGACTCCCCCATGCCCACCGTCCCGGCCTTCACCTGGACTCCGGAAACTCCGCGCAATGATAAGGACACCACCACGGCGGCCCAGTCCGGGGAGCCGACCCCGGAGCAGAATCCGGACAACCCGGATGAGGTGCTGGTCTTCCTCGATGCCGAGGGCAACCGGATCTCGAAGCAGGAATACGACCAACTTGTGGCGTCCGCAGCCCAGGCTGCCCAGGCACGCACCGCGCCGGGTGCCGTGCCCGGTGGCAGTGCCCAGGCACCGGGCTCCCCCGGTGGCGCTGTATCCGCAGCCACCGGCACGGGCGAGTCTGCAGAGACCACCACCGAGGAACCCGACCCGAAGAGCACCCGCGTCATGACCGCCCCGGCCCTGGAGGACACCACCCAGCTGCTCGCCGATGGCCAGACGGTCATGCCCAACTACGACCCCACCACCAACGCGCAGGACACCGGCGGGTTATCCCAGGCCTGGACCATCGGGCTGGCCCTGGCGTTCATCGCCCTGTTCGGCGGGGCGGCCGCCGCCACCTGGGTGCTGCGTCGTGGGGAAGTCCACGGGTGACCTATCCGGTTGCGGCCTCCCACCGTGGTGGCCACATAGTTGAAAAATGTGAAACACAGTGAAGACAATCAAGCGTTATCTCCTGTCCAGGCGTCTGATCCACCCCATGGCCTGGTGGGTGTGGGCCCTGGGTATCGCCGGGACCGTCAGCCTGACCACCAACCTCTACGTCCTGGCCATGGCGCTGGTCGTCCTGTGTTTCGTGGTTGCGCAACGTCGGGGTGCCTCCCCCTGGGCCCGGGCCTTCCCCATCTATTTCATCCTCTGCGGGTGGATCGTGGTCTACCGCGTGGTCATGCACATCCTCGTCGGCGCCAAGATCGGCCAGCAGGAACTGTTCAGCATCCCCTCCATCGACCTTCCGGAGTGGGCGGCGGGCATCAATGTGTTCGGCACGGTCTATGCGGAGGGGCTGTTGATGAGCGCCACCCAGGGACTGGTGCTGGGCACCATGATCGTCGCGGTGGGTGCCGCCAACTCTCTTGCCGATCCGAAGAAGCTGGTCAAGGCACTGCCCGGCGCGCTGGGTGATCTGGGCACCGCCATTGTCATCGGTATCTCGATTGCCCCGCAGATGGCGGAATCGGCCTACCGCATCCACCGGGCCCGCACCCTGCGCGGTGATGACACCGGCGGCATCCGTGGGTTCGCCCGGATCCTCATGCCCGTGTTCCAGGACACCCTGGACCGTTCACTCGCGCTGGCCAGTTCGCTGGATGCCCGCGGTTACGGTCGTCGCGCCGACACCCCGCTCATCGAACAGCGGATCACCTCCGCGTTCGGTGCCCTGGGCATCATCGGCGCCACCATCGGTATCTTCGTGGTGCTGGACGCCGGTGCCCCGATGTTCGTGGCGGTGCCGATCCTCATTGTGGGCGTCGGGTTCCTGGTGATCTCCCTGTTCATCGCTTCTCGACGAAAAACCTCCACCACCTACGACCAACTGCCGTGGGCCGGTGCGGAGTGGATCACCGCCCTCTCCGGGTTGGTTCCCCTCGCCGCCGCCCTGGTGGAATACAACCTCAATCCGACGTCGATGGTGACCACCTGGATCCCGCTGCACATGCCCACGCAGGTGCCTCTCCTGGTCATCCTGGGTCTGGTGGTCGCCACCGCCCCCGGTATCTTCACCCCCCGGTTGCCGCGCAATTCCTTCCGGGCCCGGCGCCGGACACCACGAGTGACCACCACACCAGACACGACACCAGCTGAGACCACCCGGCGCGCACCTGCCGGCCGGGGCCACCGCAGGAACCCCGAGCTGGCAGCAGCGACCACCACCTTCCCGGTTGTCGCCACCGCCGCTGCCACGGCCCCCAAGAAAGAGGCGTTGCATGAGTAACCACCACCGCGTCACCGGGACCACCCGGACCACCGGTACCGCCGTGAAACGCGAGGCATGGTCGGATGCCCCGGTCCTTGAGCTGGAGGATGTCTCCGCCTCCTACTACACCGATGAACGCACCCTGGACGAACCGCAGATCCACGGGGTCAATCTCACGCTCCACGAAGGTGAGATCCTCCTGGTTCTCGGGCGCACCGGGTCGGGTAAATCCACCCTGCTCAACGCCATGACCGGCGCGATGCCGCATGCCACCGGTGGGCGTCTCGACGGCCATGTCCGCGTCGTCGGGCGCGACACCCGTGACTTCCCACCGCGTCTGCTCTCCGATGTGGTGGGTGTGGTCGGGCAGGATCCGGCGGCCACGTTTGTCACCAACACCGTGGAGGAGGAACTGGCCTACGGCATGGAGCAGCTGGGACTGCCCCCGGCGGTGATGAGCAAACGGGTGGAGGAGACCCTCGACCTGCTCGGCATCGCCGAGCTGCGTGGTGTCCCCCTGTCCGAGCTGTCCGGTGGTGAACAGCAGCGCGTGGCCATCGGTGCGGTCCTGACCACCCGACCGGCCCTGATGGTGCTCGATGAACCCACCAGCGCCCTGGACCCCAACGGCGCGGAGGATGTCCTGGCGACGGTGACCAAACTCGCCCACGACCTGGCCATGACGGTGGTGCTGGCCGAGCACCGCATTGAACGCGTCCTTCAGTATGTCGACCGCGTGGCCCACGTCGGCCAGGATGGTCGCGTCACCCTCGGCACGCCGGCGGAGATCATGACCTCCGCGGATGTGGCTCCCCCGGTCATCGAACTGGGCCGCTGGGCGGGCTGGTCTCCCCTGCCGTTGTCCATCCGGGATGCCCGGAATCATTCCCACGCCATGCGCCGGCGCCTGTTCCAGCGGGGGCTCGTGGTGTCCAAGGTGCAGACCACCCGGCCGAACCCACTGCTCAGAGCGGAGGATGTCGTGGTGGACTTCCCGGAGATCCGTGCGGTCGACGGGGTGGATCTGACCCTCTATGAGGGTGAGGTCACCGTATTGATGGGCCGCAATGGGTGCGGGAAATCCTCCCTGTTGTGGGCTCTGCAGGGCACGGGTAAACGCAGCCAGGGCACGGTGTTCGTCCATGATGATGACGCCGCGGCACGCACACGCACCCGCAAGAACCGCGGTGGTGCCACCCCTGATTCACCGTGGTCGGATCCCCACCAGCTCAAACCCGCTGACCGTCGCCGCGTGGTGTCCATGGTGCCGCAGACACCCACCGATATCCTCTATGAGTCCTCCGTCGGGCTGGAGCTACGCCGTTCCGACAAGGATGCCGCCGCCACGCCCGGCACCACCCGCGCCATCCTGGACACCCTGGCTCCGAACATCCCCGATGAGATCCACCCGCGGGACCTCTCGGAGGGCCAGAAACTCTCCCTGGCTCTGTCCATCCAGCTGGCGGCACAACCACCGGTGGTGTTCTTCGATGAACCGACCCGTGGGCTGGATTACGCCGGAAAGAAATCCCTGTCGGACAGTTTCAAGGAACTGGCGCTGACCGGTCATGCGGTACTGGTGGTCACCCACGATGTGGAATTCGCCGCCCTGTGCGCGGACCGGGTGCTGTTCATGGCGGCCGGGAAGATCGTCGCCGACGGCCCGGCCGTGGATATCCTCGCGGCCTCCCCTGCCTATGCCCCGCAGGTGGCCAAGATCACCGCCGGCATCCAGGATCCGTCCTACTGGCTCACCGTGCCCGCGGTAAAGACCGCGCTAGGGGACGGTGCCCTGTGATCAGCGCTATCGCCCTCAAACCGAAGACCTACCTCACGCTGGGTGTGCTGGCGGTGTTGAGCATCATCATCTTCGTCTGGCCCCTGATTGTGAATCCGGAGTCGTTCCTCTCCGATGATGCGCAGGCGCCCCTCTACCTGGCGCTGGTGATCCCGCTGGTGCTCGCTGCGGTGATCTCCGAGATCAGTGAGGACGGTTTCGACGTCAAGGCCGTGGCCATGCTGGGTGTGCTCAGCGCCATGGTCGCGATCGTGCGTCCCTTCGGCGCGGGTACCGCCGGTTTCGAGGCCGTGTTCTTCATCCTCATCCTCGGCGGTCGCGCCTTCGGCCCCGGTTTCGGGTTCATCCTGGGCAACACCGGGTTGTTCGCCTCGGCGCTGCTCACAGCGGGTATCGGGCCCTGGCTGCCCTATCAGATGCTGGCCGCTGCCTGGGTGAGTTTCGGCGCCGGGCTCCTGCCACCATTGCGTGGCAAGAAGGAGACCATCATGATCATCATGTACGCGGTGGTCGCGGCTCTCGGGTACGGGTTCTTGATGAACATGAGCTTCTGGCCCTATGCCATCGGTGTGTCCACGGAACTGTCCTTCGTGCCGGGCGCCCCGGTGTGGGAGAACCTCCACACCTTTGTCCTCTTCACCCTGACCACGTCCCTGGGGTGGGATCTGGGTCGCGCGCTGTTCACCTCCGTGCTGCTGTTGCTCACCACCAAACCGGTGCTGGGTGCTTTACGACGCGCCAGCCGCCGCGCCGCGTTCGGTGTGGAGCGCAGCTTCAGCTGAGTGGGTGGTGCGTCGACAAGCTCCCTACCAGCCCTCAGGTCCGGCGGAACCCGCCGGGTACTCCTCCAGCGGGACCTCGTCGTTGGCGAACGCCGTGAGCACGGGCTCCACGATCTCCCATGCCCGGGCCGGGGCGTCGGCGGGCACCTCGGCGGTCTCGCCCAGGTCGAGGATGGCACGCACCACCCGGCCGTAGGCCGTGAGCTTCGAGGGCACCAGCTCGGTGCGCAGGGTCGCACGCTGCAGGTTGTGGCTGTAGCCGTGGTCGGAGACATTCGCCTCGAGCACGACCTCGTCGGTGAAGGGGAAGATCAGACGGCTGCCCGGTTGCAGCTCGGTTTCCTCCGGGTAGCCCTCGCGCCGGTAGCAGATGGCGATCTCCCTGCGTGGATTCCCCAGTGCCTTGCCGGACCGCAGGGTGACGGGCACGCCACGCCAGCGATCGGTGTCCACGTGCGCGGTGAGCTGGAAGAGTGTCTCGGTCCCCCGCTCCGGATCAACACCCTCCTCCTGTGCGTAGTCCGGCAACCGTTCGCCGTCCGCCTCGCCTGCGGTGTACCGGGCGCGGCGGAGGGAGTCGGGATCGATGTTGGTGGCGGCGAGAATGTCGGTGACCGTGTTGTCCGTGTCGGCGGCGAGGGCGTGGGCCATGACCTGCAACAGGTGGGATTGGAGCATGTCGCGCACCGCCCCGTTATTGTCGTAGAACTCGGCGCGTCCCTCCAGGCCGAGGGATTCGTCATAGACAATCTCAATACTCTCGACTGCCTTACTGTTCCACCCGGCGGAGAAGATCGCATTCGCCCCCATCAGCCCGACCAGGTTCGACAGCGCGGTTTCGCAGTTGAAGTGGTCAACGCGGAAGATGTGCTCCTCGTCGGTGATCTTCCACAATTTCTCGTTGAGTTCGCGGGCGGTGTCCGCGTCCTCGCCGAAGGGTTTTTCCATGGCGAGCACGATGCCCTCGGGCAGGGTGACCCCGGCCAGGGCGTCGACCGCCTCTGCGACCACTGCGGGCGACAGGGCGAAGTAGAGCACTGATCGGTCACCGGGTTCCTGGGAGTCGAGCAACTTCTGCAGCTCCGCAGGGTCGGTGGCATCCGACACCATGAAGGACGCATGCTCGGCCAGGCTGTCGACCACCCGGTCATCGACCTCTGTGTCTGATTCTGCGAGGGAGTCGCGCACCAGCTGCGGATAATCATCGATCTCCGAACGGCCCGAGGCGACGATGTTGATCCGGGTTCCCTTATACTCGCGGAGGTAACCCGCCATGCCGGGGATGAGCAGACGACGCACGAGATCTCCCGCGCCGCCGAGGATATAGAACGTCACGGTCTGCCGGTGGTCATGGCTTGTGGGATTCATGGCCCCACGCTAGCAACACTGTTCACCCCGGCGCAGGAGCTAAGAGGACAACCCCAGGATGGAGAACAGTCCGGACTGCAGGGCGGCGAAGATACCACCGAGCCTTCCCAGCAAGCCGCCGAGGACACCACCCTGGGAGGAGCCCACAGAGGAGGATGCCTCAACCGGCGCGGGCAGCTGCACCAGTGCCGGGGCGACGGAACCGTCGCTGACCGACCAGGCCTCGACGGTGCCGGCCTCCGGAGTGGAGATGGATGCACCCACCATGTAGGACTCGTAGGCCACGCTGTAGTCCTCGGCCACGGTGCCATTCCAGTAGCTCCAGAAAACCGGGTTCTCCGCGGTCCAGGTCGGTGCGACACCATCAATGCCGGTGAGGAAGCGCCCGAAGTCGCTCTCGGAGTAGGTGACCTCAAAGCCTGCGGATTCAAGTGCCTCGAAACCGTTGCTGAATTCAGTGGCGCAGGCACCGGTGGGCTCCTTGTCGGAATCCTCACCGTATTCGACGTAGACCCAGACGTTGTCGGCATCGACACAGTCGCGGGCGGTGGTGAACTCAGCGGCCTGTGCGGCCGGAAGGAGAGCAAGGGTGGTGGCGGTCGCGGCAACCAGGGTGGTGGCCATGCGACGGGTGGTGGTGTTCAAGGTCGTTCGCCTTTCGGAAAAGCACTGTGCAGGGATCCGGCTCTACGGTTGCGGGACAGCTACGGACTTGCTTGCGTATTCACCATGCACGGTGGGGGATGAAATACGGACGGTGGAGGGGATCGCACACCGTCCGAAAAAGCGGTGATCGCGTGCTGCGACCTCCGATATTGTATCCCGGGCCCTAACAATCCCCCTCCCCGCGGGGGTGTGGTGGTGGGGGTCTTTTCGTCGACAAGCACCCCCTGTCCGAGTGTGCCCCCGATCACCTAGACTGGCCACATGACCACCCCTCCTGAGATCTCCAGTGTCAATCCGCTCGCCAACAAGTTTGACCACCCGGATGTGGGTCGGCGGGTGAAGTCCGCGGCCGGGGTGCCCGGTGTCCTCCACGCGATGGAGCATGCCGTGCCCAACAGGGGTGTGCTGCCCCTGCTGACGATGAACAAACCCGGTGGTTTCGACTGCCCCGGGTGCGCCTGGCCGGAGCCCGCACCCCATGAGCTCAGCATCGCGGAATTCTGCGAGAACGGCGCCAAGGCGGTCGCGGAGGAGACCACCCCGGAGCGCGCCACCGCGGAGTTCTGGGCTGAGCACTCCATCTTCGACCTGCGGGAGAAAACTGATCACTGGCTGGGTAAACAGGGTCGCATCACCCAGCCGATGTTCTATGACCGTTCCTCCGGTGATGAGCACTACCGTCCGATCTCCTGGGAGGATGCCATCGCGCTGATCGCCTCCACCCTGAAGCGGATCGAACCGGATGAGGCGGTGTTCTACACCTCCGGGCGCACCCCGAATGAACCGGCGTACATGTTCCAGCTGCTGGCGCGCCGCCTGGGCACCAACAACCTGCCGGACTGCGGCAACATGTGCCATGAATCCACCGGCAGTGCCCTCGGTGAAACCCTCGGTCTGGGCAAGGCCTCGGTGGTCATCGAGGATTTCCACAACACCGACCTGCTCATCTCCGTGGGGCAGAACCCGGGCACCAACCACCCGCGTGCGCTCAGTGCCTTCAAGAAACTGAAGGAAAACGGCGGGAAGATCCTCACCCTCAATCCCCTGCCGGAGACCGGCCTGATGAAGTTCCGTGATCCGCAGACGGTCAAGGGCGCGCTAAGCATCTCCGAGGACCTCACCGATGAGTACCTGCAGGTCCGTCTCGACGGTGACCGCGCGTTCTTCCAGGCGCTGAACAAGGAACTGATCCGCCGGGACGCGCTGGACCACACCTTCCTGGAGAAGTTCTGCTCCGGGGTCGAGGAGACCATTGCCCACCTGAACAGCCTGGATGATGAGACCCTGCTGCGTGGTTGTGGGCTGACGGCCAGGGATATCCAGAAGGCTGCCGACATGGTGGAGGCCGCTGACACCGTGGTGGTGTCCTGGACCCTGGGTGTCACCCAGCACAAGAACGCTGTGTACACCATCCGGGAGATGGTGAACTTCCTGCTGCTGACCGGCAACATCGGCAAGCCCGGCGCGGGTACCGCTCCCCTGCGCGGCCACTCCAATGTGCAGGGTGATCGCACCATGGGTATCTGGGAGAAGATGCCGGAGTCCTTCCTCCAGGCCATTGAAGATGAGTTCGGTTTCGATGTCCCGCGTGAGGATGGCTGGGACACCGTGGATTCCCTGCGCGCCATGCGTGACGGCAAGACGAAGTTCTTCATGTCGCTTGGCGGCAACCTGGTGCGGGTGGCCTCGGATACCTCCGTGCTGGAGAAGGGCATGCAGTCCAATGAACTGACGGTGCATGTGTCCACCAAACCCAATGGTTCGCATGCCTGGCCGGGTGAGAAATCCCTGATCCTGCCGGTTCGCGCCCGCACCGACCGGGATGTGCAGAAGACCGGCCTCCAGACCGTCACCGTGGAGGATTCCGCCGGCGCCATCCACGGTTCCACCGGTAAGCGTTTCGCCAACCGGGATCTGGATCTGAAGTCCGAGTGTGATGTCATCGGATCCATCGGCCGGGAGACCTTCGGGGATGATTTCTGGCAGCCGATGATCGATGACTATGGCGTGATCCGTAATCACATCGAGGCCACCATCCCCGGTTTCCACGACTTCAACCGCCGCATCCAGAACCCCGGTGGTTTCCTCCTGCCGAACGGTCCGCGTGAGCGGGTGTTCAACACCTCCGACGGCAAGGCGCAGCTGACGGTCAATGAGACCAATGTGATCGAATTGCCCGAGGGGTACCTGCTGATGAACACGGTGCGGTCCCATGACCAGTACAACTCCACCATCTACGGCCTGGATGACCGTTACCGTGGGGTGCGCGGTGGTCGGCGCGTGGTGTTCGTCAACCCCGAGGACTGTCGTGCTCGCGGGCTGCGCGATGGTGACCTGGTGGATATTGTTTCCGTCTTCGATGACGGTGAGCGCCGGGCACCCAATTTCCGGGTGGTCGAATATGACACCGCCCGGGACTGCGTGACCACCTACTTCCCCGAGGCCAACGTGTTGGTGCCGCTGGATTCGGTGGCGGAGAAGTCCAACACCCCGGTGTCCAAGTCGGTGCTGGTGCGTCTGGAACCCCTGGGTATCCACGCGGACGATCTAGACAAGTAAGACTGACAGGTAACGCTGACAGGTAACCCCGCGGGATTTTCCCTGCCCGCACCCGTGTTGCACCGGGTGCGGGTTTTATATTGAGAGGACGGATGCTGGTGAGTGATCAGGACACTGAAGCGGACAGGATGGACCGCATGTATGAGTGGCTGGGTGTGGTGTGCGCTGAGTTCGACATCGACCGGGAGCTTCTCGACGCTGTCGTGCCCCAGCTGCTCGACCTCACCCGCGATGTCGCGCACGGCCCCTCCCGCCCGGCCGCCCCGATGACGGCGTTCCTGCTGGGTATCGCGGCCACTCGCGATGCTCGTGCCACAGATGGAACAGCCACCACGGAGACCGACACCGCGGCACTCGCCCGCCGGGTCCTGGAGGGTGCCACCCGCCTCCAAGAGATGATTGCCAAGGAGTACTAGATGGGAAGAATCACCCAGAACCTGCAGGTCCCCCGCGTGGTGTCCACGGACACCGAGGTGTTGGTCAACACCCGCCCGGACACGATCGCGGTGGAGGAACCACTGGAGATCCGCGTCAACGGCACCAACCTCACCACCACCATGCGCACCCCGGGCCATGACATTGAACTGGTCCACGGCCTGCTGCTGGCGGAGGGCCTGATCAGGGATGCCTCCGAGGTCTCCACCGCCCGCTACTGCGCGGGTGCGGTGGGACCGGATAACCAGAACACCTACAACGTCCTCGAACTGGATGTGGTGCCAACCAATCCCCGGCGCGAGTTGAACCTGGTCTCCGTGCAGCGCAACCTGCCCACATCGTCTGCCTGCGGGGTCTGTGGCACCACCTCCATCGAGCAGCTGATGGACAAGAAGGGTTGGCCGATCGAGCCGATCACCCCGGATCCGCGGATGATCATCACCCTCCCGGAGAAACTCCGGGAACGTCAGAAGATGTTCGACAAGACCGGTGGCGTGCACGCCGCGGGCCTGGCCACCCTCGACGGTGAACTGCTGGTGGTGCGTGAGGATGTCGGCCGCCACAACGCCGCCGACAAGGTCATCGGCCACATGCTCATGAATGGTCGGCTCCCGCTGAGGGACACCATCCTGGTGATGAGTTCGCGTGCCTCCTTCGAGTTGGTGCAGAAGGCCGCGATGGCCGGCATCCCCGGGGTGATCGCCGTGGGGGCTGCCACCTCCCTGGCCGTGGATGCCGCCCGCGATGCCGGGATGTTCCTCGCCGGCTTTGTGCGGGGCAACAAGTTCAACCACTATGCCGGGGAACTCGCCGGGTGAATATGGAGGAGGTGAGACAGGAGCTCACCACAGTTTTCCCTCAGTGGTTCATTTCCGCCGCCGAACACCATGAGGTGTCTCTGGGGCAGGTCATAAGATTTTCAACCTCGCGGTGGTTCTTCCCCGACTGCAACGTTGTGTACACCAATAACGGGGAACGCGTCTACCAGGTTTTTCTCCTGGTCGAGATCGATTCCACAGTGGAGAACCTCCTTGCCCATCCCCCTGGGAGCTTCCACTACCCGGGGGCCACGCTTTCTTACCCCGCGGCCTGGGAGGAGCTGGATGCCACCCAGATCAGAGACTGCCTCTGGCATGCCCTGGATGAATGGTTCACCTATTTTGATTACCATGTGGTGTTCGAGATCGACCAGGTGGAGTACAACCGGGGACAGGAACCCGGTGATCTTCGGGTCGGATGCCAGCTGGAGGGGTTCTCCACCCGGCACAATATCCAGTTTCTTCACGAACTGGATGCAAAGCCCTCCTGATCCCAACCTCCACTAGCCTGGCTGCTATGACCATTCCACTGATTGATCTCCCACCCATCGGTTTCGGCACGGTCCACCTCGACGGTGCCGCCGGTGTGCAGGCGATGGTGTCCGCCATCCGCACCGGGTACCGGCTCATCGACACCGCCTACAACTATGAAAATGAAGACGCGGTCGGTGTCGCGATCCGCGAATCCGGCGTGCCCCGCGATGAGCTCATCGTCACGAGCAAACTCCCGGGACGCTTCCACGAGTTCGATCTGGCACGCCCCCGCATCGAGGAGAGCCTCTACCGCCTGGGCCTGGGCCACATAGATCTGCTGCTCATCCACTGGCCCAACCCCGCCCGCGACCTCTACGTGCAGGCGTGGCAGGCGCTTATCGACGCCCGCGACCGCGGCCTGGTCCGCCACATCGGGGTGTCCAACTTCCTGCACGAACACATCGACCGCCTCGACACCGAGACCGGCGAGCTGCCGGTGGTCAACCAGATCGAGCTCCACCCCTATTTCCCACAGGTCGAGCAGGTGGAGTGGCACAACGCCCACGGTATCGTCACCGAGGCGTGGAGCCCGTTGAGCAACGGGCGTGGGCTTGTCGACGAACCCCTGCTCACCGACATCGGCCGGCGCTACGGCGTAGGTGGCGGCGAGGTGGCCCTGGCCTGGCACCACGCCCGCGGCATCGTGCCAATCCCCCGGTCCACCAATCCGGAGCGTCAGAAATCCAACCTGGAGGCGGTGCACCTCACCCTCACCGATGAGGAGGTCGCGGCCATCACCGCGCTGGGTCGCCCCGATGGGCGCATCAAGGATCAGGATCCGGCGGTCTACGAGGAGTTCTGATCCCTGCCGTCTCAGCCGATGCGCTCGGCCAGGAGTTCCGCCGTCACCCCATCGCCCTTCACCGAGGGGTGCCAGGGCATGCCGAGGGACGGCACCCGGGCATCGACAACACCATTGACCCAGGGATCCGCCGTACAGCTGCTGTGCCCGCTGGTGGCTGCGCGCAGATCCACATGCTCCACCGCCAGGATCTCCGCGGCACCACTGATGGCCCCCTCCAGCCGTTCCATGAAGGACACCAGCGCCCAGGCATCCGGTTTACGGATATCCACACCACCCAGGCGCACGCAGATCTCCCCACCGGTGCGTGGCAGGTACTCCTGGTACCCCATGAGCGTGATGGTGGCATTCGGGGCGTAGTAGCGCAGGTAGTCGATGACCGGTGCCATGCGCTGCGCGTAATACTCAGGGGTCACCGCCGCGGGGTCCTGCATGGTGCCGGCGGCGATCGCCCGGTCACCACAGCCGTTGACCAGATCGGTGAGGCAGTTGATCACCGAGTACCGCAGACTGATGTCGGGGTTGCCCCAGTGGTCGTTCTTGCCGAACTGGATGATGATCTCCTCGGTGCGCGGCCCGATCGCACCGAGTGATTCGGCGTGGCGGACCTCATCGGAGAGATGCAGACCGTCTGAGTTGATGGAGGCGCCGTTGCAGGAGGCGTCGATAAGCTCTCCCGTCGGGAGGCCGAGGCGCACCTGCAGCTGGGCGGGCCAGGAACGCGCGCCCTTGAGACAGCCACGCTCGTCGGCGGTGAAGGGGGCGTTGGTGCCGGAGGAGTGGGAATCACCGAAGACCACCACGCGTGCCCCACCCTCCGGGGCGCGGGTGTCCGCGATCCCCTCAGAGGAGGTCAGCGCGCGCAGTGTCCTGGCGTCCTGTGCGTGGGCGGGTGCCACCCCGATCATCATCACTACCGCAACCAACGCCGCCACAACACGCGCGAAACCGAACCTGGGCATCAACATTTCTCCTTTTCCCCCGACTGCTGAAAAGATATTAGCAGTACAGCAGCCCCCGGGGATGCAAAAAGCACCCACCCTTCCGGGTAGGTGCTTTTCGTGTGTTCAGCCTATGACAGCTGTACTACTGCTTCTTGCCGTCTTCGCCCTTGAAAGGGAAGCCGAGCTCGCGCAGCAGTGCGCGACCCTCATCGTCGGTCACAGCGGTGGTGACGACGGTGATGTCCATGCCGCGAGGACGGTCGATCTTGTCGACGTCGATCTCGTAGAACATGGTCTGCTCGGTGAGGCCGAAGGTGTAGTTACCGTGGCCGTCGAACTGCTGGTCGGAGAGTCCACGGAAGTCGCGGATACGTGGCAGGGCCACGGTCAGCAGACGGTCCAGGAACTCCCACATGCGGTCGCCGCGGAGGGTGACCTTCGCGCCGATCGGCATGCCTTCACGGAGCTTGAAGTTGGCGATGGACTTCTTCGCACGGCGAAGCTGTGGCTTCTGACCGGTGATTGCGGTGAGGTCCTCGAGTGCGCCGTTGATCATCTTGGAGTCACGGGCAGCGTCGCCGACGCCCATGTTCACGACAACCTTGGTGACGCCCGGGATCTGCATGACGTTCGAGAAATCGAACTCGGTCTGCAGGTTGGGGCGGATCTCGTCCTGGTAGCGGGACTTGAGACGCGGGGTGTAGTTCTCAGCCATTAGATATCCTTCCCGGAACGACGAGAGACGCGAACCTTCTTGCCGTTCTCGTCAACGCGGAAACCAACACGGGTTGGGTTTCCATCGGCGTCGATGACCATCACGTTGGACACGTGGATGGGAGCTTCCTGGGTCACGATTCCGCCGGACTCTGCACCACGCTCGGGTGCGGAGTTGGCCACGTGCTTCTTGATGCGGTTAACGCCTTCGACCAGAACCTTGTCGGCCTTCGGGAAAGCCGCGATGACCTTGCCCTTAGCGCCCTTGTCTGGACCTGAGATGACCAGAACCATATCGCCCTTGTGGACCTTCATTCTTAAATCACCTCCGGTGCGAGAGAAACGATCTTCATGAACTTCTTCTCACGGAGTTCACGTGCGACAGGGCCGAAGATGCGGGTACCGCGTGGCTCGTTGTCGTTCTTGATGATGACGGCGGCGTTCTCATCGAAGGAGATGTAAGAACCGTCGGCACGACGGGTCTCCTTCTTGGTGCGCACGATGACAGCCTTGACGATCTCGCCAGACTTCACGTTGCCGCCGGGGGCTGCTTCCTTGACAGTGGCGACGATAACGTCACCAATGCCAGCAAAACGTCGGGTGGATCCACCGAGAACGCGGATGCACAGAATTTCACGTGCACCAGTGTTGTCGGCGATCTTCAGACGCGATTCCTGCTGAATCACTACTGGTCTCCTGACCTGGATTAATGTGTGCTGGATTTCCGTCCCAAACACACGTGGTCTTTGTCCTACCGGCGTCTACATACACTTGATTACACAAGGCAACGAACACTCACCAATGGTGGCGTCGAGGGGTCTCGGAAGCATGATTCGGAAAAGCACCACTACTTCCGACCTACGCAGACGACTCAGATATTTAACCACACCCCCGGTGCCTAATCCAAATAACGTGACACCCTGTCGCATGCGTGGTGGCAGGGTCTGTGCTATGGGAAACCGGTGCGCGAACACCCGCCACGCCCTACTATGGGGGTTCCCGCAGCCCTGTATGAGGAGAGCACCACATGGCAAGGAAGCACGCGCACGCCGTTCCCCTTGTTCTCACCGCTCTACTGCTTGCCGGGTGTGTGAACACACCCGACACCGCCGTCGACATCACCACCGGTGAGGTAGCTGTCGACGACACCACCACTCCCCCTCCCGTCGGCACCCCATCACGGCCTGCCGAGGTGCCGGAGGAGGACGTGCCGGATGAATCATCCGTCGACAAGCCCCCGGCGCCGTGCACCGACAACCCGATGGCATCCGACTTCGCCCCCTTCCTGGAACAGGGAATCATTCCTGTCGGCGCCCTGGGTGCCACACCGGACTCCACCGCCCCGGTCGACGATGTCTACTACCACTTCCAGATCGGCGAGAACGGCTACGATTCCTGCGCCGCCCTCAGCTACCTCGTGCTCAACGGGGCCAACGGCGATGCCGAGCGGTCCGCGGGTATCGGCGCCGCCATCCACGACGCGGTGGTCCTCTTCCACCGCGGTGAGATGATCAGCGCGCCCGCCCCCTTCCAGATGAAGACCGTGGAGAAGGTTACCCGGACCGCGGATGACCGCATCGAGGTGCTCTACGGCCATGCGGGGGGTGCCAGCGCCCAGGGGGTGACCGAGCGTCACCTGTTCACCTTCATCCACACCGGCGACGGCCTGACCGGGGAGGGCTCCCTGCCGGCCGACATCGATGACCATGCGAGGCTCGACCTGCAGCAGGCGAACCTGCCCTAGACCCAGGGAGGGACTTAGGGCAGCAGAAAACCCCACCCGGTGTAATACCGGATGGGGCTTGTCTCGAACGTATCCTCCCCGAGGGGAAGAAGCATTCAGTTACTGCTTAAGCAGACTACTTGGCCTTCTCGATGATCTCGATGAGACGGTAGTTCTTGTCCTTGGACAGCGGACGGGTCTCCTCGATGCGGACCAGGTCGCCGATACCGGCGGTGTTCTCCTCATCGTGAGCCTTGACCTTCTTGTTGGTGCGAAGGATCTTGCTGTACAGAGCGTGCTGCTTACGATCCTCGAGCTCGACCACGATGGTCTTCTGCATCTTGTCAGAAACCACGTAGCCGGTGCGGACCTTGCGGACGCCCTTTTCCTGGTTGTTCACGTTTGCCTCACTCATAATTAAGCCTCAGCTCCCGGAACGACGGACAGGCCCAGTTCACGCTCGCGGATAACGGTGTAGATGCGGGCGATGTCGCGCTTGACCGTGCGAAGGCGGCGGTTGTTGGTCAGCTGGCCGGTGGCGAGCTGGAAGCGAAGGTTGAACAGTTCTTCCTTAGCCTCGTTGAGGCGGTTGACCAGTTCTTCCTCATTGAGTTCACGGAACTCGTGTGCTGGGGTACCGATAGCCATTAGAGCTGATCCTCCCTCTTGACGATACGGACCTTGCAAGGAAGCTTCTGGCCTGCACGACGCAGAGCCTCGAGAGCCATAGCCTCATCCGGGTAGGACATCTCGAAGAGAATGCGGCCCGGCTTGACGTTGGCGACCCACTTCTCCACAGGACCCTTACCGGAACCCATACGAACGCCGAGTGGCTTCTGGGTCAGGGGGCGGTCCGGGAAGATGTTGATCCAAACCTTGCCACCACGCTTGACGTGGCGGTTGATGGCAATACGTGCAGATTCGATCTGACGGTTGGTGATGTAGGCAGGCTCGAGAGCCTGGATGCCGTACTCACCGAAGGTGACGCGGTTGCCGCCCTTGGAGATACCGCTACGGGTGGGGCGGTGCTGGCGACGGTACTTAACGCGCTTAGGGATAAGCATGTTTAGCCCTCCTGCTTCTGCTCAGCACGCTGACGGCGCTGGCCACCGCGACGCGGGCGTGCCGCATTGCGGTCGCCGCGGCCACGGCGCTCGGCCGGTGCGTTGATCTCGGACTCGCGACGGCCACCGACGACGTCACCCTTGTAGATCCACACCTTGACGCCGATGCGTCCGAAGGTGGTGTGGGCCTCGTAGGTGCCGTAGTCGATCTCGGCGCGCAGGGTGTGCAGTGGAACGCGACCCTCGTGGTAGCGCTCGGTGCGGGACATCTCGGCACCGCCGAGACGACCGGAGCACACAACCTTGATGCCCTTGACCTGTGGCTGGCGCATTGCGGACTGGATAGCCTTACGCATTGCACGACGGAAAGCCACGCGGTTGGACAGCTGCTCGGCGATGGACTGAGCCACCAGCTGAGCGTTGGCATCGATGTTCTTGACCTCGAGGATGTTGAGGGCAACCTGCTTCTTGGTGAGCTTCTCCAGCTCACGACGGATGCGGTCAGCCTCAGCACCACGACGGCCGATGACGATGCCGGGGCGTGCGGTGTGGATGTCAACGCGAACACGGTCGCGGGTGCGCTCGATGACGACGTCGGCGATGCCGGCGCGGTCGAGGCCCTTGGACAGGAAATCGCGGATCTTGATGTCCTCGGCGACGTAGTCAGCGTAGGACTGGTCGGCGTACCAATGGGACTTCCAGTCGGAAGTGATGCCCAATCGGAGGCCGTGTGGATGAATCTTCTGGCCCACTAGTTGGCTCCTTCCTTCTGGCTTTCAACGACCACGGTGATGTGGCTGCTGCGCTTACGGATCTGGAATGCACGACCCTGAGCACGAGGCTGGAAACGCTTCATGGTTGGGCCCTCGTCGGCGTAAGCCTCGGAGATGACCAGGGTGCGGGGATCCAGACCGAAGTTGTTCTCAGCGTTGGCGGCTGCAGATGCAACAACCTTCGCAACAGGCTCGGAAGCGGCCTGCGGAGCGTACTTCAGGATGGACAGCGCCTCGACAACGGTCTTGCCGCGGACGAGATCGATGACACGACGTGCCTTCATCGGGCTCACCCGGACGAAACGAGCGGTCGCGCGGGCGGAGGTGATGTTGTCACTCATCGCTTATCGACGTCCCTTCTTGTCGTCCTTGATGTGACCCTTGAAGGTCTTGGTCGGGGCGAATTCGCCCAGCTTGTGGCCGACCATTGCATCGTCGATGAACACCGGCACGTGCTTGCGTCCATCGTGGACAGCAAAGGTGTGACCGATGAAATCGGGGAGAATGGTGGAACGGCGGGACCAGGTCTTGATGACCTGCTTGGTGCCCTTTTCGTTCTGAGCATCGACCTTGTTGAGGAGGTGCTCATCGACGAACGGGCCCTTCTTAAGGCTGCGTGGCATTCTTCGTTACCTCCTCTTAGCGCTTCTTGTTCTTGTTGGCGCGACGGCGACGGACAATCATGTCATCGCTGTAACGCTTCGGGCTGCGGGTGCGGCCTTCCTTCTGTCCCCATGGGGACACAGGGTGACGACCACCGGAGGTCTTACCCTCACCACCACCGTGCGGGTGATCGACCGGGTTCATGACGACACCACGGACGGATGGGCGCCAGCCCTTCCAACGCATACGACCGGCCTTGCCCCAACGGATGTTGATCTGGTCGGCGTTGCCGACCTCACCGATGGTGGCGCGGCAGCGGATGTCGACGCGACGGATCTCAGTGGACGGCATACGCAGGATCGCGTAGGAGCCTTCTTTACCGAGCAGCTGAACGGAGGAACCGGCGGAACGAGCCAGCTTTGCACCAGCGCCCGGCTTCAGCTCCACGTTGTGGAGAGTGGTACCGGTCGGGATGTTGCGCAGCGGCAGGTTGTTACCCACCTTGATGTCGGCGTTGGCGCCGGACTCAATAACGGTGCCCTGGGTCAGACCCTTCGGAGCGAGGATGTAACGCTTCTCGCCATCGAAGTAGTGCAGCAGAGCAATGTTGGCGGTACGGTTCGGGTCGTACTCGATGTGAGCGACCTTGGCCAGCACGCCGTCCTTGTCATTACGACGGAAGTCGATGACGCGGTAACGGCGCTTGTGTCCACCACCGCGGTGACGGGTGGTGATGTGACCGTGAGAGTTGCGGCCGCCGGTCTTGGACAGCGGGCGCAGGAGAGACTTCTCAGGGGTCGAACGGGTGATCTCCGAGAACATGGAAACGGAGCTTGCGCGGCGACCCGGGGTTGTCGGCTTGTACTTACGAATAGCCATAATGTGTCCTTTTCTATCGACGTCTTAAGCGACGGAGCCGTTGAAGATGTCGATGGAGTCGCTGCCCTCACGAAGAGTGACGTAGGCGCGCTTGGTGGCCTTGCGGACACCGAAGCCGGAGCGGGAGCGCTTGCGCTTGCCCTCACGGTTGACGGTGTTCACGGAAGCAACCTTGACGCCGAAGACCTCTTCGACAGCAATCTTGATCTGGGTCTTGTTGGCGTCACGGGCAACGAAGAACGTGTAGACGTTCTGCTCCATGAGGCCGTAAGACTTCTCAGAGACGACCGGTGCGAGGATGATGTCGCGTGGGTTGGCGATGGTAGCCATTAGTTCTGCTCCTCCTGTGCCGCGCCGGTGGCACGGTTGATGAAGGTGTGGAGAGCCTCAACGGAGAACACGATGTCATCAGAGTTGAGGACGTCGTAGGTGTTCAGCTGATCAGCGGCCAGGATGTGGACGCCGGGCAGGTTGTTGGCACTCTTCTGTGCGTTGATGTCCTCACGGCCGATAACCAGCAGGACGGACTTACGCTCGGTCAGACGCTCGATGAAAGCCCTTGCAGACTTGGTCGAGGGAGCCTGGCCTGGCACCAGTTCGGAGATGACGTGGATGCGCTCGTTGCGAGCACGATCGGACAGGGCGCCGTAGAGGGCGGCCTTGATCATCTTCTTGGGGGTGCGCTGCGAGTAGTCGCGTGGCTTCGGGCCGTGGGAGATGCCACCACCGGTGAAGTGAGGAGCACGGATCGAGCCCTGACGGGCGCGGCCGGTTCCCTTCTGGCGGAATGGCTTACGGCCACCGCCACGCACCTCAGCGCGGGTCTTGGTGGAGTGGGTGCCCTGTCGAGCTGCTGCAAGCTGTGCGTTGACAACCTGGTGCAGCAGAGCGACGGAGACCTCACGGTCGAAAATCTCAGCAGGGAGGTCGACAGTGCCGTTGGTGGTACCTTCAGCAGTCTGGACGTCCAGCGTCAGATTGGTCATGCGTGTGCACCGCCCTTCACTGCGGTCTTAACGGTAACGATGCCGCCACGGTTGCCCGGGATCGCACCCTTGATCAGGATGAGGTTGGCATCGGCGTCAATCTTCTGAACCTTGAGGTTCTGGGTGGTGACGCGGTCATTACCCATGCGGCCAGCCATACGCTTGCCCTTGAAGATGCGGCCCGGGGTCGCAGCTGCACCGATACCACCGACGCGGCGGTGTGCAGCCTGGTTACCGTGGCCGGCACCCTGTCCGGAGAAGCCGTGACGCTTCATGGCGCCAGCGTAGCCCTTACCCTTGGAGGTACCGGTGACATCAACGAACTTAACGTCGTTGAAGATCTCCACGGTGACATCCTGTCCAACCTCGTAACCGGAGACATCGTCCATACGAATCTCGGTGACGTGGCGGCGGGGGGTAACGCCAGCCTTCTTGAAGTGACCAGACAGTGGCTGGTTCACCTTACGTGGGTCGATTTCGCCGAAGGCGATCTGGATGGCGTTGTAGCCATCGGTCTCAACGGTGCGAATCTGGGAAACAACGCATGGTCCAGCTTCAACGACGGTGACCGGGATAACACGGTTTTCCTCGTCGAAGATCTGAGTCATGCCGAGCTTGGTGCCCAGAATGCCCTTGATCTCGTTTTCACTCATTATTTATTCTCCGCTACCAAAGTTCCGTCGATCACTGAATGTTCACATCGACGCTGGCCGGAAGGTCGATACGCATGAGAGCGTCAACCGTCTTCGGCGTCGGGTCGAGGATGTCAATCAGGCGCTTGTGCGTGCGCATCTCGAAGTGCTCGCGAGAGTCCTTGTACTTATGGGGAGAACGAATAACGGCGTATACGTTCTTTTCAGTGGGCAAAGGCACCGGTCCTACGACTCGGGCACCCGTACGGGTGACCGTCTCGACGATCTTGCGCGCAGACGCATCAATCGCCTCGTGGTCATAGGCCTTGAGCCTAATGCGGATTTTTTGTCCCGCCACGCTAATCCTCTTCCTCGCTCGTCCCACATCTTCCATTTTTGGAGAGCGGTGGGAATTCGCTTCATTCTTTTCTCTATAACGTTGTCCGGGCTTGGGGCTCGGGCGCAACGCCAGTGTTTAACCTGACTGTCAATGTGTCTGACATGGATCACGGGCGCTGTACAAACAAACGCGCCACGGATCACCTGCACGTACCAATAATGGCGTGGTCAGGAAATCGGAAGGGACCGTGAAATATATCGCGTGGCCCTAACGTAACTGCCGCTGTTTATTTGCCATGCCCCTTCTCCGGTTCCGCCGTCACCGGTGCAAACCCGGCTTCAGGGGACCCTCTGGAGTTGAATCCCATCCGGACGAACCGAATGCTCCTCGACCCCGATGAAGGTGTCATGTTTGCCGAACCAGCGTCACGCTCATACTCACGGACATCCATCTGTGCAGGTGGATGCGCATGGCGATACGTGCCCTGTTAAGGCAACTCGACTAGTTAACCACATTGTCACCTGGAATACAAGCCCGAAATATGAGCTTTATCTGCGGAAAGTCCTGATGTGCCACTGATGCCCCCGCGGTGTTGCGGGCATCACCCACACCAGCCCCCGAATGACAAATCTGTCATTCGCACCTGCCCGGAAAACGACCCCCCGCCCCCGGCGCAGTGGCCGGGGACGGGGGGCGGTCGGGCGTCGACAAGCGTTGTGGGCTTATGCGTTGCCCTTCATCGAACCGGTCTCATCCAGGTTGATGTGGAAGCTGAGCGCATCACGCAGGTTGTGCGGGGTGTGCTGGTGCTTGTTCTGCTGGGCGCGCTCGAAGTACTCCTCCAGCAGCGGACGGTAATCCGGGTGCGCGACGGAGATCATCTTCGGTGCACGCTCGCGTGGGCTCAGGCCACGCAGGTCGGCGTAACCGTATTCGGTGATGACCACCATGGCGTCGTGCTCGGTGTGGTCGATGTGGGAGGCGAACGGCACGATCGCGGAGATCGCATCGCCCTTGGCCACCGACGGGGAGATGAAGGAGGACACGAAGGCGTTTCGGGTGAAGTCACCGGAACCACCGATGCCGTTCATGATGCGGGTGCCGGCCACGTGGGTGGAGTTGACGTTGCCGTAGATGTCGGCTTCGATCATGCCGTTGGAGGCGATCAGACCCATGCGGCGGATGACCTCCGGGCTGTTGGAGATCTGCAGTGGGCGCAGCACCAGGCTCTTGCGGTAGGTGCTGGCCTCGCGGTTCATCTTCTCCGCGTACTCCGGGGACAGCGCGAAGGAGGTGGCGGAGGCCTGGGTCATCTTGCCGGCGTCGATGAGATCGAGCATGCCGTCCTGGACCACCTCGGTGTAGGCCTTGATGTTCTCGAACTTCGAGTCGAGCAGACCGGCCATCACCGCGTTGGGGACGTTACCCACACCGGACTGCATGATGTAGCCGTCGTAGGTGAGGCGGCCCGCGCGGACCTCGCCCTCCAGGAAGTCGAGGAAGTTGCCGGCGATCTGCTTGGAGGTCTCGTCGAACGGCTTGAAGGGGCTGTTGCGGTCGGGGGAATCGGTCTCCACGACGGCGACGACCTTGTTGGTGTCGATGCGGATGAAGGTCTCACCGATGCGGTCGTTGACGTTGTTGATCGGGATGGGGGTGCGGTTCGGCAGGTGGGGGACGCGGTAGATATCGGCCATGCCCTCGAGCTCCAGGGACTGCCAGGAGTTGACCTCGATGATGATCTTGTGGGCGGACTCCAGGTACTCCACGTTGTTGCCCACGCCGGAGGACGGCACGAGGTGACCCTCCTCGGTGATGCGGCAGACCTCGACGATGGCGACATCCAACTCACCGAAGAAACCCTGCTCCACCTGCAGACCCGAGTGGGAC
Organism: Corynebacterium gallinarum; assembly: GCF_014837045.1. Classification (GTDB taxonomy): domain Bacteria; phylum Actinomycetota; class Actinomycetes; order Mycobacteriales; family Mycobacteriaceae; genus Corynebacterium; species Corynebacterium gallinarum. The sequence goes on from NZ_JACSPR010000002.1 coordinate 317,035, forward strand.
AGGTGGATGTCCTGGTACTTCATGGAACCGGCGTTGATCTTGCCGCGCATCTCGGGATCGGACTGGTACGGCATGCGGTAGTTGATCGCATCCGCCTCTGCCAGGACACCATCACAATCCGGGGCGGTGGAGGCGCCGGTGAGCAGGTTGATGGCGTACTCATCGCCCTTGGAGTGGGCCTCCTTGGCGCGGTTGGCAATGGCGGTCGGCAGCGCCTTGGGGTAGGCCGCACCGGTGAATCCGGACATGCCCACGGTGTCACCGTTGTTGACGAACTGGGCGGCTTCCTCGGCGGACATTACCTTCGAACGGATTTCTGCGCTCGCGATTCTCTCAGACATGCTTACTCCTCATGGGTTTGCGCGTCAGCCTGTCGGTGTTGCTGACATCACACACCAGTCTGCCGAGTGAGCTAGGCTATTGCCATGTCCTATCGGCCATAAAACATGAAGAATCGGACATCCGCTACATGTGACCAGGATTTTCCGTCCCACGACCCACCCTATGGACCAGCCCATGAAGAAGATTGCCCTGCTGATCTACGACGGCGTGACCATGCTCGATGTCTCCGGCCCCGCCGAAACCCTGAGCCGCGCCGACGGTTACGAACTGACGCTGCTATCCCCCACCGGCGGTTCCGTCACCACCGCCGCGGGCATCACCCTGAGCGAAACCCGGCCCGCCGCAGAGGTCAACCCCCGCGACTTCAACACCGTCATCATCGCCGGCGCCGACGAGCTGCCCATGTCCCCCATTCCCACATCGCTTCTCGACGCCACACGTCACCTCGCCGACGGCCCCCAGCGTGTGGCCAGCGTGTGCACGGGGGCGTTCATCCTCGCCGAGCTCGGCTTCCTCAACGGCAGACGCGCCACTACCCACTGGAAGAACGCCCAGGATCTCGCCCGACGCTTCCCCCTCGTACGGGTCCAGCCCGACACCCTCCACGTCCACGACGGCAAGTACATCACCTCCGCCGGCATCACCGCCGGCATCGACCTCTCCCTCTCCCTCATCGAGGAGGACCAGGGGGCTGAGGTCGCCCGCAGCATCGCACGCGACATGGTGATGTTCATGCACCGCCCCGGCGGCCAATCCCAGTTCGCCGCCGCCACCCACTCCCCCTCGGTGAGCAACCCCATCCTGCAGACCGTCCTGGACACCATCCGCAGCCAGCCCGGGAAGCAGCACACCATCGCCAGCCTCGCCGAGGACGCGGCCGTCAGCCCCAGGCACCTCGGCAGACTGTTCCGCGAGGAGCTCGGCACCACCCCCACCTCCTGGCTGGAACAGTTCAGGCTGAGTATCGCCCAGCAGCTGATCCTGGATGGCAACACCGTCACCGCCGCCGCCCGCAAATCCGGATTCCCCAGCGACGACAGCATGCGCCGCGCCTTCGAACGCCGCCTGCGCAGCACCCCCTCCGAATACCGCGCGAGGTTCAGCTCCACCTTCCGGTCAACGGCCTAGCCCTCCAGGAAGAAACACTCGGTGACGGGCCCCAGCTCCAGTAGGCCGGTGGGCTGCTCGATCACCAGGGGCTCCCCCGGGGTGACGGTGATCAGTCGGGTCCACGGATGTCGGGCATGGTCAACGGCCCGGCGGGTTGGCGTGAACACGCTGAGGCTGCGGGACACCACCACAGAGGTTCCGTCCTCCACGCGGATGAGGAGCACGCGGTCGTCGAGAAGCTCCCGGGTCAACCCACCCAGGGAGGTCTCCTGCCGCAGCGGATGATCACTGACCCGTTCGATCCCGGTGACCACCCCCAGGCGGTGACGTACCTCCTCCCGGTCATCGATGAGCAGCGGACTGCCCACCTCACACCGGATGATCCCGCTGTACTCCCACACCCCCGGCTGGGAAAAGGCCCCCGAGGGGCCCGGGCGGCGGACCACCACGCGGTGGGGATCAATCATCACCCGACAATCCGGACCGGTGGTGTCCACGATGAACCGTCCGGTGGCCCCGTTTTCCACCCGCGGTGGTCTGCGGTGGCGCAGTTCACGGAGGGCCTCGACGAGGGTGTCATCATCTGTCCCCCATCCGATCCCCCGGTTCTGCAGGATGCCGAAGAGGGTGGCCAGTTCCAGATCCGGCTGGCCCTCCCAGGTAGCTCGGAGTTCCTCCAGGATGCGGGGGATGCGTGTGGGATCCTTCATCCGGTCGATGTTAGTCCACCGTTGTAGGCGAGCTGGCCATGGTGTGGTCTGTGCCTACTGCGGGGGTTGGCAAAAACTGTTGGTTTGTGATGGAAAGGGGGTGATATCGGGGTCCTGTGAGCACAAAACAACAGAATTTGTCATTCCCGGGTGCTGGTGGGACCTCCGCATGAACGAAATCGTTGGTTTGTGGTGGAAACGGACTGATGTCGGGGTCCTGCGGGTGCAAACCCACGTTTTCGTTCACGCCCCGGGAGGAGAAACAACAAGAAACAACAAGAAAGGCCCAGAGGAACAAGTCCTCTGGGCCTTTCTCAAGGGTTCAGATCGTCACGGTCATACAACCGCGGGATCTGAGGAGATCATTACTTGATGATCTTGGTGACGCGGCCGGCGCCAACGGTGCGGGAGCCTTCGCGGATAGCGAAACGCAGGCCCTCGTCCATTGCGACAGGCTGGATCAGGGTGACGGACATGTCGACGTTGTCGCCGGGCATGACCATCTCGGTGCCCTCAGGCAGCTTCACAACACCGGTAACGTCGGTGGTGCGGAAGTAGAACTGCGGACGGTAGTTGTCGAAGAACGGGGTGTGGCGGCCACCCTCATCCTTGGACAGGACGTAGACAGAGCCCTCGAACTCGGTGTGAGGGGTGTATGCGCCTGGCTTGATGATGACCTGGCCACGCTCGATGTCTTCGCGCTTGATGCCGCGGAGCAGCAGACCACAGTTGTCGCCAGCCTCAGCGGAGTCAAGCAGCTTGCGGAACATCTCGATACCGGTGACGGTGGACTGAACAGACTTTTCCTTGATGCCGATGATCTCGACGTCATCGTTGACCTTCAGGCTACCGCGCTCAACACGACCGGTGACAACGGTGCCACGGCCGGTGATGGTGAAGATATCCTCAACTGGCATCAGGAATGGCTTGTCGGTCTCGCGGACTGGGTCCGGAACGGACTCGTCGACAGCATTCATGAGCTCGATGATGGCGTTGGTCCACTTCTCTTCGCCGTTCAGGGCGCCGAGGGCGGAGATGTGAACGATCGGAGCGTCCTCGTCGTAGTCCTGCTCAGCAAGAAGCTCACGAACTTCCATCTCGACGAGCTCGATGATTTCCTCATCATCAACCATGTCGCACTTGTTCAGGGCAACGAGGATGTAAGGAACGCCAACCTGGCGGGCAAGAAGAACGTGCTCACGGGTCTGTGGCATTGGGCCGTCGGTAGCGGCAACCACGAGGATTGCGCCGTCCATCTGAGCGGCGCCGGTGATCATGTTCTTGATGTAGTCGGCGTGGCCCGGTGCGTCAACGTGTGCGTAGTGGCGCTTCTCGGTCTGGTACTCAACGTGGGAGATGTTGATGGTAATACCGCGCTCCTTTTCCTCAGGAGCCTTGTCAATCGCGTCGTAGGCGAAGGACTCGTTGAGGTCAGGGTAAGCGTCTGCCAGAACCTTGGTGATAGCCGCGGTGGTGGTGGTCTTACCATGGTCGACGTGACCGATGGTGCCGATGTTTACGTGGGGCTTGGTACGCTCGAACTTCGCCTTTGCCACTGTATGTCCTCCTGGACTTCGTGGTGGCTACGACTTTCGCAGCCACGAATTGGTTTTGCCTTCACTGTGAGGACCAGCCACAAGGACTGTGGAACACAGATCTAGCGCATTACAAAATGTGCCAGTTACATGATCCTAGGGGCACCGGCGGTCAAATTCAAACTACCAGTTACCCTGTGGACATTCGCAGGGTAACGGCCAGCAGGGTCCATCCTCACTGCCTGTATAAACGACAGTTGGATGCAGCCTGCAGGCCGCTACCCCACACCACCCTACGCGTGCGCTGGCACAGCCCTACACGTGGGGTGGGTGGGAGGCGTACCTCCCGTTATCCGCTCAGGATTTAAGCGGTGCCGTTGCGCTCTGCGATGACGTCTGCAGCAACGTTGGCGGGAACCTCAGCGTAGGAATCGAAGACCATGGAGTAGTTTGCACGACCCTGGGTCTTGGAGCGGAGGTCACCGACGTAGCCGAACATCTGGGACAGCGGAACCTTGGCCTTGACCAGCTTGGCGCCGGCACGGTCCTCCATGGAGGAGATCTGTCCACGACGGGAGTTCACGTCGCCGATGACCTCACCCATGTACTCCTCAGGAGTGGTGATCTCAACGGACATGATCGGCTCGAGCAGAACCGGCTTCGCCTTGGCGACAGCTTCCTTGAACGCCTGGGAACCGGCGAGCTTGAAGGCCATTTCCGAGGAGTCGACGTCGTGGTATGCACCGTCTTCGAGGGTGGCCTTGACGTTGACCAGCGGGTAGCCGGCGAGGTAGCCGTACTGCATGGCGTCCTGGATACCTGCGTCCACAGACGGGATGTATTCCTTCGGGATACGTCCACCGGTGACGGCGTTGTTGAACTTGTAGATGGCGGATTCGCCCTCTTCAAGCTCTTCCTGGGCAGGTGCGTAAGGCTCGATGGAGATGATGACCTTAGCGAACTGGCCGGAACCACCGGTCTGCTTCTTGTGGGTGTAGCTGAGGGACTCAACCGACTTGCGGATGGTCTCACGGTAGGCAACCTGTGGGTCACCGATGTTGGCCTCAACCTTGAACTCGCGCTTCATGCGGTCAACCAGGACGTCGAGGTGGAGCTCGCCCATGCCGCCGATGACGGTCTGACCGGACTCGTCGTCCAGGTGGACGGTGAAGGTCGGGTCCTCTTCAGCGAGCTTCTGGATGGCGACACCCAGCTTCTCCTGGTCAGACTTGGTCTTTGGCTCGATGGCAACCTGGATAACCGGATCCGGGAAGTCCATGGACTCCAGGATGATCGGGTTGGCAGCATCACAGAGGGTGTCACCGGTGGTGGTGTCCTTCAGACCGATGAAGGCGTAGATGTTACCAGCGTGTGCGATGTCAACAGGGTTTTCCTTGTTGGCGTGCATCTGGAACAGCTTGCCGACGCGCTCCTTCTTACCCTTGGTGGAGTTCAGAACCTGCTCGCCTGGCTCGACCTTGCCGGAGTAGACGCGGACGAAGGTCAGCTTGCCGAAGAACGGGTGTGCTGCGATCTTGAAGGCCAGCGCGGACAGTGGCTCATCGTCGGAAGGCTTACGGGTCAGGGTGACCTCTGGGTCCTTCACGTCAACGCCCTCGACCTCACCGGTGTCCAATGGGGTCGGGAGGTAGTCGATGACAGCGTCGAGCAGCGGCTGGACACCCTTGTTCTTGTAGGCGGTGCCACAGAACACGGGGTAGACCTCGGAGTTGACGACCATCTTGCGGATGGCGCCCTTGATCTCCTCGGTGGTCAGCTCCTCGCCACCGAAGTAGCGGTCCATGAGCTCGTCGGAGGACTCAGCGACGGTCTCGAGCAGCTTCTCGCGGTACTCCTGGGCGCGGTCGACGAGATCAGCGGGGATCTCCTCGACGGTGGCCTCGGTGCCGATCTCGGTGGTGCCGCGCCAGGTCAGAGCCTTCATCTGGATGAGGTCGACGACGCCGTCGAAGGCATCCTCGGCACCGATGGGCAGCTGCATGACCAGTGGCTTTGCACCGAGGCGGTCCTCGATGGTGCCGACGGTGAAGTAGAAGTCAGCGCCCAGCTTGTCCATCTTGTTGACGAAGCAGATACGTGGGACGTTGTACTTGGTGGCCTGACGCCAGACCTGCTCGGACTGTGGCTCAACGCCTTCCTTGCCGTCGAAGACAGCAACCGCGCCATCGAGGACACGCAGGGAACGCTCGACCTCAACGGTGAAGTCAACGTGACCCGGGGTGTCGATGATGTTGATCTGGTTGTTGTCCCAGAAACAGGTCACCGCGGCGGAGGTGATGGTGATGCCGCGTTCCTTCTCCTGCTCCATCCAGTCGGTGGTTGCGCCACCGTCGTGGGTCTCGCCGACCTTACGGTTGATGCCGGTGTAGAAGAGGATGCGTTCGGTGGTCGTGGTCTTACCGGCGTCGATGTGAGCCATGATGCCGATGTTGCGGACCTTGTTCAGATCCTTAAGCACTTCTTGTGCCACAGTGGTACCCCAACTTGTTGGTTGTGGCGCTTTCCGTCTCACCGGGGCACCGGGTGATGAACCCATCAGGTCCATCTCCCGGTGCCCAGATAATCAGGTCAGACACCTACGGATAATTCTCTCGTTACATTTTGCCACTAAGTGGTGGTGCTGGCATAGTGCCAGCCGCAACCACGTGTAAGTTCCTGTGTAACACACTGCCCATGCAGCTGCGACCGGAGAGGTCGCGGGGTTTTGATCTCCACTAATGAGACCAAAAGCCCAGTCACCATTTCCCCACCATCACTGTGCGACGCGACCGTGGTACGGACGCAGTTGAACAGCCGGTGGAGAGAAGTGATTGGGCGGTCATGGCATTTCTTACTACCAGCGGTAGTGAGCGAAGGCGCGGTTGGCCTCTGCCATCTTGTGGGTGTCCTCGCGACGCTTCACGGAAGCGCCAAGGCCGTTGGCTGCATCCATGATCTCGTTGGCGAGACGCTCCACCATGGTGTTCTCACGACGCTGACGGGTGAAGGTCACCAGCCAACGCAGAGCCAGGGTGGTGGAACGTGCCGGGCGAACCTCGACAGGAACCTGGTAGGTTGCGCCACCGACACGGCGGGAGCGGACCTCGAGGTCTGGGCGGACGTTGCCCAGAGCCTTCTCGAGGGTGCCGACCGGCTCGAGACCGGTCTTCTCACGGCAGATTTCGAGAGCGCCGTAAACGATGCGTTCTGCGGTGGACTTCTTGCCGCCGATGAGGATCTTGTTCACGAGCTGGGTGACGAGCTCGGAATCGTATACTGGGTCCTTGACTACTGGACGCTTGGGAGCTGCTGATTTACGCATTTTTAATTATCCCCTCTTCGCGCCGTAGCGGGAACGAGCCTGCTTGCGGTCCTTGACGCCCTGGGTATCCAGTGCACCACGGATGATCTTGTAACGGACACCCGGAAGGTCCTTCACACGACCACCACGGACGAGCACCATGGAGTGCTCCTGGAGGTTGTGACCCTCACCCGGGATGTAGGCGGAAACCTCGATGCCGGAGGTGAGGCGCACACGGGCGACCTTACGCAGAGCGGAGTTCGGCTTCTTGGGGGTGGTGGTGTACACACGGGTGCATACGCCACGACGCTGAGGGGAGCCCTTCAGTGCCGCGGTGGCCACCTTGTTGGTCTTATCATGGCGGCCCTTACGGACCAGCTGCTGAATAGTTGGCATGAACCATCCTTGTTTCGGAGTTCTTTGTAAAGCGGACGTGTCACCTGATGAAAGGCGAACACGCAATGAGTTCTTGAAGGCGCATGGGATAGATAAAGTGCCCGAACACGCAAAAATAGGGGCTCTTTTCCGGGGCCCGACCGCGTGTCACGAGCAACCTACCGAAGCTCACATGCGCCTACACCCTCCGGTTTCCCGGTGGCGGATCAGCGCGTGAAGCGAGGTGCCGTCAATTCCCAACTACTGGAGTGGGACTCATCGGATCACCCTACCACCCACACTCCGGGATCACCAAACAGCACGTCCCGACCCCTTCGAAACAACACGGGTCTCCCCCGCCTGTGGGCCTTATACTCAAGGCATGACCGAGCCCATCCGCAAACGTGCCACCGATGACCACCGCACCGCCGCCGTCGATGAGCTCTCTGCCGCCGTCGCCCGGGGCCAGCTCACCCTCGAAGAGTTCGAGGAGCGCTCCGCGAAGGCCTGGTCCGCCCGTTTCGTCGATGATCTCCTGTCCCTGCTGGAGGATGTGATCGATGTGCCACCACACCTGCCCGCCCCGACGGGCTCCGCAGCAACCCTCGTGCCATCCGCCCCACAACATCAGCATCCCGCCTCCCAGGCCGTGGCACGCGTGCGCAGCCAGATCACCGGCCAGCCGAACGGTTCGACGTTGTCACTGTCACTCATGGGCGGGTCCGAGCGGCGGGGCAACTGGATCTGCCCCACCGCCCACACCACGATCGCCGTGATGGGTGGCAACGTCGTGGATCTGCGCGACGCACTGCTGGAGAGCGACCACATCACCATCACCGCCGTCACCCTGATGGGTGGGATTGAGATCATCGTGCCCGAGGGGGTCCGGGTGATCTGCGACGGCATGGGGCTCCTGGGTGGCTTCGGTTCAGAGACCCACAAGTCCGTGACCATCCACCCGTCCGACCTGCCCGGGGACGCACCCGTGGTGCGGGTCCGGGGGCTGGCCGTCATGGGCGGGGTGTCCGTGGTGACCCGGGCCCGTGGGTGACAGGCATGCTTGTCGACGCACAACCCCTCCCCCATCACCCCAGCTCAGGAGCCTAACGTTCCATTTATGGAACGTGGGTGTTCCATGGATGGAACACAAAAAGAACACCCCGCCCGGATGATCCGTGCGGGGTGTTCTTCTCAGCGACCAGTTATTACTCTGTGCCGGAGGGGGTCTTCCTTGCTCTAGAAGGCCTCATCCAGTGGGACGGAGGCACCGGTGAATTCACCGAAACCATCGTCACCATAAATCGACTCACCGTAGGTCGGGATCGAGTAGGCGGCGTTGCGGGCTGCCTCGGTCGGCTTGATGGAGATGTTGCGGTAACGGGAGATACCGGTACCGGCCGGGATCAGCTTACCGATGATCACGTTCTCCTTCAGACCGATCAGCTTGTCCGAGCGCTTGTTGATGGCGGCATCGGTCAGCACGCGGGTGGTCTCCTGGAAGGAGGCCGCGGACAGCCAGGACTCGGTTGCGAGCGAGGCCTTGGTGATACCCATGATCTCGGAACGCAGCTCTGCCGGCTGACCACCGTTGGCGATCGCCTCGGAGTTGGCCAGCTTCGCCTCGGACAGGTCCACGAGAGAACCGGGGAGGAACTCGGTGGAACCGGACTCGATGACGGTACCGCGACGCAGCATCTGACGGATGATGATCTCGATGTGCTTGTCGTGGATGGCCACACCCTGTGCACGGTAGACAGCCTGCACCTCATCGATGAGGTGCTGCTCCACACCACGACGACCCAGAACCTCCAGGACGTCATGCGGAGCGGCGGCACCGCGCAGCAGACGGGTACCGGTGGTGACGTGGTCACCCTCGGCCAGGGTGCGCTCGATGAACGCAGCCGGGTTGTGTTCCATCGGAACACGGATCGAGGCCAGGCCCTGACGCTTCGACAGCTTGTCGTAGATGACATTGTCGGAGCCATCATCCGGAACGAGGGTCAGGGTGTAGAAGTTACCCTCATCCTCGAGGTGGATGACACCGTCCGCAGAGGCGATCGGGGCGAGGTTCTTCGGAACACGCGCCTCGAACAGCTCCTGGACACGGGGCAGACCGCCGGTGATGTCGCCACCGACACCACCCTGGTGGAAGGTACGCATGGTCAGCTGGGTACCGGGCTCACCAATGGACTGTGCGGCGACGATGCCGACAGCCTCTCCGATGTCGACCTGCTTGCCGGATGCCATGGACTTGCCGTAGCACTTGGCGCAGACACCGGTCGGGGTCTGACAGGTCAGCACGGAGCGGACCTTAATCTGCTGGATACCGGCCTCGACGAGGAGGTCGATGTTCAGCTCGGTCAGATCGGAACCGGCGGTGAGGACGACCTCACCATCGGCGTTGGTGGCATCTCCTGCCAGGACACGACCGGACACGGAGGTCTCGATCAGGTCATGGCGGGTGTAACCGGACACCGCACCGGTGGCGTCCAGGACCTCGGCTGCGACGGGGACGCGGATACCCTGGCGGGTACCACAATCCTCGACGCGGACGATGACGTCCTGGGCCACGTCGACCAGACGACGGGTCAGGTAACCGGAGTCGGCGGTACGCAGGGCGGTATCGGCCAGACCCTTACGGGAACCGTGCGAGTTGTTGAAGTACTCGAGAACGGTCAGGCCCTCACGGAAGGAGGTCTTGATCGGTCGGGTGATGTAGTCACCCTTCGAGTTCACCACCATGCCCTTCATGCCGGCCAGGGTCCAGATCTGACGCATGTTACCGGCGGCGCCGGACTTCACGATCATCGGGATCGGGTTGTCGTCGGGGTAGATATCCTCGACGGCCTGACCGACCTCGTCGGTGGCGTCCTTCCACAGTTCGACCAGACGGTCGTAACGCTCACGGCCGGTGAGCTTACCGCGGCTGTACTTGGTTTCGATCTGTCGCGCTGCAGCTTCGTAGCGGTCGAGGATCTCATCCTTGTTCGGGAGAACCAGAACGTCGGACATGGCGATGGTGACACCCGAGCGGGTGGACCAGTAGAAACCGGCGTCCTTCATCTTGTCCATGGTCTGCGCCACGGTGATCATCGGGTACCTGGCGGCGAGGTCATTGACCACGTCACCGAGCATGATCTTGTCGGCTCCGCCACCCTTACGGACCATGACGCCCTCGAGGTACGGGTAGTTCCACGGCAGGATCTCGTTGAACATGACGCGTCCCAGGGTGGTTTCGGCGAGCCAGGTGTCACCCTGGTTCCAACCCTCCGGGAACAGTTCATCTTCACGATCCACCGGTGGACGCAGGTGGTCCAGGCGGATCTTGATCGGTGCCTGCAGGCCGAGCACACCACGGTCGTAGGCCATGATGGCCTCGGCGTAGGAGGAGTACACACCCTTCTCGGGTCCGTTCTCATCGGCTGGCTGGTAGGCACCCTGGCCACCGAATTCCTCGGGGGCCTTATCCAGGGTCAGGTAGTACAGACCGGTCACCATGTCCAGACGTGGCATGGCCAGTGGCTTACCGGACGCCGGGGACAGGATGTTGTTGGAGGCCAGCATCAGGATGCGTGCCTCAGCCTGTGCCTCGGCGGACAGTGGCAGGTGGACTGCCATCTGGTCACCGTCGAAGTCGGCGTTGAACGCCTCACAGGCCAGTGGGTGCAGCTGGATGGCCTTACCCTCAACAAGAACCGGCTCGAAGGCCTGGATACCCAGGCGGTGCAGGGTGGGTGCACGGTTGAGCATCACCGGGTGCTCGGAGATGGCCTCCTCGAGGACATCCCACACCTCCGGACGCTGACGCTCCACCATGCGCTTGGCTGACTTGATGTTCTGGGCGTACTCGTTTTCCACCAGACGCTTCATCACGAACGGCTTGAACAGCTCCAGAGCCATCAGCTTCGGCAGACCACACTCGTGCAGACGCAGCTGGGGGCCGACGATGATCACGGAACGACCCGAGTAGTCAACACGCTTACCCAGGAGGTTCTGACGGAATCGACCCTGCTTGCCCTTGAGCAGGTCAGACAGGGACTTCAGCGGACGGTTGCCCGGTCCGGTGACCGGACGGCCACGACGACCGTTGTCGAACAACGCGTCGACGGATTCCTGCAGCATGCGCTTCTCGTTGTTCACGATGATCTCGGGGGCACCGAGTTCGATCATGCGCTTGAGGCGGTTGTTGCGGTTGATCACGCGACGGTACAGATCGTTCAGGTCGGAGGTGGCGAAACGGCCACCGTCGAGCTGAACCATCGGACGCAGCTCCGGCGGGATCACCGGGATGGCGTTGAGCACCATGCCGGCAGGATCGTTACCGGAACGCTGGAAGGCAGCGACGACCTTGAGGCGCTTGAGGGCACGCATCTTCTTCTGGCCCTTGCCCTCGGCGATGATGGTGCGCAGTTCCTCGGCCTCGGCGTCGAGGTCGAAGCCACGGATGAGGGTCTGGATGGACTCTGCACCCATGCCGCCGGTGAAGTAATCCTCGTAGCGGTCGACAAGCTCGTCGTAGAGCTTCTCGTCGCGGATCATCTGCTTCGGGGCGAGCTTGATGAAGGTCTGCCAGATCTCCTCGAGACGGTCGATCTCACGCTCCGCGCGTTCGCGGATGTGCTGCATCTCCTTCTCGGCGGCGTTCTGCACCTTGCGGCGCGCGTCGGCCTTGGCTCCGGCGGCCTCGAGTTCAGCGAGGTCCTCCTCGAGCTTCTCGGCACGATCGGCGATCTCGGACTCGGCGTCCGCCTCAACGTCCTTCTTCTCCAGAAGCATCTCTGCCTCCAGGGTCGACTGGTCGCTGTGACGGGCCTCCTCATCCACACTGGTGATGATGTTGGCACCGAAGTAGATGATGAGGTCAAGGTCCTTCGGAGCGAGGTCCAGAAGGTAACCCAGGCGTGAGGGAACACCCTTGAAGTACCAGATGTGGGTCACCGGTGCGGCGAGCTCAATGTGGCCCATGCGCTCACGGCGAACCTTGGACTTGGTCACCTCAACGCCGCAGCGCTCACAGATGATGCCCTTGTAACGGACGCGCTTGTACTTACCGCAGGCGCACTCCCAGTCACGGGTGGGGCCGAAAATGCGTTCGCAGAACAGACCGTCCTTCTCAGGCTTGAGGGTTCGGTAGTTGATGGTCTCCGGCTTCTTGACCTCACCCTTGGACCAGCGGCGGATGTCGTCGGCGGTGGCCAGGCCGATGCGGAGCTCATCGAAGACGTTTACGTCGAGCACGTAAAACTCCCTTTCCCCCCGGTACCTTCTTCATGGTTCCCGGGGGATGTTGGCTTGATTTCTAGCGGTTGGTTGATCTGCTATGCGGTATCGGCGTCGGAACGCTCGTCACGGGACAGGTTGATGCCCAGTGAGGCGCCTGCCTGATCGAAGTCGTCGTCGTCGCCCGCGAGCTCCATCGGCGTGCCATCGGCGGAGAGGACCTCCACGTTCAGGCAGAGCGACTGGAGCTCCTTGAGGAGAACCTTGAAGGACTCCGGGATACCCGGATCCGGGATGTTCTCGCCCTTGACAATTGCCTCGTAGACCTTGACACGACCGACCACGTCATCAGACTTGATGGTGAGCAGTTCCTGCAGGGTGTAGGCAGCGCCGTATGCCTGCATCGCCCACACCTCCATCTCGCCGAATCGCTGTCCACCGAACTGCGCCTTACCACCGAGCGGCTGCTGGGTGATCATGGAGTACGGGCCGGTGGAACGGGCGTGGATCTTCTCATCCACCAGGTGGTGCAGCTTGAGCATGTACATGTAACCGATGGAGACCGGGTACGGGTACGGCTCGCCGGAACGACCGTCGATGAGGGTGGCCTTGCCGTCCGCGTTGACCATGACGTCACCGTCACGGTTCGGGCGGGAGTTGGCGAGCAGTCCGGCGAGTTCCTCGTTGGAGGCGCCGTCGAACACCGGGGTGGCGGTCAGTGAGCCGGCGGGAACGTCGTAAAGCTCCTTGGGCAGGGTCTTGACCAGCTCGGTGTTCTTCGGGTCCTCGGGGTCCACGGACCAGCCGGCAGCTGCCAGCCAACCCAGGTGGGTCTCCAGGACCTGACCGATGTTCATACGACGTGGAACACCGTGGGTGTTCAGGATGATGTCGACCGGAGTGCCGTCCGGGAGGAAGGGCATGTCCTCCTGTGGCAGGATCTTGCCCACGACACCCTTGTTGCCGTGGCGGCCGGCGAGCTTGTCGCCGTCCTGGATCTTGCGCTTCTGGGCAACGTAGACACGGATCATCTCGTTGACACCCGGGGCCAGATCGTCGTCGTCCTCGCGGGAGAACCTGCGGACACCGATGACCTTGCCGGTTTCACCGTGTGGAACCTTCATGGAGGTGTCACGGACCTCGCGGGCCTTCTCACCGAAGATGGCGCGCAGCAGGCGCTCCTCCGGGGTCAGCTCGGTCTCACCCTTCGGGGTGACCTTACCGACCAGGATGTCGCCGTCGCGGACGTCCGCACCGATGCGGACGATGCCGCGCTCGTCGAGGTCCTTGAGGACCTCCTCGGAGACGTTCGGGATGTCACGGGTGATTTCCTCGGCACCGAGCTTGGTGTCGCGGGCATCGATCTCGTGCTCCTCGATGTGGATCGAGGTCAGGATGTCCTGCTCGACGATGTTCTGGTTGAGGATGATCGCATCCTCGTAGTTGTGACCCTCCCACGGCATGAATGCCACGAGCAGGTTACGTCCCAGGGACATCTCACCGTTGAAGGTACCCGGACCATCGGCGAGGACCTGGCCGGCCTCAACGCGGTCGCCCTGGTTGACCAGTGGCTTCTGGTTGTAGCTGGTGCCCTGGTTGGTGCGCTGGAACTTACGCAGCACGAAGGTGTCGCGCTTGCCCTCATCGTCCATGATGGTGACGATGTCGGCGGTGACGTTCTCCACCACACCGGCCTTCGGGGTGATCACGAGATCGCCTGCGTCGTAGGCTGCGCGCAGCTCCATGCCGGTGCCCACGAAGGGGGCCTCGGCGCGGACCAGCGGCACGGCCTGCTTCTGCATGTTCGCACCCATGAGGGCACGGTTGGCGTCATCGTGCTCAAGGAACGGAATCATCGCGGTACCCACGGAGACCATCTGACGTGGGGACACGTCCATGTAGTCAACCGCATTGCGGGCGACCATGGCGATGTCACCGTCCTTCAGACGAACGGTCACGGACTCATCGGTGATTCGGCCGTCTTCGTCGTAGTGCGTGTTCGCCTGGGCGACAACGAAGCGGTCCTCCTCATCGGCGGTCAGGTAATCGATCTGCTCGGTGAGCTTGCCGTCGACAACACGACGGTAGGGGGTTTCGATGAAACCGAAGGGGTTCACGCGGGCGTAGGACGCCAGGGAACCGATCAGGCCGATGTTCGGGCCTTCCGGGGTTTCAATCGGGCACATGCGGCCGTAGTGGGACGGGTGAACGTCTCGCACCTCGATGCCGGCGCGCTCACGGGACAGACCACCCGGGCCGAGAGCCGACAGACGACGCTTGTGGGTCAGACCCGACAGCGAGTTGTTCTGGTCCATGAACTGGGACAGCTGCGAGGTTCCGAAGAACTCGCGGATGGCTGCGGACACCGGACGCACGTTGATCAGGGAGGTCGGAGTGATGGACTCCGCGTCCTGGGTGGTCATGCGCTCGCGGACGACGCGCTCCATGCGGGACAGGCCGACGCGGACCTGGTTCTGGATCAGCTCACCGACGGTACGGAGACGACGGTTACCGAAGTGGTCGATGTCGTCGGTCTCCACCGGGATCTCCTCACCGGTGGGTGAGGTCATGGCACGCTCACCTGCATGCAGGCGGACGAGGTACTCGATGGCGGTGGCGATGTCCTCTTCAGTGAGGGTCATCAGGCCGTCGTTGTCGCCGCCGAGGCCCAGCTTGCGGTTGATCTTGTAACGACCAACCTTGGCCAGGTCGTAGCGCTTGGCCTTGAAGAAGCTGTTGTCCAGGAGGGACTGCGCAAGGTCGCGGGTGGGCTGCTCGCCCGGACGCTGCTTGCGGTAGATCTCCAGGAGTGCCTCGTCGGTGTTCGCGACACCGTCGGACTCCAGGGTGGACATCATGATCTCGGAGAAGCCGAAGCGCTCGGTGATCTGCTCGGTGGTCCAGCCCAGTGCCTTCAGCAACACGGTGACGGGCTGGCGACGCTTGCGGTCGATGCGCACACCGACGGAATCGCGCTTGTCGACGTCGAACTCCAGCCACGCACCGCGGGAAGGGATCACCTTCACGGCATGCAGTGGACGCTCGGTGGACTTGTCGATGGTCTGGTCGAAGTACACGCCCGGCGAGCGGACGAGCTGACTGACCACAACACGCTCGGTTCCGTTGATGATGAAGGTTCCCTTGTCGGTCATCATCGGGAAATCGCCGATGAAGACAGTCTGGGACTTGATCTCACCGGTGGTGTTGTTGACGAACTCCGCGGTCACATACAGTGGTGCCGCGTAGTTGATGTCTTTTTCCTTGGCCTCGTCAATCGTGTTCTTGACGGGCTCGAAGCGTGGCTCCGAGAGGCTCAGGGACATGTTTCCAGAGTAATCCTGGATTGGGGAGAGCTCCTCGAGAATATTCTCGAGTCCGCTGGTGATGCGGGCTCCCTCGCCGAACTCCTCCTGCTGACGTGCACGCCATTCAGACGTGCCGATCAGCCAGGAAAAGGAATCGAGTTGAAGATCTAGTAGCCCGGGCACCTCGATGGGCGCGGACACCTTCGCGAAGGAGTAACGCTTGGGTGCACCGGGGATATCGACGACTGACTTGGTCTGGCGGGAGACTGCCAAGATGGGTCCTTCCAGCACCTCACGCGGGTGAATCACATCGGGCTGGTCAAGGCCCGTATGCTCATCACAACCGCTGGTATTTTTGAGCAATTGGTCTGCTGAGGAAACCGAGTCCCATATGGCCTCAGATAACACTGAATGACCTTGTCAAATCGGTTTTTCCAACCATTTTGATCAAGGTCTCGGGCATCATCCAGACGAAAAAGAGAGACGGATTCCAACGCAACGACTCAGCTTATACCACAGTCATACGAAAGTAAAGAGGGACATTTTTCCTCCGGTGCCTCCCGTGCTATCGGCGAGCATACCCGGCGGACGTTTTTCACGCCTGCGCCTGACGGTCAGCTACCGGTGATTTACAGCACTCTGGCGTTTCCCGGAGATCCCAACATCTCTTTCACTTAGGCACCCTAACAAACATTCGGGGGTTTTTCGCAATTCGGGCACTGAAATACCAGGGACATAACAGGTATCAGACCTGCGGAGAAACCCGGTCCGTGCCCCGTGACCGGCGTCGACGCGCGCGATCGAAGAGCCCGAAACTGCCCGCCAATCCGATGAGCGCGAGGACGCCTCCGACGATGATGCCGATGGTGTTGGCGGTCCGCGCCGACTCCCCCACCGGGATGTCGGCGGCCTGCGTGATGAGGTCACTGACCTGCCCATCGGAGATCGCCCCGTCGAACAGCAGGACCTGATCGTACTTCTCCCCCGTGCGGTCCCCGTAGAAGTCGTCGATGCGCTCGTTCATGTCCACGATCAGGCCGGTGCGCTGATCCACCCAGAAGTCTCGTACCACATCATGGTAGAGGTATCCGGTGGTGGTGCCGCCGTCCTCACGGGTCAGGGTGGTGGTGTTGGAGGGATCCGCGAAGGACTCCGCCACATTCGCCTTCTCGATCACCTGCCGGTAGTGCATGATGGTGCGCCCGTCGACCTCGGTGGATTCGACGAAGTCAGCCGGGCGGGCCTGCCGGAGGGTGGTGTCCAGCACCGGGTAGGAGGTGGCCTCGGCGTCCGTGGGGAACTTCAACCAGATCCCCTCCACCTCGTAGTTGAGGGTGGGGCTGGCGAGCTGACTGGTCACGGCCATCTCGGAGAGGATCTCACCGGTGAAACGGTCCACCCGGAAGTTGTACACGGAGGCCGACAGCAACCGCTCCTGATCATTGCCGTCAACACCCTCCACGCCGTGCAGGAGGGTGTCGCCGACGCGCAGGGTCGCCCGGTCCGCATCGGCGGGGTCCATCACCTGGAAGTGCAGCTGCCGGGTGATCGGGGTGGTGACCAGCCCGGCCTCGGGATCCGAGTTCAGCAGGGTCTGACCATCATCGTCGGTCAGCGTGTAGGTGGTGGCCTCGAGGTCCAGAGGCAGTCGACCATCAGCGTGCACAAAGCGGGGGGCCACAAGCCCCCACACGATCAGTGCCACACCAATTCCGAGCAGGAGCGCGGAGAAGATCCTGGTTTTAGGCAGCATGCGGTCGATGTTACCTCAGGCCTGCGGCGTTCCTTAACGGGACGGAGCTTTACGACGCCGGTCTCCACCGCCCGTAGCCAACCCCGCCGGTGGGATAACGGGAAAACCCCGTTGCCACGATAGAAATCGCGGAAACGGGGTTCCAGGCATCGTAGAAGATGCGTGTAAGAAGGTTCTTACTTGAGGGTGACCTTTGCGCCAGCCTCTTCGAGCTTAGCCTTGGCAGCCTCAGCGTCTTCCTTGTTTGCAGCCTCGATGATAGCCTTCGGTGCGCCCTCGACGAGCTCCTTAGCTTCCTTCAGGCCCAGGCCGGAGACGAGCTCGCGGACAACCTTGATCACGCCGATCTTCTTGGCGCCAGCGTCTTCGAGAACGACGTCGAACTCGTCCTTCTCTTCGACAGCAGCCTCAGCGCCAGCGGCACCTGCAGCAGCAACGGCGACCGGAGCAGCAGCGGTGACCTCGAAGACCTCTTCGAATTCCTTGACGAACTCAGAGAGCTCGATGAGGGTCATTTCCTTGAAAGCCTCAATGAGCTCGTCCTTGGTGAGCTTAGCCATGATGGCGTCCTTTCTGTTGGGGCGTCTTCACGCCCGTAAAAGTGTGGGGTAAAACTGTTGCGCCTGGTGGGGCGACTTAAGCGTCCTTCTTCTCCTGGAGCGCAGCTGCGAGGCGTGCGACCTGGGAAGCGGGGGCGTTGAACAGGCCTGCGGCCTTTGCCAAGTTGCCCTTCATGGCGCCGGCAAGCTTCGCAAGAGTGGTCTCGCGGTTGTCCAGCTCAGCAATTGCCTTGACCTGATCTGCGGTCAGGGCATTGCCGTCCATGTAGCCACCCTTGACTACGAATGCCTTGTTGTCGTCGCCGAACTTCTTCAGCACCTTTGCGGTATCGACAGCCTCACCCTTGATGAAGGCAACAGCGGTCGGACCGGTCAGGAGATCATCAAGGCCCTCGACGCCAGCTTCTTGAGCGGCGATCTTAACAAGGGTGTTCTTGGCGACGGAGTACTGGACATCGTCACCCAGTGCGCGACGCAGCTCGGTGGTCTGAGCCACGGTCAGGCCACGGTACTCGGTGAGAACGATGGAATCGGTCTCAGCGAACTGTGCCTTGAGCTCTGCCAGAGCTACTTCGTTCTTTGGATTTGCCATTACTTCGCCTCCTTCCTCTTATGTGTGTCTACTGATCCGCGGGACCTCCACCATGAGTAGGTCCCGGCAGGGATCAACTCATGAAAAAAGCCCCGTGCAAGAGCACAGGGCGCATCATATTCCACGTAAGGGAACCTAAGGCGTCAAAGTGTCTCCTGCGTGGGCCGTTCCAACAGATATGGAAACCTTCGATCCGCGTGAGCGGATGACCAACGGTCTTCGGTGAACCTTGAATACAACCGGATTAAAGGTTGTTCAAACTTCGGACTCTGACTTTATACCACACGATCTCTCATACCAAATCGTCGACAGGGGTCAGGAGAAATCGCGCAGAATCCGTTTGAACACCCAGTCAGCGGACATGCCGTGCACACCGCCACCGGGACTGGTGGAGGAGGATGCCATGTACAGTCCCGGCCCCAGCTTGTAGGGCACGCGACGCAGGGCCTGGATGCCAGCGGTGGCGCCACCGCCGACATCGCCGCCGATCAGGTTGGGGTTCCACTGTTCCAGATCCACCGCGCTGTTCTCCACCACCTTGAGAATACGGTCCCGGAAACCGGGGGCGAAACGTTCGATCTGCCGGAGGATCCGTGTGGTGGCCTGCTTGTCCTCAAATCCCTGTGGCACATGGGCATAGGCCCAGACCACCGTGGCGTCCCTCGGGCCGCGGGAGGGGTCGGCCACCTGCTGCTGACAGACCAGCACGAAGGGTTTCTCCGGCAGCCGGCCCGCCGCGGCCTCGGATTCGGCGAGCTGGATCTCGTCCAGTCCACCGCACACGTGCACGGTCGTGGCATCCGCCACCTCGGGATTCGACCACGGGATGGGGCCATCGAGGAGGATGTCGAGTTTGTAGGACCCGGGTCCGTACTTCCACTTCTTCATGATCCGGGACGCACGGTGGGACAGTTCCACACCCTTGAGCCGGGATACCTGGGCCGGGGTGAGGTTGAGCACGACCGCGTCGGCATCGGAGAACTCGCGCAGATCCTCCACCGGGTGATCCGTGTGGATGGTGCCGCCGAAACTCTCCAGGACGCGAACCAGTGCATCCACCACGCTCTGCGTGCCGCCGACCGCGACCGGCCAGCCGTGCACCATCCCCAGGGAACCGAAGAGCAGACCGAAGGAGGCGGTCAGGGGCTGCGCCGGCGGGGTGATGGCATGGACCGCGGACCCGGAGAACAACACCCGGGCCTCCTCCGTCTCGAAGGCGGCGCGGGCCAGGGTGCGTGCGGGCAGCAGGGCGAGCGCACCGAAGGTGGCCATCTTCACCGGGTGCGGCGGGAAGCGGAGCACCGGCCCCAGGACGTTTTCCAGGTGCTTGTCCAACCCCCGGGTGACCAGGCCGTGGACCTGTCGCCACCGGGAGGCGTCCTCACCCAGCTGGGTGGCGGTGGTGTCAAGACCACGGCTGAGAAACGCCGCGCGACCGTCGTCGAGGGGGTGCGCCATGGCGTAGCGTGAATGCGCCCACTCCAGGCCGTGTGCCTGCAGATCGAGGTCTTTGAATACCGGCGAGGCGATGCCGAACGGGTGGGCGGCGGCACCCATATCCACGATGGTCCCCTCCCCCAGCACGGGGGCGGATCGGGCCGCACCGCCCGGACGGCTGCCCTGTTCATACACGTCGACCTGCCAGCCCTCACGGGCGAGGAGACATGCTGTTGTCAATCCATTCGGACCCGACCCCACGACCACTGCACGGCGTTTTCTCTCAGGATGCTTCGTCACCCCACCTACGCTACCTTTCCCCCGCGATCAGGGTCGGGCACCCCAGGGTGGGTTCACCGCGGCGCGGGCCATCCGCTGGAGGATGTCGGCGATCTGATCGAACTCCGCCTGGGACTGGTTGATCAACTCCGCACCGCGGTGGATCATGGCGTCGATCAGGGGGCGGACCGTCTCCACCTCATCGCCCAGGAGTTCCCGCAGTGCCGGATCCAGGCCGTTGTGTGATTCCTGGACCCGTTCATCGGTGAAGGTCTCAGGCAGGGTGCTGGCCGCGGACATCAGTGGGCCGTGGGACCCCTCCACGAACAGTTTCAGGGTGACCCGGACATACGCCGCCAGGCGCTCCGCCGGGTCGGACCCCACGCGGTCGAGTTCCGCGGTGAGGCTGTCCAACCAGGCCGGGATGGCCTGCAGGAGCAACTGGATGATGAGATCCTTACCGGAGGCCACATAGAGGTAGACGCTGGAACGTGCCAACCCGACCTCGGCGGCCACCTCGGCGATGGTGGGGACCTTCCCATCACTGTCGACGATCAACCGCTCCGCCGCATCAAGCACGGCCCGGTGCTGGGCGGCCCGGTGCTCCGGGACTGATGGCTGGTTTATCCTAGGCATGCCATGAGCTTAATCCCTGGGTGTGAGCCGGCCATCGACCATGTCGTAGACGCGGTCGCAGTGCTCGATCACTTCGAGGTCGTGGGTGACCATGACGCCAGCGACACCGAGTTCGTGGCATTCGTGGGCCAGCAGCCGCACGATCTCATGGGCTCGGTTGCGGTCGAGGGCGGCGGTCGGTTCGTCGACAAGCAGCAGGTCCGGCCCGCCCACCAGGGCGCGGGCGATGCCGATGCGCTGACGCTCACCACCGGACAGGGTCGCCGGACGGTGATCCGCGCGGTGGGACATCCCGACGGCGTCGAGCAGCTCATCGTTGCTGCGGCGACCGCGACGACCCAGGATCCGGGCCGCCAGCTCCAGCTGATCGCGCGCCTTGAGGGCGGACGGCAGATTGCCGGAGGACTGGAAGACGAACCCGATGTGCTCACGGCGCACGCGCGCGAGCTCCTTGTCGGACAGGCCCGTGATGGACTCCCCCGCCACCTGCACATCGCCGGAGTTCGGGGTGGTCAGTGCGCCGGCCACAGCCAGGAGGGTGGATTTACCGGACCCCGAGGGGCCCACGATGGCGACGAATGCACCACGGTTGACCTGCAGGGAGACCCCGTCGAGGGCATGGACCTGCGAGTCGCCGTCGCCATAACTGACGCGGACATTGTCAAGAATGAGTGCGGGCGTGGTCATCGGTTCTCTCCCAGGGCAGAAAGCGGATCGGTTCGGGTGACTCGGTAAACGGCGATGAACGCGCCGATGAGTCCGGAGACAAAGAGCATGGCGGCACCGCCCAGGACGGAACCCCATTCCGTGGAGAACGGCATCGGGGTGGTCTCCAGCCACAGACCCAGCCCCACCGCGAGCGACACACCCACGAGGATGGACAGCGCGAGGATGACCACGGCCTGACCGAGGCTGTCGCGCAGGAGGAACCCGCGGGTGGCGCCGATCGCGCGCATCACGGCGATATCGGCGGAACGTTGGATGGTCCAGACCAGGAAGAAGGCGCCGGTGACCAGCGCGGTGATGATGTAGAGGAACCACTCGATCATGGACAGGGTCATGGTCTCCGCGGTGTAACCCGGTGAGGAACCGAAGCTCTCCTCCAGGGTGCGCACGTCAAGGCCGGTGTCAGCCGAGAGCGCGTCGGTGTCCGTGCCGGAAGCCTTGGCGACGATCACCGATGCCTGCCCGTAGGCGTAGTCGGCGGGTGCCTCACCTGCGCGGGCACCGGCATGGACCTCCTGCCAGGTATCCAGCGGGACATAGGCAAGATCGACGTGACCGAAGGTGCGCTGATCATCGGTGAAACCGGTGACGACGAACTCGGTCTCCAGACGGTCGACGGTGATGGTGTCACCAATGGAGATGCCGGCATCCTCGAGGGTGCCGGAGACGATGGTCTCACGCGTGGTTATGGTCGGCTGCCCCGGGACGCGATCAGCGTTGATGGCGGGCAGGCCCTCCGGGGCAATGAAGGAATCAGGTTCCACGCCCACGAGGGTGAGATCGATCGGGGCGCCCTCCTGATTGCGGGCATTGATGAGGGACAACCCCATCGGGGTGGCCTCCTCCACGCCGTCAACCGCGGCCAGGGTGTCGGTGTCATCCAGGTTCACCACCGAACGGGTGAAGGCGGAATCGGTCTGGGTGCCGTCCTCGAAGGCGATGACATCCGCATCAAGGGCCTTGAGACCGGAGACTCCGTCATTGACCAGACCGGCGGTCAGGCCGGAGATGATGACGATGAGGATGGACATCAGGCCCAGGACAAGGCCCATGAGCAGGAATCGGGTGCGCGCGAAGAGCATGTCGCGCCAGGCTAGAAACATGGAAATGTACTCCAGGTGGTATCGGGGGTGTGAACGCCGACCCGAAATAAACTTATCGACGCTGTGTCGATATCTTAACAACGCTGTGTCGGTAACTCTATTCGCGTTGTGGCCTGGGCGCTGGTTTTCCCGGGGTGCCACTGGGTTTGCGCAGGTTGCGGTGAGCGAGGTGAGGGGGACATCACAACTTGCACGCGGGAGGCCGAGGGGCGAGGGTGCCTGGAATGGGCTCCATGGCAAAAACTGTTGGTTTGTGGGTGCGGCGCTGGCAAAACCCCAGGATGGGTTTTGCAAAACAACAGTTTTTGCCAGTCACCCCCTCCACCCCGCGCCCCCGTGAACGAAATCGTTGGTTTACCCGCCCCACATCAACAAAACCCCAGGACACCTCCCACAAACCAACGATGTCGTTCAACCCGGGCACGAAAAGACGCCCCTCCCTCCCCGCATGGGGAAGAAAGGGCGTCAGTCAGAACCGGAGAACCGGTACAGAACCGATCCGTCGGGGCAGGTTTATGCCTCGGCGGTGTAGTTCTTGGTGATGTGGGTGTCCACTGCAACACCTGGGCCGGTGGTGGAAGACATGGTGATCTTCTTCAGGTAGATGCCCTTGGAGGAGGAAGGCTTGATACGGACGAGCTCATCGATGAGTGCGCCGTAGTTCTCAGCCAGTGCCTTGGCGTCGAAGGATGCCTTGCCGATGGCGGCGTGCAGGTTGGATGCCTTGTCAACGCGGAAGGAGATCTTGCCGCCCTTGACCTCTTCGATGGCCTTGGCGACATCGTTGGTGACGGTGCCGGTCTTCGGGTTCGGCATCAGACCACGGGGGCCCAGGACGCGGGCGATGCGGCCGATCTTGGCCATCTGGTCCGGGGTTGCGATGGCGACGTCGAAGTCGGTCCAGCCACCCTGGATGCGCTCGACGAGCTCGTCGGTGCCGACGAAGTCAGCGCCAGCGGCCTCAGCCTCGGTTGCCTTCTCGCCAGCAGCGAAGACGGCGACGCGGACGGTCTTGCCGGTGCCGTTGGGCAGGGAGACGGTGCCGCGGACCAGCTGGTCAGCCTTACGGGGGTCAACGCCGAGGCGGATGGCCACGTCGATGGACGGGTCGTAGTTCTTGGAGGAGGTCTCCTTGACCAGTTCTGCAGCCTGCAGTGGGGTGTACTCGCGGCCGGCGTCGATCTTGGCGGCGGCTTCGCGGAACGCCTTGGAGTTCTTGCTCATTGTGTAATTCCCTTTCGCGGAATTTGTGGTCTGCGGGCCGGAGCTGGCCCTGCCACAGGAAAAGTTATGGGGTGCACCCCGCCCCGTTTACCGGGTGGGGTGCGGGTTGAGGAATTAACCCTCGGAATTAACCCTCGACGGTGATGCCCATGGAGCGGGCGGTGCCGGCGATGATCTTGGCAGCGGCGTCGATGTCGCGTGCGTTGAGGTCTTCCTTCTTGGTCTCGGCGATCTCACGGACCTGAGCCATGGTGACCTTGCCGACCTTGTCGGTGTGAGGAACGCCGGAGCCCTTCTGCAGGCCTGCGGCCTTCAGCAGCAGCTTGGCTGCCGGTGGGGTCTTCAGCTTGAAATCGAAGGAGCGATCCTCGTAGACGGTGATCTCAACTGGGACCACGTTGCCACGCTGGTTCTCGGTGGCGGCGTTGTAGGCCTTGCAGAATTCCATGATGTTGACACCATGGGCACCCAGTGCGGGGCCGACCGGAGGAGCCGGGTTGGCCTGTCCTGCCTGGATCTGCAGCTTGATGAGGCCTGTGACCTTCTTCTTCTTCTTGGGAGCCATCGTTGGACCTGCTTCCTTGTTACCGGCTCGCACCTGGGACGATGAAACCCCATGGGCGCTGCCGTCCGGATGCTCGGTGCCGCTACCAACAGGCCTGCTCTGAGGTCGTCATTGGATCGTCACGTAACCGGGCCACCGGGGATGAACGTATGAATGCATGCCGAAAAACATGCGGTTGTCCACTCTACCCGCAGCGGACCCACAAACCAAAAGTGCTTTTCGGGTGCTTATCGACGCCGCCACTGTCGCCCGTCGTCAAGCTCGCCGGCGGGCGCACCCCTGCGACGACGACACCCCCTGGGAGAGCTCCCAGGGGGTGTGCGGTGAACGGAGGTTAGCTGATCTTCTCGACCTGATCGAACTTCAGATCAACCGGGGTCTCACGACCGAAGATGGACACCAGCGCCTCAAGCTTCTGGTTCTCCACATCGATGGAGGAGATCGTCGCGGACACCGAGGCGAACGCACCGGTGAGGATGGTGACAGCCTCACCGACATGGAAGTCCACGGTGACCTTCTGCGACGACGAGTCGGTGGGCATGGCCACAACCTGCTCGCCCTCGGCGGTGGTCGGGGCTGCCTCGCCGGCAACAACAGCGGATTCCTGCGGCATGAGGAACTTGGCCACATCGCGGTGCTTGACGGCGGTGGCGTTGCCCTCATTACCCACGAAGCTGGTGACACCCGGGGTGTCACGCACCACTGACCAGACGCGGTCGTTCATCTCCATGCGGACCAGGACATAACCCGGCAGGAGCTTGCGCTTGACCAGCTTGCGCTTGCCGTCGCGGATCTCGGTGACCTGCTCGATGGGGACGACAACCTCGTAGATGTCCTCCTCGACCTCGAGGGTCTGGGCACGCATATCGAGGTTGGCCTTCACCTTGTTCTCGTAACCGGAGTAGCACTGGATGATGTACCAGGAACCCGGCTGCTTCTTCAGATCGCGGGTGAACTGACGCAGACGCGCCTTGTACTCCGCATCGGCGTCCTGCTCACCGGTGTCACCCAGCGCTGCGGCGGCCTGTGCCACATCATCCGTGGCAACCTCGGCCTCCTCAGCGGGGACCTCGGCGAAAGGCTCAGCCTCCGGGGTTGCCTCCTCGGAAGTTTCGTCGAAGGTTTCCTCGGGGGTTTCGTCGGGGGTCTCCTCGCCGAACACCTCATCGAAGCCCTCGCCGATCTCGAGGTCGGCGTCCTGGACGGCCTGCTCCTCCACTGCGAACTCCTCAGCGAACTCGTTGTTGTTGTCTTCGCTCATCTTGCGTGTTCTCCAAACATGTATGTTTCACAATTCCCGACCCCACTGCCGAGATACCGTCGGGCAGCGCAGGCGCTGGGTAACGCTCCTGGGGTCCATGCTACTGCCCGGACACCCCGTTGACATTCACCGACCCAGCACGGACCGGGGGTTGGGATAAAGAATCATCCCGCCGGTTCCTTGCGGGAACCAGCGGGATGTTAAAGATTGTGTTGTCTACCTTACCTAGGGAGTAAGGGCCTTCTCAACTCCGAGGCCTGCGATGAAATCCACACCAGAAACCAGAGCGGTGAGGATGACCAGGAAGACCAGTACCACGATGGTGTAGGTGACCATCTGGCGCGCGGTGGGCCAGATGACCTTGCGGACCTCGGTGACCACCTCGGGCAGGAAACTGACAACGCCCCCACCATATTTCGCGTCCTTGGCAGGAGCCGAGGCCGCGACGGCGGGAGCGCGCTTCGCCTCATACGAGGCGGTGGAGACACCCGACAGCTGACGTTTACCAGTGGGACGTGAAGCTTCACTTGCACCGGTGTTCTGATCGTCGCTCAAGGCACTCCTCAGGTTGAAAAATCTTGCAGGGGCGACAGGACTTGAACCTGCAACCTACGGTTTTGGAGACCGTTGCTCTGCCAATTGAGCTACGCCCCTATGCGCCACAGTGTTCTGCAGCACGGATAACACTACCAGAAGTATCCGGTTACGCATGTAACATGACCGGTAAAACTGAAGATATCCGGGTTTTAGCGAAATAACTCCCACATGGAATTCAGCGAAACCATGCGGGGTTTAATTTTCGCAGTAGCGATGGCGAGAATTGAACTCGCGACACAGCGATTATGAGTCGCTTGCTCTACCACTGAGCTACACCGCCATTATTGTTCATCCCCACGATGAACCGATTGGGTGCAGCTGGAGAAAAACAATTGAGCCCCCTAACAGAATCGAACTGTTGACCTTCTCCTTACCATGGAGACACTCTACCGACTGAGCTAAGGGGGCATCGGCTTCTCTAGGATTCGGAGGCTTTTGCTTTGCCCCGCTCCGTTGAAGCCTTAAGTACATTAACCCGAATCGTTCACACAACACAAATCCGCAGGTTAGAGTGCATTTCTTAGCACCCTAAAACTCGCTTAAAACACGCAGTACCGCGCACACCCAGCGATATGGCCCGCAGATCCCTCCGAAGGCCCCATCCTGAGCCCGATGCGCGGGCGCCACGTCGCCCACCAGGGCAACAGCTGGTATCTCCGGCAGTCCTACCTATGAAGGGCTGGAGAATGCCCCAGGAACGTGGTCCCGTGAACGTTTTCGTTGGTTTGTCGGTGGTGGCCCCACATAACCCCAGGACGGGTTTCGCAAACCAACGATTTCGATCACCACCGCGCAAGGGCGCCCACGATCCCCCAGCACCCCGTGACAAAAACTGTTGGT
The DNA here is from genome assembly GCF_014837045.1 of Corynebacterium gallinarum. Classification (GTDB taxonomy): domain Bacteria; phylum Actinomycetota; class Actinomycetes; order Mycobacteriales; family Mycobacteriaceae; genus Corynebacterium; species Corynebacterium gallinarum. Next base: position 344,506 of record NZ_JACSPR010000002.1, read on the forward strand.
TTGTGGGTCCGGCACGGTCAAAACCCCAGGAAGCCCATCGCAAAACAACGGTTTTTGCCAACCGTCCCGCCGCCAGCCACCCCGGGGAATGCAAAAAACACCCACCGAAGTAACTTCGGTGGGTGTTATCTGTGCCAGATGTAGGATTCGAACCTACGTAGGCGCAAGCCGACGGATTTACAGTCCGCTCCCATTGGCCGCTCGGGCAATCTGGCATGCACTGCTTGGTGCGCTACACACTTTACTATGAACAGTGTGCGTTAAGGCAAATCGGCAGGTCACAGGGGTTAAACCCGGGTCAATCGCAAGCCGCCTAGACCAGCCGGGTCTAGCCGACGCGCTGCACGGTGAAGATCGCGAGGTTGCGCAGGGCGTCCTTGACGGAATTGTCGGGTAGACGGTCGAGTTCGGCGTTGGCGATGTCCATGTAGCGGTGGACGTCGGCAAGCGCCTCACTGCGGCCACCGGAACGCGCCAGCAGGTCCAGGGCCCGGTTGACGGTGTCGTCGTCCTCGATGGGCCCGGTGAGGATCTCGCGCAGCTGGGCGCCCACCTCGGTCTGTTCACGCATGGCGTAGAGCACGGGCAGGGTGAACACGCCCTCGCGGAGGTCGGTGCCGGGGGTCTTGCCGGATTCGGCGGTCTCGGAGAAGATGTCGATGATGTCGTCGACGATCTGGAAGATCATGCCCACGGCCGCGCCGAATTTCTTCAGGGCATCCACGTGTTCCGGGGTAGCTTCGGCGTGCATGGAGCCGAGGAACCCGGCGGAGGCGATGAGCACGGCGGTCTTCTCGCGGATGACCTTCATGTAGTGGTCAACGGGGTCACCACCGCGGGCACCGACCGTCTCACGCATCTGGCCGGTGACCAGTTCACCGAAGGTCTCGGCGAAGTGGGCGACGGTTTCCATGCCGAGCTGGCTCATCAGCCGGGAGGCGTGGGCCAGGAGGATGTCGCCGGCGAGGATGGCCACGGAGTTGTCCCACCGGGAGTTGGCGCTGGGAACCCCGCGGCGCATGGTGGCCTCATCCATCACGTCATCGTGATAGAGGGTGGCCAGGTGGGTGATCTCCACGACCACCGCGGCCTTGATCACGTTGTCGCTGAGTGGTTTGGCACCGAATTCGGAGGCCAGCAGCGCGAACATGGGGCGGAAGCGTTTGCCGCCGGCCCTGGCGAGGTGGGTGACCTTGTCCACGAGGAAGTCCTCCCCGATGGACAATTCCCTCAGCAGGCGGTCCTCGACCTGCTGCATTGCCGTGTCGATCCTGGCGGTGAGCGCCGGGTCACCAAACTCGACCTGAGATGCGTTGTTTCCTGACGCACCTTCTTGTCCGAGCCCGTGGGAACGGGTTGGAACGGTTCGGCCGCTACTCATTCATCGCTACCTTTGGTGATCGTGGGTGGTTCCCGCCGGTAGATAACCCGGGGATACCAGAAAATGGACGTTATAGCTTTCCGTTTAACCGTAGTCGACAGCAGGGACCTAAAGCACCCTGGGGTGGCTTTCACCCACTGCCCCCTGCGACAATGGAATGCGTGTCTGTATCTTCCGGTGTGTCCTCCTCTGCCTCCCTGTCCGTCGATGTTCTCGTGGTCGGTGGTGGGCCCTCGGGGTCGGCGGCGGCGGTGTACGCCGCCCGGCGGGGCCTGTCGACGTTGCTTATCGACGCCTCCTCCTTCCCCCGCGACAAGACCTGCGGGGATGGTCTCACCCCACGCGCCGTGCACCAGCTGGAGAAACTCGGAGTAGCCGAGCAGGTGACCTCAACCTATTCCAACAGGGGCCTCAAACTGCACGGTTTCGGCGGATCGGTGGAGGCCCCCTGGCCCGAGTCGGTGTTCGGGACCCGTGGGTCCGCGATGACCCGGGCGAGTTTCGATAATCTCCTCTTCGAGCTGGCCCGGTCCCATCCCGAGGTCACCACCTGGGAGAACGCCACCGCAGAGACACCGGTGTTCAACGGCGCGCGACTGGACGCGGTGGAGATCAACCACAACGGCCAGCGGCGCACCGTCAAGGCCAACCATGTGATCGTGGCCGATGGGGTGCGTTCCACCTTCGGTAAGAAACTGGGCCGGATCTGGCACCGCGGGGAGGTCTACGGCATCGCCGCGCGCTCGTACTGCACCTCGCCTGATTCCACGGAACCGTGGATCCACTCCCACCTGGAGCTGCGCGATGAGCCGGGCACCGTCCAGCCCGGGTACGGGTGGATCTTCCCCCTGGGTGACGGCACCGTGAACCTGGGGTGTGGTGCCCTGTCCACCGATCAGCGCCCGGCGAAGGTCAACACGAAGAAACTGCTGGGTTTCTACGCCTCCCAGCAGCGGGAGGAATGGCAGCTGGGCCCGGAGCAGGATGTCGCCTCGGCGATGCTGCCGATGGGTGGGGCCGTCTCCAATGTGGCTGGCCCGAACTGGATGCTCATCGGTGATTCCGCGGCGTGTGTGAATCCGCTCAACGGTGAGGGCATCGATTACGGGCTGGAAACCGCTGAGCTTGCCGTGGAGCTCATCCACGCGTACCCCCGGCGCGATATCACCCTGGTGTGGCCCCATGTGTTGAAGACCCACTACGGTGAGGCCTTCGTGCTGGCGCGTACCGCAGCCAGGCTGCTGACCTACCCGGCGTTCCTGCCCGCGATGGGCCCGCTGGCCTTCCGGGGCCCGTTGAAGAAGGTGGCCATGCCGGCGGCTGCCCGGCTCATGGGCAACCTCATCACCGAGGAGGATAAGGACATCCTCGCCCGGGGATGGCGCCTGGCGGGCAGCACTGTCAGCGCCGCCCGCAGGGGAACCCCACTGTGGAATTCAACCCTGTGAGCCCTGTGAGTTCCTAATCCTCCGGTTTGATGGCCGAGTGCATGGCCACGATGCCGAAGGTGAGGTTCTGCCAGCCGCATTCGGACCAGCCGTTGGCGTTGATCTCCCGGGCCAGGTCCTCCTGGTCGGGCCAGGCGCGGATGGATTCGGCGAGGTAGATGTAGGCCTCGGGGTTGGAGGAGACCACGCGTGCCACCTTGGGCAGCAGGCGCATGAGGTATTCCTTGTACAGGGTGCCGAACACGGGGATCACCGGGGTGGAGAACTCCGCCACGGTGAGGCGTCCGCCGGGTTTGGTCACGCGTGCCATCTCTCGCAGCCCGGCGCGGAAGTCATGGATGTTGCGCAGACCATACGAGATGGTGACAGCATCGAAGCTGTTGTCGGCGAAGGGCAGTGTCATGCCGTCGCCGACCACCATGGGCACATTGCGGTCCTTGCCGGCGGCCAGCATGCCCTGGGAGAAGTCACAGGCCACACACCAGGCACCTGATTTGGCCAGTTCCACGGTGGACACCGCGGTGCCGGCGGCGAGGTCGAGGACCTTCTCCCCCGGTTTGAGATTCAGACGTTCCCGGGTGCGTCTGCGCCACACGCGGTCCTGCCCGAAGGACAGCACCGTGTTGGTGAGGTCATATTTGTCTCCGACGTCATCGAACATTGACGCTACGTCGAACGGGTCCTTGTCTAGAGATGCCTTAGCCACGCTCAACAGTCTATGCCACCAGCGACGCAGGACAACGCCCGAGGGCCGGGCGGATTACACCTCGACCCGGATGGGAACCTCCGCGCGCACGCCGAGCATGCGGGCGACCCACTGTGGCATCCGGGTGACCTCGGCGTTGGGGCCGAAGAAGGTCAGGGGGATGCGGCGGGACAGTGCCACCACATCGGTGTAGTGCTGGAACAGCTGCTCGCACAGGGCGTTCCAGCTCTTGTGGCGCACCCCCTCGCGGGCCGCCAGGCACATGGTCCGGTGGCGGGTGTCGTCGAGGATCCACTCCGCGGCGGCGGGCAGTTTCTCCTTGAAATCCACCACGTCCAGCAGCAGACCGTTGACGCCGTCATCGATGAGGTCGATGGGGCCGCCGGCACGGGGGCCGATGGTGGGCACTCCGGAGGCCTGGGCCTCCTGGATGGCCTGGCAGAAGGTCTCGAATTCACCGGGGTGGACGAACAGGTCCAGGGAGGCGTAGGTGCGGGCCAGTTCCTCGCCACCGAGCGCACCGGTGAAGATGGCATCCGGCATCATCTCGCGCAGGTACTTGGCCTCGGGGCCGTCACCGACGATGACCAGCTGGATGTTCTCGCGACCCGACAGGCTGACCAGGCGCTCCACACCCTTTTCCGAGGCGAGCCGACCGACGAAACCGACGACCTTCTTCGTCCCGGTGGGATCCCAGCTGCGGCGCAGGTCCTCGCTGCGCTTGGAGGGGTGGAACCGCTCGGAATCCACGCCACGTGCCCAGTGGAAGATGTCGTTGACGCCGTGCTCACGCAACTCATCGATGCTCATCGACGAGGGTGCGAGCGTGCGCTGGCAGGTGTTGTGGACGGTGCGGATCCATTCCCAGCTGGCGGCTGCCAGCGGTGCCAGATGGTAGCGCTGGGAGAACCCGGCGACATCGGTCTGGTAGATCGCGATGGCCGGGATGCGCAGCTGCCGGGCGGCGAACGCGGCGGCCCCACCGAGGACGAAGGGGGACGCCAGGTGGATGATGTCCGGGTTGTACTCACGCAGCACGGTGGTCACCGAGGGCAGCGGCACACCGATGGGGAGGGAATCAATGAGGGGGACCCGGACGGTGGGGACACGGACGATCTCAAAGCCGAGGTATTCACCGATCTCCTCCTCGAACTCCCGGGCACCCGGCGCGATGACAAGCGCCTCGTGGCCGTTGGCAGCCAGGTACTCCAATACGCGGAGGACCGAGTTGGTGACTCCGTTGACGTTCGGGAGGAATGACTCTGCAACGATTGCTACACGCATGCGTCTGATTATCTCCATGTCTTACCACCGGGGCGGTGAACCCTGGATGGCTTTATCGAGAACTTTGTTTAATTCTTGGATCAAGGAGGGTGAATTCCCCCTTAACCGGCCCGCTGTCACAGGCTGGCCGGATCCCTGGAGTGTCGTCCGAGGAGCCCGGCTGCCACCCATAATAACCCTGCGATCAGTGTTGCCACACCTGCAACGCTGAGCGCCGGGATGATTGACAGTGTCCATTCGCGGCCCTCCACCTTGACCAGGGTGGGGTCGGTGGTGGCGTAGGTGACCCAGACGCGCTGCCCCTCCCCCAGTCCCGTGGGGTAGAGCAGACCGGTGGCCGGGGAGTGGAAGATGCCGTGTTCATCCTGGAAATCCACCGTGGTGCGCAAGGCTCCCACATCGGTGACCTCCGCCAGCGCACGTCCGGGGTCGGCGGCGATGGTGCGGTCGTTGAGGAACGGGCCGATCACCAGGGCGCCACAGCCCAGGATGGCGGCGATGTAGAGGGCGATCACCGCCTGGCGTGCCCGACGCCGGATTCTCCCCCACTCCACCTAGCGGACCTTCGCGGTGAGCTCGCGCTGCAGGGCGCGGCGGGTGTCGCGGACGGTGAGCGCCTCGATGACGGTGAACCCGGGGATCTCGATGGTGTCCTCCAGTTCCATCAGCAGTTCCTGGAGGGTGTTGGCGCGTCGGTAGTCAACGCCGTAGGCATCACAGAGGTCGGAGATGTTGACGTCGTGCGGGGTGCCGAAGGCCCGCTCGAAGCGGGAGCGCAGGCCGGGGGCGCCGGTTTCCAGGAGTTCGAAGATGCCGCCGCCGTTGTCGTTGGCCACCACGATGGTGAGGTTCTCAGGCCGTGGTTCATCAGGGCCGATGAGCAGACCACCGACATCATGGACGAACGCGAGATCCCCGAGCAGCGCCACGGTGCGCGGGGCCCGGATCTCATCGGGGTGGCGGGACTGGATGGCCAGTGCGGTGCCGATGGCCTGGGAGACGGAACCGTCGATGCCGGCGGTGCCGCGCGGGGAGTGCACATCCACACCGGCGAACGGCAGGCCGACGATGCTCAGATCGCGGATCGGGTTGGAGGCGGCGCAGAACACCGTGTCCCCGGTGCCCAGTCCATCGGCGATCGCCGCGGCGACATGCAGACCGGTGAAGCCGTGGTCCTCCTTCGCCAGCACCTCGCGCACGCCCTCGGCGGCCAGGTCGGAGGCGGCGTCGCAGATCTTCAGCCACTGTTTCTGCTGCTCACCGGTAACTTTCACGCGGGACCCCACCCGGTCGGCGCAGCGGCCGGGATCGGTGATGACATCGGTGCGCGACAGCACGGTCAGTTCGATGCTGGGATCCGTCATCAGTTTGATCACACCGCGGTGCAGGGTGGGGTGCCCCACCACGATGACATGATCGGGACGGGGGTTGACCACATACCCCTCGGCTGAGACCTGTTCCTTGAGCAGGAACTCCGCGGCCAGCGGGTGCACCGGGTGGTAGGCGACCGGGGCGGTGGGTTCGGCGATGGTGGGCACCTCGGCGAGCTCCTCGATCTCCCAGGCCTCGTCACCGGCGATGACCAGTGTGTTGCGGGAGAGATCCACATCGACCACCCCGTGATCCACCCAGCGCTGCTCCCAGTCCACCGGGCCCGGCTCCCCATGCGGCTCGGGCAGGTCCGGTGCCACCAGCGGCATGTCGAGTGCGACGTTGATGTGTCGTGGGCTTTGCGACGCCCCGTTCCCCAACGCCTGGCCGATCCGTCCGACGTGCTCGGGGGCGGCCACCGTGACGGTCGGTGCCAGGGCACCGAAGATGGCGGTCTGGTCGATGGTCTGGCTGGACCCGGTGCCGATGAGGTGTGCGGGGCGGTCCGCGGAGACCACCAGCAGCGGGATGTGGGCGTGGGCGGCCTCGGTGACCGCCGGCAGGCAGTTGGACACCGCGGTGCCGGAGGTCATGATCACCGGCACCGGACGGCGCTGGACGCGCGCCATCCCCAGGGCGAGGAACGCGGCGGAGCGCTCGTCGATACGCACATGCACGCGCAGGTCCTCCCGGGAGAGCACCTCGAGCGACAACGGTGAGTTACGCGAACCCGGGCATAACACCACGTCAGTGATGTGGGGGCTGAGGGCTTCGATGACTTCGCGGGCAAGTTCCTGTGCAGACGTGACGGACATGGAAACCAGTCTAGATCCCGGCCAGGACAGAATAGGATTCCCGCACGCGCTCAAACCACCAGTCGCGCCGGTCCGGGGTCGCGGCCAGGCCTGCCAGACGGTCCGGCTCCGGGGTGATCACGCGGGTCTCCATGAACCCATCGGTGATGGTGTGCGGGGCGGCGACATCCTCGATGAAGAACTGCGAGGTGGCGAGGCCTGCGGCGGCTGGGGGGACGTCGATCAGGTCGTCGTCGTCAAGCTTGGGCAGCGCCGCCACCGCGGCGAGACCCGCGTTCATGCCCACCACCGTGTCCAGGGCGCTGGCCACCGTGATGTCCATGGTGCGCGCCCGCAGATGCGCGGCGACCTCCAGCACGCGGCGCACCCCGCCCAGGGGCGCGACCTTGACCACCGCGACATCCGCGGCCCGCAGCTCGGCGACGCGGTAGGGGTCATCGGAGCGACGGATCGACTCATCCGCCGCCACCCGCGCGAAGATCCCGCGACGTTGCAGGGAGGCCCGCACCTGCGCCAGCTCCTCCACCGTGGCGCACGGCTGCTCGAGATAATCCAACGGCCCGAGGCTCTGCGCGGCTTCCAGTGCCTGCTCGACCGTCCAACCGGTGTTGGCGTCCACCCGGATCACCGCGCCGGGGCGGGCCTCACGTACCGCCTGCACGCGCGCGATGTCATCGGCGAGGGTCTGGCCTGGCTCTGCGACCTTCACCTTCACCGTGCGGCAGCCGGGGAACTTCTCCAGCACGGCCGCGACCTCATGCGCGGGGACGGCCGGCACGGTGGCGTTGACCTCGACGTGGGTGCGCAGCGGCTCCGGGAACCCCTGCCAGGCGGCCTCGATGCCCGCGGCCAGCCACGCGCTGGACTCCACGGCGTCATACTCCAGGAAGGGGGCGAACTCACCCCACCCGGCGGGCCCATCGATGAGCAGGGCCTCACGCGTGGTCACCCCCCGGAATTTCACATTCATGGGCAGGGACACCACGTGGGCGCGCTCGAGGATCTCAGTCAGGGAAGGAAGCGTCATGAGGCTCTAGCTTAGGCCCTGGCTCAGGCTGTATCAGTGCGGGCATGATGGAGGGCATGACATCCACAGACCGTGTGACCCCGCAGCAGATCCGCGACGCCGGACTCGATTGGACCATCAACGACAAGACCATCACCGCCACCTTCTCAACCGGCGACTTCGCCACCGGCCTGGCCCTGGTCAACCTCATCGGCGAATCCGCCGAAACCCACAACCACCACCCCGACATCGAACTGACCTACCCCACCGTGACCGTCACCCTGACCAGCCATGACATCGACGACCTCAGCGAACGCGACCTGCGCCTTGCCCGCCTGATCAACGACCATGCGGAGCAGCTGGGGGTGAAGAAGGCGTCCTGATGCCTTCCGTTCGGGGCGGAGGGGCCCGCCTAAGCTGTATGCATGACCAACTACAGCACCGACAACCCCTTCGACCCGACCCAGTGGGCCACCGTCCCCGGCTTCGATGACCTCACCGACATCACCTACCACCGCCACGTGGGCACCGACCGCCGGGACGGCATCGTCCGCATCGCCTTCGACCGCCCCGAGGTCCGCAACGCCTTCCGCCCCCACACCGTCGACGAGCTCTACCGCGCCCTCGACCACGCCCGCCGCACCTCCGATGTGGGCACCATCCTCCTCACCGGCAACGGCCCCAGCACGAAGGACGGCGGCTGGGCCTTCTGCTCCGGCGGCGACCAGCGCATCCGCGGCCGCTCCGGCTACCAGTACGCAACCTCCCATGACTCCGACGATGCCGTGGCCGACGAATCCACCGTCGACCGCAACCGGGTGAAGGCCGAGGGCGGACGCCTCCACATCCTTGAGGTCCAGCGACTGATCCGCACCATGCCCAAGGTGGTCATCGCCGTGGTCAACGGCTGGGCCGCCGGTGGTGGACACTCCCTCCACGTGGTCTGCGACCTGACCATCGCCTCCCGCCAGGAAGCCCGCTTCAAGCAGACCGACGCCGACGTGGGATCCTTCGACGCCGGTTACGGTTCCGCCTACCTGGCCAAGATGGTCGGCCAGAAATTCGCCCGCGAGATCTTCTTCCTCGGCCGCACCTACTCCGCCGAGGACATGCACCGCATGGGTGCGGTCAACATCGTCGCCGACCACGGCGCGCTGGAGGCCGAGGCCATCCAGGTTGCGCGTGAGATCAACGGCAAATCCCCCACCGCGCAGCGCATGCTGAAATTCGCCTTCAACCTCACCGACGACGGCCTGATGGGCCAGCAGGTCTTCGCCGGTGAGGCCACCCGCCTGGCCTACATGACCGACGAGGCCGTCGAGGGCAAGGACTCCTTCCTGGAAAAGCGCGACCCGGACTGGTCGGAGTTCCCCTACTACTACTAGGGCCTCGGGACATTCCGGGCTGGTGTGGCAAAAACTGTTGTTTTGTGATGGGCGTCCTGGGGTTTTTCCAGCGCCTGCCCCACAAACCAACGGTTTTTGTCGTGGAGCCCAGGGTGTTCATGGGTGCCCTCCCGGGGTGGTGATCGAAATCGTTGTTTTGCGATGGGCGTCCTGGGGTTTTGCGGGGCCGGACACAACAAACAACGATTTCGTTCATGGGGTGCCTGGCGAACCGGCCCCCGGCCCCCCGGCGCCCTCCCACCCACCCCACCCAAAAAGAATTCACTTAAAGTTCATCTGGTTGGTTCTTTTGTACAATGTCCGTCATGTTCGTGCCACCTGGAACGGATGGCACCCCGGCCCGCCCTCGAAAGGCCATGTCAAAGCTGGGCCGAGGCCAACAATACTGACCACCCCAGTACGAACCCTTACCCGAATCCGGGGTTGGCAGAGATGGTCGTCGTCACGCAACCCCTGCTCAGGGGCGCTTTCCCGATGCCCGGATCGCGCCGGTCATGCTGCATACTTCTCAGTTGTGACCGAGTTGATAATTCTTCTGATCGTGATTGTCACGGCGCTTGCCTTCGACTTCACCAATGGATTCCACGACACCGGCAATGCCATGGCCACCTCCATCGCAACCGGCGCCCTCAAACCCAAGGTGGCTGTAACCCTGTCCGCGGTGCTCAACCTCGTGGGTGCGTTCCTCTCTGTTGAGGTCGCAGCCACGGTGGCCAAGGGCATTGTGGATCTGGACCAGTTCAACCTCTCCAACCCCGGGGATTCGCACCAGTTGTTGCTGGTGGTGTTCGCCGGACTGATCGGCGCGATCCTGTGGAACCTGTTGACCTGGTTGCTGGGCATTCCCTCCAGTTCCTCCCATGCACTGTTCGGTGGTCTCATCGGCGCCGCGATCGCCTCCATCGGTTTCGGTGGCGTGGTGTGGGAGGGTGTGCTGGCCAAGATGATCCTGCCGGCACTGGCCGCGCCGGTGGTCGCCGGCCTGGTCGCTGCGATCGGCACCTTCGCCGTCTACGCACTGACCAAACCAGTCGCAGACAAGGACAAGAACCGCTATTTCCGGTGGGGTCAGATCGGCTCCGCCTCCCTGGTCTCCCTCGCGCACGGCACCAATGATGCCCAGAAGACGATGGGTGTCATCTTCCTGGCGCTGGTGGCCACCGGCCACGTGGGCACTGACGCGGACATCCCCTTCTGGGTGAAGGCCTCGTGTGCGTTCTTCATCGCATTCGGCACCTACCTGGGTGGTTGGCGTGTCATCCGCACCCTGGGCAAGGGTCTCGTGGAGATCGACTCACCCCAGGGCATGGCCGCGGAGACCTCCTCGGCTGCCATCATCCTGACCTCCTCCCACTTCGGCATGGCGCTGTCCACCACCCACGTGGCCACCGGTTCCATCATGGGTACCGGCATCGGACGCACGGGGGCGTCGGTGCGCTGGTCGGTGGCCAGTCGCATGGCCATTGCCTGGCTGATCACCCTCCCGGCGTCCGCGCTGGTGGGCATCGTCTGCTGGTGGATCGCCCACGGCATCGGCGCTTTCTCCTCCGATCTTCTCGGTGTGCTCGTGGCCTTCGCCATCCTGATTGCGCTGTCGGTCTACATGTGGCTGCATTCCCGCAAGGCCCCGGTGGATCCGAACAATGTCAACGAGGACTGGGATGACACCACCAACGGTGTTGCCCCCGCACAGAAGAATGCGGAGAAGAACCCCCAGAAGAACACCGATACCACCCAGGAACACGCCCCAGCCACGACCTCCGAGGAGCGCAGCTAGATGAATCTCTCCACCCTCTTCGGCAGTCTCGTCGATGTCACCCTGGTGGGCATCCTGCTGGGTGCAGGCCTGCCCGCCCTCTTCGCACTGGGTATCCGCCTGGCCCACGGGCCTTCGGTGGTGACGGCAGACGGTGCCGTCACCCACCACGCCAGCCCGCTGGGCAAGACCGCCGCGGCACTCTGTTTCGGCATCATCATCTTTGCGGTCGTGGTGGGCATCCTGTGGGTGACCAAGTCGACGATCCATCAGTACTTCGCCTGGGATGTCTTCGGCACCGAGGCTTAAGGCCCGGCAGCCACCATCAACTCATTCACCCCGCCTCGGTTCACCCCGATGCGGGGTTTCAACATTTTAACCAAGGCTTAAATGACCAGCTCACACCCAATAGTTGACACGGTAATCATTTGCACGCTACCTTAATTGACATGTCAACAATCAAGCCACTTGCGCTTCTCCTGTCCCGCGTCCTCCTCGGTGTCATCCTCATCGCCCACGGCTGGGACAAGTTCCAGATCACCGGCCTCGAGGGCGTCAGCGGATTCTTCGCCTCCCTGGGCATCCCCGCTGCCGGGGTCGTGGCCCCATTGGTCGGTGCCATTGAACTCATCGGTGGCATCATGATCATCCTCGGTGTCTTCACCCGCTACGTCAGCGCCGTCGTCGCCGTGGTCATGCTCGGTGCCGCACTCTCCGCACACGTCAGCGCCGGCATCTACGTCACCAACGGTGGCTGGGAGCTGGTCGGTGCCATCGGTGCCGGCATGCTCGCCCTCATCGCCGTCGGCGCCGGCGCCTGGAGCGTCGACGCTGTCCTGGAGCAGCAGAAGACCACCGAGCGCGAGCTCGTCAACGCCTAGGAAACTGCACCACCCACACCGGCGCCTCCTCCGCGAATCCCCACGGGTTCACGGATGGGGTGCCGGTATTTTTCTGCCGGTATAGGTCTTGAAGTGTCGCTGTCTCGGTGCCCGACCCGGTTCCCACTAGACTTTCCAACCATGAACACCCGAATTCTCGAACCGTTGCCTATTGACCCCACCAACCCCGTGGCGATCCTCGGCGACCTCGAGGATGCGATCGCCGGCACCCGCACCTTCCTCCCCATCCCCGCCCGGGACCGGCCACGCGCACAGGCGCTGCGTGATTCCCAGCGCGCCGGGCAGCCCATCGATTCGGGTATCGCCCTGGTGATGGCCACCTCCGGTTCCACCGGCACCCCGAAGGGTGCCCAGCTCACCCCGGCCAACCTGGTCAGCTCCGCGGATGCCACGCACCAGTACCTCGGCGGCGAGGGGCAGTGGCTGCTGGCCATGCCCGCCCACCACATCGCCGGCATGCAGGTGCTCATCCGCGCGCTCATTGCCGGCGTTGAGCCACTGGCCCTGGATCTGAGTGAGGGCTTCGACATCCCCGATTTCGCCCGCGCCGCCCAGGAACTCAAGGACACCGGCGACCGCACCTACACCTCCCTGACCCCGATGCAGCTGACCAAGGCCATGGATTCCCTGGAGGGCATCGAGGCCCTCCGCCTCTTCGACACCATCCTGGTCGGCGGTGCCGCCACCTCGCGCCCCACGCTGGATTCCGCCGCGGAACTCGGCATCCGGGTGGTCACCACCTACGGGTCCTCGGAAACCGCTGGGGGCTGTGTCTATGACGGGCAAGCGATCCCCGGCGCGAAGATCCGGGTGCGGGATGCCCGCATCGAGCTGGGCGGGCCGATGATCGCGCGGGGTTATCGCAACGTCGACAAGCACCCCGACTTCGCGGAACCGGGCTGGTTCCGCACCTCGGACACCGGGGAGCTTGTCGACGGTCGACTCACCGTCATGGGTCGTCTTGACGCCATCATCGATTCCGGTGGGCTGAAGCTGCATCCGGAGGTCCTGGAGAAGGCCATCATGGATCTGGACGGCATCACGGGTGCGTGTGTGCTCGGTGTGCCGGACCAGCGACTGGGGCAGGCCATCGTCGCGGCCTATTCCGGCACCCTCTCCCCCGCCGAGGTGATCCGCGGGCTGGCGGATCTGCCACGGTGGCAGCTGCCCAAGCAGCTCAAGCATGTGGAGGCGCTGCCCATGATCGGGCCGGGCAAGGTCGACCGCAGGACGGTCACCGCCCTGTTCTGACCCCTAATCCTCGGCCTGGCTGAATTCCACCAGCCGCGCCACATCCTCATCGGTGTACACCTTGGCGATCTGCTCATCATTGCCACCGAGGAAGGTGTTGCCCACCACGAGCGCCCCGGCCTGGGTTGTGGGCACCACCGCGAAATGCCGTGGCTGGGCGTAGACCTGGCGGACCGGGTGCCCGGAGCGCAGGGCGCAGACGTGCAGCCAGACGTCGTCGGCACGCTTGCAGGTCTCCAGGAACACATCCCCCTGTGCGACCACGTAGTCGATGAAGCTGGTGGGATAGAGCACCCCGGACACCCCGGTGGCGAAGTGGAGGAAGGAGGCCTCGGAGGTATCCGCCGCGGTCCACTTGACGTAGGGGAGCATGTGGCCGTCGCGAAGCTCGATCCGGTGCGCCCGGTAGGCGACCACCGCGTCGTTGCGCAGATCGCCGATAAACTGGAGACGCTGCAGGAACCACTCGGGGTAGATCATGTCATCATCGACGGTGGCCACCCGCACACCGGTGCCGTGGACCTCACGGAACTGGTTCCAGTACTTGGTATGCGGACCGTACATGCCGTCGCTGCACTTCACCTGCAGACCCCGGCTGACCAGACGCTGGACGGCGACGGGCCACTCCGAGTGGTAATCCGGTTCATCCAGCCACAGCACAATGGGCGCCTGCTGGTACCCGCGGGCCACGGATTCAATGGTGAAATGCACCTTGTTGATGCGTTTGCCGTGGGTGGTCAGGGAGACAATCACCTCACCGGAAGTGGGAATGGTCCGCCGGGAGAATCTGTTGCGCAGCGCCAGGGGTAGCATCCGCAGCAGGGTGAGGAAGATACTCGCCACCTGCCTGATCACATATCCGATCCACATGTTCTCCGTGCCACCTCCATCGATGATTCCCGCGCGACGTTCAAGACTTACTTACCCAGAACACAATAGCGCCAAGTCAGGTAACCGACTGATTATGAACCGCCACCTGCGTTTAGACCCCCACGCCCCGATGGGGAAAGATATGGGCATGTCTTCGACCGCTGCTGATCATTCCCGCCCCACTCCCGCGCAGTGGATGGCGGGTGCCCGCCCACGCACGTGGGCCAATGCCTTCGCCCCCGTTATCGCGGGTTCCGGTGTGGCTGCTCACCACGATAGTTTCGTGTGGTGGAAGGCCCTGCTCGCCCTGGTGGTTGCCTGGGCCCTGATCATCGGCGTCAACTACGCCAACGATTATTCCGACGGCATCAAGGGCACGGATGAGGACCGCACCGGCCCGCTGCGCCTGACCGGTTCCGGGTTGGCCAGACCGGCCCACGTGAAACGGGCGGCGTTCCTCTCCTTCGGGGTGGCCGGGGTGGCCGGACTCGTGCTCAGTCTCACCAGCGCATGGTGGCTGGTGCTGATCGGGGTGCTCTGTGTCCTCGGTGCCTGGTTCTACACCGGTGGTTCCCGTCCCTATGGCTACATGGGGCTGGGTGAGGTGGCCGTGTTCATCTTCTTCGGCCTGGTGGCGGTGCTGGGCACCGAATTCACCCAGACCGGGTCGGTCAGCTGGGCCGGCCTGGCAGCCGCGGTGGGTGTGGGTGCGATCTCCGCTGGTGTGAACCTGGCCAACAACATCCGGGACATCCCCACCGATGCGGACGCCGGCAAGATCACCCTGGCGGTCCGACTGGGTGATGCGGGGGCACGCAGGCTCTACATGGTCCTGGTGTCCATGCCGTTTCTCATGTCGGTGGGGCTGGCATGGGTGGCCACCCCGTTCGCCCTCGTAGGGCTGCTGGTGGCCCCGCTGGTGATCACCGGTGCCCGCCCGGTGCTGCGCGGTGCGGTGGGCAGGGAACTCATCCCGGTCATCGGCGCCACCGGCCGGGCCATGGCGGTGTGGGCGGTGGTCACCGCCGTGGCACTCACCCTGGCGCAGGTCCTGGGCTAGCGGGTGCCGGCCTAGCGGTCAGCCAGTTCGCGCTGCACCCATTCCTTATGGGCCTTTCGCTGGGCATCCCATTCCGCCAGGGCGGCGGAGGCATTCGTCCGCAGCTTGTCGAAGATGAGCATGGACAGCGGGAAGGCCACAATCAGTGCCAGCATCGCTGAGATCAACAGGGGTACCGGGGAGCTGATCAGCAGTGCGATGCCGTGGATGATGGCGGTGAGAACGACGACGAGAAGGACACGCGCGGCACCGTAGATGACCACGTTCTTCCGGGCGGTGCGCTGGACCTGCTGGTCGAGCTCGGGGGGCTGGATACTAATGGACTCACTCACACCTATTCACCCTACTCAACCCCCGCCGGGACTCACGAATGCGCAGAACGAGACGGTTGTTACTTCGACAGGTGTTTTCCGTATTGTGGATATCAACAACATCAACCAGGAGGAGAACGGTGGGACGGCTTCTGTTAATACTGCTCATCATTGCGGCTGTAGTTCTGTTGTGGATGGCGTTCAAGCCATCCACCTGGAAGCGCAATCAGCAGGTGGGAGCGGCCCAGGCACCCAAGCAGGTCAAGGGGCCGGATGATGATGAGGAATTCCTCTGGAACATCGAGAAGAACCGGTTCAAGCAACGCCGGGCCCAGGAGGAGGCGATGCGCGAGGAGGAGGAACGCCTCAAACGCGCCCGCGAGCGGTACCGGCACACCGGGGAGACCTCCGATGCGGAGTCGGAGGATGAATCCGACACCCCGGATGGCGCGCCGGACACCAACGACAAGACCTGACCAGCGGAAATAGAAGATAGTTTAGGCTTACCTGCCCAAACCGGTGGGTGGGGGTTCACACTAAGTCATCCCCCATCTATATTTGATCCATGACCTCCGCTATACCCCTGCCCTCCGTCGGCCGCAACCGGGAGACGACATACCCGGTGTCCCCACCGGAACACCTGTCCAGCGATATCCTCCACCATGCCGAGAAAACCAGCATGTTCTTCAAATCGCTGGCGGACCCGACCCGCCTGTCGATCCTCTACCTGATCGCCACCCACCCGGACGGCAGAGTCAGTTCCAACGCCCTCGCACAGGCGCTGGGCATCTCCGCACCGACGGTGACCCACCACATGAAGAAACTCATCTCCGCGCACCTGGTCACCCGCGAGCAGGTCGGCAAATGGGCCTACCACTCCCTGCACCCAGCCAACGCCGACACCGTGGCCAAGATCTTCGCTGCCGTGACGGCCGCCTGACCGAGACCCCCTCGGGGCGGTACCCGCCGCGGCGGTGGGACGTCGCAAAGCGCCGTGCTTGTCGACGCTCTCTTTTACTCAGTTCCCGAAGGTTGCTCGCCTCACCCGCTCAAGTTTGGCTTTTTGCGATTCACCTATAAGGTGCCCGACCGGCTGAGGATAAAGCACGCGATCCCGTTTCAGAATCGCGGAATGATTCAGATCCGGCAACTGCCGATTACAGAACCGGAGCTTCGACTCATACGTGAATGCGCCGAATGTTGAACCCAACGAACTGTTTTCGGTTACCCACTGATACCGCGAACTCTGAACCAACTGATAATCAATGGCTCTCCCCACTAACGATGCAACCCAATCAGCAAATTGAATATTGGATGAGAGTTCACTATCGATATGCATCGGGGGCTCCACTATTTTTCTCATATCTTCGTGAGCTGCAGCCCGGCCAAGGATGTGTTGATACATGACCGGCAATCGTTGTTGACGCGATTTCTCGTTGATCTGGTCTGCCATGACAAGGATCTGCTGCTGATTAGAGTGTGCATACCGCGCTAAACGATTCAGGGTTTCCCGCATAGCTGATGCTTCTCTTTCAATTATTTCCTCTGCCCCGAGGTTGGTCTCCTTCGGGGAGCCGATCGGTTTCTCATCGGCATAATAGAAAAGCTCTCCCCCAAAGTTTCTCAGTTGACGAATGAGAGATCCCAATACCCTCAGGTTTTGTGGCCTCTCCTCTGCCACCTTGGCATAGAGCAGATTTGCGCCCTTGACTTCCCACCCACCCGGTCTGCCGGCCCTTTCAAATTCGCTCGCATAAAGTGTGCGCTTTTCTTGCGTGAAACGAGAACCGAATTCTCGGGCAGATTCAGCCGGAATCACAAAACCCGCATAACCGAAAGCAGGGCTCTGAGAATATTTCTTATGATCCGGTGAGATATAAGCCCCCGGTTGTCCTATCTCATCAATATAGGCAAGAAGCATAGTAGCAGTGTACCTATCCACTGCATCAGATCAGCTATCGTTGGGATACCTGCAGGTAGAAACAGCCATGGATGAACGTTTCCCTAAACGCGAAAACCCACGCAAATGCGTGGGCTTCGGAGTTGGTGCCCGGGGCGTTCTTGCCATTACGACTCATCCCTGGCTTCCTTGAAAAGTAACCTTACCTACGCTCCGACAACATGACAAGACTTCAGACCCCCTACCCCCATGTCAATTCTCCAGCTGCGTCGCAAAGCAAAACGCGTCTGGGTACCTTCCCCAGACACAACAACGGCCCGCAGGATGATTCCTGCGGGCCGAAGGTTTCGTGCGGGTTAGTTCAGTCCGGCGTAGGAGTGCAGACCGGAGACCACCATGTTGATGAAGAACTTGTAGTTCCCCCAGCTCGGAGCATAACAGCAGGTCACAATACGTTTAATGCGTCCAATACGTCCACGGCATCCACCAGGAATATCCCGGGAAAGGGGGAAATCTGGGGGAAATCATGTAGCTCAACCCCACAAGGTTCGAGTCCTTGTGGGGAAGCTTTACATCACACTCCCAGCCCAGCAGATTCACACGCTGGCCTGGGGGTTCCTCTTTTCACCACGGAGCCTGGGGGAACCTCGGGAAAGGTGAAAGAACCTCGGGTGTCGTGAAAATGTCGTGACTCCTACCCCACTGCGTGGGAACTTATCCCGGTGCGCCGGGAGTCTAACAGGACATGATCTTCTTCGACGCTGACTATGAATGGATCCTCGCCCGCAACCGCCGAGAGCTCATCGACGCCCTTCTGTAGCGCATCAACCCCGACAATGATGACCACCTCCTCCGGCTTGCCGCGGCATGCCTCGGATGAGAGGAAGAGAAAGTGATATTCATAGATATGGACATGCCGCAGGGCGTGATCCATCAAACCTCAAAATCTTGTCTTAATTTTGAGTAAAAAATACGATAGCGACGAAAACTTGCCACTTTTATTAGGGAGATTGAAAACAGATGGATTGGGTAAGCATTCTTATCGGCGCGGCCATCGGTGGTGGTTTATCTTGGTTCATTACTTGGGCCTACTACCGAAAGTCCCTGCAGCAACAGGAACAGCTGAGGCAGGTGGACGCTGCGGAGCGCGCTGCGCAAAGGGCAGCTGATGCGGAGAGGAGGGCGCGCGATAGCGAACGGGCGGTCCTCTATAAAAATCGTGAGAGCAGTTACAATGAGCACCAAGCCAAGCCAGATAGAAGATGGGATCTCACGGTGAATTCTAATGGCACTTTGACTCTGGTGAATCGTCGTAAGGCAATTTCAGGTTTCTTTGAAATCATGTTGCATTCCCCGGATGCGGTTGGCACAAGAGAGCCGGTTGTGAGGCATAGTGCTTTGGGGGAAAGGGGAAGTCTCACTTTCCCCCTGCCTGGCGGAATTAATGAAGTCGACGGGATTTTCGTCCAGACTTATGAGGGCCTTGGCTACCCAGAGCAAGAAATAGTCCCAATCCATCCGAAATATACGATGGCAGATTTCCGTGATCCTAGGATATCTCCACAATAAGAAAAGCTGTCCTCCTCCGGTAAATCCGCGCCGGGGCGGGTGGTTTTGTGCGGGTGTGGGTGACGTGGGAGTGGGGGTGGTCCACCGGTGGGGTGGCGAGCTCCCGGTACGCGCGTTGAGTCTGACGTTTTTGGGTGCGGATCAAGGCATCAGTGAGGTAGCACCAGGCTTTCTCCAGTGCTTCGATGATGGGTTTGAGGCTTTCGCTGATCCGTTCCATTACGGGTTCCATGGATCTAGGGTCACGGGCAGTCATGATTTCTCCGGAATGGGTAAAACCCCGCACGTGGTGTGCGGAGCGTAATTAATGACGGTGGACGCGCCAGTTGCGCTAAAAATGAACTTGTTCTTAATTCAATTCCTTGTCTATTTGTGCGATGGAGCTGCACTGAATGGTGCAGACTGGAAGACGATTCTTGGGTTAGTTCCGAATGCAGAAAGTTGGATACCGATGGAATGGCTAAGAATGTCACTCGATTTCTTAAGCACCCTGGCGTGGCCAGTAGTAGTCTTATGGGTCGCGTTTCTGTTTAGGAATCGTCTCGACGGACTGATCGGTAGAGTTTCGAAAGTTTCTGCTGCTGGGGTTAGTGCGGAATTTGAGCAAGAAATTGCGAACCTGAACAGGTCCGTACACGCCACATCTGATGAAGCTGCCCGGTCTCACGGCGATGATTCCCCATCTACGGGCGGAGTTTTACAGCATTCGGCGAATGCTACAAACGGGCTCCCGAGATCATTTTTGATAGAGGCTCGGGAAGTAGCTGATACTTCTCCTACTGCAGCAGCAGTATTAGGGCGTATTGCTCTGGAACTAGCTCTTGATGAACGCGAATTTCCCGGTAGTGATCCGAAGAGGCCGAAGAGGCCGAAGAGGCCGTCTCAGCATTTAGATGATCTGCGTCCACATATTGGTGACACTGTCTACAGGCAATCAATATCAGCGCTAAACCTCGCCAATAAGGCTGCGCATGGTATGGCTGCTGACTTGACTGCGTTTGGAGCCAACCAGCTTCTCGACACAATCGAAGTGCTAATTAAGGAGATTTCTACCACTTGACCTCCTGCTGAACTCTTAGGGCACTAGGATCAGTCAACTGATTAGTCGTGAGTGTCAGGTTCTACAATGAATGAAGGTTCTTGCGGCCATGATTTCTTCCGAGTGAGTGAAGCCCCACCGGTGGGTGGGGCTTCACTAGTAGCGAGGAGATAAGAAACCTGGGCTCCGTAGTCTTCGAGGCCTAAAGTCCAAAATTGTTGATCAGGTATCTTTACTTTCCCGATTAACGACGTTGTTGGGCAGGTGCATTCTCGCGGTGGCTTCCCGGAGGTCACTTAATAGGTCTTCGAATTGCGGTTCGGGATAATGAGATCCGAGATCAGCTGCTGGAAAAATATCTGTATCTGAATATCTGTTATCTTCACGAAGTGCTTTCCCAATAGTGGCGCTTACCTCCTTTAGGCTCCCGTCCGTGGCAACAAGCTCGAGCATGTCCCATGCCTGGATCACCTTACGGCGCCCGATGTATGCAACTTCTCCGACAATTTGTTCCTCCTTAAGCCGTTCTTCAAAAGTTGGATACTCTTCATCCGCCCGGTTTTCTCGAACAGTAAGACGTGTCTCGGCTATTGCAGCTTGCTGTTCTCGCAACATGTGTAGGAAGCGTTTTACTGCTTCTTCCTGCCGCTCAATATTGGCATAGGCTCGTTCTTGAGAAGTCCTCCTCTCTTCCTGAGCATGCTCATCCTTTTTAAGTTGACGCTCATGCTTACGGTCACCATTCCGGTTTATGTATTGAACACCACCGGTAACTAACCCTCCGAAGATTGCTGCCAGCGCTGGCAGTGCTTGGGAAACTACTTCAGTCCATTCCATGTACCGAGTCTACTTTTCGCCCAGTCCTTGTGCTCCCTGTAGTCACACCGAGTACATGTCCGCATAGCGGAACCTACTGGCTCAATCTTGTCGTTGAGGATGTGGCCGTCGAAGAAGCACCACGCCTGGTTGAAGGCCAAGGCCAGCACATGAGTGATGCGTTGCCACAAGTTAGGTGTTCTCATTGGGTGCTCTCTTTCGGGTTGAGATAGAAGCCGGCTATCGCCTTCGTCAGGTGATGGCGGATATGCGCCTCCACAAGCTGATCGGGTGCCTCGGCTACAGGGAGGCTGAGCCGGACTGTTGCCTTGTTGTCATAGAAGAAAACCGTCAAGTAAGCGGTTCTCGTGGAGAGGAAGAACGACTCTTCATATCGCCAGGTGATCTTCATGCCAGGACGGAACAGCCCCTTGCAGATCTTCCCCACACGTTCCTTGTAGGTGGTCACGATTGCTTTTCCTTCCAGTCGCACATGGCGATGATGGCCTCGGCGTACCTCCGGGCCTGTTTCACGGTTGGGAAGCTGTGGTGGATATCAAAGTCGAGGTGCTTCTTCCCGAATTCTTTGACATCACCGACCCTGCCGCCGGTGACGTAAGAGGTGCCGAATTCGTCCTGCTGGACTTGCAGGGTCATGGTCTCCACGTCCTTCCGAGAGTGGTTGCTGACATCGTCATCCCGGCTGATGCACAGATGTCGTAGATGGGGCGGTGGGGTTTGCGGTGGTGGGGTTGGGTGCCCAGCTCATCCAAGAGCTGGTCGGTGTAGTGGCCGGCGAACTCGTCCAGGAGGTGGTGTAGTGCTCCTGGGTCGCTGAACTGTGTCCCGGCGGCCAGCTTCACCGAGGTGGCGTCCAGGGACCGGTGGTGGAACTTCTCCAACACCTCCGGCATGCTCCGGGCAAGGAATGACCGGTCGAATGTCACTGATGACCCCAGCATGGGGAGCTTCTTATCCGTCCACCGCTCCATGAACCGACGGGCCTCCAAGCTGACATTCGAGGGTGGTTTACCCATCCCATCGACCAGATCAGCCCACAACCCCGAATCCTGGTGCATCTTCTGGACCACATCCCCCACCCGGCGGATAGCGATGTGATCGTCCCGGTGCTGCACCACACTCGACCACGACCCCAACGGGCGAAGGTGCTGATCAAAAGCCACCATCCCGATTTCGAGGATGATGTCGAAATGCGCATCCAGGCCCGTGGTCTCCACATCCAACCCAATGAACGCGGCGGTCATGTGTCCCTCCCGGCGCGTGGTGTGCGTCCGAAGGATCTGGATGAGTGGGTGGAGTCGATGCTCGAGGGCCGGCCGTGGGCGAAGGGTAGGCCGTTGGCGGCGTCGACGGCGCGGAAGAAGCGGTCCCAACTGTCGGCGTTGTTTTCTCATGCGGTGCGTGACGGTGTGGTTGCACGTACTCCGTTTACCTCGGAGGTGCGGAAGGTTACGGCGGTGACGGTGGTTGATGATGACGATGACGAGTCGGTGGTGGATCGACTGTTGACGTTGGATCAGATCACCACGCTGATTGATTCCGCCGAGCATGGTGCGACGTGGGAGGAGGTGGTCTATGTCGGCCGGCGGAAGATCTCGATTGAGAAATCCACCCGCAAGTCGTTGGCCACTGCGGTGCTGCTGGAGATCGGGGCGGGCACGGGCCTGCGCGCCGGTGAGGCCGGGGGGCTTAACGTTGGGGATTGGAACCGGGCAACTGGGATGCTCGAGGTGCGCCGGCAATCAAAGGTGTCAGCCAACGGCACCCGCAAGTTGAAGACCCTGCGGTCTCGTCGTGAGGTGCCTGTCCCCGACCGCCTGGGCGAGATCCTCACCCGGTACCTTTTCGAGAACCCCGGGCCGTCTGACCGCCCCCTGCTGCTGACCACGCGGCAGACGAGGTGGACGGCGCGCGCCATCGGCGGCAGAGTCAGATCGCTGCGCCCCATCATTGATTGCGATTGGGTGCGGTTCCACGACCTCAGACACTTCTATGCCACGTCCCTGATCTCCGGCGGCCTACCGATCACGGCGGTGGCTGAGCTCCTGGGCCACACCCCTGCCACCTTGCTGAAGATCTATGCCCACTACCTGCCCGAGGACTCCGACCGCGCCAAGCGGATCATTGATGGAGTCCTCGGGGATAGGGGAAATCAGGGGGAAATCCGCCAACCCAACCTGAAGCTGGTCCAGGGCTAAAACCCTGTGAACTGGTGTTAGTTCAGTCCGGCGTAGGAGTGCAGACCGGAGACAACCATGTTGATGAAGAACAGGTTGAAGACCATGGTGACCAGGGCGACGACGTTGATCCACGCGGCCCTGGTGTCACGCCAGCCCACCGTGGCGCGGGCGTGAAGGTAACCGGCGTAGAGGATCCAGGTGATGAAGGAGACGGTCTCCTTCGGGTCCCAGCCCCAGAAACGACCCCAGGCGGCCTCCGCCCAGATCGCGCCGAGGATGATACCCAGACCGAAGACCGGGACCGTCCAGATGGCGGTCTTGTAGGCCAGGTTGTCCAGGGTCTTCGCTGACGGCAGTGGCTTGGCCACGGCACCGAAGAAGCCCTTCTCACGACCCTTGGGCTGCCACATGCGCAGCAGGTACAGCAGGGAGGCGATACCGGAGACGATGCCGATGGATCCACCGATGGAAACGGTGGACACGTGGATCGGGAACCAGAAGGACTGCAGCGCCGGGACCACCGGAGCGGAATCGGCGTAGAGTTCGGTGCCGCCGTAGAACAGCAGGGCGATCATCGGGGTGATCACCCAGGGCCACATCACACGCAGCTGCGGGCGCTGCAGGAGAAACGCGGCACCGGCCATGGCACCGAAGGTGACCACGAGGACGTACTCGTAGAGGTTGCCGAAGGGGAACCGGTCCGCGGACAGCCCACGCAACACGATGGAGACCAGGTGCACGATCACGCCCAGCCACACCAGGGTCTGGGTCATGTTCGCGAGCTTGCGGGCGCTGGCCTGACGGGCCTCCAGTGCCTCATCGGCAACCAGGCCATCATTGATGTCAGCCGCGCCGGGCAGATCGTGGTCGTCGTTGAAGTGGTCCCGATCGAGGGCATCGACGGCACCGGCCGCGGTGCTGCCACCGGCGGTACCGGCACCGGCACCCGTACCAGTGCCCACCAGTTCCTTCACCCGTGAAGCCTCGCGGCGGGCATCGATGACGCCCTGGATCTTCACGTAGTAGACCAGTGAGATGATCAGGGCCAGTGCGTAGATGATGAAGGCGCTGGCGAAAGCGGTATCCGAGAAGGTCGCATAGGTCTGATTGACCGGCATGGATTCATCCACCCTATTCATTGGAAATCATGGGATTTTATTGACACCCTACCCCCTTGCGCTGGCGGAAACTAATGGGAAACTCATGCTCCGGCAGGTGGTGGCAGGGTTGGTGATGGGCCTGTTCAGGCCTGTTAACTACGGTCGGGAAGCAACTGTCTGCTAGTCCCGGTCGGCGTCATCGAAGTAGACCTCCTCATCCTCATCCGTGTCCTCTAGGCCGAGCAGTTCGCGGTGGAAGTCCTCGTACTCGGCGCCCCAGCCGGCGCGGTCGGTGCGGGCGAGGCCGCCGGTCTCCACGCGGGTGGTGCCATCGGGCTGCGGGTACATGCGCACCCAGATGCGGCGACGGCGCACGGTGAGCGAACCAACCAGGGCGGCCAGGGAGATGACCGTGGTCACCAGCACCCAGTTCTGGGTGGGGTCGCGGCTGATCTGGTAGTTGGCGAACTCGGAGGCACCGTCGAAGGTGATCTCCGTGCCGTCATCCAGGGTGACGGTGTCCCCCACCTGGAGGTTGACACGTTCGATCTTCTGCAGCTGGCCGCTGTGCATCAGGGAGGGGTCCAGGCTGAACAGCTGCTGGCCACGGCCGGTGTCCAGACCGTTGTCACCGCGGTAGATGTCGATGGCCACGGCCGGGTCACGCATCGCCGGGTAGGAGGAGGTGAGCAGTTCACCGTTCTCCCCGGCCCACTCGGCGGTCGGGGCGAACAGGCCCTGGATGGCCAGCTGGTTCTGGCGGCGGTCAAACAGATCCGGGTACAGGCCGGCCGGGGGGTCGAAACGCATGACACCGGAGGACAGGAAGAAGGTCAGGTCATCCGGGCGCCACTGCACGGTCTGGGTGCGGGTCTCCCCGTTGGGCCAGGTGACCGTGAAGGTCGGGGCGAAGCCGTGGCCTTGGAGGTAGACGCGGTCGCCCTCGACGCGCAGGGGGTGGTTGACGCGCAGCTCATAGTCGGTCCAGGTGTCCGGATCGTTGAAGATGTCATCGCCGACGGCGTAGGAGATATTCGAGCGGAACATCTCGGCCTGGCCGCTGGGCAGGTAATCCGCGCTGAAGTCGTGGGCCTCGAAACAGAAGGTGGTCAGGCCGGTGCCGTCGAAGTTGGCACCGGCACGGAAGGAGTCGAAGTTGGCGGTGGCGGTGTTGCAGAACACGGAGTCCTGGGTGTTCTGTTCACCGTCGGTGACCACGATGACCATGCCCTCGTAGTAGAAGAACCGGCCCAGGCCGGCGGTGATGATCATGCCCACGATGCCCAGGTGGAACACCAGGTTGAAGAACTCACGGATGTACCCCTTCTCCGCGGAGATCGACCGGGCACCGGCGCGGTCCTCCTCGGCGGTGAAGGTGTTGGTCCGCCATCCCTTGAGCAGGCGCAGGGCGTTGTTCTCCACCTCGTCGACAGGCTGGTTGACCACCCCGGTGCCGTGGTGCTGCAGACGCGCGAGGTTGCGCGGGGCGCGGACCACGGGGGTTTTCATCGCCTTGTAGTGCTCGATGGACCGGGGCAGGATGCAGCCGACCAGGGAGATCAGCAGCAGGACGTAGATGGCGGTGAACCACGTGGAGGAGAAGACGTCGAAAAGCTGCAGGCGGTCATAGACCTCCGCGAGGCGCCCGTTGTTCTCGATGTATTCGACCACGTTGGATTCGTTGAGGGACCGCTGTGGCAGCAGGGCGCCCGGGATGGCCGCGATGGCCAGCAGGAACAGCAACGCCAGGGCGGTACGCATGCTGGTCAGCCAGTTCCAGGACTTCCGCGCGTAGACCTTCACGGTTTTAAGCATTGTCGTTGCCGGTTCTCTTCCTGTGGTTCAAACGGGGTATGAAAGGTTATTCAGTTATCGAAAAGGGGCTTCCGGGCCGGGTCGCGCGGGGTGTGCTTTACGACGCCGGTGGCGGGGCCTTCACCCCGCCCAGGGTCATCATCAGATGAGGGTGGCACCGTACTCCACGGTCCACTGACGCACCCAGTTGATGAAGATGGCCCAGGAACCGGACAGCAGTGCCACACCGACGAGGATGAGCATGACGCCACCGAAGATCTGGATCTGGCGGGAATGTTTACGCAGCCAGTCCACACCGGTGATCGCACGCGAGGAACCCAGGGCGATGAGCAGGAACGGCAGGCCGAGCCCCATGCAGTAGCCGAGTATGAGGATCACACCGCGCAGGGCGGTCATGCCCTCGGTACCGGCGGAGACGGAGATGATCGCGGCCAGGGTCGGCCCCAGGCACGGTGTCCACCCCAGGGCGAACACGCCACCGAGCAGCGGGGCACCCACCCAGGTGGTCCAGCGTTTCGGGGCCATGCGGGTGTCCCGCTGCAGGGCGGGCACCATGCCCATGAACACCAGTCCCATGAGGATGGTGATCACACCGCCGATGCGCATGAGGGTCTCGGCGTTGAGGGTGAGCATGCTGATCGCACCGAAGACGGTGACGGTGGCCAGGACGAACACCACGGTGAACCCGAGGATGAACAACAGGGCGGCGGTGCCCACCTGGAGGCGTTTGGTCTTGACCATCGTGCCACCGGAGGTGTACTCCACATCCCCGCCGACCACGCCGGCGAGGTAGGAGATGTAGCCGGGTACCAGGGGCACCACACACGGGCTGGCGAAGGAGACGAGGCCGGCGGCCAGGGCAGCGAGGATACCCAGGAACAGGGGGCCGGAACCGACGATGTCAGCGAACTGCTGGCCGATCCCCTGCGCCAGAATGATCTCGTTCATCTCAGGCCTCTTCCACCAGTGGCAGAGCCACGTCGAGGATCTCATCGGCGGTGATCTCGCGGAGGAACACCGCGGCGGGGCGGTGCTGTTTGTCCAGGACGATGGTGGTGGGGATGACCGAGGCCGGCACACCACCGAGCTGGGCGGCGGTCATGAAGGGTGGATCGTAGATGCTCGGGAAGGTCAGGCCGTTGTCCACCGTGAAGTCCTGGGCGATCTCCCGGGAGTAGTCACGGACATTGATGCCCAGGACGGTGCCACCCGGGGTGGAACCGTCACCGGCTGTCTGGAGCTGTTCGTGGATCTCCTGCAGGTCATCGGATTCCGAGCGGCACGGCGCGCACCACTGCCCCCAGGCGTTGAGGACAACCACCTGGTTCTCGTAGTCGGCGAGGTTGATCTCGGTGTTCTCATCCATGAGGGAGTCACCGCTGATCTGGTCGAGGGGCTGGCGTTCATCCTCCTCGTAGAAGATGTCCATCTGTCCGCCCGGCGAGTGGAACTGGAAGGTGCCGCCGACAGCCACCGCGTCGGTTCCCGCAGTGTCCTCGGCGCTGCAGGCCACCAGGGTGGTGGACCCGATGATGGCGGCACCGATGGTGGCTGCGATTTTCCTGACACGCACGGTTGATCAGAGCTCCTGTGCTGGTTCGGTGTAGTGGACGTCCACGATCTGGTCGTCCTGGAACACCAGTGAGGTGACGGAGGCCAGGTCACACTGGCGCTTGGCCGGGTTGTGCCACAGCCGCTGGCCCCGGGCGGCACGTTGGATGCAGACGATGGGCAGCTGGTGGCTGACCAGGATCGCCTCGCGGCCCTCGGCGGCCTCACGGGCGCGGTCGACGGCCTTCATCACGCGCGCGGCGATATCCACGTAGTGCTCACCCCAGCTGGGCTGCAGCGGGTTGTACATCAGCTGCCAGCGCACGGGGTTGAGCAGCTGGGAACGCCATCCACGGGTGCGCAACCCCTCGAAGCGGTTGCCGGCCTCCAGGAGATCCTCATCGGTGTGGAGGTCCAAACCGGTGACCTCCACGAAGGGTTCGGCGGTTTCCTGCACGCGCTGGAGCGGGGAGGCCGCGAGGTAGGCCACATCGTGGTCGGCGAAGGCGGCCGCGGTGGTCGCGGCCTGTTTCCGTCCGCGTTCGGAGAGCGTGTATCCGGGCATGCGGCCGTAGAGGATCTTCTCGGGGTTGTGTACCTCGCCGTGGCGGACGAGGTGGACAATCGTGGAGCTCATGACACCTTAGGGTTCAGGGTGGGGCCCGGCCTCAGGTGGCACCGGACCCCGGAAGGGGGTTCTGGTTGTTATGCGGTGGCAGCCGCAGCCGCACGGGCGGCGGGAACCAGGGCATTGTCGATCTTCTGGAAATCATCGTCCGTCAGGGCCGAGGACACAAACCAGGTTTCGAACACACTCGGTGGGGCGTAGACACCGTGATCGAGCAGCGCGTGGAAGAACGGTGCGAACCGGAAGGTGTCAGCGTTCTTCATGTCGGTGAAGTTGTGCCCCTCCCCCTCGGCGAACCGGATGGAGAGCATGTTGGAGGCGCGCTGGATGTGGTGCGCCACTCCCTCGCGGGTGAGTGCGTCGGAGATCAAGCCGTGCAGGCGGTCGGCGTTGGTGTCGATGGTGCGGTAGACCTCCTCGGTCGCCGCGCTTAACGACGCCCGGCCCGCCGCCACAGCCACCGGGTTACCGGACAGCGTCCCGGCCTGGTAGACGGGGCCCTGCGGGGCCAGCATGTTCATGATCTCGGCGCGACCACCGAAGGCTGCGGCCGGCAGACCACCGGAGACGACCTTGCCGAAGGTGACCAGGTCCGCACGGACCTTGTCCACACCGAACCAACCACGGTAGGAGGTGCGGAAACCGGTCATGACCTCATCGAGGATGAGCAGTGCGCCGT
This sequence comes from Corynebacterium gallinarum, assembly GCF_014837045.1. Taxonomy (GTDB): domain Bacteria; phylum Actinomycetota; class Actinomycetes; order Mycobacteriales; family Mycobacteriaceae; genus Corynebacterium; species Corynebacterium gallinarum. Next base: position 373,371 of record NZ_JACSPR010000002.1, read on the forward strand.
CGGCATGCGCGATGGCCAGCAGATGCTCATTGAAGTGGTTCTGCGGTGCCACGGTGCCCATGTTGCCGGCGGCGGCCTCAGTGATGATGCAGGCGATCTGGCCGGGGAACTCGGCGAAGGCGGCACGCACGGCCTCGATGTCGTTGTAGGGCACCACGATGGTGTCGCGGGTCTGCGCACCGGTGATACCGGGGGAATCCGGCAGGGCGAAGGTGGCCACACCGGATCCGGCGGAGGCCAGCAGGGAATCCACGTGGCCGTGGTAGCAGCCGTCGAACTTCAGGATCTTGGGGCGCTGGGTGTAACCGCGGGCCAGACGGACCGCGGACATGGTGGCCTCGGTGCCGGAGTTGACCAGGCGGACCTCCTCCACGGAGGTGCGGTTGATGATGTCCTGCGCCAGTTCCACCTCACCGATGGTGGGGGCACCGAAGGACAGTCCGTCGACGATGGTCTTCTGCACCGCCTCCAGCACGGCCGGGTGGGCGTGTCCCATGAGCATGGGACCCCAGGAGCAGACCAGGTCGACATACTCATTGCCGTCGACGTCGATGAGGATGGAGCCATGGGCCCGGTCGATGAACCGGGCCTGGCCACCGACGGAGCCGAAGGCCCTCACGGGCGAGTTCACACCTCCCGGGGTGAACATCTTGGCTTTTTCAAACCACTCGATGGAACGGGAGACGTTGGCGGAAGTACCCGACGGGGAAGCAGACATATCAACCATTGTATTGATTCAACCTCACAAACCAATCCTGCGGATTAACGGGGGAAACCTATGCATGGAGCAGTCGTTCGACTGCGGCCTTCGCATCGGTGATGATGGCGGGCACTCCCACACCGGAAGCCCAAGCTCCGATGGCTTCGAGCCCGTTAACCTTGGAAATCTCTGTGCGGGCCCGGGCGACGGTGGCGATGTGGTCAACACCATAGTTCGGCAGACCCCCGAACCACCGCTGGACAAAGATTTCGGACAGGCCGGCGACGCGGCCATCGAAACCGGTGATGGTCTGGAGATCATCCAGGGCCGCATCAACCAGGTCGTCCTCATCCATGCGGGCGGTGGCCTCGTCGCCAAGCCGTCCGAAGGACGCGCGCACCAGCGCGCCGCCCCGCTTGCCCAGGTGGGGCCACTTCTTCGAGGAGAAGGTGAACGCCTTGGCGGTGATGCCCGGCTCGCCGCTGGCCACGAGCACACCGGAGACATCCGGCAGCCCCTCGGCGGAATCAAACCGCATGCCCACCACGGCCGATGATGCCAGCTGGATGGTCTTGAGGTATTCGGTGGCACCGGGTGCGACCTCGCGCAGCAGGACCGCCGCGGTGGGGGCCGGTACGGCGAGAATCACCCGGTCATAGGTGCCCTCTCCCCCACCCTTGATCTGGAAGCCACCGCCGTTGACCTGGGCGATGGCGGAGACGAAGCTGTCGAGGTGGATGTCGGCACCGCACTGATCAGCCAGGGCCTCATAGAGTTCGGCGTAACCGCCACGGAAGGCCTGGAACACCGGGGTGGTCTCGGAGTTCTTCCGCGCCTCAGCGCGTTCGGTCTCCACGAGTTTCACCGCACCACTCAGGGTGACGGGCTCGCCGGACTCCGCCAGGCGGTCGAGCGCCTCTGCCAGGGCCGGGACGGTTGCCCGGATGCCCAGGTCATCAGCGGAGGAGGAGTACACCCCACCCAGCAGCGCGGAGACCAGGACATCGGCGACCTCATCGGAGTACCTGGCGCGCACCAGCGCGCCCACGGAGGCGTCCCCGCCGACCTGCCAGTCGACTGGGGCGGTGCCGGCTTCAGCGTCGATAAGCACCCGGGTCTCCTCGGAGAGGATCTCCTCCAGGCCCGCGGAGGAGGACGGGATGCCCATGACACCGCCGCGCGGCAGGGGGCGCAGTCTCCCACCGGCGTAGAGCTGCGAGCGGGCACCGGATGGGGTGACCAGCGAATCGCCGAGGCCGAGTTCGTGGAAGAACTCGGTGGCATCGGCGCGGGTGGCCAGGTAGGCCTCCGCACCCATGTCGGTGGGGCCGGATTCGAACGGGACGGTGAAGAGTTTGCCACCGATGCGTTCACCCGCCTCCAGGACATCGATGTGGGTATCCGGGTCGGCCTTGTGGATCTCATAGGCGGCGGTCAGGCCGGCGAGACCCGCGCCGATGATGGCGATGCGCATGTGTGAAAACCCCTCGTGGTCGAAATTAGGAAGCGTGGATGATGGAGACAGCCTCGGTGATGTCCTCCGCCACGGTGTTCGGCAGGACGCCGTGACCCAGGTTGAAGATATGGCCGGTGGCGTTGCCCGCGGCGATCGCGGCGGCGGCCTCACCCTTGATGCGGTTGACCTCGCGGGTCAGTGGTTCGGTGCCAGCGAACAGCAGCGCCGGATCCAGGTTGCCCTGCAGGACCTTCGGGCCGGACACCGCGGCGATGCGCTCGGCTGCCTTGTCCAACGGTACGCGCCAGTCCACACCCATGACCTCGGAGCCGGCGCGACTCATCGCACCGAGCAGCTCACCGGTGCCCACACCGAAGTGGATGCGTGGCAGCTGGTACTGCTCGACCTCCTCCAGGATCCGGGTGGAGTACGGCAGGACATGCTCGGTGTAGTCACGTTCGGTGAGGAAGCCCGCCCAGGAGTCGAACAGCTGCATGGCGTCGATACCGGCGTCGATCTGGGTTTTCAGGAAGTTGACCACGGTGGGCACCAGGCGTTCCATCAGCGCGTGCCAGGTCTCCGGCTCGGCGTGGATCATGGCCTTGGTGCGCTCGTGGTTCTTGGAGGGTCCGCCCTCGACCAGGTAGCTGGCCAGGGTGAAGGGTGCACCGGCGAAACCGATGAGGGCCTGGGTGTCGGTCAGTTCATCGAGGATGATGGAGATACCCTTGGACACCTCGGTGACCTCGTGGTCGAGGATGGGGAGGTTGTCAATATCCGCCCGGGTGCGCACCGGCTGGTCCATGACCGGACCGCGGCCGGGGACGATCTCCACGCCCACGCCCGCCGCACGCAGGGGGACGACGATATCGGAGAACAGGATCGCGGCGTCGACATCATGACGGCGCACCGGCTGCATGGTGATCTCGGCGAGCAGTTCCGGCATGAAGCAGGAATCCAGCATGCTGATGCCCTCACGGACCTTGAGGTACTCGGGCAGGGAGCGTCCCGCCTGGCGCATGAACCACACCGGGGTGCGGGTAGGGGTCTTGCCGTGGGCGGCATCGAGGAGGGGGGCGTTGTTCAGGACACGACGCGTTGCGGGGATCAACTGAGAAGACATGGTCTCAATAGTGCCCCATCCCCCCAAATTTGGGAAAAGAAGCCCCACCTTATATTGATGGCGGGTGTCCACCTAAGGGTGGAGACGGGGTTCAGCTCAAGGCCAGGGAGGGTTCAGAACCGGCGCGCCCACCCGGAGCGCCACTCGATCACCACGGTGGAGGCCAGCATGAGCACGGTGGCCGCCATCGGGTGCAGCACACCGGCCATGGCCGCCAGCACCGTCACCACGTTGTATCCCCAGGCCAGGACGATATTGCCGTTCATCAGGCGGACATACCGGCGGGCCAGCAGGAAGAGCCGGGGCACGGAGCTGACCTCACGGCGCAGCAGGATGACATCGGCGGCCGGATCATCGGAATCATCGCGGATCTCCGCCGGGTCATCGACATCCATGAGCATGCCCACATCCGCCACCCGCAGGGTGTCCAGGACGGAGCTGTCCCCCACCATCGCCACCGTGGAACCCCGGGTGTGGATGGCACGTACCGCCTGCGGTTTCTTCCCCGGCGCGATACCCGCCAGGACGTGGGTGATGCCGAGACCGTCGGCGAAGCGCCGTGCCACGGGGTAGGTGTCACGGCTCAACATGACGGTTTCCACACCGAGGTCCTCCAGGTCGGTGATCGCATCCTGGGCATCGAGGCGTTCCTGGTCGTGCAGGGTGATCACACCCCGGTCCCGGCCCTTCCACCGCACAATGAGCGGGGCACCGCCGGAGATCGCCGCCGCGGCCAGGCGCGGGCTGAGTTGGGAACGGACCTCGGTCATGGAGCTGGGACGCCACAGCAGGGCCTCCACGGCACGCAGGCGAATGACCCCGTCGGAATCACGCAGGGGTACCTCGACGGTGCCGTGGAAGGAGCCCTCCTCGGTGATGTCGACGGTGCCCACCTCGATCCAGTGGGGGATGTCCTCACCGCCGGCGCCGGTGTCGCGGGCTTCGCGGGCCGCGCGAACCAGTGCCTGGGAGACCGGGTGGTCTGATTCCATGGCCAGGGCACCGGCGACGCGGAGCACCAGTTCCGGGTCCTCGCCCTTGTCCGCGGTGACGGTCTCGACGTTCATCACCCCGTCGGTGAGCGTGCCCAGGCGGTTGAAGATGACCGTGTCCACATCATCGATGATGCGCAGGGTCTCACCGGAACTGACCAGGATGCCCTGGCGTGCGGCGGCCTCCACGGAGTTTCTGGTGGCCAGGGCCGTGGACAGTGCCAGGGACATGGGTCCTACACCGGCGAGGATGGACAGGGCGGTGAGGAAGGCGGCGTTGACGTTGCCGGTGATCAGCGCCCACAGGATGAAATCCCCCACCGCGAGGGTCAGGGCCACCGGCACCAGGGTGGCGGCGGACCGCAGTGCCGCCCGGTTGTGCCGGTTCTCCTTGACGGTGGCTTCCCGCACCCACCGAGACACCGCCGCGATGCGGGTGCGGTGCCCGGTGCGCACCGCCCGGACCTTGATCTCGCGTTCCAGGTTCAGGACCCCGGCGAAGACCTTGTCCTGGACCTTCACGGTGCGCTGGTCATGCCCCATGATGATGCTCGCGGCGATGCGGGTGCCGCCACCGATGATCACCCCGTCCACCGGGATCACGGACCCGGGTGGCACGATCACATCATCGTTGACGCGGACCTCCTGCAGGGGGATCTGCAATTCCGCGGGCTTGCGGGTCAGTTTGTGTTTGCGGACCACGGTCACCGGTCGTTGCGGGTCGATCTGGAGTCGTTCCAGCTCCGCGAGCAGGCTGGACTGCGCGGTACGGCGTGCCAACAGCCGGCCGCCGAGCAGGAGCACGGTGATGCCGCAGGCGACATCGAAGAACACCTCACTCTCGGAGTGCACACCGTAGTTGAAGGCGAACCAGGTCAGGTTGGAACGCCACCCCGGATCACCTGCCGGGGTGAAGATGAGCATGGCTGATGACCACGCATAGGCTGCCAGCACCGCCACGGAGCTGGTGGCATCGAGTGCCGACAGACCACGGCGCACTCCTCCGGCCGCCGCCCGGTGGAAGGGCCAGGCCCCCCACGTGACCACCGGCAGGGACATCGCGGCCGTCACCCACTGCCAGTAGTCGAACTGCAGCGACGGGGTGGAGGAGATCACCAGCACGAACAGTGCCAGGGGCAGGGAGAGCCAGAAACGCAGCGGGGTGATCAGGGCACGGGCGGTGAACAGCACGTCCCCCGTGGCACCGATGTCCCCGGCGGGATTACTGCCCCGCCTGCGGGAGAGGAATCCGGCCTCCCGGGCGCGGAGCACCTGGGTTTTCTCCTGCCTGGCATGCTGGCGCACCCGGGGGCTGATCCGACGCGAATCACCCCGGCTGCGGCTGTGTTCCAGTCGTTTCTGATGGCTGTGATCGCCGGCCAGCCGATGGGACCGGCGGATGAGGGAGGAGGTGGTGAGGTGGGCGCTGACTCCAAACCGTTCAAACACGCGGATCAGCCGCTCCGGGTCTTCACCCTCATTGGCGGATATCCAGGCGGTGGCCGAGGGGTAGACGATGGTGGCCGCCACGCCCGGGATCTCCTCGAGCGCCTTCTCGATGGGAATGAGTGAGGGGGCACCCTCGAGGTTCTCCAATTCGAAGGCCAGCGAGACCTTCCGGGCCGGGGCCTGCTCCTCCGCATCCTCCGGGGTGTGCCGTTCGGCGTTCACCCCGACGCCTGCCTTGAGTGCGGCGGACCTGGCCAGGGTGATCGCCTCGAAGACGGAGGTGTCCAACTCCCGGTCACTATCGGCATCAGCCGCACCGGTGTGATCACCTGCCTGCTCGCTGAACTGATCACGTGGCTGATCAGCTGACTGCTCACGCAGCTGATCCGGGTGACGGTCCTGCTCAGTCACTGGGCATTCCTTTCCTGAGGAACGACGCAGGTGAGGTGGAGGGAGGGAAACCTGCTGCCCAAAGTATAGGGCCGCAGGTGCCCATCATTACAGGCACGCCGACGCTGCGTGCTTGCCGACGACCAACCTACCCACGCATCTGCTTGGTGCGGTGATTCTGGGCGACCAGCTGATTGACGTCCGGGCGGAACAGCAACAGACATCCGGCGGCGAGCAGCAGCGCGATGAGGGCCAGCGAGGGACCCCCGGCGCGGGTGACAAAAGACAACAGGTCTACCAGCATCACCAGCAGCGCGATGACCAGCAGCAGCCGACGGATGTTCTTGCCGCCGCGGGGCACCTGGGAGATCAGGGCCGCGACGACGATGCCGGCCAGACCATTGACCAGTCCGATGAATTTCTGGTTGTTTACCACCACCTCCTGGTACTCCATCTCGGTATCGGCGGGGCCGGTGTATCCGGCGGTGTAGAGCACCAACCCGGTCAGGACCATGAGGATTCCCGCCCCGATGAAGAAGGCGAATGCCCACTTGAGGGAGGGGGGAATGCCCGTGCCGTCATAGGGTTTCCGAGGACGGCGGTTGGGGTCATCGCCGCCGGATGCTGGTGTCGGGAACATGGTGGGCACGGTGGACTCCAATGGTGTGGTGCGGGGAAGCACGGGGTCAGGGGTACAGGTGAGAGAGGCGTGGTGTCGGGGATTATACGGGGTGTCCGTCAGCGGTGCTGGCCAGTGCCGGCAGTCACGAGCAGGTACTACTCCACTCCCCCACCGCGTAACCGGCACCCCTCACACAGCGGCTACTTCAGCAGCTTCTTCCCATCGCCTGGGCCCAGCCAAGCCAGGGCCTCGGGTCTGCGTGCCAGCAGATAGGCGAGGACACCGGCCACTGCGGCAATGATCTGGACGGAACCGTCAACCGCGAACAGGGCGAGGGGGACGTCACCGGTGGGGCTGGCGAGGAAGAGGAACATCGCCCGGAGGGCGAAGAAGAGGCTGAAGATCATCAGGAGCATCAACGCGGTGGGCATGCGCTTACCCCGTTTGTTGACGGTCAGGATCATCCAGGCGAGCACACCGACGATGATGAGGTTGAGCAGCCCGACCAGCAGGGTGGCGGCGGTGACCGATGCGTTGATCACCGCATCGGAGACACCCTCGGCTGCGTCCTGACGCCGGGCTGCGGCACGCATGGCGGTGGGGTCGAGCAGCGCCATGACCACGTTGAGGATCTGGTGGAGCAGTTCCAGTCCCACCATCGCCGACCAGAGGATCAACATCTGACGGATGGTCTCGGGTTGCTCCCCGCCGGAACCACCGGGCCTCCCGTCCTCACCCCGGATTCCGACAGGTGTGGATCCGGGGCGTTGTGGTGGCGTGGTGTGGTGTCTACTCGGCGTGCTCATAGGGTTTCCAGTTTAGCGGGTGTCAGCGGTTGTTCAGTTTCCGCGCGGCCTCGGTGGCGAAGTAGGTGAGGATCTGGTTGGCGCCGGCGCGTTTGATGGAGATCAGTGATTCCATCATCACCGCATCGGTGTCCACCCAGCCGTTGCGTCCGGCGGCCTGGATCATGGCGTATTCACCGGAGACCTGGTACGCGGCCACCGGCACCGGGGACATCTCGGCGACGCGGGTGAGCACGTCCAGGTACGGAAGGGCGGGCTTGACCATGACGAAATCCGCGCCCTCGGCAATGTCGAGTTCCACCTCGAGCAGGGATTCCCGCAGGTTGGCGGGATCCTGCTGGTAGGTGCGACGGTCGCCCTGCAGGGAGGAACCCACGGCCTCACGGAAGGGGCCGAAGAAGGCGGAGGCGTACTTGGCGGAGTAGGCCATGATGGCCACGTCCTGGAAACCCTCGGCATCCAGGGCTGCACGGATGGCGGCGATCTGGCCGTCCATCATGCCCGAGGGGCTGACAATGTGGGCACCGGCGCGGGCCTGCGCCACGGCCATCTGCTGGTAGAGGGGCAGGGTGGCGTCATTGTCCACCACGGCCGCACCGTGGCGGTCGGTGGTGACCACACCGCAGTGGCCGTGGTCGGTGAACTCATCCAGGCAGGTGTCGGCCATGACCAGGACATCATCGCCGAATTCTTTACGCACCGCCGCGAGCCCCCGGTTGAGTACGCCCTCCGGGTTCCAGGCCTGGGAACCGTCGGCGTCCTTGTCGGCGTCGACAGGCACACCGAACAGGTCCACGCAGCGCACCCCGGCGTCGAGTGCCTCGTGCACGGCGCGCAGCAAAGATTCCTCGGTGTGCTGGTGGACACCGGGCATGGAGGTGATCTCGCGGGGTTCGGTGATGCCGTCGGCGAAGAACATCGGCAGGATCAGATCCGCCGGGCGCAGGGTGGTCTCGGCGGTCAGTTCACGCATCGCCGGGTTGGCGCGCAGACGACGGGGACGGCGGATGAGGTGGTGGCTGTAATCAGCAGGTGTGGACACAGGTGGGCCTTTCTCAACGGATGCGTGGGTGGATTGCACTCAATCATAGGTCGGCGGGTGGACATCAACGCCCACCCTGCAGATAACCTGCCTAATCCCCTCACCGGGATCCCCGCCTCCCCGGTTCGCCAAGACCGCTGCGAAGCCTCCAACGCTTCGTCATCTCGACGGCGATCGATGGGGTGGCCTCCTGCCCTCGTCGGTGACGACGGCCGGGGTCGCCAGGTTATGACTGCTCGGCGGGGAACTTCTGCCCCTGGGGTTAAACCGGGAGGACAAAACAGGCGCATCCCTGCTGGGTGTCCGGGCTCAACCATGGGGGAAGCATCCAGGGCGCGCAGGAAACCCATCTCCACCGGTGCAACCTAGGCGTCGGGGCAGGTGAATCCCGTTGTTCCGGGCTACTGTTCACGTAGCTCCTCCCGGTCGTGGAGGAAGAAAGCGCCCAGGGAACCGGCCAGGGTGGCGAACACCGCCACGGAGTACACCGCCAATATCAGGTGCAGCAACTTGGCAAAGGGATCGTCGGTGGTGATCCCGGTGCCGGTGATCGTGGTCAGGGCTGCTTCATAGAGTGCTGTGGTGTAGTCCGTCTCCGACCCCATGACGTAGAGCAGTTGACTGGCGGCCAAGATGACCACCACGGTGATCGATACCAGCCAGCCGATCCGGTTCGACAACAACCGTCCGGCAGACCGGGAACCGCGCACCCCGGCGGAGAGAATGCCACCAACCCGCGTGGCCCGGGTGATCCGTGCCAGTCGCAGGGCCCGGACCGCCTGTAATGCCCGGATGAACCGTAGGAACGGCAGCAGCAGGAAGATAACCTGCCACCAGTTGCGACGCCAGAATTCTGCCTGGAAGCCGGCGATATAGGCGCGCAACACAAACTCGGCGACGAACAGCGCCCAGAACACCCACCCGGTGATGCTCAGGATGCGCACCCACCCCGGTTCGGTGACAAGGAGCTGGCCCAGGGCCACGAAGAGGAAGACCACCCCGAGAAACCCCATCGGTCGGTCCAACCGGGTCGCCAGGATCTCGGCTGCCTCCACCCGTTCAGTCCGCGATGACCATCGGCGGCTCATGATATTTCGACCTCCAGAAAATGAGGGGACGCTCTTACCGGGTTGTCTCGGCTCATACCGCCTGTGGCAGAAGCGGTGATTCTGGGCCGAACGGTACAGGTACCCGTCTCCGCACCCCTGGTGTTCACTCCTGCGCCATATCAGGGCTCACGACGGGGTGGCACGTGTGAGGTCTTTTCTCCCCTTACGTAGCCCGATCTCATAGGAGGTGACGGCGATCAGGGTGACTATGACCAGCGGGAGGATGAAGCCCGCCATCACAGCGGTAAACCCCTCCAGGGCATCGTGCTCGGTAGCTGCAAGGACAAGATAACCCGTGTAAGCCACATACAATCCGAGGAAAACCGCCCCCTCCCACCGTGCCACCACAAAACCGGTGAAGACAATGGGCAGCAGAGCTGCTGCTACGGCCAGCATCACCGGGATATCAAAGGCGATGGCGGCGCTGGACACCGGGATGCCGTCGAGGGAAATCAGGGCGGGCAGTCCGAGCACCACTCCGATGTTGAAGATGTTGCTGCCCACGATATTTCCCACCGCGATGTCCCGTTCACCACGGCGTACCGCGGTAATGGAGGTCACCAGTTCAGGCAAGGAGGTACCGATGGCAACGACGGTCAATCCGACCACGAGACTACTGATGCCCAATCCGGTGGCAATGTTGACCGCCCCGTCGACCAGGAGGGTGGCCCCACCCACCAGCAGCGCGATTCCGACCACTATGAGCAGGAGGGATTTGAGAGTGGATGTGGCAGGTGTTTTTTCGTCTCCGTCCCCGGTATCGGAGGCGGCGGTGGTCTCCGTGGAATCGACCGGGGGCCGTGCGCTGCGACGGCTGGCAACAATCGTCCACACCGTGTGTGCAACGACCACGCTGAACAGGATCACACCATCGACCGCGCTGATTACCCCATCGAGGGCCATCACGAGCAACCCGGCCGATAGAACGACCATTACGGGAACATCGAACCGTACCAGTCCGCGTGTGACGACCAGGGGGAGGATCAGGGCGGAGAGTCCGAGAATAAACAGGATGTTGACGATATTGCTACCGACCACATTTCCCACAGCCAATCCGGGCTCATCCTGCCAAACCGCCCCGATGGTAATCGCCAGTTCCGGCGCGGATGTAGCTGCTGACACGACGGTCAAACCGACCACCAGTGAGGAGATTCCCACCCGGCGGGCCAGCGCTGACGCACCTCGCACCAGAAGTTCCCCGCCTACAACCAACAGCACCAGTCCGACAATGATGCGTCCCACATCCAATAATCCCATGCCCCGGAGTGTACCGAGATCACGGTTTCATCGGGATCGTGGAAAGGCAACATAAAACATCACGAAATTACCCACCTGGGCGTTCCTTAAAAGAGCACAACCCATGTGTCCTGGACACAAACGCCGTGTCGGATCAGACAACAGAACGCGCCACACCCAACCTGATGTCCGCCGGGCGGCATGGGTTCGCGGGGACCGCTTATCCAGGATTGAAGATCACGACGCTCCACTAAGACGCTTTACGACGCCGCCGCCTCTTCCTCGGAGGCGGCAGCTCGCCCTTCGCGCGAAGGTCGGCGACGTGATCAGCCAGGGCATCGACCAGGTCGGGAACCTCGGCGATCTCGGGCATGACATCCACACGCAGGCCCAGTTCGCGGGCGGTGTCCGCGGTCATCGGGCCGATGCAGGAGATGATGGTGCGCGGGTGGGGCTTGCCGGCGATGCCGACGAGGTTGCGCACGGTGGAGGAGGAGGTGAAGCACACCGCATCGAAACCACCGGTTTTGATCATGTCGCGGATATCCACGCTCGGTGGCGCGGCCCGGACGGTGCGGTAGGCGACCACGTCGTCGACTTCCCAGCCGAGGGCGACCAGCCCGTCGACAAGCACATCCGTTGCGATGTCCGCACGTGGCAGCAGGACGCGACCGACCGGGTCGAGTTCCTCAACGTATTCGGGGAACACGTCGACGATGCCCTGGGCGTTCTGGCGGGTGCGCGGTGGCAGCAGCTCAGGGGTGATGCCCAGTGCGCGGATCTCGGCGGCGGTCTTCTCCCCCACCGCGGCGATGCGCACACCGGCGAAGGAGCGGGAATCCAGGCCGAATTCGGTGATCATGTCCCAGACGGCGCGCACGGCGTTGACGCTGGTGAGCACGACCCACTGGTAGCGGCCCTCGACGATGCCCTTGATGGCGCGTTCCATCTGCGCCGGGTTGCGCGGTGGCTCCACGGAGATCGTCGGGACCTCCTGCGGGATGGCACCGTGGCTGGCCAGGCGCGCGCTCATGGCGGCAGCCTGGGGCTTGGCGCGGGGAACGAGCACACGCCAGCCGTAGAGGGCGCGGTTCTCCCACCAGGAGTACTTCTCCCGGTCGCTGACGCCCTCGCCGAGGGTGACCACGAGCGGGCCGGGCAGCTCCGCATCCAGTTTGGCCAGGGCGCCGAGGGTGGTGTCGTAGGTGCGCTGCATGCGGGTGGTGCCGTTGACGGTGACCGATACCGGCAGCTCCAGGGGCAGGTCCCGGGTTTTCAGCTCCGTGGCGATGGTGGCCAGGTTCTCGGCGCGGGCCTGGAGCACCAGCGGCTGCGGTGCGCTGGCCAGCTGGTCCCAATCAACGTCGTTGCCGCTGACATCGGTCTCGGTGTAGGTCGAGCCCAGGGCGATGCCCGCGAAGGCGGGGACGGTGCCGGGCAGGGACATGCCGGGCACCACCTGGAAGCTCATGCCGGCCTCGGACACGGCGGTGATCTCGGCCAGGGTGCTGTCACTACTCAGCGGGTTGCCGGTGACCAGGCGGATGACATCGCCGCCCTTGGCCAGCTGTTCAGCCAGGATGCGGGCGATCTCCTCCGGGCCGGCGTGGTCGACCTCGATGATCTCGGCTGCGGTCGGGGGCGCGGGACGTGGTGGCTTACGACGCGCACCGCCCTCCTTCGCCTCGGCGCAGAGCCGTTCGTACTCCTCCTCGGCCGCCTGGAGCTTATCCTCCGGGACGGGAAGTTCAGCGGCGACGAAATCCCGCACGCTGGACAGCACCTGGGCGTCGGTGACGGCGCGGACGGTATTCCCCAGGACCTCGCGGGCGCGGACAGTCAATAGATCCGGGTTGCCGGGGCCCGCCCCCACGAAGATGACCTTGCCTGGAATCAGCTCTTCACCCGGCACCTCATGGGGTACCAGTGACACAAGCCTGCGTGCAACGTGCGTTTCAACCCCGGTGGTCTCGGGAACCTGGCTGGTTCCGATCCCCCTGGTATCAGCCATCTCGGCCTTCTCGGCGATAGTCATCAATATCTTTTCTAGTTCTTGTCCCGGACAAAACCCGTACTCATCACCAGACGGCACCAACCACCCGACTACAATCAGCATCAAGCTCTCATGCATATCGGACGGCCCAGCCGCGGTGGATGATGGGCACTGACCATGCCCGGATGGGGACGTAACTGGTCGGCGCACAAATTCACGCCCTGTCAAGCCGGGCGGCTCCCACTGGGATCCGCAACCGATGTGGTCAAAAGCGACCACCCGCTTGAGGGGCGTTCACCGTGTGGTATATACACGATAATTCAGTGTGCCCGTTTTACGAAAACGGTATGTTTTCCCAGCTTAATATCCTACCGTTAGCCAACTCACGGCCCTGCCCCATTCCATGGGACAAAATGCCGGCCGGCATTCCAGAAAAACCCCCGATACCAGTGGTTCAGGCAGTTCAGCTTTGTGGACCCAGACCTTGTAACATGCTGGCTTGAACCCGTGTCCCGCGTTCCGGTGACGGCACACCCTGCGATCACCCCTCCCCCACAGTGTCGGGCCCTTGTTCTTCCATCGGAGCCTGACACCGACATCACATGCTGTTGTGTGCCATTGCATGCCCACAGCGGTTCCGCTACCTTGATGCCCTCGATAGAATCTGAGGTAGGAAGTTCACAACAATATAAGGACCGTGATGGGCGCATGACACGCTTATTCGAGATGAACCGGATGCGGCATTTCTACGTCTGGTTGGCGGTGTTTCTCCTCGTCAATATCATCGCGGTCAATATCGGTATAAACATTGGACTCGATGCGCACACCGCGGTGGTCATCCCCCTGGCGATCCTCACCATCGTCCTGCTCACCCACCTCATTCGTTCCTGCATTGCACCGCGGATCGGTCTGGGCACACCCGCGCAGGTTCCGGCTGCCCGCATGTGGTTCTACCTACCGCTGTGGTTGCTGGTGGCCTGGCCGCTGTCGCAGGGGCTGCGCACCGATCTCACCCTGATGCTGCTCATCACCATCATCGGGCACTTCATCGCCATCGGCATCCTGGAGGAGATCCTCTTCCGTGGTTTGCTCTTCCGGGCCCTGCTCGATGAGGGCAAACCGGTGCGGGCGGTGATCATCTCCACGCTGACCTTCGGTATCGGCCACGCCTTCAGTCTCCTGATCGGACAGGGCGTGACTGACACGGTGTTCCAGATCATCAATGCCACCGCTGTGGGATTCATCTTCACCATGATCGTCTACCTCACCCGCAGCCTGCATGTGGTCATCGCAGCCCACATCCTCTACAACATCATGGCCACGGTGACCGTGATCTCCGAGGGGTACACCCTCCTGTTCGCGGGCCTGACGGTGGCGCTGATCTACGGTGCCTGGTTGCTGCATCTCACCGGGGTGCGGCCCCGAGTCCAGAGCAACCGGCCCAGGCCCGCGGGAGCTGTCCCCGCGCTACCCTAGACAGGTGCCAACATTTACCGAGCACAAATTGCCCGGGCATGTCATGATGAAACTTTGTCGGCACACTCCCCCGGTGCCCGTTGATTCTTCATCCCGAAAGGCATTTCCATGTCCCAGCGTATGTTCACCCGTCGTACCGCCACCACCGTCCTGGCGCTCGGTACCTCAGCTGCTCTCCTCGTGGGTTGTTCCGAACCGGAAACCGAGGACACTATCGCAACCGGCACCACGGGAGCCACCTCCGAGCAGGCATCGTCGGCGGAGCCGGTGACCATCACCGTCTACACCTCCGAGCCGGAGGAGAAGGTCGATGAGATTAACGCAGCATTCATGGAGGCCAACCCGGATATCAAGGTGGAGGTCTACCGCGCTGGCACTGGTGACCTGAATGCACGCATCGCCGCGGAGAAGGCCTCCGGATCGATTGAGGCGGATGTCCTGTGGGCCGCCGACGCCCCGACCTTCGAGTCCTACGCCGAGGCCGGTGACCTCGCCGAGCTGGAAAGCGTCGATTCTTCCGAGGTGATCGAGGAGGCCCGCGACGAGGAGAACTTCTACGTGGGCACCCGCATCATCCCGACCGTCATCGCCTACAACACCTCCATCGTCGATGAGGCGGATCTGCCCCAGTCCTGGGCTGACCTGACTGACCCGAAGTATGCCGACAAGCTGGTCATGCCTGATCCGGCTGTGTCCGGTGCGGCCGCCTTCAACGCCTCGGTGTGGAAGAACGAGCCGGCCCTGGGTGAGGAGTGGATCAACGCGCTCGGTGAGAACAACCCGATGATCGCCCAGTCCAACGGTCCGACCTCCCAGGAGATCGCCAGCGGTGGCCGCCCGATCGGTGTCGTGGTGGATTACCTGGTCCGTGACCTGGCTGCCGCCGGTTCCCCGATCGCCACCATCTACGCCGAGGAGGGCTCCCCCTACATCACCGAGCCGGCCGGTGTCTTCGCCGACTCCGAGCAGAAGGAAGCAGCCGAGCGCTACATCAACTTCCTCATCTCCGTCGAGGGTCAGGAACTGGCCGTGGAGCAGGCCTACCTGCCGGTCCGTGAGGATGTCGCAACCCCGGAGGGCACCCCTGAGCTGTCCGAGATCGCCCTGATGACCCCTGATCTGGAGGTTGTCACCGCGGATAAGGACGCCGCGGTCGAGGTGTTCCAGAACGCGATGAACTAACCTGCGTCTACTGTTTCACGCATGCGTTCATCCTCCTCGTTGACCTTCATGCGGGCGGGTGTGTGGCTGATTGTCATCGGCCTGTTCATCTCCCCGCTCGCCCTGGTGGTCAGCCTCGCCCTCGGCGGCAACCAGATCCCGCAGCTCATGCAGCAGGGTCTGGGTACCGCCGTGTGGAATTCCACCTACACCACGCTGCTGTCGGCGGCCGGGGCGGTGATCATCGGCACCGCCATCGCCCTGCTGTTGGACCGCACCAACGCCTATGGGCGTGGTGCCCTGCGTCTGTTCCTGCTCTCCCCGCTGCTGATCCCGCCGTTCATCGGGGCTATCGCCTGGCTGCAGTTGTTCGGCCCCAACCAGGGGCTCAACCGGTTCTTCGGCACCCAGCTGTGGGATATCTACGGCGCGGACGGGGTCACGGTGTTACTCATCGTGCACTCCTACCCCATCGTCTATGTGGTGATGGCCAATGCGCTGCGCCAGCTGCCCTCCGACCTGGAGCAGGCCGCGCGCATCTCCGGCGCCGGCACCGTGACGGTCCTGCGCACCATCACCCTGCCGCTGCTGCGCCCGGCACTGCTGTCGGCGTTCACCCTGACCGCGGTGGCCAACCTCGCCGACTTCGGCATCCCCGCCCTGATCGGGTCCCCGGCGCGCTTTGAAACACTGGCCACCATGATCTACCGCTTCATGGAATCCGGCACGGTGGACAATCCCCTGCAGACGGTCTCCACCATCGGTGTGGTCCTGTTGTTCCTGGGTATCGCGGCGGTGGTGGCTGATTACCTGGTGTCCCTGCGTGCCACCACCCAGCTGCAGGACACCGGTGTCCCGCTCACCTTTGACCTGGGCAGGGCACGTTTACCGGTGACCATCGTCGCCTGGATCATCGCACTGGCCTTCACCCTCGCCCCGATCCTGGGCCTGGCCTACCGGGCGCTGCTGCCAGCCCCCGGTGTGCCCTTCACCCGGGAGACCATCACCCTGGGCAACTTCGAGGCCGCGCTGAACAACCCACGAGTGATCGAGGGGTTCACCAACTCGGTGACCCTGTCGGTGGCCGCGGCGGTCATCTGTGGTGTGCTCGGCTGGCTGGTCGGTCTGCTGGTCACCCGCACCCGCCATGTCACCAACACGCCGATGACCCTGGTGGTGCTGCTGCCCACCGCCCTGCCGGGCATGATCATCGGTGTGGGCTGGTTGATCCTGGGCCGCTACACCGATCTGTACAACACCCGCTGGATCATCCTCGGTGCCTATGTCTGTGCCTTCACCGCCCTGGTGCTGCAGGCGGTGCGGGCACCCCTGGCACAGTCGCCGCTGGCGATGGAGGAGGCCGCCCGCATCAGCGGCGCCGGCCGGGTGCGCGCGCTGCTGGGCACCACCGGGGCCATGACCATCCCGGCGGCGATCGCCGGTGCCGTGCTGGTCCTGGTCACCGCGGTGCGTGAGCTCACGGTCTCGATCCTGCTCATCGCGCCGGGCACCACCACCCTGGGTGTGCAGGTGTTCAACCTGCAGCAGGCAGGAAACTACAATCAGGCATCCGCGTTGTCGCTGATGTTCGCCCTCATCGGTATCGTGGCGCTCTCGGTCACGGTCCGGGGCCGGAAGGAGAGGTAGGCACAATGTCCTCCATCACCATCACCGATCTGTCGGTGACCTTCGCCGACGGCACGGTGGGGCTCGACCACGTCAACATCGATGTGCACCCGGAGGAGTTCGTGGTGCTGGTCGGCCCGTCCGGGTCCGGCAAGACCACCCTCTTGCGCACCGTCGCCGGGTTCATCGCCCCCTCGGGAGGCAGCCTCACCATCGCCGGTGAGGACATGACGCACGTCCCGCCGGAGAAGCGGCGCATGGGCATGGTGTTCCAGCAGCATGCGGTGTGGCCGCATATGTCGGTGGCGGGCAATGTGGCCTATCCGCTGAAAAGGGCGGGGATGGATCGGGCGTCGATAAGCAGGCGCGTGGAACGCGCACTCACGCTGGTGGGGCTCGACGGGTTCGGCAGGCGCTCACCGGCGAGCCTGTCCGGTGGGCAGCGCCAGCGGGTGGCGTTGGCGCGCGCGGTGGTCGCCGACCCCACCGTCCTGCTTCTCGACGAAGCCCTCTCCGCCCTCGACGAGCCCCTGCGCGACTCCCTGCGCCGCGAACTGGTCGCCCTGACCCGGCGCGAGGGGCTGACCACGGTGCATGTCACCCACGACCGCGCGGAGGCCATCGCGATCGCCGACCGGATCGTGGTGCTGGATCAGGGGCGTGTGCAGCAGATCTCCACCCCATCGGAACTCATCGAGGCGCCGGCGAGTGCCGCGGTGGCGTCCTTCATCGGTGACGCCACCCTGCTGCCGGCCACCATCGCCGGTGAACATGTGGAATGCTCGGTGCTGACCACCGCCTGGAAACGCGACCAGGTCCGGGAGATGGCCACCCTGCACCCGGGTGATGCCGCCACCATCGCGGTGACTCCCCTGACCGTCACCGTGGTCCCACCCGGCACCCCACGGTCCATCGAGGCGGTGATCACCTCGGTGCTCTTCGAGATCACCTCCTACAGCATCACCGCCGAAACCTCCGGCGGGCAGAAATTCCGGGCGCAGGTCACGGGCACCACACCCCATATCGGTGAGACAATCGGACTGGAGATCGTTGAACCGCTGGTCTATCCGGCATAGAGAAAGGACTCGTGTCATGTTGCAGGCTCTATTCGGGGGCGGCCCCGACCGCGGGGAGATCGACCGGTTGCGGATGCGGGTGGGCGAACTGGAGCGCACTGTCACCCGGCAGCAGCAAACCATCGACATGCTCATGGCTGAACTCGGGATGGAGGCCTCCTCCCTGCCCGCCTCGCTGCGCCGGGACCCCGATATCCTCCACCCCGAGGTGATCGCCCTGCTGCGCGAGCGCAGGGAGATCCCGGCCATCAAACGCCACCGTGAGCTGACCGGTGCGGGTCTGCGCGAGGCCAAGGAACTCATCGACCGGGAGAAGGGGAAATACCTCTAGCGACGTTCGCTCGCAGCAGCAGTGGGCGTGGACCTGTGGTGTACCACCCGGCGAATAACAACACGAGGATGATCACATCCACCACATCCCCGCCGTAGTACATCACCTGCGCACCCCTGCGGGCATCCTCCACCCCCACCCCGGCCGGCGGATAGGCGTACAACCATTTGCCCAATACCGAGTGCGCTGCGATGAAGGCCACCATGACACCGGCACGCACCCGGAAACCGGCACGATGCGGCTGGGGATCCGGGCTAATCATCGCCGCGGTGAACACCACCCCGGCGATGATGACATGCAGATGCACCAGCACATGAACGGTCAGCGAGGCATGCATGAGGTGGAATAACGCCGTGGTGTAGAGCACCCACAGCCCCCCGGCGTTGAGCAGCGCCGCTGTCACCGGATGCGAGAGCACCCGGACCGGCCGTGAACCCAGCACCCGGGTGAGCAGGCGGGCCAGGCCGGTGGGTAGGACCCGCAGCGCCAGGGTGATGGGGGCAGCCAGCACCAGCAGCAGCGGCCCGATCATGCCGATTAGCAGGTGCACCCACATGTGTTCGGTGAATCCGGTGGTGGCTGCCTGTACCAGTGGCCCGATCATGCCCGCCGCGATAGACACCAGCCCGCCTGCCCAGAGGATGCTGCGCCACACCGGCCAACCCCCATCGAGCCGCCGGGCGGAGAACCCATAGGCCAGGCCTGCTGCCACCAGCAGGAGGGCGACGATGATCTCCACCTGATGATGGTGGTCATGTCCCATGCAGAAGATCCCTGTTCAACCGGTGGTAGCGGGTTAACCACAGGCCGGCCAGGCCGATGATGATCAGCACCACTGCGCTGCCGATCCACACCAGATCGTAGACAAACAGATCCACCCCGTAGCGGATCTGGTGAATACCCAGGATCTTGTGGTTGACCAGCCCGTCGAAAAGTTGGAACACGCCGACGCCCAGGGTCACCGCCGCGGCCCACCTACCCCAGGGCACCCGGATGTGTTGGCGTACCCCAGCCAGCATGAACAACCCCCACACCGTGATCAGCCAGGTCAGGGCATGGAAGATGCCATCGGAGAGCAGGGCGATGCGGGTGGTGGACAGGTCATAGAAATGGTGCCACTGCAGGCCCAGGTGGAAGACGAACAGATCGATGATCGACCCGGCGATACCGCAGCCGAAGAGGAATCCGGAGATGATCATCCGGCGGTCCAGTCGGAAACTGGTGTAGCGACTGTCGTGGAGACGGTCCGTGACAGGGCCGGGCTGATGGTCGGTCATGGAGGGTCACGCTCCTTTTCGACGCCGGGGACAGCGGAGCCTGGTGTGATAGCTGCCACAGTACCAGCGGTGTCATCCGGGAGACCGGGCACAGAAAAACCGCCTGCCCCGGGCGAAATTCCCGGGGGCAGGCGGTGACAGGACAGTTCTACAGTGACAGGAACGTTGCGCGCATCCGCTCCACATCGGGCTCCAGCCCGGTGAACAGACGGAAGGCGTCAACCGCCTGGTGGATCGCCATGCGGGTGCCATCCAGGGTGCGGCAACCCAGCTCGCGGGCGTCCTTGAGCAGCTGCGTCTCGATCGGCATGTACACCACATCGCCCACCCAGTGGCGGGGGGTCAGGCACGAGGTGTCGAAGGCGGTGCCCGGGTGGGCGAGCATGCCCATCGGGGTGGCGTTGACCACGCCGTCAGCGGCGGCGATGGCTTCCTCCACGCCACGGGCATCGATGCCGTGAACAGCTTCGCGGCCGATGGCGGAGTTGATGGCGTCGGCAAGCGCCTGGGCACGAGCCGGATCCAGGTCCGCCACCTGCAGCTGCTCCACCCCGTGGGTGACCAGGGAGTAGGCCACGGCATTACCCACGCCGCCGGCCCCGACCTGCACCACGGTGGTCATGGTGGCATCGGGTAGGCCCTCCTCCAGTCCGCGGGCGAACCCGGTGACATCGGTGTTGTGTCCGCTCGTTCGACCGTCCTCACCAATGACGACGGTGTTGACCGCACCCAGCTGGGCGGCCTGCTCGGAGACCTCATCCAGCAGCGGCAGGACCGCCTGCTTGTAGGGGTGGGTGATGTTGAGGCCGTTGAAACCGGTGGAGCGGGCGGCGTCGAGAAGCTCCTGGAGAGAGCGACCACGGGCACGGTCGGTGAGGGTGTCGATGCGGCGGTAGACGGTGGCCGCGCCCTGGGCGAGGCCCTCCGCCTCGTGCATGGCCGGGGTGCGGGAGAGGGAGATGTCCTCGCCGATCAGTCCGAGGAGAATGCTGTCGTGGTTCATTGCTGTGCTGCTGTCCTTTGAAGATGGTTGGTGGCGAGGATATCCACGGCGAAGCCGTACCCGTCCACGCCGGCACCGGCGATGACGGCCGTGGCAGCCGGGGAGATATAGGAATGGTGGCGGAAGCTCTCCCGCGCGTGCGGGTTGCTGATGTGTACCTCCACGGTAGGCAGCTCGGAGGCCTTCACTGCATCGAGCAGTGACACGGAGGTGTGGGTGAGCCCACCTGGGTTGAGCACACACCCGAGGTGGGTGCCCCGGGCGCGGTGCAGGGCGTCGATGAGATCGCCCTCGTGGTTGCTCTGCACCGCATCCACTTCAAGGCCGTGGTGTGCAGCCCGTGCACGGACCAGTTCCACCACATCATCTAAGGTGGCATGTCCGTAGATCCCCGGTTCGCGTAGGCCCAACATATTCAGGTTGGGGCCGTTGAGCAGCAGAATCCTGCCCGTCATCATCAGTGTCCTTTCTCGGTGGTGTCTCATCTGGTCCTACCGCGGAACCCCGCGCTCAGCGTCGCGGATCGTACGGTACTGGGCGGCGAGCCGCACCGGTGCGTTGGTCTCGCCCCAGCCGGTGAAACCACCCCGGCGTTCCACCACCTCGATGAACATGGTGCCCAGGGTGCGGGTGTAGAAGTGGAGGAATTCCCCGCCGGTGTCATCGCGGTCATAGAGCAGGTTGTTCTCGCGCAGCAGATCCAGGAACTCCGGGTCGAGATCAAAACGTGCCTGCAGATCCTCGAAGTAGTTCTCCGGAACGGGGAGGAACGCCAGGCCACGCTTGCGTGCCCTGCGGGCCACAGCGATGATATCGGTGGTGGTCAGCGCGATGTGCTCGGGGTAGGCGGCGTCCAGGAAATCACCCTGTTCCCCGTCCTCGGGGGCGATGCTGAGCAACAGGCGCACGGCGTCATTGGGTGAGCTCATCACCTGGTTACTGATCAGGCCGATGGGGCTGGGGAACTCATCGCGGTCGCGGGCCTCCAGTGCCATGAGGGAGGTGTAGAAGAGGATGGACTCGTCGAAGTGCTGCCAGGGCTGGGCGAGGTTGATGTGGTCAATCCCGGTGATGAGGCTGGCGGACACCCGTTCTGCTTTTTCCACACCGAACTCATCGAGCCAGGTGGGGAACCCGTCCGGGCTGACCTCACCGAAGAACACCTCGGTGCCATCGGGGGCGTAGGCGCCCCGCAGGTCGGCCTCATCATCTTCGCGGGTCCGGGCGATGGTGCCCGCCTGGAGG
Organism: Corynebacterium gallinarum; assembly: GCF_014837045.1. GTDB lineage: Bacteria > Actinomycetota > Actinomycetes > Mycobacteriales > Mycobacteriaceae > Corynebacterium > Corynebacterium gallinarum. The sequence goes on from NZ_JACSPR010000002.1 coordinate 395,484, forward strand.
AGCCGGGCGCGCTGCTGCGCGGAGGCCGGATCCGGGGTGGCGAAGCCGAGCCCGGTGATGGTGGTGGCGGCCCCGGTGGGGCCACGGTCACCGATGACGATGCGGACCGGTCCCTGGGTCCAGACCTGGAAGTCGGACTTGCTGCGGTGGTGTCCACCGAGCTGGAAGCCCAGCTGGTGGAGCACACGGATGGTCTCCCCCAGCCGTCCGGTGGAGATCTCGAGGAAATCCACACCGGCGGGTTCTGCGACCTCGGGCAGCGGGGACAGCTCGAGGGCCACGTCGCGCTCGCCCTCGGCCAGGGCGTGCCAGGTCTGATCTTCCAGCCAGCGCAGGGAACGTAGACCATCCACGGCGGTGCGGGCCACATCAGCCTTGCGGAAGGAGTCGTTGAAGATCTCCAGGGAGATCGGGCCGTCATATCCCGTGCGGGCGAGGTGGGTCATGACTTTCACCAGGTCGAAATCGCCTTCCCCGGGGAAGACCCGGTGGTGGCGGGACCAGGACAGGATGTCCATGCTGAGCTTCGGGGCGTCGGCAAGCTGGACGAAGAAGATCTTCTCGCCCGGGATCTGCTCCACCGCGTCGGTGGACCACCCGCGGGAGAGGATGTGGAAGGTGTCCAGGCAGGTGCCCACCTGGGGGTGGTCGGCCATGTCGACGATGCGCTGGGCATGTTCGAAATCATTGACGAACCGCCCCCAGGCCAGTGCCTCGTAGGCGATGCGAACCTGGTAACGCTGCGCCAGATCCCCGGCGCGGCGCAGCTGGCTGGCGAAGAGTTCATCATCGTTGATGGTTGCGGTGCCGACATTGGAGCACAGCAGGATGGTGTCGATCCCCAGCCGGTTCATCAGTGCGAACTTCGCCTCCATGCGACGGAGATTCCGTACGAACTGCTCCTCCTCCACCCCCTCGAAATCCCGGAACGGCTGGAAGAGATCCAGGGTCAGACCCAGGTCTGCGGCCCGCTGCCGGATCTGCTCCGGGGAGTGGGGGGAGACGGTGAGGTCCTGTTCGAAGATCTCCACGCCGTCAAAACCGGCGTCGGCGGCGGCCCGGAGTTTCTCGGCGAGGGTTCCTGATAAACAGACTGTGGCGATCGACGTGCGCATTAGCGGTAGGACTCCTGTGCATCATGGTTGTCAGTGTTTTCCTGGGAGGTGGCACCGGCATGCACGCCGGGGTTCCTGCCCGTACGGGTCACCGATCCATCAGCACCCACCACGACGGTGGTCGGGCGTCCGGCGACGGTGGTGACACCGGCGCGGGCGAGGTCTGCTGCCTCACCACGGGCAAGGTGCAGGGCATCAATCTCATCGAGGTTGAGGTCCCTGGTCTCCTTGGCGGTCAGGGCGGCACCCGCAGCGACGAGGCAGACCACGCCGACGAAGATGGCGACCTGTACCCAGTTGTCACCCTCGGTACCGGCCAGCAGGGAGGCGATGACCGGGGCGAAGCCACCGGAGACGGCGAAACCGATCTGGGTGCCCAGCGCCAGGCCGGTCACACGCACCGAGGTGGGGAACATCTCGGCGTAGAAGGCCGGCCATACCGCATTGGACATGGAGTACAGCAGTCCGGACATCACAATGCCCATGATGAAGATCATGGCCCAGTTACCGGAATGGATGGCCCCCAGGTAGCCGTTCATGGCCAGGCCGGCACCGAGAGCACCGAGGATGAAGACGGGGCGGCGACCGAAGCGGTCCGCCAATGCACCGGAGAACGGGATGGCCAGCAGGGCGACCAGGTTGGCCACCACGGGCACCAGCAGCATGGTGGAGCGGTCGAGGCCGACCACGTTGGTGGCAAACGATAGGGACCACACGGTGAAGACAACGTTGACGGAGTTGATCATGGCGGCCACGGCAACACGGGCGACGGCGGCCTTGTGGTACTTCAGGGTCATGGCCAGTGGGGACGGGCCACCAGCGATCTCCTGCTGGTTCTCACGGAAGGCCGGTGGCTCCTCCAGTCCACGGCGGATCAGGAAGGCGACGAGCACGACCACGGCGGAGAGCCAGAACGGCACACGCCAACCCCAGCTCAACAGGGCGTCCTCACTGAGGAAGATGGTGAAGGGGATGAAGACGGCCGTGGCCAGCAGGGTTCCGAACTGGGTGCCGTGCAGGGTCCAGCTGGCGGTGAGAGCGCGGCGGTGTTCGGTGGCGTGTTCCAGTGAGACCGAGATCGCACTGGATTGTTCACCCGAGGCGGACAGGCCCTGGATGATGCGGCAAAGGACCAGCAGCGCCGGGGCGAGGTAACCGACCTGGTCGAAGGTGGGCAGGCAGCCCACGAGGAAGGTGCTGGCTCCGATGAGGAACAGGCACAGCATGAGCACGAATTTACGGCCATAGCGGTCGGCGAGCGGCCCCATGATCAGCGCACCGAGCGGGCGGACAACGTAGGCCACGCCGACGGTGGCCATGGAGGCCAGGATCGCGACACCCGGGGCGGTGTCCTCGGGGAAGAACAGCTGGTTGAGCACCAGGGCGGCGGCGGTTCCGTAGACCGCGAAATCGTAGTACTCCAGTGCTGAACCGATCCAGCTGGAGAGCGCGGCCTTCTTCGGGGTCTTTACGGGGGCGGTACCGGACGCGGCATCCGGAGTGATGTTATCCCCGTTGTCGCGGGGATCCGGGTTCACAGAACCCTGTGTGTTCTTACTCATCATCGTTCCTCGTTTTTAGGATTCTTAGGGTTCTTGCGGGACCGTTCAGAGGCCAGTGCCTCAGCAGTGCCTTATCAACGTCTCGTCAGATCGGTGGTCTGGGTGAGGCGTGATTGTGGCACCTCCGCCGGTGGCGGGTTGTCTGCAGCTATCGTCCCGGGTGTGGGTCGAGCTACAGGTAGGGGTTATCTGGGTCCTGATCTACCGGGCTCCAGGCCATGCAGAGGATCTGATGTGTCCCTTGCGATGAAGACTATTCACCTGTGATCTATAGTACAAATGCATATAGCGCAATTTGGATATGCATACTTCACATACTGGGCACGTCGACCGCCCTGAACAGGAGCCCCCGAGATGAACATGGAACAGCTGAGATCATTCGTGGAGGTGGTTCGCCATGGCCAGATCTTCCGCGCGGCCGAGGAACTCCACATCTCCCAACCCGCCCTGAGCAGGCAGATGGCCGCGCTGGAGGCAGAGGTCGGCGCGCCACTGTTGGCCCGTCACTCCCGCGGGGTGCACATGACCAAGGCCGGTGAGGCACTCCATGATGAGGCCGTGGAACTGCTCAACCGGATGCAGTCGGTGGTTGATGAGATCAGATCGGGTGAGCACCTGATTGTCAGCATCAACATCGGGGTGCCACCCGGATTACCCAGTGCCTGGCTGCGGGAGCGCCTGAGCACCAGGGGGGAGAATTTCCGCGTCTCCCTCATCGAGGCCCCCACCGATGAGCAGCTCATCATGCTCAAACAAAAGAAGTTGGACATCGCCCTGGCCCGGCGCCAGAGTGAGGCCTTCCCCACCCACCTGGTATATCAACAGCGTCTGGGCATCGTGATCCGGGAGGAATCGGCACTGCATGAGACGCTGCGCCACCGGGAATCCGCCACCCTGGAGGACATGGAGGGGCTGCGCGTGTTGGCCCATTCCCGCGGTGAGGTCCGCGTGCAGGAGGAGATCCTGAAAAACGCCATGCTGTCCGCCGGGGTGGCCGCGACCTGGATCTTCCGTAAATTCGGGCAATACAGCGCCCTGATCGCCGACCTGGTGGAGGCCGATGTCGCCCTGACCACCAAGACCTCGGCGGGCAAGAACTTCCCCGGCTGGGTGTGGATCCCCCTGGTGGGCGAGGATGCCGCCGGTGATGATCTGGTGGTGCGGACCTGGGCCACCTGGAATCCGCAGCCCTCCCCCGAGGTGACCACCCTGCTGCGGCGTTTCACCGAACCCCTGCTCATGCCACCGGAGACCGTGGCCCCCACCACCCCACTCAGCGCAGCAAAAACTCCCCCCGACACCACCTCACCGGCGGCATCAGAGGGAGACGCAACGACAACCTAGGCCTGGTCGATGGCCTCAATGAAGGGGTCGAGATCACCTGGGTTGCGGGAGGTGATCAGCTTCCAGCCGGCGGTGTCGCACACCTGGACCGGCACATCGTGCCAGTTCGCACCGGCGTTTTCCAGGTCGATCCTCACGGAGACATAGGAGGTGAGGTTCTTGTCCCGGGCGAGTCCGGCGTCGATAAGTGTCCACGGCGCGTGGCAGATCGCCGCCACGGCACGGCCCGCCCCGGCCTGTTTCTTCAGCACCGCGAGGACATCATCATCCAGGCGCGCATTGTCGGCGTTGACGGTGCCGCCGGGCAGCAGCAGTACGTCATAATCGTTGTTCATGTGGCTGGCCAGATCACCGTCGACGGGGAATTCCAGGTCCCAGTCCTTATCCCCCACCACCGTCTGGACGGGCTTGCCGTTCGGGGTGACCACGGTGACCTCGTGCCCCAGCTCCCTGAGCTTGTCGACGGGCACCACCAGCTCATCCTTCTCGGTACCGAAATCGGTGGATACAACAAGAATCTTCTTCGACATGTACTTCTCCTTAGGCAATTGGTGCTTCGGATCGTGTGACCCCGATGGTAGCCAAACACGACCAATGTGTCAGAGAAGGCAGGTGAAGCGACGGGTAACCGTCAGCGGACCGGTGCCAGTTCGGAGGCGTAGCGGCGGGCGTCCTGGGTGGAGACCACGATGCGGCCGATGCTGACCTTGTCCAGCTCGATGACCAGGCCCGGGTCTTTCCGGCGGCACACGGAGAAGATATTTTCGTGGTTGCTCTCCTCGTCCCTCTCGGAGGTGTGGGTGCCGGCAACAAACAGGCCGGGGATGCGCATCAGGCCGCGGGCCCCGGTGGCCTCGACGGACCCGAGGGCGTCATCGACAACCTGGATGTCGCGGATCGCGCGCAGGGGGACGGTGAGATGACTGCGCCGCGCACCGATCTTCTCCCACCAGGACAGGTGGATGGTGAGGTGCTTCTGGGTAATCTTCAATTCAGCCACAACAACGGGTCTCTTCCACGTGCCGGGGCGAGCAACCTCGCCGGTTCAGATCAGGTAAAGCCATTCTTGCACGAACTAGCGAATTAATCGCCACCGAAAGTCAGACTGTGACCCAAGTTTACGGTGACTGGCGGGGTGGCCTACGGGAGTACCTAACCCAGCAGGGTGGCTGCACCCTGTTCGATGAGCTGGGCCGCGACCTGCTCCGCGATCTCCTCGGGGCGCTCGCCCGCACCCTGCGCGGAGAAGACCAGCTGCTCGGAGCCGTCGAGGGCGAAGACACCGGCGGTCAGGGTCATGGTGTCGCCGGCGTAACCATCCAGGGTGGCGTGGGCGGCCACGGGTGCGGTGCAGCCGGCCTCCAGGCGGTTGAGCACGGTGCGCTCGGCGACGGCGGTGACATAGGTGTCGGCGTGCATGAGCATGTTCAGGCCGGTGATGATGTCCTCGTCCTCCACACGGCACTCGATGGCCAGGGCGCCCTGGGCGGGGGCTGGCATGAGCATGTCGGGGTCGAAAACCTGGGTGGCGCGGTCCTGCATGCCCACCCGTGACAGACCGGCGAATGCCAGGACCACGGCATCGAGTTCACCGGAGGTGACCTTGCCCATGCGGGTGTCGATGTTGCCCCGCAGCGGCAGGATCTCCAGGTCGGGGCGCAGGGCCTTGAGCTGGGAGATTCGACGCGGTGCGGAGGTACCCACCTTCGCACCCTTGGGCAGTTCCTCCAGGGTCAGGCCGTCGCGGGCGATGAGCGCGTCGCGGGCATCAGCACGGGTGGGCACCACCAGGTGGAAGCGTGGGTCCGGGGCGGTGGGCAGGTCCTTGAAGGAGTGCACCGCCACATCGATCTCATCGGCGACCAGCGCGTCGCGCAGGGCCTGGGTGAACACGCCCACGCCGATGCGTTCGACCGGGGACATGTTGACATCGCCGGGGGTGGTGACGATGGTCAGTTCGGCATCACGGCCGAAGTGCTTGAGCCGATCACGCATGTGGCCGGCCTGGGTGGTGGCCAGCTTCGATCCGCGGGTGCCGATTCTGAGTGTCATTGCGCTCCTTGACTACAGGACTAAAGGTGGATGTTAGGACCCATCCACAGACACGGGCTGGCCTGTGGTGGACGGTGAATTCACGATCGCGACAATACCCGCATCGGGCAGTTCGGAGGCGTTGACGGAGGTGATCGCCGGGGGCGCGGTGGTCTGCACGGCCTCCAGGCCGAAGAGCTCCTGGAGGGCGGACTCATAGGACACCGAACCGGAACGGGCGGCCAGCTTCTTCACCCGGACGGTCGGCTCGTGCAGGAATTTATCCATGACACGGCGTACGGTGCGGGTGACTTCCTTCCAGTCCTCCTGTGACATCTCGGGGGTGCGCGCCTGGAGGCGGTCCAGCTCGTCGAGAAGCAGCTCGTTGGCGTGTTTACGCAGCGCGGACACGGCCGGAACCACGTCGCGGATGCGCTGCTCGGAGGTGAAGGCCTCCAGTTCCTCGCGGACGATGGCCAGGGCATCGGCGCCCTCGGTGGCGTCCCCGGTAGGGTCCTCGCGCTTGGCGCGGTGCAGGCGCTCGATGTTGACCAGGTCCACACCGGGCACCTCGGCGCAGGCGTCATCGATGTCACGTGGCATGGACAGATCCACGAGCATGAGCTGGGCACCGGCGGGGATGTCGGCGGGTTTGACGGTGAAATCATCGGCACCGGTGGCCGAAACCACCATGTCGACGCGGTCGAGGACCTGGGCGCGGTCGGCGAAGTCGATGACCTCGGCGGGCACCCCGGCCTCATCCGAGTGGGAGGCCAGGCGCTCAGCGCGCTCGCGGGTGCGGTTGGCCATGATGAGCTTGTCGACGCCCTCCCGACCCAGGTGCGTGGCGGCCAGGGAACTCATGGCACCGGCGCCGAGCACCAGCGCGGTCCTGCCTGCCAGGGGTTTCTCCGAGGTGGGATCAATACCCATCTGGGTCAGGGCCCGGTCGATGGCGAAGGACACCATGGAGGCACCGGCCTCATCGATATCGGTCTCCGAGTGGACGCGCTTGCCGGTGTGCAGGGCGGTCTGCGCCAGCGCGTGCAGTCCCGGTCCGACGGTGCCGGCCTCGGTGGCCTGCTGGTAGGCGGTGCGCACCTGACCGATGATCTGCTGCTCACCGACCACCATGGAATCCAGGCCGGAGGCGACCACCAGCATGTGCTCCGCGGCAGCGTCCGCATAACGGACATAGAGGTATCCGCGCAGGGTCTCAATATCGACCCCGCTGATCTCATGCAGGACCTCCACCACGTCATTGACGCCGGTGTGGAAACTGCTGGTGACTGTGTACACCTCGAGGCGGTTACACGTGGAGACGATCAGCGCCTCCGACAGTGACGGCCGCTCCACGAGTGCGGAGGTGGTTTGACCACGGACGGAGTCGTCCATGCTGAGGCGCTCTAACAGCGCAACAGGTGCTGACCTGTGGGACATCCCCACAACGAGCACGCTCACTATCTCACCCGACTTTCAAAGGAGGGACTGATCAATCAAAAGAATGAATCAAAGTTTGTTGATTAACGGTAGCGCCCAATCGACGGAGTCACAACAAAGCGTGGGCTAACTCATCATTATCCACTTCCCAGCTGGCGAATTCCTCATCATCGACGAGGATGACCGGAACCCGGTCACCGAACTCCACCTTGAGAGTGGGATCATCATCGACGTTGCTCACCACCAGCTGCACCCCCGCCGCCGCGAGAACCGGCATGATCTGTTCCCGCACACGGACGCAGGATCCGCAGTTGTCACGAACGATCAGTTCCACCCTGTGGTCTGAACTGTGGTGTAAGGCCACGTTCCCGCCACCCTCCCCTGATTCTTGGGTACCCATGCCCGGCGTTGCAACGCACAAGGCTTTACCATGGATACGATACCCATTCCGGGCCCCAATAACATGTCCGACCAGTTTTTTCTGTCCCGCAACCCGCACAACCCACACTCCCCGGATGCCCCTCGGCGCAAGGAAGGTTCCCGTCACCACATGAGTCCAGCCAACGGAAATGACAACTGGGGTTTCGACATGATGGGCTCCCCGGAGGATTTCCTGTCCAACTGGAGCGCCAGCCGGGGCAATCTCCGCCGGTTCATCGAGGATTACGCCGTCCCACCCATCGATGATGAAACCCAGCGTGAGGCGGGCCAGGCTGCGGCCGCCGAGGCGGTCGCCTCGATCTACGGCCTGGGCCTGGATGATTTCCATTCGGGTGTGGATTCAGTCACAGGTGCCATTGAGGCGGCCGGCGCGGTCCATGTGAACCTGCCCGACCCCGATGTCCCCCAGGATGTGGGGGCCGCGGCCTTCTTCGATGTGGACAACACCCTCATCCAGGGTTCCTCCCTCATCGTCTTCGCCCAGGGGCTGTTCCGGAAAAAGTTCTTCACCGTCCATGAGATCCTCCCGGTGATCTGGAAACAGCTGAAGTTCAAGATCTCCGGCTCCGAGAACGCTCATGATGTGGCCCAGGGGCGCGAACAGGCACTGGAGTTCATCCGGGGTCGTTCCGTGGAGGAACTGGTGGAACTGTGCGAGGAGATCGTGGACCGGACCATGTTCGACAAGACGTGGCCCGGCACCCGGCAGCTGGCGGATATGCACCTCGCCGCGGGGCACCAGGTGTGGTTGGTCAGTGCCACCCCCGTCCAGCTGGCGCAGATCCTGGCGCAGCGCTTCGGGTTCACCGGTGCCATCGGTACCGTCCCGGAGGTCCGGGACGGTGTCTTCACCGGACGGCTGGTCGGTGACATCCTCCACGGCCCGGGCAAGCGCCATGCAGTGGCGGCGTTGGCCTCCATTGAGAAACTCGACCTCTCGCGCTGCACCGCCTACTCCGATTCCATCAATGATCTGCCGATGCTGTCGATGGTAGGCACTGCGGTGGCGGTGAACCCGGACCGGAAGCTGCGCAAGGAGGCGCTCGAGCGCGGGTGGGATGTGCGTGATTTCCGTTCCCTACGCAAGGCGGCACGCACCTTCGGTGTCCCGGCGCTGGCCACTGCGGCCTTCAGCGTGACCGGGTGGCGCCTGCGCAACCGGTGGCGCACCCGGTTCGTGAAATAGGTTCGTGAAATGAAAACACCACCCACGGATGAGATCCGTGGGTGGTGTTTGACCTCGAAGGCCTACTTGCCGAGTTTCCTACGCTGAACGCGGGTACGACGCAGCATCTTGCGGTGCTTCTTCTTGGACATGCGCTTGCGGCGCTTCTTGATGACAGAACCCATTGACGGTTTCCCTCGCTTTTATCGATGTTGTACGTACAAAACCTGCCAGCACCTATTACCGAAGTGCACATTCGGACCCCGCGGACCGCGACGGTGCGTGCTACCGCACCATCCGATCAGTCGCGGTGGTTAAAGTCCATAGGTGTGCGCTGACACGAATGGGAATCATCTTACCCCCAGTGGGGAACGCTTCAAAACGCCACCCCTCTACACGCTCCGCGTCCGGGTGCATACACACCTGATGTCCTGGGGGTGCTGAGCACACCGGGCCGGCCACAGGCGGGGTCCCGGTGGGGTCGAAAAAACCGCCCCGCTACCCAATGGTGGGAGTCACATGGTGACATCCCGTTGGAGCAACGACGCGGTCCCCCCGGTGTCAGGTGATGGCCAGGGCGGTCAGGCCAGATCCACGATGGTGAGCATCATGCTGGCTGTGACCATGGGTGATCGCCGCAGCGGCGATCGCCCGGACCTGGTTAACCAGCCTCGTAGAACGAGGAATCCAGGTAATCGTTGACCGCCTTCTCGTGGACACGGAAAGACCGTCCCACGCGGACCGCCGGGAGTTCACCGGAGTGAACGAGCCGGTAGACAGTCATCTTGGATACGCGCATGATCTCCGCGACCTCGGCAACCGTAAGAAAGATTCCTTTATCTTCTTTAGCCATATTCATCAATACCCTTCAGCCTTACGCGCGCTGCGGGCTTCCCCTCCCACAGTACGATCACGCATACGCCTGGTTCAGCTTAGCGTGGTTTTTGTTATTAGTGCGACAATTGTTGCCTAGTTTTGCGATCTATCGACCTGCTACAAAATAGCAGGCCGACAAAGATGCTGCTCAGCACACCGGAGAAGAGAAAACGTTTTCACGGTTTCCCCCACTAGGCAACAACCTGATTACATCACGGTAACGCTAGCTGCGTCCCATCTCGGCTGAACGGTCGGCGCATGCCTGGGCCGCCCGGAAGAATGCGCCACGGATGCCGCTCTCCTCCAGTTCGCGCAGGGCCGCCACCGTGGTTCCGGCGGGCGAGGACACACCGGCGCGCAGCTCGGAGGGCTCCCGGCCGGTTTCCTTCAACATGGTGCCGGCACCGTCGAACGCGGACACGGCCAGTTGTTTCGCGGCCGCACGGGTCAGGCCGAGGCTGACACCGGCGTCGATAAGCGCCTCGGTGACCAGGAAGAGGTAGGCGGGCGAGGAACCGGACAGGGCGGTCACGGCGTCGAGGTCGGATTCCTCCACAACCATGACATCACCGACGGAGGTGAGCAGCTCCTGGACCAGCTCCAGCTGCTCGGCATCGACAAACCGGCCACCGGTGACGGTGCACATGCCCTTGCGCACCAGCATCGGGGTGTTCGGCATGACACGCACGATCGGCATGCCCGCGGAGACCTTCTCCTCCATGGAGGTGAGGTTGATGCCGGCAGCCATGCTCACCACGACGGTGGACACGGAGTTGTTGTCCACCGTGGTGACGATCTCTGCGAGCACGTCGAGGATCATCTTCGGCTTCACACACAGGAAGACCACGTCGGCCCCGTCCACGGCCTGGGCGTTGTCGGTCATGGTGACCACGCCGTAACGCTCCTCGAGTTCCGCACCGCGTTCCTCTCGACGGTTGGTCACACGGATGTTCTGGGGGTTCACATCGGCTGCAACCAGACCCGAGACGAGCGCCTCGCCGATCTGACCGCCACCGATCACAGCAATAATTGTCATGCCCTCCACCCTGCCATCTCACCGGCCCTCCGTGCAGCACGACAGACAAAAACCGCCCCCTCCGGTGTGAACGTGGAGCAGTTCAAACCCGGAGGGGGCGGTTGTCGCAGGTGTCGCGCGGGTCGGAAGACTGGTTAGAACACGACGAGCAGCGGCCCGAAGGTCATGACCAGACCGACGATACCGGCCAGCACCATGCTGAATCTGTCACGCGAGGTGCGCAGCGCATGGACCAGACCAACCATGCCGAGGGTGACCGCGACAGCGAGGATGGCCACCAGCCAGTTGCTCAGGCGCTCCCACAACATCTCGAAGGCGAGGAACACGGCGGCGCCGAGCACCACACCCACGATGGCCATGAGCAGCACGGAGAACACCGAGATCTTGCCGGGCTCCTCGTCGGCATCCTCGTGGTCCTCGTCCCGGTCGGTGGCGTCGATCTGGTCGAAGTCACCGGTGATCGCATCCATCTGGGTGGTGTCCGCGGGTGAGGCACCGGCCGCGGCGAACTCTGCGTCGGCTGCCTCCTCGCCGGTGGCTCCGGCAGCTGGTGTTGCCGGTGCTGGCTTCACCGCTGAGGGTGGGACCACCGGGAAGGCACCGGTGGTGAGACGGATCGGGTCCTTCTCATCAACGATGCTCAACACGATGGTCTCGTCGGTGCTCGGGGCGGGACGCGCGGGCGCGTCCTTCTCCGCCGTGTCTGTTGCACTGTCCTTGACCACCGAGAGCTTCGGCTCGGCCTTGGGTGCCGGCTTGTCGACGACCTTCTCCGTCGCCAGTTCAGCGGCCTTGGGCGCGGGCGTGCTTGTCGACGCCTTCTGCCCCGGCTTCTTATCCACCGCGGGCTTGGCAGCGGGCTTCGCAGCTGGCGTTGCCGGTGTCTTCGCGGGCTGCTCAGACTTCGGCTCTGCCTTAGGCTCGGGCTTCGGCTCTGCCTTCTGTTCCGGCTTCTGTTCCGGCTCGGCTGGATCGTCGATCTTGACGGCCGAATGCTTGGACTCGACCGGCTTCTCCTTCACCGCTGGAATGGAGCCGGTCAGCTCGGCGACGGAGATGCCACCATCTTCGATGCTGCGACGTCGGCGACGCCGGGGGGCATCCGTGGAATGTCCCTCCTTCGCGGCCCTGGCCATCAGCTCTGCGACTGTAAGCTTCTCTTCACTCATTGTTGGCCAACTCCTTTCCGTAACTCACTCAAGTCCCTTGTCGATTCGCGTGAAGATGACACCCTCACGCAACGCCCAGGGGCAGATCTCAACCTTCTCGATTTCCAACGCACGCATGGCCGCCTCGGCCACGAGCGCTCCCGCCACGATCTGATGCGAACGGTCGGCACTGATGCCCTCCAGCTCGGCGCGGTCAGCTGCGGTCATGCGTGAGATGAAGGCGATGAGCTGACGCAGACCCGGGGCGGTGAGGGTGCGTGTGACGTGGGGGCCCGCCGAGGAGGGCGCCGCACCGGTCAGGCGTGCCAGGGTGCGGAAGGTCTTGGAGGTTCCCACCGCCAGGCGTGCCGGGCCGAGGGTGCGGATCTGGCGTGACGGTTCGATCAGTTCAGCGTCGATGTAGTCGCGCAGCAGGTTGATCTTCTTGCGGCCGGGCGGGTCGGTGTCGAACCACTGGTGGGTCAGACGACCGGCACCGAGATCGAGCGAGAAGGCCATGTCCGGGTCCTCATCGGAACCGGAGGAGATCTCTAGGGAACCACCACCGATATCGAGGTTGGTGATCCGTCCGGCGGACCAGCCGTACCAGCGACGCACCGCCAGGAAGGTCTGGCGGGCCTCATCCTCACCGCTGAGAATGCTCAGGCGGATACCGGTTTCCTGCTCCACATGATCAAGAACCGCTTCACTGTTGGTGGCTGAACGCACGGCGGAGGTAGCGAACGGCATGAGTTCTGCGCAGCCGAGTTTCTCCGCCAGTTCGGCGGCCTCGCCGACCGCGGAGGTAAGCTTGTTCACTCCTTTGTCGCTGATCGCCCCGGTGTCGTCGAGAAGCTCAACGAGACGCAACGGGGTACGCCAATTGCTCATAGGGGTGGGATGCCCACCGGTACGAGCGTCTACCGCAATAAGATGGACAGTGTTACTGCCCACGTCCAATACACCTAATCTCACACCTAAAGGTTAGTCGGTCTAGGGTGACAAAGTGTGAATTGGTCTTCTTCGTCCTCGGTTTTCCTCGGTTTCCCGGAAACCTCCCCCGCTGCCGCCTCCATCCGCAGGGGTGAGGAGCTTCCTCCTGATTTCCCTCGTGAATGGTATGAATTCACCAATCCAACGGATGTTGATCATCAGTTCAGCATCGATCTCACGTGGCTGGAATCCCACTGGAACTGCACGTTCGGCACCCCCGATTGTCTGGGAGTGGACAGCACTAACACTGATGTGGGGTGCTGTACCCACGGTGCCTTCCTCGCCGATGAGACCGACCGCGATCAGTTGTATGACGCCGTCGCGGAGATGCCCGCGAAGTACTGGCAGCTGCGTCCCGCGGGGGTGAAGGAGTTCTACGCGACCGATGACGGCACGGAAATCGAGCCCTGGTTGGAGTGGGATGAGCTCGATGACGAGGACGGCAATCCGGAGCCCGCACTGAAAACCCGCACGGTGGATGGCGCCTGCATCTTCGCCAACCGACGCGGGTGGGCGACCGGCCCGGGATGCGCGCTACATCAGTGGGGCGCTGCGGAAGGACGCGACCTGACCGTCGTCAAGCCCGAGGTCTGCTGGCAGGTCCCGCTGCGCCGACTGGAGGCCTACGAGGAGCGTGCCGACGGCCACGAGATCCTGCGCACCACCATCACCGAGTACAACCGCCGCGGCTGGGGCAACGGCGGGGAGGATTTCGACTGGTTCTGCACCACCTCCCCCAGGTGCCACACCGGCGGCGAACCGGTGTGGATCACCCAGGAAAACGAGCTGCGCGCCCTGATGGGCGATGAATCCTACGAGGTGCTGGCCACCCATCTGCGCCACCGTGCCACCGCCGCCGAGGCCGTGGAGGAGACCCTGTCACCGTCGGCACGGGACAGCCTCTTCAGCACGCACCCCACCACCGCGCTCGTCAGATCAGGACAGTGGGACCGGGCTGAGGCCGACCGGAAGGCCGGCCTCAGTGAGTAGGGATCAGTCCGCCGGGACAGTGCTGTGTAACGATCCTGTCCACCCCGGCGGTTAAGATGGGGGAACTTATATGTTCTGATGTCCCCCACGGCTAACGGGTGCCGGCTGCCGGTACTGGTGCCGGTGGCGGGGAACGATCTGGATGAACCACACGAAACTCACCGACGAGGAGGTCTGATATCTCTCACCGAGGTGTAGCCGGGGAACAGGACGCACACAGCCGCCCGGGCACAGTGTCCACCTTCCTGCACTCCCCCCTCCGCAAAACCACCTGGCGCAGCGTGGTGGCCAACAAGGTGCGCATGGCGTTGACCATCCTCTCCGTGGTCCTGGGCACCGCGTTCCTCTGTGGATCGCTGTTGCTCACCGACTCCCTGGAGCGGTCATTCCTGTCCATCATCGACGCCGGCGTGGAGGGCGTGGATGTCGGTGTCATCGGCACCCAGAACAACCGTGCGGGTGTCCCCTTCGAGGTGGTCGAGGAGATCAAGGCCTACCCGCAGGTCCGGGCCGTCAACATCGTCGGTGACGGTCCCGGCATGCCGTCGGGTACCTCGGCGGTGGGGCAGTCCGCCCTCATCCTCACCGATTCCTCCGGTGAACCGCTGCAGGCCGGGTCGTCCGGCACCCACCCCTTCGCCGTCTACCAACCCGGTAATTGGGTCGGACCGGAACCCGAGGTGACCGAGGGCAGGGCGCCGGTGGACGATGATGAGATCATCGTCAATGTCTCCGCCGCCGACCGTGGGGACCTGCAGGTGGGTGATGAGGTCACCGTGATCACCCCGACCGAACGCATCGAGGCGAACATCTCCGGGGTGTTTGAATCGAAATCGGATGTGGCCGGCTGGGTCGGCATCGGGTTCGCCGAGGATCGTTATCTGGAGTTGTTCACCGACGGATCCAACGCCTCCCAGATCGTCATCGCGGTCCACGACGGGGTGGATCCGATGGAGGTGCGCAACCAGATCGGGCGGACCTACCGGTTCCTCACCCCGCTGCTGCCCGAGCAGATCATCGAGCGCACCACCGGGGATACCGCCAGCCAGCTGGAGTTCATCACCTACATCCTCATCGCCTTCGCGGTGATCGCACTGATC
Source organism: Corynebacterium gallinarum (assembly GCF_014837045.1). GTDB lineage: Bacteria > Actinomycetota > Actinomycetes > Mycobacteriales > Mycobacteriaceae > Corynebacterium > Corynebacterium gallinarum. The sequence continues at coordinate 410,725 of NZ_JACSPR010000002.1, forward strand.
GTGGGTGCCTTCATCATCGCCAACACCTTCGCCATGATCGTCGGCCAGCGCACCAGTGAGTTCGCACTGCTCCGCAGCATCGGGGTGTCCTCCTTCCAGATCGGTTTCTCCGTGGTCATGGAGGCCGTTGTCATCGGCCTGATCGGTGGTGTCCTGGGCCTGGTGGTGGGTGTGGCGGTGATCCACGCGCTGGTGATCATCCTCAACCAGACCGGCAGTGAACTGTCCTCCATCGAGATCTCCTACGCCACCGGTGCCTTCCTCATCCCGTTGTTCTTCGCGCTGGCCGCGACCATCATCTCCGCCATCGCACCGGCACGGCGCGCAGGTAATCTGCCACCCGTCCAGGCCTTCGAATCAGCCGACAACCGGCGGTTCACCCGGTCGATGACGGCCACTCTGCTGGCCACCGCCCTGATCACCCTGGCCATCAGCATCATCGTCGCCGGTGGGTTGGTCTCCGCGGTCAATGATGAGGAACTGGGCACCGAGCCCCGGCTGGGTCTCATCGCCGTCGGTGCGCTGCTGCTGTTCAGCGGTATCGCCCTGATCGGTCCGGGTTTGGTGCGGGCGATCAGCCGGACCCTGGGTGTGGTGGTGTGTGCGCCCTTCGGCGCCATCGGTCGTCTCGCCCAGCGCAACACCCTGCGCAACCCGCGTCGTTCGGCCACCACCGCCCTCGCGGTGACCCTGAGCGTGGGGCTGGTCTCGTGTGTGGGTGTCATCGGCGCCACCACCCGGGCCAGCGTGTTCAATACGGTGGAATCCTCCATCACGGCCTCCTTCGTCCTCGATTCCATCGGTGGTACCGCCGTCCCCGGCCAACCCGCCGGTGGTTCCCGATCACTGTCGCTGTCGGCTGCGGTGGCACCCCATGTGGCCACCACCGAGGGCGTGGAGGATCTCGGCGTGCTGATGACCGCCCCCCTGCAGGCCAACGGCTGGGACAATGAGGCCACCACCGTGTTCCGGGGTGATATCGACACCTTCATGGACATCTCCGTGCGCTCCGGTGAGGCCTTTACCGATGAGGAACCGGGGGCGATGATCTCCACGACATACGCCAGCCAGTCCGATCTCGGGGTGGGTGACACCATCACCCTCAACCCCTATGGCGCCGATGGTGGCATCCGGATCCCCATCACCGGTGTGTACGCGGAAACCGGTCTGCTCGGCCACATGGCCATCAACTTCCCGGCCGCCGAACGTGTCCTGACCTCACCGTCGGCCTATCACCGCTCCCAGGTGTTCATCACCCCGGATGGGTCTGTCACCGACCAGCAGCTGCGGGAGAACCTCACCCAGGCGGTCAGCCAGTTCCTGGTGGTGCAGGTCAAGAACAAGGATGAGTTCCGCGGCGGCCTGGGCACCCAGATCAACCAGCTGCTCGGCATCGTCTACGGTCTGCTCGCCCTGGCGGTGGTCATCGCGGTGCTCGGCATCGTCAACACCCTGTTCCTCTCCCTGAGTGAACGCACCCGGGAACTGGGGATCCTGCGGGCCAACGGCGTGCAGCGCACACAGATCAGAACCATGGTCACCCTGGAATCGGTGATCCTGTCCCTCCACGGTGCGATCTTCGGCATCGCGGTGGGTACCTTCCTGGGCTGGGGTGTGGTCAGTGCCCTGCGCAGCCGTGGCATGGCCCCGGTGGAGTTCCCGTGGACCCAGATCGGCTGGATGCTCCTGGCCGCGGTGGTCATCGGTGCGATCGCAGCGCTCATCCCGGCGCACATGGCCTCCCGCACCGCCCCGCTGGAAGCCATCAGTTCCTGACATGCCGGAAGGCGGGTGCCACCTCCCCAGACCCGGGAGATGGCACCCGCCTTGTGCATGTGATCAGACGGTTCTACAGCTCGTACTTGTAGCCCAGCCCGCGCACGGTCACGAGGTGACGGGGGCGTGAGGGCTCCTCCTCGATCTTGGAGCGCAGCCGCTTGACGTGGACATCCAGGGTCTTGGTGTCGCCGACATAATCGGCACCCCAGATGCGGTCGATGAGCTGACCGCGGGTGAGCACACGGCCGGCGTTGCGCAGGAGGTATTCCAGCAGGTCGAATTCCTTCAGCGGCATGTTGACCGCCTTTCCGTCGACGGTGACGGTGTGGCTGTCCACATCCATGCGCACGCGTCCACCCTCGAGGACCTGGTCGTCGAGGTCATCCTCGGCGGCCTCGGCCTCGGTGTCCCCGCGGCGGCGCAGCACCGCGCGGATGCGGGCGATGAGCTCGCGGGAGGAGTACGGCTTGGTCACATAGTCATCGGCGCCGAGTTCCAGACCGACAACCTTGTCGATCTCGGAGTCACGCGCCGTCACCATGATCACCGGCACGTTGGACACCAGGCGCAGTTCCTTGCACACATCGGTTCCGGACATGCCCGGCAGCATGAGATCGAGCAGGACAATGTCAATGTCGTTTCTGCTGAATTCCACGAGTGCGGTGGGACCATCGCCTGCGATGATGGTGTCAAAGCCTTCTTTTCTGAGGAGGAAGGCCAAAGGATCCGCCAACGATTCCTCATCTTCAACGATCAGGATGGTCGTCATGTTTTTTCCTTTCGGCGTCCGGTTACCTTGGACGCGGTCGAGCGAAGCGTGGAATCCCGACCCACACGCTGGGGGGTTTCAGCGGGGGCTTCTGATTCTGGGTGGTACACGGGTAGTTCAAGGGTGAAGGTGGAGCCTGTTCCCGGCCGTGACCAGAGACTGATATTACCGCCGTGATTAGCCATCACATGTTTGACAATAGCCAATCCGAGACCGGTTCCGCCGGTTTGCCGGGATCTGGCCTTGTCCACCCGGAAGAAACGCTCGAAGACACGGCCCTGATCCTCCGGTGCGATTCCGATGCCTCGGTCGGTCACCCGGATCATCACCACATCATTGCGGACGTTCTGGGACACCGAGACCGGCATGGACTGCGGGGAGTAGTTGATGGCGTTGCTGATCAGGTTGGCCAGGGCTGTGACCAGCAGGGATCGCTCGGCGCTGACCCACACGCCGGTGCGGTCACCGCGGACCAGTTCGATCTGGGCGTTGTCGGCAGCGAGCTGGGTCCGCTCGATCGCCTCGTCGATGATGTCATCGACCTTGACCGGCTCCATGTCGGGCAGACGTTCCGCACCCTGCAGTTTGGACAGGGAGATCAGCTCGTTGATCATATCGGCCATGCGGTGGGCCTCCCGGTGCAGGCGGGTACCGAAGTATTCCACCTGTTCCGGGTCATCGACGGCTTCCATGAGGGCCTCCGCCAGCAGCGCCATGCCACCGACGGGGGTCTTGAGCTCGTGGGAGACGTTGGCCACGAAATCACGGCGGGCGGATTCCATGCGCACATTCTCGGATTCGTCGGTGGCGTAGATGATGACGAAGCGGTCGTCGATAAGCGTCAGGGGTTTGACGACCGCCTGCACCGCCGTGACCCGGTTACCCGGGCGACGGGGGTTGACCGAGGGGTTGACGTCCAGGGTGTGGGTGTCCTTGTCATCGAAGGCTTCCTGCGCCACCCGCCAGACATCACTGTTGACGGTGCGTTGGTGCACGATACCCAGCGCGTGGGCCCGGCTGTTGGAGAGGATGACCTCCCCGGTGCGGTCCACCACGGTGATACCGGTGGGCGAGCCCTGAATGGCCAGGTGGAGAACCTGGCCGACCGTGGTCACCTGGTTCTCCACGAGGGTGGTGGCGGACTTATGTCGGCGGAGCCGTTCCTTCACCCAGCCGTAGGCAGGTAAGGCGAGGCCAGCAATGGCCGCGCCCAGGAGGAATGCGAAAAAAGTGTTCACCTAAAACCGACAGTACTGTCCTTAAATTGCAACCAGGTCCTACTTGCCGCCCTGGTTGGCCACGGCGGCTGCACCTGCGGCGGCAGCCTCGGGGTCGAGGTAGGTACCACCGGGGTTGACCACGGTGCCCTCTGGGGTGATCTCGTAGACCAGTGGGATGCCGGTGGGGATGTTCAGCTCGGCGATGTCATCGTCGGAGATGTTGTCCAGGTACTTGACCAGGGCGCGCAGGGAGTTGCCGTGCGCGGCGACCAGGACGTTCTCACCCTTCTTGGCGCGGGGGAGGATCTCCTCCTCGAAGTACGGGATGAAACGCTCCACGACGTCCTTGAGGCACTCGGTGCGCGGGACGGACTCGAGGTCCTTGTACCGCACGTCGCCAGCCTGGGAGTACTCGGCGTCATCGGCGAGCTCCGGTGGCGGGGTGCCGTAGGAACGACGCCATGCCATGTACTGCTCGTCGCCGTACTTGTCCTTGGTTTCGGCCTTGTTCAGGCCCTGCAGCGCACCGTAGTGGCGCTCGTTGAGACGCCAATCGCGCACCACGGGGATCCAGTGGCGGTCGGCGGCATCCAGTGCCAGGTTGGCGGTGCGGATCGCACGACGCAGCAGGGAGGTGTAGACCACGTCGGGCAGAACATTGTTCTCCACGAGTAGTTCGCCGCCGCGCTTGGCCTCGGCCTCGCCGATGGTGGTCAGGTTGACATCCACCCATCCGGTGAACTGGTTGGAGGCGTTCCACGCACTCTGTCCGTGACGAAGAAGAATCAGTTTTCCGTTAGTCATAACCAACAGTTTGCCACTTCGCCCGGGGTATTGCTTGCTGAATCACCCAACAATGGGGACATCACCCCCACCTTAATCCCAGCGCGCACCATCCGCCCGGCGCGGGATCCCCCCGTCGCATTCGGCGGTGGTGGCCTCGCTGTAGAGGGAGGACAGCTGTGTCGCGGTGGCCGCCCAGGAGAAGTTGCGGGCGTGTTCCACGGCGTCCTGGCCCATGCGGATGCGGGTCTCGTCGTCGTCAAGCAGCGTGGCCAGGGTGTCGGCCCACAGGGCCGGGTCGTGCCCGTCCACGAGCAGCCCGGTCTCCCCCTCCGCAACCGCGACTGGCAGGCCACCCACGCGCGCGGCCACCACGGGGGTTCCGGTCGCCTGGGCCTCCATGGCCACCAGGCCGAAGGATTCGTTGTAACTGGGCACCGCGATGATGTCGGCGGCGCGGTAGACGGCGACGAGCTCCTCGGGCGGGCGTGGGTCGAGGAAACGGATGCGCTTGTCGACGCCCAACTCGATTGCCAGGTTGCGGTAGGTCTCGGGGGTTGCGCTCGGTCCGGAGGGACCACCACAGATCAGCACCCGCAGGTTGCGCTGCGGATCACGCTCCAGCAGTTCCGCGACCGCATGGATGAGCACCTGGGGGCCCTTGAAGGGCTGGAGGCGACCGACGAAGGCCACCACCTTCGCATGCAGCGGAACACCCAGCTCACGGCGGGACCGCTCGGTGGCGCGGTCATTGCCGGGGGTGTACAGCGCGATATCGGCACCGGGTGAGACCACACTGATCCGGCTGGGATCGGCATCATAGTGGTGCACCAGATCCGACAGTTCCTCCTGGGTGTTCACCGCCAGCACATCGGCGTTGTCCACCAGCTGCTGCTCACAGATGCGGCGGGCCTCGGATTCGGGGGTGTCCTCATCGGCGCGGTAGGAGTTCTTCACCGCGGCGAGCGTATGAGCGGTGTGCACCAGCGGGATGCGCCACAGATCCCGCATGAGCCACCCCACCTGGCCGGACAGCCAGTAGTGGGAGTGGATGAGGTCATATTCGATGCCACCCCGGCGGGTGAATTCCAGGACACCACCGGCAAACGCCGCCAGCTGGGTGGACAACTCCTCCTTGGCCAGGCCTTCATAGGGGCCGGCAACGATGTTGATCACCCGCAGGTTGGGGGCCACCTGGACCACCTCCCCCTGGGAGGGGCGGGTGGCGCGGGTGAAGATGTCCACCTCCACACCCTGTCTGGCCAGTTCCGTGCCCGTGGACAGGATATAGACATTCATTCCGCCGGAGTCACCGGTGCCCGGCTGCTGCAGGGGCGAGGTGTGCATCGAGATCATGGCTACGCGCATGGATTCATTCTAGGGATGCTGTGCGGGACCCGGCTTTAGGTGCCCTCTATATACTCGGAAAAAGATAGTGACGGTGAAGAACATTCTTGGAGGAACACCCATGTCGGCATTTGAAACCAGAGCCTGGTTGGAGCACTACCCGGAGTGGACCCCCCACTCACTGGATTACGGCGACAACACGCTGCTGGACGTCTATGACAATAACCTGGCCATCAATGCGGAGAGATCCGCCACCTACTTCTTCGGCCGCACCCAGACCTACGGGGAGCTGGACAAGGAGGTCCGTCGTGTCGCCGCCGGCCTGCGCGCCCTCGGCGTGCGCCCCGGTGACCGCGTGGCCATCGTCCTGCCCAACTGTCCACAGCACATCGCCGCGTTCTACGCCGTGCTCAAACTCGGTGCCGTGGTCATCGAGCACAACCCGCTCTACACCGCCAATGAGCTGCGGGAACCCTTCAAGGACCACGGTGCGCGTGTGGCCATCGCCTGGGACAAGGCGGCCTCCACCCTGGAGCGCCTGCGTGCCGACACCGCCCTGGAGACGATCGTGTCCGTGAACATGATCAACGCCATGCCACCCCTCCAGCGCTTCGCCCTCAAACTGCCCATCCCCGCGCTGCGCAAGAGCCGCGAGGCCCTGTCCGGTGCCGCCCCCAACACCGTCCCCTATGAGGTGCTGACCAGCTCCGCGATGGGTGGCCTCGGTGAGGACATCGTCTCCGAGGAGTCCGTAACCAAGGACACCACCGCACTGATCCTCTACACCTCCGGCACCACCGGCCGCCCCAAGGGTGCGCAGCTGAGCCACGGCAACCTGTTCGCCAACATCCTGCAGGGTAAGTCCTGGGTGCCGGGGCTGGGCGACAAGCAGGAGCGCATGCTCGGTGCCCTGCCGATGTTCCACGCCTACGGCCTGACCATGGTGGGCACCCTGTCCGTCTTCATCGGCGGCGAGATGGTGCTGCTGCCCACCCCACGCATCGACCTGATCATGGACATCATGAAAAAACACACCCCCACCTGGCTGCCGGGCGTGCCCACCCTGTACGAAAAAATTGTCGAGGCCTCCGAGGAACAGGGCATCCCGATCAAGGGTGTGCGCAACTCCTTCTGTGGTGCCTCCACCCTGCCGGTACGCACCGTGGATCGCTGGGAATCCCACACCGGTGGCCGCCTCGTGGAGGGCTACGGACTGACCGAGACCTCACCGGTGATCGTGGGCAACCCCATGGACGGCAACCGCCGCCCCGGCTATGTGGGTATCCCCTTCCCCGACACCCTGGTGCGCATTGCCAACCCCGATAACCCAGAGGAAACCATGCCCGACGGCACCGAGGGCGAGGTCCTGGTCAAGGGCCCCCAGGTGTTCAAGGGTTACCTCAACCAGGAAGAAGCCACCGAGAAGAGCTTCCACGACGGCTGGTACCGCACCGGTGATGTCGGTGTCATGGAGGAGGACGGCTTCATCCGCCTGGTCGCTCGCATCAAGGAGGTCATCATCACCGGTGGCTTCAACGTCTACCCCGCCGAGGTCGAAGAAGTCCTGGCCGAGCACCCCGACATCGAGGACATCGCCGTCGTCGGCATGCCCCGTGAAGACGGCGCCGAGAACGTCGTTGCCGCCATCACCCTCGTCGAAGGCGCCGCCCTGGACCCAGAGGGCCTGAAGACCTACGCCCGCGAGAACCTCACCCGCTACAAGGTCCCCCGCACCTTCTACCACTTCGAGGAGATGCCCCGCGACCAGATGGGCAAGATCCGCCGCCGTGAAGTGCAGGAGGAACTGCTGAAGAAGCACCAGCACTAGGCAGAGATTTACACGGAGGGGCGCCACCGCGGGGAGCAATTCGCCGGGTGGCGCCCCTTTGCGATTGGTTTGGGTGGCATCCGGCCCCTCAATGTACGCAAAGCTCGCGCTGCGGAGTCTTCTAGTGCAAGAAGGAGTTGAAGAACAGCGACTGTGGAGTAGTTAACGAAGGTCTCGGCCCCAGATTGGAATATAGCTTGGATTGTATCCCTTAGATGATACAATTAAAGCCATAACAGCTGAAAATGTTTCGTCTATTTGATACTTTTCCAGGAGGAACTGTGCGGGCGGCCAGCGTTTTAGAGGAATTAGAGATTTTCGGTTCCTCCCAATGGGGTTTGGTGACCACTGCCCAAGCCCGAGCTCTAGGGATCGACCGCTTATGGTTATCTCGCATGAGCGCCCGGGGGACGCTTCAGCGAATTCGTCATGGCGTCTACGCCCTTCCTTCCGCCCGGCACGGGCCTTTCCAGGACTTGCAGGCCACGTGGCTGTCTACGGAACCAGACCTGGCAGCCGAAAGCCGACTCCACGCGGATGATCCTGTGACCGTTTCCCATATCTCGGCAGCAGGGGTACACCATCTGGGGGATCTCGTACCGGCGCGTCATGAATTCTCTTCTCCAGCCCGACGTCAGACTACCCAGCCGGATATCCAATTTCACCGCCAGGAGGTTCCACCCCACGACCGAGTCTGGATTGACGGTCTCCCTGTGACCTCCGTGCCCCGTACGGTCGCAGATCTGGCGGAGGCAGCGGTGGATTTCGATCATCTGGCCCGTGTGGTGCGCGATGCTGTGGCAGAACACAATGTGGTGGTCACCGATCTCGCCGAGCGGCTATTCCCCCATGTATATTCCTACGGCGCTGACAGCGGCAGCGAGTTGGTCGAGTCACTCTTGAATCATACTGGTTTTTTCCCACCTGATTCTCGCCTGGCCCCTAATTCCTGGCAGGCCACGATGTCAGAATTGATTACTCCGGAGCTGGAACAGCTCCTTCGAAAAGAGATCCGTGCTTCCTTATCCACGTTCTTAGACGATGGCGCCTTCGCGCATGGACAGAAACAGGTGATGGCTCAATTCACCGAGACATTGCAGCAGGTCTTGCGACAGGCCCCCGGGTTATCGGATGCTGGGGCCGGGATGAGTCGACTTCCCGGAACTATTCCCTCCCCTCCCCCACCTGCCGAGGAGCACGATCCTCGTGGTGGTCAACCCCTTAATACGGTAGAGGAAGAGAACGATGATTGACTCTGTGGGGAATCCACGGGATCAACAGAATCTCCAACGATTGCGGCGCGTGTTGGAAAATCAGCTCAACAAGGAGGCCCGAGCACGAGGAGTAGATTCTCAACTCATCCGCAAGCAGTACGTTTTCGCCCTCTTTTTCAAGCGCCTCTTCCGTGCAGATGAGCCTGGGTGGATGTTGCTGGGTGGAAATGCACTGTTGATCCTTACCGGTGGAGGGCGTTTTACGAGGGATATAGACCTCGCCCGCGACACCCCGTGGGAAGACCCTGCCAGCGTCCTGGATGAACTGCAGGTCTTAACCAATAATGGCAACGATCTGGATCCTTTCCGTTTCAGGCTCGACAGAATCGATCCGCATGCAGAGCCAGACGCTTTTGGTTACGGTACTGCTACTACGAAAATCCCGGTAACTGTATGGTTGGGCAACCGGATGTTCGACACTTTCGTCATCGACATCACCCATCGACGACATGTGCATGGCCCAGTAGACCTGCTCCCCTTATCCCCGGTGATTGAGCACGAAACCCTGCAGAGCCTGCCCCGGGTGCCGGTGGTGGCAGTGGAAAACCATCTGGCGGACAAAATCTGCGCCATGTACGAGCCTCATGGCAGAAACAGAGACAGACCTTCTACCAGATATCGCGATTTGGCGGACATTGTCCGTATTATCCAGGCTGTAGATATTGATGCTGGACGCCTTACCGGGAATCTTCACCATGAACAGCAACGACGCCAGATCGTTTTACCCCGGCAGCTGCTTGCTCCGTCACCGCAGTGGGAGAAGGGCTTCGCAACAGCCGCGAAAAACTTCGCCGAGTACCCCACCGAGTACCATCAGCTGCCGGCCTCGCTGCGTTACGCCGGAGACTGTCTCAATCCCCTGCTCAGCGGGGAAATTACCGCGGGCCGGTGGAACGCAAGGGCCCAGGTCTGGGAAACCTAGTTTCAGACCCTCACTTTTGCCCCGCCCAGGCCACCCGGATCATGTCCTCGAGTGCATCAAGGCGCACATCCTCAGGCTTATTGATGTACACACATCCGACACCGCGGGTGTATTTACCCAGTTGAGCCAGCAGTTCCTCATCTCCCTCCAAACCGTAAAGGGAGATTTTGGCTTTCCGGGGACTGAAACCCACTGCAAACCAGTCAACCTCACGGCCGGTGTGGGAGACATAGTGAACCTGGCCGTACCCGATCATTGACGGTCCCCACATCCGTGGCTCCACCCCCGTGACACGGTTGAAAATTTCCAGGAGCAGGTGCGCGGGGTCTCCAGGCCATTGATGAAATCCACCGGGTCCACTGAGGTGATGCGGGTTTTGATGTCCGGTGCACTGACCCCGGTATGTCCCGGTGTGATGGTGGCGCCCCGAGCCGGAAGAACCGGGATAGTCCCACCCAGCGACATGCCCCTTTCCGCCAGTTGTTCCTGGATCCGTTCCAGTGTGCGCGGCCCCACCCCAGGCAGAGAGATCAGCTCGGCGTAGTCGATGCCGTTGAGTGATTCCAGATCCGGGTAACCCGCATCGACCAGCTTCTTAATCAATTTTCACGCCCACCCACACCGGCTCCGGCACCAAAGTCACCCCGAAAACGGCGTACACCCCATCCCGGATCTCCCTGGCCAGTGCCACGAGGTCCTCGCTGGTGGCGTCGCCGCGGTTGGTGAGGGCGAGGGTGTGTTTCGTCGATAAGCCGGCGCGGGCACCAACCCCCGGGTGGCCCTTGGCGAACCCGGCGCGCTCGATCAGCCAGGCGGCGGAGAGCTTCTCCTTGCCCTCCCCTGCCGGGTAGCGGGGCATGCGGGCGGCCTCCTCCTCGCCGCGTTCCGCGGCTACGCGCGCCTGCACCTGATCCGCGAGCGCGGGGTCCACGATGGGGTTGGTGAAGAAGGAGCCGGCGGACCAGGTGTCGTGGTCGGTGGTTTCCACGACCATGCCCTTGGCGCGGCGCAGTTCCAGCACGGCCTCGCGGACCAGGGCGACGGGGCGGCGCACCGTACCGGCGGCGTTTTCCTCTGCGGAGACGGCCAGGCGGCGGGCCAGTTCGCCGAAGCGCAGGGGGGCGGAGAGCCCGTCGTCGCGAAGCTGTAATTCGATGGCGAGCACCACGGCGCGGTTGGTGAATTTCAGGTTGGAGTACCTGTAGGCCAGCTCCAGGGATGCAGCGTCCACCCACGCGACCTCGCCCGTGCCGCGGTCAAGCAGCTGGACGCGGGTGAGCACATCGGAGATCTCCACGCCGTAGGCGCCGACGTTCTGCACCGGGGTGGCGCCGGCGGATCCGGGGATGCCGGACAGACACTCAATGCCACCCAGGCCTGCATCCACGGACAGGGAGACCACGTCGTCCCATTCCGCGCCGGCCTCGGCCACAACCACGCTGTTAGCCAGGTTGAGGGTGATGTCCGCGGCCTCGATGATCACGGCCACCACATCCAGCTCACCGTCGGCGACCACGAGGTTGGAGCCCCCGCCGACGACGAGTAGTGGGACGGAGGAGCGGTCCAGCAACCGGACCACCTCGGCCACGGCCCCCGTGGTGGCGCAGCGGACGGAAAGCCTGGGCTTTCCGCCGATACGCAGGGTGGTCAGATCCGCGAACGTCACGTCCGGATCGAGTTCCGCGCCGTCGACTGCGGCGATTTCCTGGGTCAGCGATGAATCCAACACCCCATTAACGGTAGTCTTATCCTCATGGCAACGCGTACCGAAAACACCGTAACGATCAATCAGCCCCTCGAGAAGGTCCATCAGGCCTTCACCAACCAGGAATACTGGGCCTACATCGCCCAGAACCTCTCCCCCGAGCCGGGCGAGGTCAACTCCTTCACTGCAACCGACGGCGGCGCAGATGTCGTCCTCTTCGAGGTTCTCCCCCTCGATGTCCTCCCCGAGGCCGTCCGCGCGATGATCAGCCAGGCGCTGAAGGTCAAGCGCACCATCACCGTCGGCGCACTGTCCGACGGCACCGCGCACCTCGACTACAACGCCGACGTCAAGGGCACCCCGGTCGACTTCAAGGGCACCATCGGTGTCGCTGGCGATGACGCCACCACCACCCTGGCCTACAACAACGAGGTCTCCGTCAACATCCCGTTCATGGGCCCCGCCATCGAGCCGAAGGTTGCTGACGCACTCGGTGAGCTCTTCGCCAACGAAGGCGCCCTCACCGAGAAGTGGATCTCCGAGAACCTCTAACAGCACTATTTCATGGCCGATCACGCACACAACCTGCGCGCCGACTTTGCCAAGGTCAAAGCGGCTAAACCGATCGGCGTGATCACCCGGGGCACCACCGGTGTGAACCGTCTCAGGCGGTTCGACCGGTGGTGCTTTCATCATTCCCGCATCCGCGGCCTGCTGGCCCAGGCCGAGAACCCGCTGGTCCTGGACGTCGGTTACGGCGCCAGCCACACGACCACTGTGGAGTGGGGGCGCTGGATCCACCGCATGCGTGATAGCGCCACCGTCATCGGCCTCGAGATCAACCCCGAGCGCGTCCTACCCCCGCAGGGTGGCGTCAGCTTCGAGCTCGGCGGTTTCGAACTCGCCGGCTATCAACCGCAGGTGGTCCGCGCCTTCAATGTCCTGCGTCAATATGATGTGGAGCAGGTCGAGGCGGCCTGGACCACGGTGACCTCGCGCCTGGCTCCCGGCGGGGTGTTCATCGAGGGCACCTGCGACGAGATCGGTCGGCGGTGCAGCTGGATCCTGCTGGACGCGAGCGGCCCACAGACCCTCACTCTGGCCTGGCACCCGTGGGGTGTGTCGCGCCCCTCGGATGTGGCCGAGCGCCTGCCCAAGGTGCTCATCCACCGCAATGTGCCCGGCGAGAAGATCCACTCTTTGCTCACCGCGGCTGACACCGCCTGGGATTACGCCGCTGGCTGGGAACCCTATGGCCCCCGGGTGCGTTGGGAGAAGGCCCGCGCCATGCTCATCGATCAGGGTTGGCCCATCGAGGTCTCCCGCCGTCGCGTCGGCGACGCCCTGCTCACCGTGCCGTGGGACGTGGTCGCGCCGAACTGAGCTTGTCGACGCCTGATTGCCGAGGCCTCCGGTGCGGCATTGCCAGCAACCTTTCAGCCACTTTTGCGGGGTGCATCCGGCACGCGTCGGAGGGATAGGGAACACTGGGTGCGTGGCTAAAACAAAGAGTTCGGTTGTTCCCAAGGTCCTGATCACCATCGTGGTGGTTGTTGTCATTCTGCTTCTCGTCGCCGAGTTCGGGCTGCGCTGGTTCATCGGTAACCAGTTGAAGTCGGAATTCAACCAGCAGGCGGCGGAGCAGGGACTGACCGTGGAGGAGGACCCCTCCGTCTCCTTCGGCACCTATCCCCTGCTGCTGGGTCTGGCGCAGGGCAGCATCAAGCATGTAGCCGTGGATGTCCCCGAGACCCTGGAGATCACCTACCCCGGTGGGGCCGGCAGCGTCCCGGAGATCTCCGGCACCCCGGAGGCAACCATCGTGCTCGGTGAGTTGAGCACCGCCGACATGGACAATCCCGTGGCCGGCACCTTCGATCTGACCACCTTCGCCCCGGATGAGTTCATCCTGGCCACCGTCCAGGCTGAGATGGCCAAGGCCACCAGTGGTGAGGATGCCGGTCTGGCTGAGCGTCTGGTGCAGGAACTGGTGAAGATCACCAACGTGCGCTCCAATGTGGATGCCCAGGCCGTGGAGGTCGAATTCACCGATGGCGCCGCACGCCTGAACATGCGCCCCATCGTGCTCAACGGCCAGCTGGCCTTCGAGGTTCTGGATTCCCAGCTGTTCGGCATCGCCCTGCCGGAGGATATCTCCCGCGCACTGACCGAGGGCCTGCAGGCCAGCGTGGATCAGGTCGCCGGTGGCCTGGAGATCAACAGCATCGACGTGGTCGAAGGTGGCCTCAACATCAACCTGGTCGGCGAGAACATCAACGTGCGCACCCTGGAGAGCGTCGGTTAACGCGTCGTTTCTCGGAGACTGATCAAACCCACCGCGTGGCACAGGCCACGGCCGGTGGGTTTTGTCATTCCCACCCTTGCCCTATACCCCCAGGGGGTATACCCTGAAGGGTAGTGAAACATACTGCGAAAGGGAGGATTGATCAGCGATGGACACCATGCCACGGGCGGTGAATCTGATTGAGCTTGATCTCGGCGTGACGGGTATGACCTGTACGTCCTGTTCCGCGCGCGTGGAACGCAAACTCAACAAGGTCGATGGTGTGGAGGCGTCCGTCAACTACGCCACCGAATCGGCGTCGGTGAAATACGATCCGGCGAAGGTCAACGAGGATCTGCTCATCGACACCATCAAGGGTGCCGGTTACGGTGCCTTCGCGCTGTCGACCACCACCCCGGAGACCGCCTCCCCCGAGGCGCCTGCCGATGCCACCGGCCAGGAGCGTATCGACGCCGCCCGCGACGCCGAGGCCGACGACCTCAAACACCGCCTGATCATCTCCGCGATCCTGGCGGTGCCGATCATGCTGCTCAGCATGATCCCCGCACTGCAGTTCACCAACTGGCAGTGGGCGGTGCTGACCATGACCACTCCGGTGTTCTTCTGGGGTGGCGCACCGTTCCATAAGGCCACCTGGGCGAATCTTCGCCACGGGTCTTTCACCATGGACACGCTCGTCTCGCTCGGCACCACGGCCGCCTATCTGTGGTCGCTGTGGGCATTGTTCATCGGTAATGCCGGCATGCCCGGGATGACCATGGAGATGCACCTGTTCCCCACCGATTCCTCCATGGATGAGATCTACCTGGAGACCGTCGCGGTGGTCATCACCTTCCTGCTGCTGGGCCGCTGGTTCGAGACGAAGGCCAAGGGCCGGTCCTCGGAGGCACTCCGGAAGCTGTTGGACATGGGCGCCAAGGACGCCGCGGTCATCCGCGATGGCCATGAGGTGCGCATCCCGATCAGCCAGCTCGCAATCGGCGATGTGTTCATCGTGCGCCCGGGTGAGAAGATCGCCACCGACGGCCGCGTCACCGACGGTTCCTCCGCGGTGGATGAGTCCATGCTCACCGGTGAATCCATTCCCGTCGAGGTGACCACGGGCTCCAAGGTCACCGGCGCCACGCTCAACACCTCCGGCCGCCTGCTCGTGGAGGCCACCCGCATCGGGTCGGATACCACCCTGGCGCAGATGGCCAAGCTGGTCACCGAGGCGCAGTCCAAGAAGGCGCCCGTCCAGCGTCTGGTGGACCGGATCTCCCAGGTGTTCGTACCGGTGGTCATCGTCATCTCGATCCTCACGCTGGCCGGTCATCTGCTCTTCACCGACAACGGTCTGGCCGCCGCCTTCACCGCGGCCGTCGCGGTGCTCATCATCGCCTGCCCGTGTGCGCTCGGCCTGGCCACCCCCACCGCCCTGCTGGTGGGCACCGGTCGCGGCGCACAGCTGGGTCTGCTGATCAAGGGCCCGGAGATCCTGGAATCCACCAAGAAGGTCGACACCATCGTCATGGACAAGACCGGCACCGTCACCTCCGGCGTGATGTCGGTCCACGATGTCGCCGTCGCCCCCAGCTTCGACCGCGACGAGGTTCTCACGCTGGCCGCCGCCGTGGAATCCGCCTCCGAACACCCCATCGCCCAGGCGATCGCCGCCGCCCCCAAGACCGCGTTACCCGAGGTCACCGGCTTCCAGAACACCGCCGGGCGCGGCGTGACGGGCGTGGTCGGCGGCCGCACGGTCACCGTGGGTCGCCCCTCAAGCACGCTTGACGACGCCCTCTCCGCCTCATTCACCCAGGCCCAGGAGCAGGGAGCCACCCCCGTGGTGGTGATGATCGACGGTGTCAACGCCGGTGTGATCACCGTGCGCGACACCGTGAAGGAGACCTCCGCCGAGGCTGTTGCCGGTTTGAAGAAACTCGGCCTGACCCCCATGCTGCTCACCGGTGACAATCTGGGTGCCGCCCGGGTGGTGGCAGCGGAGGTGGGTATCGCGCCGGAGCATGTCATCGCTGAGGTGATGCCGGATGAGAAGGTATCGATCGTCGACAAGCTCCAGGCGCAGGGCCGCAACGTCGCGATGGTCGGCGACGGTGTCAACGATGCGGCGGCGCTCGCGCAGGCCGACCTCGGCCTGGCGATGGGCGCGGGTACCGACGTGGCCATCGAGGCCGCCGACATCACCCTGATGAACAACGATCTGCGCTCCGCGGTCGATGCGATCCGCCTGTCCAGGCGCACCCTGGGCACCATCAAGGGCAACCTGTTCTGGGCGTTCGCCTATAACGTCGTCCTCATCCCCGTGGCCGCCGCCGGGTTCCTCAACCCGATGCTCGCCGGTGTGGCCATGGCGTTCAGTTCCGTGTTCGTCGTGACCAACTCCCTGCGCCTGCGCGGATTCTCCACCACCCATGAAGGAAGGCCTGTCTCATGACCACCAGTGACCAGGTGTGCTGTGGAAGCAGCGATGAGCACCAGCACGGCTACATCGACGAGAAGAAGCGCTACCTCGCCCGGCTCAAGCGCATCGAGGGCCAGACGCGTGGTATCCACCGGATGATCGATGAGGAACAGTACTGCATTGACATCCTCACGCAGATCTCCGCGGTCAACTCCGCCCTGAAGAATGTGGCCTTCGGCCTGCTGGAGGACCACATGAGGCACTGCGTCCGCGACGCCGCCGAACTGGGTGGCGAGGAACTGGACGCGAAACTGAAGGAGGTCTCCGACGCCATCGCGAGGTTCTCGAAGGCGTGATGAGTTGATATCTTGACCCCGGCGCGCTGTAGGTGGCGTCGGGGTTTTGTTATGCAAATTTGTCCTGGGCCGGGGGCCGGCGGGCCTGTTTCCATGTCACGATTGACAGAAGAGTTGGACACGGGAGAAGGAGCAGGACATGACCGATATGAACAATCAGTATCCGGGTTACACACCGCCCCCGGAGGATGGATACGGGGACGGGCGGGATGAGGCCCGGGAGGAGGTCCGCGATCAGAACCGGACACTCACGACCATCGCCACCGTGTTGGGTGTGCTGCTGCTCATCGCGGCGATCGTCATCGGGTGGATGTGGGCCACCCGGGATTCCGATGATTCCACCTCTGCTGCGGATACCACCACAACCTCCACCACCCCGATGACCACCCCGATGACCACACCGGCGACCACACCGGTGGAGACCGTGACCGAGACTTCTGCGGCGCCTGAGCCGGAAGACCGCACAGTCACCAACACCGTTTCGGTGGAGGAAACCACCCAGACCATCACCCAGCAGACCACCGCGGCACCACCTCCTACTCCGGCTCCGGCGCCGGGCCCCTCCTGTGATCCGGCAGCCTTCCAGGCAGATGGCCATGACTTTGTCGACGGCCTACTGTTCTGCGAATCGGGCTGGGCCCGCGGTGGCCAGGACCAGAGCGACTATGTACGCATCTTCCAGTGGGTAAATGATTCCTGGCAGATGTACGCCCCCGACGGGGAGTCCACCACCACCGGTTATCCCTGCTATGACACTGCAGCGATGGCCACGCGGGGCGCTCCGCTTGAACTGATCAATCAGACCCTGGCCTGCTCGGAGGGGTGATCACGGTCCTCTGTGCACAGGGGACCAACGTCCTCAAAAATCAGGTCTCCCTCGAAGCTAAGCGGACATCTTCGTATACAGAGTACTGAGGACTTATTAGGAAAATTCTTAGGTTCTAATTCCTCATAGAACCCTATGATAGTAGATTAGCTATTCCACCTGAGGAACCATCTCCAAATAGAGATTAAAATTAGCTTGTGCACTAATAATTCGAAATGAACTCTGCTTAAACTTTGAACACTATAATTAATCCTAACCAATGTAGAATTATGGGCAGGCATTTCCCAGCACCCGCCCCTAATTTAATTAAAACTCAAGCCTTGAATTAGCTCACCCGTTCCCGAAACCTGAAGGGGGTTCAGATGCCTTTAAGACACCGTGCCATTTATCAATCGAGCAACTCACAAGCTTTACGTGAGGTAGCAGAGGAAGGGTGGAGAAGGTGGATTTCTTCTAGAAAACGGGAGAATCCGAACCTAGGAGCACTCGGACGCCAAGGCAACTTTGGTCAGATTAGCGACAATCGTCGTGCCCGTCACGAAGAATTCGCGGATCAAAACATATCGACTGTGCGCATTACCGACATTGTTAATTTCGGCCAAGGGGACTATTTAGTCGTTATTACCTGGGCAACAGACGGTATTGATTCTTGGGTTCAGATTGATGGCATCGCACCGGATGAAGAATCACCCTACCAACCTCCAAAAATCAGCGATGCTCTATTTGAGTCGGCATGGGATCACCAAATTGACCTATTTGATACATCTCCCTTCATCCGATATTCACCAGCCCCGCAAGTGGTCAATGAAGATTCCGTCGATGACCTTATCAATTATGTCCTGAAGAATCCGGAACGTTCGACGATTGCTTTTATTGCGGGAACAGCCCCCAATTCAAACCAAGAAATATGGCGCCAAACGCTAGAAGAAAAGATCTTCACCAAAATCCCTGGCATGGCGACTATCTGGCTACTGGACGCAGACGCTACCGAATCATTCAATAATCGCGTTCCAGAAGACTACAAAGTTTTCCCCTCTTCCGTTCGAGCATTTCAGCCTATGGTAAACACCAATAAGGTTGACGACCCACGGCGCCATAGGTGGTTTTCCAAAGCCGAAATTGCTACTGCCATTAGCGACCCCCAAGCCCAGCGACGGCTCCAAAACCGGTTATATTATATGGCACGCTCCGTGTCATTACGAGTAAAACTTCCGCAAACTCTTATTGAGGCAGATTCTCGTTTAGGCGATCTGGAAGTAACACGAGAAGTAGACCAGATCTTCAATATTCGGCCTGAGCAAAAATCCCTGCGGTCAGATGAACTTCGCCAGGCCATGAGTCGCGACCTTGGACCGCAGAGCAAGCCCATACCTAAACCTGCACCACCTGTTCCCGAAAGACAGAGCAAACCTACACCTAAACCTGCACCACCTGTTCCCGAACATGCCCCTTTCGAATTTACCTCCATAGAGGAAAAAGCCCTTCCACAGCATTCTTTGATTACTACGCTGCAGCAGATTTTGGAGATTAGCAATTTGGGAACAACCGGGATTGATCTCACAGAAGAAGGGTTGATCTCATTAGTCTCGCTCGCCGAAAAAGGAAGCGATGCAGATTCCCAGATCCAAGAACTCCGAAATAAATTTCTCCTTCAGGCAAACAAGGCGCAGAAATACGAAAAAGACCTGAAAATCCTCAACCGAGAATACGCGGAGATGGAAGATTCTCTATTTTCAGTCCAAGAACTCAACCGTAAATTCTACAAGGAGTTATCGAAGGCCAATCTGCCTGAAGAAGCATACTCCCCACCACCGGTGAGCCCAGACTCCCTCATAGAGCTCCTCGGCAGAATTGAACATGAATTACCGCATATAGTATTTACGGGCGACCATAAAACAACTGAGTCCCTTGATGATCGCCCAACAAGCGCAACAATCGCGAGGCGCTGCTGGAATGCGCTCCAGACTCTGGAGGATTATGCGGTAGATTATGAGAAATATGGCAGCGTGGAAAGGTATTTGAGAGATGATCAAATCGCACAAACTTTTGCGGTTGATCACGCCCCACGAGAGTCAAAAACAGTTGGCAACAATTCACGTTTTAGGGGAGCCCGTGAACTCCACGTCCCCCAAGAAGTCCATCCATCTGAGCAAATTTACATGGAGGCTCATTTCCGCCTCGCCCAAGATGGCGGACAGGCACCACGGATGCATTATTACGATGCAATGGCCATTAACGGCCATATATACATCGGCTACATTGGGCCCCACCTACCCAACACCATGACCTAGATATTCTGAGTGGGATCTCTTCCATGCATATCTAAAACCCGTTTAGCGATAGCGCCCAAAATATCTGCCTGACCGTCTACAAACTGAACTGACTGCAGTGGTGATTACTATTTCCCAGCATTCAGATCAACCCCCTCGTTGCCACGTGGAGGATTACAATATCCACGAACCAGAAGAGCACAAAGATAAAACCAAACAGAAGGATCTCGCCCCAAACGACGTACCGGTATCACCGGTTATCCCTGCTATGACACTGCAGCAATGGCCACGCAGGGTGCTCCGGTTGAACTGATCAATCAGACCCTGGCCTGCTCGGAGGGTTAGTGGCTAGACCCGGGGACGCCCAATCCACGCGGCGATGAGCCCGAGGAGCGCGGCACCGACGAAGACCACGGCCATGGGGCGGGCGTCCACACCGAGGATGCCCACCAGTGGTGGGGCCATGGCACCGAGCACCGATTGGGAGAATCCGATCACCGCGGAGGAGGCACCGCCGCGAAGGGGGCTGGAATCCATCGCCAGGGCGGTCGCACTACCGGAGATCAATGCCACCGGGGCAACGGCCACAGCCAGGGCTGCGATGTACCAGGCCACATGCAGCTCAAACAGCACCGTGGCAAGCACCAGCACCGCGCCGAAGAACAGCACCACCAGGCCGGCGCCCACGGCACGCGCCGCGGTGAAGGTGCCCAAGGGGGTCTCACGGCCGATGAACCGGGAACCCGCGATACCCACACCGGCCATGATCAGCGAGAGCACAGCACCGGTGGTGGCATACCCTGCCGGCGTGAACCCGTGAAGCTGCTGGAACACAAACGGCGCGGAGGAGACATAGGAATACATCGCCATGAAGGAGAAACTGACCACGGCGGTGTACATGACAAAGCGCAGCATGTTCGGGGTGGCCGCCGGGCGTTTGCCGGGACCGCCCGGTCCACTCTGCGCGCGCACGCCGTGGGTTTCGGGGATGCGGATGAAACTCCACACACCGACCACCGCGCCCAGGCCTGCGAGCACGAGGAAGATGGTGCGCCAGGTGCCGAAGGCGAGGATCAGCGAACCCAGCAGCGGTGCCAGGGCCGGGACGATGAGGCCGGCGGCGGTGATCACGTTGAGGGCACGTGCGGCGCGATCACCCTGGACCATGTCATGGACGATCGCACGTCCCAGCACCATGCCGGAGCTGGCCGCAATACCCTGGAACAGGCGCAGGACCAGCATGATCTCCAGGGTGGGGGCAAAGGAGATGGAGATGCTGAACAGCACGAAGGCAAGGATGCCGACCAGTAGCGGACGTCGCCTGCCGAACCTATCGGACAGCGGCCCGATGACGATCTGGCCGAGCGCCAGACCGATGATGTAGACGGTGAGGGTGAGCTGGGCGGCACCGGTGGTGATGCCGAGATCCTCAGCGGCCATGGGCAGGCCGGCGAGATACGCGGCGGTGCCCAGCGGGGGCATGGCGGAGACGAGGACCAGCAGTGCGACAAGCCCCGCGGTCAGGGTGACGGCGGCGGTATCTGATCTGCGGGTGGTGTCGGTAGGGGTGGACAAGGAGGGCCTCTTCTCTCAACAGTTATGCACACTGAAGCGGAGGTCCCCATCGAGACCCCACGGTAGAAACCATACCCCAGGGGGTATAGTTCCGCCACAGGGGACCGTCGACAAGCTTGTCGACGACCAAAACCCCCGCTCCGGGTTTGCCGGGCAGGGGCCAGGGGGTGTTAGCGCTCCGGCAGCGGCGGGCGCTGGACGTGGGCGTCGGAGGCGGGCTTGCGCTCCAGGTCCGGGGCTTCGAAGTCACCGAGAAGCCAGTTGCGGACCTCGGGCATGTCCTCGAGATGCTCGACGATGTACTCCTCGTGGCGCTCGAGCTGCTTCTGGGCCCAGTTGTAGAGCTCCAGGCCACCGGCCGGCACGTTGCGGGCGTTGTTGAGGATGTCCATGACCAGGTGGTAGCGGGAGACACCGTTGCGCACGACCATGTCGAACGGGGTGGTCGTGGTGCCCTCCTCCCGGAAACCGCGGGCGCGGAAACGGTCGGCGTCGGGGCGGCCGTGGACCAGCTGGTGGACTGCTCCCGGGTAGCCGTGGAAGGCAAAGACGACATCGACATCATCGGTGAACATCTCGGTGAAGTCGGATTCGCTCATGCCGTGCGGGTGATCCTTCGGGCGGTACAGCGTCATCAGATTGATGACGTTGACGAAGCGGATCTTCAGCTCCGGCAGGGCCTTCTTGACGATCTCCGCGGCGGCGACCGCCTCCATGGTGACGACATCACCTGCGGTAGCGACGACGATGTCCGGCTTCTCATCGCCCAGGCCGTCGGTGCCGGCCCAGTCCCAGCGGCCATAACCGCGGCCGACGTGGTCCTTGGCCTCATCCAGGGACATGTACTGCAGCTGTGGCTGCTTGTCCTGGATGACCAGGTTGACCTTGTTCTTGTCAGCGAAGATCTTCTCGGAGACAACGGCCAGGGAGTTGGCGTCGACAGGCAGGTAAATGCGGCCGACCGCCTTGTTCATGTTGAGCACGACGTTGAGCAGTTCCGGGGCCTGGTGGGAGAAACCGTTGTGGTCATTGCGCCAGCAGGTGGAGGACAACAGGATGTTCAGCGAGGGGGTCTTGGCGCGCCAGTCGAGGTGGTTGGCCTCCTGGAACCACTTGCCCGCCTGCATCGTCATGGATGCGGACACCATGCCGAAGGCCTCATAGGAGGCGTACAGGCCGTGGCGGCCGGTGAGGTTGTACCCGTCGAGCCAGCCGTGGCAGTTATGCTCGGACAGCACCTCCATGACGCGGCCCTTGCGGGAGAGTTTCTCGTCGATGAGGTCGGTGCGCTCCATGAACGTACGGTCCGAGACCTCGAAGACGGCGCCCAGGCGGTTGGAGTTCGTCTCATCCGGGCAGAACAGGCGGAAGTTGTCCGGGTTGTCCTCGTAGGCATCCCGCATGATCTCACCCAGGGTGCGGGTGGATTCGGCCTTGACGCGGCCGCGGGTCTCGCCGGTGACCTCGCGCTCGTAGTTCTTCAGGTCACGGAGTTTGAGATCCTGGGTCAACAGGCCACCGTTGGCGTGTGGATTGGCTGACATCCGCAGCTCACCCTCCGGGTTGTTGGCCTTGACCAGGTCGGTCAGGGTGCCGTCGGAGTTGAACAACTCCTCCGGGCGGTAGGAGCGCAGCCACTCCTCCAGCAGGCGCAGCTGCTTGTCGTCTTCCCTCATGCCGTCCAGCGGGACCTGGTGGGAGCGCCAGGTGCCCTCGTAGATCTTGTGGTCGACGGTGTGGGGGCCGGTCCAGCCCTTCGGGGTGCGCAGGATGATCATCGGCCACACCGGGCGTTCGCCGTCCCAGTTCTCGGAGCGGGCCTCGGTCTGGATGGCCTTGATACGGTCGTAGGCGTAGGTCAGGGCGTTGGCGAAGCGCTCGTGCATCCACGGCAGATCCTCACCCTCGACCCAGATGACCTCGTAGCCATGGCCTTCCAGCAGGGCCTGGACCTCATCGGGATCCTTGCGGGACAGGACGGTGGGCGAGGCGATCTTGCCGCCGTTGAGGTGCAGGATCGGCAGGACAGTGCCGTCATGCTCCGGGTTGAGGAAGGAGACGGACTTCCAGGACCCCTCGAGGGCACCGGTCTCCGCCTCGCCGTCACCGACGACGGCGGCGACGATCAGATCCGGGTTATCGAAGGCTGCACCGAAGGCGTGGGACAGGGCGTAACCCAGCTCGCCGCCCTCGTGGATGGAGCCTGGCGTGGTCACCGAGGCATGGGAGGGGATGCCGCCCGGCGAGGAGAACTGGCGGAAGAGCTTGGCCAGGCCGTCGGCGTCACCGGTGATGCGCGGGAAGCACTCGGTGTAGGAACCCTCCAGGTAGGAGGCGGACACCACCGCGGGGCCACCGTGGCCGGGGCCGGTGATGTAAATGAAGTCCTGGTCGGTGTGCTTGATTAGGCGGTTGAGGTGGGCGTAGATGAAGGACAGGCCCGGGGAGGTGCCCCAGTGGCCGAGGAGACGGGGCTTGATATCGTCGGCGACGAGCGGACGCTCCAGCAGGGGGTTGGACTTGAGGTAGATCTGGCCGACGGTGAGGTAGTTGTTGGCGCGCCACCAGGCGTCAATCTGGCGGGCCTCTTCACGGGTAAGGGCGGGAACTGTGGTCATGCCACTAATTTTAAAGGTATTACCAAAGGCAGTCAATGCGAAGTGTTGCTTATCACTCCCATAGGGGCACAATGTGTGGCATGTCATAGGCGCACCCGCAAACTCCTGCAGTTATGCCGGCGCACCCTCCAGGATCGCGCGTGCATTGGAGGTGCCGATGCGCGTGGCGCCGGCCTCCACCATGGCCACGGCCTGATCCCAGGTGCGGATACCACCGGAGGCTTTCACACCGATCTGCCCCTGGGCGGCACCGGCCAGCACGCGCACGGCCTCCACGGTGGCACCGCCGGCGGGGTGGAAACCGGTGGAGGTCTTGATGAAATCAGCTCCCGCGGCACGCGCAGCGTGGGTGGCCACCTCCAGGGCGACATCATCCACCACCGCGGATTCCACGATGAATTTCAGGGTCACCGGGGAGGCCAGCGCCTCGCGGATGGCGACCATCTCCGCCAGCAGGGCGTTATCATCAGCGGCCTTCACCGCGGCGATATCCAGCACCACATCCACCTCGGAGGCACCGTACTGCACCGCCAGGCGCGCCTCGGCGGCCTTGACCAGCGGGTTGGATTTACCGTGCGGGAAACCGGCGACGGTGGCGATCCGCAGGCCCGAATCCTGGGCGCGTTTGGTGGCGTTCATCATGGACGGCGGGATGCAGATGGTGGGGACGCCGAGGGAGAGGGCATCGTCGATAAGCGCCTGGAGGTCCGCGGTGGTGACCTCGGGGCCGAGCAACGTGTAGTCAAGAATCGAGGCCATCGCGGCCCGGGTAATAGTCATACCCATCAGCCTAGTGACGGATGCCCACCCCGGATTAGTAAAGCCCTGGCCATGCAGTAGAATCCCTGCAATGACCCCGAGTTTCACTGAGATCCGTAACCGTCCCGGCACGGCGCCCGAAGAGCGCCAATATGTGCTCACCTTCGGCTGCCCCGACTCCACCGGAATCGTGGCGAAGCTGTCGTCGTTCCTCGCGGAACGCGGAGGATGGATTACCGAAGCCGGATACTTCACCGACCCGGACAGCAACTGGTTCTTCACTCGCCAGGCCGTGCGCGCCGAATCCATCGACATGGAGATCGAGGAACTGCGCGAGGAGTTCGCCACCTTCGCCGAGGAGGAATTCGGCCCCCGCGCCCGCTGGCAGTTCACCGACACCGCCCAGGTGAAGAAGGCCGTCATCCTCGTGTCCAAGGAGGGCCACTGCCTCCACGACCTGCTGGGACGCGTCGCGGAGAACGACTACCCCATGGAGGTCGCCGCGGTCATCGGAAACCATGACAATCTGGAGTACATCGCCAAGAACCACGGCGTGCCCTTCCACCACATCCCCTTCCCCAAGGACGCCGTGGGCAAGCGCCGTGCCTTCGATGCGGTGGCGGAGATCGTCAATGAGCTCAACCCCGATGCCATCGTTATGGCACGCTTCATGCAGATCCTGCCACCCGACCTGTGCGAAATGTGGGCCGGGCGCGTACTCAACATCCACCACAGCTTCCTGCCGTCCTTCATGGGCGCACGCCCCTACCACCAGGCGCACAGCCGTGGTGTGAAACTGATCGGCGCGACCTGCCACTACGCCACCCCGGATCTGGATGACGGCCCCATCATCGAACAGGACGTCATCCGCGTCACCCACAAGGACTCCCCCACCGAGCTGCAGCGCGTGGGCCGTGACGCCGAGAAGCAGGTGCTGGCCCGCGGCCTGCGCTTCCACCTCGAGGACCGCATCCTGGTCTACGGCAACCGCACGGTGATCTTCGACTAACTGCTTTTTCTACGCAGACAGCGCCGACAGCCCCGCCCCGTTCACCGTTCATGGTGCACAGGCGGGGCTGTCTGCTGTTCCCGGTGGAGGAATTTTTCGACACGGGCAGGGTCTCCGGCGGCTGGTGTGTCGAAATTTTCACGATTTTCCGGCGCTTCAGTTCGACTTTTCCGACACACCGCCGCTGTTCGAAGCGAGGTGTGTCGCAATTACGGCAGGCACCGTGCCTCCCCTTCGGAGTCCACGACCCCGGTAGGTTGGCAGGGCCCCTGAGCGGGCACTACTTGGTTTCGTTGGGATGGCTGGTGTGAACCTGTTCGAGGAATACCGTGCGCCCATCCACATAGAACTAGATACGTGCAGTTCCCTTGGCCGTAGGTTTATGCTGCCATCGGTCATAGCTGATCCCGTTGCGCTGGATGGTGCCGAGATCATCTTTTAATCTGTAATTGGTGGAGGTCGTGGTGAGCGGCGTCTGAGTTAAGAAATCCCACGTTTGGGTCAGAGGATTGGGTATCGTCGCCTTGAGATCATTCCACCCTTTGCGCGCCTGGGTGGAAGCGAAGCGAATTTCATACTCAGTCTTCTTTGGTGGCCGGGGAACTAACTCCCCCTTCTTGGCAGCAACCACGGTTACGGACGTTCCACGATGCCATCGTCACTGAGCCATTCCGGCTCGATTCTGCCCAACCCTGCGGCGCGGGCCGTGGCAGTCTCTTTCCACGAGGTCAACTCAGAGAACAAGAGATGCCCCTGTTCGGTGGAAAATGACGCACGTGCAGCGTCCACCAGCTCACGGGCGCAGGCATCGCGACCTTCCGCGGACAGTGCGAGCATCCAGGGAAAGGCTTTAGCCATGCGCTCTGTGAGGGTTCCGGTGTCATCAAGTGCGACGGTAAGCAACCGCGCGGCAAGCGCGAGGAGGCGGGCGCGACTTTCGGCTTCACGCTGGGACATCAGCACCAATGCTTCGCCGTCACGACGGGTGACTGTGACCGGGTGGTTCTCAGCCTCCGCGAACACCTCAGCCGGTCGCTTACTCAAATCTGAGGAGCGCCGTGTCCACTGGGGATTACTAGCCGCAAGAGTCATACCCCCACACTATTCGGAACGTATTCGGAAGTCCAGGGTCCTGCGATTGCGCAACAATCTCCGCCCCAGGTTCACATGAACAAACCAACTCAGCCTGCCACCCCATCCAGAAGCCTGCTCACAGGTGGGCCAACAAAAATTCGACACACACCGCACCCAACGGGCGGTCTGTGTCGAATTTTTCACGTTTTCGCAGCAGTTCAGTTCGACTTTCCCGACACACCCCCGCCATTCCAGCGGGGCTGTGTCGAAATCGTTAAGCAGACCTAGTCGATGGTCTCCTTGAGGTGCTCCTCCTTGATGAAGAACAGCAGCACGGCAGCCAGAACGGCGACGGGGACCAGCATGAAGAACACTGGGGTCAGTGCGTCGTTGTAGGCCAGCTGGATGGCATCGCGGATAACGGCCGGCAGGGTCTCCAGCATCTGCGGGGTGAGGTTCTGCATCGCGGAACCATCGGCCATGCGGGCGGCGAAGTCAGCGCCCTCCTCCCCCATCGAGGCGACAGCGGCGGGCACGTTCTCGTTGAAGCGGCTGATCAGGTTGCTGGTGAACAGGCCACCGATGAAGGCGGAGCCCACGGCGCCACCGATCTGGCGGAAGAAGTTGTTCGCGCCGGTGGCGGTGCCCACGATGGCGATCGGGAAGGAGTTCTGCACGATGAGCACGAGGATCTGCATCGCCATGCCCAGGCCGAAGCCGAAGATGAAGAAGTAGATGCCGATGGTCACCAGGGTGTCGGCCGGTGAGAGCGTGGACAGTAGGAACAGGGCGACGACCATGATGAGCATGCCGGTGAACGGGTACCACTTGTATTTACCGGTTTTGGATACCAGCGAGCCGACGATGGTGGAGGTGCCGATCAGACCGATCATCATGGGGATGAGCATGAGGCCGGCTTCGGTGGGGTTGAGTCCATGGACCATCTGGAGGTAGGTCGGCATGTAGGCCAGGGTGCCCATCATGAACAGGCCCACGCCCACACCGGCGACGGCGGTGAGCACGAAGTTGCGGTTGCGGAACAGGAACATCGGAACCAGCGGGTCGATGGCGCGTCGTTCGACAAACACGAAAATCACGGTCGCCACCACGGCGGTGATGATCATGCCGATGATCATCGGGGAGCCCCAGTCGTATTCATTGCCACCCCAGGTGACGGTGAGCACGGTGGCGGTGGTCGCGATCGCGAGGAAGACACCACCCAGCCAGTCGATGGTGATCTTGCCCCGGGCACGCACCGGCAGTTTGAGGAATGCCGCGATGGAGATCAGCGCGACGATGCCCAATGGCACGTTGAACCACAGTCCCCAGCGCCAGCCGGGTCCGTCGGTGAACCAGCCACCGAGCAGCGGGCCGAGTACGGAGCTGAGTCCGAAGACGGAGCCCATGATGCCCATGTACTTGGCGCGTTCACGGGCGGTGGTGACGTCGGCGAGGATGGCCTGGGAGAGGATCATCAGGCCACCGCCGGCGACACCCTGCATGGCGCGGGCGACGATGAGCACGGCCATGCTCTGGGCCATGGCGCCCACGGCGGAGCCCACCACGAACAGCGCGATGGAGAACATGAACAGGTATTTGCGGCCGAACTGATCGCCGAGCTTGCCGAAGATCGGCAGTGAGATGGTCTGGCCGAGCAGGAAGGCGGTGACCACCCAGGACATGTGGTTCACACCGCCGAGTTCACCGACGATGGTCGGGAGGGCCGCGCCGAAGATGGTCTGGCCCAGGGCGCTGAGCAGCATCGTCAGCATGAGAGCGGCGATGATCAGCGGGAGGTTCTTCTTCGCCGCGGTCTGTGCGGCTTCCGGCACAACGCTGCTTTGCGACGTCGCATTCACCGCATCCAGCGCACTAGCTGTAGCGATGTCCCGTTCCTTATCTATCTGCGTCATTTATTCGATCCATCTTTGAGAAGAAAAATATTATTAAGGGCTTTGTGGCAGCAGTCCACGAACTCCGCGGCTGCTGCATTATCCGACTCGTGCCAGGCGCGGCTTCCCTGGTGAACGGCGGTGAGGAGCACACCGACGATGGTGATGGCCTCCACCTCCGGGGCATCCGCCAACCGGCGGGCATCCGGCCAGCGGCGCAGATACTTAGCAACCAGCTCCTCGAGGGCTGCCCGGGTTTCATGGATCCGGGCGAAGTGTTGCATGGCCAGGGTGGGATGGTCGGCGCGGATGCACCTGCGTCGGCGCCTGATCTCATCGGTCAGTCCGGGGCCGGTGGCGTCATGGTCGCCGAAGAGGCAGACCATCTGGTCCAGGGCCGCGCGGAGCAGGTCCGGGTGTTCGGTAGCCAGGAAGTCCTGGCGTTCGTCCTCGGTGGGCACCCGCGGGCCGGGGCCGACGACGGCGACCTCCTTGGATTCCACATAGTTGAAGAAGGTTCGCTTGGAGATCCCCGCCCCGGCACAGATGTCATCGACAGTGACGTCATCGAACCCACGCTCCAGCACGAGGCTGGTGGCGTGGTCTTCGATCGCCTCCAGGGTCTGTTGGCGCTTCATTTCGCGTAGCGAGGGTTGTTCTGTACTGATCACATCAGTAAACCTAGTGAAAGTTTGCACCGAGTGCAATATTGCACTGGGTGAATTTAACCGTTCTGAAATGTCCAAGTGAAGTGCACCACTTCCAGCAAGATTCATCACGCGCTTAAACGGAGAATTAGCTTAAGGTGTGAAGTTGCTGGAGAGTTAACGTAAATCAAGTCCCAAAAAGCTGATAATATCCATTACGTAATTTTCAGTTCCAAGAGATGAAAGGGCACCTTATGTGGCGGCTCTTCGGGCTATTGACCTTGTTCGCATTCGCAGTGTCTCTGCTTGTTACCTATTGGCAACAAATTCTGGCCGTAGCCTTAGTAGGGTTTATCCTTTATAAAACTCCGACCATAATCAGATATTTTCTCAAGCGCCGCTATTTTGCCAGCCAGGAATTTCAGCAGTATAAAGTAGCTTTAGAAGGTATTACCGAGGAGCATAACCAGATCGTCGCCTATGCTGACGAACTCCTCCACGACGATTCATTCATTCTGGGAATATCCGACTCTGGTCGTTATGCCCACCTTGCCACGTCTACCAATACGAGCGAATACAACTATCGCCGCGATAGAAATGTGGCCACGCTCGGCGCACCGAATGTCCACAATTGCTCCCTTCAAACGGTACGCAATGCGGAAATAGAGCCGATCAAGTACGTGGTTAAATATTTTGATATTGAAGTAAGTGAAGACAGCCTTGCTCGTATTGAAAAGTTCGGCGAAAACTTGTCACGGCTCGAAAACGCTGTAGACAATGTTAATCAACGGGAACTTGCTGTCATTCAGTCCATAGATCCGCCGTCATATATCAAATCTCATTTCTTGGTGGAGTTTTACCAGAGACTTGGTTTTTATCTTGTGCCGATTGAAATACCCTTTCCCTCATATTCCTTCCAATATGTCAGTGCTGGAGGTAACAGTTCACAGCAAACCGACATTGAGTTCAAGTCTGAAACAATTGATGCCTTAACAGAATGGATGTCGGAAAGAATTAAATTCCGTCAGTCCGTTGCCGGTCAACGCGCTCTGATGACCAAAAAGCTGCGCGAATACATTAAGGAACGCGACGGGCACTCCTGCCAGAATTGCGGACTTTCCACGAGGCAGGAACCTAACCTGCTGCTTGAAATTGACCACATCCGCCCACTGTCCAAAGGCGGAATGACCACCGTCAATAACCTTCAAACCCTCTGCTGGCGCTGCAATCGCACCAAATCAGCAAAGTGGAATGGAGAAAACTAGAAAGACCGGGACGTATATACGTCCCGGTCTTTTAATAGCTACCAACCACCATTACCACTGAGGATGTTCTGGATCTGGGGGCGCACATCCCACCAGTACAGACCGACAATCACCATACCCACCCAGGTCAAGAACGGCAGGCCCAGCAACAGCGCGAAACCGGAAACACCGAGCAGTGCGACCCAGATCAATTTGCTCTGGCGTCCGGCCACCTCGAAGGCGTCCTCGCGGGTGGTGGCCACCATGAAGGCACCGATGAAGCCGAAGAGGGCGATGACCAGGTAGATGCCCTGGACGATCCAGTCGGTGGCGGTGATGAGCAGTGACAGGTCCATGGTGGAGTGGTGCTTTCCTCGTGCTAGGCGCTGGGGGTGTGCGGGTCGTCGGGGTTGGTGACGACTTCACCGTCGATGATATCGTCTCCCGCGTCATTTGTAGATTCGGCCGTTTCCTCAGCGTCACCCGCAGCGGCCTTCTTGGACCGCACCTTGTCCACGGTGTCATCGAGTTTGTCGCGGGAGCTCTCCACCACAGATGCCAGGCGGCTCTTCACAGCAGACGCCTCGTCGGTGTCCTTGGCTTCACCCACCGCGGCCTTCACGGAACCGGCGACCTCCTTGATGAACTCGCCTGCGTCCTTGGCAAAGTCCTTGCCAGCCCCAAGGTAGTCTCCGCCTTTGGCGGTTTCCACGGCCTCGCTGGCTTCCTTCTTCAGCTTGTCCAGCCTCCCGTCAGAGGCGACATCCTCGCGGACCTTCTTCACCACCTGGCCGGTGAGGTCGCCTAGGTTACCCAGCACGCTGTCCTTGTCGCTCATCATTTCTTCCTTCGCTCACGGAATATAAAAGAATCAAGCACCAAACATCAGATGGGACACAGTGTAAATGGCCAGACCGGCGAGTGCACCCACAACGGTGCCGTTGACGCGGATCCACTGCAGATCCTTGCCCACCATCAGCTCGATCTTGTCGGAGGCCTCGTCGGCGTCCCAGCGTTCGATGGTTTCGGAGATGATGCCGGTGACCTCGGGGGCGTAGTTGTCGGCGAGGAAGGTGGCGGCTCCCATGAGGCGCTTGTCAAGGTCGGTGCGGAGGGTTTCGTCGTTAAGCACCCGCTCACCCCAGCGCACGGAGAGCTCGGTGATCTTGCGGCGCAGCATGGAGTCGGGGTCGGAGGCGGCGTCGATGAGCGAGGTGGACGCGGACGCCCAGATGGTCGGCGCGGCCTGGGTGACGGCCGCGGAGCCCATGACGTCGTGTTTGATCTCCTCGACCTTAGTGATCATGCCGGCGTCGTACTGCAGGTCGGAGGCCAGTTTGGTGAGGAAGCGGCGGATGGATTGGCGCGCCTCGTGGTTGGGGTCGGTGGAGACGGCCTCGGTGAACTGGATGAGTTCACGGTAGACGCGCCCGCCGACCAGCTCGTTGACAAATTTCGGTGCCCAGATGGGGCGGCGTTCATTGAGCAGGCGGTCGATCAGCTCCTCCGAGCCGAGCGCCTTCTTGTGCAGCCACACCGTCAGCTGCTGCACCACGGGTTCGGCCTTGCCCTCGGCGATGAGCTGGTCGAGCAGCCTGCCGAGTGGCGGCCCCCACGCGGGTTCGGCGAGTTTGTCGATCAGCGCGGAGTTGATCACCGCCTCCGCGTCCTCCGGGTCGATCGCCTTGACCACATTCGCCGTCAGTTTGCCCACCTCCCGCGACACCACCTCACTGTTCTCCGGTTGCGCGAGCCACTGCCCCGCCCGCTCCGGGATCTGCGCCTGGCGGACCTTCTCCGTGATCAGCTGGGCGTTGAGGAAGTTCTCCCCCACGAAGCTGCTCAGCGCCACACCCAGTTCATCCTTCTTCTTCCGGATCAGCGCGGTGTGCGGGATCGGCAGGCCCATGGGGTGCCGAAACAGCGCGGTGACCGCGAACCAGTCCGCCAGCCCGCCGATCATTCCAGCTTCCGACGCCGCGCGCACGAACCCCACCCAGGCGGCCGTCTCCCCCGGGCGGGTTTCGATATACCGGCAGACAAGATAGACCGCGGCCGCGAAGATCAGCAGCCCGAGCGCGAATGCCTTGTGCTTGCGCAGTGCTTTTCGACGCTGCGCCTCCACCTCAGCCGACGGCCCCGGTACCGCGAGTGGATCTTTTTCCGGCTCGCGGACGGTGGCCACCGTGCCAGCGGGCCCGGCCGTTTCGGGCAGTTCGTGTTTTCCCATGTCACCATTATGGACGCTTAGCCCCACTCCCGGTATCCGGGGCTTCCCCCAGCTTCCCCGAACCTTTCCGTGATGCCTGCCACTATCCTGGGCGCCATGACCGCTCACCTCACCCTGGACCACCTGCGCGGCGTGCGCCTGATCGCGCAGCTGCTCGCCCCCTCCACAGCACGCCCCCACACCCCGACCACCGCGGTGGGCGTGACCAAACACATGCTGGCCACCCAGGCCCAGAACCGCCCCGCATCCCGCATGGCCATTGATCTGCGTTCCGGCACCCAGGGCGGTACCGCCGAGGCCATCGGGTCGTCGCTGCTCATCCGCACGTGGAGCCAGCGCGGCACCCACCACCTCCTCGCCGCGGAGGACGTGCGCTGGATGACGTTACTGTGTTCCCCACGCATCCTCGCCGCCTCCGCCAAGCGTCGGAGCAGCCTCGGGCTTGATAGCGCCGCCGTTGACCGTGCCCGCGACATCCTCGCGGAGCGCGCCAAGCAGCCCGTGCCCCGCACCGAGGCCTACGCACTGTTCGCCTCGGTGGGCGTGGATCCCAGTGAGAACCGCGGCCAGCACCTGCTGCGCCATTTCGGGGGTGAGGGCACCATCGTGCAGGGCCCACCGCAGGGCGCGGAGGACACCTTCGTGTTGCTGGACAGCGTGTGTGTGTTGTCGCTGGGATTGGAAGGCGATGCCGCCCTGGAGGAGATGACCGTGCGCTATGTCCGGGCCCGCGGTGCGGCCACCGCGAAGGATCTGCAGTGGTGGTCCGGGCTGACGGTAGCACAGGTGCGTCGGGGCCTTGAGCTGGCAGCTAGGTCCGGGGAGATCCACCCCGTGACCGGCCCCCACGGGGAGTCCATGTGGATGCCGTCCTGGGCCCGGGATGTGACCGACGCGGAGATCTGCCAGGCCTTGGAACCGGAGCTCCTGCTGCCGGCCTTTGATGAATACCTGTTGTCCTACTCCGACCGCAGCCATGTGATGGACATGGAACACTCCACCACCATTGGGCCGGGGAAGAACGGGGTGTTCCGGGCCTTCCGTGTGGTGGCGGGCGAGGCGCTGCCAGCTTAAGCAGGAACTGTGCTGGTGGGTGTGGGATCAGAAACCGATCCCGAGCCCGGCCCGATCACCGGGTCACGCACCTCCACCTCCCCGGAGAAGATACCCATGGTGAACCGGATCAGGCTGATGGCCACCAGGAGTGTGATCAGGCCGATCACCACCATCTGGATCATGCGGAAGTTATGGGACATGGCACCCAATTTAGGTGAGCACCCACAGAAATGCCCACACCCGCTGCCCCCCTCGCAGTGAGGGGGCAGCGGGTGTGGGTGGAGGTGCCTTAACGGCAGGTCTGGCCTAGAAAAGCTCTAGTGCTCGCGACCGGTTTCCTTGACGTACTTGCGGTACGGTGCGCGACCCTTCCAGATCAGCACGGAACCGATGACACCGGTGATCACGAAGAACACTGCACCGATGACGGTGTAGAGCAGCCAGTTCTCGGTCTGGGTTCCAACGGAGTTGGCGCCGAGGCCGAAGAGTACGGCTCCAAGGCCAGCGAGGGAGACCAGCAACAGGCCCATGCCGGTCCACGTGGTGCCACGCTCCAGGGAGGAGTGTGGGGCGGTGTAACTCACCGGGGTGTACCCGTCGATGTAGTTCAGACGCTCAGGAGCTGCCTTGATATAACTCGCGTGAGATTCGGACATGGCGTTCACTCGTCTTTCTTGTTGTTATGAAGCCGTTGAAGCGGACTGCGGTGTGGTCTTTAGCTGGACTCTAGCTTAGTTGTCTTTGCCTCGGAAAGCCGCACGTGCACGTTCCTTGTTGATGGCAGACACTGCAGTCAGCGGGATGCCGGCAGGGCAGACATCCGCGCACTCGCCGTAGAGGGAGCAGTGACCGAAGTTGGTCTCCATCTCATCGATCATCTTGCGTGCTCGCAGGCCGCGCTCTTCCTTACCCAGGGGCAGCAGGGAAAGGTGGACCAGCTTGGAACCGGTGTAGAGGTGTGCTGCACCGTTCGGGCAGGCGGCGACGCAGGCGCCACAGCCGATGCAGGCTGCGTGATCGAGAGCGAGCTCAGCGACCTCATGGTTGAGGTGCAGGGTGTCAGCATCCGGTGCGGTACCGGCGTTGACGGAGATGTAACCACCCTGCTGGACGACGCGGTCCAGTGCGGAACGGTCGACAACCATGTCCTTGATCACCGGGTATGCGGCAGACCGCATCGGCTCGATCTTCAGCACGTCGCCATCGTTGTAGCTGACCAGGCGCTGGGCACAGGCGGGCTTGTTCTGGTCGGCGCCGTGGGGGCGGCCGTTGACCAGCAGACCACAGGTGCCACAGATGCCTTCGCGGCAGTCGGAGGCGAATGCGAAAGGCTCGCGGCCTTCCTCGATGAAGCGGTTGTTCACGTGGTCGAGCAGCTCCAGGATGGACATCTGCTCAACTGCGTCGGGGACCTCGACGGTTTCGAACTTTCCTTCTGCCGTCGGACCTGCCTGACGCCAGATCTCAAGTGTCAGTTTCATTACTTGTAGTTCCTTGTCTGCAGCGGGATGGACTCGAAGAACAGAGGCTCTGCGTGGCGGATGAAGGTTCCATTCTCGCCTGGCTCCCATGCGGAGACGAAGCACCAGTTCTCATCGTCACGTTCTGCTTCGCCGTCCTCGGAGAGGTGGTCGTCGCGGAAGTGTGCACCACAGGACTCATCGCGGTCGAGGGCGTCGACGCACATGAGCTCACCGAGGTCGATGTAGTCGGCAACGCGTGCTGCGTTTTCGAGGACCTGGTTCATCTCCTCCGGGGTACCGGTGATCTGAACGTTGTTCCAAAAATCCTCGCGGAGGGCGCGGATCTTGGCGATGCCGTCCTGGAGGTCCTTGATGTTTCGGGACACACCACAGGAGTAGTACAGGATCTCGCCGAGCTGGCGGTGGTAGTACTCAGGTCCGTGTGGGTTGTCGCCCTTGATGTTCATCAGGCGGTCGATGCGTGCCTGGGCGCGCTCGAGTGCTGCCAGTGCCTCAGGTGCATCCTCTGCCAGGCGCTCCTGGCCCAGCAGTGGGCCGAGGTAGTTCGGGATGGTGAACGGCAGGGTGAACCAGCCGTCAACCGATGCCGAGAGCAGGGAGTTTGCACCCAGGCGGTTGGCACCGTGGTAGGTCCAGGATGCCTCACCGGCTGCGAACAGACCCGGGATGGACGTCATCTCATTGAAGTCGGTCCACAGGCCACCCATGGTGAAGTGGCAGGTCGGGGCAATACGCATCGGGGTGGTGTAGGGATCCTCACCGATGGCCTCTTCGTACATGACGAACAGGTTGGAGTAACGCTCGCGGATGGTGTCCACGCCGAGGCGCTCGATGGCGTCGGAGAAGTCCAGGTAGGCGGCGTTGTGCATCGGGCCGACACCGAGACCGGCGTTGATCTGCTGGGAGATCGCACGGGACGCCACGTCGCGGGGGACGAGGTTACCGAATGCCGGGTAGCGGCGCTCCAGGAAGTAATCGCGCTCCTCCTCCGGGATGGAGTTGGGGTCGCGCTCGTCCTTCGGGTTCTTCGGGGACCAGATGCGGCCGTCGTTACGCAGCGACTCCGACATCAGGGTGGTCTTGGACTGCCAGGTGGAGTTCACCGGCAGGCCAGTCGGGTGGAACTGGATGAAAGACGGGGACGCCAGGTAGGCGCCGGCCTCATAGGCACGCATCATGGCCGAGGCGTTGGAGTTCTTCGCCAGGGTGGACATGTGGTACACGTTGCCGTAGCCACCGGTGGCCAGGATCACGGCGTGTCCGGTGTGGACGGAGAGCTCGCCGGTGATCAGGTTGCGGATGATCAGGCCTTCGCAGCGCTTCTCACCGTGACGTTCGGTGATGATGACGTCAACCACATCGCTGTGAGTGAACATCTCGACGCCACCGAGGTGGATCTGGCGGGTCAGTGCGGATGCGGTGGCCAGCTGCAGCTGCTGACCGGTCTGTCCACGGGTGTAGTAGGTACGGGAGACCTGCACACCACC
This sequence comes from Corynebacterium gallinarum, assembly GCF_014837045.1. Lineage (GTDB taxonomy): Bacteria > Actinomycetota > Actinomycetes > Mycobacteriales > Mycobacteriaceae > Corynebacterium > Corynebacterium gallinarum. The sequence continues at coordinate 447,588 of NZ_JACSPR010000002.1, forward strand.
GAAGGAACGGGTTGCCAGGGTGCCGCCGTATTCGCGGGCGAATGGTGCACCGATGGCGTTCATGTGGTCGATGACGCGGGCGGACTCGATGGCCAGACGCCAGCAGTCGGACTCGCGGCAGCGGTAGTCGCCACCCTTGACGGTGTCTTTGACGTGGCGGTAGGCGGAGTCATTGTCCACCTTCTTGCCACGGGCGGAGTTCACGCCACCCTGGGCGGCAATGGAGTGGGCGCGTCGTGCGACGTCGTGGTAGGTGAACGCCTTCACGTCGTAGCCGAGTTCACCGAGTGCCGCGGCGGCGGCGCCACCGGACAGGCCGGTGCCGACAACCAGGACGCGGAACTTGCGACGGTTCAGTGGGGAGACCAGGTTCATGTGGTCCTTGTTGTAGTCCCACATGTCCTTCATCGGCACGCCGACCGGCTCATGTGCATCCAGGACGGTGCCTGGGGTGACCTCCGGAAGGATGGACGCCGGGTGGTTGAACTCCGGGCGTTCAGTCGTGTCAGTTTGAATGCTCATATATATTCCTAACCTTCTACCTAGCTAATCCAGCCGAGTGCGATCACGAGCGGAATAGAGACATTGCCGATCAGAACCAGTGCCGGGACGATGTATGCAACTGCCAGCAGGATCGCCCTCCAGCGACGGCCCGTGATACCGAGGTCGCTGACAGCAACCCAGATACCGTGGGACAGGTGCAGGAACAGCACCAGGTTGGCAATGATGTACCAGATAGCCACAGGCCAGCGACTGAAGCTGGCGACCAGGTTGGCGTAAACTGCGCCGTGCTCGAACACATCGGATGCTGCCGGCTGGACGCCGACGGTCAGGTCCAGGATGTGGAAGATGATGAACGCAAGCAGCACGATGCCGGTGACCAGCATGGTGCGGGTTGCGAAGGTGTTGTATCCACCCATCATTCCGGTGCGGCTGAACTTGCCACGGGAATGGCGGGAGCGGGAGTTCAGCGCGAATGCACAGTAGATGTGCAGCACGAGAGCAACCAGCAGGATAATGCGCAGAATCCAGAGGACGGACTCGTACGGAAGGAGCGGTTCGCCGACCTCCCGCAGGAACGAGCCGTACACATCGATCTGGCGTTCACCCGGATGCGTGGAGTTGGCTCCATAATCCGGCATGAAGAATTTCAGGTTTCCGATCATGTGGACGAGAACGAAGCCACCGAAGATCAGGCCGGTGATGGCCATGGTCAGCTTCATTGCCCATGTCGGGTATGCGGGGCGCTGACGCAGCGCCTCCGTCGTAATGTATCCGTGACGGATTGCCTCACGGTCGGGATTTCTAACAGTCATGGCACCTCCAGTGTCGAGATCACTCTACTTCGAGCGTTCTGCGTTTAACTAGTTATGATCAGGCAGCTGTGAGAATGCTGGGGCCGGTTCAAACCCCCCGATATGGCATTTTTAGGCAAGCCTCACCTCGTGGCACCCTAGACTCAATGCCGACCACCCCCGCCTACCTGCGGAAACGTGGGTCTCAGCTGACATTTGCCCAGGCGAGTGATACTCCTCACAGGCATGTGTTCGCGGAAGATATTAACCCCGTTTGGTATCAACCAAAAAGATTAGTCGCACCCCCTTCGCTCCAATCCGGGAACTTTTCCCACACCCACCCATCCCCGGACCGGCCACTCCCCCGCCGACACCCCGGAATCCCACCATGCAGGGAAAAGTTGCCGACCGCTCCCCCGGTGCGCGCGGGCATGCGCCACAGTGAAGCCGGCACCAACAGGCGCGCTACCCCGTCCATGTTCGGACAGCGAATACACAAGTTTGCAAAACCTCAGTGCCAAGAATGGTTAAGGTGACCCTAATCACGCTATAGTCATGCCATGGGTAAGACATATGTAGGGTCCAGGCTGCGCCAACTGCGCCGGGAACGCGACCTCAGCCAGGCGTCCCTCGCCGCCACGCTGGGGCTTTCTGCAAGTTATGTGAATCAGATCGAACACGATGTCAGACCACTGACCGTGCCTGTACTGCTGCGCATCACCGAAGCCTTCGGCGTGGATGCGACCTTCTTCTCCCGCGATGACGATTCCCGCCTGCTGGCCGAGGTGCAGGATGTCATGCTGGACCGGGAGATCAACCCCTCGAGCATCGAGCTGCAGGAACTGTCAGAGATGGTCTACAACCATCCGCAATTGGCGCGCGCCATGGTGGAGATGCACCGCCGGTACCGCAATGTGCGTGACAAGCTCTCCATCGCGGTGGACAACCGGCACAACTCCCCGGAGGAACGCCGCCCCATCGCCGAGGCCGTGAGCATGCCGCATGAGGAGGTCCGTGACTTCATCTACGCGCGCCAGAACTACTTTGACACCCTGGACCGGCGCGCGGAGGCGATCGCGGCCCAGCTCGGGTGGCAGCCCTATGATGCCCGCGCCATGGAGGATGCCATCACCCGGCGCCTCCAACTGGATCACAATGTGACCATCGAGACCTCCACGGAGGAATCCGGGGTGCTCCACCACTTCAACACCGAGACCCGGGTGCTCAGCGTCCACGCCCGCCTCAACCCCGGGCAGAAGGCCTTCCGTTTGGCCACGGAACTCGGTTACCTGGAGGCCAATGACCTCATCGAGGGCATCATTGATGATGGCCACTGGACCACCCCGGAGGCCCGCACCCTGGCCATCCGCGGTGTGGCCTCCTATTTCGCCGCCGCGGTGATGCTGCCCTACAAGCTCTTCCATTCCGAGGCCGAGCGTTCCGGCTATGACATTGAATACTTGGGCCAGGTCTTCGGCGTGGGGTATGAAACCACCGCGCACCGCCTGTCCACCCTGCAGCGACCCAACCTGCGCGGCATCCCGTTCACCTTCGTGCGTGTGGATAGGGCCGGCAACATGTCCAAACGCCAATCCGCCACCGGCTTCCACTTCACCCACTACGGCGGTACCTGCCCATTGTGGAATGTGTTTGAGACCTTCACCAACCCGGGTCAGGTGCTGCGCCAATTCGCGCAGATGCCCGATGGCAGAAACTACCTGTGGATCTCCCGCACCGTGCGCCACCATGAGGCCCGCTTCGGCGACACCGGCAAACTCTTTGCCATTGGTCTTGGTTGCGAGGCCCGCCACGCCGACCGCACCATCTACTCCCGCGGCTTCAACCTGCTAGACCTGTCCACCGCCACCCCCATTGGTTCCGGTTGCCGCGTATGCACCCGGGAGAACTGCGCCCAGCGCGCCTTCCCATCTGTGCACAAGCGCATCGACATCGACGCCCACGAGTCCACGGTGGCGCCATACTAGACGATGCTTGTCGACGCTCCCCTACCGCACGCCACCCGTTTGAGGCCGGGGTTAAAACCCCGGTGGGAGACGGACTATTCAACCAGAGGGAGGTGGATTGTATAGGCGATGTCGTTTTTCTCCAGCATGTCCAGCACCTCTTTACTGGCCCCGAGCTGATTAGTATGTCCGCTGGTGTAGAAATGCCAGTGGACACCATCCACCTCAGCCTCGTTCATCAGATATGCATCGGCATGGATCTGAGCCTGCACGGCAGAGGTCATCACCGTATAACCAGTCTTTGCTTCATGGGCAACCCCATCTGCAACCACATCAAGCATCCGGACTGACACCCCACAGTCAGAACATTCCCTGACCGGCAACACCTGTCGAATGTGAATCTCTTCCGTCGCATCCCGGAGGTGTTTTTCCATATGTTTCTCACCTGATCCCACGTCGTCCATCAATGGTGCTGTGGCGTCGAGGACATGCCCGGCACGTTCCAGCGTGGCAGCGATTTCATCCAGATTCATTCGCCCACTGACCTGCAAAAATTTCAGAGCATTCTGTGTCGCGCCATCTCGTATCAGCGAATCCCACTCCTTCCAGATGCTTTTGGATAACGTGAGCTTCATGTGTTCAGGAAGGTATTTATAATCCATGATGGTTCCGCCTACCTTCGCAACCAGCGTCGGGTTCTTGTCCACAAATTTAGTGACCTTTCTAATAAGACCAGCGGTATCTCCTCCATAGGGAACTATGCCCATCAAACTGAAAGTGGCACTCACCCAGTCCTTCTGTATAAAGGCGACAATTGCGTCCCTGAGATCACCAACTGCACCCAGGGACCACCCCAAACCAGGAATTAAACTAACACCCGTGGCAGAAATATTTCCCGCGAGCCACGCCACTGAATCAGCAGAGCTCATATCGCCAGCAAAGACACCTTTCGCGAAGTCAGCAGCGTAATCCCATCTGGAGACCTGCTCATCATGAAACAGTGGGTCCAGGGACCTTGCAGATCTATTCCTTTCCTCAAAACTGTCATTGAGGCCATCACCGTCTGTATCCTTCGCATTCGGATCAGTCCCGGTCAATCGCACCTCGTCGAAATCAGATAACCCATCCCCATCAGAGTCCTTGGAATAGGGGTTTGTCAGAGCATCCGCCTCCTCAAGGTCTGATATTTCATCCCCATCGGAATCTTTCATAAGTGGATTGGAGAAACCGGAGTACAGAATTTCTCTGACATCATTTTCCGAAGGCTCACCGGCCTCGATACCATCTGCCAATCCATCCCCGTCACTATCCGGGTTCATGGGATCCGTGGTGAAGGATTCATTACGTTTCGTCATCCATCCCAGGGCTTCTACCCCGTCATCGAGACCATCCCCATCAGAATCAGCCTCAGTCGGATTAGTGAAACCCGCGTAAACAGCATCCAGGCCCTTACCGGATATCAATTCCCCTGCTTCTTCGCTATCGCTTAGACCATCGGAATCAGTATCAGCCTCATTAGGGTCTGTGCGGTAGATCTCACCACCTGCTGTCTTCCACCCGGCGAGCTCCACAACATCAGGTATGCCATCGCCATCTGAATCCAAAGTCTCATCAGGCTCTTCTGAAGGCTTCAGAACAGGCGACTCACTTCTGCTGACATCGTCTGTGGGTTCTTCATCATTGGAAAAATTGAACGCGAAAGTCAGTCCAATGATGAGGGCGACTACAAGGAGGACCGCCAGAGCTGGGATCCACATCAGGCGCCTGTTCTGTAACCAGGTGATAAGGCGATGCGTGCCGGATTCCCCCGCACTGCCACCGGCATCAAGTGTTCTATTTTCCATTTGTTTTTAATATATCCACACTGCGGAGGAAACTCCCCATTTCTCCGCATGACATCACACAGTGATCCGTCATCCACGCTCACCGCCAAGGCGCTTATCGACGCATCACCTCATATCGACAGATCTTTCCCTTTAAGAATGATCTGCAATATCCGCGTACTGCCCACCGGTGGCACCCAGGACATCATCGGGTGTCATGATCAATGACCATCCCCGCCGCCCGGCGCTAACGTAGATCTTCTCCTGCAGGATGGCGGATTCATCCAGGAACACCCGGTGGGGATGCTTCTGACCAATAGGTGAAATACCACCCGGTACATAACCGGTGACCACCTGGGCACGGGAGCGGTCCATCATCTCTGCACGCTTCCCACCACCCGCCTTGGCTAGGGCCTTGAGATTGAGCGTGGTGGTGGCCGGCACGATAGTCACCACATGTTCCCCATCGATCTCTGCCATGAGGGTCTTGAACACACTGGCTGGATCCACACCCATTGCTCCTGCGGAATCCAGGGCGAAGCCTTTGTCAGATTTCGGATCAACATCATGGATATCCAACGCGTAGGGGATCTGCTCCGCGGTGAGCTTCACCAATGCGGGGGTAGCAGAGCTGTTGTCGATCTTCTTCGCCATAAGGGGAAATTTTAACCACAAGAATAAAGCTCCTTTCCGGCCATGGCTGGAAAGGAGCTTTATCGCTGTTGAAGAAAGGTTTAGAAGTTGATCATGTGGCCGCTGATACCGTGGGCAGCTTCCTTGACAGCTTCCGACAGGGTCGGGTGGATGTGGACGCTGCGTCCGATTTCATCGGTGGTGAGATCCCAGTTCTGCGCCAGGACAAGCTCGTTGAGCAGTTCGGAGGCGTTGGCACCAACGAGGTGGCCGCCCAGCAGCTCACCGAACTCGGCATCGGCGACGATCTTGGCGAAACCATCGGTTTCAGCTAGGCCGACAGCCTTGCCGTTTGCGGAGAACGGGAAGGACGCGACCTTGATCTCGCGATCCGGCCACTTCTCCTTGGCCTGCTCCTCGGTGTACCCGAAGGAGGCCACCTGTGGGTTACAGAAGGTGGCGCGTGGCATCATCATGTAGTCACCCAGCGGCTGGGTTTCGGCACCGGCGATGGTCTCGGCGGCAACAATGCCCTGAGCCTCAGCGACGTGAGCCAGCTGCAGCTTGGCGGTAACATCACCGATGGCGTAGATGCCGTCGACGTTGGTGCGCATGTAATCATCGATGTCGATGGCACCGCGCTCGGTGAGCTTGACACCGGTGTTCTCCAGGCCGAAGCCCTCCACACGGGGACGGAAGCCAACAGAGACCAGGACACGGTCGACGGTGAGGGTCTCGGTCTTGTCGGAACCCTTCTTCTGATAATCAACCTCGACGGAATCGCCGTTGTCACGCACCGCGGTGGTGGCGTGGCCTGGAAGGAGCTTCACACCCATCTTCTTGTAGGCCTTGGCGATGACCTTGGACACCTCTGGGTCTTCGTTCGGCAGAACGCGGTCCATGAACTCGATGACGGTCACGTCAACTCCGTAGTTGCCCAGCACGTAGGCAAACTCCATGCCGATGGCACCCGCACCGACGATGACCATCTTCTTAGGGGCAACGGGGTTGAGGATCTGCTCCTCGTAGGAGACCACGTTCTCAGAGAACTCGACACCACGGAGGGAGTTGACCACGGAACCTGTGGCGATGATGCAGTCATCGAAGGTGACGGTCTTGCCGGCGTCCTTACCATCGGTTACCTCGATGGTCTTAGCGTCCTTGAAGGTGCCAAAGCCGTCGATCTCCGTGATCTTGTTCTTCTTCATCAGGTAATGGACGCCACCGACGATCTTGTCGGATACACCGCGAGAACGCTTGTGCGCGTCCTCGTAGTTGAAGGTGACCTCGCCCTTGATACCGAAGGTCTTCTTCTCGTGTGTGAAGATGTGGGCGATCTCAGCGTTCTTGATCAGCGCCTTGGAGGGGATACAGCCCACATTCAGGCAGACACCTCCCCAATACTGCTTCTCAATAACCGCAACCTTCTTGCCAAGCTGGGCCGCACGGATGGCGGAGACATAGCCACCGGGGCCAGCTCCGAGTACTACTACGTCATAATGTTCAGTCACGGTTTCAACAATACGTGTTCAGAGTTGCATTGTCGTCCATCTGGGGGCAGTTCATCCTCTAAACCGTGACCTTAAAATCGAGAACACCCGCATGAGCATCCTAGAGAGAGCAAACACACGGGTGATGAAGCACGATCTGAGAACGGGCCCGACCCCCGGATAGTAGACACAGAGATTTTAATCAGGAAACAGAGTTCAAAATAGCAGGACGACGCTCCTCAAACACCACAGGAGCCAGATATTTACACCAGGAATGCCGGCGCACCGTGTTGTGAACTGCGTGCACCAGCTTCAAGACGTCCCGGCGACAGAGCAACTGGTTCGCAAACGTCTTGGACTCCTGGAGAACTTCCCGCTTCAGCGCGGCATTGAAAGACTCCGCCAAAGCGTTGTCCGCACTGGTGCCGATTGATCCCATTGACTGCCCTCGACCCCTAATTCCTTGCAGGTGTCCTGGAACGCATGAGAAGTGTAAACACTTCCGTGATCTTCGTTAAAAAATCGCGCCCTTGAGGTCTCCACGCTGGCCCTTGGCCATCAGCAGCGCGTCCTGAACCAAGTACGTCACCCATGTGATCCGCGATAGAAAAACCCACCAACCTTGCTAAGAATAACAGTCAATGACTCCTGAGCCAGGTACATATTCGACCCATCAGCAATCGGCAGGTAGGTGATGTCGCCGACGTAGAGCCAGTTTGGCTTGTCGGCGGTGAATTTCCGGCCGACAAGGTCAGGGAACACTGGTTTCTTCTGATCGGACACAGTGGTGGTGACCTTGCGTTTCTTCGGTCGTAGCCAAACAGCTTCAACGAGCGCATTACCCGGGCGACCCGCTTGTGATTTACGGGGTCATGATCTATCTGGTCTTTGAGTTCGGCGGTAATCCGCTTGGCACCGTAACAACCGCGTTCTTTCGTGAACACGGTTGCGACCCGGGCACCGAGGATGGCGTCAGAGATGAGTCGTTTCCTGTGTGCTGAGCTGCTGTTTTTCCATTTGTAAAAGGAGGACCTGTTGAGTTTGAGGACCTCACATAACCGCTTAACCGAATAGGTCTTGGAGGTGTCATCAACGAACCTTCAAACACGGTCAGAAGTCTCGTCTCTTGCCGGGAAATATTTAGCGGCCTTTCGCCACGATGTCACGTTCTTCTCGTAACCGGGCGTTTTCTCGTTCCAGCTGCCGGATCCGCTCAGCCTCGGTTATAGAGGCTGACGAGGGAGTTTCGGTGGGAGTGGCAGTGCCGTATTTTTTCACCCAGTTCGCCAACGTGGTGCGGTTGACCCCAAGGTCGGTGGCGATGATCTGGATCGAGGTGCCCGGGGAGTTCTCATACCAGGCGACTTCCGTCGCGCTTGAACTCCTCTGTGTAGGTCTTGCTTGGCATGGTGGCAGATTACCTTTCTGTCCCAGAATGCTGGGATATCAGGTGTCTACCAAACGGGGGGTCAGGTCCTGTTTATGAAAAAGATAATCTGTTCATGAATTGGCATTCTTTGTCCTTCGTTCTAGCTGACTCGAAAGGCAGCTCTTTTGCAGAGTCAAGTTGAGTTTCATCGCAACATGGAATTAAATCAACTTCTAAAAGATGTAACGCAGAATCTGGGATAAATGTTAACAGTTTCGAAATACTGAGAAAGATTGTCAGCTTACTGTTAAAATTTCGCCCGGCACCGGCTGTAAACAATTTTCTTTCTATTTTCATGCATCCTAGATGTACTGGCCGTTGAGAGTTGCTTAGATTCCATCTACACGAATGGTCTGATTGCAGGAGTAAAGGTCGTTACACAGAATTCTTCGCGACCTGACCTTCTCGGCAATGCCGGATGTCTTTACAGGTAACATAAAACTATTTTCTATCTTCTACTGCGTCGAAACATACGATTTCGCCTAGTAGTTTATTAAATGGAGGCAGAGGGTCCCTTGAAAATTGCAGTAGCTGGTCTGGGTTATGTAGGCATGTCTAATGCCGCCCTATTTTCCAAGAACCACCAGGTAATCGCACTTGACATCGATGAATCTCGAGTCACGGCGGTAAATAAATTTGAGTCCCCCATCAAAGACAAAGAACTTGAAGAATACCTGGCTTCTAAACCGTCAAATTTATCTGCAACAATTGACCCAGAAGTCGCCTATAGCGGAGCTGAGTTTGTAGTGGTTGCTACACCTACTAATTACGATCCCGCTACCAATTTCTTCGATACCAGCAGCGTGGAAAACGCAGTTTCTACGGTTCTTTCAGTCAATCCATCGGCACAGATTGTCATCAAGTCGACCATCCCGGTCGGTTATACTGAAGAACTCCGACAGGCCAACCCCCGTGCGAAAATAATGTTCTCACCTGAGTTCCTTCGCGAGGGGCGTGCCTTTTATGACAATCTGTATCCCTCTAGAATCGTCGTAGGCGATCGATCTAACTCGGGGCAAGTTTTTGCCAACCTCCTCAAAGAAGGTGCAGAGCTGGCCGAGGTTCCAGTACTTCTGACCGACCCTACGGAGGCAGAAGCAATAAAATTATTCGCCAACACATATCTCGCGCTTCGCGTAGCTTTTTTTAACGAACTGGATACTTATTCAGCCGTCCGCAACCTTGACACAAAGCAAATTATCGAGGGCGTGGGACTCGATCCTCGAATAGGTAATCACTACAATAATCCCTCATTTGGCTATGGTGGTTATTGTTTGCCAAAAGATTCAAAACAACTCTTAGCAAATTATAAAGATGTCCCTCAAAACCTCATTTCCGCAGTTGTCGCCGCAAATAGAACCAGGAAAGACTTCATTGCTGAAGACATCCTGCGCAAAAAACCTGACACTGTAGGCATTTACCGCCTCGTAATGAAATCGGGTTCAGACAACTTCCGGTCTTCCTCAGTTCAAGGGATCATGAAAAGACTTAAAGCTAAAGGTATTCCTATCATCGTGTATGAACCGAACTTTGATGGAGATTCTTTCTATAACTCTCCAGTCATTCAAGATCTCGATCAATTCAAAGCTCAGTGCGATTTAATAATCGCAAACCGTCTAACTGCCGAACTGCAAGACGTATCTGACCACGTGTACTCTCGCGACCTATTTGACAGAGATTAACATCCAGCGCACACAGCTCATACAGATAAAGTTCAAGATCGTTGGTAGCCTGGGATTGTAGCTGCGGGCAACCTATATGTGTCGAATGAGCTAGCAATAATGATGATCATATTCACCTGGGAAGAGACATCGCTTGATATGGGCTCATATGCCATATCTTTCAATCGGCGTGACAGAAGACGAGCTGGTTATCGTACCTTAGGTTTCGGTAAAATTGACATAGACACTTAAACAGTATGATACCTGCTCAGTTTGCGGGTGTGATGAAGCTATTTGAAATTATTGAATCTAGGGAGAAATTTTGCTGGACCCTTCACGAATCCGTGTCCTTCATGTCGTTGGAAGTATGGACAAGGGTGGTGTTCAATCTTTCTTAATGGGGATTCTTCGAAACATTGACCCAGACCGGTTTGAATTCTTATTTTTGTGCCACGGCGAGAAAACTTGGGATCACGCCCAAGAGGTGAATGCCCTCGGTGGAAAGATTATTAATATTCCTAGCATTAAAGAAGTGGGAGTGGTTCGATACGTCCAAAAAATCCGTCATATTATCCGAGAATACGATGTGCAAATCGTACATGCCCATCTCTATCTGGCATCAAGCTTTGCACTATTTGCTGGATGGCTCGAAAGAGCCCCTTTGAGGATCATGCATTCTCATAGCACTCGAGATGAGCTTGGCGCAAGCATTCCTCGGCAAGCATATGTTAGCTTGTCTCGATCTTTCATTATGGCCTTTTCTACCTTACGCATAGCATGTGGAATGGACGCCGGAAAAGCATTTTTCCGCAATAAAGATTTCCAGCTGGTTAAGAACGGGATCAACATATCTGAATTTGAATTCTCCCAATCAAGCAGAGCAATCAAACGGAGCTATTTCGGATTAGACGACAATGCACCCGTTCTAATGCATGTAGGAAGGTTTGTTGAGGTAAAAAATCATAAATTTTTAATAACTATATTTGCAAAATATTTGACCCTGCAACCGCATGCCATTTTGCTCCTGATTGGAGACGGCCCCCTGCAACAGGGCATCTCAGACCTAGCTCAGCGCCTTAGCGTTGAACGTAGCATAAGGTTTTTAGGGTTAAGGAATGATATGTCCGACCTCTACAGTGCTGCAGATCTTTTGATGCTTCCATCATTTTCGGAGGGCCTCCCACTCACATTGTTAGAATCACAAGCCAACGGGTTGCCTTCCCTTGTAAGCACTGGAGTTCCACCTGAGGCACAGGTGGTTGAAAATTTAATTAATTTTAAGTCATTACAGGATCCAGTCGATGATTGGGCGAAAGCAATTGAGAGCTCTACATTTAAGAGAAATATTAAAGGTGCCCAGCTTCTTCGGGAAGCTGGTTATGATGCTAAGGACTCTGCAGCTTTTATCACCGAAATTTACGAGAAAAATCTGTAGATTGAATATTCGCGGTTATGAGAACCAGTGATGGCGTGTTTGGGAGCCACGTGGCCGAAGCGCTGTTGATCTCGTTGGGAGCCATTCATGGTGTCGGGCAGAACCACCACTTTTAAGCCCCCCACCATCACATGAGAGGCAGATGACTTCAAGGGATTATTCTTTATAGCCGATTTCATCCTGTCGAAGCGTGTACGTCGCCTTCACCGGAGTGGGCTGCCAGAAGGGGTAATCGCAGCGTTGTGCGCAACAGCAGTGCCGCTGTGCATTCAGCCGCGAAAAGGCGGCGTGACGGTGAAGCTACTCCATGTAGTTCCCCGGGGAGCGGTAGTGGATCCGGGCGACACCACTGCTGGCTCTCATCCGCACCATCGCTGGCTCCCAAGGACACGAACGTGTGGCTCCCATAGGCGCAAATATTCACCTGCACAGAATTAGGGATCCAGCAATCAATGGGATCAATTGGTACCAGTGCGGATAACGCGCTTGCGGAGTCATTCAATGCGGCGATGAAGCGGGAAGTTCTTCAGGATTCCAAGACGTTTGCGAACCAGTTGCTCTGTCGCCGGAATGTTTTCCGCTGGTGTACCCGCTACAACACGGTGCGCCGGCATTCCTGGTGTAAATATCTGGCTCCTGTGGTGTTTGAGGAGCGCGGTTCTGTTATCCTGAAATCTACTTCCTGATTAAATCCTCCGTGTCTACTATCCGGGGGTCGGGCCCGTGTATTGTTATTCTGAAAACCACTCTCTAACCGTCTCTAATCTTCCGCAGGTTCGACCCAAGTATCTCGATTATTATAGTTTACGTTCAGGTAGACAATAGTAATCGGAAAGTTGGATCTAGCAATGCTGATGCCTGTTTCTTAATTAGATTTCTATGTCTATGTGGCCGGGCCAGACGGAACCACTTACTGTAATTGGTTAACGAAATATTTCAGTTTGAGATTTTTCTTTCATCACTGCAAATAGAAAGATCAGAAGATAGTCCGTGAAGGTTCCTTTAAAGTTTCGACTCAATGATACATCGAAGAGCATTGCGACTCTTGTTACGGGTACTTCCATTGCTCAAATGGTAAATGTTATTGGTATACCTATTCTTAGCCGTGTCTATGATCCGGTTGCAGTCGGACTATTAGCGGTATATGTATCGGCCGCTTCGATTTTTTCGGTCTTCGCAGCAGGCCGCTATGAATTGGCTATCATATTGCCGACCGATGCAAGTGAAGCAGTAAAAATTAAGGCGCTGGCTCAATGGATCGTCATCGTAACATCAGTAGCGAGCTGCATATTTTTATTCCTCTTCATGCACCCTGTATCTTCTCTGTTCAACCTTGAAGGCTATAGGCAGTGGTTGCCTGGGATTTCAGCTCTCATTTTCTTGAGCGGTTTTATGAATATCATGAATTATTGGTATACTCGGCAGAAAAAATTCAAAATCCAGAGTATTAATAAGGTGATTCTAAGTACATCAGTTCTGGTATTTCAAGTATTGTTCGGAATTTTTATTTCAAATGATTTAACGAGCCTGCTACTGGGTCTCATTTCCGGGCAAGCCCTTGCAGTGATTTTCTTAATTTCACAGCAAGGGTTAGGAATTAGTCAACAGATACTACATTTTGGTGATGCGAGAAAGCTGATGCGCAAATACATCAAGATGCCATTGGTCAATGGGCCAAATGCCTTGGTGGATAGTGTGCGGATGAATGGGCTAAATTTTATTATCGCCTCGGTTTCTGCCTCATCTCTTGGGCAGTTTTCTATGGCATTGCGGGGTGTTCAAGCACCGGTTGGATTATTTTCCCAAGCTATATCGCAAGTGTTTTTGCAGAAAATGGCACACGAGGGTCGTGGATATTTGTATCCAATGGTTTTAACTATTGTTAGGAAAGGGTTGCTGCTCGCTTTTTTCCCGTTTCTACTTGTGTTTCTAATAAGTCCCCAACTTTTTCCAATGCTACTCGGATCGGGATGGGAACTTAGTGGTTACTTTGCACAGGCTCTAGTGCCGTGGTTATACTTAAATGTTGTTACATCACCTCTGGCTAATATTTTCATTGTTACTCAAACTCAGGGTCGTTTGTTAACTTTCGCAGTCTTTTATATGTTAGTACCCCTTATAGTTATCTATTCGCTAAAGTCAGACATTCTGCTAGCTGTTTGGGGGCTTAGTCTATCAATGGCAGGAATGCTTCTTATCCAGATATTCCTCGCGATTTTTACCGCGAGGAGTTATGATGCCAAGCGTGGAAAAGTAGGCTTATGAGGTAGCGGTGTGTTTCGTCATTGGAGAGTGAACCGTCACGGTTTTGTTGGAGAGTGTTTAATACTTTGTGTGTGAGGGATTCCCCACACATCAAGGAGATGAACCACAATGACTACCGTGGCACGACGAAACCCAGAAGATTCCGCACGGATCAAAGCAATCGAAGAGAAACTGCTCGCCAATCCCGAAATGGCGAAGCTCATCGGCGAGCTTGGAACCTCCACCACCGATGCCAACGACCTCGTGAGAGGCCTGGTACAGGCCTCGATCAACCGGGGTTTGAACGCGGAAATGGATGCCCACCTCGGTTACGAACACGGCGACCGGGACGGGAAAACGGTCAAGTCCGCGGAAGTGGTGTATCTGCCCTTTCGATAAAACAAGCAGCGTAACGACCTCAAGGACCATCACGAGCTAAATGCCGACACTGGTTCATGCCACGTCCCTCCGCATAACCTCAGACGCAGCAGCGTCGTCCGCATCGATGATGTTCGCCGTCATCATCGCCCTGGTCTGCTC
>NZ_JACSPR010000030.1 GCF_014837045.1 Corynebacterium gallinarum
TTTGTGTGTGGGGCTCCCGGATTTAAAAGTTAAAGGTAAGCCTCAAAGCGGTCTGGGAACGCCACAGACATCTGATTAATCGCCTGCTTCCAGTTCGTCACCTTCGTGCCCTCGATCAACCTGCCACTGGTCGCTGCGGAGCGTTTGCCCTGCTTGGCACGTTTCACAGCCCGCTTGTCCTCAATGTTGCAGATCATCAACCACAACGTCTTGATCGCTGAGTCATCATTGGTGAACTGCACCCGATTCCGGGTAGCTTTACGCAGCTCATTGTTCATCGACTCAATCGAGTTCGTTGTATAGATCACCTTCCGGGCCATCGGCGGGAACTGCAAAAACGAGATAAACCGATCCCACGCATCACGCCATACCTTCGCTGATTGCGGGTACTTCACCCCCAGTTCAGAGGTCTCAAACTCCTCCAACGCCGCGCGTGCGGTGTCCTCGGTGGGGGCGGTGTAGATCTTCCTCAACTGCGCCGATACGGCCTTGCGATCCCCGTAGGCCATCCACCGGTTCGCTGCCCGGATCAGGTGCACGACACAGGTCTGGACCATGGAATCAGGCCAGGTGGCCTCCACCGCCTGCGGCAGGCCCTTGAGCCCATCACAGCACACGATGAACACGTCCTGGACTCCGCGCGTAGCCAGGTTGGCGCACACATGGGCCCAGAATGATGCTCCTTC
>NZ_JACSPR010000031.1 GCF_014837045.1 Corynebacterium gallinarum
CCGTTGTCGGTGAGGAAGTCTTCTAGCCATGCTTCGGCGTCGGTGCGGTCGTCGACGTCCTGGTCCTCGGAACGGTCGAGCAGTTCCACCGCCGACGTGGTGGTGAAGTCCCCCCACTCAATCCGGCCGATGGTGGACACGGTGCCGTCATCGAGGGGAACGTCAACTTCCACGATGGACGCCTGGCGGGAGACTTCACTCTTGGCGAGGTTGGCCTTGGTGTTGGTCACCGTCAGGGTGCCGTCCTCATCCTGGGCCGCGGAGAGCACACTGCGCGCGATCTGAGACCAGGCGATAGATCCCAACAGCAGTTTGCCGGTGTCACGTCCATCCCGTTTCCCGAAGTGCACCAATCCCAGGATGGTGACATCGTAGTCATCGGCCAGTTTGACCAACGGCTCCAGGAACTGGCGGACATCATCATCGCGGTAACCGTCGAGCTTCGGGTCCATGGAAGACTTGGCGGCGTCGAGCACCATGAACGAGATGTTGTTGTCCCTGATCGCCTCGGCCAGCAGGGGGATGTCCTGGGGCAGACGTAGCGCGCCCTCGGTGCCACGCTCGGTGGTGACCTCATGGAAGAACACCCGGTTTAAGTCAGCACCAGCAGCAACCAGGCGCGGCTTGACTACCTGTTCAAT
>NZ_JACSPR010000032.1 GCF_014837045.1 Corynebacterium gallinarum
GGTACGCGGGCTTAAGGGAGGTGCTTGCCAGTCGACGCCGAGAAGTTGTGCTGGCCGCCCTCCACGATGCGTGCGTGGAAAACACTGCCCGGAGCAGGCGCGGTGTTCGGAGCAGCGCGGACGACGATTTGGCCGGACTCGGGGACATCCTCGCTGGAGGATCCAAGGTCGCCCTCGCCTACCAGCTTGCCGTAGAGGAAGGAATCGGAACCGAGTTCCTCCACGAAGTCGAGCTTGATTGGGATGGAAAGATCGGTGGACTCGCCTTCCGGAATGATCTCCAGTGCCTCCGGGCGGAAACCAATGGTGATGCGGCCATTATCCTCCGGCGTCATGGCGGCGAGGGTTTCCGGGGAAAGCTTGATGCGAGCGTGACCAGAGGTAGCGTCACCATCCTTGACCGAGAAGGTGCCCAAGTTCATGGCTGGGGAGCCGATGAAGCCGGCGACGAAGACGTTGGCGGGGCGGTCATAAAGCTCTCGGGGCGCGCCAACCTGCTGCAGGTAGCCATCCTTCAGCACCGCGATGCGGTCACCCATGGTCAAGGCCTCCGTCTGGTCGTGGGTGACGTAAACGGTGGTAACCCCAAGCTTGCGCTGCAGGGCTGCAATCTGGGTACGGGTCTGAACACG
>NZ_JACSPR010000033.1 GCF_014837045.1 Corynebacterium gallinarum
GACGCCCTGATCTCACTGGCCAACTAAGGAGCAATCATGACCACCCCAGATCGCCCCCTGAACCAGAAGATCACCCTCACTGGTGAAGTCCTCGACGATGATACCCAGGACCTCGCCCAGGCCGAAGGAGTGATGTTCACCCTCGAGCAGTACGCCGTCATCACCGACGCACTGGGACTTACCCCAGACGCCACCCCAGATGATGCAGTAGCCGCCATCACCGCCCTGGCCGAGCAGCTCAACCAATCGGTTGAAAAGGTTGAAGAGCAGATCGCCGCGTCCGCTGTTACCCCACAGTCTGTCACCATCGACGCCCATGTCTGGAAGGACATGAAGCGCAGCATCGAGCGTGGACTCACGATGGACAAGCAGGAACACCGACTCGCCGCCGAGCAAACAGTCGATCAAGCTATCCGCCTGGGTAAGGCCAACGCCTACCAGCGTGAAAAGTGGATCGCAGCATACCAAGCAGACCCGGAGACCACGGTTCATGCGCTTAACCGTGGTCAAGAGATTCCTCGCATTGAAATTGGGTATGGCATGGACCCAACTATCAATAGTGCAGGCGAACCAGCCCCGAAGGGTTGGGTAAGGTAGAAGCT
>NZ_JACSPR010000003.1:0-378197 GCF_014837045.1 Corynebacterium gallinarum
ACGACAAACATAAAAATAAATGGCACACTATTGAGTTCTCAAACAACATTCGCACACCTGAAACACAAACCGTTTTATGGTGGTTGGTGCTCGTTGGCAGCTTGATCAACGTTACTCACCGTGCTCATCGAAGTCAAAACGCTGTTTCGGTTTCGATGTGATGGTGTCGTTGGGGTCAGCACCTGTTGTCCTACCGCCGCACACTCCAGTAGTTGACTGGATGGGGCGTTGTCGGTCGCGCTGACTGGTATTAATCTACACACCCCACCGACAACCCACAAACCACCAGCTCACAGCACTAAACCGACGAACCGACCAGCAGGCACTTCGCCTCTGACCATCATTTATAGAGTCCCCTGCTTTCCGCGACCTGTTCAAACAGGGTCTGGACACCTTGTCGGGAGATGCCGAGCTTGGTGGCCTCGTCGACAAGCGGCACTACGTATGTAGCGGCAAATTCCCGTTGACGGCGCTGGAGGATGAGGTCGCGCGCCCCTTCGGTGACAAACATGCCGATACCCCGCCTCTTCTCAAGAACGCCGGAATCAATGAGGAGGGACAGTCCCCTGCGGGCGGTTGCCGGGTTGATCCGGTGGAAGCCGGCCAACTCATTCATCGAGGGGGCCTGTTCCCCCACCTTCAGGGATCCGTCCACGATGGTGTCTTCTAATAACAGTGCAATCTGTCGGAAGAGTGGGGCATTGTTCTCATCCATCGGTCACCGCAACCGCCTCACTGGTTGGTTACTCATGTAACTAACCCTAGATCTGTCTCCGGCCCTCCACAAGCACTGACGGCCGCTGCCGCGACATGCTTTCACATGCTTTGAAAAACCCAACCGCTGTTTATCCACTGCAAATAGACGCAAATTTACTGAATAAGGCATGCTTAAGTAAACAGATTTATAACTCAACAGAATCGGAATTAGGAGCCATGCTTGAACGCACACAGATATTCGTGGACACGTCGTACCTCCTCGCAAGCTTTTACAACTCTTGGGAGACAGGCGCACGCGCCCAATTAGAAATCGACCTCCCCGAGGTAGTCGGGGTTTTAGGAAGGATGATAGAACAACAACTCAAACAGCCTGTACAGAGACAGATGTGGTACGACGGGATCCCCGACTCCGGACCCCACCGTTACCAACGCGCCCTGCGCACCTGCGACGGTGTGCAGCTGCGCGCTGGCCAGCTGATTGAATGGGGAGAGCGTCGTACGCAGAAGGCCGTCGACACCCGCCTGGTGGCCGACCTGGTCCTGGCGGGCGTGCGGGGCCAGTGCTCAGACATCGTGCTCGTCTCCGGTGATGCCGACATGATTCCGGGTGTGCAGGAGGCCGCCAACGCCGGTGTCCGCGTCCACCTCTACGGCTTCGGCTGGGATTCCATGTCCTCCCAGCTGCGTCACTGCTGTGACACCACCACCATTCTGGACCCCCGCGAGGATTTCGCCGACTGCATGCAGCTGCAGGTCCTTGAGGGGCCAGTGCCGCCGGCCGTGCGCGTCAAACCCATCGGCGATGCGGAACCACTGGAGGAACCCGGTCTCACCCCGGTTCCCAATGCGAATGGCGATATACCCCCGGCACCGACCAGCACCCCGGAACTTGCAGAAGACGACAAACAGTCAGATCAAGCGGAGGCAACTGAGACAACCGCCAAGCTGACCCAGGCCCCGGTCACCCCGGCGACCATCGCCTCACCCCCGAAACCCGGCCGGGCCCCCAGCCAGGTGACCAGCCCAGTGCCAGGACCAGTTCCCGGCACGCCCAGGCCAGGCCCGTCGACAAGCACCCCAGACCCAGTCGTGCCAGCCGAACCACCCCTGCCACCGGCGGACGATGCCCCATCCCAGGTGGAGGAGGAGGTACAGGAACAGGTTGATCAGAACAAGTCGAAGGCCATCCCGAATCCCTCGATGATGGCTCCCCGGCGCAAGCTGCGCTCCCGTTATGTTCCGCTCCCCAATGAGGTGTGGACATCAGCGGGGTTCCAGACCCCCTATGACGTGGGCCAGCAGTACGCGTCCTGGTGGTTTGAGCATGCCGCCACCGCAGAGCAGCGTGATCAGGCGCATCTGCTCTCCGGCGGTGGTCTACCGCCCGAGATTGATCGTCCCCTGTTGCAGTTCGCGTGTGAGACGCTCCATGAGTACACGCTCACCGAATCCCAGCGGGTGAGCCTGCGGGACGGTTTCCACTCCGGGATCCGCGGTGTGCTGCTCAACATCCACGACGATTAACTACAACCCAGCACGAAGGCCGTCACCCGATGAACCACATCAGGTGACGGCCTTGGTGTTTGTCTACTTCTTGTCGGTGTTCTCCGCGCCGTCAGCAGGAGCATCAGGAGTATCCGGAGCACCGGTGGTGTCCGGGGCCTCGGTGGTGTCGTCGACAAGCTCCTCGGCGTCCTCCACCGACTCGCCGGTGCCCTTCTCCAGCTGGCCGGCGGCCCCGGAACCCAGGCCGGCCTCCGCGCGAATCTGCTCGAGGCGGGCCGAGGCACGCATGTCGGTGCCGGTCTGCTGGATCTCGGCGATGCGGTCATTGACGGAATTCTGGGTGAGTTCCTGCGCGCCCAGGGCATCGGCGTATCGACGCTCGATCTTCTCACGCACCGCATCCAGGGTGGGCACGGAATCATCATTCCCACCGAACTGGTTGAGGCTATCCATGGACTGGGTGACGGTTTCCTGCATCTGCGCCTGATCCGCCTGCGCACGCAGGGCATCGATCTGGGAGAGCTGCTCCTTCAGCCGCATCTCGGATTCCTTGGACTTCTTGGTGGCATCCTCAGCGGCGGCCTCGGCCTGGTTGTGCAGCGCGGTGGTCTCCTCCAGCTGCTGCTCCACTGACACCAGCTGGGAGGCGAAGACCTCGGCGGTGTTGTTGAACTCCTGGGCCTTGGTGGCATCGCCATCCTGGGCTGCCTTGTCGGCGAGCTGGATGGCCTGACGGGCCTTGTCCTGCAGCGCATCCCGATCCTTGACCAGGCGGTCGAGTTTCATCTCCAGCTGCTTCTTCTGGCCGATGACCTGCGAGGCCTGCTGCATGATCTGATTGTGCTGCTGCTTGGCGGCAGTGACGGCCTGCTGGATCTGGACCTTGGGATCCGCGTTCTCGTCGATCTTGTTGTCAAAGGAAGCCATGAGATACTTCCAGCCCTTGCTGAATGGATTAGCCATTGTCAGTCACTTCCCAGGAGTAGTTCGTGTGTGTCGTTGTGGCCCCGAGTCTACGTAAATTCACAGGTGCCCACCCGCCGGGAACATAAAACGAACGCCCCGATCCCTCCCCTGCCACCATGAATCCCTATATGGGTTGGTGGCGTCGGGGAGGAACCGGGGCGCGCGGAGGAGGATCAGACCAGAGGCTGACCCTCAACTACCGGGGTGACTTAGGCGTCGCCCTGGGCGGCCTGCTGCTCGGCGATCTGACGACGGACATCCTCCATGTCCAGCTGCTTGACCTGCGAAACCAGATCATCCAGGGCGGGGGCTGGCATGGTGCCAGCCTCGCGGAAGACCATGATGCCATCGCGGAAGATCATCAGGGTGGGGATGGACTGGATCTCCAATGCAGCGGCGAGGCTCTGGTTCGCCTCGGTGTCCAGCTTGGCGAAGACCGCATCCGGGTGATCGCCGGACACCTTCTCGTAGGTGGGGGCGAACTGACGGCACGGACCGCACCAGGAAGCCCATGCATCAACAAGGACGATGCCCTCGCCGGTGACGGTCTGTTCAAATGTGTCTTCGGTTACATCAATCGTTGCCATGTAATAACTCCTTCTGAAACTTTGTATGGTCTGTATATATAGATCAACTAAATGTGGGTTCCGGACATTCCCGTGGCGGTCAGGATCCCGCCCCGGGGAGACTCCGCGCCTGAATCCGACTCAAGGGACATCGTACAGTGCGCATGGTGGCCGGTCCGGGTTCCGGAGGGATCCACATCGAGAAAGGACGATTTCTATGAGCACGAAGAATTATTCGGTTGAGGGCATGACCTGCGAGCACTGCGTCGCATCCGTCCAGGAGGAAGTTGCCGAGGTCGCCGGCACCCAGGGTGTGGAGGTGGAGCTGGAGTCCGGCCGCCTCGTCGTGACCGGTGAGGGTTTCAGCGATGAGGCCATCGCCGCCGCCGTCGAACGCGCCGGTTATAAGATCCAGCAGGAACACTGACCTTCGCGCCTGAAGCAGGAATCCACAGGCCGTCCCGTGCCCGCCAGCCACCCTACATAAGGGGTGGTGCATGCATCATGGCGGGACCCACCCCGGTCCGACTCGCACGCCGAGCCGGACCGGGGTTATTTTGTGCGCCGGGGCGCTTATCGACGCCAGATACCCCCGCCCAAGCGGAGTAGAGTTTCCGCGTATGAACCTAACGCGTAATGACAGGCTGGATCGTCTGCCTGTCACCTCAAAACACAGGAAGCTCCTCGGTGGTTCAGGGATCGGCTGGGCCCTGGACGCCATGGACGTCGGACTGATCTCCTTCATCATGGCCGCGCTGGTCACCCACTGGGATCTGTCCCCCACGGAGGCCTCCCTGCTCGGCTCCATCGGTTTCGTCGGCATGGCGCTGGGTGCCACCTTCGGTGGTTTGCTCGCCGACAAGGTGGGGCGCCGCCAGGTGTTCGCCCTCTCCCTGCTGGTGTACGGCATCGCCACCGGGGCCTCCGCCCTGTCCGTTTCCCTCATCATGCTCATGGCACTGCGCTTTGTCGTCGGCCTCGGCCTGGGCGCGGAACTCCCGGTGGCCTCCACGCTCATCTCCGAGTTCTCACCGCGCCGCATCCGTGGCCGCATGGTGGTCATCCTCGAGGCCTTCTGGGCACTGGGATGGATCATGGCCGCCATCATCGGCACCTTCGTGGTCACCATCGGTGAGAACGGATGGCGCTGGGCACTGGCACTGGGCTGCGTACCCGCCGCCTACGCCATCTATATCCGCCTCGGCCTGCCGGAGTCGGTCCGCTTCCTGGAGAGCAAGGGCCGTCACGAGGAGGCAGAGGCCATCGTGGTCTCCTTCGAGGAACAGGCCGCGCGGGAGGGCAAGCCCCTCACGGACACCCTTCCGGAGATCCGCGATGTGGAGGTCGAGGGATCTGACTCGATCTGGGACAAGAACCTGCGTAAGCGCACGGCTGCCCTCTGGGTGGTGTGGTTCTGCATCAACCTGTCCTACTACGGCGCCTTCATCTGGATCCCGTCCCTGCTGGTGGCCGACGGCTTCACCCTGGTCAAGTCATTCCAGTTCACGCTGATCATCACCCTGGCACAGTTGCCGGGTTATGCGGCGGCCGCGTGGCTCATTGAGAAGTGGGGTCGCAGGGCGACTCTCTCGACCTTCCTGGCCGGTTCCGCCGTGTCTGCCGCCATGTACGGCATGGCTGATGCGGAATGGCAGATCCTCGTTGCAGGCTGCCTGTTGTCGTTCTTCAACCTGGGCGCATGGGGTGCCCTCTACGCCATCGGGCCGGAGTTGTATCCGACGGATGTGCGTGGCACCGGCACAGGTGCTGCCGCAGGTTTCGGACGCATCGCGTCCATCATCGCACCGTTGATTGTTCCACCCGTGATCAGCCTGGGTGGCCCGGTGCTGCTGTTCGCGCTGTTCGCCTCAGCGTTCGCGCTGGCTGCCGTGGCGGCGTTTACGCTGCCTGAGCAGAAGGGTAAAGCCCTGGCTGATTAGCGGAGGTGACGTCGCGCCACCAGGATTTCAGCTGGCCCACCACACCGCGGTTCTCGCGGGCGGCGAAATCCTCGATGTTGCGCGGCAGGTTCGCGATCACCGTGGCATCGCTCTTACGGGCGACCACGATGTCATCGCGCAGCTGCACGGTATCAGGGTTGAATGTTCTTGATGTCATCTGCTGCCTTCCTCAATATCTCGATGATTTTCTCTTCATTACCTTCGGGAGCTGCCTTGAGCAGCTCCCTGATTTTGTAGTACTCGCTCCGGATGTTGTGGATTCCGGATTCCCGCGACCCGGGGTCGCGGTATGCCTCGAGAATGCCGGACCATGTCTCCCCGTTCTCGGCGACGCGTTGTGCGCCCTCCGCGGTCAGACGGGCCATCTTCCGGCCGGATTGGTTGCTGATGGTGATCAGCTGCTCATCCTCCAGCATGGACAGGGTCGGATAGATGGCCCCCGGGCTGGGTGTCCAGTTGCCGTTGGTACGCTCGGTGATGATCGTGATGATCTGGTAACCGTGCATGGGCTCCGAGCTCAACAGCCACAGGATGGCATGGCGCAGATCCCCACGACCGGCACGACCTCCGCGGCCACGCCCCGGGCGGCGCCCCGGGTTGCCGATGCCGTGACCCTGATGGTCCCGGCGGGGATGTCGGCGGCCCGGTGGACACTCTCGATAGGTTTCACTTTTAAGTTGTGAAGCGTTGAGCTGTCGTTGGAAGCGCATTCCGTATCCCTTTCCCCGGCCCGGAGAAGACCTCCGCACTAGTGAGAAGTTAACGATATGTCTCAACTTATCGCTATGTGAACGATACGGCCATAATAACCAATATATGCTGGTCAGGCTAGGTCGCTAAGGCTTGCCAAACATAGATTAGGCTAGGGTTAGTGACCGCGGCGAGCGCGCCCGGAAGGAGTAATGGGGGCCACAGGCGTCGATAAGCACACCCCCCGGAAACGCAGAAACGGTGACCGTTACCGGTCACCGCTCTCATAAGCTGGGCTTCTTAGTGAAGCCTTATCCGCGTGCCATATCCACAAAACGCGAGTAGTGGAGCTGATGCGCCACCTGGACGGTGTCGATCGGACCGCCACGGTGCTTCGCCAGGATGATGTCCGCCTCGCCTGCGCGCTCATCATCCTTGTCCTGGGAGTCGGGACGGTAGAGCAGCATGACGATATCAGCGTCCTGCTCCAGGGAACCCGACTCACGCAGATCGGCGAGCTGCGGGCGCTTATCGGTACGGGACTCCGGGCCACGGTTGAGCTGGGAGATGGCGATCACGGGCACATCCAGTTCCTTGGCCAACAGCTTGAGCTGACGGGAGAACTCCGAGACCTCCTGCTGACGCGACTCGACCCGCTTGCCTGAGCTCATCAGCTGCAGGTAGTCCACCACGATGAGCTTGAGGTCATGCTTCTGCTTGAGCTTGCGGGCCTTGGACCGGATCTCCATCATGGTCAGGTTCGCGGAATCATCGATGAACAGCGGGGCCTTGGCCACCTTATCCAGGCGCTGGACCATCTTCTCCCACGCCTCCTCGTCCATCCGACCACCACGCATGTCCGATAGACGGATCTCCGTCTCCGCGGACAGCAGACGCATGACGATCTCGGATTTCGACATTTCCAGGGAGAAGATGGCCGAGGCCAGGTCATTGCGGATCGAGGCCGACCGCATGAAATCCAGGGCCAGCGTGGACTTACCCACACCCGGACGCGCCGCGACGATGACCATCTGGCCACCACGCAGACCATTGGTCAGGTCATCCAGATCCTTGAAACCGGTCGGGATGCCCGCCGCCAGGCCACCATCGGTGGACAGTTGCTCCAGCTCCTCCATGGTGTCACCCAGGATGTCAGCCAGCACCGCATAATCCTCGGACTGGTTCTTCTGGGAGACCGCGAAGACCTCCTGCTGGGCACGGTCGATGACCGCGTCGATCTCTGCACCATCATCGCCCTCATAACCCAGCTGCACCACGCGGGTGCCGGCATCGACCAGCCGGCGCAGGACCGCCTTCTCCGAGACGATCTCCGCATAGTAACGGGCATTGGCCGCGGTGGGCACCGACTGGATGAGGGTGTGCAGATACGCACCACCACCGACACGCTCCAGATCATTGGTGCGATCGAGGCGGCCCGAGACGATCACCGGGTCGATGTCCTTGTTATCACTGAACAGATCGATGATCGCCTGGAAGATCAGCTGGTGCGCCGGACGGTAGAAATCATCCGGGGTCAGGACATCAAGGATGTCAATGACGGTATTGGGGCTGAGCAGCATCGCACCCAGCACGCCCATCTCGGCGTCATTGTCGTAGGGCGGGGACCTGAAATCACGGTACTCCCGCGAACCGGCGTCACGGTCCCGACCACCACGGCCCGGCCCCTTGTTGAAGGATCGACCGTCACGGCTGTCACCACCGTCCCGACCGCCACGGTTGAAACCACCGCCGGACCCGGCACCGGGTGCCGCGGCGAAATCCACATCCGCGAAGGCGCGCGTGGGGAAATCCGTACTCTCCGGTGCCACATCATCACCCGGCTCCGGTGGGGGAACAAAGTCATCGTCGAAACTGGCTGATACATCAGCTGACATCGCTGATCCCCTTTCTCTTAGCCTGCTTAACTCTAGTGTTTTTCGGTCCTCTAGTCATTTCCCCCGGGCTGCCCCGAAGTCTCATCCCCGTGTGGTTGTGAGCTACCACTCCCACACCCCGGATATCTACCGGCTGCACGGTTTCCCACAGGATTTATCCACAAAACAATGGGTTAACGGTTGTTGTCGTCCCCCCAGTTTTCCCCAATTTCTACAAGTTACCCACATTTGGCCCTCCGGCCTGTGGATAACTTGTGGACAACTCCCTCCCAGGAGTGGGGAAAACCACTATCCCTGCAGCTCAGTGCGGAGTGTCGCCCTGTGGATAACTGTGGTGATGCGGTGGATAACTCTCCCCACCTGCGCTTATCCGGGTTCGAAAACCCATTCACCACGCCTGTGCAGGGGTTTTCACATCCGCTAACAACCGGTGAACTATCCACAATTGCCCACAGTTATCCACAGGCTCGGGATAACCTCATCGCGCGCTCATTCCGAGCCACTGACAGACAGGCCGGGAAGGCCCGGATGAGTGGGCCCACCGGGGTGGATTTTCCTGGGTGACAGAGGGGCGTCGACAAGCTCCGATAAGCTCCGGCGAGCTCGGGTGAGGAACCGACGGCGGGCGACCCACGCCTGCATGGAGAAAGATTTCAACCCCACACCTGCTGTTTGGTGTGGGGTTGAAAAATGCTGTTGTCGTTGGGTGCTCACCTCAAGGTGAGGGGCACCGCCGTCGCATGCGCGTTGTCGTTACGCGGCGACGACCTCAAACTTCACGCGGGACACAATGCCCTCATGAATCTTTGCTTCTACCTGGTACTTACCTGTGGTCTTGACCAGGTTCTTCGGGAGAACGATGGCACGCTTGTCCAGGTTCGGGCCGCCGGCTGCCTTGACTGCGTCGACGATGTCGTCAGCCTTGACAGAACCGAACAGCTTACCGCTCTCGGAGGTGCGGACTGCAACCTTGACGCCCTCGAGGGCCTCCAGCTGAGTCTTGACTTCGCGAGCATGGTCGAGGTCGCGGATTGAGCGAGCCTCCTGGGCACGCTTGATGCCCTCGATCTGCTTCTCAGCGCCCGGGGTAGCCGGAATGGCCAGGCCACGCGGGAGCAGCAGGTTACGTCCGTAGCCGTCCTTGACCTCGACGATGTCGCCAGCGACACCGAGGTTCTCAACGGCGGCGGTGAGGATCAGCTTCATGATCCCTGCCTTTCGTGGTTTTTAAAAAGTGTGATGTTGGAAAAGAAGAAAAGTTTAGAACGGGGGCTCATCGTCCGCGCCACCGAATCCGCCGCTGCCGGCGGGTGGTGCGGAATTCCAGGGATCATTGTCCGGGGCTGCAGCCTGATTGCCGCCACCACCGAAACCACCCTGGTTGAAGTTGTTACCGGACTGGCCCTGGTTGCCGCCTGGGTTTGCACCCTGGCCACCACCGAAACCGCCCTGGTTGCCCTGCTGTCCGCCGAAACCACCGGTGTTCTGACCGAATCCACCCTGACCGCCGCCCGGGTTTGCACCCTGGTTGCCGCCCTGGCCTCCGAAGCCACCGCCCTGGTTGCCGCCGAAGCCGCCACCCTGGCCGCCCTGGCCGCCACCGCGTGGAATACGGGTGACCTCGGCCTTGGCGTACTTCAGGGAAGGGCCGACCTCGTCGACCTCAACCTCGAAGATGGTGCGCTTCTCGCCCTCACGGGTTTCGTAGGAGCGCTGACGGAGACGGCCCTGCACGATGACGCGCATGCCCTTCGTCAGTGATTCAGCCACATTTTCAGCGGCTTCGCGCCAGACATTGCAGGTGAGGAACAGGCCTTCTCCATCTTCCCACTGGTTGGTCGTCCTGTTGAACGTCCGTGGGGTGGAGGCGATACGGAAGTTAGCGACTGCTGCACCCGATGGGGTGAAGCGCAACTCCGGGTCGGCAACCAGGTTGCCCACGACGGTGATGTTTGTATCTCCCTGTGCCATGTCCTTCAACTACCTCTCTAGAGCTTTGTAGCGTTCTTTACTTGTCGAGTCGCAGAACCTTGGTGCGCAGGACACCATCGTTCAGGTTCAGAACACGATCGAGCTCGAGCACGGTTGCAGACTCGCACTTGAGATCGACGACGGCGTAGATGCCCTCTTCCTTCTTGTTGATCGGGTAGGCCAGACGGCGCTTGCCCCAGACATCAACCTTCACAACATCGCCCTTGTCCTTGCGGACAACCTCGAGGAACTTATCCAGGGACGGGGCAACGGTGCGCTCATCCTGAGAAGGATCGAGAATGATCATGAGTTCGTATTGACGCACGGACCTCATCACCTCCTATGGTCTAGTAATTGTTTTCGGCCACGCCCTTGTGGCGTAGCAGGAGGGTCGTTGCGTCAGCAACCTATTCAAGGTACACCAGCAGACACCGAATGTCGATTCCCCGCCGCGGGGAATCCAGGTGACCTTCGCGACACCTCCGCGCCACCTGGCATGACCCGGTGTAGCCCAGCAGTTACTTGGCCTGAGCTGAATGCTGGGCGGTACCGGTGGTCATACCGGCGAGTGTCAGCGCAGAAACCGCGAGGATTCCCGAGAAGGAGGATGAAGTATTCACGTGGGCCTGTCCTTTCACCATATTCGCTCGTGATGTGATACTACTCACTCAACGACCACAACGGCACCCTGGTTCCCGACAGCTCCCGGCAGTTCCCCACAGCCCTCGATGTAATTCGGTGCCCACGGGGATGCCTGCTGCGACCCGGCGCGCATCAGGACAGGGTGGTGCCCCAGAAGACGGCGATGCCCACCGGGATGACGGTGATCAGCACGATGGCGATGGTGAACAGCGTCCAGATCAGACGCTGGGGTTTCTTGTACATGAAACTGGCGAACGCCCCGCCGAAGAACAGGAAACCCACAAAAACACTTGCCATGGTGATGATCAGAACGGTGTCGTTCACTAATTTTCCTTCTACTGCTTCTCTAGTGCTTTTCGACGCTCCGCTGGCCGCTTTCCGGCCAGCGTGAACGTATCCGTGTCCCCGAACACCCCAACGAGGGGATCCTTCCCGCCATGCGCATCCAGGACGGGATCGGGGATACGTCCCATCATCTGGCGAATGACCATGACGACCATGGCAATGATGAATCCGTCGCGGGTGATCAGGACGATGTCCAGCAGACCGCTCGGGATTCCCATGTTCTCGGTACCCAGCATGTGCCACATCAGTATCGGCCACACCATGGCATCCACCACCATCCAGGGGAAGAGGAGACGCCAGCGGGGGAGTGCGAGCACCGCCAGGGGTACCAGCCAGAGGGAGTACTGGGGGCTCCAGACCTTGTTGACAAGGAGGAAGGCAGCGACGATCAGGAACGCGAGTTCCGCCACCCGGGGGCGTCGCTGCACCTTCAGTCCGAAGATGGCGATGGCCAGGCAGGTGGCCGCGAACAACAGGAAACTAATGGTGTTGAGGGCCTCGGGATTGTTGATCGGGAACGGCAGGTTGCGGTCGAGGATCTGGTAGATCGTGGTCCATTCCGCACCACGGGTCTCGTTGAGGCGGATGAACTCGTACCAGGCGTTGGGGTAGGCAATCATCACGGGAACGTTGACCACGAGCCAGCTCACCACGGCCGCGCCGAGCATGGAGAAGAACTCCTTCAGCTTGCCGCTGCGCACACCCAGCACGAGGAAGGCACCGAGCAGGTAGAGGGGCCACAGTTTGAAGGCGGTGCCCAGGCCGATGAGCACACCTGCCCACACCGGGTTACCGCGTTTGACCGCGAGCAGTGCACCGACAACCGCTGCAATGGAGGGGGTGTCCCAGTTGGTGAATGCGTGGACGGCGACCAGGGGGGAGGCCGCCACCAGGACGGTGTCCCACACCCGGTTGCCGGTGAGTTCCACCATCATGCGGATGACCAGCACCCAGAAGAACGCCAATCCCAGGGCGGTGATGATGAAGTAGAAGCCGGCCTCGGGGAGGGAGTTGAAGGGTAGTGCCTCCACGAGCGGGTAGAGGAATCGGGTGATGGTGGCGGCTATCCACTGGAAGATGCCTCCCAGCACGGGGTATTCCATGTACCGGGTGAGGTCACCCTCCTGCCACGAGTAGGCATAGGGGAAACCGGGGGAGTCCAATCCGCGCGCCCCGTAGAGGGGAACGATGTCGTTATAACAGGCGGAGGTGTACTGGCGGTTGCCGGACCAGTTCAGACTGAGGGTTCCGTCCTCAGCCCGCCCGCCCTGGATGCAGTTAGCCTTGGTGAGGAAACCCACCGCCAGGAAGACCAGGGAGGTGGTAATGAGAACGCGGAGGGGGGTCCAGAATCGCTGGGTGCCCACCTTCGCGAAACGGCCGAGCCGACCTCCGATGGCGTTGATGAAATCGTTGGCAACGAGTTCCGTGTCAGCCGGTGACACCCGGTCTGTGATCACCTTCTGGTCCATCGAGGTCGGCTCCTTGTGTGTGGCGTTACTCCCTGGCCCCGGGTGGGCGGAGTCTGCCTGTGATTCTAACCCAGGTTGAGCAGGTCTCCTGGGATAACGATGCCCGGCGCGAGCTCAATGTCGCCGGTGCCCTCAGCCGGGGCCTCGGGGGCTGGTGCCTCCGGGGCCGGGGCGGGTGACTGTGCATCCCCGGGTGCGGGTGCCTGGTCGGGAACGGTAGGAGCAACAGAGGCGGTGTCATCGGTGCCATCGGTACCCGTGCCGGTTCCTGTACCTGTTCCAGTTCCGGTTCCACCGCCGTAGGACGGGGTGGAGGGAGCCCAGTAGTTATAGGACGGGGAGTTGCCGTAACCCAATGGACGCGAGGTGGGGAACTCCTCGATGTCCTCATCCTCCAGGGCGGTGTCCATGGTGTTCTTCCAGATCACCGAGGGGGCGAGGGAGCCGTACATGTTGCCTCCCCATTCGTTGAACAGGGGGGTGTTCTCCACGGTTCCTACCCAGACGGCGGTGGCGAGTTGCGGGGTCGCACCGACCATCCAGGCATCCTTGTTGTAGCCCGTGTCACCCAGCTGGGTGGTGCCGGTCTTGGCTGCCGACGGGCGACCGCCGGCAAGGTTGTTGTAGTTGGAGTACGCGGCGATCGGGGCCATGGCATCGAGGAGGTTGGTCATCACCTTCTCCGAGGCCCGGCGCTCACCTTCGCTCTCCTCAGCCTCGTACAGGATCTCACCCGACAGGGTCTCGACCTTCTCGACGAAGTGCGGACGGTGCCAGATGCCCACATTGGCGATGGTGGCCATGGCCGACGCCATGTCAATGGGGCGGGATGAGTACTGTCCGAGGATGATGCCCTCGTAGGGGGTCTCACCGTTTTCCGTGAGGGTCTTCGGGATACCCGGCAGGGAACGAGCGACACCCAGTGCATGCGCCATGTCGGCGGTGTCCTGGGGACCGTTCTCGAGATCCTGCTGCAGACGGATGAAGCTGGTGTTGTAGGAATGCTTCAGGGCCTCTTCAATGGAGCAGTAGCCACAACCGGAACCATTGACGTTGCTGATGGTCGCATCACCGGAGGTCACCGGATCGGAGCTGTACCCCTGGGACAGTGGGATGCCCTGCTGCAGCGCGGCGGCAAGACCGAAGATCTTGAAGGTGGAACCGGTCTGGAGCGGGGAGTTGGCGTAGTCCCAGCCTCCCGCGTCCTCGCCACCGTAGTAGGCACGGACAGCACCGTTGTCCGGATCGATGGACACGACCGCGGCCCGGATCTCCTCGCCGTGGGTTTCGTACTGTTCGCGTACCGCATCGACGGCACCCTGCTGGGCCACCGGATCGATGGTGGTGGTGATCTGCAGGCCACGGTTCTGCACGTCCTGCTCGGTGATACCCACCGACGCCAGTTCGGTCATCACGTTGTTCTTGATCAGTCCGTTGGTGCCGGTCGCCTCGGTGTAGGCACGGTTGAGGGAGGGATCGGTGGTCTCGGGGTACTGCGCCTGCGCACGGTACTCCGGGGTGATGGCACCGATATCCACCATGCCGTCCAGGACGTAGTTCCACCGTGATTCCGCTGCCTCACGGTTGGTCCACGGTTCCAGGGCGCTCGGCAGCTGGATGCTAGCTGCCAGGACTGCTCCCTCCTCGGGGGAGAGTTCGCTGACGGGCTTATCGAAGTAGGCATGGGCGGCAGCCTGCACACCGTAGGCGTTACGACCGAAGTACACGGTATTCAGGTAGGCCTGCAGCACCTCATCCTTGGACCACTCATTGGCCATCTTGGCGGAATAGACCAGTTCCTTGGCCTTACGGATGACCGAGCGTTCATCACCGACCACCGCCTTCTTCACATACTGCTGGGTGATGGTGGATCCACCACCGGCGGAGGAGTTACCGGTGATCACACCCAGTGCCGCACGGGCGTAACCGGTGATGGAGAAACCCGGGTTGGTGTAGAACTCGCGGTCCTCGGCTGCCATGACGGCATTACGCACCGACTCCGGCACCTCATCCAGGCTCACCATCTGACGGTTGCCTTCGGGTGGGACGATCCGCGCCAGTTCGGTTTCACCGTCGGCGGCGTAGATCTGGGATACCTGCGGAGTGACAAGTTCCTCAGGCTCCGGCACGTCAACCACGATGTACGCGGTCATGAAGACCAGCGCCGGGATCGCGATCATGGCGATGAGGACACCGATGATGCTGTTGCGCAGGGTGCGACGGTTCTTGGCCCGTCGTTTCCCGGAGGCGGGCCTGGCCGGGGATGTGTTGTTGTTCGTCAACTGATATGTCCGTTCAATCAGATCAAGTGGTTATCTGAGGGGGTCGGTGTAGAGGATACTGCCCTGTCGGGTGTTCGCCGGAATCTGAGAATCACCTGGCCGAGGCGGTTTCCGCCTTGAGCAGGTGATTCCATTTGCAGTCCGGGCACACTTCGACGGTATGGACGGTGCATTCCCGCCCATTGTCTACCAATTTCCTGATTTCCTCTTCGTTGCGGGCGGATCCGGAGGCTTTGCCGATCTGTTCGCCGTACACCCACAACACGATGCGCAGGTTGTCACCACCGCAGACCGGGCAGGGGTACTCCGCGGGCTCACCGTGATAATGACCGGCGGTGACAAGGAGGAAGTCAGCATCGCAGATAGTCTCCCTGGACACCTGTCCCTCCCGGAACTGCCGGAGCACATGCCTCCTGGCCCACTGGTGACTGATCTCATTTCGATAATTCACCACACGGGCAAGTGTAGACCCGGCAGGGGCGAAAGAAAGAGGAACGAGAGGCAGACCATCATCATCCGGAACGGTGTGCCCGCACCACAGGGGAACCGTGGGAAAAGTACAGTGAAATTACTGTAAAACTACAGTGATGTAATAGATGCATTTAGTTTCCGGTACAGAAAAGAATCCGGTTAGTCGCTAAGCTGCATAACATGACTGATGCTACCCCCGAGGAACTCGCCGCCCGAGTGCGACCTGCACTGACTAAGCTGTATGTCCTCTATTTCCGTCGATCCGCGCATTCTGATCTGTCCGGGCCGCAGCTGACCGTCCTCAGTCGCCTGGCCGAACACGGACCGTCTCGCATCAGCAGGATCGCCGAACTGGAGGACATCCGGATGCCCACGGCCTCCAATGCGCTCCATCACCTGGAACAGCTCAAGCTGGTCGAGCGCATCCGCGACACCAAAGACCGTCGCGGTGTACAGGTTCAACTCACCGAACACGGTGCCCGGGAACTGGAGCGGGTGAACAAGGAACGAGATGCCCAGATGGCGGAGATGTTGAAGCTGCTACCGCAGGAGAAGTTGGAGCGGACCGGGGAGCTGGTCGATATCATCAACGAACTGGCTGAGGTGTACGGTAACTGGAGAGAGCCAGCCAGCTCCTCCTAAAGTTTCTGCAACTCAACCCCGGAAGTTAATGAACACCACCCTGCGTGTACTCGTATCCTGCCGCCCGGAGAATGATCCTGATGGAAATCCCGGTGAACAAAACGCCGCTGTCTTCGAGTTCGCCGCGTGGCTGTCGCGAACCACTGACATCCGGGTCAGGGGTGTGACCACATTCACCCGCCCGTGGCCGTCATCGTCTGTGAGCAAACTCGGTGGCAAATATAAGAAATGGTTCCAGAACCTGGAATCCCGATACGAATCACGCACCATCAAGGCATTGAAACGCGCCGATGTGGATAAATCCCACTGGGATGCCACGGTTTCAACCTTCGCCGACGGCCCCTCGGAATCGGTGCTGCTGACCCACGCCGCCGAGGATTTCAACGCCGATCTGATTCTGCTCGGGTCCGCTGCGACGGCCCCGAAGGGACGTTTCCTCGCCGGGTCCACCGCCGATGCGCTCCTGCACTCCTCACCGGTGCCCCTCGGGTTGGTGCCCAGGGGTGTCAAGTTGTCCAAGAAGGGTGTCACCCGCGTCAACTATGCATTCACCAGTGAGAATGGGAACGCGCATGACCGGGGCCTGATGTACGCCGCGGAGCTGGCTTCCGCCTGGGGTGTGCCGTTGCGCATCCTCTCCTTCTCCTCCGCGGGCATCGCGGACGGTTCCGCCTCCGACAGCCTCGACCTGCCCTCGCTGTTGTCCAGTGAATGGCGGGAGCATTCCCTGGCCATGCTCGACGGTGCACGCGATGAGGTTCTTGCCATCCATCCCTCACTGGTGGTGACCAGTGAGATCGGTTCCGGCTGGGGATGGAACGGGGCCATCAACGCGCTCAAGTGGAAGAAGGGTGATCTGTTGTGTCTCGGTTCGCGCAGAGCAGACACCATCTCGAGGGTTTTCGTGGGCACTGAAACCATGGAGATCATCCGGAACTCCCCGGTACCCACCATCATCCACCCTGGTCAGTAACGCGATACTGGCTTGGCAGCAGAGTTGGGACTAACGTCTTGTCCTAACAGGAGGACATCCCCATGAGTAAGAAAAAGAAGAATCCGCTCAACCCGGATCACCCGGAGAATGTGTTCAGCGAGGAGGCGGACTACGCCAATCTGCGCCCCACCTTCGCCAATGACTTCTCGGATGTGAACAGGATCCCCGATCCCCTCGAGCAGCAGCGCAAGAATGAGCAGTCATCCCGTCAGGCACTGATCTACCTGGCGGCGGTGCCGATCGTGACGTTCGTATCCGCCTTCCTGTTGGCGTGGGTCGCGCGGCTTATGGGTGGGCCGCTGTGTGATGCCGGGGAGGCGACGTGGATCTGTTCCCGGGCAGCCCAGCTGTGGTGGCCCATCTCCACCAGCCTGATCGCCTTCGGCGGCATGCTCGGTTGTGCCTGGATCCTCTATGACAAGTACCGCAACTTCATCCGGTGGCGCGCCTGGATGGGTGTGCTGTGGGTCCTCATCCCCTTCAGCATGTTGTGGGCCACCTCGGTGCTGCCGATGGCCATCCTGGGTGACTAGGATCCTACTGGCACACAGGTAAGAGAAAGACCCGGGGGATTCCCCCGGGTCTTTGTCATGCGCACCACCGGTGTGGCGGGTTAGGGCTCCAGGGAGTCGAGCACAACCTCGAACTCGAGCAGGGTGGCACCGCTGGCGACGGGCTTGCGGTCACCACCGTGAGCGCCGTGCGCACCCTGGCCACCATGGGCGCCCCCACCGTGCGTGCCGGATGCCATCTCGGCGTCGCGCCAGGCGTTGTAGGATTCCTCATCGGCCCAGCGGGTGACCACGAAGTAGCGGTCCTCACCGGCGACGGGGCGCAGCAGCTGGAAGCCCTCGAAGCCCGGCTGGGAATCGATCGCCTGCTTGCGTGCGGCGAAACGCTTCTCCAGCTCGGGGCCGGCTCCCTCGGGGACGGAAATTGCATTGATCTTCACGATGCTCATGCCCTGTAACCTACCTGAAATCCCGGCCCCGGGGTTCCGGTTTCACACCGCTACTGCGTCACCAGTGGGTCCACCCCGCGGGCGGCGAGATCCGCGGCGATCTCGATGCAGTCGTCCTGCCCGCAGTGGCGGGTTTCCACGTTGGCGTAGCAGTCCGGGCACATGAGCACGAGCTGGCGGCATTCGTCCTCATTGACGCAGTGCTCGAATTTGTTGGTGGGTGTCTCGCAGTGGATGCAGTGGCCGAGGCGTTTGTAGTCCTCACCGAATTCCATGTGCATGCGCTTGTCGAAGACGTAGAGGGAACCCTCCCACAGACCCCGGTTGCCGAACTGTTCGCCGTAGCGGACGATGCCGCCGTCGATCTGGTAGACCTCCTGGAAACCACGGTTGATCATCAGGGAGCTGAGGACCTCGCAGCGGATGCCGCCGGTGCAGTAGGTCACCACCGGTTTGTCCTTCAGATCGTCATACTTGCCGGATTCGATCTCCTTGATGAAGTCGTGGGTGGTGTCAACGTCGGGCACCACGGCGTCACGGAACTTGCCGATCTGGGCCTCCATGGCGTTGCGGCCATCGAAGAAGACCACCTCGTCACCGCGTTCCTCGACGAGCTGGTTTACCTCCTCCGGTTTGAGGTGGACACCGCCGCCGATGATGCCGTTCTCATCCACCTTGATCTCATTCGGTGCCCCGAATGCCACGATCTCATCGCGGACCTTGACGGACAGCTTGGGGAAGTCCTCCGCGCCACCCTCGGACCACTTGAATTCCATCGTGGCGAAACCGGGGTATTCACGGGTTTTCTTGATGTAGGCCTTGCAGTCGTTGATGTCGCCACCGACGGTGCCGTTGATGCCGTGTTCAGAGATGAGGATGCGCCCGCGGAGGTTCAGGGATTCGCACAGATCGCGCTGCCAGAGCTGAACCGCCTTCGGGTCGGACAGGGGGGTGAAGGCGTAGTAGAGGAGAATTTTTCCGATAGACACGGGTTAAATTCTACTGCCCGGTAGCAGCTACCACGAAAACGCGGGTGACATCCCGGGATCACGCAGCCGGGATCGCACCACGACCACCCACCCGCGAACGGGGGAATGCTTGATCGATCAACTGAACCTCTTGATCGATAATGTTCGCGCCTGGATCCCACTTCTGCGGTATGTGAACGTAGCGTCGATGGTTATGCGGCTGTAGCCGCCTTTCGATTTAAGGAGAATTGAAGACTATGAGTGATTCCACCATCCGGGTCGCCATCGCCGGTGTTGGTAACTGTGCGACCTCCCTCATCCAGGGTGTGGAGTACTACCGTGACGCCGCTGCGGATGAAAAGGTCCCCGGCCTCATGCATGTGAAGTTCGGCGATTACCACGTCGGCGATCTGGAGTTCGTGGCAGCGTTCGACGTCGATGCGGAGAAGGTCGGCGTGGATCTCGCGGACGCCACCGAGGCATCCCAGAACTGCACCATCAAGATCGCCGATGTCCCGACCACCGGTGTGACCGTGCAGCGCGGCCCCACGCTGGATGGCCTGGGTGAGCACTACCGTGCCACCATCGAGGAATCCACCGCCGAGCCTGTCGACGTCGTCCAGGCACTCAAGGATGCCCGCGTGGACGTCCTGGTCTCCTACCTCCCGGTCGGTTCCGAGGAGGCGGACAAGTTCTACGCCCAGGCGGCCCTGGATGCGGGCTGTGGTTTCGTCAACGCCCTGCCCGTCTTCATCGCCTCCGATCCGGAGTGGGCACAGAAGTTCACCGACGCCGGTCTGCCCATCGTCGGTGATGACATCAAGTCCCAGGTCGGTGCCACCATCACCCACCGTGTGCTGGCCCGTCTCTTCGAGGAGCGCGGCGTCCGCGTTGACCGCACCATGCAGCTGAACGTGGGCGGCAACATGGACTTCAAGAACATGCTCGACCGCAACCGTCTGGAATCCAAGAAGATCTCCAAGACCCAGGCCGTGACCTCCAACCTGAAGGAGGGCCCGCTGGCCGGCAAGGTGGCGGACCGCAACGTCCACATCGGCCCCTCCGATCACGTGGAGTGGCTGGATGACCGCAAGTGGGCCTACGTCCGCCTGGAGGGCACCGCCTTCGGTGGTGTGCCACTGAACCTGGAGTACAAGCTCGAGGTGTGGGATTCCCCGAACTCCGCGGGCATCATCATCGACGCGATCCGCGCGTGCCGGATCGCCATGGACCGCGGTATCGGCGGACCGGTCATGCCGGCCTCGTCCTACCTGATGAAGTCCCCGCCGGAGCAGCTTGACGACGACGAGGCCCGCGATCGCCTGGAGACCTTCATCCACGGATAAGGCCTGCTAGCGCTTGCGGTAGAGCGCCTTACGCTGGTACTTCGGCTCCGAGGTAACCAGCACTCCGAGGTTGCGGAAGATACCCTCATCCACCGATCCCAGGATCGTGGTGGTGTGGACATCGCAACCCCGGAGATTTTTCAATTCATCCAGTGCCCGGCGCGCATTGTCGGAGGTCGCCGCGGAGACCGACAGCGCGATGAGCACCTCATCGGTGTGCAGACGGGGATTGCGGGAGCCGAGGTGTTCGGTCTTGAGGGTCTGGATCGGTTCGATGGATTCCGGGGAGAGCAGATCCACCGACGGGTCGATGCCGGCGAGTTCCTTGAGGGCGTTGAGCAGCATTGCTGCGGAGCAGCCCAGGAGGGCGGAGGTCTTGCCGGTGACGATCCGGCCGTCGTCAAGCAGGATGGCCGAGGCCGGCGCACCGGTCTCGCTCTCGAGCTCGAGGGCGCGCGCCACCATGGTGCGGTCCTCCACCGAGCAGCCGGCCTTGCTCATGACGATGGCGATCCGCGAGGAGACGGTGTCGTCGAGTTCGTCGCGGCGCTCGTCGACAAGCGCCTTGAAGTAACGGCGCACGATCTCCTGGCGGGCGGCCTCGCGGCACACCTCGTCGTCGATGATGGCGCTGCCGACCAGGTTCACGCCCATGTCGGTGGGGGACTGGTAGGGGGAGGAGCCACTGAGCATCTCCAGCATGGTCTTCAGCAGCGGGAAGACCTCGACATCGCGGTTGTAGCTGGTGGCCTTCTCGCCGTAGGCGGTGAGGTGGAAGGGGTCGATGACATTGATGTCGTCGAGGTCCGCGGTGGCGGCCTCATAGGCAAGGTTGACCGGGTGCTCGAGCGGCAGGTCCCAGATGGGGAAGGTCTCGAACTTGGCATAGCCTGAGGAGATACCACGCTGGTGATCGCCGTAGATCTGGCTGAGGCAGGTCGCGAGCTTGCCGGAACCCGGGCCCGGCGCGGTGACCACCACGAGGTTGCGGGTGGTCTCCACGTACTCGTTGCGGCCGAACCCCTCCTCGCTGACGATCCGGCGGGCATCGGTGGGGTAGCCAGGGATCACACGGTGGCGGGCGACCTTGATGCCCAGGCGTTCCAGGCGCTGGATGAACTGGATGGCCTGGTAGTTGTCATCCTCCAGCTGGGTGAGCACGACATGTTCGGTGAGGAACCCGGCCTCGCGGAAGACATCGATCAGACGCAGGACATCATCCTCGTAGGAGATGTCGAGGTCCGCGCGGGTCTTGTTGCGCTGCAGGTCCTTGCCGTTGATGGTGACCAGGATCTCGAGCTCATCCTTGAGCTGCTCCAGCATGGCGATCTTGTTATCCGGGGTGAAACCGGGCAGTACCCGGGAGGCGTGCAGGTCGTCGAAGAGTTTGCCGCCCATCTCCAGATACAGCTTGCCACCGATCTGCTCGCGCCTCTCGTTGATGTGCTGCGACTGCATCCTGACGTAGAGGTCACGGTCGAATCCGGTGCGCATTGCGTCTACTCCCCAGTTGGATCTGCTTGTTATCTTGACGCCTCGACTCTACCCCTGAGCCCCTCAACACGGACATCCGCGCACGGGGTGCGCTCGGGACGCGCTCAGGGAGCATGACGACGACGAAACGCCGACCCCCTGGGGCGGGGATCGGCGTTGCCGGCGTTACGGGATGCGGTTACCGCGTGATGTCACCGGAACCGTCATCGAGGTGTGCACGCATGAACCACTGGAACTTCTCCAGTTCAGCGGCCTGGGCGATGTAGATGTCCTCGGTGACGGGGTCAACGTCGCCGGCCTGGGCGAGGGATTCGCGCAGACGCTCAAGCACCTGGACGTAGACCTTGTCCAGTGCGGCGAGGTGGTCCAGGGTGGTGCCGCGGTTCTTCTCGTATTCGAGGGGGGTGCGGTTGTCCACGTGGCCGGCCGGGGTGCCGATCGGCTCACCGCCGAGGGTGGAGATGCGCTCTGCGACCTCATCGGCGTAACCGCGGACGAGGTCGACCTGGGGGTC
The DNA here is from genome assembly GCF_014837045.1 of Corynebacterium gallinarum. Taxonomy (GTDB): domain Bacteria; phylum Actinomycetota; class Actinomycetes; order Mycobacteriales; family Mycobacteriaceae; genus Corynebacterium; species Corynebacterium gallinarum. The sequence continues at coordinate 22,404 of NZ_JACSPR010000003.1, forward strand.
GATCATCTCGTGGACGGCGATGAAGTTAGGGCCGACAACGTTCCAGTGGACGTGCTTGAGGATGAGGTGGAGATCGTTGTAATCGGTGAGACGCTCCTGCAGTCCATCAATAAGCTGCTTGGCGTCGGTGTCATTGATTCCTGGGACTGTGTAGTTACTCATGACACCCATTATACTAAGAATTTATCAATTGTCACTGAATCTTAGCCTAAACTAATTAATCACAGGTGAAGCTGGATTCACTGGGACAGTATCCACCATCCGCATGTCCCCTCGTTCCCCTCATTTTCGCGGGGGCATCGGCACTGGATAGGGTGGAATCCATGCCTGAAGGACATGTTATCCACCGTCTCGCCGGGGAGCTCACCCAGAGGTTCGGGAACTCCGGCCGGGGGCCTGCGCTCGACATTACCTCCCCCCAGGGACGCTTCGCCAGGGAAGCGGCGATCGTGGACCAGAGCCGGCTGCTGCGCGCCGATGCCCACGGCAAGCATCTGTTCATTGACTTCGACGTGGATCACCCCGAGCACATCATCTACATCCACCTGGGTCTGATCGGCACCCTCCAGTTCGAACCGGTGGAGGAGACCCGCGGGCAGATCCGTCTGCACATCTCCGACGGTACGGTGGCCGCCAACCTGCGTGGCCCCCAGTGGTGTCGCCTCATCACCGATGAGGAACGCGATATCGCGATCGGCAAGCTCGGCGCCGACCCGATCCGTGACGATGCCGACCCGGAGCCCATCCGGTGCAAGGTGCAGCGCTCGGGCCGCAGCATCGGCTCCCTGCTCATGGATCAGAAACTCTTCGCCGGGGTGGGCAACATCTACCGCGCCGAGACCCTCTTCCGCCTGGGCATCTCACCGTTCACACCCGGACGCGAGATCACCGACGCGCAGTTCACCTCCATCTGGGCCGACCTGGTGGGCCTGATGAAGGAGGGGGTGACCGCCGGACGCATCGACACCGTGCGCCACGAACACACCCCGGAGGCCATGGGCCGCGCGCCACGCAAGGACGACCACGGCGGCGAGGTCTACACCTACCGCCGCACCGGCCAGCCGTGCTACCTGTGTGGCACCCCGATCCGGGATCAGGTGATGGAGGGCCGCAACCTCTTCTGGTGCCCGGAGTGCCAGCGGTAGGTGGCACCTGCTTATCGACGCCCAACCCCCGCCCCACCATTGCCCCACATGGTTTTCCATGCCATGATGGCGGTCACAGTTAGTTGGTGAGTTCTTTAGGGAGGATGGAGACACGATGCGTGCGTATCAGTTGCTTCAGCAATTACATCGGCACGTACCGTCCTGCCTCCCTGTGCGCCGGGAGTTGTTGTAAAAACCCCAGCGCCCCACGCCCCACCCCGAGGCCCCCGCAGGTACGTGCCAGATCAGCACCCACCCGCGGGGGCCTTTGTCTATCATGTTCCACCGAGAAAGGACCAGTGTCACCCATGACCACCGATGTCATCTCCTTCGCCTCCGTCCTGGAGGAGGCCGCACTCAACCAGGCGAAGGCCACCGCCACCATGCCGTTCATCTACCCGCATGTCGCCCTCATGCCCGATGCCCACTACGGGCTGGGGTCCTCGGTGGGCACCGTCTTCGGCACGAAGGGGGCGATCATCCCCGCGGCGGTCGGTGTGGACATCGGCTGCGGCATGATCGGCGTGCGCACCCAGTTCACCGCCTCCGATCTGGAGGGCCGCGATCTGACCCGGCTGCGGGATTCCCTCGAACGCGCCATCCCACTGTCCCCGGGTAATTACAACAAGGGCGCACTGGAGGATTCCGCCCTGGTGAAGATCGGGGAGCTGGAGGCACTCGCGGAGAAAAACGATGTGGATCTGTCCCACTCCCCGAAGTGGAAGCAGCAGCTGGGGTCCCTCGGTGGAGGCAACCACTTCATCGAACTGTGCCTGGATGAGGAGGACCGCGTCTGGATGTTCCTCCACTCCGGATCCCGCGGGGTGGGCAACAAGATCGCCCAGAAACACATCCGCATCGCCCGCGACGCCTGCGCCGGGGAGGACCTGCCCGACCGGGATCTGGCCTACCTCACCGAGGGCACCCGGGAGTTCAACGACTACCTGCGCGAACTGGAGTGGGCGCAGCGCTTCGCCTTCCTCAACCGCGAGGAGATGATGGACCGCTTCGCCGGGCAGCTGGGCCGGTTCGTGGGCACACCCGTCCGCGAGATCGAACGCATCAACTGCCACCACAACTACACGGTCGAGGAGGAGCACTACGGGGAGACCGTCTGGCTGACCCGCAAGGGCGCGGTGCTTGCCGACGAGGGCACCATGGCACTGATCCCCGGCTCCATGGGCACCGCCTCCTACGTGGTGGAGGGCAAGGGCAATAGGGAGGCCCTCCGGTCAGCCCCGCACGGTGCGGGCCGGCGCATGTCACGCACCCAGGCCAAGAAGACCTTCACCGCGAAGGATCTGGACAACCGGATGTCCGGCATCGTCTACCGCCCGGGCAAGGAGTGGATCGATGAGATCCCGGACGCCTACAAGGACATCGACCAGGTGATGGCCGATGCCACCGATCTGGTGAGCATCCGGCATAAACTGCGCCAGATCGTCAACGTCAAGGGCACCTAGGATCAGCGCACGGTGTGCAGCCGCACCCCGTTGTCGGTGCACCACTTCTGCAGGTCGGGGTTGACGGTGTCGGTGACGATGTCGTCGACACGCTCCAGACCCACGAGGTGGCAGAACCCCACCTGGCCCACCTTGCGGCCCTCGAGGGGGATGACCACGCGCCGGGCGGTCTCGATGGCGGCCCGCTTGATATCCGCCTCGGAGACATCGGTGACGTAACCGCCATCGGCGGTGACACCCACGACGCTGATGAAGGCGGTGTCGACAGTGAACTGGCGCAGTCCCATCATGGTGATCGGCCCGGTGACACATTGACCCAGCGGCCGGTACTGGCCACCGAGAAGGGTGTGCCGGATGCGGGGTTTCTCCGCGAGGATGGGGATCACCGGAATGGAGTGGGTGAGGATGTTGGCGGGCTGGTCCATGAGCTCGGCCATCCTGACGATGGTGGGCCCGGAGTCGAAGAACGCCGAGGAATCATCCTCGATCATGTCCAGGCAGTAGCGGGCGATCCCGTCCTTCGTCGCCTGCGGGGCGGCCGGCTGTGGTGTTGCCGGGGCGACGGGCTGGCCACCCACCTCAGGCACCGCACCCTCCACGGCGATGGCACCGCCGTGGGTGCGCTTCAACACCCCCTCCTTCTCCAGGATGGTGAGGTCCTTGCGCAGCGTGGGTTCGGACACCCCGAGAGGGTCCACCAGATCCACGACGCGGATGCTGCCACGCTCCTGCACGACCTTGGCGATGCGTGCGCGTCGTTCCTCCGCGGAGTCGGGTTTGGCTCCGTTCGCTGGCTGGGTGTTCATTCCTCAGACATTACCCAACCGCCTGCCCGCAGTCTCCGCGACCAACCCTGCCCCACCAGCGCAGGCCCATGATGAGGGGATCAACAGACCTCTAGAGCTTTCGAATGTGATCCGAAATCGAAACACCATACTTTCGAAACCGCTGGTGCCATTCGAGCCTTCGGTTTCGATATCGAAACACCTTTCGAAGCGCAATCGAAAGCGTCGATATGGTGACTTTCGGAAAGCACAGCTTCGTAATTACATTTGCGTAGTTCGAAAGCGAAGGAAGGGATGGAGGTATATGCACAGAAGGGGTTCCGATCGTCCATTCATGCAGCTTAAGACGTTTTCTCAGGCGAAGACGCGGGGTAGGTAACCGCAGGCTGTGCGGTTCACTATTCGAAAGAACCGCCGTTCCTTTCTGCACTTTCGAAACGAAAGGGTCAGATCCGCAGGTTTCGAAAGCTTCGTTCGCCCTTTCGTTTACTCAAGCCCAACACTTTCGATAAGCCCTCAGTTTCGAAAGTCAATGTTCTCCAAACGAAGCAGCAGTTCTTTCGCTTTCGTGCCACCCCGGTAACCTCCCAGGCCACCATCGGTGCGCAGAACACGGTGGCAGGGGGAGAAGATGGGGACGGGGTTGGTGGCGCAGGCGGAGCCGACCGCCCGCACGGCACCCGGGTTCCTCGCCATCACGGCCAATTCCTTATACGTGACGAAACTCCCGTAGGGGACGGTGGCCAACAGTCGTTGCACCCTGCCGTGGAATCCCACCTCTCCTTCGCCGGGCCGGGACAGCGGCACGGTGAAGGTCGTCCGTTCCCTGGCGAAGTACTGCTCGAGTTCCTCCACAGCCCGGTCGAGAATCGGGGTTCGTGCGGCGGTGGAACCCGCGGTGTGGCGGGTGTGGTCCTCGCCCGTGAATGCCAGATAGGTCAGGCCGGTGTCGTCGGCGACGAGCAGCAACTCACCGATGGGTGAGTCGACTCGGGTGTGATGGAGAGTCATAGTGTCTACACTTTCACGACAATCTTGCCGGTGGTGTGTCCCTCTTCGATGAGGCGGTGGCCCTCCATGAGGGACTCGGCGGTCAGGCCGGTAAGGACCCGGTCGGTGACTGAGCGGAGCTGTCCGCGGTCGACCATGTCGGCGATCTTGGTGAGGATCTGTCCCTGCATCTCCATGTCGGGGGTCTCGAACATGGCGCGGGTGAACATGAACTCCCAATGGACGGCGATGGATTTCTGTTTGAAGGTGCCGAGGTTGGGGTTGAGGGGATCGTCGATAAGCACCAGGTGCGACTGCGGTGACATGACCGCGGCGAGTTCCTCCTCGCGCCCGGTGGTCCAGGAGCTGAAGACGAAGTCCACCCCGCTGATCTGCTCCCGTAGATCGTGGTGGTGGTTGATGACATCGTGGGCGCCCATCTCGCGTACCCAGCGGGTGGATTCCGGGCGTGAGGCGGTGGCCACCACCCGCAGGTTGGTCAGGGCCCGGGCCAGCTGGATGAGGGCAGAGGGCACGCCTCCGGCCCCACCCAGCACCAGGAGGGTGCCGGTGGTGGACTGGGTGACCGGCAGACGGTCGAACAGGGCCTCCCAGGCGGTGAGGCAGACCAGGGGCAGGGCGGCGGCGTGGGTGGCATCCACGCTGCCCGGCGCGTGACCGACGAGACGCTCATCGACGAGGTGGAACCGGGCGTTGGTGCCCTGGCGCTGGTTGGATCCGGCGTAGAACACGGTGTCACCGGGGCGGAAGAGGGATACCTCGGAGCCGACCGCGACGACGGTTCCGGCGGCGTCATACCCCAGGATCTTCGGGGTGTCCTGCTTGCCGACCCGCATGCGCACCTTGGTGTCCACCGGGTTGATGGACACCGCGGTGATCTCCACCAGCAGGTCACGGGGTCCCGGGTCGGGGCGGGGAACTTCTACGTCGATGAGGAAATCCGGGTGGTCGGCGGGCAGGGAGTCAACGAGGCCAACCGCTGGCATGGTGTGGGGAAGTTCAGTCATATAGCAAATGCTAATCAGGTTATGTCTGTTTCGGGGTGTGAACTATCCCCATGCCACAGGCCGTGCTGGGAACCGCTGGTTGTGCGCCGACCTGGTTAGACTCGGATGAGATCAGTATTATTTCCCGTCCCTCCCACACAGGTGAACCCCCATGACCTCCAGCACCCCAGCCAGCGCATTCCATCTCGACCGTGAGGAGATCTTCGCGGCCCACGAGGGTGGCAAGCTGTCCATCACCTCCACACGTCCACTGGCCGATATGCATGATCTGTCCCTGGCCTACACCCCCGGTGTGGCAGTGGTGTGCGAGGCCATCGCCGCCGATCAGGCGGTGGCGCGCACCCATACCGGGCGGGGCCGGACCGTGGCGATCATCTCGGATGGCACCGCGGTGCTGGGCCTGGGCAATATCGGCCCCGAGGCGGCCCTGCCTGTCATGGAGGGCAAGGCCCAGCTGTTCAGTTCGTTCGCCGGCCTCAACGCCATCCCGATCGTCCTGGATGTCCACGGTGTGGATGAACTGGTGGACACCATCGCCGCCATGGCACCGTCCTTCGGGGCCATCAACCTGGAGGACATCTCCGCGCCCCGCTGCTTCGAGGTGGAGCGCCGGCTCATCGAACGCCTGGATATCCCGGTGATGCACGATGATCAGCACGGTACCGCGGTGGTGATCCTGGCGGCCCTGCGCAACTCCCTGCGGCTGCTGGACCGTCAGATCGGGGAGACCAGGATCGTTGTCTCCGGTGCAGGTGCCGCGGGTGTGGCCGCGGTGGAGATGCTCCGTGGGGCCGGTGCCCGGGATATCGTCGTGCTGGATTCCCGGGGTGTCATCCACGCCGGGCGGGAGGACCTCAACCCGGTCAAGCAGGCACTCGCCACCACCACCAACCCCCGCGGAGTCACCGGCGGGGTGGTCGAAGCCCTGACCGGGGCGGATGTCTACATCGGGGTCTCCGGTGGCCATGTCACCGAGAAGGCCCTGCAGCTCATGGCTGACCGGCCCATCCTGTTCAGTCTGGCCAACCCCTCACCGGAGATCGATCCGGAGCTGGCGGGCCGGTACGGGGCGATCGTGGCCACCGGGCGCAGTGATCTGCCGAACCAGATCAACAATGTGCTGGCCTTCCCGGGTATCTTCCACGGGGCACTCGCCGCGCAGGCCCGGTCGATCACTCCGGCCATGAGACTGGCGGCCTCGCAGGCGATTGCGGATATCGCCGCCGGGAACCTCGATGTGGGCCATGTGGTGCCCTCTCCGCTGGATCCCCGGGTGGCCCCCGCGGTCAGCGCGGCGGTGCAGGCCGCGGCGGAGGCTGAGGGAGCCTAACTGGTGCTGTCCGCGCCGATGAGGGTGGCGTAGAGCTCATCGAAGGTGCGGCGCGCCGCCACATAGTGCTCCGCGTACCGGGGTTCCAGCGGCTCACCCAGTGGGGGAGTCGCGCGGGTGCCGCCGGGGTCGATGATCTCCAGGGCGATCAGAGTGGTGCCGCGCAGGGTGGCGCGTTTCATCTCCAGCGGGATGACGGGGGTGTCCAGGGCGTCGCAAAGCAACTGCAACCAGGTGGGGTGATCGGTGGTGACCCGACCTGAGGCGATGACCCGCTCGGGTGCCGCGCCGGCACCGGTCATCTCCGCCCACACGCGCTGATACGACAACGCCAGCGCCTCGAACACCCCGCGCCACATCTGCTCCGGCCCGGTCTGGTCGGTGACGTTGGTGAACACCGCGGTGGCATCACTGGCCCACCCCGTGGACCGCTCCCCGGAGAAGAACGGCAGGACCGACGGCGTCGCCTCCAACGGCGGGCCGGCGAGCACCCGGGGGAGGTTCTCCACCGGCGCGACGGTGCGCTCCAGCCACCCGACGGCGCGACCCACATCATTGAGGGCACCGCCGACGATGCACTGACCACGCGACAGGCGGTAGCACCACAGCCCCGACGGGATGTGCTCAGGTACCTGCGGCAGGATCACCCGCATCGCCCCGGAGGTGGCGGCAGCCACGGCGACGGTGCTCGCGTCCAGCGCGCCGGGACCGACATTGGAGGACCAACCATCCGCGATGGCGTGGAACCACGGCACATGGGCCAGCGCTGCGTGCTCCTCCGAGCTGAGCCTGACCGGTGTGGCGGGCTGATCCGGATCACACACCGGCGAGAGGAGATCCGGAGTGACACCGATGTGCTCGAGGATGGGCAGATCCAGCTGCCCGGTGTGTGCGTCGAGGATGCCGCTCCACGCCGCCACCGAGGTGGAGATGCCCCGGATGCAGGCGAGTTTGAGGTAGACGTACTCACCGATCGTCATCACGCTGCGGGCCCGTGCGAACAGCTGCGGGTGGTCCTCCTTCAACCACAGCAGACGCGCCGGGTGATAGGAGGTGTGCAGGCGCACGCCGGTGCGCTGGTGGTAGTCGGCCTCATCGATCTGCCGGCGCAACCGGTCCACGAAGGGTGCGCACCGGCTGTCTGCGTAGGTGATGCACGGGGTCACGGCGTTGTCGTGCTCATCGACGAGGATGAGCGAGGAGGCGAAGGAATCCAGGATCACGCCCCCGATCTGCTCGGTGAGATCCTTGGCTGCCGCAAACGCCAGCAGGTTGTCGATCACCTCGCGGACCTCATCCACCACCTGGTCGGCATCGATGGTGGACGCACCCTCCTCCCCGGTGGTGAACACGTGGGACACGCGCTGCTTGGATCCCTTGATGGGTCGGCCGCTGCTGTCGTAGAGCCCGCCGCGTGAGGCCGTGGATCCTATGTCCAGTCCCACCACATAGGGGCCGGTGGCCTCCGACAGTGGAATCGACATGGTGGGGATGGCGGGTTTGGCGGGTTTGGTGGGGTCGGCGGGGTTGCTTCCCATGGCGCACCTTCTTCTGATCCTGAGGGGTGTGTGACCCGGTGTATGACCCGGCGCGCGACCCCGCAGGTGGGGGATCACAGCATCCGGATCGGTGGTGTGGAGAGTGTCGGGGGTTTCGAGAATGTCGAGGGTGTCAGATCACCGACACCGTGTGTTCCTCCCAGGATATCCCGTAGATATCCACCACCTTGTCCGGATCCCCCAGACGCGGACCTGCAGCCACCAGCACGGCGAAGACCACCCCGAGCAGCAGCGCCCACCACACCCACACCCGGTGCATCCGGGGGCCGGCGAGTTTCGCGATCACCGCACCCGTCAACGCCCCCAGGGTGTTGAAGATGAGATCATCGATATCGCTGTAACCGAGGGCGAACACATACTGACAGATCTCAATGGCCAGACTGAACAGCGCACCGGCCAGCACCACCCTGGCCACCGTGTTCCTGCGCCGGGACCCACGTCGGGAGTTGCGCAGCAGCACATAAAGCAACACCCCGAAGGGCACGAAGAAGGCGAAGTTGCCCCCGTAGCCGAACAGTGGGGCGAACCAGGTGCCCGTCTCCGCGTACTCATTGAAGGGCACCAGTTCCAGGGACCGGTTGCGGTGGGCGTCGGTGCGCCACAGCAACCCGATGACGAAGAAGGCCTTCAGCATGGTCAGTGACACCATCACCGCCGAGTAGACCACCAGGGCCAGCAACACGAGCATCTGCGGTGGGCGGCGTCGCGCGCGTGGGCGACCGGGGGAGCGGGTGCGCGAGCGGGGCCCTGCCCGGGTTCCCGTGTCCTCAGCCGTCTCCGCACCAGCTGCGGTGGATGATTTCTTCTGTGTTTTTCCCATTCCGCGGATGGTAGTGGACAATCCCCGGGTCCACCGGGGTTCCCACGGGGTGGATCTTGTGGTGGCATCCTCGCACGGACAATCCCCGGGTCCACCGGGGTTCCATCGTCGCTGCGCCCCGCGAGGCACTTCGAGATGGACCCCGGGGTGCGACTCAGGGGTCGCCGGAAGGTTCTTGATGGAGGGCCAATGGAGAACCCTGCGGAGGACCCGGTGCAGGGGTTTTCCGTGCCCGCATTTAAAGATCCATATCAGGGCCGCATGTGGCGTTTGCACGTAGAGTTTCTCCCTAGAAGCCCAGACAAGCCCTTACCAACAGCCCCACTCAGGAGAATGATGTCCACGAACTCCACGGATCACCCCGGTGTCAGCAGCACCGGTGACTCCGGCGGGTTCGGTGGATTCGGTAACCCCGGAGGTTCCACCCTGACCAAGGTGCTCATCTTCATCATCCAGCCTCTGGTGGTCGTGGGTGGTCTGCTGTGTTTCGCCGGTGCTGTTAACGGCATCTTCGACGTCCTGGAACAGTTGCCGGAAGCCAACAGGGGGATAGTGGATGCGGACTGGATCAGACATGAGTTGGAGATCGTGCTGGTCTATCTCATCGGGATGGCGCTGTTGTGGGGTGTTTCGCTGACCATCCAGATCTACAGCCGGTATCTCCGCCTGTCCGTGGGTTCTCCACGACACCGCGGCGATGACGAGCCCACCCCCTGATAACGACGACACCGCAGGAAACTGAATGTTTCCTGCGGTGTTATTCCTATCCAGCCGGGTTAGGTTACGGGTTGGTGGCCACCATCACCCCGAGCACAACCAGGAAGCCCGCGGTGAGTGCCAGCGACAACCAGGGCACAGCCCGGCGCGGGGTCACTGCCGCGATGGTGGCACCGATGGCACCACCGATGGTGTTGAACAGCAGGTCATCCACATCGCTGTAGCCAACCGCGAAGACCCACTGGAGGCATTCGATGGCCAGGCTGGTCAGCGCGGAGAACACCACCACCTCCACCCACGGGAAGCGGCTGCGACGGGCGCGCAGGACGGCGTACAGGAAAAAGCCGAGGGGCAGGAACAGGGCGATATTGCCGAAGGTGTTCACCCACGGTCCCCACCAGATGGGTGCGTCCTGGAAGCCGTTGAACAGCACCAGGTCCAGCGAGCGCTGGTCGTGGGCGGTGGTGTCCCACAGGCCGCCGAGGGAGAGCCTGTTCTTCAGCAGGGTCAGCACCATCAGCAGCACGGCGTAGATCCCGAAGGCCACGGGAACCACCGGTGACAGGGTCCGTCTGCGCGTGTGGTCACCCTGGCTCGTCAGGTTCCCGACGGCGTCGGGCTCACGGGTTTTGAGTGAAGTCATGCGAAACCACATTAGGCACGCCTCCTGTGCACCGACTGTCACGATGCCGGAGATTCCGTGGCGGGACCCTCCGCGCTTGTCGACGCCCCACCCCGCCGCCTACCGCAGCGGGTCGAACGGGGCGATCACCGGGTGGGTGACACCGGTGTCCATCAACTCGGCGAGGTACTTACCCGTGGCGGGCCCCAGCACGATACCCCACATGCCGTGGCCGCCGGCGACGTAGATGTCGCGGGCGGTGGTCTGACCGACGAGCGGTTTGCCGTCGGTGCTCACCGGCCTCGATCCCACCCATTCATCCTGACGCTCGTCGAAGTCGATGCCCCTCATGAGGCGGCTGGCCTGGTTGATGATCGCCTGGATGCGGTGCGGGTCCAAGGGCTCATCCGGGCCACGGAACTCCATGGTCCCGGCGATGCGGAAACGACCCTGGTACGGGGTGCAGGCCATGCGGTGGTGGGGCAGGTACAGGGAATGCTCCGCGGGGTGCTCGGTGGCCACCGAGAAGGAATAACCACGACCGGCCTGGACGATTGTCTTCACCCCGTACTCCCGGGCGAGCGCCGGCAGCCACGCACCGGTCGCGATGATCACCTTGTCGGCCTCATGCCTCGACCCATCACGGAACAACACCGCCGGACGATCCCCGGCCGCCACGTGGGTGACCTCCACACCGGTGCGGATCTCCCCACCACGCTGCTCCACCGACCGGGCGAGCGCCTCCATGTAGGGGCCCGGTTCAATGAACCGCTGGCCCTCCATGCGGTAGGCGATGGGCACCTGATTATTGAGCATGGGGGCGAAATCCTGCGGGTTGTCCAGGCGGGTCATCTCCACGTCCTGGCCATTCCTGCGCACGGCCGCCACCTCCCGGAGGAAGCCGGCGGACTGGTCCTCGTTTTCAAAACCCACGATGAACGGCTTCTTGTAGGTCAACCCATCCACCCCACCCTGGCCCAGCTCGTCGAAGGCCTCGAGGGCCACCATGCTGATCGGGGTGAGTGCCTTGAGTGCGTCATCCCACCGGTTGGTGGTGGCATTGGCCATGAACCGGGCCAGGAAGAGCCAGAGCTTCGGATCCACGCGGAACGGCATATGGAGCGGGGAATCCGGATCGAACAGGGTACGGGGCCCGTATTTCCACAGCACCGGGTCCGCCAGGGGCAGCGTCTTGGCCGGTGTCAGCCATCCCGCGTTACCCCAGGAGGATCCCGCCGCCACACCCTCACGGTCGAGGACGGTCACCTCGTATCCACGTTCCTGCAGGTGCCAGGCGGTGGCCAGTCCCACCATGCCCGCACCGATGACTATGACCCTGCTCATCGATCCCTCCTTAGAAGTGTGACACCCACCATATCCAAGGTGGGGGAGTGGGGCGTCGACAAGCACCGTTAAAACAGCACCACCCAGCACGCGAGCACCGTGGGGTGTCGCGCACCGGGTAGTGGTGCCACGCGGAAGGCGCGGGGTTGTCCGACTAGCGGGGGAGCTGGAGCTGGATGCCTGCGGCGGCTGCAGCGTTCTCGATGTTCTCGAGGTTTGCGTACACCACGCCGGCGACAGCGGTGGCGGTGGCGGCGAGGGTGTAGAAGTACCATGCCTGGCCGAACGGGGTGACGTTGTCGAAGTCCTTGGAGGAACCGAAGATGCTGCGCTCGTACTCGTTGGCATCCAGGGCGGTGCCAACCTCAGCGGAGGCGGAGGAACCGGAGGAGGTGGCGGAGGACTGGGCCACAGCCGGGGTAGCGGTCAGTGCGAGGGCGCCGGCGGCGAGGAGAGCAACAGCGGAGGTGCGGATCTTGCGCATGAGAAAAAGTCCTTTTGATTAATCAATGAATCACGTGTGATACCCGGACAATGCTAGCACCTGGAGCCAGGAAGTAGGCAGCTTACATTCAAGATTCTCGGAATGTCGCAGAACTGGAGCACTTTAGGGGGTGATTTATGGGCGGACCAGCCACCGTTTGACACTTTGTTGATATGACAATAAAATTTCGTGCCAGGCCACGGACTCGGACCGGCACCACGCCGGAAAGAAACTTACCGTGTCAAGCATCACTGTGAAAACGGGATTTTTCCCCTCAGACGAAAGTTGAACTGACTATGACTGAAACCCAGAATCTCAAGGACGCCCTCGTCATCAACGAGGAGTCTCAGAACATCCTCTTCCGCGAGGCACGCACCGCCAACGCCTTCACCGACGAGCCAGTGACCGACGAGCAGATCAACGCCATCTTCGACCTGGTCAAGTGGGCCCCGACCTCCATGAACAACCAGCCACTGCGCGTGGTGGTCATCCGTTCCGAGGAGGCCAAGGCACGCCTGCTGCCACACATGGCCGAGGGCAACCGTGAGAAGACCGCCAAGGCACCGGCCGTCGCCCTGCTGGCAGCCGACCTCGACTTCCACGAGGAGATGCCACAGCTCTTCCCGCACTTCGAGGGTGCGCGCGACATGTTCGCCGCCGATGATCAGATGCGCGCCGCCACCGCCGAGCTCAACACCGGCCTGCAGATCGGTTACGCCATCATCGGTATCCGCGCAGCCGGCCTGGCCGCAGGCCCGATGACCGGTTTCGACGCCGATGCCATCTCCAAGGAGTTCTTCCCCGACGGCAAGCACCGCGTCATGGTGGCCATCAACATGGGCAAGCCAGCCGAGAACGCCTGGTACGACCGTCTCCCACGCCTGGCCTTCGAAGAGGTTGTGGAGACCCTCTAGTCTCAGTTCCCCATAAGACAACGCAACACCCCTGTCCCCTCATTGAGGGGACAGGGGTGTTGCGTTGTCCAATGGTGAGCCAGGTTATTTCACCACGAGGTTGACCATGCGGCCCGGGATGACGATCTGCTTGACCAGGTTCTTGCCTTCGATCTGGGGGGCGATCTTCTCGTCGGCAAGCGCGACCTCGATGATCTGCTCCTGGGAGGCGTCGGCGGCTACGGTGATGCGGCTGCGGACCTTGCCGTTGATCTGGACGGGCAGTTCGACCTCATCGTCGGTGAGCCACTTCTCCTCGAAGGTGGGGAAGGGCTCGTAGGTGACGGTGTCGGTGTGGCCGAGTTTCTTCCACAGTTCCTCCGCGATGTGCGGGGCGACGGGGGAGACCATGACCACCAGCGGCAGGACCGCACCGGTCGGGATGGTGTCGGGGTAGGTCTTGGTGAGGTAGTTGACGTACTCGATGAGCTTGGCCACCACGGTGTTCACCCGCAGGTTGGCGTAATCATCGCGCACACCGGCGATGGTGCGGTGCAGGTGCTTGTTGTCCTCATCGGTCAGTGCCTCATCGCGGGTGAGGGCCTCGCCGGTGTTCTCGTCCACGATCAGGCGCCACAGGCGCTGCAGGAAGCGCTGCGCACCCACCACGTCCTTGGTGGCCCACGGGCGTGAGGTGTCGAGCGGTCCCATGGACATCTCGTACACGCGCAGGGTGTCCGCACCGTAGTTGTTGCAGATGTCATCCGGTGCGACGGCGTTCTTCAGGGACTTGCCCATCTTGCCGTATTCCTGGGTGACCTCCTCGCCCTGGTAGAAGAACTTGCCGTCCTTTTCCTCCACTTCCTCAGCCGGGACGTACACGCCACGGGAGTCGGTGTAGGCGAAGGCCTGGATGTATCCCTGGTTGTACAGGCGGCGGTAGGGCTCCTTCGAGGTGACATACCCCAGGTCGAAGAGGACCTTGTGCCAGAAACGGGAGTACAGCAGGTGCAGGACGGCGTGCTCGACGCCACCGACGTAGAGGTCCACACCGCCGGGATCGTTGGGGCCGTGGACATCCGGGCGGGGGCCGGTCCAGTAGGCCTCGTTCTCCAGGTTGCAGAACTGGTCATCATTGGTGGGGTCGATATAACGCAGCTGGTACCAGGAGGAACCGGCCCACTGCGGCATGACGTTGGTGTCGCGGGTGTACTTCTTCACGCCGTCGCCGAGGTCGAGTTCCACCTCCACCCACTCGCGGGCCTTGGCCAGGGGCGGGGAGGGCTCGGAATCGGCATCCTCCGGGTCGAAGGAGACCGGCTTGTAGTCCTCGACCTCGGGCAGCTCGACGGGCAGCATCGACTCGGGCAGGGCGTGGGCCACACCGTCCTCGTCGTAGACCACCGGGAAGGGCTCACCCCAGTAGCGCTGACGGGCGAACAGCCAGTCGCGCAGCTTGTACTGGATGGTGCCGCGTCCGAGCTGCTTCTCCTCCAGCCATTCGATGGTGCGTGCAACCGCATCCGCCATGGCCAGACCATTGATGTCCAGTCCCTGGTCATTGGCGGAGTTGACGGACTCGCCGGAGGCGGTGAAGGCGGCCTCGGCGATGTTGCCGCCGGCGACGACCTCGACGATCGGCAGGCCGAAAACGGTGGCGAACTCGTAGTCGCGGTCATCGTGGGCAGGAACGGCCATGATGGCGCCGGTGCCGTAACCGGTGAGCACGTAGTCGGCGATGAAGACGGGGATCTGCTCACCGTTGACCGGGTTTGTGGCGTGCACGCCCAGGAAGACACCGGTCTTGTCCTTGTTCTCCTGGCGTTCCAGGTCGGACTTGGCGGCGATGGAGGCGCGGTAGGCGGCCACGGCCTCAGCCGGGGTGGCCTGGCCGTTGGTCCAGCGGGGGTCGACACCCTCGTAGGAACCCGAACTGCGGGCGACGAGGACGTCGACAAGCTCATGCTCAGGCGCCAGCACCATGTAGGTGGCGCCGAAGAGGGTGTCGGGGCGCGTGGTGAATACGGTGATGGTTTCGTCGGCGGCGGTGAAATCCACCTCTGCGCCACGGGAGCGGCCGATCCAGTTGCGCTGCATGGCCTTGACCTTCTCCGGCCAGTCGAGCAGCTCCAGATCATCGATCAGACGGTCGGAGTAGGCGGTGATGCGCATCATCCACTGGGAGAGGTTCTTGCGGAACACCGGGAAATTACCGCGCTCGGAGCGCCCGTCGCCGGTGACCTCCTCATTGGCCAGCACGGTGCCCAGACCCGGGCACCAGTTCACAGTGGAGTTGGAGCGGTAGACCAGGCGGAACTCGTCGACGGCAAGCTGCTTTGCGACGCGATCCAGCCCGTTGTAATCAGCACCGTCCCGGGTGGCGATCTCGCCGGATTCGAGCAGGGGGATCAGCTCGGAGATCGGGCGTGCCTTCTGCTGCTTCTCATCGAACCAGGAGTTGAAGATCTGCAGGAAGATCCACTGGGTCCACTTGTAGAACTCCGGGTCGGTGGAGGCGACGGCGCGACGCGGATCATGGCCCAGGCCGAGCGCACCGAGCTGGCGCTTCATGTTCTCGATATTGGCCATGGTGGTGGTACGCGGGTGGGTACCGGTCTGGATGGCGTACTGCTCCGCCGGCAGGCCGAAGGCATCATAGCCCAGGGTGTGCAGGACGTTCTTGCCCAGCATGCGGTTGTAGCGGGCGAAAACATCCGTGGCGATGTACCCCAGCGGGTGGCCCACATGCAGGCCGGCACCGGAGGGGTAGGGGAACATATCCTGGACAAACAGCTTGTCCTCGGGAAGCTCACGACCGTCCTCCGGTGCCAGATCACCCACCGGGTTCGGCGCGTTGAAGGTGCCCTTGTCGGTCCAGTAATTCTGCCACTCACGCTCAATCGCATTCGCCAGCTCCGGGGTGTACCGGTAGGCCAGTGACTGTGCGGAAGAAGAGGTGCCCTCGCTCGGATTCGTCATGGTTAGACAGTGTAGTAGAGGGACCGGACACGGGATATTCCGGGCAGTTTTTTCCTAGGAAGCAGGTCGGCAGTATTAACCTGCATTCCCCTCGACTTATATCTATCCTTTTATAGAACGAGGGCGGGTCGTTCTGTGCCCGCCGACCACACTGATTCCGGGACCAACTGAAGAAACTGGGACATCATGCATATTCTCAACGCACGCCTCCGTGGCAGGACAGCACTGGTGGATATCGAGATCGAGGGTGAGCGGATCACCCGGATCACACCCGCTCCCGAGGCCCGGGAGCATGCCCCACACCCCAGGGACTACGATGCAGCCGGACGTCTGGTCACGCCGCAGTTCGTGGAAGCTCACATCCACCTGGACTACGCCAACACCGAGGGTGTTCCCCGCGAGAACGAATCCGGCACCCTCTTCGAGGCCATCGATATCTGGAGTGAGCGCAAACGCCTGGGACTCCACACCAAGGAGGACATCAAGACCAGGGCGCTCGCCGCCGCACGCCGGGCAGCCGAACACGGCGTGGGCTTCATCCGGACCCACGTGGATGTGACAGACCCATCCTTCGCAGGTTTTGAGGCCCTCGCAGAACTCCGCGATGAGATCAGACCGTGGTGCGACCTGCAGATCGTCGCCTTCCCCCAGAACGGGATCTACGCCTTCGACGGCGGCGACACGCTCATGGAGCGTGCCCTGGACGCCGGTGCCGATGTGGTCGGTGGCATCCCACACCTGGAACCGACCCGCGAGGCGGGTGTGGCCTCCCTTGCGTGGCTTTTCGACCTGGCCGAGAAACACTCCGCCCCCATTGACGTGCACACCGATGAGATCGACGATCCACACTCCCGCTTCGTGGAGGTCATGGCCGCAGAGGCCACCAAACGGAGCATGGGGGAGCAGACGGTGATCTCCCATTCCGTCGCCATGGCGTACTACTCACCCGGGTACATCGCCCGCCTCATGCCCAAACTGGCCGCCTCCAAGGTCCGTTTCGCCGTGTGCCCCAATGAGAACCTCCACCTGCAGGGGCTCGGATTCAGCGGTCCGGTCCCGCGCGGGGTCGCCCCGGTGAAGACCCTCACCGAATACGGCATCCCCGTCAGCTTCTGCCAGGATTCCATGAGCGACCCCTTCTACCCGATGGGGAACGGTGACCTGCTGCGGATCCTGGACTCCGGATTGCATGTGTCCCATATGCTCACGCCACAGCACCTCCCCACGGCGTTGGATTTCATCACCTCGAACCCGGCGGGAAATCTCGGGATGACTGATCACGACATCGCCGAGGGGCGGACAGCGAACCTGCTCGTCCTGGACGCCACCGATGATCGGGAGGCCGTACAGACGAAGGCAGCGGTGCTGTTGAGCATCCACCGGGGCACCGAGGTTCTGCGCCGGGAACCCACCGCCCCCACCTGGGCCATCGAGGGTGGGGCGCCCGGCTCCCCACGTGATTAGGTGACAGGCACCGGTCTGAGGGCCCGCGGGCAGTAACCCAGCTCACCTGCCCTGGTGTCCGACCGACGCCGAAACTAGACTCAGGACCATGCTCAAACCCCTGTTCCTCGCCGTCGGACTGATCAGTCTGGCATTGGGGGCAGTGGGCATTTTTCTTCCCGTCATCCCCACCACGCCCTTCATGCTGCTGGCGGCCTACTGCTTCGCCCGCAGTTCCGACCGGCTACACCGGTACCTGGTGAACCACCGGGTGTTCGGGGAGTACATCTCCAACTACTACAACCACGCGATGACACCGCGCCACAAGGCCCGCACGCTGGTGTTGCTCTGGTTCGGCATCATTGTCTCCTGCATCCTCATCGGCGCCACGATCCCCTGGATCATCCTGCCGATCATCGCCGCCCTGGTGAGCATCCACATCATCCGCCTGAAACCCCGCCCGGAGGCCGCGCCGGAGCCCGGGGACGGTTCCATCGATGACGCCCGCCCGACGGTTAAATCCTCCAGCTGACCACCTGGCGGTCCGGGAGTTGGCATTCAATCATTGGTGCAATTGATTCAATCAAAGTGCAGGGAACATTCCCATGATTGAATCATTAGATCAAAGAGATTAAACTGCAGGTCATGCACATAAAAGAACTCCGGGAAATCATCTCGCACGGGGAGAAGATCGATGTCGAATTCAAACGGCGGCGGAGTTCACAAGACTTCAACGATACGGAACTGGTCCGAAACGTCGCCTGCCTGGCCAACGGGGAAGGTGGATTTTTACTCGTAGGCGTGGAAGATGACGGGTCAATCACTGGCTGTGCACCCTTCCACCCCAGATCGAACGAGACGGACCCCCGCAGGATTGAAGCACTGATTGCACACCAGACAATCCCCGCCCTTGCGACAACCGCCGAGGTACACACATTAGAGGGCCAGGAGATCCTGTGCGTTCATGTTCCCAAAGTGGAATCACCGGTTGCCACCTCGAAAGGGGTCTATCAGAGACGGGCGTTAAGGATTGATGGGCAACCCGAGTGTGTTGCCATGGATCCGAGCTATCTGTTCAGCAGATACAATTCTGTCAACGCACGGGACTGGGCACGACTCGACGCTCCGGGGGCATCCCTGGAACATCTGGACCCGGAAGAATTTGAGCTCTTCCGACGTATGGTGCGTCAGCAAGGCGGGGATGGAGTTCTTGCGAACCTGAACAATGAAGAAACCCTCCGCGCCCTGGGTTTCTACAACGATGACCCCCACCCCGTGAAAAACGGGGCAATCCTTCTCTTCGGCACCCACGATTCGATTCGACGGTGGATACCCAATCACGAGATTATCCTGCAGGTGTTGGACGGTTCCGACATCAGACTGAATAAGCGGATCGTTTCCCCCTTGTTCAGCGCGATGAACGAAGTTGCCGAGCGTCTGGATGTTTATCGCATAGAAGAAGAAATAAACTCCGGACTGCTCCGGATAGCGTTACCGAACCTCCCCGAGCGTGTAACCCGTGAAGCGGTGGCCAATGCACTGGTGCATCGTGATTACACGGCCCTGGGCGCAGTGAGAATCGTGTTGGACAACCAGAGCCTCAGCGTGACAAGCCCGGGGGGCCTGCCCCGCGGAGTCACCCTGGACACCCTGCTCAGCGCATCGACTCCCCGAAGTCCCGCCCTCGCTGATGCCTTCAAGCGGGCAGGGCTCGTGGACCGCGCAGGGCGTGGCATCCAGGTCATGTATCGCATTCTGCTGTCCGCTGGCCGTGCTGCCCCCGATTATTCAGCAACCACTGATGACATGGTTTCCGTTGAGATACCGGTCACCGGATCGAACCTGGAATTCGCTCGTTTTGTCAATGACTGGCAGGAGAAGAAGGGCGAGTTGGGGGTTCTGGAACTTCGCCTTCTCCACCTGATACATACCGAGGGCCGTCTCACCATGGAGGAGATCATTGATCTTCTGCATGACACGCCCACGCGTCTGCGGCGCACGCTCAATCACCTGGCGGATACCTCCCTGATCGAGGTCATCGGCCGGGGTGGATCCAGAGAGTTCAGATTGGGCAGTGGTTTCTATGACATCGTCGGCCGTCGCCCCGATTTCATCCGTTCTCAGGTGATGAATGATGTGCGGGCCGAACAGCTCATTCTGGCTTATATCGGGGAGTACGGTTCCATCACTCGTGCCCAGGCCGCAGAGACATGTGGTTTAACGGGCCAGGCAGCATATCGAACCCTACGATCGCTCAATGAGCGGGGAGCAATCGTCAAGCAGGGTCAAACGAGAAATACCCACTACATTCTCCCCTGATCATCCCTATTCAATCATTGATTCAATTGATTCAATCAAAGTGCAGGGGACATTCCCATGATTGAATCATTAGATCAAACAGGGGTTGAGCAGCGTGCTCATTGTCGTGATGCCCGGGATGATTACTCCTGCTCGAGCACCGGGTTCAACCGGGAGGTCGAGTTTCCATCACCGTCGAAGGGAATGATCGCCTCCAGGACCGCACGGTTGTCCAGGTAGGTAACGGAGAGATCATAGTGGGTCTGTAGAGTCATCCAGAACTGCGGATCAGGGCCAAGATAGGCAGCCAGGCGCAGAGCGGTGTCGGCTGTGATGGCGCGCTTGCCGTGGACGATCTCATTGATCCTGCGAGGGGGAACGCCGAGCGCGCGGGCGAGGCCATTCTGGGACAGACCCAGTGGCTCCATGAATTCCTCGAGCAGGATCTGGCCGGGCCTCATCGGACGATTCTTACCCATGATGGTTGATGTCCTCTCCTCCGCAGTGACACGGGCCCACCAAGCTTCGCCTTCAGGAAATATGGTGCTTTAGGCCTCTGTCCTGCATCATAACGCGCTGTGTCATACCCCGCAGGGCCAAAAGCCCCCTATGACGCGTCGCGGGGGTGCACGCCGGGGAAGAGGGTCACCACCCCGTTGATCACCTGCACTGCATGGATCTGCGCCGCGATGCGTGCGGGGTAACGGACGGGTTCGCCCGACTCCAGGCAGAACTTCCCCTTATGGAGCCAGCACTCGACCACACCGTCCTCAACCCTGCTCTTCAGATGACTGGCACCAACATGCGTGCAGGCATCATCGATGGCGTAGAACCGGTCCCCCTCGCGGAAGATCACGATGTCCAGTTCATAACCGGAATCCGCGGCAGGAATCAGACGCCGGTCGCCATCGGGGAAGTCAATGAGTGCACAGATCTCGAGCATGTGTGAACCTCACAGCTGTCGGGATGAAAGAAGAGACCCTCTCCGCGGGGAGCGGAGAAGATCTCATCAGTCTAACGGGTCACAGCGTGCGGGTTACCTAGAGCCAGCGCGGGGGCTCTGGAACCTCACCGGTGGAGGAGGTGACGCCCTCGGCGCCGCGGCCGGCGGCGTAGCGGACGATGCCGGCAAGGCTGCCGGTCACCTCAACCACCGCACCGCCGTCGCCAGCCGGGGCGGCCGCGTAACGGTCACCGGTGGCTGCGTCGACAAGCACCAGGCCCTCGCCTGCACCCTGGCCGGCCCACTTTGCGGTGATCTCGGCGACGAGCGTGGTGAGGATGATCTCGGGGATGTCGCCGAAACCGGCGACGGCACCGAGGTCCACGGCGTGGATCCACACCTCGCGGGAACGCATCCACAGGGTCTCGCTGGCCGGGACGGTGCGTCCCTGCGCGGTGAGCACCTCGTGATCCCAGGCCTCCTCGGAGGACTCGCGCCAGTCAACGTCCAGGCGGGCAACGGAGTGCTCGTGGAGGTTGCGCAGGGCATCCGGAATCAGCGTGGCACCGTAGGCGATCTCCTCGTTGCGGGCCTGCGGGGAGGAGTACATCGGGGTTTTCTCCCCGGTGTTCGCCCAGTGCATGAGGTTGCACAGCGCGATCGCGTTGTAGGCGACGTGCGCGACGATGTGGGAACGGGTCCAACCAGCGAGGTTGGTGTCCTCATCGAAGTCAGCGTTGTCGATCAGGGACAGCTGACGTGAGTAGTGGGACGTGCCCAGCCTTGCCAAGGTCAGCCGCTCGGAAAGCGGGAGATCGTGGAAAGTGCTCATTACTCGAACACCGTCTTGTTCTCGACGTTGCCCAGGCCCTCGATCTCAACCTTCACGGTCTCGCCGTCACCGATGTAACGCTTTGGGTCGCGGGCGTGGCCGACACCACCCGGGGTGCCGGTGACGATGACGTCGCCTGCATCCAGTGGGTAGATGTGGGTGATGTACTCGATCAGCTTCTCAGGGCTGAAGACCAGGTCATTGGTCGGGGTGGACTGCATCTTCTCGCCCTCGAGGTAGGTGGCCAGCTCGCCACCGAACTCGAAGGACTCAGGGGTGGTCATCCAGGGACCGAAACCGGCAGACTTCTCAAACGACTTGCCCTGGTGCCACTGCGGGGAGGCGGCAGGCGCACGGTACTGGAAGTCACGCATGGTGTAGTCGTTCATGACGGCGTAACCGGCGATGTACTCCTTGGCGTCGGCCTCCTTGACGCGGCGTGCGCGCTTGGAGATGACAACCGCCAGCTCACCTTCCCAGTCGAGAGCCTCGTTGGCCCACTCCGGGACGACAACATCGTCGTAGGGACCGACCAGGGCATCCGGGTACTTCACGAACAGGGTCGGATCGGTGGGCAGGTTACGGCCCATCTCCTTGATGTGGTTGGCGTAGTTCAGACCAACGCACACGATCTTCTTCGGAGCAGGAACAACTGCATCCAGGTCCTTCTTGTCGAAGGTGACCTCCTCGCCGGAGGCCTTCTCGGCGAGGTCGCGCCAGTTGCTCTCCTGCAGCAGCTCGCCGACGTTGGCGTAACCCTCGATCGGGGTTGCGGTGGTTTCGGTCTCGACGCGCGCGGCGATGGTGGAGCCGTTGGTACGAATTGTTGCTAGACGCATATTGGTTCTAGATTCCTTCCGGGGTAAAGGTACGTGCGAGGTTAAGGGCCTCGAAGATGGGTGCATCGGAGAAGCAGAACAGGTCGACGCCCTCGGCGCCAGCCTCGATGTTCCACTTCTGCCAGGATGGCACATTCACAATATCGCCGTGCTTGGCCTCGAAGGTCTTGTCACCCACGTTGATGGTGGCGGATCCCTCGAAAACCTGGAAGCAGCGGTTACCGACCTCGTGGATCGGGGTGGTCGCAGCACCCGGGCGCAGACGGTGGAATTCTGCACGGATGGTGGTCATGACGTCCCCACCGGTGGTGGGGTTGGTGTAACGGATGGCGGCGTGGCCAGGTGCCACGGTGCCCGGATGACCCTCTTCCTCCAGTGCCAGCTGATCGTTGAGGGCAGCGTCGGTGTGCTCCCATGCGTAACGGCCGATGGTGGAGGAGGAGGTCTTGCCCGGGAAGGCAACCGGACGCAGGCCCGGGTGCGCCCACAGGCGCTCGGAGCGGGACAACTCAGGAGTGGACTCATCGGTGAGCTTCTCGGTGCCGTACTCGAAGAATCCGGTGTCCATCTGGTACGCGAACGGGATGTCCAGGCCGTCAAGCCAGGCCATCGGCTCGGTCGCAATGTTGTGGTGACCGTGGTAGTTCCAACCCGGGGTCAGAAGGAAGTCACCGCGACGCATCGGAACCGGGTCACCGTTGACCACGGTCCAGACACCCTCGCCTTCGATGACGAAACGGAAGGCGTTCTGGGAGTGGCGGTGCTCCGGGGCGTTCTCACCCGGTGCGAGGTACTGGATCGCAGCCCACAGGGTGGGGGAGATGTAAGTGTTACCGTCCAGGCCCGGGTTGGCCAGACCGATGGCGCGACGCTCACCGCCGCGTCCAACGGGAACGAGCTCACCGGAGCGCTGTGCCATCTTGAGCAACTCGGCCCAGTCCCACTTATGGGCAACTGCGCGGGGCTCAGGGTGGTTCGGCATGAGGCCACCGATCTGGGTCCACAGTGGCTTCAGGTGGATCTCATCCATGCGCTGGTACATGGCGTCGAGCTCAGCCTGCTCCTCAGGGGTGGGTGGCGGGACCTCCATCTTGACGTGCTCGGTCGAGTAATCGGTGTTCTTTGGGGCGCCCATCGTGGATTCCTCCTCGTTGTGATGTCGGTGTCGTCGATCCATCCGTCGGCATCTCCGGGATGGTCCAGGTGCCGGGCACCGCGGGGTGGCCGGTGCCGGAGTCCAGATCCGGGATGTTGGTCCCGGGTGTTTCATCCCGTGGGTGTGCATGCCGTGGAGGGGGATCCCACCGTTTAACAGTTGTGGCGAACAGCTAAGTCTTCTCACTGTTTGTGAACTCGAACATATTGACTTATGGAAGGTGACTCAAAGAGTTTCCGCTATGCGGAAGTTATACTTTCCGGGGGTGGAAAGGCTTTATTTTTCACCCCTTGAATGCAGTTTTAGGGGATTCGATATGAGGCCAGAGTGCGGTTCAAATCCTTCATATGACGGTTCATCGCCTCCACGCAACGGGGGTACGCCTCACGAAAGCGACTGGAGGGTACGGCGAGCGACAATGCGCCCAGAACGTCACCCACGTCATTGAGCAGGCATTCTGCAACGGCGCTCACATCCTGTTCGAAGAAGCCGAAGTTCGTTCCATGCCCACGATCACGGGTGCGCCGTAGGCGTTTGCGCAGATTCTCAAACTCGTCATCGCTCAGAGTGGAATACAGCGACCGGAGCTCACCCTGGGACAGCTCCGCCAACATCACCAGCCCTCCGGAGTTCTGCGTCGCGGGCATCACCTGCCCCCGGCGACTGCCCACGCGCACCGGATTGGTGCCCTCAACACTGTGGATGAAGTGGCAGTTCGCACCCTGGAGAATGATGAGATGGCTGGTCTCACCGGTTTCCCGAGCCATGGCCTCCATGTGGTGCTGGCACAAGCGGGTCAGATCGGACCCGAGCCCCGGCTGGAGCGCTGAGGTGGCCAGGGCGGGACCGGGCAGGTAGGTGCGGGATTCGCTGCGCACCGCGAACCCCCGGTAGACGAGCATGGCCATGGATCGGTGCACGGTGGACAGGCCCACGTTCAGCTCCTCCGCAGCGGCGGATATAGTGAGGGCGCCGGAATCACGCAGCAGCAAAATGAGCTGCAGGGCGGTGTCGACTGAGCTCAGAAATGACTTCGGGGGTAGGCCGTGGGTGGGGGAAATGTTTCTCATTATTCTGCTTTCCACATAGAGGAATCATTTTGATTGTAACCTAACTCACCTCGAACATATTTCTATGACATCACACGCAACAGAGAACGGGGGCGCCTCCAAAGGCGGTTCCGGCCCGGCCACCGCCGGGGTAGACACTCTCGAATCCCAGCAACACTCATTCACCATTCTCGGCATCGGTGGACGACGTCTGGCAGCGGTACTCCTCGGTTGGTTCTTCGTCGTCTTCGACGGATACGACCTGATCGTCTACGGCACCGTCCAGTCCGCGCTCGCCAACGAGTGGGGCCTAGGTTCCGCCCAACTCGGCACCATCGGCTCCATGGCATTCTTCGGCATGGCCATCGGTGCAGTTTTCATCGGACGCCTCTCCGACCGCCTCGGCCGCAAGGCAGCCGTCATCGGTTCCGTGGTGATCCTCTCCGTGTTCACCCTCCTGTGCGCCTTCGCGCCCAACCCGTGGGTGTTCGGTGCCTTCCGCTTCATCGCGGGCCTGGGCCTCGGCGGACTGGTTCCCTCCATCAACGCCATGGTCTCCGACATGGTGCCACGCCGGACCATGTCCGCATGGGCCACCGTCATGATGTCAGGCGTGCCCCTGGGTGGCTCCATCGCCGCCGTCCTCGCCGGCCCGATCGTCACCTCCTCCGAGGAGTGGGGCTGGCGCCTGATGTTCCTGCTGGCACTCGTCCCACTGGTTGTGGGCCTCCCGCTGGCACTGAAGGTGATCCCCTCCGACAACGAGATCCGTGCAGACCACGCAGCCCGCGAGGGTGAGGAGGAATCCGCAAGTTTCAAGGACCTGCTGAACTCCCGGTTCCGCTGGGTGTCCATCTGGTTCGCCGTGGCCACATTCTTCACCCTGCTGGCCTGGTACGGCCTGGGCACCTGGCTGCCCCGCCTCATGGAACAAGCCGGTTACAACTTCGGCGCCGCCCTGATGTTCACCCTGGCACTCAACCTCGGTGCGATCATCGGTTCCGTCGTCACGGCCTGGGCCGGTGACCGCTTCGGACCGATCCGTTCCGGTGCGATCGCCGCCGGCATCGCGGGTATCGCCCTGTTCACCCTGCTGCTCTACCCACCGGTCTGGGCGGTCTACATCATCCTGATCCTGGCAGGCGTGGGCACCCATGGCACCCAGATCCTCATCATTGCGGCTGTGGCCAACTTCTACCCAAGCAACCTACGTGGCACCGCTCTGGGTTGGTCGCTCGGCCTCGGACGCATCGGTGCGGTCGCCGCACCTCAGCTGGCGGGTCTGCTGCTGGCCTGGAACCTCGGCGTGAACTCCAACTTCATCATGTTCGCAGCCGCGGCCGTATTCTCGGCGCTCTCACTGGCCATTCTGCTTCGTCTGCAGAAGAACTTCAGCGTACGCCACAAGGTTGTTGTCCAGGGTTAAACAGACCCCAACCCCGACCACGACCAAGGGGCCACTCGGGCCCCGAAGTAAACGAGGATCCCCCTCCCAGGGTGCGAGCCCGGGTTGCACGTCCCCCGGGGCCGGTGCACATCATCGACTCCGGGACTACCACTATCACCGAAGTTTTCAAGTAAGGAAGTTTCAATCATGGTTTCCACTCTTAACAAGACAGATGAACTGAAGGGCCAGAGCATTGTCATCTCTGGCGGTGGCATCGGTGGCGCGGCTGGCGCCCTGGCGCTGTCCCTGCGCGGTGCGGACGTCACCCTCTTCGAGCGTGCACCGGAGTTCAAGGAGGTCGGTGCCGGCCTGCAGATCGGCCCGCACGGTTGGCGCATGCTGGAGGGCTGGGGTGTCATCGACCGCATCATCGCGGCCGGTTACCTGCCGCAGGATATGCAGTTTCGTGATGCCATCACCCGTGAGACCATCCTGACCCTGAGCTTCGACGAGGAGTTCGAGAAGCACTACGGTGGCCGCTACCTGGTCATCCACCGCTCTGATCTGCTGTCCATCCTTGTGGATGCTGCTCGTGAGGCCGGTGCCACCCTGCACAACGGTGCCACTGTTGGTGAGTCCCGTCGTACCGAGA
This sequence comes from Corynebacterium gallinarum, assembly GCF_014837045.1. GTDB lineage: Bacteria > Actinomycetota > Actinomycetes > Mycobacteriales > Mycobacteriaceae > Corynebacterium > Corynebacterium gallinarum. The sequence goes on from NZ_JACSPR010000003.1 coordinate 49,162, forward strand.
CCGGCATTGAGGTCGATCTGGAGTGGGAGAGCAAGGAGGGCCCGGCCACCTTCCACGCTGATGCCTTCCTGGCGTTCGACGGCATCCACTCCCGTCACCGCCACCACCTCGTTGAGGATGCGCCTGTCCCGTCCGCCTACGTGGCCTACCGTGGTACCTCCAAGCTGCAGGAGGATGAGGCCATGAAGGATCTCAAGTCCGTCATCGGTTACATCGGACCGCATGTGCACTTCATCCAGTACCCGCTGCGTGGTGGCGAGCTGCTCAACCAGGTGGCTGTCTTCGAGTCCAAGCGTTACCTGGAGGGCCGTGAGGCCGGTGATGTCCCAGAGGACTGGGGTAACCCGGAGGAGCTCAAGCAGGCCTATACCCACTGCTCCGAGTTCATCCAGGATCGTCTGGACACCCTGTGGACCCACAACTGGTGGCAGATGTCCGACCGTGAGCCGCTGCTGAAGCTGAACCACGGCCGCATGATCCTCGTCGGCGATGCCGCACACCCACCACTGCAGTACCTCGCTTCCGGTGCCGTCATGGCCATGGAGGACGCTGAGGCCATCGCGATCTTCGCTTCCGACGCCGCCAACGCCGGCAACCTGGATTGGGAGCAGATCTTCGAGGAGGTCTCCGCGGAGCGCGCACCACGCTGTGCCCGCATCCAGACCACCGGCCGTTTCTGGGGCGAGCTGTGGCACCTCGAGGGCACCGCCCGTCTGATCCGCAATGAGCTGTTCCGTCAGGCTGACCGCACCGGCTGGTTCCAGTACGCAGACTGGCTGTGGGGTTACGACGCCTCCAAGCGTGAGTACCTGAAGGATCCTTCCAAGGGTGAGCTGCCCAAGGAGATTCAGGAGTGGCGTTACGCGCTCCTGGAGAAGAACCGGGAAGTCAATGCCTAAGCACGCTTGACGACGAAAAACGGCCGCCCCACGCAGTAGCGTGGGGCGGCCGTTTCGGGTTTCCAGGGGGGCTGGCGTTAGCCGCGGTGGTCGATGTCGGAGGGGGTGATTCCGAACTCGACGCGGTCCTCCTCGGGGAGGTCCTCCTGGTGGGTCTCGGAGATACGACCCTTGGACAGCTTGTTCACGATGACCGCGATGGCACCGTCACCGGTGACATTGGCGGCGGTGCCGAAGGAATCAATGGCGATGTAGGCTGCGATCATGAGAGCGACCTGTTCGGTGTCGAAACCGAGCATGGAGGACAGCATGCCGGTGGCCGCCATGATGGCACCACCCGGGACACCCGGGGCCGCGATCATGGTGATGCCGAGCATGAGCAGGAAGCCCAGGGCCAGGCCGATGCTCACCTCGATGTTGTAGATATAGACCACGGCAAAGGCGAAGAGACCGATCTTCATCATGGAGCCGGCGAGGTGGATGGTGGCACACAGGGGCACCACAAAGCCGGCGACGTTGACGTCGACCTCATTTTTCAGGGTCTGCTGGTAGGTAACTGGAATGGTCGCGGCAGATGAGGAGGTGCCCAGGGCGGTGAAGTAAGCCGGCAACATGGTTTTGAACAGGGTCCACGGGTTGCGGCCCGCGATGACACCGGCAGCGATGAACTGGATGGCCAGGAACACCAGGGTACCCACCACAGCCAGGATGAGCACCTTGCCGAAGGCCGACATGATCTCCAACAGACCACCGTTCATACCGAGGCCGAGGAAGATACCGAAGATGAACACCGGCAACAGTGGGATCACGAACGCGGTGATCACCTTCATCACCACGCGTTCGAGCTCACGGGTAACCCGGTAGAGATTATCGGATTTGACCACCGTCATGGCCAGGCCCAGGCAGAAAGCCAGCAACAGGGCGGTCATGACCTCAAATGGCGGGGGCATTTCAATGCTGAAGTAGGGGACCAGCGCATCAGCATCCAGGTCAATCTCGCTGATGTTGGCGTGATCGGCGAGCATCCACGGATATAGCGCCTGGGCTGCTCCATAGGCGATCAGGCCGGACAGGATGGTGGAGGCGTAGGCGATACCGGCGACGATGCCCAACCATTTACCTGCACCGCGGCCAAGCCCGGCGATGGCGGGGGCGATGAGGGCAAAGATCAGAACCGGGATGAAGAAGTTCAGGAAGTTGCCGAACAGGCCGTTGAAGGTGGTGAAGATCTGGGCGAGCCACACCGGGAAGAAGAGGCTGCAGACGATTCCGAGGATGATCGCGATGACCACCCGGAACAGCAGCGACGAGCGGATGCTCTTGAAGTCCATGGTTGTTCCTACATGTTTGTGGGGCGTGTGATCCGCCTCCCGGGAAGGAACCGGCCCCTTGAGACTCCGGTAGGGGAGGGGTGGGCCGGGCAATCCGCGTGGGGAAGCGGCGAATTGTTCAGGTTGTTCACGCGCTGGATCGGGCAGTCACCGCATACCCGGGTGAGTTTCCTGCTGGCGCCCGGTGGGAAGTACTGCGGGAGCTACGAAGGGCACTGGGTTTTGTGTGGTGGAGCAACCAGCCAGCTGCGACACCTGTCAGATTACTGCACATCGCAGGTACGACCTATCCGGAGAACTTATCCTGTTGCCGGCTATCAGGCTGTTCCCAGCCTGTCAGATAAGGATTACTGGAAGGCATGAACCAGGGGTTAGAGTGGTTGATATGACGGTGATCGGCATTATCCTTGGCAGCCTCTTCGGCATTCTCGCAGTCCTACTCGTCGTAACCGGTGTTCTCGCCTGGAAGGCGAAGCTCCCCGGCAACCCTGTTCTGGGCATCCGTGTCCCGGAGGTCCGCAAGTCCCAGGAACTGTGGGACATGGCTCACCGCGTGGCCGGCCCCCTGTGGGTGCTGTCCGGTGTCGCCTGGGCGATCGCGTCCCTGATGGCGTTCGCCGCCACCGGATGGATGTGGCTCGTGGTCGGTCTCGCTGTCATCGGAGGTCTGGTCTTCCTCGGCATGGGTGCCGGCATGGGAGCCCACACCGTGGCCATGGTCGACGCCAAGCGCAAGGCCGCTGGCGACAGCTCCGAGGGTGCCTGTTGTTCTGCCGATGGTGGGGGAGAGGGCGGTTGCTGCTCACCTGCTGACAATGGCGCTCCCGCGCCGGTGGAGAACACCACTGCGCTGAATGCGCCCGCGATTGACCTGGATGCTGTGCGTCGTGCCGCACAGGCCCAGAGCCGGGCCAGGCAGGATTGATTTCTGACGCTTCTTACGCCGGCCAGCATCGTAGGGGTGGAACCGGCCTTCTCCAGTTGGAGAAGGCCGGTTTCTTCTTTGTTCGGACAGATTTACTCGCGGAAACCGCTCCAGCCCCACCCTATTTTCCCGCTGCCTGAGCGGCTGCCCGTTCAGCTTCCTGCTTATCGGTTTCCTGCGCCACCCAGAGGATCACCAGGAGGGATACCGGAGACAACCACCACAGCAGACCGAAACCCTCTGTACCCCTGATGATCAACTCCGTGATCCCTCCCATGAGCCAGAATCCCAGGAAGCCCATGGCTATTTCCCGCCAGATGCCCTTGTAGGGTCGGTTCAAGCGCCAGAGGGGGAAGGCTACAGTGATTATCAGGGCAACCGCCACCGCGATCCAGAAACATCCCGGAGCCCCGCTGGTGAGGGTGTGGGCAAAGTCGGTGATGATGGCGACTTCCGTCCAGCCGAGGAACATGAACACTGCGCTGGTGAGAACGACTTTGGCCCGCGGGTTCATGTCCCTACCCCCTTTAATCCATGATCAATGAAAAATATGGCCCTTTAAATGTATCCCTACATCCACGGACGAACAAGGCCTGCCCCCTGTAGTAATGAGACAAATTTCCCACTCCGTGATAAAGTTCTGGGTTGTGAACAACTTCTGTCAATCCCAGGGCACCCAGTGGTGGTGGCGCGCTAGTTAAGCGGGCCCACGGATCACCAAGTTGTTTTCACACTGAAGATTTCAAGGCTCGTGCACTTCGTTCGGCGAAGCAGCGGGCCTTTTGTGGTTCCCAGGACAAACCTGGATAACCCACAACCGGCACGCCCCGGGATCGAACGAAGCTCAAAGCCCCATTAATGAGTTGTTCTTAAACGTTCGTTCCAGTGAAAGGCCCGGTTCCCATGTCAGTAGTGACACCCGTCCTGAGTCTCAGGCAGGTGAGTGCCCCATGAGCACCGCCCCCCACGTTCTATCCCGCACGGTGCGGTACCACGAGGATGCCTCCAGTCTGTTCGCCCACCTCGGTGGCACGGTCGCCGATGATGCCGCACTGTTGGAGAGCGCGGACATCACCACCAAGAACGGCATCTCCTCCCTGGCTGTGCTCAAGGGGTCGGTCCGGGTCACCTGCGAGGGCCAGCGGGTCACGGCGCAGCCCCTGACGGAGTCGGGTCGCATCGTGGCCTCGCGCCTGGCGGAGCAACTGGGTGAGTACCGGATCACCGCCCTGTCGCCGGAACACGGCAACCCGGTCACCTTCGAGTTCCCAGTCTCGGATGCGGTGGATGAGCGCGAGCGTCTCACCTCCATCAGCACGATCGAGGTGCTGCGGAAGCTGCAGTTCGATTCCGGTTATGATCACCCGGCGCTGCCGTTGCTGATGGGTGGTTTCGCCTTCGACTACCTGGAGACCTTCGAGACCCTGCCGGAGGTGGGGGAGGGGATCAACACCTACCCGGATTACCAGTTCCTGGTCGCGGAGATCATCCTGGACATCAACCACCAGGAGCAGACCGCCCAGCTGGTCGGGGTGTCCAGCAACCCGGACGCGCTGGGGGAGGAGCTCGCGCAGCTCGCCGGGCTTATCGACGCCGCACTGCCCGGCACCGATCATGCCTACAAGGTCACCCCACACGCCGGCGACACCCTGCGCGTGGTCGCTGACATCCCGGACGCGGAGTTCCGCCAGCAGGTGACCGACCTGAAGGCGAATATCCACAACGGTGATATCTACCAGGTGGTGCCGGCGCGGTCCTTCTCCGCACCGTGCCCCGATGCCTTCGCCGCGTACCTTCAGCTGCGCGCCACCAACCCGAGCCCGTACATGTTCTACGTGCGCGGTCTGGACAACAACCGTCCCTATGAACTCTTCGGTGCCTCCCCGGAATCCAATCTGAAGTTCACCGCCGCCACCGGGGAGCTGCAGCTGTATCCGATCGCCGGCACCCGCCCGCGTGGGTTGAATGCCGATGGCACCATCAATGATGAGCTGGATATCCGTAATGAACTGGATATGCGCACCAATGCCAAGGAGGTTGCGGAGCACACCATGCTGGTGGACCTTGCCCGCAATGACCTGGCGCGCGTGTCCGTACCCGCCACCCGTCGTGTGGCGGATCTCCTTCAGGTCGACCGCTACTCCCGGGTGATGCACCTGGTGTCCCGAGTCACCGCCACCTTGGATCCGGAGCTGGATGCCCTGGATGCCTACCGTGCATGCATGAACATGGGGACGTTGACGGGTGCCCCGAAGCTGCGCGCCATGGAGTTGCTGCGGGGCGTCGAAAAGCGTCGTCGTGGGTCCTACGGCGGTGCCGTGGGGTACCTGCGCGGCAATGGCGACATGGATAACTGCATTGTCATCCGCTCCGCGTTCGTGCAGGACGGGGTGGCGGCCGTCCAGGCCGGCGCCGGTGTTGTGCGCGATTCCAATCCCCAGTCCGAAGCCGATGAGACACTGCACAAGGCCTACGCCGTGCTCAATGCCATCGCACTCGCCGCCGGTTCCACCCTGGAGGTCGTCCGATGACACACGTGGTCCTCATTGATAATCATGATTCCTTCGTCTACAACCTCGTCGATGCCTTCGCCGTCGCCGGGTACCGCTGCACCGTGTTCCGCAACACCGTCGACATCGAGACGGTGCTCGCCGCCGAACCGGATCTGATCTGCCTGTCACCCGGCCCCGGCTACCCGGCGGATGCGGGCAACATGATGGCGCTGCTCGACCGGGTGCTGGGTGAGATCCCGATCCTGGGCATCTGCCTGGGTTTCCAGGCACTCATCGAGCACCACGGTGGCCGGGTGGAGCCCTGCGGCCCGGTGCACGGCACCACCGACGACATGGTGCTCACCAACGCCGGAGTCACCCACTCCGTGTTCGCCGGACTGGCCACCGATGTGGAACCGGACCGGCCGGAGCTCCCGGGTCGGTGCGTCCCGATCGGGCGTTACCACTCACTCGGATGCGTGGAGGCACCGAAGGGGATGATCTCCCTGGGCACCTGTTCCTCCGAGATCGGGGATGTGATCATGGCCGCCGAGACCACCGATGAGATGGCCATCGGCCTGCAGTTCCACCCGGAGTCGGTGCTCAGTCCCACGGGCCCGATCATCCTGAGCCGGTGCGTGGACAAGCTGCTGTCCGTCAACAACTAGTTAAGTGAAGGATTTTTCCCATATGACCTCTGATGCAACCCTGGCCGTACTGATCAAGTACCTGGACAACCCCAACCCCACCCTCGAGGAGGCGGTGGAGGTGTTCACCCCGATGACCATCGGTGAATACGACGATGTCCACATCGCGGCCCTGCTGGCCACCATCCGCACCCGCGGCGAGACCTTCGCCGATATCGCCGGTGCCGCCAAGGCCTTCCTCAACGCTGGCCGCCCGTTCCCGGTCCCGGGCACGGGTGTCCTGGACACCGCGGGCACCGGTGGCGATGGCGCCAACACCATCAACATCACCACCGGCGCCTCGCTCGTGGCCGCCGCCGGTGGTCTCAAGGTGGTCAAGCACGGCAACCGTTCCGTGTCCTCCAAGTCCGGTTCCGCCGATGTTCTGGAAGCCCTGAACATCCCCCTGGATCTGGATCCGGAACGCGCCCAGCGTTGGTTCGAGGCCTCCAACTTCACCTTCCTGTTTGCCCCGGCCTACAACCCTGCGATCGCCCATGCACAGCCGGTACGCAAGGCGCTGAAGGTGCCCACCATCTTCAACGTCCTGGGCCCACTGCTGTCCCCGGTGCGCCCCGAGTTTCAGATCATGGGTGTGGCCAACCCCCGCCACGGCCAGATGCTCGCCGAGGTCTTCCGCGAACTCGGCCGCACCCGCGCGCTGGTGGTCCACGGCGCCGGCACCGATGAGATAGCGGTCCACGGCACCACCCAGGTGTGGGAGCTGAAGGCGGACGGGGAGATCATCTCCTATGAGGTCACCCCGGCAGACCTCGGCGTGGAACAGTGCAACCTGGCTGATCTGGTCGGTGGTGACGGCGTGGAGAACGCCCGCCACATGCGCGCCATCTTCGACGGCACCGGTCCGGCCGCACACCGCAACGCCGTGGCCGTGAACGCGGGCGCGATGTTCTACCTGAACTCCCAGTCGGAATCCCTGCGCGAGGGCACCGCCCACGCACTGTCCCTGATCAATGACGGCACCGTCGCCGACTGGCTGAAGAAGCACGAGGAGATTGATTACCGTGGCTAATATGCCCACCGTTCTAGAAGGCATCGTCGAGGGTCGTCGTGGACACCTCGAGGAGATCCGCGCCCGCATCGCCCACGTGGATGTGGAGGCGCTGCCCGCATCGACCCGTTCGCTGTATGACTCCCTGAACCAGGGTAGGGGAGGGGCTCGCTTCATCATGGAGTGCAAGTCCGCGTCCCCCTCGCTCGGCATGATCCGCGAGCACTACCAGCCGGGTGACATCGCACGGATCTACTCCCGCTTCGCCAGCGGCATCTCCGTGCTGTGCGAACCGGACCGTTTCGGTGGCGACTACGACCATCTGGCAACCGTCTCCGCGTCCACGCACCTGCCGGTGCTGTGCAAGGATTTCGTGATCGACAAGGTGCAGGTGCACGCCGCGCGCTACTACGGAGCCGACGCGATCCTGTTGATGCTGTCGGTGCTTGACGACGCCGCCTACACCGAACTCGCCACCGAGGCCGAGTGCTTCGGCCTGGACGTGCTCACCGAGGTGATCGACGAGGAGGAGGTAGAGCGTGCCATCACACTGGGTGCGAAGATCTTCGGTGTCAACCACCGCAACCTCCATGACCTCTCCATCGACCTCGACCGCTCTGGCCGTCTGGCCAAGCTCATCCCGACCGACGCGGTGCTCATCTCCGAGTCCGGCGTCCGTGACAATGAGACCGTCCGCAAGCTCGGTGGCCACTCCCATGGCTTCCTCGTGGGCTCCCAGTTGACCGGTCAGCCGGATGTGGAGTTCGCCGCGCGGGAACTGGTTTACGGCACCAACAAGGTGTGCGGGCTGACCTCACCAACCGCCGCCCAGACCGCGCGGGCGGCCGGTGCGACCCACGGCGGACTCATCTTCGAGGAGGCCTCACCGCGCAATGTTTCACGTGAAACATCCGCCCGGATCATCGCTGCGGAACCGGGTCTGCGTTATGTGGCGGTCAGCCGCCGGACATCCGGGTACGACGAACTGATCCAGGACGGCATCGCGGCCGTCCAGATCCACGCGCCGCTGCAGGATTCCGTCGAGGCGGAACTCGCTCTGATGGACACCGTCCGCGCCGAGGTCGGCCCCGAGGTTGAGGTCTGGCGTGCGGTGTCGATGACCTCAGAGCTCGGCCCGGAGATCGCCGTCGCCCTGGCCGACAAGGTCGACCGTCTCGTGCTGGATGCCCACCAGGGTGGCAGCGGCGAGTCCTTCGACTGGTCCACCATCCCGCCCGAGGTCCGTTCCTCCGCACTGCTGGCCGGCGGCATCTCGCCGGACAATGCCGCCGATGCCCTGTCCGTGGGCTGTGGTGGTCTGGATATCAACTCCGGTGTGGAGTACCCGGCCGGGGCAGGGGAGTGGGCGGGCGCCAAGGACGCCGGCGCGATCCTCAAGATCTTCTCCACCATCCGCACCTTCCATTACTAGGCCATTACTAAGGGTTAAATAGAGACCATGACTGACAACAAGAACCTCGGTGGCAGCACACTGTTGCCCGCCTACTTCGGTGAGTTCGGTGGACAGTTCGTCGCCGAGTCACTCCTGCCCGCGCTGGATCAGCTGGAGAAGGCCTTCATCGATGCCACCAACGATCCCGAGTTCCGCCAGGAGCTCGCCGCCTACCTCCGCGACTACCTCGGTCGTCCGACCCCGCTGACCGAATGCTCCAACCTGCCGCTGCCGGGGCAGGGGAGGGGTTATGCCCGCATCTTCCTCAAGCGTGAGGATCTGGTGCACGGCGGTGCCCACAAGACCAACCAGGTGATCGGTCAGGCGCTCCTGGCCAAGCGCATGGGCAAGAAGCGCATCATCGCCGAGACCGGCGCCGGCCAGCACGGCACCGCCACGGCCCTCGCGTGCTCCCTCCTCGGCCTGGAGTGCGTGGTCTACATGGGCGCCAAGGACGTCGCGCGTCAGCAGCCCAACGTCTACCGCATGCAGCTGCACGGCGCGAAGGTGATCCCCGTGGAGTCGGGTTCCGGCACCCTCAAGGATGCCGTGAACGAGGCGCTGCGTGACTGGACCGCCACCTTCCACGAGTCCCACTACCTCCTGGGCACCGCCGCCGGACCGCACCCGTTCCCGACGATCGTGCGTGAGTTCCACAAGGTGATCTCCGAGGAGGCCAAGGCGCAGATGCTCGAGCGTACCGGCAAGATGCCGGATGTGGTCGTCGCCTGCGTCGGTGGCGGTTCCAACGCCATCGGCATGTTCGCGGACTTCATCGACGAGGAGGGCGTGGAGCTGGTCGGCGCCGAGCCCGCCGGTGAGGGCCTGGATTCCGGCAAGCACGGAGCCACCATCACCAACGGACAGATCGGCATCCTGCACGGCACCCGGTCCTTCCTGATGCGCAGTTCCGACGGACAGGTGGAGGAGTCCTATTCCATCTCCGCCGGTCTGGACTATCCCGGAGTGGGCCCGCAGCACGCCCACCTCCACTCAACCGGTCGCGCCACCTACGTCGGCATCACCGATGCCGAGGCGCTCGAGGCGTTCCAGTACCTGGCACGCTATGAGGGCATCATCGCCGCCCTTGAGTCCTCCCACGCTCTGGCCTACGCGCTGAAGCGCGCGAAGGTCGCCGAGGAGGAGGGCAAGCAGATCACCATCCTGGTGTCGCTGTCCGGCCGTGGCGACAAGGACGTCGACCACATCCGTAGAACCCTGGAAGAAAAGCCGGAACTGATCCTCAAGGAGGAGGAGCGCTAGTGAGCCGTTACACCGACATGTTCGCCCGTCTCGACGCGGCGGGGGAGGGGGCCTTCGTCCCCTTCATCATGCTCAATGACCCCAGTCCGGAAGATTCCTTCCAGATCATCTCCACCGCCATCGAGGCCGGTGCGGACGCCCTGGAACTCGGTGTGCCGTTCTCCGATCCGGTTGCCGACGGGCCCACCGTGGCTGAGTCGCACCTGCGGGCACTCGACGGTGGCTCCACCGTGGATTCCTGTCTGGCACTGATCGCCCGGGTACGTGAGGCCTACCCGGAGATCCCCATCGGCATGCTCATCTACGGCAACGTGCCCTTCACCCGCGGACTGGATAAGTTCTACCGCGAGTTCGCGGAGGCCGGTGCGGATTCCATCCTGCTGCCCGACGTCCCCGTCCGTGAGGGCGCACCCTTCATCCAGGCCGCCGAGGGCGCGGGCATCGACCCGATCTTCATCGCCCCGGCGCAGGCCTCGGAGACCACCCTGGAGGGCGTCAGCGCCGCCTCCAAGGGCTACATCTACGCCATCTCCCGTGACGGGGTCACCGGCACCGAGCGTGAATCCTCCACCACCGGCCTGACGGATGTGGTGGACAACATCAAGCGTTTCGATGGCGCACCGATCCTCCTCGGCTTCGGCATCTCCTCCCCGAAGCACGTGGCGGATGCGATCGCGGCGGGAGCCGCGGGAGCCATCACCGGTTCCGCGATCACCAAGATCATCGCCTCCCACTGCGAGGGTGAGCACCCGAACCCCTCCACCATCACGGACCCGGAGGGCCTGCGGAAAGAACTGACCGAGTTCATCTCTGCCATGAAGGCAGCGACGAAGAAGCAGTAACCCACCCGAACTGAACCGGCAATGTTTCACGTGAAACATCGCCGGTTTTTTCTTTCCCACCGCACGCCCGCACTCCCGGCACCCACCCCGGCCGGCGGGGGCGGTGGGCATCGTCACGCATCTCCCGTGAGTGATCGGGAACAGGTTGAATGGAGGGCATGAGCCCTCCCGCAATTCGAGTACAGAACTTGGTCAAGAAATTCGGACGTTTCGCGGCCGTGGATGATCTTTCGCTCACGGTGGAGCGGGGGAGTATCCATGGTTTCCTCGGCCCCAACGGGTCCGGGAAATCCACCACCATCCGCACCCTCATCGGGGTGCTGACGCCAACCTCCGGCACCGTGGAGGTCTTGGGGGAGAACCCCCTCAAACATCCCGCTGTGCTCAAACGCATCGGCTATGTTCCCGGTGATGCCACCCTGTGGCCGAATCTCACCGGCCGGGAGGTCTTCCGCGCACTGGAGGCGCTGCGGGGTCTGCCCGTCGACCGTGACCGGGAGGAGGAGCTGATCGAGGTGTTCAATCTGGATGCCGACAAGAAGGTCCGCGAATACTCCACCGGCAACAGACGCAAGGTGGGCCTGATCGCCGCCTTCGCACCCGAGCCGGAACTGCTCATCCTGGACGAGCCGACCTCCGGCCTGGATCCACTCATGGAGAACGTCTTCGTGAAGGAGGTGCGCAACTTCCGCGACCGGGGTGGATCGGTTCTGCTCAGCAGCCACATCCTCAGCGAGGTGGAAACGCTGTGCGATTACGTGACGGTGATCAAGGATGGCCAGTCGGTGGCCTCCAATGAAGTGAGTTACCTCCGGCATATCTCCGCCCACCGGATCACCGCGACCGTCCCCGCCGTCCCACCGGAGCTGAGCAACCACCCGGACCTCGACTTCGACGGCCAGCATCTCAGCCTCACCACCCAGGCCGCGTCGGTGCCGGCGATCCTCCGGGTGATCATCGACGGTGGGGGACAGGACATCATCAGCACCCCGGCCTCCCTCGAGGAGATCTTCCTGCGCCACTACGGACAGGAGACCTCATGATCACCCACCTGATCCGGCTGAATCTCCGGCTGAACCGCACCATGATCATCTGGTGGAGCCTGGGCCTGTGGGCCTTCCTGGCGCTCACCCCGCCGGCCTATCTGCGCTACTATCCGACCCTCGCCGACCGCGAGGGGCTTGTCGACGGGATGCGCGACAACATGGGCACCCGTGCGATGTACGGCATCTTCCCCAAGCCGGGCACCATCGGCCAGTTCACCACCTGGGAGACAGGCGCGTGGATGATGGTGCTCGCCGCGGCGATGGCCGTCCTGCTCATCACCGCGATGCACCGCGGGGCGGAGGCGAAGGGGGAGGCCGAGCTCATCCAGTCCGCCGGGCTGCCGCGCTCGAAGATCATCCTCGCGGCACTGGTGGCCTCACACCTCGTGGCGCTCATGGTGGGAGTGGTCAGCATCCTCATCCTCATCGCCCTGCACTACCTCAGCACCGATGAGATCTCCCTCGAGGGTGCCGTCACTTACGGCCTGATGACCACCGTGATCATGTCGGCCTTCATCGGCCTGACCAGTATCCTGCAGGCACTGTGGGGCAATTCGATCAACCTCGCGCGTCTGGGGCTGCTCGCCGTGGCGGTGTCCTTCCTCGTGCGGATGTTCGCCGATGCCTATGATGCGGTCTCCGCGACCGTGTTCAACTGGATCTCCCCGCTGGGGTGGCGCGCACAGATCATGCCGTTCACCGATGATGACTGGTCGGCCCTGTCGATCGCGGCGGGCATCGCGGTGGCATTGACACTCATCGCCCTGGCGTTGGACACCCGCCGCAGTTTCAACTCTTCGCTCATCCCGCAGCGCGCGTCCCGAGAGCGGGCACCACGGCGCATCCGGGGCCTGCTCTCACTCAACCTGCTGACCCACCGGGGTGCGGTGGTCGCGTGGTCGGTCACCACCGGTGTGATCATCCTCAGCATGCTGCCGCTGGTGGATTCACTGATCCCACTGATCGAGCAGAACGATTCCACCCTCAATGTGCTCCAGCAGCTGATGCCCGCGGAGGATCTGCAGAGTGAGTTCATCGTCTACATCTTCCAGATGGTGGCGGTGATGGTCTCCGTGGCGGTCGTGCAGCCACTGGTGACCTATGTGGGGCAGGAGCGCATCAGGCTTGTCGACGCCATGCGTGCGGTCGGCACGCCCCGGTGGGCGCCCCTGTGGGGAGCCGTGGCAACGGCGTTACTGACCGGTGTGGCCTGCACGGTGCTGGGTATCCTCGGTGGGTTCATCGCCCTGCGTCTCCAGGATGGGGAAGTGGTGGACGGGCACGCTCTGGTTCTCGCCTCGGGTGGGTCCATGTTCCTGCAGACCATCATCTTCACCGGCATCGCGACCGCCCTGGCCGGCTGGTTCCCGCGGGCCATCCACCTGGCCTGGCTGCCGGTGGTGACCGCCGGCGTGGTGTCCATCCTGGGCCCTCTGTTCGAACTCACCCCGGAGCAGATCGACCTGTCACCGCTGTCCCACACGGCGACCCCGTCGGGGGACAATCTGGGCACACTCGTCATCTTCACCGGCCTGGGTGTGCTGGGCATCATCCTCGGCCTGATCGGTGCGCAGCGGCGGGAGATCCGCTGACCCTGCCTTCCCGGACCCCCGGCGTGTTGCTGCACTGTGGTGTTGCAGACATCCGGGGGTCTTCTATTGGTTCTTCATGCAGTCACGGGAGATACTGGGAACATGAGCACATCCTTCCCCGCATGCAGTCGTCGCACCTTCCTCCTGGGCACCGCCACCACCTTCGCCGGGGCTTTCCTGGCCGCGTGTGGCAGCAACCCGCCCAAGGAGATTGAGGCCACCGAGGTCCCCGTCGGCAGCGCAGTGATTCTCGGTTCGGTCATCATCGCGCAGCCCGCCGAAGGTGAGTTCGTGGCCTATTCCTCCGCATGTCCCCACCAGGGGCAGTTCATCACCAAGGTGGAGGGCGATGTGGTGACATGCACCAAGCACAACTCCAAGTTCTCCATCGTGGATGGCTCCCTCATCTCCGGGCCGGCCACCTCAGGTCTGCGGGAGGCGAACCTCACGCAGGAGGGGGATACCCTGAGCGCCTCGGTGGTCTGATTCGCTACGACGGGAAAGAGGGCGATGTTTCACGTGAAACATCGCCCTCTTTCTCTTTTGGTTCTGGGGGTTCTAGACCGTCACCTTCTCCGGCCACACCCCACGCCAGTAGGACGCGGGGTAGGGGATCTCCTCGGTGGACAGACCCAGTTCATGGGCCGCGCGCAGAGGCCAGGAGGGGTCGCGGAGTACGGCACGGCCGAGGCTGATGATGTCGGCGAGCCCGTCGTCGAGAAGCTCCTGCGCCTGGGCGGGCTCGGTGATGAGACCGACCGCGGACGTCGGGATGCCGACCTCCCGCTTGACCCGGGCGGCGAAGTCGACCTGGTAGCCCGGGCCCACCGGGATGCGGGCGGGTGCGGCACCGCCGGTGGAGATGTCCACGGCATCCACGCCCAGACCCTTGAGGATCTCCACGAAACGAACCGTCTGATCCGCGTCCCAGGACGGCTCATCGTCGATCCAGTCGGTGGCGGACAGGCGCACCACGAGGGGCATCTCCTCCGGGATGGTCGCACGCACGGCCGTGACCACCTCGCGGATGAGGCGGGTGCGATTGTCGAAGGAGCCACCATAATCGTCGGTGCGCTTGTTGGCCAGGGGAGTGAGGAACTGGTGGAGGAGGTAACCGTGGGCGCCGTGGATCTCGATGGAATCGAACCCGGCGTCCACGGCGCGACGGGATGCAGCGGCGAAGTCCTCGACCACCTTCTGGATATCCGCCAGGGTCATTTCCTCAGGAACGTCCAGTCCCTTCTGCGCCACGGCGCTGGGGCCGAGGATCCGCCAACCACCCCCCGTCGCCGGGACGGTTCCGCTGGGGTTGCCGGGCAGCCACGGATAGGTGCTCGCCTTGCGGCCGGCGTGGTTGAGTTGCACACCCATCGGCGTTCCCTGGGTGTGGGCGAAGTCGGTAATGCGCTTCCAGGCCTGCACCTGCTCGTCATTCCACAGTCCGGTGCAGGCGGGGGAGATCCGCCCCTCCGGGCTCACTCCGGTGGCCTCCGCGATGATGAGGCCGAAGCCACCTGCTGCACGGGCACCGTAGTGAACCAGGTGCCAGTCATTGGGCACACCGTCCTCGGTGGTCACCTGGTACTGACACATGGGCGCCATCCACACCCGGTTGCGGACGGTGAGGCCACGGAGCTGGAGAGGGGAGAAGAGTGAAGTCATGGTGTCGACGATAGTCCACCCGATCTTCCGGCGGGAACCCCAGATCACAGGAAACCGATGGAAACGGGCGGAAATAGTTCCGCCGCTGCAGTTTCGCAACCACCCCGGAGTGTGGTGGCGCAACATCACTGTGACGTAAATAAAAAGCACAGGAGTGGGTTATCAAATAATGAGAAATTGAATTAACGGCAGGAGAAAAAGTGGGTCGGCCCCATTATGGGAGTCCCCGCATCGTGGAATACCAGCAATGGGAGCTGCCCGAATAGTATTCTCGCAGGTCACACATTAGTGGGGGAATCCAATAATTGGTTTCCTCACCGAAAGGACCCACTCCACATCATGCGCGGCGCTCTCACCAGTTCCACGACCACTCTGGGACTCACCCTACGCGATCAACCGCATCAGTCACCAGCCCTCACAAACTGCTGGAGGCATGCTCGGACACATGCCCCGATGCACTGCAGTGAACACTACCTGACGCACCCGATTCGCCCAGGGGCGGGGGAGCCTGACAGTCCATTTCTGCATCCTCCTGATCTGCTCCATGCGCACCCAACCCGCCTGCAACCGGAGCCGTACACTAACACACATGCTTGCACGCCTGAAACGGTTGGATCCGTTAATCGTCCTGATCATCCTGGCGGTCATCATTGCCATCATCGTGCCGGCGAGGGGAACATTCGCCGAATGGTTCGATGTGGCGGTGAAGATCGCCATCGCCCTGTTGTTCTTCCTCTATGGAGCGCGACTGTCCACGCAGGAGGCCCTCAATGGTCTGAAGCACTGGCGACTCCACCTGACCATCCTCGCCATCACCTTTGTCATCTTCCCCGTGATCGGTGTGGGCTTGGAGCCGCTGCTGTTCTTCATCTCCGAGGATCTCTATATGGGTATCCTCTTCCTCACGCTGGTGCCGTCCACCGTGCAGTCATCGGTGGCGTTCACCTCGATCGCGAAGGGCAATATCGCCGGCTCCATTGTGGCAGCATCACTGTCGAACCTGGCGGGTGTGTTCTTCACCCCGCTGCTGGTGATGCTGCTCATGACCTCCGGTGGGAGAGCGGGAGTGGATCTGCAGGTGTTCGTGGACATCTCCATCCAGCTGCTGCTGCCGTTCATTCTGGGCCAGGTGGCCAGGCGCTGGGTCAAGGGGTTCGCCGCGAACAAGGCCACCAAGATCGTCGACCGCGGGTCGATTGCCATGGTGGTCTACTCGGCGTTCTCCGCGGGCATGGTCGCGGGTGTCTGGTCCACCATCAGCGTCTGGGAGATCGCCTTCCTCATCGTGTTCTCCATTGTGCTGGTGGTGGCGATGCTGTGGCTGTCCATGTTCATCGCCACCCGCTTCGGCTTCAACCGCGGGGATTCCATCGCCATCCAGTTCTGCGGCACCAAGAAGTCACTGGCCACCGGCCTGCCGATGGCCGCGGTCATCTTCGGCGGGGCGAATGTGGGTCTGCTCATCCTGCCGCTGATGATCTTCCACCAGATCCAGCTCATGATCTGTGCCTGGCTGGCCGCGCGTTACGGCCGCGATGCGGAGGAGCAGAAGGCCCGCGCCTCCGCCTAGCCCCACCAAGGACGACCAACATTTCCACACGGCAACACCCACGACCCACGTGGGGGTTGCCGTTTCTGCGTTCTCGAGCTCCATGCTTGTCGACGCTTTCCACCCCCCGTTTTTCCTCCCCACCCACCACCTGGTGTTACGGTTTTTGCTGAAGGTGTACCCCACCAGTTGCCCCCATGATTGTTTCCCGTGACTGTTTCCCAGAAAGCCTGCACACCATGACGACTCCAGCAACGCCTACCCGCCAGACCCTCCTTGACGCCTACTTCGGCGAATACGGTGGCCAGTTCGTCCCGGAGATTCTCCTCCCGGCACTCGATGAGTTGGAGCGTGCCTATGTGGAGGCCCTGGAGGATCCCACGTTTAAGCAGGAACTGAATGATCTCTACACCAATTACCTCGGTCGCCCGACCCCGATCACCGAGTGCGCCAACCTGCCGCTCGAGGGGCAGGGGAGGGGTACCGCGCGGATCTTCCTCAAGCGTGAGGATCTGGTGCACGGTGGTGCGCACAAGGGTAACCAGACCATCGGTCAGGCACTGCTGGCCAAGCGCCTGGGCAAGACCCGTCTCATCGCCGAGACCGGCGCCGGTCAGCATGGCACCGCTATCGCGATGGTGGCGGCCCTGTTCGGGATGAAGTGCACCGTCTACATGGGTGCCAAGGATGTCGCCCGTCAGCAGCCGAATGTCTACCGCATGCGCCTGATGGGTGCGGAGGTGGTCGCTGTGGATGAGCAATCCGGCAATGGCCTGAGCTCCGCGATCGATGTGGCCATCAACGACTGGGTGAACAACCTGGAGGACACCCATTACCTATTGGGCACCGCCGCCGGCCCACACCCATTCCCCACCCTGGTCAAGCGGTTCCACTCGGTGATCTCCCGGGAGTCCCGCGAGCAGATGCTGGAGCGCACCGGCGCGCTGCCTGATGCTGTGGTCGCCTGTGTAGGTGGTGGCTCCAACGCGATCGGTGCGTTCGCCCAGTATCTGGAGGACCAGCCCGGCAACGACACGGTCCGCCTCATCGGTGTGGAACCCGCTGGTTATGGCCTGGACACTGACCTCAACGGCGCACCCATCCACGAGGGCCGGACCACGCACCTGCACGGGTCAAACTCCTACGCCCTGCTGGATGAGGACGGTAACCTCCGCAATTCCCATTCGGTCTCCGCCGGCCTGGATTACCCCGGCGTGGGCCCGGAGCACGCCTACCTCAAGGACACCGGTCGCGCGGAGTATGTCGGCGCCACCGACGCCGAGGCCCTGCAGGCTTTCCGCATGCTCTCCCGTTATGAGGGCATCATCCCCGCCCTGGAATCCAGCCACGCGCTGGCCCACGCCCTCAAGATGGCTGCCGAGGCCACCGAACCGATCAACATCCTGGTCAATCTCTCCGGTCGTGGTGACAAGGATGTCGATTATGTGCGCCAGCTCCTCGGCGATCACGCCGCGCTGGATCCGGCCACCGATGTCCTCACCGAGGTTGATGTCCTGGGCGTGTTGGAGGAGTTGACCCCGCAGGGTGTCACCGCCTAGGGAGCTTATCGACGCCCATCCCACCCTGCTGGGGAAGCGATCCCGATATAGTGGACAGAGTGGAGTTCGCCTGATATCAGATGCGATAATCCTTTGACACGGCTGGCTACGAGATTAAAGGATAGGGCGATGACGCAACAAAACCCGTGGGCACCTGACCCCAACCAACCCTCCGGCGCTGCGGAGGGTTCCTCCGGTGCGCCGAATCCGTGGTCTGCTGGTTCCGCGCCTCAGAATCCGTGGGAGAGCAACCCGGAAACGACATCATTCCCGCCGGTTGCCGGGCAGAATGTGCAGGGCGCTGCTCACGCTTCGTACCAGGGACCGGGTTCCTACCAGGGGCAGACCACACACAACAACGGGTGGATACTGCCCGTGATCATCGTTGTCCTTCTGGCTGCCCTCATCGCCGCTGGCGCGGTCATTGCCCGTCAGGCCGGGATGTTGTCCTTCGGGGCCGCAGATACCGAGGAGCCCGTCATCGTCACCGAGATTGTCATTGCCCCGGAGCAGGAGAAAGCGGATTCACCGCCAGCAGCGCCGGTGGAACAGGAGGTGGCCCGACCATCCCGTGCCTCCCTGCCAGCCTCTGCTTTCGCCGCCAATGCATCAGCCCGTGCCGGTAATCCGGACGGCAATTTCGATAATGTGTATACCGGCAGCAGTGTGACCAGTCAGGAATTCGCCCAGCAGGTCCGGGTCGCTTTCGTCGATTTCCATGTGGCTACCGGCCAGACCACCGGGACCATCACGGCCTACAGCCCGGTGACGGGGATGTCCTATTCCATGAACTGCACTGACAATGGTGACTATGTCACCTGCACCGGTGGCAACAACGCGGTTGTCTACATCTCATGATGGCAGGTTCCCGGCTCCGGTTCTGGGGGGCTGCACTGGCCGCGTCGGTGGTGCTGAGCGGGTGCACCATCGACACCATCGACACCACCGAGAGCTCGGGGCCACCGACCTCCACGGTGACGCTCACCAGCACCCCCACCTCGCCGCCCGCCGCCGAGGCACCCGTGCTGCCGACGGAAGAACCCCAGCAGGGGGAGTCCTTCGCACAGGCACTCCAGGCTGCGGTTGATCAGACGATCGCGGTATACGGCGGGACGGCAGGCATCGCCGTCTCCGATGGATCCACGGAGGTGACAGCCGGCGACATGAGTGCCGCCGCTGCATGGTCCACGATCAAGGTTCCCCTCGCCATCGCAGCAGTGCGGCAGGATCCGGCACAGACCACGAATGTCACCGCAGCGATCCAGTGGTCCGATAACAACGCCGCCGAAGCACTGTGGGCATCACTGGGCACCCCGGAACAGGCGGGCCAGGCGACAACCGACATCCTGCGGGAGGGCAGGAACGATGTCACCGTCAACACGGTGGTCACACGGGACGGTTTCAGTTCCTTCGGTCAGACCATGTGGAGCCCTGCTGATCAGGCCCGTTTTGCCGCCACCCTCGGGTGCATCAGGGGGAGCGAACCGGTGCTGCAGAACATGGCGATGGTGGAACCCGGTCAGTCGTGGGGGATAGGGCAGCTCCCCGGTGCGCGGTTCAAGGGTGGGTGGGGGCCGCAACCCGACGGGGCCTATAGCGTCCGTCAGTTCGGGCTGAGCACCGACCCCACTAGTGGTCAGACCACAGCGTTGGCCATGATCGTCAGGCCCGGATCGGGTTCCTTCGCCGATGCTCAGGCCATGGCCGACACGTTAATATCCACTGTGCAGCCAGCGCTGACACAAGCCCCCTCCGCCGCCTGTTAGATTCCCGGCATCACTTCATCCACAGTCCGTATGAGAAATCGAGAAGCATCATGACGAACCCCTGGGATAGTTCACCCAACCAACCAGGCCATGAACATCACACCCCGGGGATGCGGAACCCCTGGGACAATCCCCAGGATGCCACGACACCCTCGGGGAAGAACCAACCCAGCGGGCTCCTCATCGGATTGATCGCCCTTCTAGCGCTCGCGATCATCGCCGTTCTTGCATGGTTGTTCATCAGCGGGCGCCCGGGGGATTCCACAGTTGCGGAGACCGTCAGCCCGGACACGGTCACGGTCGTTGTGACATCGCAGCTGGAGGCACCCAGCACCACCGGGCGCAGTACTGTCACGGTAACCCCGACGCGTAGTTCCATCCAGACGACGACTCCCACCACGCCGCAGTCCTCAGCCCGCTCCGTCGAGAGGAGTGCCACCCCGGAACCTCCGGCTGCGGTGATCCCCCCCGCCGCGCAACAGGCGGGCCTGACCGCAACGGGATGGATCGACAATTCCGCCACACGGTGTCGCGGGAATGAGAACCTCATCTACGCTGGCCGGGACAGCGACGCGTGGATCACCGTGTGCGAGGCCGGTGGGCAAATGACCTACCGTTCCGACATCTTCGGAGGCACCCTCACCGCAGCGGTGGACCCGGCGCGCTCCAATCCGGCGACGGGCAAATTCTATGTCAACGCCTCCCCGTCGATCATCGAGGTTGTCGGTGGTGGGGTGGAGGTTACCCAGGGCGGGTCAGTCATCGCCCAGAAGAGTTTCCCCTCCGCGTGGGTGCTGTACTAGAAATTTTCGCAATGTTTCACGTGAAACATTGCCACCAGCCTCCCGCACGGAACCTGGAAAGGTGCGGGAGGGGGAGCGTCGTCAAGCAGGCTCGTGGGCTTTGAACAGACCCGTCGGCGGGGCAGGATCGGGCGCCATCGCGGCGGTGGCATGCCCGCGCAGGGAGGTGGCGCAGGCCAGCCCCGCCGCGGTACCCGTCCCGAGCGCGATCGGGATGAGCTGCCACCCGGCGATGATATCGCCCGCAGCATAAACCCCCTCCACGCTGGTCAGCTGATACCCATTGATCACCGGTTGGCCCTCATGGTCGAGGTCGCACCCCAGCTGCCGGGCGAGATCATTAGCGGGGTGGTGGGCATATGAAAAGAACACCGTGCTGCCCTCAATCAGTTCACCATCGACCAGGCGCACCCCCTCCAGCGCGCCCGGTTCGCCAACAAACGCCTCGGCGGGGCCGTCCACCACCTCAATTCCGTGGGCACCCAGCATCGACCGCTGCCCCTCGGCGAAAGCCTCCGCATTCTCGGCGATGATGCGGACCGTGTCCGCCCACTCGAGCACCTCCGCGGCATAGGCGGGCACGTGCGCCCCGGAACCCAGCACGATCACCGTCTGCCCCCGAGCCGTGAGTCCATCGCAGGCCAGACAGTGGAAGACATCCCGGCCGTAATGGTCATGGAAACCGGCGACCTCCGGGAAACGGTCACGCACCCCGGTGGTCAGGACGATCCGTTGGGCGCTAATCTCGGCCATCCCATCAGTCTCCGCCCCCTCGATCACCGCATGGAATAATCCGTCCCCATCGCGACTGAGGCCGGTAACCGTGCCCTGACGCAGCAGCACCTGAGGGTACTGCTCCAATCCGGTGCGGGCATCGGCGAGGAGTTCCCGGGCGGTGGTGGGGTCGCGCCCCAGCAGGCCGTGGGCGTACTGGGCGGGCAGGTTGCGCTGGTGCCCCGTGTCCACCACCAGGGTGGAGCGTTGGTAGCGGCCCAGCCAGGTGGCGGCGGATAACCCGGCGGGCCCACCCCCGACCACGAGGACATCGACATCGGCGGGAAGGTCAATGCTCATGGGGGAAACCTCCAGACGGTGGTGGGATGTAGCTCCAAGTGAAGGCCCCACTGTACGGCACAACCGGGCACGGACATGCTGCACGCATCACCCCCTGGGCCGAAGAAGGGAGGAAAGAAACTGAAACCATTGCCGGGGCTGGCCCCCAAGAGGCAAGATGGATCTATGCGCACTTTCGGAGTTGAGGAAGAACTGCTGCTGGTAGATGCAGCGACCTTTTCTCCGCTGCCCGCCGGAGACAGGGCCGTCCAGTTGCACGCCGAAGCCCAGGAAGCGATGGGCCAGCGGGCTGATCCCGGTGAGCCCGGTGATCCCAGCGGCCATGAGATCACCACGGAGTTCCAGCAGGAACAGTTCGAGGTCGCCTACCCACCACAGACCACGCTCGCCGCCCAGCTGGAGACGATCCGGGCGGGCCGGGCACTGGCGGACACGGTGGCCTCCCGGGTGGGGGGTCGCGTGGTTGCCCTGCCCACCTCGCCGGGGCCGATCTCCCCACATCTGGTGCCCAATCCCCGTTATCAGCGGATCAGTGAGCGTTTCGGCTTCACCGTGAAGGAGCAGCTCACCTGCGGTTTTCACATCCATGTTCAGGCGGAGTCACCCGAGGAGGCGGTGGCGGTGCTGGACCGCATCCGGGTGTGGTTGCCGGTGGTGCTGGCTCTGAGTGCGAATTCCCCGTTCTGGCAGGGGTTCGATACCGATTTCGCGTCCTACCGCTACCAGGCGTGGAACCGGTGGCCCACGGCCGGGCCGACCGATGTGTTCGGTTCGGCGGACGCCTATGAACAGCACCGGGCTGCGCTCCTGAGCACCGGGGTCCCGCTGGATCCCGGCATGCTCTACTTCGATGCGCGGGTGTGCGAGCATCATCCCACCGTCGAGATCCGCGTGGCGGATGTGTGCCTGGAGGCGGAGCACGCCGCGACGATCGCCACGCTGGTGCGCGCCCTGGTGGAGACGGTGGCGCGGGAGTGGGCGGCGGGCATACCCGCACCTGAGGTGCCCGCCTCGGTGCTGCAGCTCTGGTCGTGGCGGGCCAGCCGGTACGGAACGGAGGAGGAGCTGATCGATCAGGCCACCGGTCAACCCGCCCCGGCCGCAGAGGTGCTCGCCGGTTTCCTCGACCATCTCCGCCCGGTGCTCACCGAGTACGGGGAGCTGGACACCGTCGAGGCGACGGTGGCGGACATCCTGGCTGATGGGACCGGTGCCCGCCGTCAGCGCGCGGCGTACGCGGTGCACGGGGAGCTTGTCGACGTCATCACCACCGCCCTCGACATCACCCACCGGACATAACCGCACCCCTCCATCAGGGCGTGCGACGTGGTGGCAGGGGACGGGTGGCCGGACCGTTGAGCACATCGCCGTCAACGGTGAACCGTGAGGCATGGCAGGGACAGTCCCAGGTCCGTTCGGCCCCGTTCCAGGCGACCTGGCATCCGAGGTGGGTGCAGGTGCTGGACACGGCGTGCAGGTTGCCCGCCTCATCGCGGTAACCGGCGACCTTCTTGCCACAGGAGCTGACAATCCCACCCTCACCCGGTTGGAGCTCGGTGATATCTGGTTGTTTCAGGCTGAGCACCCGGTCACCGACCATGCGGACCGCCACGCGGGTATTGGCAGTGAGGAATTTCGGTGCGGCAGCCAATGCCTTGACCCGGGTGGTGGTGAACAGGTCCGCCCATGGGTTTGGGCGGCCGGAGATGGCGTCGGTAAGCAGCATCCCGGCAAGGGTGCCAGCGGTCAGACCCCACTTCTTGAAACCGGTGGCCACAAACACCCGCGTGGAACGCGCAGTGACCGGTCCGATGTAGGGGACGTGGTCATCGGGCATGTAGTCCTGCGAGGACCAGCGGTGCTCAAAAGACTGGACATTCCAGTGCCGGTTCACGAAGTCACCCAGCTTGTCGTAGCGTTCCGGCTGCGCCTTCGGCGAACCGGTGCTGTGGCTCTCACCCAGGACCATGAGCAACTCGCCGCCGTCGTGGGGCACCGACCGGATCGAGTACTGCGGTGACCCGGCCGCCATGAAACTGGCGTCGGGGAGGGGGTCGTGGATACGCGCGGTAACCACATACGACCGGGAGGCGTACGCCCGGGCGAACATGAGGGAACGATCGAGGAAGGGGATGAGAGTCGCGACCACAACATGCTGGGCCCGGATAAGACCGTTCGGGGTGTGCACGACACAGCCGGTGTCGGACTCGTCGACATCGGTGCCGCGGGTGTTCTCGAAGATCTCCACACCGGCCTCGGTGGCCAGACGGGTGAGGCCATCCATGTAGCGTCCCGCGTGGAATTCGGCCTGGTTATCAAAACGCATGCCACCGCGGGTGCGGAAGGGCAGGTCCACCGCCTCATCGAAGAAGGCGGGCAGACCGGCCTGCTGCGCGGCCCTGGTCTCCTCCTCCAGCTGTTTGCGCTCACCGGAGTTGGTGGCGTAGAGGATCGCGGACCGACGCCGGAAATCGCAGTCAATACCCTCATCGACGAAACCCGCGACCTGCTCCTTGGCCGCCTCCATCGCCTGGGCATAAACCCGGGCACCGTCTTGACCGTGGGTCTTGGATATGCGGGCATAGGTGAGATGGTGCTGACTGGTCACCTTGCCGGTGGTGTACCCGGTGGTGCCGGTGCCCACCTTGTTCTGATCAATCAGACCGACCGACCTGCCTTCACGGGCGAGCAACAGGGCCGTGGTCATCCCGGTGATCCCACCTCCCACGACAATCACATCGAATGAACGGTCACCTTCAAGTGTCGGGAAGTCCTGCGAGACAGCGTCCTCCTGCCACAGGGACGCATGCTTGGCCTGATGTGCTTGAGCAGTCATGGGCCCGATGCTACCTATGATGGGCGTCACATGCCGGGGCGTTGAATGGCAATAATCGACGCCGTGGGGAGCAGGATGATGGTTGTGTGGGGGCAGGCCTTGATGGGGCGTGATCCTGGTATGGATCACGCCCTATCAGGTGTCTGTCACACCTTCCTGCTCCTCATCAACCGGAAGGGTGACGGTGCTGCCGTCAGCTCGCCTGACGATGAGCTCCAAACTTCCCCCTAAAGCGTCGACGTACTTCTGAATCGTAGACACCCGGGCCGAGGCGAGGTGGCCGTTTTCCATTTGGGAGATTCTGTTCTGTCCCACTCCGATTTTCTTCGCCAGGGATTCTTGCGTGAGGCCGGAGTCCTGGCGGAGAGCTCGCAGCCGATAGGCCCGTGCATCCGCGTACATCCCGGCCTTGATCCGATCGATATTCTCCCGATTTCCGGGACGTCGTCGGCGGAAGTCATCAAGTGAAGTCATGGGGGTTCTCCTAGAAGATGATGTTGATACCGAATCTACGGTTTGCGATGGTGGGGTTGGTGAAAAGCGGTTAACCCCCTCTAGAAGGTCTCGAAGATGCTGCTCAAAGCGGGTTTCAGCGAGGGGAATATTCCTGTCGTACCACTTATTCCATTGACCGGTCTTGTCTCCAGCGACTAAGAAAATCGCCCTCCTGCGAGGATCGAACGCGAAGAGGATCCTAATATTCTTGGCGGCTGATTTTTCCCGAGGGCGTAACTCTTTCAAGTTTTTATAACGCGACCGCGAAATGGTATCGACGAATGGCCTCCCACAGGTGGGACCCTGTTCCGCGAGATATTCCGAGATATTCAGTGGCGGCCAGCACCGCATCATAAACATCATCAGGGAGGGAATCGAGCCAGTTATCTATAAAGTCTGTGCAGACTTCCCATCTCGCCGTGACCACAAATTATCACTTATAACTGATGTTGCCAATAGGGGGCAATTAACCGTTCGTCCGTCGGGGGACCTGTGAGTGCAAGTGGTGGATGGTTGGAAGCAAGGTGCCTTTCGGGATATGCGGATGCCCCGGCACCATCTGCCGCACGAGACGGGGACGATAGAGAATTCCCAGAACCCATGGACATGGCACCATCCACAACAGAGGATGGGTCAACTGGCCGTGGAACACCTCTGGGTGGTCAGCAATGGGGAGGAGGCGGAGCGGGGCAGAATCGAACTCCCTCCAGCCATCGCACCAACGCCCGCCGAAGGAGCGCGAAGCGACATCCCCGACGACCCCGTCACCCATTTAGATGCAGAACTAAGTGGGTCACCATGAGCGACAATCCTGATCAGATCCGTGCAGACATCGACCGCACCCGTCACGAGCTCAGCCGCGATGTTGATGCCCTGGCAGAGAAGGTAGACCCCTCCAAGGTTGTTGACCGTCAAACCGACAAGGTCCGCGACAAGGTTCGCGGTTTTCAGGAGTCAATCATGGGCAGCCCAGATGACAGCAGCACCCTGGACGATGCCAAGGCACACGCACAGGATGCCAAGGACCGGGCTGGCGAGATGGTTCAGGGCGCTCCCGCGCAGGTGAAGCAGCGCACCCGGGGCAACCCACTGGCCGCTGGGCTCATCGCCCTCGGCGCAGGTTGGCTTGTCGGTTCCATGATGCCCTCCAGCAAGCCGGAGCAGGACGCTGCCGCCGCGCTCAAGGACAAGGCCGAGCCCCTCGTCGAGGAGGCCAAGAGCGCCGCGCAGGAAATGGGTGAGAATCTCAAGCCACAGGCACAGGAGGCAGCCCAGACCCTGCAGGAAACCGGTCGTTCCAGCGTGCAGAACGTTCAGGAGGAGGGAAAGCACCATGCTTCCACCCTCAAGGACGATACCCAGCAGGCAGCGCAGCACGTGAAGAACGAAGCCAAGGATGAAGCACAGAATTCCTAGGCTGTGTTGCATGATCACCGCCCGAAGGGCAGTTCACCGAACTGCTCCTCGGGCGGCTTTTTTCGTCGTAAAGCAGGGTGGGGTGCACCCGTGGGGCAACTAAATCAACAATCCCTGAATCAATGCCGGGGGACTGGGCTAGTGTCACCTATCTATAACACCGTCCGAGGTTAGGAGCTCCCCGGCATGTCCACTGTCTCGCAGGCTGCCACCCCCTCCCGCACACGTCGCCATGGGGACAACACCACCTGGATTGTCGTGGTGGTCTGCGGTGTCATCGCAGCGATGCACATCTGGAAACTCCCCAGCGCGCTCACCCAGGTCCAGGGGGACCTCAGCATCAGCCTGGTGCAGGCAGGTCTGCTGTTGGGACTGGTGCAGCTGGCTGGCATGCTGGGTGGGATCCCGGCATCCGTTGTGAGCGAGCACGTGGGCCTGCGCCGCACCATGGCGCTCGGGCTGGTGCTGCTGGTGGTGGGCACAGTGATCAGCGCCCTGGCCACCATGTCCGGGGTGATGATGGCGGCCCGTGCCCTGGAGGGCATCGGTTATCTCTCGGTCACGGTCACGGCTCCCGCCCTCATCCGACGGGAGACACCCACCCACCGCCTGACCATCGCAATGGGGGCGTGGGCCGGTTTCCAGGGCACAGCGACCTTCATCGCGGTGCTGGGCAGCTCCCTTCTCCTCCAGGTCACCGACTGGCGCATGTGGTACTGGATGATGGCGGTGATCACCGCGGTCGGGATTCCACTGCTGGTGAGGTACACGGCACCGGATCCACCGCGGGAGGGTGGGGTGGGGGCTGCCTTCCACCGGGTGTGGATCACCATGCGCAGCTGGAAACCGTGGGTCGCCGGTGCGGTGTTCTCCTGTTACACCATTCAGTGGACTGCGGTGATCGGGTTCCTGCCCACCGTCTACCAGGAATACGGCGTCGGGGCTGTGCTCGGTGGCGCACTGTCGGCGGTCGCCGGCGGGATCAACGCGGTGGGTGCGGTGCTGGCGGGATTCCTGCTGCAACGCGGATTGTCCATCCGTTCGCTGGTGGTCACCGCCTTCATGGTCATGGGCATCACTGCCATCGGCGTGTATGCAGTGGACTGGTCCACACTGCCCGGCACCTTCATCACCCAGTTCATCCTGGTCTGCATCTTCTCCATGGTCGGCGCACTGATCCCGACCTCCATGTTCCGGATCGCCGTGGACCTGGCACCACCCGGGGGTTCACCACCGGCCGTGGTGGGTCTGATGAACCAGCTGCAGAACACCGGAAACTTCCTCGGTCCGGTGGTGCTGGCGTGGCTGGCCGCGCAGGCCGGCGGTTGGCACACGTCCTGGTGGCTCACGGCAACCGCGGGCGCACTCGGTATCGCACTGATCATGCTGTTTTCCGAAAAGCGGCTGGGGATATCACTGCGGGCGACATAGGCGTCGACAAGCTCGTCGCTACGCTGGTGTCCACCGATGACCGGGACGCACCCCCCACCGCACGCAACGGGAGAGAAAAATGACACCCCTCACCTTCAACCACCAGCTCCTCGCGCAGGAGGTCAGGTTCGGTACCGGCCTCGCTGCCGCCAATGTCCGACAGGCCGTCACCTCACTGGGGGCCCATCGGCCCATGCTCATCACCTCTACCCGGGAGGAGGCGACGGCACGGCAGATCACCGACGGAACCGGAGTGGCTGCGGTGTTCACCGACGTGGTCATGCATGTGCCCAAGGAGGTGGCCGAGCGTGCGCGCCGGGTTGCCGCCGACGCGGATGTCGACGCACTGATCGCCATCGGCGGGGGTTCCACGACAGGCCTGGCCAAAGCGGTCGCGCTGACGAGCGGCCTGCCCATCATCGCCGTGCCCACCACCTATGCGGGATCGGAGGCCACCGCGGTGTGGGGCATGACCGAGAACCGCACCAAAACGACCGGCACCGATATCACGGTGCTTCCCAAGGTGGTGGTCTACGATTCCGACCTGCTGTCCACCCTGCCCACCGGGATGACAGTCGCCTCGGGACTGAACGCCATGGCCCACTGTGTGGACTCCCTCTGGGCGCCCAAGGCAGATCCCATCAACCGGGCCCACGCCCTGGAGGGGGCCCGACTGCTCCGGGATGGACTCACGGGATTATCTGCTGCGTCCAACGCTGCCGATATGGTCGCCTCCCGGGAACTCACCCTCGCAGGCTGTTATCTCGCGGCCTTGAGTTTCTCCTCCGCCGGGTCTGGTCTCCACCACAAAATCTGTCATGTGCTCGGGGGAACCTTCAACCTGCCGCATGCGGAGACCCACGCGATTATCCTGCCCCACGTCCTCCAGTTCAACGCCGCCGCCGGTGATGCAGCCCATGTGGGGCGCCTGGCCGAGGTCTTCGGGGTGGAGGACGCTGTGGACGGACTCGACGAGCTGTATGAGCGCATCACTGCACCCCGCCACCTGGGGGAGATCGGGTTCACCCAGGACAATATCCCGGAGGCCGTGGAACGCATCATCACCGCCGCACCGAAGGACAACCCGGTACCCGTCACCGAAGATGCCATGACCCGCCTGCTCATGCAGGCACTCTGACCACACCGGGACGAGGCCGTGTGCCGGGCAGGGAAAGTAACATCTCTTAGATAGACCACGAAGGGTAATCAGATAGCCGGGTGCCTTGAATCCAAGGTGTCACGACCGTGACCTGGGAAACCAAGCCCCATCCACTGATCACACCTGATGTTCACTAGCCTTGGATCACCGCGACGCGAACCGCGCTGCTGATCAGCGTTCCCAGGCTTCGTGTCACCCATCTCAGCGTTACCCGTCAGTCCCACCCACCCGCACATCAACGGACGGTGATCCGTACCCAGAGGAAGCGATAGAACACACATGAACTCCCCGGAGAATAACAGCGACAGACCCCAGACCGTCGAAATCCCACAGGGTGACCATCAGAGAATCCCACACCGCACCCTGTTGGTCGGTTGCGGCAGGACCGCCACGCGCCTGGGGGAGAGCCTGGTGGCTGCGGGCGGAGAGGTGGTGGCGCTACGGCGTACCACCGGTAATCTGCCCAGGTCTTTTCAGGCGCTGTCGGCGGATCTGGTGGAGCCACTGGAACAGCCCCTGCCGGATGTGGATGCGATGGTGATCACCCTCAGCCCCAGCATGGGGGAGGCATCCACCCAGATCCCGGCCCAGGAACAGGCCCAGTCTCCCTGGCATCCCACCGGGTATCTCGATGCGCTGACCAACCTCGCGCAGGCACTGCCCGCGGTCCCACCACGGGTGGTGTTCGTGTCCTCCACCAGGGTATTTGAGGGGAAGGCGGGGGAGCAGGTGCTCACCGAGCAGGACGAACCAGCCCCGATCACCCCGCGTGGCAGGTTATTGCGGGATGCGGAGCTCCTGGCCATCGATCTCTTCGATGCTCACATCGTGCGCCCCGCCGGGATCTACGGTCCAGGTCGCGAGATGATGATCCGGAAGGTGGTCAACCACACCCCGGTCCAGTACGCGCAGCGCACCAACCGTATCCATGAGGTGGATCTGGCCCGCGCTCTGGAGGTGATGCTCACCCTGGAGAATCCGCCCGCGGTCGTGCATGCGGTGGATCAGCGCCCGGCCACCATGGAAGAGGTGGTCACCTTCATCGCCGATCAACTCGGTGTCACCCCGCCGCCGGCGATGGAACCCGCGATGCCCGGCGGTACCGTCCTCAGCGGTGAGCTGCTGCTCAGCCTGCTCGGCTCGCTGCACTATCCCACCTTCGAGGCGGGGTACGTGGCGCTGGGGTAGCAGGCAGATGCTTGTCGACGCCGAGATAAACCCTTCTTCCCCGCGTAGGCATCCTCGCCCTTAACTAACCCCTAAAATATTCACCATGCCAAGTATTTTCATCAGCGGTGCCGCACAGGGCATCGGCAGGGCCGTGGCCGAGCGTTTCCTTGCGGAGGGGTGGACCGTCGGCGCCTATGACATTGCCCCGGTGACCTACGATGCCGCCGACACACCCGGAACCCTCATCACCGGCCACCTCGATGTAACCAGTGCGGGGGACTGGGATGCCGCGTTGAAGGACTTCACCTCCCACACCGGCGGGATGCTGGATGTGCTGGATAACAACGCGGGGATCATCATGGATGGGCCCCTGCGGGATGCGGATGGGGCGGGCGTCGCAAAGCTCATCGAGGTCAACTGCACCGGCGTCACCCTCGGCGCACGGGCGGCCCACCCCTACCTCCGGCGCACCGCGGGTGCGCAGCTGGTGAACATGGCGTCGGCCTCCGCGATCTACGGGCAGCCCCAGATCGCGGTGTATTCGGCGACCAAGTTCTATGTGGCCGGGTTGACGGAGGCGCTCAGTCTGGAGTGGCGGCGTGATGATATCCGCGTGCTTGATATCTGGCCGTTGTGGGCGAAGACGCCGTTGGCGGATGTCACGGCCAGTTCCACGCGTCGCCTGGGGGTGCGGCTGACCCCGGAGCAGGTGGCCGAGGCGGTGTGGCAGGCGCTGCATCCCCGCAGCCGGTGGGCGCGGGGCAGGGTGCACCACGGGGTGTCCACGCTGGATAAGGCGCTCTACCTGGGTCGCTCGCTGGCGCCGGACCGTCTCGCGCGTCTGCTCACCCGGGTGATCGCGGGATAGGAAAAGGGGCCCTCAGGGAGGGCCCCTTTTTTGCTTTACGACGTCTATTGCAACCGCATCAGTTAGCGCACGTCGATGAACTTCTTCGTCACCCAGTTCTTGGAGGCGATGATGACGATACCGATGATGATGGTGACCACACCGACGGTGATGAAGAAGGTCTTTTCCGCCTCAGCGTTGGTCGGGTCGTAGTAACCACCGAGGGTGCCGGACAGGGAGGTACCCATGGACACGGCCATGAGCCAGACCGCGAACATGCGGGACTGGAACGCCTGCGGGGCGACCTTGGTGGCCAGGGAGTTTCCGACGGGGGAGAGCAGCAGCTCGGCGATGGTGAACAGGAAGTACACCCAGATGATCAGCAGCATCGGGGTGGAGTTGGCCTCCCCGCCGGCGAACGGCAGGAAGAAGAACAGGGCGCAGCCGATGACGATGTTGGCCACACCGAACTTCACGGCCGTGGACCACTGCCTGGAACCCAGCTTGGTCCACAGGGTGGCGAAGATGCCGGAGAAGATGATGATGAAGATCGGGTTGAAGGAGTTGATTAGCCCGGGGGGCAGTTCAATGCCCAGGAAGTTACGGTCCAGACGGGCGTCAGAGTAGACGGCCAGGACGGTGAACTGGGTCTGGAAGATGGCGAAGAACAGCACGCCACCGATGAACATCGGGATGAACCCGAGCAGGCGGGACTTTTCGGCTGCGGTGGTCAGTGGGGAGGTGTACATCTGGGCCAGCAGTCCCACGGCGGCGATCAGGGCGATCGTGGCGGTGATGTTGGACAGCCATTCCAGCTTGATTACGCCGGTGGCGATGAGGGCGACCACGATGGCCACGACCACAACAGTGCCGCCGATCCACTTCGGGTACTCCGACTTCGGCAGCGGGTTCGGGATGTCATGGCCCGCAGCGCCGATGGTGGTCTTGCGCATGGCCACATACTGGATGAGGCCCGCGGCCATGCCGATGGCGGCGATGCCGAAGCCCCAGTGGAAGCCACCCCAGCCCCACACGGCGTTGGTGATCAGAGGGCCGAACAGGCCACCGATGTTGACACCCATATAGAAGATGGAGAAACCGGCATCACGGCGGGTGTCGGTGCGGGAATACAGCTGGCCGAGGACCACCTGGGCGGCGGTCTTGACGCCACCGGAACCCAGGCCGATGAGGACCAGGCCGATGGCCAGTCCCACATAGCCGGGGACCAGAGCCAGGGCGACGTGGCCGATCATGACGATGATGGCCGAGTAGAAGAGGGTGCGCTCGGACCCGAAGACACGGTCAGCGAGGAAGGAGGCCACCAGGGAGGTCATGTAGACGAAGCCGCCGTAGGCGCCCACGATGGACAACGCGGCGGCCTGATCCATACCCAGTCCGCCGTCGGTGACGGAGTAGTACAGGTAGAAGGCGAGGATGGACTGCATGCCGTAGAAGCTGAACCGCTCCCACATTTCCACGCCGAAGAGGTTGGCCAGACCCCAGGGTTGGCCGAAGAATTTCTTTTCACGGTGAGCGTCAGCAACCGCTACTCCAGTTGAGGAGCCAGCAGGTTCTGGTGGCACACCGTCGTTGGTGATGTCGGTGTTCATTCTGAATATCGTTCCGCACCCGGGGGTGCAAAACCAATCCTGACCACCTCTTTTGCAGACATCCCAAAACAGGACCGACACCGTGGAACAAACAATGTTTCACGTGAAACATTTCCATCCCACAGGGCGGGACGGGCCAATGCCCCCATTATGCCCCGCAGTCAATCAGCTACATGTGGACAGCTCGGCGGGCACACGCCACCAGACACCCCATTATGAGCTAACCTGATACTTATAAATCAGTATTTAGGTAACAGAACATTCATCCCGACACCCAACCCCGGTGAAATGATCTCAGACCAGGCAAGAAAGTGACATCATGCCCGCAGAATTCACAGATTGAAATAAGTCACATCAGGTGTGATCTATCCGTTCCACCACCATGGCCCGGGTATCACAACACCGGACCAACCCCTACCTGCCCGGCCGGGAATACAGATGTTCCGGCCTGCCCGACTGACCATAACGCAGCCTCACCTGCACCAGGCCACTGCTGGCCATCGCGGCGAGTCGCCGTTGGGCGGTGGCCCGGGACACCCCGGCGAGTTCAGCGGCCTCCGTGGCGGACAGTTCCCCACCCCCCAGGGCATCCAGCAGCAGCTGTTCGGTGGCCGAGCGCGACACCGGGGTGGGGGCCTGCGCCCCGTTGAGGATGGCGAGCGCCTGATCCACCTTCTCCTGTGACAGTCCCTGGGATCCGGAGAGCACATGGCGGTAACGGGCATAGCGGTCCAGCCGTTCGATGAGGACCCGCTGGGGGAAGGGTTTGACCAGGTAGGCCAGCGCCCCGGCGCGCAGTGCCCGGCGCACGGTGGGGACATCATCGGCGGCGCTGAGGATGAAGGCATCAACGTCACTCGCCCGTGCCAGGGTGATGCCATCACCGTCGGGGAGGTAGATATCGGCGAGCAGCAGATCCACGGGGCGCTCCGCCAGGAAGACACGCGCCTCGGTGACGGTGCGGGCGGTACCGGCCACCGTGAACCCCGGTGCCGCCTCCACCGCCGCGGCGTGGAGGTCCGCCACCCGGAAGTCATCGTCGACCACCAGCACCTGCAGTGTTCTCGTCATCGGTTGTCCTTTCCTTCAGGGGTCGGCGGTGCGGGGGAGGGCTGTCCAGAGCGCATCACCCCGGGCAGACTGGCACCGAAGACCGCACCGGATCCCGCCTCCAGGCCACCACGGTCGATGATCCACACATCCCCGCCCAGGGAACGCGCGAGGGCACGGCTCAGTTTCAATCCGATTCCGTGGCCGTGGATGGTATCCCTCCAATCATCCACCACCGGAGTGGCGGCGAAGACATCCACGTCCCCGGTGATGCCCGGGCCGGTATCCGCCACGGTCATCACCAGGGTGGCGCCGTCATCCAGGAGGGTGAGATCCACCTGCCGGGGTTCGTCACCACGGGTGGCGGCGTCGATGGCATTGGTGAGCAGGTTACCCAGGACGGTGGCGATATCCTCCGCGTTGTCCACCTCCCCGAGGATCAGCGTGTCGTCGGTGATGCGCAGACCCACCCCGCGTTCCGAGGCGGTGATCGCCGCGGTGGTGATGAAAGAACTGAGGAACGCCTCCTCCAGCAGCTCCGCACCGAGCAGGGGGTGCACCTGGCCCCCGTGCCCACCGATCGACCGGAGGAACGCGGCGGCGTCGTGGGGGCGGCCGGCGTCGATAAGCCCGGTGGCGGTGTGGATGCGGTTGGAGAACTCGTGCCGCTGGGCACGTAGCGCCTGGGTCATGGTGCGGACGGAATCCAGGCGTTCGGTCAGTTCCACCATGTCGGTGCGGTCGCGGATGGTGATCACGTGGCCGAGCTCCTGATCCCCACGCGTAACCGGGTGGGAATCCAGGTAGAGGATGCGGTTGTTGAGGCTGACCGCCCCGGGCCGGTCACCGCGCAGGAGCTTGTCGACGATCCCCTCATCCATCCCGAGCTCCTGCAATGTCCTGCCCGCCAACGCCTGGATCCCAGTAATCTCCCGGGCCTGCTGGTTGTGCACGTCAATGGTGCCGTCGGGGCGCAGCGCCAGCACACCCTCCTCCACGCCGTTGAGCACCGCGGTGTGGTTCTTGAGCAGTTCCACCAGCTCCTCCGGTTGCAGGCCCAAGGTAATCTCCTCCCACCGGCGACGCATCACCACCGCCACGCCCGCACCGATGATCAGGGCGAGCACCGCACCGGCCGCCACCGCCATGAGCAGGGGAGGCAGGCGGTCGAAGACGCTGGCGCGTTCAAAACCCACACTGACCTCACCCACCGGGGTGGTGGTACCCGGCGCGAACACCGGCACCTTCGCCCGCGCGGACTCACCGAGCGTGCCCGTCTCCCAGGCGATGGTCTCCTCCCCACGCAGGGCCGCGTCGAAACTGGTGCTGACCACCTGGCCCAACCGCTGCGGATCCGGGTGCGCCAGCCGGATGCCATTGCCGTCGGTGATGACGATGAACAATGCCCCCGTGCTCACCTCTGCTGCGTGGGCGAACTCCTGGAGGGGTCCCCGGGCCAGCTCGTCGGCGGTGGGTTCCGCGCCGGTGAGGGTGTCACGCGCCACCTGCTCACGCACCTGGGGGTCAGCGGCGACCACCCGGCTGATCGACAGCGCGGACTGCTCGGCCTCCGCCTTGAGCTGCTCCACCGTCAAGGAGGTGAACACCGCGGAGCACACAGCGACAACCACCGCGACGGTGAGCACCTGGATCACCAGGATGCGGGTGGCAAAACGCATGATGGCCGTCTTTCTTGTTGGGGGAGCTGATGGTGACCAGAATACGGCCTTGTCCTGGCGTTTCGGCCGTGAGCTAAATGCACTTAATTCTTTAAATGCGCAGTAGTGACCGCAATGCGCGCAACACTTCCGGGAGTGATCCAGACCACCTTAGACTGCCGTCAGCAATATAGAACACTCACGGCCAATCAGGAAGGGCTTGCGATGAGCAGCTCCATATTTACCCTCGCCTCGGATTACGCGGTCAGTCACACACCCTCCGATGGTGTGCTGGTCGTCCTGGGTTTCACCATGATCCTCACCTTCATGACACTGATCATGCTGGGTCGCCTGACCCCCATGGTGGCCATGCTCCTGGTCCCCACCATCTTCGGCCTCATCGCGGGCGCCGGGCTGGGCATGGGGGAGATGGTGCTCGACGCCGTCAAGGACATGGCACCCACCGCGGCACTGTTGATGTTCGCCATCATGTTCTTCGGCATCATGATCGATGTCGGCCTGTTTGATCCGCTGATCCGCGGCATCACCCGGGTGCTTCACGACGATCCCGCCAAGGTCGTCCTGGGCACCGCGATCCTCGCGGGCGTGGTGTCCCTCGACGGTGACGGCTCGACCACCTTCATCATCACCACCTCCGCGATGCTGCCCATCTATCTGCGACTGGGCATGAGCCCGGTGGTGTTGACCTGTGTCGCCGGCCTGATCAACGGCACGATGAACATCCTGCCCTGGGGTGGCCCCACCGTCCGTGCCGCCACCGCACTCGGCTTGGATCCGGCCGAGGTGTTCGTCCCCATGATCCCGTCGCTGATCGCGGGTGTGGCCGTGTGCATCATCTTCGCCTGGTTCCTGGGCCTGGCGGAGCG
Source organism: Corynebacterium gallinarum (assembly GCF_014837045.1). Lineage (GTDB taxonomy): Bacteria > Actinomycetota > Actinomycetes > Mycobacteriales > Mycobacteriaceae > Corynebacterium > Corynebacterium gallinarum. The sequence goes on from NZ_JACSPR010000003.1 coordinate 85,675, forward strand.
CAAGCGCCTGGGCAAAATTGATTCCTCCCGCTTCGGTGGCCCCGGCCTGGGTGGCGGCACCCCGGCAGGTGGCCGCGGTTCCGGTCAGTCTCAGCCGACCGGGGGCGTGCTGGTGAAGGAACGCACCGAGCAGATCGACCTGGATGAGCCCACCCTGTCCGAGAACCTCACCGACACCCTCCTGGACCCGCACCGCGCCACCCTGCGCCCCCGCCTGTTCTGGTTCAACGCCCTGCTCACCGTCACCGTCATGGTGCTGCTCATCGCCGATATCCTCCCCCTGGCCTATATCTTCATGGTGGGCGCCGGTCTAGCCCTGGCCGTGAACTTCCCGAAGGTGAAGGATCAGGCGGAGGAGATGCTGGCACATTCCTCCAGCATCGTCGGCGTGGTGTCCATGGTCCTGGCCGCAGCTGTCCTGGTGGGTGTACTCAACGGCACCGGCATGGTGGAGGCGATGGCCACCTGGATCACCACCGTCATCCCTGATGTCATGGGCCCGCACCTGGCCGTGATCACCGGCATCCTGTCGATCCCCATGACCTTCTTCCTGTCCAATGACGCCTTCTACTTCGGCATCCTGCCGGTGCTCGCGGAAAGTGCCTCCCACTTCGGGGTGGAGCCCGTCGAGATGGCCCGGGCCTCCATCACCGGCCAGCCCGTCCACATGCAGAGCCCCCTGGTGCCCGCGATCCTGCTGCTGGTGTCACTGGCCAGCGTCAACCTGGGTGACCACCACAAGAAGGTGCTGTGGCGCGCCTGCGTGGTGTCCATCGTCATGCTGGTGGTCTCCGTGGTGGTGGGCGTGGTGCCACTGACGGCGGGAGCATAGCAACCGGAAACACAACCCACCCCGGCCCCGGACCCGGGCGATCACACACCGAATAACCTCAAAACCACCCCATTCAGGGGTGGTTTTTTCGTCGAAAAGCCTGCATGGGCGACATCCACCCCCGGATCGCTAGACACGTGTCCAATGATTCCGGCATAGTGTGCGCAATCACAAAAAGTGGTTAAGCGCCCAATCGCAAGGAGGGTTGAGATGAGTCTCAACGGGAAAATCGCAGTGGTCACGGGAGCCGGTTCCGGCATGGGACTGGCCACCGTGCGGGCATTCATCCGTGAGGGCGCCACCGTCTACGCCCTGGACATCTCGCAGGACAACCTCGACCGCGAGCTGGGTAGCGAGCAGGCCGTGACCACCATCGCCCTCGACATCGCCGACTCCACCGCCATCAACGAGGCCTTCGCCCGCATCGCCACCGAGCACGGCAAGCTGGACGCCCTCATCAACGCCGCCGGCGTGAACACCCCCAACCGCCGGGCCACCGAATGGCTGGACTCCATCAACCACACGATGATGGACCACATGAAACGCGGGGAGGCCTTCGCCCCGGAGTTCCTCACCGACATCCCCGATGAGGATTTCGACCGCGTCATGCGCATCAATGTCCATGGCACCTTCTTCACCATCCGCGCAGCCGCACCGCTGCTCAAGGCCGCTGGTGGGGGAGCGATCGTCAACTTCGCCTCTGTCGCGGGCCTGGTCGCCCTGCCCATGCCCGCCTACTACCCAGCCTCCAAGGCAGCCGTGGTCGGCATGACCCGCGCGGTCGCCGGTGAACTCGCCCCCTTCAACATCCGCGTCAATGCGCTGGCACCGGCAGGCATCCACACCGCGCTGCTGACCCAGTCCGGCGATGAGCACGTCCAGGCACTGCTGTCCATGCAGCCCCTCAAGCGGCTCGCCGAACCCGAGGAGATCGCCGAGACCCTGGTGTTCCTCGCCTCCGATGCGGGTGCGCACTACACCGGCCAGATCCTCTCACCGTCCGCCGGCGCCTACCTCGCCGGTTAACACCCCCTCCAGCATCACCAGCTCCAACCTGAAAGCAGCCACTGATATGTCTACTTCCACGCACAAGACCGGATCCGCCGCCGCGATCAACGCCATCAACGCAGCCGCAGCCAACGGCGGCCTGAGCGACACCCTCACCGACGCCCCCACCGCCCCTGTCTCCTTCGGCCGGTGCCCCGTCGCCCACGGCTTCGACGCCATGGGGGATGCCTACTACATGGACCCGGCCGCCCACTTCGCGGAGTTCCGCGATGAGACCCCGACGTTCTTCTACCCCTACCTCAATGCCTGGATGGTCACCCGCCACGAGGACGCCCTGCAGGTGCTCGGTGACTGGAAGAAGTTCTCCTCCGCCGCCAACGGTGGTCTGATCGAGGTACCCGAGCAGTTCCAGGACGTCATCTCCGCGGAGCTGATCTCCCGGGTGCTGGTCGGATCCGATCCACAGGGTCACACCATCGCCCGTGGTGTCGCACAGCTGGGCTTCCTCCAGGAAGATATGGATGCCCTCGCCCCGGAGATCGAGGCGCGTGCGCACCGCATCATCGACAAGTTCGAGAACAACGGCTCCGGCAACCTGCTGGAGGATTACTGCCTGGAGCTGACCACCCAGACGCTGCTGGCCCACATGGGCCTGGACTACTCCTGGGATGCCCAGATCCGTCAGCTGCGCGATGATTTCTTCGCCGTGCTCGCCTCCGCACAGGAGCCCCTGCCCGAGCCGATGCGCTCTGAGGTGTGGGAGCGTTATGTCGCCGGCAACCTCAAGCTGCGTGAGGTCATCGAGTCCCGCCGCGACTCCGATGCCCGCGATCTCATCTCCATCATGGCCTCCCAGAAGGACGAGGACGGCAACTTCATCCTCAGCTCCGACCAGATCGCCATCCACCTCACCGAGTTCTGCGCCGCCGGCACCGACACCACCGCCCAGGCCATGGCCAACGCGCTGCTGTTCCTGCAGAAGAACCCCGAGGCCCTCGAAGATGCCCTGCTGGAGCCCGAGCTGTGGTCCCGGGTGTTCGAGGAGACGGTGCGCCGTCGTCCGTCCTCCACCTTCGCCTCCCGCCAGGCCATGATCGACATCGAGCTCGGTGGCGCGGAGATCAAGAAGGGTGACATGGTGTGGATCGCCCTGTCCTCGGTCAACACCGACCCGTCCTACCAGGACAACCCCTTCGAATTTGATATCCACCGCCCGGATCCGCAGGACCACCTGGCGTTTTCCACCGGCCGCCACAAGTGCCTCGGCAACCCGCTGGCGCGCGTGCAGGGATCCATCGGCCTGCAGGTGCTCTTCGAGCGTCTGCCGTCCATCACCGTCGATGACCCCGATTCCCTCGACTTCGTGCGCATGGCGCTGCTGCCGGCCCGCCGCTCCCTCAATGTCCACTGGGATCTGGCCGATATTGAACGCTCCAAGCGCACGACCGTCCGCACGTTGGATCTGGTCGTCGACAAGCGTACGACCGAGTCCGACGGCGTGATCTCCCTGACGCTGACCCACCCCGACGGCGGTGAGCTGCCGCGCTGGAAGCCGGGCGCGCACATCGACCTCAACCTGCCTGACGGTGTGGTCCGCCAGTACTCGCTCGCCGGTGACTGCGAAGACCCGACCTCCTACCGGGTCGGCGTGCTGCGCGAGCCTGCCGGACGCGGCGGGTCGGCCGCGGTCCACGACACGCTTGTCGACGGTTCCCCGATCACCATCTCCTGGCCCCGCAACAACTTCCGCTTCGTCGATGCCGGGCGCTACCTGTTCATCGCCGGTGGCATCGGCGTCACCCCGATCCTCGCGATGATCCGCGAGGCGGAACGCCAGGGTAAGGACTGGACCCTTCTCTACGGCGGGCGCACCCGTTCCTCCATGGCGTTTGTCTCCGAGCTCGAGGCCTACGGCGACCGCGTCCAGCTGGTTCCCCAGGATGAGCTCGGCCACCTGGATCTGGATGCCGCCCTCGCAGAGGCAGCCGAGGACACGCTGATCTACTGCTGTGGTCCGGAAGGCCTGCTGCAGGCCGTGGAGGAGAAGTCCGCGCACTGGCAGAAGGGGAGTCTGCGCCTGGAGCGCTTCGCCCCGAAGGTGATTGTGCGTGACGGTGATGATCAACCCTTCGAGGTGGAGTTCACCCAGTCGGGCACAACCGTCACCGTCGGTGCGGACGAGTCCATCCTGGACGCCGCCAAGCGGGAGGGGATCAGCGTGATCTCCTCATGTGAGACCGGCACCTGCGGCACCTGTGAGACCACGGTGGTCTCCGGGGAGGTGGATCACCGCGATTCCATCCTCACCGCCGATGAGCAGGAGGCCAACCGCACCATGATGATCTGCGTGTCCCGCGCCCAGGGCACCTGCCCGAAGCTCGTGCTCGCACGCTAAACCCCCTACATACGAGGAGCCCCATGCGCCTTCACCGCCTGATCCCCACCGCAGCCGCCCTGACCGGTCTGCTTGTCCTGTCCGCCTGTTCCCCGTCCGGGGAAGCTGATTCCACGGCCACCGCCATCGACACGGTGACCGAGACGGCGACCGCTACGTCGACGGGGACGGTGACCACCGGGGCGTCGCAAAGCACCACGACCCAGGCGCAGCAGGTGGCCTGGACCGAGACCCTGCTCGACGGGCCCACCAAGCCGGAGGATCTCGTCCTCCTGGAGTCCGGCACGGTGTTCCTCAGCGGCATGTCCGAGAACCCCGGTTCCGAGGACGGCGGCGCGGGCAGCCTGCACGCGGTGGACCCGGAAACCGGTGAACTCACCAACGTCTGGACCGCTGAGAACATCACCGAGGCCCATGACACCGCCACCTTCGGCGAGTGCGAGGGCCCACTGGATCCATCGGTGGCCGCACCCCACGGCCTGGGAGCCGAAACCGCCGAGGACGGCACCGAATACCTCTATGTGGTCAACCACGGCGGACGTGAGAGCATCGAGGTGTTCACCGTGGACAATGAGGCCCTGACCTGGGTCGGATGTTCCACCCTGCCCGAGGGCAGCATGGGCAACGGCGTGGTGGCCGATCCCGACACCGATGGTTTCTACGTGACCAACTTCCTCAACCCGGCCGACATGCAGGCCGAATTTGAGAAGGCGTTCGCTGGCGAGGCCACCGGTGAGGTCCTGCACTGGACCCCCGAGAAGGGCTGGTCCGTGGTGGAGGGTTCCGAGATGTCCACCCCGAACGGCATCGCCGTGTCCGCGGATGGCCAGTCCCTCTATGTCGCTTCCTGGGGTGGCCGCGAACTGGTGGAGCTCGACCGCACCACCGGTGAGGTCCTCAACACCGTCGCCATGGAGATCATGCCCGACAACCTGCGCTACACCGAGGACGGCAAGCTGCTGGTGACCGGCCAGGTCATCGACTCCTTCGAGACCTTCGTGGGTTATGAGTTCGGCGACCTCAAGCCAGCGGAGCGTTACGACGTCTTCGCCCTCGACCCGGAGACCTTCACCGTGGAAACCGTCGCCGCGGGTGAAGTCCCCGGTTTCGGTAACCCCACCACCGCACTGGAGGTCGGTGACCGGATCTTCGTCGGCAGCGTCGCCGGTGACAAGATCCTGCAACTGGATAAGAGCTAGACACCAAGTGCTGATGGCCGCCGCCCCCTGGTTTGTTGCCCAGGGGATGGCGGCCGTTTGTCAGCTACCGGGGGAGTGGTTAGTCCTGGGAGACGGTGACGGTCACGGGGATGTTGCCGCGAGTGGCGTTGGAATACGGGCAGACCTGATGGGCGGCATCCGCCAGAGCCTGGGCCTCCTCCTGTCCGAGCGCGGGGATGACCACCTCGAGGTCCACAGCCAGACCGAAGCCCTCACGCTGCTTGCCGATGGACACCCGGGCACCCACGGAGGAGTCACCGAGATCCTTCTTCTCGGCGCGGGCGACTGATTGCAGGGCGGAGTGGAAGCAGGCGGCGTAGCCGAGGGCGAACAGCTGCTCGGGGTTGGCACCGTCGCCACTGCCACCCATCTCCTTCGGGATGGCCATGGAGAATTCCAGGGATCCATCGGCGGTGGCGGCGTGACCGTTGCGGCCTGCGCCGGTGGCGAGTGCTTCTGTGCTGTACAACGCGTCCATGAGGGGTGACTCCTTGCGAGTTGGGGGAATGCTCGGGAACAACGCCCATCATGCACCACAATTAAGTTGTGCACAACCTTTTTCTGTGGGGTGCGGTAACATTTCCCCCTATGGACAGCCATCCCGAACTCTCCCTGGACAACCAGCTGTGTTTCTCCCTCTACCGGGCCAGCCGGGCGGTAACCCGCGCCTACCAGCCACTTCTCAACGACCTGGGCCTGACCTACCCGCAGTACATCACCATGCTCACACTGTGGGAACATGACCGACCCCGGGGCATGCATGAACTGGTCCGGGAACTCGGATTGGACAGCGGAACCCTGACCCCTGTGTGTCGCCGACTGGAGCAGGCGGGCCTGCTCACCCGGCAGCGCGACACCGTGGATGAACGCAGACTCATCATCACCCTCACCGACCAGGGCAGGGCACTCCGGACGCAGGCTGCGGAGATCCCCACGAAGATTGCCTGCATGTACAAAGATTCCGGCATCGATCCGATCCTGCTCAAACAGGAACTGGACAACCTCTCCGCCCTGCTGGTGGGGGACTAGACCTAGAGCTCGAAGACGGTCAACCACTGCCGGGCCAGGGAGCGGTGGACCAGTTCCTCATTGGTGCCCTGGTTACGCACATAGAGGAAGTAGAAATTCCGGTCCAGGCTCATCAGGCTGATGATGAACTGGTAGCGGCGTTCCTCATTGTCCTCCAGCTCGGGGATCGAGTTGCTCAGACGACGCAGCATGTCCAGCCACTCATTGGCCACCACGGCATCCTCGGCCATGGCCTGTTCGATGGAGGAGAACTCCACGGAATGCTCACGCCACAAAGTCGCCATGTCGCCCAGCCAGCCCATGATGGATTCCATCGTGTGCTCCGGCAGGTCGAACACCTCCCGGATCGGTGCCCGGATCCCGGGTTCGATCTCCTGCATGAGCGCCAGCATGAGATCCGGCTTGTTCCGGAAATGCAGGTAGAGGTTGGCACGACTGCCCCCGGCACGCTGGGCCACCTGGTTCATCGACGTCGGGCCGAATCCCTTTTCCAGGAAGAGCTCCCGGGCGGCGGTGATAAACCGCTGTCGGGTGTCCGCGGCCTTCTTGTCCTTGAGATTCATTCTGGTGCCTCGCTGGGGTATCGGGGGGTTTCGGTGGGGTGCTGCCGGGTCAGTGGTGATCAGATCCAGGGTACGTCACCTGTATAGCAACTGTGCGGAGTGCCCAGATGGCCGCCATCCTGGCCAAGAAAAGATAGCATCACATCTTAGATACCCGAATGACACCATCAATTACTCCATAGTTCATACCTTATTCAACGGGCAGTTCTAAGGTTCTTCTCAGCAGCCGGACAGCCCCGTGGTAGAGATCCGCCACCCTCCTTTTCCGACACACCCCGCCTTGTGCACCGGGGTGTTTTTCGTGTTCCGCAATGCCGTGTTTCAGAAAGCAGGGGAGTGGACGCCCGCCCAGGGTTGGTCCGTCGCGCTAGTGAAGAACTCAACAACGCACCCTCGAGAAGGACACCACCTTGAAACTCCGTAGAAACGGTCTACGTCTGGCTATCGCAGCCACCGCCGCCTGTGCCGTCACCACCGGCCACATCGCGGTCGCCCAGGATAACGCAGTGGGTGATCTCACCACCGCGGTCGCCGATCTTGCTGCCGCCACCGCAGGCACCCCGTCTGATCTGGTGATCACCGAGATCCTGCCCAACACCACCGGGCATGATGAGTTCGAGTTCTTCGAGGTTCACAACACCGGAACGGTGCCCGCAACGATCGGGGCGGGGGAGTACACCTTCGCCTACAGCTACGCCGATTCCACCGACACCACCCGCGATGTTGCCCTCGACCTCGGCGCACCTGTCACTGTCACCCCCGGTGAGACGGTGGTCATCTGGTTGAACTACACCGCCACCAACATCGATTCCTTCGCCCGCTCCGAACAGGAGTTCCGGGATTTCTACGGCATGGATGATTCCGCACGCATCTTCCGCGCCACCGGGCAGAACGGCATGGCCAACGGTGGTGACCGTGGCATCCGTATCCTCCACAACGGTGAGGTCTCCAGCTGGTCGCATTACCCCTCAGGTAGCGCCGGTGTGCAGCTGGGCGTCGAGTTCGCCCTCCCGGTGGCAGGGGAGCATTCGGCTGTCCCGGTGCGCACCCAGACCGCCCCGACACCGGGTGTCATCACCGCGGATCAGTTACTGCCGGGAGGTGCCACCGGTGAGCTCCCCGCAGACCCGGAGGACCCGGTGGTGGACCCCGAGCTGGACCTGGCCATCTTCGACGGCCTCACCCCACCCACCGTGGCCGCCCCGCTGGTGCTCACCGAACTGCTGGCCAACTCCGACAATGTCGGCGGTTCCGATGCCTACGAGTTCATCGAGGTCACCAACACCACCGCTGAGCCAGTGGATTTCTCCGACTACACCCTCAATTACCTGTACCCACAGGATGAGTTCATCAACACCAATGCCGCGGTGTGGGCCTCCCAGCCGGGTGATGTCATCATCGCCCCGGGTGCCTCCCTGGTGTTCTGGATCAAGAACGGCCCCAACAATGAGCTGACCGCCGCCGATTTCAACGCCGCCTATGGCACCAACCTCACCGCAGGTGTGGATCTGGTGGAGATCAACTCCGGTGGCATGGCCAACGGTTCGGCACGTGGCATCCAGATCCAGACCAACACCGGTCACATGATCAACCGCGGGTACTACAACATGGCCGGCGCCTCCGATGTGGAGCTCAACCGGTCCCTCAACTACGCCGTCGACGCCGGGGACCTGCTCAAGCAGACCCTGCTCGGTAACGCCAGCCCCACCCCGGGCACCGCACACCCCTCCCAACTGCCGAACCCGCTGCTGCCGGTCACCGTGGATACCCAGGCCCCGGTGGTCACCGACACCACCTCCGGCACCATCACCCCAGGTGAGCCGTTCACCTTCTCCTTCGAGGCCACCGACAATGAACTGGTGCGCACCCTCACCCTGAACCTGCGCTCCAACATCTCCACCGAGGCGCAGGAGATCAACCTCACCGCCGACACCGAGGGCAACTACTCCTGGCAACTGCCGGCCGCGGACATCACCGGCAAGGCCTGGTTCGAGTACACCGTCACCGCCACTGATGGCATCAACACCGTCACCACCGACCCGGTCCGCCTGGGTGTCGACGGTGCCAACACCGACCCGGTGCGTCTCAACCTCACCAATGACCAGTGGGTCAACGGCACCACCGACATCATCGGCGCGTCCGACACCTTCGGGGAGGACGTCGAGCTGCTTATCGACGCTTCCCCCGTCACCACGTCCCCCAGCCTCCCAGCGGCGCCGACGTTCGCGATGGAAATCACCCAGACCGACGTGTTCTTCCGCAACGGCATCCTCGCCGGGGGAGAGGAGCTCCTCATCTTCGATGAGGGCACCTATGAGCGCATTGAATCCGTCTCCACCGCTGTTCCGCTGTACCACGTCAATGATGACGGCACCGTCACCGTGAGCGTGTACGCCGGCACCAAGGCGGCCGCGGCCATCGACCTCAATGAGAACAACGACGACTTCCAGATCCGCAACCTGCGCCTCATCCTGCCCGATGGCCGCACCCTGACCCCGGCCGGCATCACCGACCAGCAGGAGTGGTTGAAGATGGGTGACAGCGCAGGGAAGCTCGATTTCTTCGATGCCACCTTCACCCTGCCGGAGGATGCCTTCACCGGTGTGGCACACGCCTGGGACACCACCGGCGTGACCGACGGGGAGCACACCGTCACCGTCACCCGCGCGGATGGTGAAACCATCAACCGCACCGTGCGTGTGGACAACACCGGCCCGGAGCTCAACGTCACCGGTGTCACCGACGGCGCCGAGCTGCGCGGCGCGGTGGAAATCAACGCCACCGCCACCGACGCGGGTGCCGGTGTGGAGAACATCGAAACCCTCCTCAACGGCGAACGCGTGGAGCTGCCCTTCACCACCGGATCCCTCGACCTGCCGGCCGGCGAGCACACCATCACCATCCGCGCCGAGGACAAGGTGGGCAACCGCACCGAGCACACCATCACCTTCACCACCCCGGAGGAAAACCCCATCAGCGGTGATTTCGCACCGACCGGTGGGGAGACCGTGGCCGCCGGTGATGTCACCCTCACCGCCCGCGCGAATGATCCCAGTGGGGATGATCTGGACCTGACCTTCCTGGAGGCCGACACCCCGGCGCTCGACAGTGGGCGGGTGCGCATGGCCACCGGCACCGTTGCCGACGCCGCCACCACCGACCGCACCGAGGCCACCAACCTGAGCCGGGAGGACGTCGACAAGCTCGCCGGTCTTGATGGCCTGGGCACCGAGGCCGCCTCGGACACCGCCTTCCCGTACCAGCTGTTCGAGGTGGATGCCGCCGACAACCTGGCCACGGACACCCAGCTGCGCGTCAACTGGGCAGGCAACGCCGACGGGCGCGCACAGGTGATCCTGTACGCCCTCAGGGGATCGGAGTGGGTGGAATTGGACCGCCACCTCACCGGCGCAGAGGCCGAGGACTTCACCCTCGAGGGCCTGGTCAACGCCGCCGAGTTCGCCGACAACGGTACCGTCACCGTGCTCGTGCAGCACTCCGAGGGTTTCTCCGGCCCCGACCACACCACCCGTGACTCGGAGGTGGCACCCGCCCACCCGGATGATGTGCCGCGCTCCGACTACGACTTCACTCTCGCCTGGGAATCCGACACCCAGTACTACAACGAGCAGTACACCCAGCACCAGGAGAGCATCCACGACTACCTGCTGGAGGAGCATGAGAACAAGAACATCCAGTTCCTGTTCCACACCGGTGACGTGGTGGACAACTACGACCAGCCGGAGCAGTGGGCCAACGCCGTCCCGCAGTACGACCGCCTGGACGAGGCCGGTCTGCCGTATTCCGTCATCGCCGGCAACCACGACGTGGACTACGTCAACGATGACTTCAGCGAATTCAGCAGCCGCTTCGGCGAGGCCCGCTTCACAGACAACCCGTGGTACATGGAGAGCTTCCGGGACAACCGTGGCCACTATGATCTGTTTTCCGCCGGCGGCATCGACTTCATCAACGTGGCCATGGGCTGGGCCCCGGGTGATGACGCCATCGCATGGATGAACGAGGTTCTGGCCAAGCACCCGGAGCGGGTGGCCATCATTAACCTGCATGAGTTCATGCTCACCACCGGTGGTCTCGGGCCGATCCCGCAGCGCATCCTCGACGAGGTGGCCGCCACCAACCCGAACGTGCACATGATCATGTCCGGCCACTACCACGACGCCTACCAGCGCACCGACTCCTTCGACGATGACGGCGACGGCGTTGCTGAGCGCACTGTCACCTCCATGCTGTTTGACTACCAGGGCCTGCCCGAGGGCGGCCAGGGCTTCCTGCGCCTGCTGCACTTCGACAACGAAGGCGAGAAGATGATGGTGCGCACCTACTCACCATCCCTGGGACAGTACAACTCCGACGAGCCCTCCCTCATGGGACCGGCTGAGGATCCATGGATGTACCAGGAATTCGACCTGCCCTATGCGCAGCTGGGCATTGAACCGGAGGGCCGCACCCTGGCCAGCGACTCGTTCAGCGTGGATTTCCTCACCTCTGAGGAAATTGGTTCGGTTTCTGATGTTGCCTCCGGCGATACCGGATCTATGGTCTGGGAGGATGTCCCGGCGGGTCGCCACAGCTGGTATGTGCGCACCGAGGATCCCTTCGGTGGTGTGGAGATCTCCCCGGCGCAGTCCTTCACCGCGGGGGAGGGGTCCCAGTCTGACAGTGACAACAATGGCAGCTCGGCGGGCAGTTCCGACTCCGGCCGCGCAGGCTTCCTGGGCGCGATCGGCGGGTTCTTCGCCGGCGCTGCAGCACTGGCGGGTGCAGCCTTCGCCTTCATTCCGAATCTGTGGGAGCAGGTTCAGGGCATGTTCCGTAGCTAGTTTCCCATAGGAGCCGAGGAAAAATCCCGATGTTTCACGTGAAACATCGGGATTTTTCCATGCTGCCATCACCTACTGGGCCCCGCCCTGCATCCGCCACCACACGCGTGGCAGGGGCGGTGTCGATAAGCGCGCAGAACAAACCCCGCCGACAGGGTGTCGGCGGGGCGGTGGGCTAACGGGGTCTACTTGTTGTCCGCGCTCAGCCAGACGGAGGTGAACGGCGCGTTGGAGGCAACGGCGTCGCGGACGGCCTGGGTGACCACGCGCTTGGCGGTGGCCACGGCATCAACCACGGAGGCGTTCTTGGCCAGTTCGGCGGTGATCACGGCGGCGAAGGTGCAGCCGGCGCCGGAGACGCGGTCTTCACCGATCTTGCGCTCGGAGAACACGTGGTACTCGGAGCCGTCGAAAAGCACATCCACGGCGTCCTCACCGGGGAAGTCCATGCCACCCTTGACCACCACATACTGGGGGCCCTGTTCGTGGATGAGACGGGCGGCCTCCTTGAGATCATCGATGGTCTCGAGCTTTTCCACGCCGGACAGGGTGGTGGCCTCGAAGTTGTTGGGGGTGATGACGGTGGCCTGCGGGAGGACCTTGTCGCGCAGGGCGGTGTCGGTGTCCAGGGCCGCGCCCGGCTCCTGGCCCTTGCAGATCAGGACGGGGTCGAGAACAACGTGCCTGAACGAGTTGGCTTCCAGGGCGCCAGCGACGGTGTCGATGGTCGCGGGGGTGCCCAGCATGCCGATTTTGACCACCTCGAGATCATGGGCGCCGGTGGCCGCCTCGATCTGGTTGGAGATAACATCCGGATCCACCGGCACGAAGCGGTGATTCCAGTTGTTCTTGGGGTCGAAGGCGACGATGCACGTGATGGCACCAATACCGTAGACATCCAGTTGTTGGAACGTTTTCAGGTCGACCTGGATACCGGCGCCGCCGGTTGCCTCGGAACCTGCAATGACAAATGCGTAATTGACCACCTACACAAACTTACGAGGTTTCACCCGTAATGGGAATCATTGCCCCCGTTGATTTATGTCACCCGTAGACTCGTGGGCCATGAGCAGAATTATCCACGTGCGCACCGAGATCGAGATCCCCGGCCACCCGTCGGCCATCCACGTCGCGGAGATGAGGGAGCTTGTCGACGCAACCCCCACCTCCCCGGCCATGTGCACCATGGTGCGGATCATTGAACTCGCCGGCACCACCGCCGGCGAAACCGTCACCGGCGCCGGGGTGATCGGTGGCAACCAGGAGGGATTGGCGGCCACACCAAATGAGACGGTGCCACACCCGGATTCCTACGCGGATTTCCCCGACATCACCGCACGCATGATCACAGCCGAGGAATTCGAGGGTCTGTGGGTGGAGGCGGTGACCAAGTTCCCGCAGGTGGGGTAGTTGTCCGTTTAGCTGCTGCCCGACGATCCGAAGGCCTTCACCGGCAGATCGGGGAGCTCATCATCGATGTCCCCGTCAGCGCAGTGGAACACCGGTTCATAGACCTGCTCCAGCAGGTCATGTCCCTGCTGGGCCAGAAAGTCGATGGTGCGCTTACCTGCCCGGCTGAACTCGCCACGCGGGGTGAGATCGGTGTTGCGGATGGTGTTGGCGGTGAGAAGGGCTTCCTGATGGCTCATGGTCACCGGCTGCGTCGGCCCCATGATCCTTTGCCGTGCCGTGACCACGCTGAGCGACATCTCATATTGGAAGTTGATGATCTCGAAAATCTCATTCTCCCGGAAACCCGCATTCATCGCCTGCCGGTTGAGGCGCGTGGCGACACCATTGACCGGGGTGCCCCGGAATGCCTCCCCGGTGGAGAAGTCCCGCGTGCCCCAGTTATCGAAGACATAATTGGTGAGCTGGGAAACGTCATAGGCGCTGGACATCGGGATGGATCGACTCAGGTGGTCATAGGACGCGAGGATCGCCTGATCCAGACCCCGGTTCACCTTGTCCTCATCACGCCCGGTGTAGGTGATGGTGCAGCTATCCTCATTCACGACCAGCTCATGAGCGCTGGCCCCGGGCATCTGAACAGAGGTGACCAGTAGTGCGGCAGCCATGGCGAGAACGGTGGCGGGACGGTGAACATTCATGTGGATGATCCTAGAATCACAATGCAGGGCCCTGCTGCCGACATACTCAATCAACCGGGCGGACCGATGACCGCACCCGGCTGGCGCAGGAGGGGATTAAAACTCATCCCATCGTACCTTAGGGGTGCTACCGCCACCGTGCGGTGGGCGTCCCAACTTTCCACTGCACGGGTGAGGCTTATCGGTCAGTGGAGGATGGGTTAGCTGCTGCCAAAGGAAGACAGGGAGCCACCCCGATTATCTCCACCCGGGGTGGGGACTTCATCCCCTGGACCTGGGTCCACCGGGGTGGCTGGATCCTCCCCGACGCATTCCAGCAAAGGTGCTCTGAAGATCATCGTGGAATTCTCAAGCATCTCCATCGTCCGTTCAATGTGTCTGACACCCGGTTCGCTGGCGTCTGAGATAGCCTCATCAAACAACCCAGTCGTTGCCATCCCTACCAGCGCCTCACGGGCCTCATCCTTGGTATACACAACTGGCTCAACCACATAGTCCCCATCCTCCGAGGGCATATAAACCCACATGAATATCAGAGCAAAGAAAACCCCTCGCAACAGTTGCAGGGAAGTAAATATCTCATTCTCGTGGAATCCTGCTGCCACTGCTGCGGCGTTCACCCGTGCTGCAGTTTCCGCAGCGGGGGAATCCGCGAAGGAAGCAACGGTTAGATCCTCACTGAAAAGTAGATTCTGTCCGACGTGGTTGACAAGGAGAGATAGATCATCCATCGACACCCCTGGTAGGTCCGCCAGCAGTGAAGAGGCTATCTGTTCATCCGACTCATTTATGGCCTGTTCTAATAACAGGGTGTCCGCCGGGGTGTAGGTGATGGTGCAGACGTCGCCCTCCACGGTTAATTCATAAGCCTGGGCAACCGGTGCTGCGGTCATTGATTGCTTATGACCACTAAACCCCCCGGAATCAATCATCTAGGTCCCGTACCGGGCCACATCATCACAAAGATGACGTGGCCATTGCCTTACCTCAGCCGGGGTCGTGGCGATACGCAGTTGTGCGTCGGGCAGGAGCCTGGTCAGTTCAATCGCGGTCGACGTCGGGTGCCCAGGATCATCCACCCAACTGAGGATTGTTGTCGGGACCGCGATCCCCCTGATGGCATCACGTGGGGGAAGATCGCTGGCCGCGGCGCCACGATAGGCCCAGGGAAGCAACCCGGTGGCGATATCGGGCACCGTATCCGGCACACCGGTTTCTGCCGGGGGATGCGCACCCATTGATTCCGCGATGAGCAGGGCATCCATACCGTTCAATTCAATAAAATCAGCCCTGGAGAGATAGTGGGCAGCCTGCGCGGCCCGTGTCTCCCAACCGGTCGGTGGCAACATGAAAGTGAAACCGCAGAAGCGCCCCGGATCCCGCACCGCGGCATGGAGGAGGGTCGCACATCCCATAGACGGCCCGACCCCGTGGACCTGCTCGTCGGGAAAGTAGGCATCCAGCAGCGCCAGCAGGTCGGCACTGAGACACTCCCACGTGTAGTCTCCCGCCACCGCCCGGCCGGTGGAATATCCGTGCCCCCGGGCATCGTAGCGAAGCAAGCGGGTGCCAGAAAGTCCACGGCCGAGGTCGAGATCCAGGAGCCGGTCGCGCTTCCGGGATGAACTCAGCCCATGGAGCTGTACGACAGGTTGGCCACCTTCATCACTATAGGAAACGGACAACGTCGATCCGGGAACCTCGAAGGTGCTGTGCTCAAGCATGCTGGGTCTCCTTAGCCATTTATCTATCAACCGATAGGTATGTGGGTTATACTACCGCTATGAGACTGACTCATGTGGACCAGTTACTCCTTCCCTTCGGCACATTGCACAGCTACCAGGCCACCGTGTCGGCCCCCGGCGACGCGGTACCCGTCTCCTTCGACCAGAACAGACACGTCGGTGCGGGTGAGCGCACCGGCAGCTGGATGGCGCTGAGTATCCGCCTGGACGACAGGGTCGACCATGATGAGCTCTCCCACGCATGGCTACAGGTGGTGGACCGCCACGGCACCCTGCGCACCGCTTTCAGCACAGATTCGGCCGGACAGGTTCAGGCACACCGTATTGAGGTCCACCCCGGCGCCTGGATCCAACATCCCATCGCACCGGGGGAAACGATGAACGATGCTTTAAACCTCGTACTCAACCGGCATTGCTCGCCCTATGCCCGCCCATCCCACCGACTCTGCGTGGTTGAGGCCACCGCTGGGCCCGTCATCATCCTCGCCAGTGACCATTCCCATGTGGACATGTGGTCCATGCTCATCCTCGCCCGAGATCTACTCGAGGCACTGGAGGGCGGGGACATCAGTGATCCCGTACCTGCCTTCGAGGAGCACACCGTCGAACTGCGGTCCCGACCCCCGGCTCCAGATTCCATCCACCGACGCTGGCGGGAGATCATTGCGGCAGGGGAGGGGAAGATGCCGCGGTTTCCCTTGCCACTGGGTGATGCCCTTGCCCAGCCGGAGCGGGTGGAGGTGCGCGATATCTTCGGTGTGAATGATCTGGCCATCTATTCCTCCCACGCACGGTCCGTCGGCGTGAGCACGCTGGCACTGACCACCTCGATCATGGCGGAGGTGACCCGCGAACAGGCCAATGTCCCGTTGCGTGCGGTATTTCCTGTACACAGTCGTTTTGATGAGCGCTGGCATGATTCCTGCGGCTGGTTCATCACCAACTCCGTCATCGAGGTCACAGAATCCGACATCAAGGGGGCAGCCACCGCGGTACGCGAAGCCGTGCTGTTGGGCAGCCACCCCCTGGAGGAGATCCTCATCCCCTGGGGTGGCCTGCCCGAGACCCCCGGTATGTTCGCCATATCCTGGTTGGACCTGCGCCGTCTGCCCGTGCATATCGACGATATCGGCCTCGACGCCCAGTACGTCAGCGCCGCGATCCACACCGATGGTGTGATGCTGTGGTTCATCCTGGACCGTTCCGGCGCCCACCTGCGCTGCCGATACCCGGACACCCCAACCGCCCGCATCAGCGTCGGCCACTGGCTCGATGCCGTGGTCAGCAGGATGCGTACCCACTCCTCTGGAACCCAGGTGCACATCCTCAACAGGTCCTTCATCATCACCCCGGCCCGGCGTGAGGATGTCCCCGCCATCACCGAGATGCTTGACGGCACACCCCTGGATCCCTCAGCGCTCACCCGGTTGGAAGCCGCCTTTGATGTACTCACCCACGAATCCTCGCACTACCTGGCGGTGGCTCGGGATGACTCGAACACGGTGGTGGGTGCGATGCAACTGACCTTCATCCCGCAGTTGGCCGGGGGCGGGACGATGAAGCTACTAATCGATTTCCTGCGTGTCATCGAACCCCTGCGCAACACCGGATTGGCGGACACCATGCTGGACTGGGCCCATGAACATGGACGGGCTCGGGGTGCGGGCCTGGCCGAGCTGCACGCCCCGGGACAGCGGGTCGGCCCCTTGGCAGACCGGGCCGGGTACACCCACGGCACGGAGGGCAGACAGCGCCTGCTATCCCAGTGACACCCCGAGAAACCTGCCGGGTTAAGGAAACACCACGTTGACCAGCACCATATACGCCACGGTTCCGCCCACGATAGACAGGCCGGCGGAGCGTCGCCACCAGTGCAACAGAGCGGTGATGCCCACGGCGATGAGGGAGGCCCAGATGCCGCCGGGTTCACCGGTGGAGGAGAACAGAGTGTAGATCACCAGCACGCTCATGACACCCACCGGCATGGTCCGGCTGAGCACGCCCATGAGCTGGTTGTTCTTCACGCCCCGCATGGCCACGAAGGGGAAGAGGCGGAGCAGCACGGTGATGATGGCGACGGGGATCAGCACCGCCGCCACCTGGCCCAGGCTCACGCCGACGGGGAGTCCGTAATCACCCATTGTCGGGAACCCGCATCTCCATCCTGCGGTCAAGCCCCGGGAGGCGGAACCGGAACAGGAGGATGACAAAGTAGGCGGTCAGGGCGAGCACCAGCATCTGACCCGGGGCGAGAAATCCGGCCAGCAGGGCCAGCGCCACGGCGGTCAGGGGCAGCGACCAGTCCTTATTGTTGGTGAACGCCTCCCAGGCCAACACCACGAACAGTGCGGTCAGGGCGAATTCCATGCCTTTGAGCCCGTCGGGAAGCGCCTGGCCGGCCACGGCCCCGATGATGCCGGGAAAGACCCACAGGGATTGGCACACGATCTGGATGGTAAGAAGGCGGGTGCCACTGATCTCCCCTGGAGGGCGGGCGGATGCGATGGCATAGGCCTCGTCGGTAAGCGCATAGGTGGAATACGCCCGCCCCGCCCTCGACTGGATGGCGTTGCGGGGAAAGGTAAGTCCGTAGAAGATATGGCGGAAATTCACCATGAAGCCGGTAACTAGCGCCGAGAACGGCCCCACACCGGCGGTGATCAATCCAATGGCCAGGTATTCCATGGATCCGGCGTAGATCACGATGGAAAATATCGGGGTCCACCACCAGGCATACCCGGACTGCACCATGAGCAGACCGAAGGCCAGACCGAGGGGAACCAGGCCCAGGCCCACGGCACTGGTCTCCCTGATCCCGCCACGGATCTCCCGAAGAGTTTCCGAACTCACATGCATCGACCTTTCTCGTCCTCGAACCTGGGAGCCGACACTACCGGGCTTAATTGTCGGTCGGGTCCGAGGGGTGGGTGGAGTACAACGGCAGGGGCATTGGCTGACGGCGCATGACATCGCCCCACACATCCACCCGTCCCGGCGCGAGCACATCCGAGGGCAGGGCGGGGGCGACATACCAGTCACCCTGTTCGATCTCCTCGTTGAGCTGGCCCGGTGCCCATTCCGCGTAACCGGCGAAAAAGCGCATGCCCTCCAGGTCGTCCTTGACCTCGTCCGGGGTCACGCGCAGATCCACGTGGACCAGACGGTTGGCCAGTTTGTTGAACCCGGTGGAGGCCTCGATGTCCACCCCGGGCTTGGTCACACCGAGTCCCACCACGGCCTGCTGGCTCAGAGGACCACCGATGTAGAGGGCCTGGGGTTTGGCGGTGAGTTCGGTCCACTCGGGCAGGACATTGGCCACCGCCAGGTCACTGCGGGAGGCCAGGTTCACACCGAAGGTGGTGGCGTGGGAGTGGTCGATGACGAGGATGACGCTGCGACTGAACTCCGGGGAGGCCAGATCGGGTGCAGCGACCAGCAGTGTGCCCGGGGCCACCTCATTGCGTTCCAGGGCGTTGAAGAGTCGATCTGCGTAGAAGTCACTCATCTTTTTCTCCTTCCCACCATGCCTTGAGTTCGGCGATGGCATCATCACGCTCGAGCGGTCCGCGTTCGAGGCGTAGTTCCTTGAGGAAACCCCAGGCCTTACCCACCTGGGGTCCCGCAGGGATGTTGAGGATCTCCATGATCTCATTGCCGTCCAGGTCTGGTCGCACGCGGGCCAGATCCTCACGGGCGGCGATGTCGGTGATCCGTTCCTCCAGATGATCGTAGGTGGCCTGGAGGCGCTGTGCTTTCCTTTTATTCCGGGTGGTGCAGTCCGCGCGCACCAGTTTGTGCAGGCGGGGGAGCAGCTCACCGGCGTCGGCAACGTAGCGACGCACGGCAGAATCCGTCCACTGTCCCTCACCGAAGCCGTGGAACCGCATGTGCAGGAACACCAGCTGGGAGACATCGTTCACCATCTGCTTGGAGTACTTGAGTTTGCGCATGCGGCGGCGCACCAGTTTGGCACCCACCACCTCGTGCTGGTGGAAGCTGACGCGCCCGTCCTCGCTGAAGTCACGGGTGTCGGGTTTGCCGCAGTCATGCAGCAGTGCCGCCCAGCGCAGCACCAGGTCGGGTTCGGTCTCCTGGTCGATGGACTGGCGCATGACCTGCAGGGAGTGACGGTAGACGTCCTTGTGCTGCATGTGTTCGTCCTGGGTCATCTGCATGGCGGGGATCTCGGGGAAGATCACCTCGGCGATGCCGGTGTCGACCATGAGGTCGATGCCCTCCTCGGGGTGGGTGCCCAGCATGAGTTTGTCCAGCTCCACCTGCACACGTTCAGCGGTGATGCGGCTGATCTGCCCGGACATCTCCGTCATGGCAGTGACCACGCGGTCGGCGACCGTGAACCCCAGCTGGGAGACGAACCGGGCGGCTCGCAGCATCCGTAGGGGATCATCGTTGAAGGACTGTTCCGGGGCGGCCGGGGTGTCCAGACGCCGGTGCAGCAGATCCTCCAGACCACCGACCGGGTCGTGGAAGGACAGGGCACCGTCACCGGCGATCTCCACGGCCATGGCGTTGACCCTAAAGTCACGGCGGATGAGATCCCCGTCGAGGGTGTCACCGAAGGTGACCTCCGGGTTGCGGGAGGTGCCGTCGTAGACATCGGAGCGGAAGGTGGTGATCTCGATCTGCTGGCCGTGCTTCTCGGCGGACAGGGTGCCGAACGCGATACCGGTGTCCCACACCACCTCGGCGTAATCATCCAGGATGGCACGGGTGATCTCCGGGGGAGCGGAGGTGGTGAAATCGAGGTCATTGCCCAGGGTGCCCAGGAAGGCATCACGCACGGAACCACCTACCAGGTACAGGGAGTGGCCCTGTTCGGTGAAGGCGGCGGCCAGGGGTGTGAGAATGGGGGACAGCTCCCCGACAGCCTGGTGCGCGCGCGCCATGAGTGCGAGACGGTCCGTGGTGGCGTCCGTCTCCTGGTTTGGGGCATCCTGGGAATTCACGGCTCTGAGTCTACCCAGTGCCCCACGCTGGAAACATAATACTGTCCGGCCGGCACCACCATCCCGGTGGAAGAGCGGTTCATTAATACCGATTGGCGGTCGTGCACGATACCATTACACAAATGAGTGACTTGAAGCCAGAGGGGACTACCAGCGGGGCGCCTAAACGTAGGCGCCGCCGCCGTTCTCGCCGCCCTTCAGGTCAGAACCAGAATACCCGCGTCCAGCAGGAGCAGAATCAGTCCACGGCCCAGAAGCCACAGACCGGGGCGCAGTCTGCCGGCCCGCAGGACAAGACCTCCCAGCAGGGGGAGTCCGGGCAGCAGCGTTCCTCCAACCCCAACCGCCGGAAGCGTTCGCGTCGTCGCGGACGCGGTGGCTCAGGTGGCGCAGGAGGCGCACACAGTGCAGATACTGCAGGCGAGCAGACCCGGTCCAGCACCGCCACAGGCACAGCCAGCACCAGCACCACCGCACCCCCCGATAAGAAGGGTGAGGGCAGGTCAGGGGGGCGTCGTAAAGCATCCCAGCAGCGTCGCCGACCCCACCGCGGCAACCAGCGGGTCCACCAGGCCAACCAGCAGTCCCGGATGGAGACGTCGAATGAGACCTCCGCCGGTGGGCTCGTGGTGTCCGGGCTGGCTGAGGCTGTCATGGACAACGGTGAGGTGGATCTGTCGAAGATCTACGTGGCGCTGATCGGGCGGCTCGACCGCCGTGGACGTCTGCTGTGGTCCATGCCGAAGGGCCATGTGGAACCGGGCGAGGACAAGTCCGCCACCGCCGAGCGTGAGGTGTGGGAGGAGACCGGCATCCATGGTGAGGTGTTCGCCGAGCTGGGTGTCATTGATTACTGGTTCGTTTCCGAGGGCAGGCGTATCCACAAGACGGTGCACCACCATCTGCTGCGCTATGTTGATGGTGATCTCAACGATGAGGATCCGGAGGTCACCGAGGTGTCCTGGATCCCCGCCAATGAACTGATCGAGCATCTCGCCTTCGCCGATGAGCGCAAGCTCGCGCGCCAGGCCCATGACATGCTGCCTGAGTTCGCCCGCCGGGAGAAGGCGGAGGGAAGGGCCACCCCGCGGTGACCGGGAAGGAGGCGGACCTGTCCATGCGACCGGTTCGGGCACCTGGGAATCCCACGTCCGGGGGCAGGTCATCCGCCCCCCGCAACCTCATCGCCACTGTGACGGCAACCACACTACTGGGGGCCTCGGCCTTCATCGGGCTGGGAGCCGCGGGCCCGACGCTCCCCGCAGCCCACGCCCTGCCGCTGCCCCTGGACCCCGATGACCCCGTCGTGGCCGACCAGTGGATCAACCCGTTCGCCCGCGCGGATGATCAGGTCCACGATGTCGAGCTGGAGATCACCGATGTCCACCTCACCGGGGCCCTGACCGCCGGTGATGAACTGGTCCTGGAGCTGGAGATCAGCAACAACACCTCCGCGGACCTCGACCAGGTGACCCTGCTGGCCCAGCGTGGGAACGCCGCCACCGACAACGCCACCGCACGCATGGCTTTAGCCTCCGACGGATCCGGCTCCTACCCCTATTACGGCACGCAGCTGGTGCTGGATGAGCAGATCGCACCGGGGAGGTCCGCCACCACGACCATGCGGGTGCCCACCGACGCTGATGAATCCGTCACCCTCGCCATCACCGAACCCGGCGCGTACCCGGTGCGCATTGCCCTGTCCGGTCAGCTCGACGGGACGGCCAGCCATCTGGATTCCCAGCGGTTTCTGCTGCCGGTGGTGACGGAGGCGCCCGCGCCTGTGACCGGTGAGGAGGAGCCTCCCGCACCCACCCCGACCACCGTGTTGTACCCCTTCACCGCCGAGACCCATGTCCTCGGCGGGGAGACGGGCGAGGCCCCCGAGACGCCGCCACTGTTGCTGGAGTCCGACGAGCTCGCCGGGGAGCTCGCCCCCGGGGGTCGCCTCACCGAGCTTGTCGACGCCTTCCTCTCCGCCCCCACACCCGTCCAGGAAGCCTCCTGCCTGGCCCTCGACCCCGCCCTGATCAGCGTGGTGCACCGCATGACCGGTGGTTACACCGTCACCGACCGGCGGGTGAGTACCGTGCGCCAGAACCAGCGCCTGCGTGATCTGTGGACCTCCACGAATGAACCGGTGACCGGCACCCCGGGAACGGGTGCTGCCGATGCCGCGGTGTTCCTGGACAAACTCCGTCGGGCGGTGGCCACCAACTGCACGGTGGCGCTGCCGTGGTCCAATACCGATCTCAATGCCGTGAACTCCACCGGCAACCAGTGGCTCATGCGGGAGGCCGTCCAGCGCGGTGGTGCCGTCCTCGAGGAGATCCTCGGTGTCACCCCGGTGGGCAATGTGGTGATCCCGGGCACCGGTTATGTCACCCCGGCCACCGCGGGCAACCTGGGGCTGGCCGACACCCTGAGCAGGGAGATGAGCCTGGAGCAGGTGTGGGAGGTGGAGTCGGTGACCCCGATCCCCGCCACCGGACCGTCGGGCCAGGCCTCCCTGGACAACCCCGAATTACCCGCCACCGACACCACGGCGCCCCCACCGGAGATCCCCGTGTCCGTGCTGGTGGCGGACAACACCGTGTGGCGTACCCCGTCGGCGGACCGGTTCCACCAGCTGGCCCCCGGTGTGACGGCGGTGAGCTACCAGGGTTCCCTGGCAGCCACGCTGGCCACCCTGGGGTCCTCCCCGGAGACGGTGGGTTTCTCCAACCCGGATGCCCGGTTCGATGTCACCCTGGATTCCACGACCGCCCGCACCCTAACCGGTCAGGGTGCCCTCCGGCTCACGGTGGGCAACAGTGACGGTGACAGCCCGGTGTTGGTCATGCCCTCCGCAGTCCTGGAGGGTGCTGACGCCGAGATGCTCCTGGACACCACCGCGGACCTCATCGATTCCGGTGCGGCCCGCCCCCTGACGCTGCCCGATTACCTCACCGCCGATGCGGGCCAACAGGCCAAGCTGGCCGAGTCGGTCACCATCAACGGCATGCCGGATGAGACCTCCTTCGGGGTGCCCTTCGACGATCCCTCCCAGATCGCCGACACCGAGATCCTCCGCGCCACCCAACAGGCCACCTACATCGATGATCTCACCGGGCTGATGTTCAATGACCAGGGCATCGCCCTGACCCGTTATGGTTTCACCGCCCCGCTGCGCCACGATCTCCTGCGCGCCATGACGGTCACCCACCGCCGTTCCTACACCGACCACACCGATGCCACCGCGGCCACCGAGGATCTGCTCAACCAGAACCGTGACATGCTGCAGCAGTTGCGCAGCTCGGTGGCACTGCTGCCACCGGGCAATGTCTACACCCGCACCTCCGCATCCTCCCCGCTGATCATCGTGGCGCAGAACGGCCTGCCCCTGCCGGCCGCCGCCCAGATCCTCTACGCCAGCTCCGACAATGCACGGGTGCACACCCCGGGTGTGGTCCGCATCCCGGCCCTCGGCTCGATCACCCTGCAGATGACCGCCGACCTGCCCGATGACAACCAGCGCACCGATCTCACGGTGTGGCTGGCCTCCCCGGACGGCGCCACCATCAGTGACCCGGTGGAGATCTCCGTGTTGCCGCGCCCCAGCGTGCTCGGCACCGTCGGCATCGTCGCCCTCGGCATCCTGGTGCTCGGGGCGCTGCTGGTGTTCCGGGTGCTGCGCGTGAGGAAGCAGAAGGGGCGGACATCCCACGGTGGCCCCCCGGCATCCCCGGATGCCGGCCACCGGGCCGGGTCCCGTTCCGCACCGCACGGCGTGGTGCGGCCGACGAAACCGGGAAGCGTGGGGGAGGGGCGTCGTCAAGCAACCCGGTACGTACCCCGCGGCCGTGGCTGCGCCGATGACGGCTCCGGATCGCCGAAACCACCCGGTGCGCACTAACGTATCCGTTCAATCAGTCCACATCGACGTGCCCACCCACCACGGGTGGGTACACGAACAGAATGGTCACCAGTGAGTTCCACTCCGATGAATCCGGGGCAACCCACGGGACAACGCTCCCGGATTGTTACTCCGACCCCTCCGGCACCCGTGCCGGAGACCCGCAAGAAACAACCACCCCGCACCCCGGCACCCTCCGGGGAGGACCGGTCCAGCCTGAAAAGTGCACCGACCGGGGCGGTCTACCGGCCCGTCCCGAAGGAGACGGGGCAGACCCGACAGGAGCAGCCGGCTCCCGTGACGTCGGTGGCCCCCGCGGCACCGGCAACCCCGGAACGCACCCCGGCACGTACCCCGGCTGTACCCGCCGAGGCCGCCGCCGAGAACACCGCGACGGTCAATGAGGCCGTGCCCGGAACCGCCTCACGGGCTGCATCGGGTGCCGCCTCCGGGTCCGGCTCCGGCTCCGCGGGCGGTGACAGCACGGGTGGTGCGGGCACCGCGCTGGCCACGCCTGACCGCGAGGATCCCCCGGCGCGCCGGGAGACCTCCGACGCGGATGTGGTGCGCTCCACCGGTTCCATGGCGGTGGCCACCCTGCTGAGCCGGATCACCGGGTTCCTGCGCACCGTCATGATCGGTGCTGCGCTGTCCCCGGCGATCGCGTCGGCGTTCAACACCGCCAACACGCTGCCCAACCTCATCACCGAGATCGTTCTCGGTGCCGTGCTCACCTCACTGGTGGTGCCGGTGCTCACCCGCGCGGAGCGGGAGGACGCCGACCGGGGTTCCGGGTTCTTCCGACGGCTGCTCACCCTGTCGGTGACACTGCTCGGTGGTGTCACTGTGCTGTCGGTGGTCGGTGCGCCGCTGCTGACGCGGATGATGCTGGATGTCGACGGTGAGGTCAACGTCGGCATGTCCACGGCATTCGCCTACTGGCTGTTGCCGCAGATCTTCTTCTACGGACTGTTCTCGCTGTTCATGGCGGTGCTCAACACCCGGGAGATCTTCAAACCCGGTGCCTGGGCGCCGGTGGTCAACAACATCATCTCCCTGATCGTGCTGGGCACCTACATGGTGATGCCGTGGCGCCTGGCGCAGGACGCGCAGGTGGGTCTGTTCGATCCGCAGATCGTGTTCCTGGGTGTGGGCACCACCTTGGGCGTGGTGGTGCAGACCCTGATCATGGTGCCGTACCTGCGCCGGGCCGGGATCGATCTGCGTCCGCTGTGGGGACTGGATGACCGCCTCAAACAGTTCGGTGGCATGGCCATGGCGATTGTCGTCTACGTCGCCATCTCACAGCTGGGGTATGTGGTCACCACCCGTATCGCCTCGCTGGCGGATGCGGCGGCGCCGTTCATCTACCAGCAGCACTGGCTGCTGCTGCAGGTGCCGTACGGCATCATCGGTGTCACCCTGCTGACCGCCATCATGCCGCGCCTGTCGCGCAACGCCGCCGACGGTGATGACCGCGCGGTGGTCGCCGATCTCGGCCTGGGATCCAAACTGACGTTCATCGCGCTGATCCCGATCGTGGTGTTCTTCACCGTCTTCGGTGTGCCCATCGCCAACGCCCTGTTCCAGTGGGGTGAGTTCGATGCCGCCTCGGCGAACATCCTGGGTTGGACCCTGAGTTTCTCCGCGTTCACGCTGCTGCCCTATGCGCTGGTGCTGCTGCACCTGCGTGTGTTCTACGCCCGCGAGGAGGCGTGGACCCCCACCTTCATCATCGCCGGCATCACCGTCACCAAGATCGTGCTGTCCCTGGCCGCCCCGGTGCTGTCCAACTCCCCGGAGCGTGTGGTGGTGCTGCTCGGTGCGGCCAACGGTTTCGGTTTCGTCGCCGGTGCGGTGATCGGTGCCTACCTGCTGCGTCGCAAACTCGGTCTGCTGGGTATGCGTTCGGTGCTCAAGACCTCCCTGTGGGCACTGGGGTCCGCGCTGGTCGGTGCCGGTGTCGCATGGCTGCTCGGCCTGGGTATCCAGGCCACCATGGGCGATGTCCTCTTCGGCACCCTGGGGTCCTTCGGGTACCTGATCTACCTCGGTGTCATCGGTGTGGTGTTCCTCATCGGCACCGGTGCGGTGCTGTCCCGGTCCCGCCTGCCCGAGGTGCAGAACCTGGGTAAGGCCCTGGCCCGCATCCCCGGCATGGGTCGTTTCATCCGCCCGGATGAGGACCTGTCCCTCGATGTCGGTGAGGTCTCCGAGCAGGAGCTGTCCACCCAGATCATCGTGGCCAATGAGTTCGCCTCCACCCCGGTGCCACCACCGATGTCCGCCGGTATCGTCCGTGGCCCCCGTCTGGTGCCGGGTGCGCCGGTCTCCGATGGTGCCTTCCGTCTGCTGGCCGATCACGGTGGTGTGCCGGGCGCCCGGTTCTGGCAGGCCCGTGAGGTGGCCACCGGCAGGGAGGTCGCGCTCATCTTCGTCGACACCTCCGGCAACGCCCCCTATGCACCGCTCACCCCTGCGGCCGCCGCCGGTGTGGCCTATGAGGTGCAGCGTCGCACGAAGAAGCTCGCCGCCCTGGACAGCGCTGCGATCCCGCCGAATATCCGCACCCGCGCCTACCGCAACGGTTGTCTCATCGTCGCCGACTGGATCCCGGGTAGTTCCCTGGCCCGGGTCGCCGAGGACGGTGCCGATCCCCGCGCCGCGTCCTACGCGATGGCGGAACTGACCAACGCGATGGCCGATGCCCACGCCGCCGGCATCCCCCTCGGCCTGGACAACAAGTCCCGCATCCGCATCAACACCGAGGGCCACGCCGTCCTCGCCTTCCCGGTGGTGCTGCCCGAGGCCAGCCGCGAACGCGATGTCACCTCCCTGGCCGCCGCGCTCGACATGCTTATCGACGCCTCCTCCGCACCCGCCGACGTCGCGGTGCTGTGTTCCGAGGCGCGCGCCTTCAACGCGGCCGACCCGGACGGGGAGACAGTGGACCCCGACACCCTGCACGACCTGTCCGAGGCCCTCCGTGACTGCGGTCTCCACACCGACGATGAGGAACCCGTCCAGCTGCAGGTGGACACCGAACGCACCCCGCGCCCGACCAGACGGTCCGGTTTCGGTGCACCGGAATACTCGGTGAAGATGATGGCGGTGATCGCCCTCGTGGTGTTCCTGCTGGTATCCATGGTGGCCGTGGTGACCGCCTTCCTCACCAGCCTACTCAGTGCCGACAATGAGGAATCCCCGCTCGGTGCCACCGAAACCGCGGTGACCGCACCGGCCGAGGCCGGTGCGACCGGCGACTCCGACGACGCCGAACCCGTCGGCCCGCCGCTGTACCGCACCCTGGATTCCGCCCATGAGTGGGACGAGGGCCGACGCGATGAGGTGGGCGCGGTGACCGATGGGGACACCTCCACCGCCTGGACCTCCACGGGTTCAGAGGGGCTGTTGGTCACCCTCGAGGATCCCACCCAGCTCGCCCATGTGATCCTCACCCCGGGGCCGGATGCCGACGCCACCGTCACCTCCACGGTGAAGCTGTTCGCCTTCACCACCGATGCGCCCCGTTCCCTGTCCAGCGGCATCGAGATCGGTGAGATCATCTTCGCCTCCCGCAGCATCACCCACACCATTGAGCAGCCCGGCAACCTGCCGGCCAATGTGGAGTCCGTGGTGATCTGGGTGGAGGAGGTCACCTCGACGAACACCGCGCAGAAGGACCCGGCCATGCAGATCGCCGAGGTGGAGATGGTGGGCTGGTAATCCCTCCATAGGCCATTCCCGCCACCGCGGGTCACCCACGGGCACATGCCCACGGGTGGCCCGCATTTTCCGTCTGATGGGGTGGGAGATCTCATCAGTAGAAGACCCCCTACCAAAGTGCTGAGATCTGACTGTAAAGATGCTGAATTACACGTCTGACATTTGGGCCATAAGGTGTGGTTATCACAGTAACTACCCTCTTAGCTGACATGTCATATTGGAAGGATTACCAGGTCACACCAGGTATCACATCCGACATCGCTGCCCACTGAAATGGGAATCCACCAGGCCACCGGGTGGCCCAGCCCACATACTGGGGGACACCAGACAGCGGCAAAGGGGACACCGGGGAGTGTTCCACTGAGCGGGGGATAGCAGTGACAGTCACACCGGAGGCCACCACCAACCACCCACGGGGTGATGATCCCACCGACGCGGAACTGGTGGCCACCTACGTCGGGGGAGATGCCCGGGCATTTGCCACCATCATC
This sequence comes from Corynebacterium gallinarum, assembly GCF_014837045.1. Taxonomy (GTDB): domain Bacteria; phylum Actinomycetota; class Actinomycetes; order Mycobacteriales; family Mycobacteriaceae; genus Corynebacterium; species Corynebacterium gallinarum. The sequence continues at coordinate 114,501 of NZ_JACSPR010000003.1, forward strand.
ACCCGCCACGAACGACACCTGAAATGGGCGGCACGCCGGTACAGCCGCAACGAGGACGACGCCCACGACATCCTCCAGGAGGCCCTGCTCAAGGCCAGTCGCAACATGCACCTCTACCGGGCGGAGGCGGCCCTGTCGACCTGGCTCCACAAGCTCGTTCTCAATAGTGGATTCGACTGGGCCAAACACCGCACCCGCAGGGAACTGGCCATCCTCGACGACACCGAGACCACACCCGCCGAGGATCCCCGCCTGGCCGTCGACCCCCTGGGCTACCTCGATGTGGCCCTGACCATCCGCCAGGCCATGGACCAGCTCCACGTCGATCAGCGCAACGCCCTGCTCCTGGTTGACCTCGGCGGATACGGCATCGAGGATGTGGCACGGCTCGAGGGTGTGAAACCCGGAACCATCAAATCGCGTCGGGCACGCGCCAAACAGCAACTGCGCGGATTGCTGCAGGCAGATTTCTTCGTCGGTGGGCAAACAGAGCCGACGCCCGAGGAGGCCGGGGGAATTTCCGCCACCGGTTCCGGTGTTGTGAAGTAGTGAACATCCCGGCCACCCTGTGATGTTGGAACAATCAGGAACCTTTAGCCGGGTCATTTGCGTTGAATGAGAAGCAGTGCCTAAATAGGGTGGCCGTTCCCGGCCACCTACACTTCATGAGGATGCGGTGCACGCATCCAGCATGCACCCGGTGGGGTTGCCACTGTGGGAAGAACAACCGCGTAGAAGGAAAACAGGAAGTCAATGTCTGAAGAACAGTCCAAGATCCACGATGTTGCCATCATCGGCTCCGGCCCCGCCGGCTACACCGCTGCCATCTACGCCGCGCGTGCCGATCTCAAGCCCATCATGTTCGAGGGCTATGAGTACGGCGGTTCTCTCATGACAACCACCGATGTGGAGAACTTCCCCGGTTTCCAGGACGGCATCATGGGCCCGGAGCTCATGGAGAACATGCGTGCCCAGGCTGAGCGGTTCGGCACCGAGATGCACATGGAACTGGTCGACCGCGTTGACCTCACCGGTGACATCAAGAAGATCTGGGTCGGCGAGGATGAATACCAGGCACGTGCCGTCATCCTCTCCATGGGTTCCGCACCCCGCTACCTGGGCGTGCCGGGCGAGAAGGAACTGCTCGGCCGTGGCGTCTCCGCCTGCGCGACCTGCGACGGGTTCTTCTTCCGCGACCAGGACATCGCCGTCATCGGTGGCGGTGACTCCGCCATGGAGGAGGCCACTTTCCTCACCAAGTTCGCCCGTTCGGTCACCATCGTGCACCGCCGCGAGGAGTTCCGCGCCAGCGCCATCATGCTGGAGCGCGCCAAGAAGAACGAGAAGATCCGGTTCGTCACCAACAAGACCGTCGAGCAGGTCGTCGAGAACGACGGCAAGGTTGCCGGACTGAAGCTGAAGGACACCGTCACCGGCGAACTGTCCGATCTGGATGTCACCGCCATGTTCGTGGCCATCGGCTACGATCCGCGCTCCGAGATGCTCGTGGGCCAGGTGGAACTGGATTCCTCCAACTATGTGGTGGCGGAACACCCGTCCACCCGCACCAACGTCCCCGGCGTCTTCGCCGCCGGTGATCTGGTGGATAGCCACTACCAGCAGGCCATCACCGCCGCCGGCTCCGGCTGCCGGGCCGCCATCGACGCGGAACACTACCTGGCCAACCAGATATAAGGTATTATTAATACCAGTCAATTTAGACGTGGGTTGAAACGTGTCCGACTTGTTGCCGTTTCGTGGCCGGACACGTGAGTCCCCGTGCACGAGAACAATTAGCCTAGGTGAATGCGTCGACAAGCACCGTCTGAGCGCGGGTGACGGCACACCGTCACCGTGAGATCTCCCCGTCGGCACGCCCCACGGGCCGGACCATCCCTGTCCGGGTGTTTTCGCCACCACCACCAGTCATAAGGAACAACCATGAGCAATGTAATCGCAGTAACCGAACAGACCTTCAAATCCACCGTCGTCGAGTCCGACAAGCCGGTCCTCGTCGATTTCTGGGCGGAGTGGTGTGGGCCATGCAAGAAGCTGAGCCCGATCATCGAGGAAATCGCCGGGGAATACGGTGACCAGATTGTCGTGGCCAGCGTTGATGTCGATGCGGAGCGCACCCTGGGCGCAATGTTCCAGATCATGTCCATCCCCTCTGTACTGATCTTCAAGGGTGGTCAGAAGGTGGACGAATTCGTGGGTCTGCGACCCAAGAACGAGATCGTAGCGAAGCTGGAACAACACCTCTAACTGATAGTCTATTAGTAAGAATTCAGAAACAGATTCGACGAACCAGTGAACATCCGGAAGCACCAATGGGGTGCGGTGTGAACAGCGAGAGGACCAGGGTGTCAGACGTCTTGAGGGTTGGTGATCGCAGCCCCCGTGTAGCCGAGGTACGCAATACGCTTGCGCGCCTCGGTGTGATCGAAGGATACGAACGGGACATGGCCACACGGTCAGAGTCCCGCAAGTTCCATGAAGAGGATACGTACTTCGACAATGGGTTGAGCGAACACCTCAAGGCCTTCCAGCAGGCCCGCGGGATCATCCCCACGGGCTTCATCGATGACCTCACTCTCCGCGTGCTGCGCGAGGCCTCCTACACCCTGGGCGCCCGCGTTCTGTCCTACCAGCCGGGCAACAACCTGGTCGGTGACGACGTGGTGGAGATGCAGACCCACCTGCAGGAGCTCGGCTTCTACCGGGAACGTATCGACGGCCGCTTCGGCGAATACACCCACAGCGCCGTCATGGACTACCAGCTCAACTACGGACTACAGGTCGATGGCATCTGTGGCCCCGACACCATCCGCGCGCTATCCCGCCTGGGTCTGCGCATCACCGGCGGTTCCGCCCACGCAATCCAGGAGCGCGAACGTGTGCGCAGCGCAGGCCCGCGTCTTGCGGGTAAACGCGTGGTCATCGACCCCTGGCTCGGTGGCGCCAACCGGGGTCAGGTCGTCGAAGGTCCCTACGGCACGATCAGTGAATCCGAGATCCTCTGGGATCTGGCAACCCGCCTCGAGGGCCGCATGATCGCCGCCGGCATGGAGACCATCCTCTCCCGTCCCCACATGGATGACCCGTCTGTGGCGGACCGCGCATCCATCGCCAACGCCTTCGATGCCGACCTCACCCTGACCCTCCAGTGCGATGCCTACCCCAATGACAAGGCCAATGGCGTGGCCACCTTCTACTTTGGTTCCGACAACGGCGCCAACTCCCTGGTGGGGGAGACGCTGTCGTCCTACATCGTCAAGGAGATCACCGCCCGCACCCCGTTGAACAGCTGCGGCAGCCACGCCCGCACCTGGGACATGCTGCGCATGACCCGGATGCCCACCGTGGAGATCGTCACCGGCTACCTCACCAACCCCGAGGACCTCGCCGTGATGACCGACCCCACCATGCGGGACCGCATCGCCGAAGCCATCGTGGTGGCCGTCAAACGCCTCTACCTGCTGGATGAGGACGAACAGCCCAAGACCGGCACCTTCAAGTTCAGCGAACTGCTCCAATCTGAAGCTGAATAGACCTGTCCCGGAAAGCCTCCGGGAACGCTGACTGCCGGGGTGGGACACCGCATGATGAGGTGTCCCACCCCGGCAGTGGTGTGTGTGCCGGTGTCATCGCCGGCGTCGTTGGCGGGGTCGTTGGCGGGGCAGCAATAAGAGTTATCCTGTTATCCCCGGCCGGAGCATCCAAGGATAAGAGTTATCATTGGATGCAGGCCTCATCGATGCAAGGATAAGAACTATGGCTCAGTGGATTGAACAGTTCTGGACTCCTGGTGATGGTCCGGGGAGAAGCAGGCGGGCACGCGCAGGGGGCACCTACCACGCCTACGTGCCGGACCCTCTGGTGGAACGCCATATCCACATCCCCAGTGACCTGGCACGCAAGGCCAGCTCCGTGGAGCAACAGATTCTGGCGATATCCATGGGTAATGCGGGAGATTCGGGGACCGGGTTGGAGGGAATCGCACGATTCCTGCTCCGCTCGGAAGCCATCTCTTCATCGCGCATTGAGGGCCTTGCACCCCAGCCCGATAAGGTGGCCATCGCGGAGTTGACCAGGCTGGATCCTGACGCCCCCGGTAAGAAACTAGCCCAGCTGGTAGCAAATAATGTCCGCGTTCTGCAGGAAATGAGCCACCAGCTGCGCTCTGCAGGGGAAATAACTGCGCAAGATATCAACGCAGCCCAATATCTCCTCCTGGGGAATCCGGCAATCAGTGGTTTCCGAACCACCCAGAACTGGATTGGTGGGACAATCCATTCACCGCTCGAAGCAGAATTCGTGCCGCCCCCGCCACGCCACGTTCCGGCTCTGATGGATGACCTCGTGGATTATCTCAATGGAGCAACCCACGGATCACTCATCCAGGCCGCGCTGGTTCACGCCCAGTTTGAGACGATTCATCCGTTCCCCGACGGGAACGGCAGGGTGGGGCGTGCCCTGATCCACGCGGTTCTTCAACGGCGTGGATTGGTACGGTCACCGATCCTGCCCGTCAGTATGGTTCTGGGAACATGGTCGGACAGGTACGTCCACGGCCTCACAAGGTTCCGGGATGATCAACCCGACTCGACAGGGGTCCTCGACTGGTTGGAGATCTTCTTCGAGGCTACCGGTGAGGCCACCCTGCAGGCCACGCGGTTGGCGGAGGAACTCCGCGGGCTGCAACAGGAATGGCAGAACCGGGTCAGTCACTACAGGCAGGTGTCCGGGAAGAGGAGAGCCCTGCGGGCGGATTCCATCGAATACCGCATCCTCAGGCAGCTTCCCGATCATCCCCTGCTCACTGTCAAGGTGGCCACTGAGATCTTTGGTGGAACCACGACATCGGCAGCGCAGGCCCTGGACAACCTCACGGCAGCGGGGGTTCTCACCAGGAAATCAATCGACAGGGGAGTCACCGGTTATCTGGCCCATGATGTCTTTGATGTGATCACGATTGCGGAGCGACGCCTGGCGAGTACACGTTTTGATACGTCGGTGCCCCCACCCACCAGATCCCCCATCAACGACGCGTAGGGGCCAGTAGGCGACCGGGATCTGTCTACTTGTCTACTGGGCCGCCTCCACGTCCGCAAGCAGCAGCTGTGCCTCCATGGCGCTCATCAGTGGGTCCTGGGGTGGCATCTCCATGCGCAGGCGGGGCAGCACCGGGTGGTCCTCCACGACCTCGAAGCCGGCGGATTCCAGGACGGACACCTCGATGAGGCCGATGTCGTTGCGTTTGGCGACGAGCTCCCGGACAACGGGGTCCAGTCCCACGGACCCGTTGATCTTCATGTCGCGGATACCGAACGCCTCGACGGCCGGCACCTCCATCTTGATGAGGTCGACGAGGGCGGCGTCGAGAAGCACCGCCTCCATGCCCACCCCGCGGAACACCTCCTCGATGAACAGGCTGGTGATCAGGGCGGCATCGTGGGATACCGGTGCGGTGGGCAGGACGGTGGCCCCGGGGGCGAATTCGCGTCGGCAGTAGATCACCGTGGAGATCGCCGGGGCCGACGGGGTGGGTTCCGGGTTGAGGTACCCGATGGAATACCCGCAGGTCTCCTGCTCGTAGAGGGTGGTGGTCAGCCACGCCTCCTTCTCAAATTCGGGGTAGCCGGAGTCCTGCACCTGCTGTGCCGTGTCGGGTTCCAGCTCCCAGAACACCGACCGGCGGGCCTGCGGATGCAGCAGGGACAGCTGGTCCGGGGTGATGGGAAACAATGACGCCTGCATGCCAGTATTTCCTCTCTACTCGTGTCCTGTCCCTCAGGAGTCCTGCTGCCCCTGGATCAGGCCCATGATGCGCTCGAAGTCATCCTGGTCGCCGAACTCCACCACGAGCCGGCCCTTGCGTTTGCCCATGGTCACCGACACCTTGGTGTCGAGATTGTCGGCCAGATATTCCGCCGCACGGGTGAACACCTCCGGCGTCGGGGCCTTATCCCGTGGGGGTTTCTTCTCCTCGTCCTCACCGCGGTTGGTCAGCAGCACGAGTTCCTCGGTGGCACGCACCGACAGCCCCTCGGCGATGATGCGGGTGGCCAGCGCGTCCTGGGCCTCATCCCCGCCGCGGAGTCCGAGGATCGCGCGGGCGTGACCTGCAGAGAGCACACCGGCGGCGACCTTGGTCTGCACATTGACCGGCAGGTTGAGCAGGCGGATCATGTTGGTGATCACCGGGCGGGACCGGCCCAGCTTGTCGGCCAGTTCCGCCTGGGTGACACCGAATTCCTCCAGCAGCTGCTGATATGCGGCCGCCTCTTCCAGCGGGTTGAGCTGCACCCTGTGGATATTCTCCAGCAGGGCGTCGCGCAGCATCGCGGAATCATCGGTTTCGCGGACAATCGCGGGGATGAACTCCAGGCCGGCACGCCGGGAGGCACGTAGACGACGCTCACCCATGATGAGTTCAAAACCATCACCGGACGGGCGCACCACGATCGGCTGCATGAGCCCGAATTCGCGGATGGAGTGCACCAGCTCATCCAGCGCCTCGGTGTCGAAGACACTCCTGGGCTGGTGCGGGTTGGGCACGATCGAATCGATCGGGATCTCCTGGTAGGAGGCACCGAACTCGCTTATCGACGTTTCATCCCCACCCTCCTGCGCCACCGGTGCGGTTGGGTGCGGGGTCGGGGTGGGTGACGCAGTGTGTGACGGGGTGTGGTCCGGCTGCTGCTCCGGGGTGCGCACCGGACCGGGCCGGGGCGCAGCGCCCTCGGGCCGGGCCGGGGTGTCGGGCTTGGTGATCGGTGGCAGACCCGGGCGTGGTGCGGCATCGGGACGACGACGTGCGCGTTCACCGACGGCCCCACCGAGAATGATGTCGGCGGCGCCACCACCCAGACCCGGTGAATCGGTTGGACCGGATGGGATCAGTGCGGCCAGACCGCGGCCCAGACCGCCCTTACGCTTCTCCGCCGGGGACTTGTCGGAACCCTTGTTCTGGGCCATCGTTTACGACGCACCTTTCATACAGCACAACACAAAGTAGGTATTCATAGAAGTTTACTGCGAACCAGCAGGTTTTACGCCTATCGGACCGGATTCCTCCGACGGGAGGAAATCACCACGGGTGGCCAGTTCCTTCGCCGCATCCAGGTAGGCCATGGCACCGCGGGAACCCGGATCGTAGTTGATCACCGTCTGGCCATAACCCGGTGCCTCGGACACCTTCACCGACCGGGGGATCTTGGTCTGCAGCACCACCGCACCGAAGTGCTCATTGACCTCGGTGGCCACCTGCTCGGCCAGGTTGGTGCGGGCATCGTGCATGGTCAGCAGGATCGCGGAGATGTGCAGCTCACGGTTGAGGTGCTGGCGCAGCATGGTGATGTTGTTGAGCAGCTGGCCCACACCCTCCAGGGCGTAGTACTCGCACTGGATGGGGATGAGCACCTCGGTCACGGCGGTCATCGCGTTGATGGTGAGCAGGCCCAGGGACGGCGGGCAGTCGATGAGCACGTAGTCGAAGCCGTGCGCGGTGATGAACTCCAGGCCCAGCGCATCGGCCAGGCGGTACTCGCGGCGCACCAGGCTGACCAGTTCGATCTCCGCGCCGGCGAGGTCCAGGGTGGCCGGGATGCAGAACAGGTTCTCATGCGCGGTGGTCGGCTGCATCGCCTCGTCGGCGGTGCACTCACCGATGAGCAGCTCATAGGAGGACAGGGTGCCGGAACGGTGCTCCACACCGAGTGCGGTGGAGGCATTACCCTGCGGATCCAGATCCACCACAAGCACCTTCTGCCCGTAGATGGCCAGGGAGGACGCCAGGTTCACGGTGCTGGTGGTCTTACCCACCCCACCCTTCTGGTTGGCGATGGTGATGAGCCTCGGCTGCGGGGGTTTCGGCAGGTTAAGGGAGTTGGGTGTCATCACCTGGGCAGCCCGGCGTGCTGCCTGGGCAATAGGTGTGTCTTCCCAAAATGTATTGTCATCCATCGACGTCTACCATCCCTTATCTATTTACGTGGCATCACATCCACATTAGTGCGTTGGACCGTTACCATTCCACCACAGCTGGTCGGGCTGTGGATGACACCGAGAAGACGGTGTCCTATTTCCTCGCCCTATTTCTCGCGCCTGATGGAGATGAGGGTGGTCGGTTCGTCGAGAAGCTCCCCGCCGACCGTGTACACCTTGACCTCGCCGCCGCCGGCGTTGCGGATGGCCTTGGCGTCGCGTTCGATCTCCTCGGCGACGCTGGCGCCCTTCATGGCGATCATCCTGCCACCGACCTTCACCAGCGGCAGCGACCAGCTGGCCAGACGACCCAGGGGGGCAACCGCACGGGAGGTGACCACGTCGACATGCCCGATCTGTTTACGCACCGCCTTCTCCTCGGCACGACCACGGATGACGGAGACGTTGTCCAGTCCGAGCTGCTCGATCACCTCACCCAGGTACACCGACCGCTTGAGCAGCGGCTCGATGAGGATGATCTCCAGATCCGGGCGGGCAATCGCCAGGGGGATACCGGGCAGACCCGCACCCGATCCGACATCCGCCACCAAGATGCCCTGATCCATGGCCTCACCGATGACACCACAGTTGAGGATGTGACGATCCCACAGGCGGGGGATCTCACGGGGTCCGATGAAACCGCGGATGGACCCGTCGGTGGCCAGGGACTCGTGGTAGGCGATGGCTTTGTCGAGGTTGTCCCCGAACAGTTCAGCGGCTGCTGGTGGCGTGGTCAATGGAAGGGTGCTCCTTGGATGCGGGGGTGTGCGCCTGCCTGGGATGGGGTGCAGGGCTGTATCAATCTTCAACTATAACGACAACAGCCACCAACCCAGTGGTTGGTGGCTGTTGTGGTGTTGAGCAGGTCTTATTTCTTGCGCTTCTTCACGTTGACCGGCTTCGCTCCAGGCTTGGGGGCGGTGGAACGCTTGGCGGCCTTCTTCAGCTCGTCCTCAGCGGCTTCCTCGGCGTCCATCTTGCCGAAGATGTAACGCTGCTGGAAGAAGGTCCACACATTGTTGGACATCATGTAGATGAGCAGACCGATGGTCCAGATGAAACCGGTGAACAGGATGGTCAGCGGCATGAACCACAGCATCATCTTGTTCATCATCTGCATCTGCATGGCCATCTGGTCATTGGCCGGTGCGGCCTGCTTGCCGGAGCGCTTGCGCTCCTCCTGGCGGTTGACCGACAGACGGGCGTTCATGTGGGTGGCCACCACGATGATGAGAATCATCGGTGCGGCGACCAGCGCAATGTTCATCCGTGAGACATCGAAGTCGAAGGCTGCGTACGCCTCCTGCGGCATGGTGATGTACGCCGACAGCGGGGCTCCGAAGAGATCCGCGGCCAGGAAGGACTGCACATGATCCACATCGAAGATGTAGTTGGGCGTGTTGCGGTTCTCCTCGATGGACATGCCCAGCTGGCCGACGCCCTCGCCGGTGCGGTTGAAGGACCGCAGCACGTGGAACAGACCCAGGAACACCGGGATCTGCACCAGCATGGGGAGACAGCCCGCGATGGGATTGACTCCCACCTCCTTCTGGAGTTTGCGGGATTCCTCCATCATCTTCTGCTGGTCGTTCTTGTACTTTTCGCGGATCTCCTGCATACGCGGAGCCATGTCCTGCATCTTGCGCTGCGAACGCATGGTGTTGACCATGGGCTTGACCAGGACCACACGAACGGTGAAGGTCAGGAACATGATCGACAGGGCCCACGTGATTCCCTCATCAGGGCTCAGTACGAGACTGAACACCTGGTGCCAGAACCACAGGATGGCCGAGATCGGCCAATAGATGAAGTTGAGCACTGTGAGTCGAAACTCCTCGGTTGTTTATAAGACGTATGTACTTGTAGGACACCATGCGCTCACGGTTGAGGCAAACAGGATAAGGCGTCTACCTGACCGTTTCCGTGGACCAGTAGCCGGGATTGGGCACCGGGTCGAAACCCCCGGGATGCCACGGTCCACACTTGGCCAACCTGACAGCAGCCAGCACGGTGCCCTTGACGGCCCCGTGCACGGACACTGACTTCAACGCATAGGTACTGCAGACAGGATCAAAGCGACAGGTCGAACCCATCTTAAGGCCGGACAGGTACTTTTGGTAGAAGCGGACCGCACCCGCGAGCGTCTTCGCCGCGGGCCCTTTCGGTTGTGGGATGACCTGTGGGTCATCACTTATCGGTTCGCACACGACCGGCCTTCTTCAGACCATGACGGATATCCCGCTCCAGGTCCTGCGATGATGCCTGTCCCGAACCCGCCAACGCCCGGACCACCACATGGTGGGTCGGGGTGAGCAGCTCCGGTGAATCCGCCGCGATACGGGCGCACACATGCCGAAGCCGTCGGGAGGTGCGGTGACGGATCACCGCATTCCCGACGGCTTTGGAAACGATGAGGCCGAACCGTGGACCACCGAAGGAGGCGACTTCGCCCTGTTCTCCGGAACCGTCCAACGATTCGGCACTATCCCACAGGTGCACCACAACGGTGGCGCTTCCCGCGCGTCGGCCTTTCCTCATCGTGGTGCGAAATTGCACGGATGAGGTCAGCTTATTCTGCGCGGGGAGCAACGTTATGACACCTGGATTGGTGACGCTACTACGCGGTCAGCTTCTCGCGACCCTTGCGACGACGAGCCGCAACAATCGCACGGCCGGCGCGGGTGCGCATGCGAGTACGGAAGCCGTGAACACGTGCACGACGACGGTTGTTCGGCTGGAACGTCCGCTTGCCCTTTGCCACGTTAAAACACTCCTAAAATTTTGTTTGTCAGGTCACCGGACACACCGGTACGACGGACCTCCCTTGCGGACACAGCCGTGGTAACGACTTCCGCAACAGCCCGATTCCGGGGAACGATCACCCAACAGAGTTTGGATGATTCGAATTGAGTTGTGGTCCCTGGGATGGGAGCCACCGCTGCACTTCATGGAAAGTGCTGCTCTCAAAGCACATGCGTCATGGTTGGGCTATTAGGGATTAATAACTTCATCCATACGATGTGACAGACTAGGCCAGCTTACGGCAACTTGACATGCAAAAACAAATTGACCTAGCCCACAAAACGCGGGTGCCCCTGAAATTACAAGCGTGGCATTAACCACTGGTGAGAGGGCGTATTGCCCGCCTGAACGCTTTTCGACGAGCACTTGCCAACCCCTGGCGGTGGGCGGGCCCGGTCGGAGTTTCCACAGGGGTTGGACACAGTGATTGACCTGCGGGTAACAATGAAAACAGGACAGTGAAACCGGTTGGGATCAACACCTTGTGAAAACCTCCACCTGTGGATAACTTTTCAATCCCCGTTGTAACCGGGGGAGTGGAATGACAAAAATGCAGGTAGAGGCAGTTTATGAGGCGATGCACTATTTCCACAGGTTCTCAAGTATCCTGTGGATAAGTGATTTTCAAAAAAGTTATCCACAGCTGTGGACAACATTGTGGAAACAATGGTGAGGGCCGTTTTCGGGGTGTGGAGGAGACTGTAGAAACTCTCCACCCCACCCGTGGACAACGTTTGAACTTTTGTCATTTGCCCGCCATCCCGCAAACACCTGAAATTAATCTCTCCGCGCCCCGCGGAAAGATGTAAATACTGAACGTTTCGTCAAAAGGAGATACCCAGAATAGTGAGCCAGAACTCATCTTCTTTGCTCGAAACCTGGCGTCAGGTCGTCGAAGACCTCAATTCCCTCAGCCAGCAGCAGGACAGTGGAATACCACCACTGACCCCCACCCAGCGCGCCTACCTCAACCTGGCCAAGCCGATTGCCCTGGTTGACGGCTATGCCGTGCTCTCCACCCCGCATGCACTGGCGAAAAACGCCATCGAACATGATCTGGGGGAGTCCCTGACCAAGGTGTTGTCCATGCGTATGGGCAGGTCATTCAGCCTTGCGGTCAGTGTGGAACCCTCCCGCGACGGCGAGGACCCCAACGCCCCACCCACGCCCCGGCAGCAGGAACTGAACTACCCGTACCCGGGCCAGCAGGATCAGCACCACCAGCAGGGGCAGCAGGATTACCAGGGTCATCAGAGCCAGCACCCGGCCCAGCAGGAGGTCCGGCCCCATGCTCCGGCCCAGCACCAGCAGACCCCACGGAATCAGGCGCCGGGGCAGTATGTCGTTGGTGGTGAGCGGGGCCAGGCGTCGCAAAGCGCAGGTACCTGGGAACAGACCCACAGCATGCCGGCCTTCGACCAGGGTTTTGACCCCAGTCCGGCTCCGGTGGAACCACCGCCACAGCCGGCCCACCCCCTGCGCATCCCGCGTGAAACCCCAGCTCACAACCCCAACAGGGAAGTGTCGCTGAACCCGAAGTACACGTTTGAGAACTTTGTGATCGGGCCGTTCAACCGGTTCGCCAACGCCGCCGCGGTTGCCGTGGCGGAGAGTCCCGCGAAGGCCTTCAACCCGCTGTTCATCTCCGGTGGTTCCGGCCTGGGTAAGACCCACCTGCTGCACGCGGTGGGCAATTACGCCCAGGAACTTCAGCCCGGGTTGCGGATCAAGTACGTCTCGAGTGAGGAATTCACCAACGACTACATCAACTCCGTGCGTGATGACCGGCAGGAATCCTTCAAACGCCGGTACCGCAACCTGGATATCCTCATGGTCGATGACATCCAGTTCCTCGCCGGTAAGGAAGGCACCCAGGAGGAGTTCTTCCACACCTTCAACGCCCTGCACCAGGCAGAGAAGCAGATCATCCTGTCCTCCGACCGACCGCCTCGCCAGCTCACCACGCTGGAGGATCGCCTGCGCACCCGCTTCGAGGGTGGTCTGATCACCGACATCCAGCCACCTGACCTGGAGACGCGTATCGCGATTCTGATGAAGAAGGCCCAGGCAGACGGCACGCACGTGGACCGTGAGGTCCTGGAACTGATCGCCAGCCGTTTCGAGTCCTCCATCCGTGAGCTCGAGGGCGCGCTCATCCGTGTCTCCGCCTACTCTTCGCTGATCAACCAGCCGATCGACAAGGAGATGGCCGTGGTGGCACTGCGCGACATCCTCCCGGAGCCCGAGGACATGGAGATCACCGCACCGGTGATCATGGAGGTCGCCGCGGAGTACTTCAAGATCTCCGTGGACACCCTGCGTGGCGCCGGCAAGACCCGTGCCGTGGCGCATGCCCGCCAGCTGGCGATGTATCTCTGCCGCGAGCTGACCGATATGTCCCTGCCCAAGATCGGTGATGTCTTCGGCGGCAAGGACCACACCACCGTCATGTACGCCGACCGCAAGATCCGGCAGGAGATGACGGAGAAGCGCGACACCTACGACGAGATCCAGCAGTTGACCCAGCTGATCAAATCCCGCGGCCGCAGCTAAACCCGCCGCGTGCCAGCGCCCCGTACCCGGGGCGAAAATGACATAAAACCCGGTTCACCTCTGGTGGGCCGGGTTTTGTGTGATTCGGGGGCGGTATCCACAGGGGAGAGCTTGTCGACGCATCCCGCTGCCATCAGCAAACCACACCTTTTGTCATTCACCCGTGAGGGCCTGGCGGTAAAACCGCTGGTCAGCACCCTAGGAGGCGGGGGAGCGGTGAAATGACAAGAAAAGTTGTCGGAAAGAGGGTGAAACGACCGGGAAATTATCCACAGACCTATTCACAGCTGTGTAATTACAAACTTGTAATTCCGTGATTCGCGTCACTTTTAGGATTGGAGGGGCTAGGCGAAACCCCTGTGGACAAACCCAGTAAAAGTGTGCATAAGCTGGGGATACATTTGACCGAACTGGGGATAGAAATACCGCCCGGAAAGTTATCCACAGCCCGGTCGAGTTATCCACAGGTTTTCCACACCCGGTTTCACAACCACGTTTTTCACGGCTACCTTGGCCGATGATGCTCCATCCACAGAGTGCACAGGACTTACTGTTACTACCGCTTTTATAACTAGAACTTAACTAAGAGAAAGAGGGGGTGGGGAGAAACGTTGGTGAATGACAAAAATCTCGCCTCGGGGCAACGCTCCGAACGGCAGGGAAATGAAATTACAAATTCCCGAACCGTCAGGTGCCCAGGTACGTTAGGGATGTGTAATTCCACAACCCCACCGGTGGCTGCACGGGTTCAGGGCAACCTGTCATGAACCCACACCACATCCGTGGCATCGAAGGGTTGTGTCCTGTCGTGGCCAGTGCCCCTGGTCCGGCATTTTTCGATAACGAACTTTTCTGCAAGGAGCTTTAAGTCAGCATGGAGCCACAAAACGTGTCATTCCGTGTGGCCAGGGAGGATCTGGTCACCTCAGTGGGCTGGGTTGCTCGAAACCTGCCCACCAAGCCAACCCAGCCGGTGTTGCGAGCCATGCTGATCACCGCCGATGACGAGGGCCTGGAGCTCGCCGGTTACGACTACGAGGTGTCCACCCGTGTCCGGGTCTCCGCCGAGGTCGCTGTTCCCGGACGCATTGCGGTGGCCGGCAAGATCCTCTCCGAGATCATCGGCACCCTGCCCAACAAGCCGGTTGATTTCCGCCTCGATGGTTCTAAGGTCCTGGTGTCCTGTGGTTCCGCCAGCTTCGAGCTGCCCTCCATCCCGCTCGATGATTACCCTCCGCTGCCGTCCCTGCCGGAACGCACCGGTTCGATCAACCCGAAGCTGTTCACCGAGGCCGTCACCCAGGTTGCCTCCGCAGCAGGCAAGGATGACTCCCTGCCCATGCTGACCGGCGTGAACATGGAGATCCACGGCAACCAGATCAGCCTCGCGGCCACCGACCGTTTCCGCCTCGCGCTGCGCACCTTCGAGTGGGATCCCGCCAGCTCCGACATCGAGGCCAAGCTGCTCATCCCGGCGAAGACCCTCCTGGAAAACGCCCGCACCCTCGACACCGGACTCAACGAGGAAATCGGGATCGCCGTGGGCGCCGGCGAGCAGGTCGGCCGCGAAGGCCTGTTCGGTATCCGCACCGATAACCGGGAGAGCACCACCCGCATGCTCGACGCGGACTTCCCGAATATCCAGCCACTGCTGCCCAAGGAACACACCGCGATCGCCTCGGTGGAGATTGCCCCACTGCTCGACGCCGTGCGTCGTGTCTCCCTGGTGGCTGACCGCAACGCCCAGATCATCATGGAATTCAGCGACGGTCAGGTCATCCTGTCCGCCGGTGGTTCCGATGCCGGCCACGCCCAGGAGGTGCTGCCGTGTGCGTTCACCGGCAAGGATCTCAAGATCGCCTTCAACCCGGGTTACCTCAAGGACGGACTGTCTGTCATCCCCACCTCGCGTGCGGTTTTCGGCTTCACCGAGCCGTCCCGCCCGGCCATCATGATCCCGGAACCGGAGGAATTCCCGGAGGCCGATGAACGTGGTGTCTTCCAGACCCCGGAGACCTACTTCACCTACCTGCTCATGCCGGTCCGCCTGCCGGGCTAGACCGACACCCGGGTGTGAGCTGGATAAATTCCCAGATCACACCCCTTCCGCACCCCATATCCAGTTCCCATCTCGCGCCCGAAGGGAGGGACCGCAAACCTTGTACATCCGTTCGCTGGAATTACGTGATTTCCGGTCCTGGCCGGAGCTGAAGGTCGAGCTCGAACCTGGAATTACGATTTTCATCGGCCGTAATGGGTTCGGCAAGACCAACATCGTCGAGGCCATCGGGTACCTGGCGCACCTGTCGTCCCACCGGGTGTCCGCGGATGCCCCGCTGGTGCGGGCGAATGCCACGGATTCCCGGATCTCCGCGGTGGCGGTCAACCAGGGGCGGGAACTGGCCGCGCACCTGTTGATCAAACCGCACGCCGCCAACCAGGGGCAGATCAACCGCACCCGCGTGAAAAGCCCCCGTGAGCTGCTCGGGGTGATCAAGACCGTGTTGTTCGCCCCGGAGGATCTCGCCCTGGTGCGCGGGGAACCCGCGGAGCGCCGACGGTATCTGGATGACATCATCGCCACCCGCCGACCCCGCATGGCCGGCGTGAAGGCGGATTATGACAAGGTGCTCAAACAGCGAAACGCCCTGCTCAAGACCGCCACCATCCCCCTGCGCCGGGGGTATGGCACCGATGAGGGGGCGGCGGCGCTGGCCACACTCGACACCTGGGACGGGCAGCTTGCCCGTCTCGGCTCGGAAGTCATGGCCGCCCGTTTCGCCCTGGTGCAGGAATTGTCATCCCAGGTCCATGATGCGTACCAGACCATCGCCCCGGAATCGCGCCCGGCGGCGGTGAACTACAAAACCACCATCGATCAGGGCCTGAGCCAGTTCCCGGGGTTCGATGCCGGCATCATCGAGGCCACCCTGCTCACCGAACTGGCCGCCAAACGCCAGCGGGAGATCGAGCGCGGCATGTCCCTGGTGGGCCCGCACCGCGATGATCTGGAATTACATCTCGGTGGCCAACCCGCGAAGGGGTTCGCCAGCCATGGGGAGACGTGGTCGTTCGCGCTGTCCATGCGGATCGCGGAGTTCAACCTGCTGCGTTCTGACGGCACCGATCCGATCCTCATCCTCGATGATGTCTTCTCCGAGCTCGATGCCGGCCGACGGGAGAAACTCGTCGTCATCGCCCGGGATGCCGAACAGGTGATCATCACCGCGGCCGTCAGCGATGACCTGCCCGCCAACCTCGCCGACGCCATCACCGCCCGCCACACCGTCACCGTGCGAGACACCGATGACGGCCGGATCTCCCTGCTGGACGAGCAGCCGGAGACACAGCCATGACCGACGACGAGGATTTCATCGCCCAGGCCTTCGAGCGGGTGCGCCGCGAGGCCCAGCGCCGCAACGGTCGGGTGCCCGACCTGAACAACAAAGATGCTTTTCGACGCACCACTCCCCGCACCGCAGGGGAACGGGGAAACGGGGGCAGTGGGGTCGGAGACAAGCGCCGGAGGGGACGACCCACCGGCCCGGACGGCCGCTATAAACCGTACGTGCGTTCGGCTGAGCCATTGGGATCCATTCTCAACCGGGAAATCCGATCGCGGGGGTGGGGTCGGGACATCGCCGCAGGTTGGGTCACCTCGCACTGGGCTGAGCTGGTGGGACCGAAGATCGCCCAGCACACAAAAGTGGAGATGATCAAGGATAAAAAACTGTTCATCACCTGTGATTCCACCGCCTGGGCGACCAATCTGCGCATGATGCAGAAGCAGATCCTGCAGGTCATCGCCGAAAAGGTGGGTCCGGACATCATTGCGGAGCTGCGCATCTACGGACCCCAGGCACCGAGCTGGCGCAAGGGCCCGTTGCATGTGAAGGGACGCGGTCCGCGGGACACCTACGGCTAGTTTGAAAGCACCAACGCTCAAAAAGGGGCCTATTTCGCCGTTTCCGGCGTTGTGCCCCACTACTGCGTAGGGGCCTAAGGGTGTAGGATTAAAAGGTCTGTATCGGAAAAGTAGCGAGGAGTGTTCGTTTAAAGTGGCAAACACTGAACACAATTATGACGCTTCATCGATCACCATCCTTGAAGGTCTCGAGGCAGTCCGCAAGCGCCCCGGAATGTATATCGGTTCCACCGGCCCGCGTGGCCTCCATCACCTGATCTGGGAGGTCGTGGACAACTCGGTGGACGAAGCCATGGCTGGCTACGCCGACCGCGTTGACGTGACACTCCTGGAGGACGGCGGCGTCGAGGTCGTCGACAACGGCCGTGGTATCCCCGTGGAGATGCACGCCTCAGGTGCACCCACCGTCCAGGTCGTCATGACCCAGCTGCACGCCGGCGGTAAGTTCGACTCCGATTCCTATGCTGTCTCCGGTGGTCTGCACGGCGTGGGCATCTCCGTGGTCAACGCCCTGTCCACGCGCGTCGAGGCGCACATTAAAAAAGATGGCAAGCACTGGTACCAGAACTTCAACTATTCGGTCCCGGAGGACCTGGTCGAGGGCGCCAATGCCCGCGGCACCGGCACCTCCATCCGGTTCTGGCCGGATGCCGAGATCTTCGAGACCACCGACTTCGACTTCGACACGATCTCGCGTCGCCTGCAGGAGATGGCCTTCCTCAACAAGGGTCTGACCATGACCCTGACCGACAACCGCGCCTCCGATGAGGAACTCGAGCTCGAGGCACTGGCCGAGCAGGGCGACACCGCAGTCGAGCTCTCCCTCGACCAGATCGACGCCGACGGTGAAACCGAGCTTGTCGACGCCGAGGTCACCGACGCCCCGAAGAAGCCCAAGAAGCGTGAGAAGAAGAAGATCTTCCACTACCCGAACGGGCTCGAGGATTACGTCAACCACCTCAACCGCACCAAGACCGCGATCCACCCGTCGATCGTGTCGTTTGAGGCCAAGGCCGAGGAGCACGAGGTGGAGATCGCCATGCAGTGGAACTCCTCCTACAAGGAGTCCGTGCACACCTTCGCCAACACCATCAACACCATTGAGGGTGGCACCCATGAGGAGGGTTTCCGTTCCGCGCTGACCTCCCTGATGAACCGGTATGCCCGCGAGCACAAGCTGCTCAAGGAGAAGGAAACCAACCTCACCGGTGATGACTGCCGTGAGGGCCTGTCCGCGGTGATCTCCGTGCGTGTCTCCGAACCACAGTTCGAGGGTCAGACCAAGACCAAGCTCGGCAACACCGAGATCAAGTCCTTTGTGCAGCGCATGGCCAATGAGCACATCGGCCACTGGCTGGAGGCCAACCCGGCCGAGGCCAAGGTCATCATCAACAAGGCTGTCGGTTCCGCGCAGGCGCGCCTGGCGGCCCGTAAGGCCCGTGACCTGGTCCGTCGCAAGTCCGCCACCGACCTCGGCGGACTGCCGGGCAAGCTGGCCGACTGCCGTTCCAAGGATCCGGAGAAGTCCGAGCTCTACATCGTGGAGGGTGACTCCGCGGGTGGTTCCGCCAAGTCGGGTCGTGACTCGATGTTCCAGGCGATCCTGCCGCTGCGTGGCAAGATCCTCAACGTGGAGAAGGCACGTCTGGACAAGGTGCTGAAGAACGCCGAGGTCCAGGCGATCATCACCGCCCTGGGCACCGGTATCCACGATGAATTCGACATCAACAAGCTGCGCTATCACAAGATTGTGCTGATGGCCGATGCTGACGTCGACGGCCAGCACATCGCCACGCTGCTGCTGACCCTGCTGTTCCGTTTCATGCCGGATCTCATCGCCGAGGGCCATGTCTACCTGGCCCAGCCACCGCTATACAAGCTCAAGTGGCAGCGCGGGGAGCCGGGCTTCGCCTACTCCGATGCCGAGCGCGACCAGCAGCTCGAGGAGGGTCTGGCGGCCGGCCGCAAGATCAACAAGGATGACGGCATCCAGCGCTACAAGGGTCTGGGTGAGATGAACCCGAGCGAGCTGTGGGAGACCACCATGGACCCCAGCGTGCGTATTCTGCGTCGCGTGGACCTCCTCGACGGCCAGCGTGCCGACGAGCTGTTCTCCATCCTCATGGGCGATGACGTGGTGGCACGCCGCAGCTTCATCACCCGTAATGCCAAGGATGTCCGCTTCCTCGACGTCTAGAACGTCTGGGTCATCCCAGCAGCGCACCCCGTGGGTATCCCACGGGGTGTTCTGCATTCCCGGGGGCCTGGGTTCTGGCTACCCTGGGACGGGTGAAAGCAACTGAACCCACCACCACCGTCCACGTCGAGATGCCCGATGCCTCCGTATCCCCCGTGCAGGTCTGGCAGGGGAGCGGGCACGAGAGCGGGCATGACAAGCCCCTGGTGATGGTGTGGCCGGGTTTCGGCATGGGCGGATACTACTTCCGGCCCCTCGCCGCGGAACTGGCCGAGCGTGGTTTCCCCGTGGCCATCGGTGAACTCCGGGGCCAGGGCCAGAGCTCCGCGCGGGCCACCCGGTCCAGCACCTGGGGTTATCACGACCTGGCGTCGGAGGATTTCCCCCGTCAGGTCCGCGCGGTGAAACAGGAACTGGGTCTGCCGGTCGATCACCCCATGATCTTCCTGGCCCATTCCATGGGTGGGCAGATCTCCTGTCTCTTCGCCGCCCGCGAGGACACCCGCGAACTCAACCTCCGCGGTATTTTCGGCGTGGGGTCCGGATCCCCGTACCGCCCCGCCTTCGATCCCCAGATGGGGCGTCGACTCGGGGTAGGTGCCCTGTTCCTGGGACGGGTCGGGGGCCACGGTCTGGGGTACTGGCCGGGGAGGATCCTGGGGCGTGATTTCCTCGGTTATGGGCGTCAGGCAGGTGCCCACATGCGGGAATGGCTGCGCTTCCATAAGCGGAATTCCCTGGATGATCTCACCGGCCAGGATATGGATTATGTGGCAGCCCTCAGCCGCCTGGAACTGCCGGTGCTGTTCACCCGGTTCACCAATGATCAGGATTGTCCGACCGCCTCCAGTGAGGCCCTGGCTGAGTTCCTGCCCAATGCCGATGTGCGTTTCGAGGATCTGCCCGGGGAACTGGGCCACAACCGGTGGGCGCGTGAGCCGGGGATCGTGGCGGATCGCTTCGTGTCCTTCGCCGGGTTGCTCGACTAGGCATTCCTACCATGGATGTGTTCCGGCGACACCGGAAATGCCGAAAACAGTAACTCTCAACCAATACTTCAGGTTGTTGTAATACTGTTATCTGTTTGGGTCCGAAACTCTCACCAGCACCTTTGTCGTTTAGATGGCGCTCTAATCCTCTGATTGTGGGCTCTGGCCCGCTTCTGCCCGATTCTCCCTGCGACAGATGGGGTGCGCGTCTGGGGCACGACAGCCGATACACACATCGGAGATCGTGCAGCACAACAGTAAAGGAGCGTACCCATGGCCGAAAAAGTAAACCGACCCGCAGGTAATCATGCAGCCCACCGAAATGAAGCAGGGGTGAGTGTCGCACCTTCTTCCAGCGCAGTTGAAACCCGTACCGCCCCGGATGATCACTCCGCACAGGAAGCCTGGATCGGCACCGATGATCCGCATGTTGCCAACCGGAATGTTTCCTGGGGTGCGATCATCGCCGGTGCGGTGACCTTCATCGCCCTGGTGGTGCTGCTCGGCATCGGTGCCGCAGCCCTGGGGCTGCAGGACTCCAGCACCACTGTGCTGGGCATCTGGACCCTGGTGGGTCTGGTCATCGCCTTCCTGGTGGCCGGTTATGTTGCCGGTGCACTCGCTGTCCGTGGTGGCCTGCTGCACGGTTTCCTCACCTGGGCCACCTCCATGCTCGCGGTGATCTTCCTGGCCGGTTGGCTGGGCACCTCGGTTCTGGGCGCGTTTGGCAGCATTGCCGGAACTGTCGCTGACACCGCCGCCCAGGCCGTCAATGTGACCAGCCAGGACGCCCAGAGTGCCGCCGATGCCACTTCCCAGGAGGACGTGGATCAGGCACAGGCTGAGGCTGAGGAGACCGCCGGTCAGGTGGCTGATGAGGCCAGCCAGACTGCCCAGGAAGCCGCCCCTGAGGTTGCTGAGGGATCCTGGTGGACCTTCGGTGGTCTGCTGGTCGGTGCCCTGCTGGCATCCATGGCCGGTGTTGCCGGTGCACGCAGCGTGATCAACAAGCGTGAGCAGGTTGTTGCAGGCCCCAACCGCCTCTAATGTCCTGTTGAATCAGGGTTAATCACAGCACTACATCAGAACCCGGGAAACCTCATCGGTCCCCGGGTTCTGTGCTGTCCGAGGCCTACACCTATGGCGGGAGTTCCCCGTCAAAACCTCCGTCGGAATTCCCGGTCGATAGGTCAGTACCTGATGTATGGTCAGCATATGCTGACTATTGCCTCGCGTCTTGATGTGATGAACCGGTTGGGTCGGGCCATGGCTGATCCCACCCGGTCACGGATTCTGTTGTCCCTGCTTGATACCCCCGGTTATCCGGCTCAACTCGCCACCACCCTGGGGTTGACGCGCACCAATGTCTCCAACCACCTGGCCTGTTTGCGTGACTGCGGGATTGTGGTGGCAGAACCGGAGGGTCGACGCACCCGCTATGAGATCGCCGATGCCCACCTGGCACGCGCACTCAACGCCTTGGTGGATATCACCCTGGCGGTCGATGAGAACGCAGACTGCATTGATCCGCAGTGCCCCGTCGTGGGCTGCTGTGCCCCGGAGGGGGATCCGGAACAGTGACCTCTGCATGTGGATGTGAACCCACAGACACAGTGGTGGACACGGAGGAACACACCCCCTGGTGGCGTGACCGGGCCGTCCTGATCCCGGTGGCATCCGGTGTGGCCCTGCTGATTGGTCTGATTCTGGACTGGTTCGTCCCCGGGGCAGGAACCCTCGCATCCGTCCTGTTCTGGGTGTCTCTGCTCCTGGGAGCCTCTCAGTTTGTTCCCGGCGCGGTGAGAAACCTGGTGACCCGGGGTCGGTTGGGTATCGGCCTGCTCATGACCATCAGTGCCACCGGTGCGGTGATTCTCGGTTTCATTGAGGAGGCAGCTGCACTGGCCTTTCTCTATTCCGTCGCCGAGGCCTTGGAGGACCGGGCGATGGATAAGGCCCGCGCAGGTCTGCGTGCCCTGCTCGCCTTGATTCCCGCCACCGCCACGGTGGTCACCGCAGCCAACACCACGCGCAGTGTGTCTGTTGATGAACTCCTCCCCGGGGACAGGTTGCGTCTGGTGGCGGGGGAGCGGTTGGCCACCGACGGGATCGTGCATTCCGGGCGCTCCAGTCTTGATGTTTCCGCGATCACGGGGGAATCCATCCCGGTGGAGGTCGGGCCCGGCGATCAGGTGCTGGCGGGATCGATCAACATCTCCGGTGTGCTCGAGGTGGAGGCGACCGCGGCCGGGACGGACAACTCGTTGACCACCGTGGTGTCCCTGGTGGAGCAGGCCCAGCATGAGAAGGGTGACCGCGCCCGGATCGCTGATCGTCTGGCACGCCCCCTGGTACCCGGGGTGCTCATCCTGGCTGCGCTGGTCGCGGTGATCGGTTCCCTGTTGGGGGATCCGGGGGTGTGGATTGAACGCGCCCTGGTGGTCCTGGTGGCGGCATCCCCGTGTGCCCTGGCCATCTCGGTGCCGGTCACGGTGGTTTCGGCCATCGGTGCGGCCAGTAGATTCGGCGTGGTCATCAAGTCCGGTGCCGCGTTCGAGCGTCTCGGTGGTATCCGGCAGCTGGCCCTGGACAAGACGGGCACGCTCACCCGCAACCAGCCCACGGTGGCGGAGGTGGTGACCACCGGTGCCGCCAGCCAGGCGGAGGTACTGGGCTGGGCAGCGGCCCTGGAGGCACACAGCACCCACCCGCTGGCCGCTGCGATCACCGCTGCCGCACCCCAGGCTCCCGCAGCTGCGGAGGTCACCGAGGTTGCCGGTGAGGGCATCACCGGGCTTATCGACGGCGCCCGCATCGCCGTGGGCAGCCCCCGGTGGCTCGCTCCTGGTCCGCTGGTGGGCAGCGTCGAGGACCTGGAGACCAAGGGAATGACCGTGGTGGTCATCCACCGTGATCAGCAACCGGTGGGTGCGATCGGGGTGCGTGATGAACTGCGCCTGGAGACCCCCGATGTCATCCGGTTGCTTGAGGCGCAGGGTTTCGGGATCACCATGCTGACGGGTGATAATCGGCGCACCGCTGAGGCTCTGGCGGCGGAGGCGGGAATCAAGGATGTCCACGCGCAACTGCGCCCACAGGACAAGGCCCGGGCGGTGGCCGGCCTCGCGGAGAGGGGACCGGTGGCGATGATCGGGGATGGCATCAATGATGCCCCCGCCCTGGCCTCAGCCGATGTGGGTATCGCCATGGGTGCGAAAGGGGCGGATGCCGCTGTCGAGTCCGCGGATGTGGCCTTCACCGGTGATGATCTACGGGTGATCCCGCGAGCTCTGGCCCATGCGCACCGGGGCCGGACCATCATCAACCAGAACATCGTGTTGTCCCTGGCGATCATCATCGTCCTGCTCCCCCTGGCGATCACCGGTGTGCTGGGGTTGGCGGCGGTGGTGCTGGTGCATGAGGTTGCCGAGGTGATTGTCATCCTCAATGGTCTACGGGCTGCCCGCGCCGGGAACACCCCGGCCCCCAGCTAGTTCCTCCTGATGCTTTTCAGGTACAGCTTCTGCCAGAGCCGGACGAAGAAACCGATGCCGAAGGCCGCGAAGACGGTGCCCTCGCGCACACCCACCAGGCCACCCATGGTGACCAGTGAGATGATCACGGCGATGCCCACCAGGGTCCAGTCGACGATCTGCTTACAGGCGCCGAAATCCAGCGTGGTCAGTTTGGTATTGAGCGCCTGCACGACGGCCTCACCCGGCATGAAGGCGATCTGCCCGAGCAGCTGCATGACAATGCCGAGCGCCACCGCCATGGTGCCGAGGATGACGAGCATCCAGGCCACCAGGTAGTTCTGTGGGTCCACCCAGCGGGTCAGCCACAGGCTCACATCACACATCACGCCGAAGAGGATGGAGATCGGCAGCTGCCACAGCATGGTGGCCTTGTAATTACGCCCCAGGATCAGGGCCGTGATGATCATGATGATGACATTGACCACCACGGTCCAGGTGCCCAGTGAGTAACTGGTGGCGGCCGCCAGCACCGCCGGCGGGGAGGAGATGGTGGTGGTGCCCAGGCCGGCGTGGACGGTGACGGCCACGCCGAGGGAGAGGATGAACATCCCGCTCAGAAACAGCACCCATCTGGTGGGCAGGCTGTAGCGCTGGGTCGGGTCGAGTGAGGTGGCCACTGTCTATCGGGCGTGTTTTTCCACGAGCTGACCGATGGTGGGCAGTTCCTGCTCCACGACCTTGGCGGCCTTGCCGCGGAGGGTGCCGTACATCTTGGACACACCGGGGATGTTGATGGTGTCGGAGTTGCGGTCGGCCACGCTGAGGATGGCATCCATGGCGCGGTCCTTGTTGGCCACCAGGTGGGCGCCGAAGTCGGTGCCGCCACCGGTGGTGTATTCCTGCCACAGGGGATCCAGGCCCTCGGCCATCTCGGGCATGACGCGCCGGGAACCCTTGGCCACGATGTCGGAGTCGAACTTGGTGGCCGTGCTCAGTGCACCCTTGAGGGCCATGCCGGTGAGACCGGACTGCTTGTCCACGGTGGTGGTGATGAAGTTGGCCATGTCGGCGACCGCTGCATCGAAACGGTTGCCTACGAGAAGTTCCTTGAGTGAAGTCATGGGGAACATAGTAACGAGAAAAAGACCGGCATTCCCGGCGGGCAGCCGGAAACACCGATCTTTCGTGGAGAGGACAACGTTGTAATTCTTCCTCCACAGCGCCACTTCTGTCACTGCAATCACAACAGTCACAAAGTTTACAGTTGCGACCAGGGGCGTGCAATGCGCCGGACCGGTCGGGGACGGTGGGGCAGTGGGGCGTCGACAAGCACCCCGCTCAGGCGTTGAGATGTCGCAGGATCCGTCGGGTCGCAGCCGCGAGCTGGCCGTTGCGCCCACTCAGGGGCCGGAGCGCGGTGATGGTGGTGGCCACGCGGTCGGCCATGGCTTCCGGGGAGTCGTCCACGCGCACGCCGTGGAAACTGGCGCTGCTGACCGCCGCGGCCGCTGCAAGGGCGGCGAAATCGCGCACCCGCACGCCGTGCGCTGCGCATACCTCATCGGCGATGAGCAACATCTGTTCGGCGCTGAGCCCCCTCACCGCGACCGCCTCAGGCGCTTGTCGACGTCCGCGTATTCCGGCACGTACGCGCGCGCCAGGTCCGCGACTTCCGCATCGGCCACGACGCGGGCCGCCGCCGCCACGATCGCCCGGATCGCGGCCTCCTGTTTACTGGAGCCCTGGGCGCGGGCGAGCAGGGTCAGTGCCCGGTCCTGATCATCGGTGAGTCTCAAGGTCATGGCCATGCGGGGGATGGTATCAGTCTGGTATCGAATTTGGCCGTGATGTGGCCGAAAACGCATCCTGGGGGCGGTTTTCCGGGCTGGGGCGGGTAAGATCGTGGTAGTTCAAACACCATTGGAAGGTAACTAGTGAGCGACGACAATAACGAAACGTTCGACCGCGTTCATCCCATTGACATCAATGAGGAGATGCAGTCGAGCTATATCGACTACGCCATGTCGGTCATCGTGGGACGCGCACTCCCCGAGGTCCGCGACGGCATGAAGCCGGTGCACCGCCGTGTGCTGTACGCGATGTACGACAACGGCTACCGCCCCGACCGCAGCTACGTGAAGTCCGCGAAGCCGGTGGCGGACACCATGGGTAACTACCACCCGCACGGTGACACCGCGATCTACGACACCCTGGTCCGCATGGCCCAGCCGTGGTCCATGCGCTACCCACTCGTTGACGGCCAGGGCAACTTCGGTTCCCGCGGCAATGACGGCCCCGCCGCCATGCGTTACACCGAGTGCCGCATGACCCCGCTGGCCATGGAGATGGTCCGCGACATCCGCGAGAACACCGTCAACTTCTCCCCGAACTACGACGGCAAGACTACCGAACCGGATGTCCTGCCCTCCCGTGTGCCCAACCTGCTGATGAACGGCTCCGGCGGCATCGCCGTGGGCATGGCCACCAACATCCCGCCACACAACCTCAACGAGCTTGCCGACGCCATCTTCTGGCTGCTGGAGAACCCCGAGGCCGATGAATCCACCGCACTGGACAAGTGCATGGAGTTTGTCAAGGGTCCCGATTTCCCGACCTCCGGCCTCATCATCGGTGACAAGGGCATCCACGATGCCTACACCACCGGCCGCGGCTCCATCCGCATGCGGGGTGTCACCTCCATCGAGGAGGAGGGCAACCGCACCGTCATCGTCATCACCGAGCTGCCGTACCAGGTCAACCCGGACAATCTGATCTCCAACATCGCGGAGCAGGTCCGTGACGGCAAGCTGGTGGGCATCTCCAAGATCGAGGATGAGTCCTCCGACCGCGTGGGCATGCGCATCGTGGTCACCCTCAAGCGCGACGCCGTCCCGCGTGTGGTGCTCAACAACCTGTTCAAGCACTCCCAGCTGCAGACCAACTTCGGTGCCAACATGCTCTCCATCGTCGATGGTGTGCCCCGCACCCTGCGCCTGGACCAGATGCTGCGCTACTACGTGGCGCACCAGATCGAGGTCATTGTCCGCCGCACCCAGTACCGTTTGGACCAGGCGGAGAAGCGCGCCCACATCCTGCGCGGCCTGGTCAAGGCCCTGGACATGCTCGACGAGGTCATCGCCCTGATCCGTCGCAGCCCCACCGTGGAGGAGGCCCGCGACGGCCTGATGAACCTCCTCGATGTGGACCAGATCCAGGCCGATGCCATCCTGGAGATGCAGCTGCGCCGCCTGGCCGCCCTGGAGCGTGAGAAGATCGTCAACGAGCTCGCCGAGCTGGAGAACATCATCGCCGACCTCAAGGACATCCTGGCCAGCCCGGAGCGTCAGCGTTCCATCGTCCGCGATGAGCTCGCGGAGATCGTCGAGAAGTACGGCGACGAGCGTCGCTCCCAGATCATCGCCGCCACCGGCGATGTCTCCGAGGAGGACCTCATCGCCCGGGAGAACGTGGTGGTCACCATCACCTCCACCGGTTACGCCAAGCGCACCAAGGTCGATGCCTACAAGTCACAGAAGCGTGGCGGCAAGGGTGTCCGCGGTGCCGAGCTGAAGCAGGATGACGTGGTCCGCCACTTCTTCGTCAGCTCCACCCACGACTGGATCCTGTTCTTCACCAACTTCGGTCGCGTCTACCGCCTCAAGGCCTATGAACTGCCCGAGGCCTCCCGCACCGCCCGCGGCCAGCACGTGGCCAACCTGCTGGAATTCCAGCCGGAGGAGCGCATCGCCCAGGTCATCCAGATCCAGACCTACGAGGACGCCCCCTACCTGGTCCTGGCCACCGCCCAGGGTCGCGTGAAGAAGTCCCGTCTCACCGACTACGAATCCGCCCGCTCCGCCGGCCTGATCGCCATCAACCTCAATGACGGCGACCGCCTCATCGGTGCCGCCCTGGTCAATGACGGCGATGACATCCTGCTCACCTCCGAGTACGGCCAGGCCATCCGCTTCACCGCCGACGATGAGCAGCTGCGCCCCATGGGCCGTGCCACCGCCGGTGTCAAGGGCATGCGCTTCCGCGAGGACGACCAGCTGCTGGCCATGAGCGTGGTCCGCGACGGTGAATTCCTGCTGGTGGCCACCTCCGGTGGTTACGGCAAGCGCACCCCGATCTCCGAGTACTCCACCCAGGGCCGCGGCGGCCTCGGCGTGGTGACCTTCAAGTACACCCCGAAGCGTGGACGCCTCATCGGTGCCCTCGCCGTGGAGGAGGACGACGAGATCTTCGCCATCACCTCCGCCGGCGGTGTCATCCGCACCGAGGTCAACCAGATCCGCCCGTCCTCCCGCGCCACCATGGGTGTGCGCCTGGTCAACCTGCAGGACGACGTGGAACTGCTCGCCATCGACAAGAACGTCGAGGAGGAAGGCGAGGAGGAAGCCGAGGCAGTGGCCAAGGGCGATGTCGACGGCCCAGCCTCCAAGATCCCGGGCAAGAAGGCGGTTGCGGCGGTTGAGACCGACGCTGACGCTGACGCCGAGGACACCGACTCTGCTGACGGCGAGGAGTAGCACGTGGCAACCAGAGACGTAACGATCACCCGCATCTCACCACTGTCCACCTTCCGGGTGGCGCTGGCACTGTCCATCATCGGACTGGTCGCCTGGATCATCTGCGTGGTTGTTCTGTATGTGGGCCTGGACGCCGCCGGTGTCTGGCAGAACGTCAACGACGTCATCGGTGGCGTCGGTGGTGAGCAGGCGATCACCTTCGGGCTCGTCCTGAGTGTCTCCGCGCTCCTGGGTGCGATCGCCGCGATCACCATCGCGATCCTCGCACCCCTGACCGCGATCATCTACAACGCGATCGTCGACCTCTTCGGTGGCCTCACCGTGCAGCTGCAGGAGGAAGTCGACTAACTCCCACCCATAGACCGGGAACAGACACTGGGAACACATCCGCTGGTGACCATTAAAAGATGGTTTAACCAGCGGATTTGTGTCTCTTGTGAACTGTGGGTAAAGTTCTATTTCGTTCCCAGGGCCTATAGCTCAGTCGGTTAGAGCGCATCGCTGATAACGATGAGGTCGCAAGTTCGATTCTTGCTAGGCCCACCAGGAACATGGGGCATTAGCTCAGTTGGTAGAGCACCTGCTTTGCAAGCAGGATGTCAGGAGTTCGATTCTCCTATGCTCCACAAGATAACCACCTCAGGATCTAAAGTCCTGAGGTGGTTTTTTGTTGCGCGCACCCGGGGGAGTGCACGCTGTTTCCTTCCGGATTAACCCGGCATCGCGTTATCGGTCACTGGCGACAGACTGATGCTCGGCCAGTCCTGCACATCACGCAGGAGTTGCCGGTCATGGGAGGACAGGACAACAGCTGCCTGGGTGGAGGTAAGGGCGTCGGTGAGCTCGTCGACAAGCGTGATGGAGAGGTGGTTGGTCGGTTCGTCGAGAAGCAGCACGTGGGGACGTGCGGCGAGGACGAGCGCCAGGTCGAGGCGTCGTTGCTGGCCCATTGACAGCTCGCTCACCCGCTTATCCAGTTCCGGTGGTTTCAACAATCCGAGCTGGGAGATGCCGGTGGCCTCCGAGGGAGGGACTACCCCGGCGCTGACGAGTGCACTGAGGTGGGTGTTGTAGACCTCGCTGGCCCGCCGATCAAAGGGGAGATGTGATTCCTGGCGGAGGAGTCCCACCCGGATCCCGTCGGCTGTCCGCCCCACTCCGGTATCCGGTGCGAGTTCACCAGCGGCGACCCTGAGCAGGGTGGATTTCCCGGCCCCGTTCGGTCCGGTCACCACGAGCCGACCACCCCGCGATAGTGAGAACGACACCGGGCCCTGCAATCGCCCGCTGACGCTGACATTCTCCACACTCAACAACGTCACACCGGTCCGGGTGGGCAGTTCCGGGAAACGGAAGACCAGGGGCGGTTCAGGAACCGTGATGGCGTGGGCCTCAAGGGCTTCGCGTCGTCGGTGGACATTCTGCACGAGACCACCCGCCCGGGTGGCCCGGCCGTGCTTGTTGGTTCCCTTACCTGGCCGCCACCCGGAGATGAGCCGGTTCTGGGCTGCGCTGAGATCATCCTGCAGGCGGGATCGTTCCTCCTGCTGTTTGTTGTACTGCTGCTCCCAGCGCTCCCGTTCGGCCGCGCGCCCCTCCCGGTAACCTGCATAACCATTTCCGTAGATCCGCGGGCGATGGTCCTGGGTGGGATCAAGGTCGACGATGGTGTCTGCGAAGTCCGACAGGAGTGCTCTGTCATGACTGACGATCACCACCCCGCCATTGCGGGACCGGAGCTGGGCGGTCAGGAAGTCGAGTCCACCACGATCGAGATGGTTGGTGGGTTCGTCGAGCAGAAGGAAATCATCGTCGGCACCCAGGAGGCAGGCCAGGCGCACCCGGTAACGCTGACCGACCGACAGTTCCGCCAGAGGGCGGGCGGTGCCTGTTTCCGCGTCGAGTGCCTCGAGGGCGATCTGCACGCGTCGTTCAGCATCCCAGGCATCGAGAGCCTCGGCGTGTTCTAGTGCGGTTGCATATTCTGCGGTGGCGTTCTCTGTTCCGTCGGCAAGCAGGTGGCCTGCAGCCTCGAGTCGCGTCAGCGCGGCAAGCGGTTCGGCGATGGCCTGGGCGATGACCTCGCCGACGGTGCGCTGGTCGGAGGTGTCCATTTCCTGCTCGGCCACCCCGATCGTGCCGATGCACTGCACGGTGCCATTATCGGGAATGAGGGTGCCGGCGAGCACATGGAGCAGTGTTGATTTTCCCCGTCCGTTCTCACCGACGATCGCCACGCGTGACGACGGGGTGAGGATGAGATCAACATGATTGAGAACAGGGTTGGTGCCTCTCATGACTGATACGTCGGAGGCGGTGAGTTGCGCGCGGGCGCGCGCGGGAAGACGGCGAATAGCGGTATGCATTTTTAGTCCTTTTACACAGGCGCACCCCACACCACAGGTATCGGCGGATGGGCACGCGAGATGACGGCGACCCGATGAGGGTCAGAACGAGTGGCTTCCGCAGGCTCGGAGAAACTCAACGAGAGCGGTCAGCAGACTCAGCCGTTACAGGAAATACAGATGCATGCGGGCAAGTATACCCGCCAGAAAGCGCTCACTGTAGAACACTGAGGCCCTCACTTTCCACACTGAGAGCGTCAGTTTCTACACTGAGGCCCTCACTTTCTACACTGACAACCCTTCTGTCACCTCACTGAGGGAACACCCACACCGAGGCCATCCCAGGCCAAAGCTCCAAGCCTGCCTGTGTATCGTTAAAACCACGTGTTTTATCGATACACAGCCGCAACTGCCCACCCCGGAAGACCTGCTCATGCCCACTCCCCAGGACCAGCCAACACCCCAGCCACAACCTCTTCCCCGCCGGCCCCGGCGCAAACATCCCACCATGGCCGATGTCGCCGAGGCTGCCGGTGTGTCGGTGATGACGGTTTCCTATGCCTACAACCACCCCGACCGCGTGGCGGCACACACCCGGGAACGGGTGCTGGCGACGGCTGATGAGATCGGTTATCGACGCCCCCACCCCACCGCGTCGGCGCTGCGTCGGGGTGCGCCGTTGCAGATCGGGATCGTGTTGGGTGAACATCTCACCTATGCCTTTGATGATCCGGTGGCGTCCGCCTTCCTCTCCGGTGTGGCCAGTGAGTGTGTGACCCGTGGGATGGGTATGACCATGATCCCGGTGACCGGTGAGGAGGG
Organism: Corynebacterium gallinarum; assembly: GCF_014837045.1. Taxonomy (GTDB): domain Bacteria; phylum Actinomycetota; class Actinomycetes; order Mycobacteriales; family Mycobacteriaceae; genus Corynebacterium; species Corynebacterium gallinarum. The sequence goes on from NZ_JACSPR010000003.1 coordinate 146,131, forward strand.
GCCGAAGGATTCCGCGCGCATCCTGTCGATGGATGTGGCCGGGTATATCGTGTGGGCGACCTCGGATGACAACCCCCTGCTCAGTGCGCTGGAGGAAACCGGTCAGCCCGTGGTGGTCAGTGGTGGCCCGGCGCGGGAGGGTTGGGGTCTGGTGCATCTGGATGACACCACTGCTGCCCGGGGGGTCGCGCGCCTGGCGCTCCACGGGCGTCAGCATCCGGCGATCATCGCCCTGCCGGAGGCGCAGCACCGCACGCAGGCGTTGCGTTATGGGCCGGATCCGCAGGCCATCACCTTCGAGGTGCACCGCCGCAGGCTGGAGGGTTACCGCGCGGCGGTTGAGGAGGCCTGCCTGAACTGGGCGGATGTGCCGGTGTTGTTTCTGGGGCGGAACGATGGTGATGAGGCGCATGAGGGCGTCGATAAGCTCCTGCTGCACCACCCCGCCACCGACGCCCTGATCTGCATGAGCGACCAGATCGCGCTCGGCGCGCTGCCCGTCATCCGCGCCTCGGGGCGCGCGGTACCCGGCGCGATCACGGTGACCGGGTGGGACGACGGGCCCGTCGCAAAGCAACACGGACTGACCACGGTGCGCCAGTCCCTGCGCGACCAGGGGGTGCTGTGCGCACGGATGCTTTTCGACGATCACCTCACTGCGATGGAAGCCCCCTGCTCCGTCATCGCCCGCTCCACCACCGCCGGTTAAACCCCAGTAAGAACCATCTGAATCGATTAACCACACTGGTCAGATGTTTGACTTGGGCCCCTGACCTGCGTTGACTTACGTAGGTGAGACTAATTAGAACTGCTGCGATTGTGCTCGGACTGGCCCTGGCCGTGACCGGATGCTCAGCCACCGGCGGTGCCCCCCGCCCCACAGACAACGACGGGAGCGGTGGTGGCGGAACCGTGGACACCCCACGCCTGGTGGTGTCCATGATCAGCCACGGCGCACCCGGTGACACCTTCTGGGATCTGGTGCGCAAGGGTGCAGAAGATGCCGCGCAAAAAGACAACATCGAACTGCGCTACTCCGCCGACCCCGAGGTGCCCAACCAGGCCAACCTCATCCAATCCGCCATCGACGCCAATGTGGACGGCATTGCCGTGACCATGCCGAACGCCCAGGCGCTCGGACCCACCGCCCAGAAGGCCGTGGACGCCGGTATCCCCGTGGTCGGCCTCAACGCCGGCATGGACACCTACCAGGACTACGGCCTGAGCGGTTTCTTCGGCCAGGAGGAACGCGTGGCCGGTGAACTCGCCGGTGAGCGGCTTGCCGACGATGGTGCGGAACACGTCCTGTGCGTCATCCACGAACAGGGCAACTCCTCCCAGGAGGCCCGCTGCGGTGGTGTCGCCGACGGCATGGGTGGCGCCGGGAAGGTGGAGACCCTCTATGTCAACGGCATGGACCTCACCGCCGTGCAGTCCACCCTGCAGGCCAAGCTGGCCCAGGACCCCGGCATCGACTGGGTGATGGGCCTGGTCGCCCCCGTGGCCCTGACCGCGGTGCAGGCCGCCGGGGGCGCCGGTGCGGAAGTCTCCATCGGAACCTTCGATACCAACGCCGCCCTGGTCGCCGCCATCCAGAATGGTGACATCGCCTTCGCCATCGACCAGCAACCCTACCTCCAGGGTTACCTGGCGGTGGATGCCCTGTGGCTCGCGCACCGCAACGGCACCACCGTCGGCGGCGGTCGCCCCGTCTACACCGGACCCAGCTTCGTCGATGTCAGTAACGTGGACATCATCGCCGACGCGGCACAGGCAGGTCTGCGATGAGTACCCCGGTTACTGAATCTCCTGCCGCGGCGGCGCGCGGTGACAACCTGCTCACCCGCCTCATCCGCCGCCCCGAGCTGACCAGTCTGCTCGGCGCGGTCATCATCTTCGCCTTCTTCATGATCGTCGCCCCGGCGTTCCGCTCCTGGGATGCCATGGCCACCGTGCTGTATGCCAGCTCCACCATCGGCATCATGGCGATCGCCGTGGGCCTGCTCATGATCGGTGATGAATTCGACCTGTCCACTGGTGTCGCCGTCACCACCGCCGCACTGGCCGCCTCCATGCTGAGTTACAACCTGTGGCTCAACACCTGGGTGGGCGCACTGCTGGCACTGGTGATCTCCCTGGCCATCGGTTTCTTCAACGGCTACCTGGTGGTGAAGACGAGGATCGCCTCCTTCCTCATCACCCTGGCGTCCTTCCTCATGCTGCAGGGCCTCAACCTGGCACTGACCAAGCTCGTTGCGGGGGCCGTGGCCACCCCGACCATCGCCGACATGGAGGGTTTCCCCTCCGCGCGTGCGGTGTTCGCCAGCTCCATCCCCATCTTCGGCGTGAACATCCGCATCACCGTCTTCTGGTGGATCCTGTTCGTGGCTCTGGGCACCTACCTGCTGTTCAAGACCCGCTTCGGCAACTGGATCTTCGCCGTCGGCGGTGACCAGGAGGCCGCCCGCGCGGTCGGTGTTCCCGTCAAGCGCGTGAAGATCACCCTGTTCATGTTCATCGGTTTCGCCGCCTGGTTCCTGGGCATGCACAACCTGTTCACCTTCGACTCCATCCAGGCCGGCCAGGGCGTGGGCAATGAGTTCCTCTACATCATCGCCGCCGTCATCGGTGGCGTGTCCATGACCGGTGGACGCGGCACCGTCATCGGCACCATGATCGGCGCACTCATCTTCGGCATGACCAACCAGGGCATCGTCTACGCCGGCTGGAACCCCGACTGGTTCATGTTCTTCCTCGGCGGCATGCTGCTGTTCGCCGTGATCACTAATAACCGGTTCGCCCGCTTCAACAAGGAGCGGTCATGACAGAACTGATCCGCCTGGAGGGCATCTCCAAGAACTACGGCGCATTCAGCGCGCTGAGCGACATCACCTTGTCGGTGCGCGCCGGGGCCGTCACCTGCGTGCTCGGTGACAACGGTGCGGGCAAATCCACCCTCATCAAGATCCTGTCCGGCCTGCACCCCGCCAGCGCCGGCACCATGCTTGTCGACGGTGAACCCGTGGACTTCACCTCCCCCCGTGACGCCCTCGACGCCGGCATCGCCACCGTCTACCAGGACCTCGCCGTGGTCGGACAGATGAGTGTGTGGCGCAACTTCTTCCTCGGCCAGGAACTCACCGGCCGCCTCGGCCGGATGCGTGAGGATGAGATGCGTCGCATCACCGACGAGCAGCTGCGTGGGATGGGCATTGAGCTTCACGACGTCGAGGTCCCCGTCGCGTCACTCTCCGGCGGTCAGCGCCAGGTGGTCGCCATCGCCCGCGCCATCTACTTCGGTGCCCGCGTGCTCATCCTCGACGAACCCACCGCCGCCCTCGGCGTGAAACAGTCCGGCATGGTCCTGCGTTTCATCGCTGCCGCCCGCGACCGTGGCATCGGCGTCATCTTCATCACCCACAACCCCCACCATGCACACCTGGTGGGTGACCATTTTATCCTGCTCAACCTGGGTAGGCAGGTCCTCGACGTTCCCCGCGACAAGGTCACTCTGGAGGAACTCACCCTCCAGATGGCCGGTGGCGGCGAACTGGACTCCCTCAGCCACGAGCTGCAGCGGTAGGCCCGGTCAAGGACTCCGAGGACAGCCCCGCGTTTCCCTCTCCGGAGGGGAACGCGGGGTTTTGTCATGTCTCGGGGGCAGAAAATTGATCTCCCGGAAACCACCACACCCCCTTGCCAATGTCACCTGGATCACATATGCTCTGAATTAGTTCCAAATGGAACTAATTCACATGGTCTTAAATCTGAGACCTCAGGTCGGGTCCACAGCCTCCCCAAGCTCCCCGACTTTTCCCGGCCCTACCGGGATGTCCCATCCAAGCCCCATAACGTTCTACCACCCCTGAACAAGGAGATCTGATGAGTGTGTCAGTGAAGGATCTACTCGCGCTGAAGGGTATCCACCCCAGCGAGGAACATCTGCAGAAGCTCGAGAGCAAGTGGGCTGAGATCGAACAGCTCAAGGCAAATCTGGACAACATCAACCTCGACGACGCGGATATTGCGCTGCGCAACCTCCCGGGAGGAGATCACAATGGCTAAGGAACTGCTCAACAAGACTGCCACCGAGGTGGGCAAACTGATCGAGGCCAAGGAAGTCTCCCCGGTGGAGCTCACCCAGGCGCTTCTGGATCACGCCCATGAGGTCAATGAGACAACCAACGCCTACATCTCCTTCCGCGATGACGCAGCCCTGGCGGAGGCCAAGGCCGCCGAGGAGGAGATCGCCGGTGGCAACTACCGCGGCCCCCTCCACGGCATCCCGATGGCCATCAAGGACAACATCTATGTCGGCGGGGAGGTCACCACCATGGCCTCCAAGATCCACCGCGACTTCGTATCCCAGGATGATGCCTCGGTGGTGAAGAAGCTGCGTGAGGCGGGTATCGTCCTCACTGGAAAACTCAACATGCACGAATATGCGTGGGGTATCGATAACAACTCACCGCATTTCGGTTCCGTGCAGAATCCGTGGAACACGGACAAGGTCCCCGGTGGATCAAGTGGCGGTTCCGGAGCAGCGGTGGCCTCCGACGCGTCCTTCACCACGCTCGGCACCGACACCGCAGGTTCGATCCGTATCCCATCCGCAGCTTGTGGCCTGGTGGGACTCAAACCTACCCACGGCCGCGTGGCCAAATACGGCTGCTACCCACTGGCCTGGACCCTGGACCACATCGGACCGATGTCCAAGTCCGTCGCTGATGCCGCCGCCACACTCCAGGCCATCGCAGGCTTCGACCACCGTGACCCCACCGCCGTTGATGTCCCGGTTCCGGATTACTCCGCCGATCTGGGAGGGGACGCCAGGGATCTGGTCATCGGAGTGGAGGAGGACTACTTCTTCCGCGATGTCGACTCACCCATCGAGCAGGCGGTGCGCAGGCAGATTGAGGACCTGGTCAGCCAGGGTGCCACCCTCAAGACCGTCAAGATCCCCAGCCTGGCGATCAGTGAGTGGACCGAACTGGCGACCAGTCTGTCTGAGGCCTCAGCCATCCACCACCGTGATCTGCAGAATCGTCCCGATGATTTCGGCGCGGACATCCGTTTCCTCTTCGAACTCGGTGAGTTGTTCTCCGGTGTGGACTTCCTCCAGGCCCAGCAGGCACGTCGACAGATCAAGCAGGAGTTCACCGCGGCGCTCCAGGACGTCGATGTCATCATCGCACCGACCCTGCCGGTCATGGCACCCAATATCGGGTCACCGACCGCCAAGCTCAATGGTCAGGATGTGGATCTCATCGACAACTTCATCCGCTTCACCGGCCCGAGCAACCTCACCGGTCTGCCGGCCATGACCGTCCCGGTCGGACTGACCGATGGTCTTCCGATCGGCCTTCAGATCATCGGTCGTGCCTTCGACGAAGCCCGCGTGCTCAAGGTGGGATCCATCATCGAGGCCACCAACCCGATGGAGGGTAAGCGTGCTCCGGTGGGTGCCACCGCCACCGCATAGAAAATCCCATGCTCACGTGGCCCCGGGCGGCCGGTTATCAGTGATCACACTGTTTGTCCCCACCCCACCGGTGCCACGTGTCATCCCCATCCTCACAAGACCCATGGAGCGAGAGCATGTCTAATGTGGCTTTGCTTTTTGTCGGCGCGGTGCTTCTTGTCAACGGCTTGGTGTTCCTCGGTCGTGTTGATGGCAGAGCCGCGATACCCATCAACCTTCTTGCCGGATCCACCCTTGTCCTCGCCGCGCTGTTGCTGGTGGCATCTGTGGAACCGGATTCACCCACCTCTGCCACCACAACCTTCGGCGCAGTCGGCTTCGCGCTGTTCGGTTTCACCTATCTCACGGTGGCATTGAACTCCCTACTGGGAGGATCCGGCAGGGCGCTGGGGTGGTACTGCGGATGGGCGGCAATCATTGCCACGGTCCTGGCCATGATCAATTTCTCCGACGGGGCAGCCCCACAGATGGGTTGGTTGTGGGCATCCTGGGCACTGTTGTTCATCTCGTTTTTCCTGGCGCTGATCGTGCCGGGGGCATGGTGGACACCATCTGCCGGCATCCTGGCGATACTGCAGGGTTTCACCACCGCCACCATCCCGGCCCTGATGATGATCGGCGGTTCCTGGGAGACCACCTCACCCGTGGTCGTCGGCATGGTGCAGATCAGTGTTGCGGCGATCTACGTGGTTTCGGTGTTCTTCTTCCGCAACCGGGAGGAGACGGAGAGCAGCGAGTCCGCCGGATCCGTGGCTGTGCCACTATAAACAGTCATGGGCCAACGGGTTAATCTCATCGCGATGGTGGCAACGGTTGTTGCCACCATCGCGCTTGTCTCCGCCGATGCGGCGGAGGCTTACACACTGTTCGGTCGACTCGTGCCGATCTTCGCCTTTGTCACCGGCATGTCCGTGGTGGTCAATATCGCCGCCCAAGTGGGCGTCTTCGACGCGGTGACCCGCGCCCTGGAGACAGTGGCCCCGGTGAGGGCGGGCGCGCGTCGACAAGCTCTCTGGTCGGGGTTGATCCTCATCAGCATCGTGGTGACGGTGTTCCTCTCCCTGGACACCACCGCCATTCTGCTGACACCCCTGGCCATCGCGGTGGCCAGGCGCAACGGTCTCAATCTCATGGCGGTGGCCTTCGCCGTGGTGTGGATCGCCAATATCGCCTCCCTGCATCTGCCGGTCTCCAACCTGACCAACCTGTTGGCGCTATCCGGTGGTGGTTTCGCCTCCGAGCTCGACTACATCACCGCTGCCTGGGTCCCAGCCACCATCGCCACCGGCATTGCAATGGGTGCCGCCCTGTTGATCAACTGCCTGCCGGAACGCGTCACCAGCACCACAGCCGATCGCCCCCGCCGGGAACAACCGACGGCTGACCCGTTGCTGCGTCCCTCCCTGATCACCCTCGGTCTGCTGCTGCCGGCCCTCGCGTCCCCGATCCCGTACTGGCTGTCCAGCAGCGTGGCGGCGGTGGTCATGGTGGTGCTCGCGGGGATCAAACGCCCTGACCTCCTCCGCGTCCACCTCATTCCCTGGCCGTCGCTGCTGCTGGCCACAGCGATGTCCACCGTGGCCACCGCCGTCAGCGTGCTCGGCGGTGCGCAGCTGGTCCAGGCCATGCTTGACGACGCCACCCCCCTCACCATCGCCACCACCGGTGCGGTAGCCGCGAACCTCCTCAACAACATCCCCGCCTTCCTGGCGCTGGAACCCGCCGTCACCACCACGCAGGAATACCTCGCCCTGCTCATCGGCGTGAACACCGGGCCCATCATCACCCCGTGGGCCTCCCTGGCCACCCTGCTCTGGCACGATCAGCTTCTCCGGGCAGGTGTACAGATCAGGTGGCGGACCTTCATCCTCTTCGGGCTGATCCTGGCCCCTGTCGCTGTGGTGGTACCCGCACTGTCATTAATGCTCTAGATGAGGGGTGAGGGTGCTGAGCACATTGAAATCAAACCCCTCGGCCCGGGCGATACTCACCGGTTGGATGGCCTGATTGTTCCGGAATCTGATGATCCCGCGGGGACTGTCGAATTCCAGATCATCAATGATCCGGTTGAAATCCTCCAGACGCACACTGCGGCCTCGTCGTGCCAGGTGGGCAAGCGTGTAGACGCCCTGGTAACAGGATTGGGCCATGTTGTTCATGGGCGGGGCGGTAATCCCATTGATGGACACATATCTTCCCAGGAAATCCAACGCGGAACTGCTGGTCATCGTGCGGAAATAGGATGCGGAACAGTAGAGGTTCTCGGTGGCATCGACGCCGCTGGCCAACAGCATGTTCTCCTCCATGAGAGGGCTGTAGCGGATGATTGTCTTCTGCAGGCCGTGGTCGGTGAAGCTGCGGTTGAACTCCACGGCATCCTGACCCACCAGGAGCATCAGCACAGCATCACATCCGCTGGCAGCGACAGCACGGGGGAGCAGCGGGTCACCACCACCGCCCATACCAACGAGCGTGCTGCCCACGATCTTCAGACCGAGGTCACTCGCCGCCAGAGTCGTCTTCTCCAGGGACTTCACCGGCCAGATATAGGAAGCACCCACCACATACCAACTGCGGTGCCCCAAATGTTCCCGCAGCCATTTCAGGGCGGGGAAGATCTGTTGTTCGGGATCCTCACCCGCGAGGAACACCCCGGGGTTGGGCACATCCCCCTCGCTCAGTGAGGTGTAGATATAGGGGATCCGGTTGCGGAGGACCGGCACCAGTTTCTTCCGGATGGAGGAGATATGCCAACCGGTGATGGCATCAATGCCACCGCCCTGAACCAGGGCCGCCACCTCACGGGTGATGGTATCCGGATCCCGGCCACCATCGATATATACCAGTTCAATCTCCCGGCCACCGATGCCCGAGGTAGCATTCAGTTCGATCTTCGCCTGCTCCGCCACCGCCACACAGGAGGGCCCGAAGATACCCGCAGGCCCCTGGAAGGGGACAAGCATGCCGATCCGGTAGACATCACCACGGGGGGAATCCCGGTTCAGGAATGTGAGGGGACGACGATTGGATGTGGGGGACACGGTGGTAAACCTCCTCGGGATGGTCGCCTCGGGGTGTGAAGGGGGAAGACGGTTACGCGACGGAGGGGCTTCAGGTCATCCGCTGCGCTGACCACAGATGAAATTATTGAATCCGAAAATTAACCATTCTCAAATGTTTAAAGTGGAAGGATTCTACTAAACTTGCAGGTGACTGATGTTCCAGCCAGATTGGCACCGTGTGTGAGGAGTCCACTGATGCAAACCCGGGAGAATCAGCGCGACTCGCGTGCTGATCCAGATCACATTACCAACATTTCTGAGTCACTAGTCACAATAGCGGTGCAGGAGGCGAAAACACTCACCGCATTGCTGGGCACCGTCGTGGCACAGCACAACTTCACCCTGGATGAATGGATGGTTCTTGAGGCCGTCACCCGGAACGATGGTGCAGCCATGACCCAAATCGCCGCGGCATCGGGGTGTCAGGGTGCGACCTTGACCCGCGCCGTGGACAAGCTCGTATCAGCAGCGCTGGTATATCGCGAGGCCAGCCCCGTGGACAGGCGCAAGGTTGTGGTCTTCATGTCCGACCGCGGTAGGGATGTCCATGATCAGGTGCACAGCAGTGTGGCCACTCTGGAGAACGCCGCCCGTCAGGCCGTGATGGAGGCAGGGTTGACTCCCGAGAAGTTCCTCGATCTCATGCACACCCTGGCGCATCTCGAGATCGCTGTTCCCGCCGGAGAGTAACTGGCTTAATAACCTGGGAAAACACAACAGCCACTCCCGATGAGGGGAGTGGCTGTTGGTCGTTCAGGAGGGGTGACTCCCAGGTGTCTTACTTATCCTTGTCGCTCTGCTCGCGCTGCGGGGCGTTCTTGGCGTCGTATTCAGCCTGGACCGCGTCGGCCTCGGCCTGGATGGTCTCTGCGTCGGAGAGGTCCTCCAGGAGGGCGTCGACATCCTCGGGGGTTTCGTCTGCGGCATCCGCGGTGGGCTCTGCCACGTCAGCGGCATCTGCTGCGAGGTCTGCATCGCCGGCGGCGTCGGCCTCGAGCTCGGAGGCGAGGTTCTCCACCGCGTCATCTGCAGGGACCTCGGCTGCGGCATCATCACCGGTTTCGGTGGAGTACACCAGCACCGGCTCGTCTGCGGCTGCGGCGTCATCGCCGTCGACAGCCTCCTGCACCGGGGTCTGCTCCTCGTCCTGGACCCGTGGTGGGGTGGTGCCCGGGGTGTTCTTGTCCTTGTTCATCAGGGCGTAGGCCAGTGCTGCGACACCGGAGGCGGTCAGCGCGAGAAGCGCCAGGTTGCGCACCCAGTGGCTGTCCTTGTCGTTCTTGTTCAACTTCTTCTCCTGCTTCGCTGCCTGGCGACGCACCTTGCGGCTGAGCTTCTTGTTCTTGGACCGCAGTTCCGGCAGGGCGCTGTCGCCCTTCTCCTCTGCTGCGGCGATGGCCTTTTCCAGGCGGGCACGGGCAGCCTTGGTGACCTCGCCGGCCTTCTTCATGGACTCGTCATACTTGTCCCGGGCCTGTTCCATGGCGTCCTCGGCCTTCGGGCCGTAGTTCTCCGCCGCGGACGACAATGCGTCATACGCCTTGTTCTTGGTCTCGTTCTTGTAATTCGAGTAGGCCTTATATGCCGCACGGGCACCGGACAGTCCCATCGCTGCTGCGCTAAGAGTCTTCATTTAATGTTCTCCTTTGCTCGGAAGCATTTTCTAAAACCCCAGACTAGTGAAACATGCGGACGCTTGGTTGGGGTTATAGTGGTTTCCATGACTTTGAAGACCGCAACCGCTATCCTGCACACCAACCGTGGAGACATCTCCATCGACCTCTTCGGAAACCACGCCCCTGAGACCGTGGACAACTTCATCGGCCTGGCCGAGGGCACCAAGGAATACAAGACCGCCAACGCATCCGGCTCCCAGGAGGGCCCGTTCTACGACGGCGCCGTCTTCCACCGCGTCATCGACCGTTTTATGATCCAGGGCGGCGACCCAACCGGCACCGGCCGTGGCGGCCCCGGTTACAACTTCGGCGACGAGTTCCACCCGGAGCTGCGCTTCGACCGCGCCTACCTGCTGGCCATGGCGAATGCAGGCCCGGGCACCAACGGTTCCCAGTTCTTCATCACCACCACCCCGACCCCGCACCTCAACAACGCCCACACCATCTTCGGTGAGGTCACCGATCCGGAGTCCCAGAAGGTCGTCGACGCCATCGGCACCACCCCGACCGACCGCATGGACCGCCCAACCGAGCCGGTTGTCATCGAGTCCATCGAGATCATCAAGTAGGTTCTCAAGGGTTTTCCCTTATCGATCAGGCCTCGCCAGCTACTGGCGGGGCCTGATTTTTGTCCCCACCCCTTCATGCAGACACTGTTATGGAGACACCCCACAGTGAAAACGACAGATATCTACCGCCAGGCACCGGCCAGCACCACCATCTCGCTGGTCGTCATCGCGGTCTACCTCATCACCGCCATCCAGTCCCGATCGGTGCAAAACAACCTCTGGGACAGCCCCCTGGCGGATAGCTGGATCCTCTGGGCGCCGGCCATGACCGACGGCATCGGAGCTCTCCGGGCCATCGGTGGCATGTTCCTCCACATCGGACCCGGCCATATGCTCCTCAATCTCGTGCTGCTCTGGTTGCTGGGACGTGAGATCGAGAACTATTTCGGACCGGCACTGTTCACCGTCATGTACTTCGTCGGTGGTATCGGCGCCTCTGCCGCGGTGGTGTGGTTTGATCCGCTCAGCCCCACCGCCGGTGCCTCCGGTGCCGTCTACGCCATGATGTCCATCCTGGTGGGCCTGTTCTACCTCCGCGGGGCGGACCTGCGTGCCCCGCTGGCACTGATCGCCGTCAACATCGGTTACACCTTCCTGGCCGTCAATGTCTCCCTGTGGGGCCACCTGGGAGGATTGATTACGGGTGCGCTGCTGGTGTGGCCCATGGTCCGTGCTCGGACCCGCCGGACCCAGTGGATCATCGCCCTGGGTGGGCTGGTAGTGGTCATCGTGGTGCTCTTCCTGGGCATTCCCTACCCCTGAAATATGGCCTAATCCACCCCCGTTTAACAAAGTTCATCACATGCTGGTCGCTTCCTTCGTACTGGAAGCGCCCAGCATCTTTTTATCCCCAGGGGCAGGGTTATGCACACGATGTGAAATGACAAGATTTAACTTTGCGCACATCAACGGTTCATCATCCCACATTGAATTCCACACCTGTTGTGGATAATGTGAAGAAACGACAATCACCAGACTTATCCACAGATGTTATCCACACTGTGGATAGTCACATTCTTGTAATTCGATTGTGCTGAACAGCGCGTTTGTCGTTCGAACATGGGGTTATGGTTGAAAAACCCGGTAAATGACCTGTGCTATTCGAACAGATACCGCGCCCGTGGAAACTGTTCACAGAGTTATCCACAGGCTGTGGAGGAACGGGAAATAACAAAAACTTGGCTTCCGGGACCACCCATCCACAGACCTCTCCACAGCCTGTGGATAACTTTTCTCCCGAGCCACCATTTACAGTTATCCACAATTACATGTGTGTAACTCGCTGTGGCTGTGGATAACTTTCCCACCTGTTGAGGAGGGTTTGCTGCAGGACGTGGAAAAGAATTAATAGGCTATGTGTTCGACAAAAGCAGGAGGCCCTGAATGATAGGTAAGCGGAATATATCCGCAGTTCACACCGGATATTGAATCGAACATCACCTGTGAGGTTCAACAGGCACACCAGTTCAATTATGTAATTACAAAAACTACACCGTCTTTCAGGGGTGGAGGGGAACCGAAACCCACTATTCTCAGGCCCGTGCACCACGCTTTCCCACTCCCGATGCCCGTTTTCCCCTCAAGGATCCGCTCCGGTCCATGCTGCCGCCCCGGGTACCCCTCAGGGCCCCGGCCCCCACACGACCCGCATTCCGCTTATGGAGGGGACAGCAAAAAACCGGGTGCCACCGCGGGGGTCATCCGCGGTGGCACCCGGTCAGAGGGGCCTGAAGCTGTAGGGGGGTTAACGCCAGCCCATGGTCATCAGCAGGCCGATGATGAGCAGTCCGAAGCCGATGCCGTAGTTCCAGGCGCCCAGTTCGTTCATGAAGGGGATCTGGGGGCCGACGAGGTAGTTGGCGATCAGCCAGAGGAGTCCGAGCAGCATGAAGCCGAACATGATGACCTTGTACCACATGGGTGTGCCGGTGGAGTTGATCTTCACCGGGGTGCGGTTGGCGCTGGGGTTGCTGGAGACCGGCGCGATCGAGTTCTTGGTAACTTTTGCCTTGGGCACGTGCTTACACCTTCATCTTCAACGTCGTTTGGGGGGGTCAAACAACCGGTACGTTCGTTCTACGAGCTTAACGTACCAGTGGGGTTCCCGGTAGCTCTACAGCTGCCACTACCGGCCATCTGCAGGCTCCCGCTGCCATCGACCGGATCAGGGTTGTGGGAACAGCTGTGGGAAACCAGGTGGGAATACCGGCGGCGCGGGGGCAGGCGCCGGGGCCGGCGGCGGTGGCTTTGTCGCGGGGCTATTCCTTCAAGGTTCGGGGACCAGGGCGGTCAGGTCGAAGCGGTATAGGCGGACGTTCACCACCGCATCCTTGCGCAGGGTTTCGCCGGGTTTGGGTTCCTGGAGTCCGATGAGGCCCTGGTCCACGAGTGCGCCGGTGGGGATGGGGGCGCCTTCCGCCAGGGAGGTGTCCGGGGCGGTCCAGCCGGCGTCGCGAAGCGCCTCGAGGGCGTTGTCGACATCCAGTCGGGCCAGGTCGGGTGCCTCGATGAGCATGCCGTTGGAGATCTCCACGGTGATGGTGGAACCACGTCGCAGTTCGGTGCCCTGACCACTCGCGGAGATCACCTGACCCTCGGGCAGGAGGCTGTCCACATAGTAGATGTCCGGAACCAGTCCGAGTGAGGTGATGTTGCTCTCGGCCTGGGACCACTGCATGCCGGTGATGACGGGGACGCGGACCAGGGAGGGGCCGGTGGAGACGGTCAGGGTGATGCTTGCGCCCACGCTGGTTTCGCCACCCGGCTGGGGGTTCTGTTGGATGACGGTGCCGGCGGGGTAGTCGTCGGAGTTCTCCTCGCGGATGGACTGGTTGAGGACCAGTCCGGCGCCCTCGATCTCCTGGGTCGCTTCGGCGAGGGTGAGGCCGGTGACATCCGGGATGGTGACCACTTCGCGTCCGCTGGAGATGGTCAGGGTGACGGTGGCGCCCTCACGGATCTCGGAGCCCACATTGGGGCTGGTGCGGATGACCAGGCCCTCGGCCACATCCGGGCTGGGTTCGGTGGTCAGGACGACGGTGAAACCGAGCCGCTCCAATTCCAGGACCGCCTCGTTCTCCGGCAGGCCCACGATGTTGGGGATCTGCTGGGTGGTGGCGGTGGTGGTGTTGTTGAGGAAGTCATAGGTGAACGCGCCACCCACACCGATGACACCGAGGGTGAGCACGATGGCCAGCACGGTCAGGGCCCTCGATCCGCGCTTGGGTTGCGGGGCGGCCGCAGGCCTCGAACCGACCGCTGTCGGAGCAGCAGGAGCCACCGCTGTGGCAGCGGGCATGGCGGTGGTGGGCGGGGGTGGAGGCGTCGATAAGCGTTGGGGGACCACCACGGTCTCCGGCTCGTCGGGCTTCTCGACGTGCGAACGCGCCGCCCGGGAGACAGCGTTGCGCGAGAGCAGCTCGAGGTCGGCGGCCATCTCCGCGGCGGTCTGGTAGCGGTCGGCGGGGTGCTTGGCCATGGCGGTGAGCACCACCGCATCCACATTGAGTGCGGCGGTGGGGGAGAGGTCGGGGATGTGCTCCGACGGCGGGGTCGGGTCCTCCTGGACATGCTGGTACGCCACCGCGAAGGGGGATTCCCCCTCGAACGGTGGGCGGCCGGTGACCAGTTCATAGAGGACACAGCCGGCGGCGTAGACATCGGAACGCGCGTCGGCGGGTTTGCCGCGGGCCTGCTCGGGGGAGAGGTACTGGGCGGTGCCGATAACGGCAGCGGTCTGCGTCATGGCGGAGGTGGAATCGTCCAGGGCGCGGGCGATGCCGAAATCCATCACCTTCACCCCGCCGGTGTTGTTGATCATGATGTTGGCGGGTTTCACATCACGGTGGATGATGCCCGCCTCATGCGAGGACTGCAGGGCGTGGCACACCGGGATCATGATGGTGGCGGCCTGGCTGGGGCTGTAGGTACCATCCTCGCGCACGATATCGCGCAGGTCACGGCCATGGACACGTTCCATGACGATGAACGGCACCGAGATCCCATCGCGGTCCACCTCACCGGTGTCGAACACCGCGACGATCGACGGGTGGCTCAATTTTCCGGCGTTCTGGGCCTCGCGGCGGAACCGCTCGCGGAAGTTGATGTCCTTGGCCAGGTCGGTGCGCAGCATCTTCACCGCGACCTCACGGCCGATCAGCAGATCGGTGGCCGCGAACACCTCGCTCATGCCACCGGAGCCGATGCTGGCGCCCAGCTCATAACGGTCAGCAATCACGAAGGTCACTGGTTTCCTCCAACATTCATCAATTCATCAAGCGACATGAGAAGCTCATCCGCCGCGTCCGGGGAATTACCACCGGCGGCATTACCGCCAGCATTCCCGGTACCGTTTCCACCATTGGTACCCGGCGCACCGGGATTGCCGGGGTTGCCGGTGGCACCAGGGTTGCCAGGGTTGCTCGTGCCGCCCGGGTTGGTCTGCCCACCGGGGTTGGTGGGCAGACCGGTCGGTCGGGTCTGCTGGCCCGGGGTGGTCTGCTCCCCTGGCTCGTCGGTCTCCTCCGGGGTGGGGGAGACCCGCGTGGGGCTCTCCTGTGTTGTCGTTGGAATCCGCGTCGGCGTTTCATCCGGGGTGGGAACCGGTTGGCGCGTCGGCTGCACCGGGGGTGGTGCCAGCGTGGGTTCCTCGGAGGTGGTGGTCTCCGTCGGGGTGACGGTCTGGGTGATGGTTTCCGGGGTGGTGGTCTCCCCGGAATCGCCACTGAACACGCCTGTGGCACCGGCCCAGATGATCCCGCCGATGACCGCGGCGACGAGGCCTGCGATGAGCAGACCCAGGCCCACCCCGGATCCGCGTTTCTCCTGACGTGCGGGCAGCACGGTGGGGGAGGCCGGCACCGAGGTGGTGGGGCGCGCGACCTGGCCGAGCATCGCCGTCGAGGCGCTTGGCGACGGCGCGACCGCCGTCGCCTGTACCGCCGGGCTGTGCGGTTGCGGTGGTCGGTTGCCCAACCTCACCGCGGACACCGCCCGCGCCAGTTCATTGCCGTCGGCGAACCGGCGTGCCGGGTCCTTGCGCAGGGCGATGCCGATGAGTTCACGGGCCTGCGCGGAGACACTCGTGGACATCTGCGGTGGGGCTTCGTTGATGTGCGCGATGGCCACCGACACCGAGGAATCCCCGGTGAAGGGTCGACGCCCGGAGAGCATTTCATAACCGACCACGCCGAGTGAGTAGACATCACTGGCGGGGGTCACCTGGTGGCCCTGGGCCTGCTCGGGTGAGACATACTGTGCGGTGCCCACCACCATGCCGGTGCGGGTCAGGGGCACCGACGCAGCGGCCTTGGCGATACCGAAATCGGTGATCTTGAGGATGCCATTGGCGGTGATGAGCATGTTGCCCGGTTTGATATCCCGGTGCACCAGACCCATCCGGTGGATCACGCTGAGCCCGTGGGCGGCCTGCTCCATGACATCCAGGGCAAGTTCCTCCGGCAACGCACCCTCGCGCTCGAGCATGTCCGCCAGGGACTCGCCACGGATGTACTCCAGGACGATGAAGCAGAAGGTGTGCCCGGCGGGATCCGCCACCTCGCGGTAGTCATAGGTGGTGACCACATGCTCGGAGTGGATGTTCTCCGCGGCCTGGGCCTCGTTGCGGAACCGGCTGAGGAACTCGGTGTTGTCGGAGAACTCCGGCCGCAGCACCTTCACGGCCACCTCGCGGTCGTTGACGGTGTCATCGGCCAGCCACACCGTGGACATGCCACCGTGGCCCACGATCCACTGCAGTGTGTAATCGGGGCCGATCAGTTCCTGGAGCCGCTGTTTGGCATGGTCATCTGCGGTGTTCATCAGTTCAATCCTCCGGCAGCCTGGAGCACTGCGCGACCGATGGGTGCCGCCACGGCACCACCGGTTGCGCTGCTACCCATGCCGCCGCCGTTTTTCACCAGCACGGCCACGGCGACATCACCGGCGAAGGCGACGTACCAGGTGTGCGGTGGGGTGCCCTCGGCACCGTGTTCGGCGGTGCCGGTCTTGGAGGCGATATCCGCGCCGGTGTATCCGGCGGTGTTGCGTTCGGATGCCTTCATCAGCTCGGTGATCTGCTCGGCGATGTCCTGGTCGATACCACCGGCGGAATCCGGATCGTGGGTGGACAGTTCGCTGAGGTCCTGACCGGTCACCCGGGAGACCAGGTAGGGTTCCATCCGCACACCACCGTTGGACACGGTGGCCGCCATGACGGCTGCCTGCAGGACGGTCATCTCCACATCGCGCTGACCGATGGAGCTCTGCCCCAGGGCCGCGTCATCGGGGATCTCGCCGAGACCACCCGGGACATTCGGGATACCCAGGTCGTAGGTTTCACCCACGCCGAAACCCTCGGCGGCATCGCGCAGGGCGTCGGCGCCGACATCCACGCTCATCTCCACGAACGCGGTGTTGCACGACAGGGCGAAGGCGGTCTGCAGGGTGGTGGTGCCGCCACCGTCACAGCTCTGGCCGGCGTAGTTGGTCAGGGTGGTGTTGGTGCCAGGCAAAGTCACCGCAGCCTCCGCGGTGACCGTGGAATCAGCCGAGTAGCCATTGTTCAGACCGGCCGCGGTGGTGATGATCTTGAAGATCGATCCCGGGGGCAGTGATTCCTGGGTGGCGTGGTTGAGCAGTGGTGACTGCGGATCCGAGGTGTACTCCGCCCAGGCGTTCTCCGCGGTGGCGGGATCCACAATGGCATTGGGGTTGAAACTGGGCGAGGACGCCATGGCCAGCACCTCACCAGTGCTGGGGCGCAGGGCCACCACGGCACCCTCATAACCGTTGTTGCTCAGCTGGTTGTAGGCCGTCTGCTGCAGATCCGGGTCGAGGGTGAGTTCGATGTTGGCACCCCGAGTCGGGGCGCCGGTGAGCACATCCAGCCACTGCGAGGTGAACAGGGATGCGTCGGTGCCGTTGAGCACCGAGTTGTACCCCAGTTCCAGGCCAGCGGCACCGTAGATATCGGACAGGTAGCCCTGGACCGGGCCGAAGGCCTGGGGGCTGGTGACGTACTGACGCTGGTAGTAGCCGTTGTCATCCTGGTAGGACTCGGCCAGGATCTGACCCCCGGCGGAGATCTGCCCGCGCGGGGTGGATTTAGCCTCGAGGAAGTTGCGGCTGTTCAGCGGGTTCTGGGCCAGTTCATCCTCGCGGAAGCCCTGGATCCAGGTGAGGTTGGCCAGCAGGATCACGATGAGGACCAGCGCGAAGAGCGAGGTGATGCGGATGGATTTGTTCATGCGGATACTTCCCTGGCGGACGCAGCACCGGGCGCACCGGCGGCCTCACGCGCACGCATCATCGCGGGGCGACGGGCGCTGTCGGAGATACGCAGCAGGATCGCCACGAGGATGTAGTTGGCCATCAGGGAGGAACCACCCTGGGACATGAACGGGGTGGTCAGACCGGTCATGGGCATCAGTGCGGAGATGCCGGCAACCACCACGAACACCTGGATCATGATGGTCATGGACAGGCCCGAGGCCACCAGCTTTCCATAGGTGTCGCGGGTGGCCAGCGCGGCCTTCATGCCGCGGGTGACCAGGATGCCGAAGAGGATGATCACGGCTGACAGGCCGACCAGGCCCATCTCCTCACCGATGGCGGCGAGGATGAAGTCGGAGTGCACCACGGGGATCATGTTGGGGTATCCCTGGCCCACACCGGTGCCGGTGACCCCGCCCCAGCTCATGCCGAACAGGGACTGGGACAGCTGGTAGCCGGTGGTGTCATAGTGGGCGATCGGGTCGATGAAGTTCTGCACGCGCTCCTGGATCTTGGCGGACACCTGGTATACGGCATAGGCACCCACGGCCACCAGAACGGCGCCGATGAGCAGCCACGAGCCGCGTCCGGTAGCCAGGTAGACCATCACCAGGACAGTGGAGAACAACAGCAGCGCCGGGCCGAAGTCATTCGCGCCGGCCATGATGAGGATCGCCAGTGCCCACACCACGAGGATGGGGGCGAGGTCACGCAGGCGGGGGAAATCCAGGCCCAGGAAACGCTTGCCCGCCACGGCGAACAGTGCGCGCTTGGTGGTCAGCAGCTGCGCGAAGAACAGCAGCAGCAGGATCTTGGAGAACTCACCCGGCTGCAGGGAGAACGGTCCCAGCCAGATCCAGATGCGTGCCTCCACCCCGGCGGGCTGTGGCCACACCAGGGGCAGGGCGAGCAGGAACAGTCCCACGATGCCCAGCAGGTAGGAGTACCGGGAGAGGGATTTGTGGTCCCGCAGGACCACCAGCACCCCGATCATGATCACCACCCCGATGAAGGTCCACATCAGGTGACTGTTGACGGTGGTGTACCCGGTGGCCAGGTCCAGGCGGTAGATCATCACCAGGCCGATGCCGTTGAGGGTGGCCGCCACCGGCAGCATGATCTGATCGGCAAACGGCGCCACCCAGCACATGGCCAGGTGGGCGACCACCAGCACGCCCAGGTAACCGGTGATCAGCACCAGTACCTGGGTGTCCAGTTCATTGCCCATGGCCAGCTCGAGACTCACGAGCATGACCGCCACCACGAGGGTGGCCACCACGAGCAGCCACATCTCCGTGCGACGTAGTTTCAATCTCTCAGTCACGTTCATGACACCTCCCTGCAGTTCACGCCAGGTCTGTCGCGGAATCCGCCTTCTTGTGTGGACACACAGGCCGGGAGGGCCTGTTGTGCCAGTCGTTGCATCTGTGCCTGGACATCGTCATAGGATCCCGATGGCAGGTCCTGGATGCTGCCCCGGAGATTCTCCGGGAGGTCATCCAGGGTGAATGGGGGATCGGTGGTGCAGTTGTCCACCAGGGTCAGCTGCCCGTTCCGGTCGATGCAGGCCACCTTGTACGGTTCGTGGAGGTCGAATCCGAAGATCCGGTAGTCCACGCCCTGTTCCACGGCGATCGTGTCCTCGGTTGTTGTGGTGACGAAGTAGGTGGCTTGGATACGGGTGTAGCCCCACCATCCCGCGGCCACGAGACCGATGAGGACGACCAGGGCTACGACCAGGACGGGGAGTTTGCGCGAGGTTTTCTCCGGTGGTTGCGCTATCTCCGGCACCGGTTCGATGCTCTTGGGTTGCCGGCTGATCGCCGCGGCACGGCTGGCGGCCGTGTCCGGGCGGGCATCATCCGGCTGCTCACCGTTGAGCGCACCCGCGGTAACGGGGGCGGTGCCCACCACCGAGGGATCATCACCGTCGACCTCGACGATGTCGGCGATCACCACGGTGACATTGTCCGGGCCACCGGAGCGCAGGGCCAGTTCCACCAGGCGGCGGGTGGCGTCCTGCGGGGTGCCGGTGCGCATGGTCTCCTCAATGGTGCTGTGGGTGACCGGATCGGACAGGCCATCGGAGCACAGCAGCAGGCGGTCGCCGGCCAGCGCCGGGATGTTCTGCAGCGTGGGCTGGACCGGGTGGCCGGTGTAGGCCTTGAGGATCAGGGAGCGCTGCGGGTGGGTGGAGACATCCTCGGGATCGAGTTTGCCCTCCGCGACCAGAGACTGGACGAAGGTGTCGTCCACTGTGAGTTGGGTCAGTTGGCCGTCGCGAAGCAGATACGCCCGGGAGTCGCCGACGTGGCACATGCCCAGCTCGCGTCCGTTGAACATGAACGCGGTGAGCGTGGTGCCCATCCCGTCGCGGGTGGCGTCCTCGCGGATGCCCTCCGCCAGCGCGGCGTTGGCCTCATCGGCGACCATGCCCAGCAGTGCGAGCATGTCATTGTCGCCCGGGTAGGTGTCCAGGGCGCGCAGGTGGTTGATCATCAGCTGCGAGGCGATCTCGCCGGCTGCGTGGCCGCCCATGCCGTCGGCAAGCGCCAGCAGGTAGGGGCCCGCGTAGGCGGAGTCCTCATTGTTGCTGCGCACCAGACCCCGGTCGGAGGCCACCGCATAATCAAGTTTCAGCATCAGGGCACAAGCCTCACCGTCGTGCGTCCGACCCGGATATCGGTACCCAGCTCGATCTGCTCCGGCTGGTCGATGCGCACGCCACTGACGAAGGTGCCGTTGCGGGAATCCAGATCCTCCACAAACCATTCCGCACCCCGCTTGAAGATGCGGGCATGCCGGCCCGAGGCGTAATCATCGCCGACCACGAACGTGCAGTCCGGGCTGCGGCCGATCACCATGTCATCCGCAACCTCCATCGAGGACCCGGCCAGCGGCCCCTCAATGACGGTGAGCAGACGTGGTGGGGTGGAACGGTTGAAGGCGCGCGCGAGCCCCTGGGGGGCGGCCACCGTAGTGCTTT
Source organism: Corynebacterium gallinarum (assembly GCF_014837045.1). Classification (GTDB taxonomy): domain Bacteria; phylum Actinomycetota; class Actinomycetes; order Mycobacteriales; family Mycobacteriaceae; genus Corynebacterium; species Corynebacterium gallinarum. The sequence goes on from NZ_JACSPR010000003.1 coordinate 167,178, forward strand.
TCGACGCCGCACCCACCACCTTCACATCGTTTTTCATGGCACGCAGCGCCAGCAGCACAAAAAGCCACAGCACCACGATCAGCGCCACGCGCAGCCCAAGAAGGACCAGAGAATCCATACTCACCCTTTCCCGTTACGGGCTGACAATACGTACTTCGATATTGGAATGTCCCACCGTGATCACATCGCCATCAGCCAGCAGCCAATTCTCCACCGGGGTGTCATTGACCGTGGTGCCGTTGGTGGACTTCAGATCCACCAGGATCGCATCACGGCCATCCCAGGTGATCTCGGCATGCTGACGGGACACACCCGTATCCGGCAGGCGTAGATCTGCATCATTGCTACGACCGATGATGTTGGACCCCTCCTTCACCAGATAGGTGCGACTGGAGCCATCCTGCAACAGCAGGGTCACCACCGGCCCGGACGACTGTGGCACCACATGACGGTTGTCGTTGGTCTGCACCCTCGGTGCACCGTGGGTCAGGGGACGCGCCGCCTCCTGAGCGGGCAGGAACTCGGTACCGGAATAAGGAGAATTGTCGGACACGTTCTTCGACTCACTTTCTGTGACAGCTAAAACACCATCACCGTCCATAGGCAGGAAACCACTATTCAGCTCTGGATCCGGATCCTTCTCCGAGTCCGACTTCAACTGGCCCGTGTGCCGTGCGGAATCCTCAGCGATCAACACCACCACCGGACCCGCCAACGACCACGAATGATTCCTACAGAACCTCATCATCTGATCAGCGAAACGGCCAGCCAGATCCGGGGAAGTCTCCAGGAGATTCGCGAAATCATTCGGGCTCACCGACACCTTGAACACATTCGGTGCTTCCACATAACCGTCCGCCGTGTGGACCACATTGTCCTCAGCCTCCTGCTTGAGCAACTCCTCAAGCTCAGCCGGAACAACACGACCCCTAAAGACAAACGCCAACGCATTATCGAGGCCGCGCTGCAAAGAACTGTCCAGCTTCGCCAGACTGTTCATCGCATTAGCCACTCGACCATAACCAGCCAACTGGTGCGACCTCCTTAATAAATAGATGTGCATTCCATAGACAAAAACGCCTAAGAACATGCGTTTGTCCCGCCCTGTGACCAGGATCCACATTCAGGACTCAGAGAGACCCCGTTAGCAAGGCCGTGCCAGGGCGAGATAAGGCAAACGCACGATAGCGTCATTATAGGGGGCTGGACCCCAGAAGTTATAGGTTCAATAGCAGACAGGGGATTTTGCTTAGAGTGTCGCGGGTGTTGGAAAAATGCGCTGAACTGCGGATTTGGTATTGCCCGTGGGGTGCATGCTATCTTAGACAAGTCGCAAGAAGCACCCAGCCCGGGTGGCGGAATGGCAGACGCGCTGGCTTCAGGTGCCAGTGTCCGCAAGGGCGTGGGGGTTCAAGTCCCCCCCCGGGCACAACACGCAGTTCCTGACTGCACTAACCGAAGGTCCCACACTCGAAAGGGTTTGGGGCCTTCGGTTTTTGTGTTGGTTGGGTTAGTGCAAGGGTTCGTGCAGGTCGCGAAATCTGCATTGTGGTGAGGATCAATGGTTCCGACTGATCTGTTTGATGTTCAACCCAGGTCCGATCATCGGGACCGTCCGTCGTTGCCAGACCGCGAGCACACGAGATTGGGCCATGATCACCTGCTTAATCTCAGGGCCGATTGCCTGGAGTAGAGGTGCAATCGTATTTTCAAGATAGGACTCGACATCTACGTTTAACAGGGAGTCAACATGATTCACCCTGTTGCGAAGCGTGGCAGAAACACGGACATGATCACCAATAGTTTGGGGAGCGGTGAACCGTCGAATAGTCGTGATTCGGTGGGGAAAAGCCTCCTGCAGTGCTTCACGCCAAAGACTGTTGATGGCCTCCTGTACTGACTGGGGTCGGGAATCATTCTTATCTGGCAACATTGCTCCCCATGTCCCAAACATCACCTGAGCGATGAGATCACCATGAGACGTACTGGCCTGGGAGCGCGGATGCATCCTTGTTCGGCCACCTTCCTGTTTCCGTGACATCCTGCGCAACGAGGCATGATCGAAAAGAGGTCTACCGTTCGCGAACCTGAGCTCTGAAAGGTGAGGAAGCGAATCTTTCTCTTTGATCCATTCACCGGTAGTTACACCGTGGCTTTTCGCGAAACTCTGGAGCTGTGCATCAATAGCGCCACGAACGGCGACTTCAGTCATGCTCAACACTTCATGCAGAGCTGCAGCCATATCCATTCCCCACAGGTAAAGAGCGGAAGCGCTAGCTGAGTTTCCTGAACAATGATTGAGGTAAGATTCAGCACGGTCGTGGGGGAGTGTTTCTAACAGCGTTTTCGGGGCTACATGGTTAGGTCTGTTCACGCCAATCCTTGCCTTGCATTCGGACTTTCAAGGTAATACTGTTGCACATGTACCGGCACCGGTCTTCCGGAGTCGAAGAAGGAGACGAGCTTTCGAGCTGACTGTCCCTTTGATAAGGCCCTGCGACGCAAATCGCAGGGCCTTTTCTTGGCGGTCAATGGCACTATGTTTCAGGGCAGTCGCAGGTCCCTCGGATCTGAAAAAGTACACAAGCCTCCTCGACAACCGCGATATCCTTTCGCACGCAGCAACCAGTCAATAAGGTGGTCGGTATGGATGAGCACGCTAGGATCGCCAACCTCATTGCCTTCTATTTCGGACCCAATGTAGCTCAGGAAGTTCCCCCGAAAAGTAAGAAGGCGATCGAAGCTGTATCCCATCGGGCGTACCGGGATCTGTGTCGCACCCTCACCCACATCGGTACCCATCCTAAGAAGAATAAGCTGCTCGACGAGACTCACTCCTCCCTCTATGGGGTCATCACCCAGCTCGAGACGGACCCTGTTCGTGATCAACAGGACTTCGATGACCGTCATGAGCGTTGGTGCCTAGATCGCATCAGTTTCTTCAAAGAGCATCCTCACGGCGATAAGAACAAGAAGGTCGACTTCACCTATGGGCATGCGCAGAAGTGGATCAATATGACGTTGAAGTATCTAGCCGTCCTCCAGCATCCCGCTGTGCTGGAGGTCTATTCCTACCTACACGTACCGGTGGACAGCATTGTGTATGAGGAAGCCGAGGACCCGACCCTGGGCATCGCAGTGCCACGGCCACCAGGAGGAAAGAAGTGGTCGAAGCTCAGCGGGGAGCAATACCGCACCTATCAAGAACAGCTTCGTGGTGCGATCGCAGATCAGGGTGAATGCGTCGCACCTCTGGACTGGGAAGCGAAGGCATGGGTGAACCGGGCTTCTCGACAATGAAGGAGTAGACAGGTCGTAGAAGCACCTGACTGGCCGATGCCTACGCGCTATTCACTGACCAGACGAACAGCCAGCACCTGCATTGCCCATTCCCGGGGTAATGCCTGCGAGAACTTCAATTCATCGAGGGCATCCTCATTGATCTCGGGCAGGGGGCGTTGTTCCGGTGGTAGGTCCCGTGACTCGCGGATCCGTGTACGTAACTCGGATTCGGCGATGTCCGGGTGGATGAAGATCCGGTCGTGGCGGATCCGCTGGCGCTGCGGTGCCAGTTCCATGCCGAGGTCAGGGCCGAGATCAGACACAAGCTGTTGGTTTGCTGCCGTGCCAGCCCAGGTCCACAGCTGTCCATAGGCGGTTTCCCGCGAGGTGGGTCGATAGATCATCCCGTCGGTTGAGGGGGTGAATTCGGCGTAATCATCACGGAGATGACCGATCATTTCGGTAGCGCGTCTTGTGAGTGTGACACCGGCCGGGTCCTGCCCGCGCAGCACCGCGAGCATCCCGGCGGTGACCTCGGTACCGAATCCCCGGGAGACCGAACCCCACCGGGTGACAGATCCGGTGTCGCTGCGTTCCACGAGGAGACGGTGGCGTCGCCAGTCAATTGAGGTCACCTTCCAGAACCGCCCGGCAAGCGACAACGTCATTGGGGCGGCGGGGCTGGATGCACCGGACGCTGAAGCGGAGAGCATGGTCCGCAGCTCCACGGTGCCGATGTCATAGCGCCCGTCGGTGACGGTGAACACCGGTGGGGTGGTGAAAGCGGAGAGCAGCTCCATGAAGTGTCGGCGCCCGAAGGCTTTTTCAGCCTCAACCCCGATGAACGCCTGGCCGCCGTCGGTTTCCAGCATGCCGGAGGAAATGAGGTGATCGAGGATGTGTTCGGGAGGGATCCCCAGTGCTTCCTCCGACATCAGCGGGGTTGCGGCCCACAGCCGACGCCATGTGCCCAGGTTGATGGTGCCGTTACTCAGGGCTGCGGCCAGGAATTGTTGGGCAGCAAGGTGCATCGGCAGTGGTGGGGGCGTGACCTTTTCGACATATCCCTGCGACCACGCCTGCAACAATCCAAGGGTGTGGATGAGGCCGTCCTCATCGTCGATGGTGATCAGCAGGCAGTTGCGGGATGTTCCGGCGCGGCGTCCGGTGCGGCCCAGCCGCTGTAGGAAGGAGGATACGGTGCCTGGGGTGCCGATCTGGATGACCCGGTCCAGGTCTCCGACATCGATGCCCAGTTCCAGGGTGGAGGTGGCCACGATGATGCAGTCCCGGTCATTGGCGAAGGCATCTTCTGCGCGGCGTCGTTCATCAGCGGAGAGGGAGGAATGGGATAGGTACACCTGTACCCCTCGCTCGCGGAGAGCTGCGCCCAGTTCCTCTGCTCTGCGCCTGGAATCCACGAACACGAGGCGTTTTTCACCCTGGTGGAGTTTGGACAGCAACAGGGAGGCAGCGGCCACGCTGGTCACGTAGTCAACGGTGATGTCTGCCGGTGTCACGGTCCCGGGTGTGACACCTGGTGAGAGCACCCTCCCCGGGCGGTCTTCCCGGCCACCCTGGAGCCAGGCCAGCAGGGCCTGCGGGTTACCCACGGTCGCGGACATGCCGATGCGCTGCAGCCGACGGCCGGTGAGAGTCTCCAGGCGGGAGAGGACGGCGGAGAGGTGCCATCCGCGGTCATCGCCGGCAAAGGCGTGGACCTCATCGATGATGACGGCCTGCACCCCACCGAGGAAGGCTGCGGTATCAACTCCGCGACTGACCAGCATGGCCTCCAGTGATTCCGGGGTGGTCAGCAGGATATCCGGCGGGTCGGCGATGAGGCGGCGGCGGGCGGACTGTCCGACGTCGCCGTGCCAGACCGCCACTCTGCGCCCCAGCCACGCGGCGTACTCGGCCAGGCGTGGTTCGAGATTGTTCAGCAGTGCCTTGATGGGGCAGAGGTAGAGAACGGATACCCCCGACCATTCCTCGGCGGCCATGCGGGACAGGATGGGGAAGGCGGCAGCCTCGGTTTTGCCGCCGGCCGTTGGTGCCAGCAGGATGGCGTCCTCCCCGGCCACCAGCGGGGCGGCGGCCTCCTCCTGGAGGGGGCGCAACCCGGGCCACCGCAATGTGGAGGCGATGTGGTGGATGAGCACCGGGTGCAGGGCATCGAGGCCAGCGGCGCTCACAGCTCGATGTCGTCCGGGTTGGTTACCACGCCCTGGGCGGCAGCACGCTCGGTCTCGGACATGGTGGATTCCGGGATGGACACGCTGTAGTCGTGGCGGGGATCAAAGGATGGGTGCAGCTCGATCCGGTCGAGGACATCGATGAGGGTGCGCAGGAACTGACGCGGGGCCACACCCACCCGGCCACCGAGGACACCGGCGACAGCGTCGGCGAGGTCGGTGACGAATGCGTCATCCGCCCCGGAACGGATCCGCTCACCGGCCGGTGAACCTGCGATGTACAGGTCACGGACCTTGAGCCCGACCTCAATGAGCCGGTCCCGGGTGAAGCCCTGCAGGCGGATCTGCGGGAGGCGGGGGTTGTCCCACCGGGGATCGCCGGAGAAGTCGACCCGCAGGCGGGAATCCAGGGGCGGGAGACGGCGCACGCCCTGGTTGCCCTCGAAGAAGGCGGTGGTGCCGGTGATCAGCAGGTACAGGCCGGGGTAGTGGCCAGCATCGATCTCGTCGATCCACTGCCGCAGCGCGTTGAGGGCCTTCTCCCGGGAATCGGCACGCATCCGCTGCAGGGTCTCCACCTCGTCGAGGACCAGGACCAGACCGGCATGATCCGAACCGCGCAGGATCTCCACCAGGCCCCGCAGGAACCCCATGGCGGTGTAATGGTCCAACTCGCTTTTCACCCCGGCGCGGCGCTTGATGGAGGCCGCCACGGAAGGTTGCCCGCCGAGCCAGGCCGCCAGCCCGTCGGCGGTGGTGACGTCATCCTCGACGACGGCCTGCCGGTAGGAACGAAGCGCCAGCGGAAACACCGGTGCACTTGCGGCCACTGCAGCCAGACGCTGTTCGACGAGTGATTCTGAGACGGTATCTGAACCACCGGAATCCTTCTCCACCTGGTAGAGCCACGTGTCCAGCACCATGCGAAAACCGCCGGATCCGAAGGCCGTGGTCCGCAGGCTTTCGGTGGCACGTCGGTAGACGGTCTCCAATTTGTGTAGCGGGGTCTCCAGTTCGGAGATCTGGACCTCGGCCACCGCGAAGTTCCGGGTCAGCGCGTGTTGTTGAATCCAGCGGGAGGCAAAGGTCTTGCCGGAGCCGTATTCGCCCCGGATCGCCTTGAATACAGCCGCCCCGCCGGCGACCTTATCCAGTTCTTCAATGATGACCGGTTCGAGGTGCTCCAAACCTACCGCCAGTTGGTCGAGTCCCGTAGCGGGCACCGTGCCCCGGCGCAGGGCGTCGATAATAGCGGTACGGCGGGCTGGGGAAACCTCGGTCATGGCGTCAGGAATCCTTCACGTCGAATTGCTCGGTCAACAGGTTTCGGTTGAGCACGAGATCCGTTTTCTGCTCCACGAGTACCTGGACCCCGTCTACATTGAGGATACGCAGCAGGGTGGAGATGACCCCCCGAAGATGGATGGGACCGAGCTGCCAGATCTCCCGAAGTGTAGCCACGGGGAGGCGACCGCTGTTGGCGGCGATTCGGCGGATGAGATCCGCGACCTCCCGCGGGGAGCGCCCGTCCACGGGATAGGACTTGGTCTGTGCCTTGAATAGGGCGTTGGTTTCCAGATCCGGGAAGATCCCGACTGTGGGGGCATCGTTGATGGTGGGGGCGTCGAAAAGCGCCGGAGCGTCGTCGACAGGCTTTCTCTGGGCAGGTGCGGGTGCGGCCACGGGGGCAGGTGCATCCCCGGGGCGGAGATCCCACCAGGCGGGGTAACGGGTGGAGGCGCTTGCCCGGGTCAGGGGAAAACCTGGCACGCGTTCTGCCAGCGTATCCACCGAGGTGCTGAGGATAGTCACGGGGATGGCGACCTCGGAGAGGCTCAGGCCACCGTGATAACCGGCCTTGCGTGAGGTATAGCGCAGACCTTCGTCTACAGCGAGCACCGCTTCGCGGGAATCATTGCGCACCCGGGCCCCTGCGACGAGAACCTCACCCGGGGTGGGGGGTGACAGCGGTTCCCGCCACCGCGCGGTACCTGTCCCGTTAGGGGCGGGGGCGGTCTCGTGTCGTTCCAGTACGTGCCCGTGATCGGAGACGAACACCACCGTCCGGCCCACAACAGCCGCGGCGCGCAGCAGCGGATGCAGGTGGGTGATGTCCCGGACATCCCAGACACGCTCAATTGGATCTGATTTGTCCAGGGCGTCATCGATGGTGTTGAGCACCGCAACGACCAACTTGTTGCGTTCCGTGTCCTCGACTTGCGCACGCACCTGATCCACGATGCCGGCATCCAGGTCGGCCTTATGTAACAGGGCCGTTCCGGTTGAACTGTTCTTCAGGTGGGAGGAGGCCCAGGCACGCAACCCGGCGCGCTCCTCCGCCTGCCCACCGGTGGCCAGGCACCCGGAGATGAGGCTGGTGCGGGAGAAGGTGGTCACGCTGGGCAGGACGCTGAGCGCGGTGGACAGTTCCTCCGAACCGGGGACGGCCTCCTGCCACTGACCGTTGAAATCGCTGAGGATGTTGTCCACCAGGACGTTGGCGGCGGGCACGCTCATGCCGTCCAGCACGATCATGAGCACGGGGCGGGGGTTGGTGAGATCATCCATCAGCGGGGCAACGACCCGGTCGAGGACATCTTCGACCAGGAGGGTGTCACCGGCGGTGTGCCGCTCGGCTGCGGTGGAGGCCGCCACCGCAGCGAAGTCCCGGTCGAACACGGCGCGGCGGGGACGGACCTCGGTGAGCACCCGGTGGGCCAGCTGCGCCAGCTGAGAGGTCGACTGGTTACGCCATGCCCGGTTGATGCACACGTCCACCCAGCTGAGGTCACGCCGGTAGTGGCGGAGCCACCCGGCCAGGTTGGTGGGAGCCGGAGAGGACTCGGCGCGCAGCCACTGGATCATGCGGATCACCGCGGTGGCGACGGTGACATCCGGGTGGTCTGAGTTACTACTAATATGTTCCTGAACTGCCACGAGTGCATCGGCGACGCCGTTCTTCGCGGGGTCGTCGTACCAGGCGGAGAGGGCATTGGTGAGCCGGAGGATCCGTGCGTCGAGCGCGCCGCGGCATACCCGGGAACGGTGGAGCAGCTCGCGGGCATCCAGCCGGGTGGGGGAGGTGATGAATTCCTCAGCCCGACCGGCGGTGTCCCGGAAGCGGTCATCCATCCCGGTAACGGAGCGAGTGGGGCCAGTGAAAGCCGCCACGGCAGCATTCGCCCAGGATTCGAGTTCCCCGGTGGACGCCGCACCGGTGCCCGCAGAGATGCGGAAAGCTCCCTCGGCGGTGGCCCGGACGGCATCATCGACCCCGGGGCCGGGTTGGATGACCTCGGCGACCAGACCCCAGGTGGCCAGATCCTGCGGCCCACGGGCCTGGAGATAGCGCACGAGCGCACCGGAACCCTCACCCAGCCGGGTGCGTAGCCATTCCAGGCTGTTCTGGGTGACCTCGGTAGACACGGAGGAGATGAAGTCCGCCCATCGCTGGGCTGATTTGGGTTCCAGCGACCATTCCACGACCGCAGGCATGGTCAGCGTCGACGGAATACCCACTCCGACTGTGAGCAGCTGGTGGTGGAGATGATCGGCGGTGAGTACACCCGCAGAAGCAGGAGTCAGGTCCACAGGATCCCCGTTGCGCCGGGCCAGGTATTCCACCACGCCAGCGATATCCCGGCGGTTGCGGATGATCCCCGGACGCAGCGTGCCGGCGGAGAACAACTCCCGCAGGGCATCGGCGGGGATGGGGATGTTGACCCGGTGATAGGGGGTGAGGTGGGTGAGCACATCCCCGGGGAGGTCTCCGTCGAGCAGAGGGGTGACCAATACCGTGAAATCGACGTCCCCGGCGGGGAAGCTGATGGCGTGGCGCATCGCCAGTGGAGTGGGGGTATCCACAACCGCGACCCGGGCACCTGCCACTTCAAGGGTGGCGGGACCCTCCCACCCGGAGGGGTCATAGAGGGCGATGACACCGGACGTGAACTTCTTCTCCCGGACGTGGGCGATAGCACTGGCGATGTCGCTTCTGCCCACCCGTGAATAGGAGATCGTCGATCGGGTTGGCATGGCCTATTCATCCTCCCAGGTCACGGTGATGGTGAACGCGCGCCGGGTGCCGGCGAGCTCGTCGAGGCTGGCCTTCACCGCTGTCAGATCCTGTGGGTCAGACACCTTGAAGGTCCGAGACGGAGTGGGCTTCGGTGTCGGGGCCGGGTCTGTGTCACTGGGCGGGTCCACCGGTGGATCCACTGGCGGGGTAACGGGGGGTGTGGTTTGTTTGCCCAGCATATCGCTGGCCCACCGCGAGAAATCCTCCCCGAACGTTCGGATGGCCACGGCTGCCCGGTGGACGAACTCGTGTTCGCTGATGGCCTTACGGAACTTGTCGACGACCATCTGTGCACCGCCGTCATTGTCGGGATGTGTAGCAGCATGACCGCGCAATGTGTCGAAATTCCCCGCGTGGGATTCCGCCCGGAAGCGGCGCAACAGACCAGTCACCTCCTCAGCGGTGTTCAGTGATTCGAGGGCTTCCAGGCTGGTGGAGCCACACACGGTGGTGCCACCCTGTGGATGGTGTTCGATCGTCGAGGATAGATGGCCGACCACCTTGAGGCCGGAGGAGGCATCCCGGGCCAGCTGGTCGATGAGGGTGCTGAGTTCACCTGCTAGACGGGACCGGTTACTTTCCCCGGTGATTCCCATGAAGGCGTTGAAGGAGGAGACCTCAGTGGCCAGTGCCTGGGCCGCGGAGCGCAGGGCGGTGGCCTTGTCGGTGACCTGGTTCTGCAGCTCCTTGAGATTGGCCCCGGTCAGGTGGGAATTGAGGTGGATCCCGAACAACAGGCCGGCCGCCTCCACGGCGTTGGACCATTGCTGGGGGTCCGGCAGCGCGACCGGCTGTAGATCCATCCGTGGATCGATGTCCTTGAGGGTAGGTTCCACGCTGAGGGTGCTGCCGTGATGGGCCCAGGAACGGTTGCGGGCGGCTGCCCAGGCCACCACGTAGAGATGGATGGTGTCTTGGTTGAGACCGGCGTTGGGGTGCAGCTGTTCCACTGCATTGGCGACCGCCTGCACCGACACCGTCTCAGTGGGGTTGAGTCCGGTGCGACGCAGCTGAGTGTCAATGTCGGTCAGCTTCTTGCCGTGGGTGTCCTCATTGAAGATCAGGTGGGTCTCAAAGACCTGGGCGAGGTTCAGCGGCGGCAGGATCGCCCGGGCAGCCTTGCGTTCGTCCGGTGTTAGGTCGGTGCGGAAGGCGCGATCCCCGGCGGCCCGACGTAGGGCATCTGCGACACGATTGAAGTCGGAGGTGGTGAGCAACCGTTCGGAATCGAAACGTGGATGGGACGGGTATCGGGCGGTGAACAGTGACTCAATGAGGCGGTCGCCGGCATCGGTGAAATCCGCTCCGGAGGGCTTGGACACGCTGATGGAGGGGTCGAGGCTCTTGAGTGGTTCCTGCCCTTCGGCGAAGGTGACACCCGATTGAGCGCCGTAGGCCTCGGCGAGTTCTCGTTCCAGGGAGGTGTTGAGGGTTTCCGCACGCGAACGCAAGATCTGTTTGATGGATTCCCGGGAGTCCTCCGCGATCCGCGTGGTGTAGTCGCGCCACCCATTGTTGCTCAGCAGGTGCTCGATGATGACCAGTTCACCGAGTTTGGCCATCTGCTCGTTGGAGAAGAACTGGGGGAGCCACACCACGGTGAAGGGGGCCTCACCGTCCGAGACTCGCAGCTGGTCGACGCGCTGGTGGTCCTCGGCGGGGGTGTGACCGGCTTCGTCGAAGGGGTAGTCGACAACCAGGCGCAGCGCCTGGGATTGGAAGGGGCGGAAGTCCGAGTCCTTGAGGTTAGCCTGATCCCGGACGTTGCCGAAGATGACCTCCGCCCGGCGGGCGGTGCCCCGCCAGGTGACCGTCCGGGTCAGTGAACCATCAACTGCAGGGGCCACCTCAGCCACGCGTAACGCCCGGGTGAGCAAGGAACGGATCTTCAACCTTCGTCGCTCGTCGGTGTCCTCGCGCTGGGCCTGTTCGACCAGGTCCTTCCACGGCACCTCATCCAACCGGACGGAGATGACCGGGTCATTGGTGCCCGGCTGGATGACGATCTCGGTGAACTCCCGGGCCCATTCGCGCACCAGCTCCATGGTTTGGCTGAGGCTGTCGTTCTTGAACAGCGTGACCATGGAGCCGTGGTTGAGGTGCGCCAGGCGGGAGACGGTCATGGATTTCAACGCTGGGACCTCGGGTGCGATACCCGCCAGGATGAGGGTCTTGCCGATGCGCAGCTCTGCGTGCAGTCCGCTCAGTTCAGCGGGCAGATCCTTGTCGGAGGTGTCGGTGGGGATGGAATACTTGCCCAGGATGTGGGGACGCAGCTGCTCCGACCAGAACTTGCGGCCCAGGCGGAACGCCTCGCCGCCCTGTCGGCTGATGTGCTTGTCGCCCTCGAGCAGGTAGTCGAAGGATTCTCCGACCGGGATGATCCGGTCGATGGTCATGGTGTCGCGGTTGTCTATCAGCAGCTGCTCCATCACCTTCAGGGCGGTGCGCTCGCGCTGCATGATCGAGGACAGCGCGATGAGCGTGTCTACCAGGGCAGGGGAGAAGGGGTACGTCAGCCGGAACTGCGCCATGGTGGAGGAGGAGTGTTTCTCGCTGGTGTTGACCCCGTCGAGCAGCACCGTGGAGATATCCTGGTTGAGGTTGAGTTTGTCGAAGGCCTCGTCGAGCTGCATCTTCGCCTGGGCGCTGCGGGGTTGCAGGAGCCTCCGGTTGGCGATCTGCGGCAGGTTCTTATCCCCCAGCACGATCGTGTGGAAGCGACCACCCTGGTGGTTGAACGCCTGTTGGCGGGCCTCCAGGTCCGCCCCGGATTCGATGCTGGTGTCCTGCCAGGTGGACAGGTCGAACTGACGGGCGATGAAGAAGACCATGGGCAGGGCCGCACCGAACTCGTTCTCCACCAGCAGCGTCAGCTTCTGCGCCTCCTTGTTGAACTCCGCGCGGGTGGGGATCATGAACATCAGCCACAGGATCAGTTCGTCGAGGTAGAAGATCACCCCGTCATACCCCAGGGTTTTCGCATGTTCGGAGATGACCTTCAGTCCCTCGGCCAGGCCCAGCCAGGGGGAGGTGGTGGCGTAGGCGGAAAACATCGTCTGGGTCAGCGCCTGGATGAGCGCGGTGCGGGAGCGTTCGTCGGCGTGCGCGGACATCGCCGCCTCGTAGGAGGCCGGGTCCCACCGGGTCGAGTCCTCGCCGGTGAGCGCCCCGAAGTCGAGCCCGGTGGCCTTGGCCTTCGCCGACCGACCGCTGCCGCCGGGAATGGCGGTGGCCTGGTTGAGGCTGGTGAAGAACGCCTCGTCGCCCAGCGCGCTGCGGTGATTGGCCGCGTTCTCGAACAGTTCACCCGCGGTGTGCAGGACCGGGGCGGGGGCGTCGGGGTGGAGGTGTTTGATCTGGCGGAGGTAACCCCGGAACAGTGTGTCCTCTACCGACTTCGAATCCAGGAAGTGATAGGTCAGCTGCAGCAAGTTCTTGCCGGCGAGATCGGCATGTTCGGCCGCGATCGGCTGCAGCTCGGGCACCTCTCGGGTGATGGGTGCGCCGGAGAGCAGGGCATAGAGCACCGCCATGAAGTGCGACTTACCGGAGCCGAAGGAACCGTGCAGATAGACGGCCTGGGACTCGTTGCGGGCGAAAGCGGTCTCCACGAAGTCCATGGCGGTGTCGAGGTTGTGGGCGATCTCGTCGGTGACCACATAGGAGGAGACGGTCTGACGCAGCTTGTCCTCGGCGACCGAGTTCTCCAGCTTGAGCACGAAGGTGTCGCCCTGGTGCTCGGGGATGTCGAAGACCTCACCGAGGGTCGGGGCCTTCGGGGCGTTGCCCCCGAATCCGGGGAGAGAGAAACTCATGACTGGGTACGTCCTTTCCGTCCGCGGCCTGTCGTTGGAATGTAGGTGTCCAGGTCCTCCACGGGGACACCGATGGTGTTGGCCGCGTTGTTGAGCTGGCCGGTGAGGTAGTCACCGAGCTTGAGGCCGGTGTGTGGATCAAGTTCGTTGTGCCATTGCATGATCCACGGCAGCTGCTCCTGCAGCCCGGAGAGGATGCTCGCCAACTGCTCCCGCGGAGCATCCTCACTGGTGCGCTCCTGGTAGAGCCACATGATGGCCAGGCCCTGCTCCAGGTGGTCCCAGCCGGCCCAACCGATCACGGTGGAGGGGTCATCGGCGCTGCCCGCGCCGGGGTAGGAAATGAAGCGTTCCTTGGGCACGTCGAGTTTGCCGCGGTGCCGCCACACGCCGGTGGGCATGTCGGCGCTGGTGTAGTTCGGCGGGACGGGGACCTCGTCGGCGCTGAGCTCACCGGCGTCCTCCCGGCGTTGCGCCTCCCAGGTGGCCTCCCATTCCGCACGCTTGCGCAGGCCTTTGCCCTTGTATCGCAGTCCCTTGAGGTAGGGCACGGCCTCATCCTTGAGCAGGTCTGCGAGCATGACCGCGGTGGTGGCATCGCGTTTGCTGCTCCACAGCGACAGCACCTGCCTAACGTCGGCCAGTTCCTTGGAGGTCTCGATGAGACCGGCGAGCTGGTTGATGCTCAGCGGCCGGGGCATGCCGTTGGCATCGCGCCACAGGCCGGGTTCCTCCAGCCGGGTGAGCAGCCAGTCCGAGAGCGCCGCGGTGACCTTGTCAGCCCACAGATCCGTCTGCCAGCGCCGTTTGTACTCAGGCTGTTCCAGCAGGACGATCTTCTTATCGACGCCCGCGAGCTCCATCCGTTCCTGCACCGCGTTGCGGTAGGAGTCGCTCCAGGTGCCGGGGAGTTCGGTGACTGGAGTGGAATGGTGGCGGTCGAACCAGGCGGTGGTGGTTTCTCCGGCCGCTACCCGGCGCGCGAGGGTGATCTCGAAGGCCCGGGTACCCAGCTCGATGCCCTCGACCTCACCGACGGGCAGTGAGTAGTCGGCATCGGTCAGTCCATAGAGGTGGTAGACGGCCCAGTCGAGTTCCTCCTGCTCAGCGATCATGAGGTTGCGGATTCGCTGGTACTCGTCATGAGCCTGGTCAGCAACTTCGACGCTGGGCGTGGACCGCTCGAACACGGCCGCAGGCTCCCATGCCGCCAGCTCTTGCGCCAGGTCATCTAATCGACGCCCTCGTTCCGTCACGCCACCCGCAGGCAGCGGGAAACGCTTGAGGGTGGTGCCGGTGAACTCGTACGTGTTCCTCCACAATTCACTACCCATCGCAGAATATCCGGCATCTACTCTTGCGCCACCGCCTTCACCTTTGTTGTGGCTGTTCTGCTTTAGCCAGAAACACGCGGTCGACGAGTTCAGCACCCCGAGCAGCGCGAGGTGGTCGTCCTCGGTCGCATCCTCCGGCAGCTTGATCACCGGGGCAGAACGGTTGAACACCTTGCCGCCGCGGTCGAGGACGAAATGGTTGTGGGTGGCGACGAAGGCGAAGGCGATCGAAAGGGGAATTGTTAGCTTGGATCTGGTTAGACGACCAAACTCGTACCATTTCAAACCGGACTGGACTTTAGTCACTCCTCCAAACATCTTTGCGTTTGCCAAGATGACGCGGTTAGGCCAGAAACTTCTGAGCAGTATTGGATTTTCAGATATATCTAGAGGAAGGAGGTCATCATTGTATGGGAAAGCTGAATAAGTGGTTTCTGAATGTGACCAGTCGCGGAGTTCCTCACCAATTACCATTGGTCTTGAATTTGAGTTGAAGCGGCGTTGCGCAATACGATTTGAACTCAAGAAGTGGTCATCAGTCAGAGTAAATGCTGTGATACCTAGGGAAGTAGCTGTCTTATCTAGCTCGGACGCAGCGTGAGATTCGAGGGTCGACAAGACGTTGGGCGCTGCACCTCCGCTCAAACTCCACGGGTGTGAAGAAATGAACTTGCGGTCGAGCTCCGAAACAGAAATGTAGGAGTTCTCGTAACCCGTTTCATCGATGTGATCAACGATCGAACTCCACACTTTTCCTCGGGCGGGATCAGCCGGCACGCCCGGTTCTCCCTGGATACCCAGAACACCGTTGACTTTTCGTCGGGAGGGGGTGTCATTACGGCCGACAATAATGACGGTCGGGGTGCCATGACCCGGGATGTAGGCGCCGGAAGAGTCAATCACTTCCCGGAGATCGATCTTTCCGAAGAAACGCTCAATCAAGGGTTGTCCGAACTCCCGCTGCATGAAGGAGTTGGATGTGATTTGCCCGACCCATCCGGAGGCCCCCTGGTTTCCAGCTCCCTTCGCCAGGTCAAAGAACTTCACCATGAAGGGCACTGTCATCGCGTACTTGCCTTTGCAGTACTCCTTGAATCGGTTGCGGTATTCCTTGTTCAGAGCCTTGTCTTTGACGATGATGTACGGCGGATTCCCTACCACTGCGTCGTAAGTTCGGGGCTTGAGCAGTTTGTTCAGACTTTCCTGGTCTTCGGTCGGAAGTGAGTACACCCCGGCCTCCAGAGGGATTTCTTCTTGCCCCGATGCCATAAGCCCGTACAGCAACGTGTCCCCGGCCAGCACCTGAAAACCAGGCTCGGTGAGGCCGGCGTCGAGACGCTCATCCTGGGACGCCTTCATGAAGGCGACGATGAGGCGGAATCGGGTGATGGCCGCGGCGAAGGGGTTGATATCCACGCCGTGGATCGCGTTCATGGCCTTGCGGGCACGTTCGCGGGCGTTGAGTCCGGGTTCCTGTTCGGTCCACCGGTCGAAGATGCGGTGGAAGGCGCCGATGAGGAAGTGACCCGAACCGCAGGTCGGATCGATGATCTTGAAACCCTCGAGGGGGCGTTCGGCCAGGGCCGGGGTCAGGGTGCGGTCGAGGATGAATTCCTCCACGAACACCGGGGTCTGGCGCAGGGCGTACTTCTCCTGGGCGTAGGAGGAGAGGTTCTCGTACATGTCGCCCAGGAAACGGGTGTCCAGCTCCGGGTCGTGGAAACCCCAGACGGCCGTGCCGTCTTCGTCTGCCTGGCGCCAGAAGTCCATGAGGTCGCGGGCCGCGTCATCGGAGGGGGAGTAGAGGCCGATGGCGGCGTGATCATCCACCAGACCGCTGGTCGCGGGAACTTCACGCAGCTGCTCGCAGACCTCCTCCAGGTAACCCAGGTAGTTCAGGTGCGGGTGCTCCGCGTAGAAGCGCTGCTCCCGGTCGCGGGCCGCGCTGCGGCGCTGCAGGGTCTGCCCGGAGATTAAGGTGCCCCCAGGGCCGAAGAGTTCGTTGTCCTCGATGAAACGGACGAACACGGTGGTGAGCACCCAGCCGACGGCCGCCTGCAGGAGCAGGTCCTCGCACCAGTCGCCGAAGCTGCCGCCGACGCGTTCGGCCTTGCGGGCGGCGTCGTAGTCGGCCTTCCAGCGCGCGGTGGTCTCCTTGTCCGAGTCGAGGCGTGAGCGCATGTCATCCAACACCATCGTCACCACCGGCTGCAGAGCGGTGGTCAGTGTCATCTCGGCGGGTTTTCCTCGGGCCATCGGAAAGGTGCTCCTTGGTGTTCTGTGTGCGGTAGGTGTGGCGAAAATATTAGAGGTGAATGATCTGGCCGGGGCTGGACAACGGCAGCCCCACTCCGGAGACTTCCACCGAGGTGGTGGACACGGTCTTGTCCGGGCGGGGGACGAACAGCCAGATAGCGGACCGGTTGATGTTCTGGGCCACGTCGGCATGCGGTGTGAGCACGTCCAGGCACCCGAAGTCGGCGAGGATGGACAGGTCGGTGAGCACCACCGCCTCTGCGTCGGTGGCCAGGATATTCGGCCAGGCGCGCTCGGCGGCACGCCGGATCACCGGGGCGATGTCGCCGTGTGTCTCCGGGGTGTCCAGCGACAGCAGGGCCGTCATCTTGTCCCCCTGTCCCGTCGACTCCAGCAGATTCTGCAGCTCATTCAAGACTGCCGTGGTGACACTGACCTTCGGCACCTCGAACAGCTGCGCTATCTCGCTTGCGGTGGATTCCAGGTCGGTGACGTGGACGGTCACGGCTCGTAGGAGGCGGTCGGGGAGGGAATCCCGCAGCCGATCGGCGAGCTCGGCAACCGGGGTGCGGTGGCGCTGACCAGCCGACATCGCGGTGGGGATCCGGGTGTGCAGGGAGGTGTACCCGGAGTCCTCCTCCTGCTGCCTGCGGTAGGCGGCCGACTGGGCGTCCCAGCGCAGGTCCGGGTCCACCACCGCGATGACGGTGTCCAGCTCCGGGTGGGTGGGCAGTTTCTGGTGGTGGGCTGCGGGGAACCGGGAGGCGATGCCGCGGGTGAGCACCTCCCGCCGGACGATGCGGGTGTCCGCCAGCGGAAGCACCTCACGCACCAGCTCCACGTGGGACATGTGGCGGGAGTAGAGGTCGCCGGTGGGGGTCAGCGCCATGTCGGGAGAGCTGTGTACCGCCAGGGCGGGAAGCGCCCGGACGGAGACCGGCAGGTTGCTGGGATTGACCCGCAGGGTCGTGGCGGCGGCCTTGAGCAGCGCCTCCTGGAACTCAGACGATGGGACCACACCCCGGCCGGAAGCGTCTAACAGGGATTTCCCGGCCGTAGTCAGAGCCGACAGCAGCTTCTCCGGTTCAGAGCGGGTAGCAAGGGCAACGACGTTTTGGGCGCGACCCTGCCGGACCACGGATAAAGCATCGCTGAATTCCCGGTTGCGGGTGATGCCCTGCTCCACCATCCGCAACACCCCCAATTGCTGACGGCGAGGTTGATCCATGGCATCGGCCGGGTAGAGGTCGCTGACCATTCCCGCCAGCTGCTCCGGGGTGGCGATGCCGCCGAGTGTTTCCAGGTGTTCGACCAGTGCAGCTTTCAGGCGGGTGAATTCCCCAACAAGCAAGGGAGACTTCTTCCATAGTGCTGGAATCTCCCCGGTGAGCTGCGGAATCCTGCCCGCGGAGACCTTGAGGATCTTCGCATAGGTGGGGTTGGAGGCGAAAGGGTCCACGGGAGAGCTCTCAGCGGTGCCGAGGATATTGGCTGCCAGTCGTCGACTGGAGCTATTTTTCACGCCGGCGCGGTTGAGCAGTTCGTCGATAAGCATGGCCAGCGAGCTGATCTCAGCGGCAATGGCTACCGGCGGTGCGACCGGTGCGGGGCTGGTGGGAGTGGCCCGGGGCGGTGCGACGGTCGGGGTGGTGTCGGGCTGGTCCTCTGCCGCCTTCCTAGCGGCCAGGAAGGCGGTGCGCATCTCCGCGGCGGAGCCGGGACGTCGGCGCACGTCGCCGTCTAGCGCGGAGCTCAACAGTGCGGACAGGAGTTCCCGTTGGCGGGGGTTCCATACGGTGGGCAGGTCTTCGGGGTTGAGCAGCAGGCGGCCGTCGGTCGCCTCGGCGGGGGTGTTGTCCTCGGCGTAGCTGGGGGCTGTGTGCAGTGCCATCTCGTGTAGCACCACGGCAGCCGAGTAGCGCTCCGCGTGGGAGTCGAAGATGGTGCGCCCGGATTGGCCGAGGAAGGGGTCTCGGTACGGCGGGGTGCCGGCGTCGGTGTTCTCCAGCGGGGTGTGGCTCAGTGAGAAGTCGAAAAGCATGAGTTTGAGCTTCGACGGCTTGCCAGACAGGCCCAGGTTGGCGGGTTTGATGTCCCGGTGGGTGATGCCGGTGCCCTCCAGGGCGACGAGGATGTTGAGCAGCTGCAGCCCGAGCCCCCAGAACTGGTCCGTGGTGGGAATACCCAGGGTCAGACCGTCGGAAAGCGTGGCGTCGCCGCAAGAGGACAGCAGCAGGGCGTGCCGGGAGTGTGGCAGCGCGGGCAGCTCCTCGATGAGGGTGACAAAGGAGTTGCGGTGTTCATGGCCGCTGAGCTGCTTGTCCAGGGCACGGAGGGTGTCCGCCTCCGCGGCCAGGGTGGTGTTGTTGTCCGCGGCGGTGGACATCTTCAGCACCCGTGGGGTGGAGGATTCGTCGTTGACGTCGACCACGGCGATGCCCCGGGCGGTGGAACCGGAGCCGAGAACCTTGAGTACCTCAAGGCGGCCGTCGATGACCTTGCCGATGGGGGTTTCCAGCGGGTCATCCTCAGTTACGTCCCGTCGCCCCTGTGAAAGATCGCGCACCCTGCCGGTGAACAGCTCCACCGGGGAGGGGGTGACTCGTGGTGGGTTGGCGGGCAGAACCGCCTTATGACGCGCCACCGGGCTGGGGGAGGTGACCCTGGTGATCAGTTCCCGCAGGGCGGGCTCCACCTGGGCTCCGGTGGTTCCCAGATCCAGTCCGCCGTGCTCCTTGAGCAGGGCGAGCAGCTCGGCGCGGGTGTTCGCTGGCTGCACCCCACCGGAGAGGACGAAGAAGGCCAGGGCACCCACGGAGAAGAGATCCGCCAGACGGCCATCGGAACCAGGTAGGTAACCCTCGGGGGGAAGGAAGCTCACGCCGACGTCATAGGCGGTGGTGGTGCTCATTGGCTGCAGTGCAGTGCCCAGCAGGGTGCCCTGCGCGGTGTCCGCCTGGGCAGCCTGGGCGGCCTGGGCGGCCTGGGCCCAGCCGGTGACCTTGACCTCGACGGCTGGGTCGGCGCCTCGCAGGGCGTCGACGTTGAGCAGGATCGACTCCGGGGTCAGCTGCCGGTGGATGACGTTGTTGCGGTGTGCGTAGGTCACCGCGTCGGCGATCTGCAGGATGATCTCCACCTGCTGGGAGGCAGTCAACTTGAGGCCGGGCAGGAGCAGGTCGAGCGGTTCAAAACCCGGGTGGGCCGGGTACACGAGCGCGGGCAGGTCGTATTTGTCTACCCGTTCGAGGCTGCGGGGGGAATCGATGCCGGGGTGTGCCAAGGAAGAGAGCAGCTTGTACTCGCGGATGGCCGCCTTCTCCGCACGCAGCGCATCGGCCTCCGTCGCGTCGGGGGAGATGGGGCGGAGCTTGATCAGGGCTTCTTCATCGTGGTCGGTGTGCCGGGCTGACCACACCACCACATCACCGGAGTCGTCGACCTTGGACCGCAGCTCCCACGATCCGGCGCGCTGACGGTGGTTGATCTTCCCCGAGATCTTCTCCAGGGCCAGCACCATCATGACGCGCCCGAACTCCTCGTCGATCTCCGTGTAGGAGGGCGGTTCAAGGATCCGCGAGGTGATGCCGGGCAGCTGCGCCTGCTCGGCGAGGTGGTCGAGAGTGAACACGTTCATCTGCCCGTCGGCGCTGAGCTGGGAAAGGAAGTGGCTGCTGTGCAGCAGCACCGCTTCTTTAACGATCGGCGGGGTGAGAAATCTCTGCGGGATCTCAAAGTCCGCGGTGGCCCTGATCTCGTGGAAGGCGGTCTGTAGTTTGCTGGCCAGGCGCTGCGCCTTTCGCCGGGTGGCCAGGGTGGGGGACTTCCGGTGGGACACCCCGCCGTTCTCGGTCGTGACCTTCCAGTTGTGCTCATCGCCACGGATGATCCTGCTCCAGCTCTTCAGCTCCAGCAGGTGCAGGCGCCCGCGACCGAGGACGAGCGCGTCGACCTCGTTCCACGTGCCCTGGGAATCCTGGAACTCGAAGTTGGTCCACAGGCGGTAGGGGGCGGCATCGGGAATGAGGTCACCCAGGGCGTCCAGGCCATCGCGTTCGTGGTCGAACTCGGAACGGGAAATCTCCACCCACCGCGGGGAATCCTTGCGCATGTCCCGTTTCCGTCCTTTCTTCCACTACTGGTCTATCACTGAGGGGAGGATATGAATGTCAAATGTCCTAAATTCCCATGGTAGTGAACAGTATCCCTGACATAAGGCAGGAGGGGACTGTATATGTCGGATAAATGACGACATGGTGGGATTCAAGGACGTGTCTGTCAGAGTGATGTTTCCACCCCATCAATAGACCAGGAAGCAGGCTGAGGGATTTGCAGCCATGTTGGTGCATTCAGTGCTGGCGGAGAGCTTATTTCGATACCAGTAAAATCGTGGACCTCAGGTTGATGCGGACAAGACCGACACTGTATCTCATCATTTCCCACGTACCGGTAACAGATCAGAACCTGTCCATGCCTGGGTGCACAGATGGCGGTCCTGTACCCAATCCTGTCGAGTCATAACCTCTTCTGTGCCCTGGTCGATAGCATGCGTTCCCTGTGAGGGCACCAGGCACGGATTGGGCCGGATTCTTCTCGGGTCACAAGGCTTCTGGGATTCGTACCAGGAGTGAATATGCCAAGGGATACGTCCCTGGGGCTTTAGCACCAAGGACGTGACCGCCGCCTGCGATAGAACCCGGACAAGCTGCGGAAGGAAGGCACCATTGTGGCCTATTGCCAGAGCGGTTCCCCATTGTTGCGCGGGGAGAAACACAGCCGCGCCGGCACCGGGGGTGTTATTTTTCTTCAGTTTTGCTGATCCGGATCAATCCGATGATGAGCAGGGTGGTGGCTGTATAACTCAATAAGGTAGCGGTGGTCCCCATGTCTGCGGTGACGATCTGCAGCACCATGATGACGATGGCTGCCAGGGCCAGAATCCCCAGCGACATGCCACCACTGAATTTCTTAAACACCGCTCCCGCTCCCAGCTGCTTTCCTTGTTGATCCGTTGGTTCCATGGCTGTTGGGCGTGACAATAAGATGCACGACCGATCTTTATAGTGCAGCCAGGGTAACAAGCCCGAAGATCGATGAACACCCCCTTTGCCGGGTATCAGCTGCCTACGGTAGTTCTGACGATCGTTGGCCCATTCATATATATGGTGCCGAGGCGTTCAGGCTATTACTGAAGGAAAACTAGGGACCACCGCTTGTCCTCATGGACAAAGCGCCAATCTAAACGGACAATTCGTGGATGGCATGAAAAGGCCTCTCACCAGTACGGAAACCCTGAGGCTGATAATCAGGTCGTCGATAAGCATCCGGCTCACTGGTGGGGGAGGTGGTGGGCATCAGCACCGCCCCGGGGAGTTTGGTCAGTGAATCGGCAGACCTGCCTGCTGCCATTTGATCATGCCGCCGGTCATGATGTCGGCGGTGAAACCGGTCTGGTTGAGGGCATCAACCACCGTCGCACTGCGCTTGCCACTGTGGCAGACGGGGATAACAGGCTGGTTCTTGTCGAGTTCATCCCACCGGGTGCCCAGCTGACATCTATCGGGATGGGTAGGGTGATGGGGTCAGGCAGACTGCGTGGGAATCCGGTTGATGGATTCCGCGGCGGTGGGGGTCGGGGTGGTCTTGTTCCACGGCATCGCGGCCAGGGCCTTGCCCATGGCGCAGGTGTTGGTCACGCCGGAGAAGGTCAGGCCGGCTCCGATGGCACCGGCCACGGCGCGCATCTTGGGGGAGACGAACTTGCCACCGAGCAGTCCGGTGACCACGAGGGAACCGGCGACCAGGCGGACCTGGCGCTCGATGTCCCAGCGCTGGGCGCCGCGCACGACATCGCCACCGGCATCGGCGAAGGAGTTGATCCCACCGGTCAGCACATGGGCGGTCTCCACACCGGCGGCGCCGAGACGCTGACGGGCCTGCTCGGCACGCACGCCAGACTGGCATACCAGCACCACGCGGCCACCGAGTCGTTCTGCGAGCTGATCGGTGTGCTCGGAGACCAGCTGAAGGGGGACGTTGTAGGAACCGCGGATGTGCACTGATTCAAACTCTGCGGCTGAGCGGACATCCAGGACCACGAGGTCCTCATTGTCGGTGATCCACTGGTGCAGGACCTCAGGTTCAACGGTGGTGATAGTGGCGGTGGTGGTGGAAGGGGAGCTCATGGGCGTCCTTTCAAGACGGTCGCGGTGCAGGTGCCCCACCAGTGTTCCATATACCCCCACAGGCATGCAAGATACCTATGGGGGTATACAAAATGCGCTGTTCAGACTATGGTGAGGGAACGTCTGAAGTCTGATTAAGGAGACCCCATGGAACTCGAACCCACCGAGATCAAACCGGTGATCAACCGCCTCAAGCGCGCCCAGGGACAGCTGTCCGCCGTGGTGCGCATGCTGGAGGAGGGTGCTGAGTGCAAGGATGTGGTCACCCAGCTCTCCGCCGTGAGCAAGGCGCTGGACCGCGCTGGCTTCGCGATCATCGCCACTGGACTTGAGCAGTGCCTGACCAACCCGGATGAGTCGATGGACAAGAAGGAGATGGAGAAGCTCTTCCTCTCCCTCGCGTAAACCTTTTGCATAAAGTCCCCTTGCCGGATCCATCATCCGCTGTCAGGCTTGTAGGCGTGCAGACTGCGCAGCCCGTAAAACACCCGTGAACCACCAGTGAAGTAAATGCCGAGTCACCCACCTCCAAGGAGTCAGAGCATGTCCTACACCCACACCGTCACCGTGTCCCTGTCCTACGATGATGCCGTCGCCCGCGCCCGCGAGGCCCTGGCTGAGCATGGCTTCGGCGTGCTCACTGAGGTCGACATCCGCGCCACCTTCACCAAGAAACTGGGTCAGGAGGCCGCCGATGCCGTGGGTGACTATGTCATCCTCGGTGCCTGCAATCCCGGTCTGGCCAGCAAGGCCCTGGGTGCTGAACCCGAGATGGGTGCTCTGCTGCCGTGCAATGTTGTGGTTCGGCGCGGCCCGGGTGATGAGCGCACCACCGTCGAGACGATCGATCCGCAGACCATGGTCCAGCTCGGTGGGAGTGACCAGGTCCGTGAGGTCGCCGAGGATGCTGATGCCCGGCTGCGCGCTGCACTCGCGGCCATCGCCGGTGCCAACAACATCGACGTCTAAACCACGCCGCTGACTATGGGGCGGTGACCAACGCGTCGACAAGCACGTCGACCAGCACCCGCCCACCGCAACCTCCCCGCCGACCCCACGGCCCGCGGGGAGGTTATCGGCATGTCCTGCGACACCCACCTGGTCGCCTCAGCCCGCGAAGCCCGGGTGATCGCGCTCACAACCTGCGGGTTTGGCCGCGTTCCTTGTGTCGGTCCCAGCGCTTGTGTTGACTGGGCAGCAAAGCCCGACCATGACGTTGACTAGGAGCCAGAATGCGAATCGCAGTTGTTGGTGCAACTGGCAACACGGGAACAGCCGTGCTGCGTGCACTCCACCGCCACCCCGAGATCACAGAGGTCGTCAGCATCGCCCGCCGCCTGCCGGATACGGAAATCGAACCCTACGACCAGTGCGAGTGGCTGAGCATCGACATCGCCGCGGCCTCCACCGAGGCGGATGCCGTGAAGAGCCTGACGGATGCCTTCCGTGGGTGTGACGCCGTGATCCACCTCGCCTGGATGATTCAGCCCAATGACCGCCGTGAGCTGCTGGAACGCGTCAATGTGGAGGGTACGCGCAGGGTCACCCGCGCGGTGGCGGAGGCGGGTGTGGAGCATCTTGTCGTCGCTAGTTCCGTGGGTGTGTACTCCCCGGATGAGGCGCGCGACGCGCTGCGCAAGGACGGCACCGAACCCCCGCTGCGGGATGAGGATTTCCCGAACGAGGGCATCGACAGTTCCCACTACAGCGTGGACAAGGCCTCCCAGGAGGAGGTGCTTGATGATTTCGAGGCGCTGCACCCCGGGGTCACCGTCACCCGTTTGCGCCCGGCCCTGTTGTTCCAGTCCGATGCGGCCTCCTCCATCCAGCGGTATTTCATCGGCAAGGCGGTGCCCTCGCGTCTGCTGGCGCCGGGTTCGATGTTGTCGCTGCCGCTGCCGAATGGTCTGCGGATCCAGGCGCTGCACACCGATGATGTGGCCGAGGCCTATGTGGCGGCGGTGCTGGCCAAGAAGGGGGGCGCGTTCAATGTCGCCGCCGATGACATCCTCGGGCCCCAGGAGCTGGCGGATATCCTCACCAGCACCGGCAAGTACATGGAAATGCCACCGGCGATCGTCCGGGCGGCGGTGGTCACCGCGCACCGCAGTGGTGTGATCCCGGCCGATGCCGGCTGGATCGACATGGCCATGCAGGTGCCGCTTATGGACACCACCAAGGCCAAGACGGAACTCAACTGGTCCCCGAAACGCACCGCCGCCGAAGCGCTGCGTGAGCTGCTGGAAGGCCTGGCCGAGGGCCGCGGACACGCCTCACCGGTGTTGCGTGCCGATGCCAAGGATGACCGCAATGTCAACGCCTTCCATCAGCCAGCCTCCGAGGGAGCCTTCGCCGGCGACGGCGACGCGGACCCCCATGTCCCGCCGGAGAAGATGAGCGCCGATCTGCTCGAGCTCTACCTCTCCGATCATCTGACGGGCGCCACCGCCGGGGTCGGACGCATCACCCGCATGGCCAACGACTTTGTGGACACCCCCATGTTCGGCAGGCTGGGCCAGTTGGTCGATGAGATCTCCGCCGAGCGCGCCTTCCTCATCCAGCTCATCGATGATCTCGGCCTGGACCGCAAACCTTACCGCCAGGCCGTCGCCTGGGTGGGGGAGCGGGTCGGTCGCCTCAAGAGCAACGGCAAGATCGTGGAACGTTCACCCATGACCATGCTGCTGGAAACCGAGCTCATGCGTGGTGCCGTCATGGGCAAACTTGGCATGTGGCAGATGCTCGAGGTCCAGGCCCCCACCCTCGGCCTCGACCCCAAGGTGTTCACCGACCTCATCGAGATGACCGAGAACCAGGTCACGCTTCTCGACGAGATCCACGCCTACGCCAGCGAGCGCGCCCTGCGCGCCGATAAGGACATCTACTGGACTGACAACTAGAAACCAGCGCTTGTCGACGGGCCGACCACCCCACCACGACGCTTCCCGGGCCCGCACCCGGTGGGGATTTCCCCGCTGGGTGCCGGTTCGGTTTTTCTTTGCCTCCTGCCCCGCGGCGGGTGGGAACAAGCCCCTTATGGAGGGAAATTCCCCCGCAATTACCCCCACCATAAAGACGGTCTGTCCAGGATGCATACCCGTTAGGAATGACGCTATGCCTTAAAGGTATTTCCCATCGGCGGTCCGCACGATCACTATATGTTGCAGATCACATAACAGTTGTTGTGCGGGATGGGTCATAGCGGGGACGTTGGTCCCCTGCCCCCGCACGCCGATGAAAGGAACAGACAATGCTGGATTCCGCATTCCGCGCCATTGGAAAGATCCCCGGCGCATTGATGGTGGTGCCCCTCTTCCTCGGCGCCCTGGTCAATACCTTCGCCCCGGGCATTCTGGATATCGGCAGCTTCACCACCGCCCTGTTCAGGGATGGCACCGCAGTCCTGATCGGCCTCTTCTTCCTGGCCGTTGGTTCGCAGATCAGCCTGAAGACCGCGGGTCCCGCACTGGAGAAGGGCGGTGTCCTCCTGGTGGCCAAGTACGGCATCGCCGTCGTCATCGGTTTGTCCGTGGCGTTCTTCGCCCCCAACGGTGTTCTCCTCGGCCTGCTGCCCCTGGCCATCATCGCGGCCATGTCCAACTCGAATGGCTCCCTCTACAGCGCGCTCATGCAGCAGTTCGGTTCCAAGACCGACAAGGGTGCCATCTCGGTGCTCTCCATCAACGATGGACCGTTCCTCACCATGATCGCCCTCGGTGCCGCCGGCTTCGCCGACTTCCCGCTCACCGCTCTGCTCGCCGCGATCCTGCCGATGCTGATCGGTTTCGCCCTCGGCAACCTGTCTCCGATCGCACGTAACTTCCTGGCACCGGGTCAGGCGCTGATCATCCCCTTCGTCGCCTTCGCCATTGGCGCCGGCATTGACTTCAGTGTCCTCCTCGCCTCCGGTCTGGCTGGTGTTCTCCTCGGACTCATGACCCTGGTCTTCTCCGGTGGTGCGGCCGTCCTGGCGGTCTACCTCTGGCACCGCATCCGCCGGACCCCGAAGCAGGCACGCAACATGGTCTCCGGCGTGGCGGAAAGCGCTGTTGCCGGTAACGCGATTGCCACCCCGGCCGCACTCGCAGCGATCGATCCCTCCTTCGAGGCCATCCAGGGCCAGGCCACCGTTCAGATTGCAGCCGCCGTCGTGGTGACCGCCCTCATCGCCCCCTTCCTGGTCGCCTTCGTCTCCCGCTGGCAGGCCAAGCAGGGCATCACCAAGGAAGCCGAGGATGCCTACTTCGATGGCAACCTGCCATCCACCACCCCGGTGGCATCCATCTCGGTGGAGGCGGACACCGAACGTGTCGGTGTCAGCGTGGGTGACGCACGGTAATTAACTCCTCACCGTCTACACAGAACACCATCAATCCTGACCGGATTGGTGGTGTTCTTCCTGTTGGATGTTGCGCGCATGCAGGGTGGCGGTGTCCAACAGTGGTTTGAGCTGCCGGAGGATGGGGGAGCGGTTTCCCCTGAGCCACGCCAGTGCAAGGCCGATGGTGGGTCCCCCCGATATCTCGCGCATCCGCAGTGTCCCCATCGGCTGGGGGATGGACCCGTGTGGCACCAGAGCGATCCCCAGTCCAGCTGAAACCAGTGCCAGCACCGTGGAGGTCTCCGGTGCATGATGGGCAACGGTCAGCTCAAACCCCACCTGGTGGGCTGCGTGTCTGATGATCTGTTCCGCGGCCGAACCCTCCTTGAATGCGATGATGGGGTGCTCGACCAGGTCGGTGAAGGGGATGGTGCCCTCATGGTCATAGAGGGGATGTCCGGGATGCACCGCGAGCATGAAATCATCCACACCGAAACTCTCTAGTTCAATATCCGGTGAGGACACCGGCGGCCGGAGCACCGCGGCATCGAGCTGCCGGGTGGATAGCAGGCGCTCAAGGTCAGGGGTGAGTTTCTCCCCGCTGACACGCACCTCCACCTCGGGGAGCTGGGTTGTGATCTGTTTCAGCAACTGGGGCATGAGCTGATGTGTAGCCGTGCCGACGAACCCCAACCGGAGCACACCCATGGATCCCTCACCAATCGCCCGGACATCCCGTTCGATCTCCTCCAGTTCATTGAGGAGGGTCGGCGCCCGCTCGGCGAGGAAGGCCCCGGCGGCGGTCAGCTCCACCCCCTGACTGGATCGATCGAACAGGGCCGTCCCGATCTGTTTCTCCAGCAACCTGATCTGCCGGGAGAGCGGCGGCTGGGAGATGTGGAGGTCATCCGCAGCCCGGCTGAAGTTCCGGGCGGAGGCAACGGCGAGGAAATACTTGAGTTGGCGAGCTTCGATCATGGTGTCCTCTGGGGATCGGGGGAGTATCCGTCGGATGGTTCCCCGGGCGGGATCAACGGAGGATCTGCTTCTGGGGATAGTAGTACCGAGGGGGAACTAGCCCTCCATAAGGGCGGGGGACTGATGTGCCCATTACTAACCTAAGCTAAATAATTAACCTCGGTTAAGTTCTTTTCTATAATTAAATTCATATATGCGTGATCCAGGCTAACAGTTTTCTCCCAAACGCCCAGTTCACCCCCATCTGTTGCTGACATATCCATATTTATTCACTGTATTTTTGCTGGCTCATTGAATCACTATCTCTACACACGCACACTTGGTGTCACACATCCAGACCTACCGAAAGGCCTTCGCAATGAAGCGCATCCTTGCAGTATCCGGAGTCGTCAGCCTCGCACTCACCCTGGCTGCGTGTGGTGAGGACGACACCACCACCGACACCGGTACCACCACCGCGACCGCCACGGAAGCCGCCACCACGGAGGAAACCACCACCACCGAGGAGAGCACCACCGAAGAGACCACCACCACTGCTGCTGCGGAAGGTGATGACATCGTCGACACCGCCGCCGGTGCAGGTTCCTTCAACACCCTGGTCGCCGCCGTTCAGGCTGCTGGCCTGGAGGAGACCCTCCGTGGCGATGGCCCATTCACCGTTTTCGCCCCCACTGATGAGGCGTTCAACGCCCTGCCGGAAGGCACCCTGGATGCGCTGCTCGCAGACCCACAGGGTGATCTCACCGAGATCCTCACCTACCACGTCGTCGATGGTGAGGTCTTCGCCGCCGACGTCCTGGAGATGGACGGCCAGACCGTCGAAACGCTCCAGGGTGGCACCTTCACCGTGGAGATCGAGGGCGAGAACGTCGTGCTGGTGGATGCCGCCGGCAACCGCGTCAACGTCACCGACACCGATGTCGAGGCCAGCAACGGCGTCATCCACGTCGTCGACACCGTCCTGAGCCCCACCCCATAAGGCTTCAGACTTAACACTCACTGACACTCACTCAGATCGGGCCCCGTCACCACCCAGGGTGACGGGGCCCGATATCTATTCCCCGGACGGCAACGGTGTTCTACCCTGGGGGCATTACCTTTCCTGGAGGCTCCCTTATGGAACAGACACCTGATAAACGCGCCGGTGATGCCGAACGCTCCCATGCCCTGGACCGGCTGGGGCAGTACTTTGCCGACGGGTATCTCGACATCACCGAATTCGACGAACGCACCGGCCACGCCGCGGTGGCACGCACCCAGGGCGAGCTGGATGCACTGTTTGTTGACCTGCCCGAGCAGCAGGATCCCTACGCCTTCACCCCAGCGGTGTCGGGCTCGGAGGTATCCGCCCAACGGGAACTCGACGAGGTACTCAGCCGGGGCAAGAAACTCCAGCGTATCGACGGCGCCATCTGGGCCATCGTGCTCATCATGTTCTTCGTGGGCACCTTCGTGTTCAGCGTGGGATTCTCCTGGGTGCTGTTCCCCCTCGGGGCCTTCGCCTCGTGGGGTGCCCGGTCCGTGTTGGATGTGGGTGATGAGGATGAGAAACTCATCGAGGAACTCCGCAGCAAGGAACGTGAGGAACGCGCCGATCGGCTGCGCCGGGCCGCCGAGCGCCGCCGCGAGCTGGGGCAGTAACCGGCAGTAACAACCCGGCTGCAGACCGTACCCTCCCCGCACACGGTGCGGGAGGGGAGGCGGTTGGGCGTCGACAAGCGTCATCAGAGTTTAAGATAAATATAAACACCGATACTGAAGTCGTGAGGGAGGCCGCGATGTCTTCATCGCTGAACAACATGGGCACTATGGAAGATCGGCTCGAGATGCTGCTGGCGCTGGAGGATCTCATCGAGGAGACGGCCACCCTCAGGGATCAGGGCTCGGTCGAGGACATCAATCAGCATTTCCTGTGGCGCAACGGTGAGGTGCTGCAGCTGGTGGAGACCCTGCCCGACCTCGCGGTCATTGAGGACGATGTGGACACTGTGTTGCAGGCCAGCCACCTCATGCAGGGTATTCTCATCAGCGAGCACTGGGGGCATGATCCCTTGCGCCACCCCTCCACCGAGGATCACGGCATCAACCTCATCGCGCTCGGGCTGGCGGCCGGCGCACCCCAGTCCGTGTTCATCGGGCAGGCCAACCGGTTGCTGGGGCAGGCCCTGCAGACCGATGACCCCAAGCTGGCACCCACGCTGATCGAGGAGCTCCGGCGACTGAGCGACAATGACAGCCGGCAGCTCTACGGCTTCATCATCGACCAGATCCCCAAGGCCATCGGCCGCCTGGAGCGGATCATCGCCGACCACGAGAAACCCCAGACCGATCCTGACCTGGAGAGGCTGGATCCGCTCATCGCCGAGTGGGTCGCCCAGGGCAACACCGAGATGACCGGCAGGATGCGCTACCGCGCGATGGGCGTGCTGATTAACGCCTTCGAGGAAGATCTACCCTCCCAGGACATTGAATACTTCTACAACGCGGTGATCTCCGCCCTGCAGTCCCACCCGGGTTTCACCACCCGGACCTATTCCGATGATTTCCTCCACAGTTATCTTCTCATCGCCCACCGCTACTACCGCGGCATGATGGAACGCAGCACCACTGAAGCCCGCGCGGCACTCGCCGACGCCGCCATCCAACTGGGGAATATCGCACCGGAGCAGCGTGACCTGCCCAAGAAGATCCCCGCGATGTGGCACCTCGGCCTGGCACTCGCAGCGGACACGGAAAGAACCCGGTCCCCGGAGACGAAACTGAAGCAGGCGAGACTGGCCCGCGAGGGATTCGCCGCCGGCGGCACCCCCATCGATGAAGTGGAGGCCATGCTGCTCGAGGGGGAGAGCCTGACCCAACTGGGCGACCAGAAGGACGCCTTCAGCGTTCTCGATGCCGCCCGCGTGAAGGCCAAAACAGAAGGACTGCTTCCCGAGGAGGTCAATGCCTGCATCGGCCTGGCGGTGCTCCTCTTTACCCTCGACCTCAAGAAGGAGGCCGCCGACCTGTTCATCAAGTTCATCGGTGAGCATCCGCTCAACGGCCTCCACGACGACAGGTCCCGCCGCGCGGTAGCCCAGGCCATGACCGAACTCGCCCTGATGTACCGCGCCACCAACAATTTCAAGGACTACCGCGCGTTGATCAACCAGGCCGCCGCGCTGTTCAACCACGCCAATCTCCCGAGGCTGGCCGAGGAAGCCCGTGCGCGATAAGCCTCTCGCCGAAACCCATGTGAACCAGCCCGGGGAACTCCTGACGGTACCCATCGAGGTGCAGATCAGCGTCTCCGCATACGTTAAACTCGGCGAGCCTGCCCTCCTGGAGGAGATCGCCACGCTCCTCCACACCATCAACCACGTGCAGGAACTCCAGCAGGCAGCCACCCATCACCCGGGTGGTGATCCACTCACCGACCTCACCGACCTTGCTGGCACCCTCGAGCGCCTCTCCATAGAGATCCTCGCCCGCACGGAAACCGGCAACCCCGAACTGCTCGCCGACCCGGCCGTGGCCCACATTGCCACCACCATGGCCGCCCTGGGCCTCGGGATGGGTGAGCCCTCCCTGGTGTGCCGCGGACAGGCACTCACCATCCTCCATAAGGCGACGGGGGTGGCCGGGGT
Organism: Corynebacterium gallinarum; assembly: GCF_014837045.1. GTDB lineage: Bacteria > Actinomycetota > Actinomycetes > Mycobacteriales > Mycobacteriaceae > Corynebacterium > Corynebacterium gallinarum. Next base: position 199,251 of record NZ_JACSPR010000003.1, read on the forward strand.
GGATCTGCTGCCCGACCTTGCCCGGGTGGTGCGTGGCTGCCACCGCCACGACCTCCTCCACACCCTGGGCGCCCTCCGCGGCGCGCTGCGCCGACTCCTGCTTGTCGACGACCAACCCCCCTCCACCACGCAGGCCCACGACCTGCTTGCCGCCTCGATCGTCCTCTCCCGCGCGCTGCCCGGGGAACGTGATGTCGATACGTCCCTGCACACCGAGGCGGAGAGACACCTGGCAGCAGAATTCCACGCTGAACAGCTCGCTGATCTCTACCGTGACCTGATGGATCTGCCGGCGGAGGAATCCGGGTTGAACCCCCGGGAGCGGAAACTGGCCGCACTCAAAGCCTCGATGTTCTACAAGGACGGTGGGTCCACGCCCCGCTACCTCGACATGATCAATGCGGCGGCGCTGCTCGAACTCAACGACGGTGAACACGAAGAGGCCGAGGAGCTCTTCTCCCTGGCCTTCACCACCGCACGCAGCGACGCCCACCTCCCCCAGCAGGTGGGTGCCGTCATCGGGCTGGTGTCCCTCTATGGAGGATCCGGGCAGAACCACCGGGCGGAGGACCTCCTGATCACCACCATCGCCGAGAACCCCGTGCACACCCTGGACACTGCTCTGGACAAACGGGCCTACGCCCTGGCGCTGACGGAGCTGTCCCGCCTGCACCGCGCGAACGGCAAGATCGGCCCGGCTGAGAAGCTGGAGGCGGAAGCCGCGGCGGTGCTGCGCGACATCTAACACGGCACCTAGCCTGGCATCTAACCCGGCTGTTAACCCGGCCGCGGTTAACCCTTCCGGAAACCGAACCAGGCGTGCCCCGCCGGTAGCCACAGGGCGATCACCCCGCCGATGACCAGCAGACTCGCCGGCCACAGCCCATCGACCACAATGACCAGAATCCCGATGACGCTGACGGCGGTGAGGGCGTAGCGTCCCCAGGGTTGAGCCTTGAGCATCACCACGATGAACACCAGGGTGGCCAGGGGAATCAGGGACTTGAGCGCGATCATCTCCCAGAAGAAGTCATGCCGGACGGTGGTGTTGATGATCTGGTCCACGATGAGATAGCCCGTGTAGATCACCGCAGCCAGATACAGCACGGCGGCGATCAGGAGGTTCCACGGTGCCCGGAACGGGTTGGTGCGGGAGAAGGAGACCTTGTGGCGCGCCGGGACCGGTGCCGGTTGCCCATAGACATAACTGCCCGATGGTCCGGATGTGCCCGGGTAGTCCTGTGGGCCACCTGCGGGGCTGGAACCCCACCCGGTGTCGCTGTCCGAACCCCAGCCGGTACCGCCCTGGTTGGTGGGTGTCACAGCAGATTCACCTCATCGTCGCTGAACACCCCGTACTGATCCAGGTGCCACCGGAGGGGATCTGTGGTGCGGAAGGGGGCGATGCCCTGCCGGCTCAGGTGCTCACCGGTGGGGGATTCCCCCAGGGCGGATACGGCGAAGAAGTGCCGTTCCCCCCGCCCGTCGTAGGCGGTGGCCAACTGGTGGCGCAGTTTATCGGCCTTGACGTACCGGAGCAGGGCGTCGATCTCCATGTCCAGCATCATCTGGTCGTGCAGGTCATAGTTCCAGCCATTGTCGCGGCGGAACGTGGAGCCCTCATTACCCATGATCGCCTTCCACTCACCGTCGGGAAGCTGGGAGAGTTTCTGCAGGGTGTCGAATTTGGAGATGGTCACCGCCAGATCCGGTCGTGCATCACCCAGGATCACTTCAAGATTGGCCAGCACATCCTCAGGGTTACCGCCCAGTCCGAGCTGGTGGGGGATCAGGCCCTGGAGGTACGAGCTGATCTGGGGCACCTTCAGCGGGTCGAAGAGGAAGATGATCAGATCTGCGTAGCGGAAGAACTCCAGCTCCTCGACCGGAGGGTTCATGCTCTCCAGGTCCTCGCCAGCGACGTCGCGAAGCACCAGGTAGTGCATCCTCTGCTCACCCTCGTCATCGGGCCAGCGACCGAGGGTGAAGATGAGCGGATCGCGCTGGTACGCATCGATGCTGGTGATCTGGGGGGTGGGCGCCATATGGCGCATCTCCTTGTACAGGGGTGTTTCATACACCTCCCGGTACCGGTCACGGGTCGACTCATCCAGGGGGTTGACCTGCCTGCCGTGGCGGTGCGCCAGCAGCTCCAGTTGTTTCACCACGACCGCGGTGTACAGGGATTTACCGGAGGCGCGGGCACCGGCCATCGCGATGCAGTGCGTGACACCATCGGACCAGCCCGGTGGGAGCGGGAGTTCGGTGTAGGGGCTGACGGTGGCACCGGGCTCCAGGGGTTTGAAGGTGTGCGGGCAGCGTGCCTGGTTGGTCATGGGGTGACTCCGATCTGGGAATCCTCGGGAAGAAGAATCTGGGAAATAACGGCTGTGTGTGGTGCCACACCTGAGACATTCCCTGTCTCCAGGGAGGTGAGGAAGTGATCATCCACGACGATGCTCCCGGTTTTCCCGGTGCCGGTGGTGTTGAGGCTGAACAGTTCCTGCTCCGCAGCAGCGGCCGGCCCGTAGATGACCACGAGGCTGGGGTGTGTCTCCGACACCATGGCAGCACCCGGCGCGGGGGTCAGATGCACCAGCAGGGTGTTATCGCCCACCGTGGGCACACCGGCATTACCCACCCGGGTGGCGGCGTCCTCAATTCCCTTATGGAGGTGATCGGTGATGCGGTCGAAGGGCACAGCAGAATCACCGCACCGGACCTGATCCAGTCCCAGGGCGGTGCCGACACCGATGATGAGGTTCCCCAGCCCCTGGAGCACCCGCGCATCGGACACCCGGGCGCTGGTGGCGGAGGCGTCGTTGTGCACCACCAGCGAGGTGATGCCGGTGGGGCCGGTCAGGCGGGTGCGTAGCGACGACAGGATCACCATCGCCTCGTGACCCAGATCGGTGGACACATTCGACCCATAGGCGGTGATATCGAAGGTGGTGCCGGTGTTCCTGATCTCGCCGACGATCTTCTCACTGACGCCATCCACGCGGACGATGGGGAATTCAATGCGGTAATCCCTGCCGTCGCTGCTGCCACCACGTGAGATGACTACGCGCACCGACTGGTCCGGGCCGAACTCGGTGGCCTCCAGGGGCGAGACGACGATGGTGGCGTTCTGGGGACACGCCATCAGGAAGGCGCTGCTCGGTCCGGCCTCATTGACCTTGAGGTTCACCCCATTGACCGCGATCTTGATCTTCTCGGCACGGTTTCCCACGGAATGGGCATCGATGCGCAGGTAACCACCGGTGGGAATCGAGCGGGTGTCATTGTCATTGAGCGAAATGGTGTTCATATTCTAGTTTCTCCCTGCCGATTTTGAGGTGAACGGACCGGTCCGCTTCCTGCTTATGGAGGCCAGCTCATCCCTCCGACCTATATAAGCCGCGTGTTCCTGCACAATCTCCGCCATCAGATCATGGACCGGCGAGTATGGATTGCCAGGTTGAGGAAGGTGCGGGTAGTCCTGCAGCTCGTGGACCGCCTCTCTTTTCAGGCTGTCCCACTGCTCGGCCGTGAAATCAAACAGCCATTCAAACCGGGTGACAGCCTCACTGCAGCCGGGGTGTAGGGCTTCCGCAGCCAGCACCTTGACCCGCGACTGCCGTCCATAGGCGGTGGTGGGTGGGAACAGCAGCAGTGCGAGGATCCGCGACACCGTGAAGGCATCATCCTGCCCCTGGAGCACCTGCGCCCACTGCTCGGGAGTCGCCTCCGCGAGGAAGATCCGATCCGGTGGCCCGGGTTTCACGGTGATGCCCGGTGTGAAATACGTCGGCGTATCCTCCCTCTTGAGGTAGCTCTGAATGTCCTTCCAGGCGGTGTCCGCAGGGAATTCGACCTCCGTGCGGGGTGCCTCGGTCTCCTCGAAGGGGTTGCTGATGGGGGTTGCGTCGACAAGCACGGGGTCCGTCGGCGTCGCGACGGGGAGCTTGTCGACGACCGATTCCACCGCCGGGTAGTCCTCCGTCGAGAGCAATACCTCCACCTGGTCCAGGTCGAGTCGGGCGCGGATGACATCCTGCGGGGGGATGCACACCAGCTGGGCGCCACGGTTGGTGGCATCAACGACCGTGTTCACCCGTTCGAAGGTGGAGAAGGAGAAGGCCGCCTGTGTCAGTTCCTCCGCGACCGCCGCCACCCAGAGCACAGCTTCATGGATCGGGGTGGCCAGCACCACGGTCTTTCCCTCGGCGATCAGATGCGCGATATAGCGGGCGTTGATGCGGCGCTGCCCGGTGGTGGTGTTGGGGATGGTGGAAAACGGTTCCGGCAGGGGAGTGCCCGCGGCGTCATCCCACCCGTCGAGGAAGAACCCCACCAGATCCCGGACCGGGCCGGGTGTGCGCAGCTGCTCCGGGATCTGCGCCGTATCCGTCTCGCGGCTCCCGAAGGGCGTGGGGATATCGGGGCTGTACAGGGCGTCGACAACGTCGAAAGACGCGGGATCGGCTGCATCAGGCAGGTGGATATAGGTGAAGACATTGCCCTGCCGGCCGGTGGCATCCGCCCCGGCCGGGACGGAGGCGAGGAACACCCGCTGGTGGTCATCCCACGGCGCGGGGATCCACGCGTATCGACGCACCAGGCGGGTCCGCTCCTCCCTGGACGGGTAGGTGGGAACCGCGGTGGTGCTGCTCAACTGCGTCGGGGCCAGGGGCTGCAGCGCCCGCGCCTGGTCGTCGGTGAGGGCACCCACCTGCTGGCCGATCTGCCAGCCACCGGCACCCTTGGAAAACGATCCGAAACTCATCGCCGCACCGGTCATAGTGATGCCCCCTTCAAGGCATGGACTGCCAGTCGTTCTGCCACGTCGCCTTCAATGACCACCTTGGCGGGGACGGACTCGTCATCATCGCCGTCCTGATCCACGAGGAAGAGACGCAGATATCCTCCCCAGAGTTCATTCGGGTTGATCCACCAGACGCTGCCGTCACGAACCTCCATGGAGGGGATACCCTGGGTGAGCCCACGCGAGGGGAAGATGATCGGCCCCTGGTGGTTGAGCTCCTCCTTGATGTCCTGCACATTGGCGCATTCAACGGCGTGGCCATCACCCGGGTGCAGCGGCATCGCGTGCTCATTGTGGATCAGGGTGAACCGCGGTGGGTTGCGATCCTCGGATTCATCACGCCAGATCATCAGCTGGAAACCCCCGTCGACGGGGAAGAGGTCATAGGAGTACGTCTTGAGCCCCCGGTAGCGCAGCGTGGTCGAGTCCGCGGTGGTGAACCGACCACCGTAGATGGCTTTGGGGGTGAGGGTGATGTCCTCGCCGGTATGCGCCAGGTTCACCCGGATCCCACCCTGACGGCGGTAGTCCTCCTCCAGGAGTTCCTGCCGCAGATCCTGGTTGGCCATCCCCACCTCCACCATGGTGGCACCGGCCGGCCAGGTGAAGGTGATGAGCTGGCTGGAGATGCGCTCAATCAGACGGGCATCCCTGATCGGCGAGACGCGCTGGAGCACCTTGCTCTCACCCGCCCACGCCTGATCCCCGACGATGTTGACGGCGGTGATGAACACCTCATGCCAGCCCTCGGGCCAGGTCATGGTGGTATCGGCGATCTCACCGGACGCAGCATTGCTGGTGTCGGTGGGGATCTCCCCGGCAAACGCGGGATCATCCTCAATCCAGTTCAGATCAACCGGGCGGACAATCAGGTCGGGGCGCGGCGGGATCTGCGAGAGGTAGATTTTCACGCTGCCGGTCGGCGGTGCCGTCCACGCCAGGAGGATCCGGTCATTCTTGCCGTCGTTGAACAGCTGCGGGTCCTGCAGCTCCACCTGCTGGATATCGGCACTGGTGGATTGCTTCAACACCCTGCTGCCCGCGCCGAGCACCTGACTGCCCCGGAACTGGGCCGTGGGAACCAGCTGGAACAGGTACCGACGTCCCCGTTCGGCGCCCTCGTAGATGAACCGGCGTTCCGTCACACCCTGGATGATCTGGTTGCCGGGGTCCAGCAGATCGGTGGGATCATCCTCGAGCTTCGCGTAGACGCGCATCTCCGCATGGCCGTACAGGGGATCCCAGGTGCCCGTGATCGTTCCCTTCGATTCCACCAGCTGGAAATTCTCGGGCGGGAAGACAACCAGCTGTTCCCCCACGAGGGTGGGCTGCGAGCTCAGCGCCTCCAGGACATCCTCCGCCGGATAGGTATAGGCCCACACCATGTAGTGACGCACACCCGTCGAACCCAGCGTCTCATCCAGGTAGGCGGTTCCGGTGGTGATCACCAGATCCTCCAGACCATCGGTGGTCAGGGGGGCCTCCCGGTTGGCCGCAACCACCCGGTACATCACCTGCCGACCCGCCGGCACGGGCAGGGGCTGCCAGGAGATGTGGACCGTGCCCCTGCCCTCGGGATCGACACCCTCCTCGGCTGTCTCCGCGGGAAGATGCTCAACCCGGATGCCCGGTGCCGCATCCCCCTCGACCTGCCCATGCTGATAGGCCACGAAATAGGAGGGATCGATATTGACGAACAGCTTGGGATTGACCGGTTGGCGGGCAAACCGCTGGGCCGACGCCGCCCGGACGCGTTCCTCAATCAGGCGGGCGAGATCCTCCGGGGACGGTGCCGCCTGGGCCTGGGCAGGCTTCTCGACGGGTGCCGCGGCGGGCTTGGCGACGGGCTCCGGCGTGGGCTCGGGCGCGGGCTCGGGCGCGGGCTCGGGCGCGGGCTCTGCCGGAACCTCCCGGGGAGGAAACGGCACCGACGAGGGGGCCTTGCCGTGCAACAGTCCGACGATGTCGTCGGTGAGATGGTGGAAGTCCTCGGGCAGGACACGGGCGATGCTCTCCGGAGTGGGTTGGGACTGCGCGGCAATCTCTCGCAACACCGCCATCGGGATCTGGCTGAGCGTTAAGGGGGGCATAGTGGTTCTCGTTCTAAATCAGCGAATTCCAACCCGATGGTGTGTCATCACCAGGGTGGATTGACGGAGTAACAGGGGGAGTGGTGTCAGCGGATGGTTCAGACCACGCGACCTTCTGCGTCGGCTGCTCGCGATGTGTGGGTGCGACAGCCACACCGCTCAGGTGGGTGAAGTGGCCGTACTGAACCACGGTGACAGACCTGGTGAGCGTGCCCGCGGAGGTGGTATCCCCGGGTGTTTCAAACAACCCGCCGATCAGCGGGTCGATCTCGGTGGCCCGGGCGTTGACCGCCTCATTGTTCAGGGATTTGCTGGAGAAGCGCTGGGCGCCCTCGCTGGCCGCGGACTGAACCAGGCGGGAGAGGAACTCCGTCCGGCTGACGGTGATCAGCGTGCCGGATTCATACATCTCGACGGTGGCATTACGGGTATCCAGGTGGGCAGCCATGCCCTGACCACTGATGGCCTGTGACCAGCGCTCATCGGTATGGTCCCGGTGATCCAGCTGGCCGGAGGCGATCAGCCTGGACACCTTGTCCAGTGGGGAATGGGAGTTCAGGCCCTGACTGCCGTGGAGTTCGCTCACGGAGGTGATCCGGGTGCCATCCCGCTTATGGAGGACATCCGCTGCATCGGCCATGAGTGTGTCCAGGGACTGATCCGCCCAGTCGCGGGGGAAGGCCCGGTGGCGCAGGTCGCTGATGATCTGGTGCAGTTCGTCGTCGGAAAGCGTGGCGCGGCCGAGTTGGGTGCTGCGGGGGAGTCCATCCTGGGGAATGGTGACGGTTTCCTGGGTGGAGGTGTTGCGTCCCAGGGGTTGGGCGATGGCCCGGCCGAGGATGGTGGACCAGGAGAGGAACTGGAGGTAGGCCCGGGTGAGTCGGTCGATATCCAGCAGGGCGTTATCTGAATTCCAGCGGGTGATCTCCTCGTTCTTCGTCAGCAGGCGCATCTGTGTCACGTCACCGAGAATTCCCCTCCGGGCGCGGCCGAAGATGAACATCTGGATGCCGAGGGTGATCACGGTGGTCACGAAGATCGAGCCCACGGTCCACCGCCAGTCGATGCCGGTCATCCACTCGGCAAACCGCCATTTCGGCTGGTAGTGGGCGAGGGTGAGGTATCCGATGACCAGCATGAGAATGAACCACAGGACGGTGAAGAACCGGAGTGTGCGGGTCAGTCGACGGTTTTCCTTGTCATAGTCGCGGTCCTGATGTTTCTGCAGGTCAGCGCTGATCTCCTGGTGCCGGGTGCGCCAGTACTGCGCATTCTGCTGGGCGCCCTGCAGCAGGTGGGTGATCCGCTGACCGGTTTTCCACGCAAACGACTGGGACATCTCCTGTTCCCACTGGGCGAATCTGTCCCGGAGGGCCAGCACCTTGCGGTCCGAGGTCTGGGTGACCGCGAAGTCCAGGCCCTCCCTGTAGAGGGCCGCTCCGTGGGAATCATAGGGGCTGATGGTGGCCTGTTCCGGGGTCACGCCCAGGATGTCCGCCAGCTGGGGATGATAACCCTCGAACCTCTGTTCCGGATCGGGCACGGACATCCACCCCTGTTCCATGATGGCGGGGTTGTGTTGGTTGTCCCGGGGGGCGTTGAACTGATCGCCCATGTAGTTGGTTCCGTCGACAAGCATGAGGGCGACCCGGCGGTAACCGTTCCACAGATCAGGCAGCGAGGGGGGATCCTCCACCGCGAGACCATGCGAACGGGCGTTTTCCTTCAGGGTGGCCGTGGCCGCCGACAACCCGGTCATGGAACGGTCGTGGATGCGCCCGCGGTAGGTACCGCACACCACATCCACTGCGGTGCCCTGGCCATAGAGCGTGTTCTGCACCGCCTTGGCCACCGCGGTGTTGAGGGCGTGGGTCTGCGAGGCCTTCCAATCACTGGGGCTGCCCACCGCGGCGCGGAAGAACTCCCCCAGGAAAGCCTTCATGGCAGCCCAGGCGTTGGTTTTCTTCGTCTGTTCGGTTTCCTCTGCCTGCGGCGGCATGATGAGGGAATCCTGGTATTTCTGCACGAGTCCGTCCGCACACTGACCGGCCACGGCGGCATGATCCGGGATCCGTACCGCCTGTCGGCCCTCCTCCACAATGGGCAGGGGGAGCTGCTCGGACAGGTTGAAGACCTGCTCGCGGATCTCGGCCTCCACCTGGGAGGCGTCAATGGTGCGGTGATAGGCACGCACCAGCCGGAATGTTTCAGCATCTCCGGTGGAGACCGCCCGCCCGGACTCATCTGTCAGCGGGCAGGTCTCCGCCGAGCTCCATAAGCCCGTGATGCTGGCCAGCGTGGATGCGGCCAGGCGGGCAACCGCCACGGGGTCATCCGCACGCCGGATCGGTGTGAAAGAGGAGTCCGGGGTATCCGAATCCTCCGGTGCGATGGCGACTGTGGACCAGCCCATCGTGGGGGCGGGAACCAGTTCCTGGAGGGGCAACCGGGGCAGCAGCACCCGGACCCGCGGGTTGCTTCCCGGCAGGTAGCTGTCCACCGCATCGGTCCAGGCCTGCACCGCAGACAGGTCGAAGGCGGACTGGGGATCATGGCCCATCGCATCCAACGCCACCAGGAGCACCGGATCTGAAATACCCCGGAGGGCCGCATCGAGGGTGGCCACCGAGGTCAGTTCCCCCTCTGCACGATCTGGATGACAGATTCTCACCGAGGCCGACCCGGGCGTGGCCCGGGGATCCACCCACGCAAAGGACCGGATGAGGGACATCGCCGCCAGATCCTGGAGATTGGCACGGATCTGGTCATTAACGACACCGGAACCGAGGAACAGAACATGGGGCAGCATCAGAAGAGACCTCCGCCGAAATCAGGAAGGGTGGGTGAGGTGGGGGACTGCGGGGTCGGTTGGGTGGGGGAGAAACCCGGCGTGGGGGCGTTGACAGGTGTGTTCGCCTGCTGCTGGGCGAGCTCCAGCTTGTCCAGGAGATCCTGGGTGACCACCAGGACATCCGGGGCGAGATCACGGTAGTACGGCATCTTCGAGGCATGGGCCCGATCGCTGACCGCCGCCCAGGGCTTATCTTCCACCTGGGAGCCGGGGAGTACCGCCCGGTTGCCCTGGACGAAGGTGGAGGCGTTCTGGTGCGCCTTCAGCAGCGCACCACGGATGTAGTCATAGCGGGAGGCGATGTCGGTGCCGATGGGCTGCTGGGACGGACGCTCGCCGGTGCGCAGGAACTCCGCGAGGAAAGCCACCGACGGGTGGTTGACCACACCGGTGGTGGGTCCTGTCGGATTGGAATCGTATAGCCCCCTCAGCAGATGGTAAGGGCGCAGGGAACCGGCCTGTCGTCCCCGTGCATCCGGGGTCTGACAGTTGGCATAGGCCAGCAGGATCGATTCGATCACCGCCGGCATCCAGTCGATGGGGGCCATCATGGCCGATGGTGGGGTCAGCATCGGGGAGGGGAAATCAACCCACTCCTGGGCGGTTGGATCGAAGATGTGGGCGCTGGCATCCGCCCGTTCCATGTTGGCCACATGGATCTGGCCGGTGGCCGTGCCGATGATCCACCCTGCCACCATCGCCTGTCGTTCAGCATTGGACAGCGGCAGCGCCGCCGGCAGCGGGCGTGCACGCCGCAGTGACCAGAACCCCTCCCGGCCCTTGCGCTGCGCCCAGTCCCAGGCGATGGGGGCGAGCAGCGAACTGAACACCAGGGGTGAGTAGTTGGGATAGAACCCGAACACATCGATGTGCCGGACCTTCTCACCGTTGGACAGCACCTTCTCGAAGTTCTTATGGGTGGAGGGATCCAGATTGGTCCTCGAGGTGAGGATGGAGGAGAGGATGTCCCCGGCGGCGGTGCCACTGAAGGGGATGTCCGAGAACGTGAATTGGAAGACCTCACCCACCGCGGGGTGGATCCTGTGCACCATGTTGCTGTCCACCGCGGCGAGGGGACGTGCCTGGCTCAGTGCCTCCTGGAATGCGGAACGCAGGCGGGTCTGGCGTGCTGAAATCTCCAGATCGTTGATGGTGGAATCGGTGAGGTAGGAACGCAGATCCGTGTTGATGAAGTCGGAGAAGTGGTCGTTTGGACGGGCGATCCAGGTGCGGGCCCGGTCGAGAATCTGCTGCGGACGGATCCGGGCCTGGAACTGGCCTGGTCGGGACTCCCGGGTCTCACCGCCGGACGGGGGAGTGAGGAGATGTTTAGATACCCACCCTGCGCGGTTGCCACCGGTGCGACCCGCACCGCGCTGGGGTGCGAGGGTGTTCTCGGGTGCCTTCTCCGAGAGCTGGGTGGACCATTTACCTACGATGATTGCCCGCGCCGCGAGTTTGGAGGCCTCACGGTAGTTGAAGACATCCGGTTCCTCGACCTGGATGGTCTGGAGCAGGTGGGTTTCGTAGTCGCTGGGGAAGGAATCCACCTCGGAGATGAGGATTTCATTCTGGGAGCCCTTGAAACGGCTGTCGATGCGTTCATCATCATCGCTCGGCCAGGCGGTGGGTTCATCGGTGGCCACATCGGCGAGGTTGGTGCGCACCCGGGTGGTGCTGTCCGCCAGTTCCAGGGTGGCGTGGGCGGAACGGACCTCATCGTCGAGCCGGGAGATCACGGACCGGGTGAAGTCCTCCAGCACCGGTTCCAAGTGGGTGGCCAGTTTGACCAGGTAGAAATCGTAGAGCTGGTTGCGGTAGAGGTCGGTGATGGCGTCGAGAAGCTGGCCCGACTGGGTGACGGACCCGCGGCCGTTGAGCGGGGAGAGCTGGTCCTCCAGTCCCTGTGGGGGCGCCAATGGAGTGCGACCCCTGTTCTCGGAGACGAGACGCTGGAGGGGTTGCACCACACGCTGGGAATAGATGTCGCGCAGGCGTGCCAGCACAGCCTCGAGGTAGGGCACACCATGGGCGGCCAGTTCATCCTCGGACACGGAGATGAGCGCATCGGTCAGGGTGTCCGCGAAATCATAGACCGTTGCGTAGGCGGCATCGCTGAGCTGCTTATGGATGTTCTGATCCAGCTCCCGGTCGGACAGGTGACCACGGATGAGCTGGGCGAATTCCTGGGTCTTCATACCCTCACCCGCAGGCAGCTTCGAGCGCAGGGTGTCGGTAGCGGTGTTGGCTGCGGCCTGGGCCGACCGGTTGAACTCGTGATGCAGCCACCCCTTCAGGTCGCTGCTGTTCGGGGTGCCGATATCAAAACGCGGGTCGAGCTGCAGGCGGGTGAGGACCGCTGGCAGGCGATCCTGGAGCCGCAGCTGCAACTGCTCCTCACCGGTGGCGGAGTTGGAGGGATCGACGTGACCGCGGAGGAGCCGTTCGAAGGCGGCCCGGGACAGACGCTGCGCAGCATATTCGGCATAGCGGTCGCGGCCCATGCTCAGCTGCGCGTATCCCCAGGTTGCCCAGGGGATGGAGTCCCAGGGGAGCTTGGCCGGGTCGGCCCAGCCGAGCAGGGAACGGTCCGCATCCGGGGAGGCGGGATTGCCAAGCCTGTAGGAGACGAAGGAGGACGATGCTTCATCGGAGGCCATCAGGGCGGCGAGGGCGCGGCCGAAGCCACGGTAAATGGTGTCCTGGTCACCATCGCCGAAGACGGTGCCTTTTGCGCCCATGCTGGCACCGATGGGAAACAGGCGGGCGAAGGTCTTATCGTCACCGACCTGGTCGATTCCGGCGGCCCTGAGAATCGCCTGGTCACTGGCGGTGGCGGCACCGGTCTGGGCGGCGAGGGCCTCCCCGAACACGGCCAGGGAGTTCGGCCAGGTATTGATCACATCAGCAGGGGGGCGGGTCTTGAAGATCTCCGGGGTGTACATGAACACGGCGGTGTTCTTCGGGTTGCCGTTCGGCAGCGTCGACAGGATGCGGCAGACATCGAGGAACATGGACGCACCCGCGCCGCCGGCCATGGAGGAGATCACCAGGATGATCGGGGTGGAATCAGCCAGATCCACCTGACGGCCGGTCATCTTGTAGCTGAGCTCGTTGAGTTCGGTGTCGGTCTCGGCGTCGAACAGCACCGACAGGGAGCGGTTGAGCTCATCCCGGATGCTGCGCAGGGAATTCAGGGTCAGCATGCGGCCGATGCCCCGGTACTGGGCGGCACCGTCGGTCATCGGTGTTGGGATGGCCGCGGGATTACGGGGAGCCCAGGTGGAGATCTCACCGAGGGCCTTCTTCCGCCCGAGTGTGGCGGAGAGCCCGGCGTCGAAGGTGTTGTAGTTCTGGCTGCTACCGATTCCTACATACCGGCCGCCGTTTTCCGGGACATTGCTCAGGCCGTGTGGGCCGGCCTCGGGAGTGATCGGTACATCAATCGTCACGAACTGCCAGGCCTTGGGCAGGGAGGTGATGGCCGGATCCTCGCTGCGCAGGATGGCCTTGAGCTGATCCATGATGTAGGCCTGCGTCTTCGCGCCGGACCCGCCACAACCAACAACCAGGAATTTCTTCATCGGATTGAATACCTAACTTTTGAGATTAATGGGGACAAAGGTGCTGATCAGGGGGTGGGCGGATTCCGGTAGGGGTTGCCCGCGCCCGGCTCCGGGGTGCCCCATCCCGGGGCGGAATCACCACCGGCGTCGGACCAGCCGGACGGGGGAGCGGACGCGTTGCTGGTGGGTCCGTCCCACCCCGTGCTCCAGCCGTCGCCGTCATGCCCGGTGGGGGCGCTTGTCGACGCAGGATTCACCCCGCCCCCGGAGGCCGGCGTGTCCGGGGATAAGGCCAGTGCCTTCCGGAGACGATCCTCACCGCGGGAGTTGATGTCCCTGATGAGGTTTCTGAACTGTTCACGGGAGGTGAACTCATCCACCGCCAGGACGATGGTGCCCTGGTCCGCTGGCTGTGACGATCCCCCGGGTGCTCCCACGGCAAACCACTGGTTGTGGACAGCCAGCGGCAACACGGCCTGACCGTTCTTCTCGGAACCGTCGGCGGCGACGGAGGGTGATGACTGCACCACGGCCTGCGTGGGAGTGAAGGGGTTGGCCCCCATGACCACCTGGACCTGATGTCCAGCGAGGTTGATGGAACGCCCCGAGGAGGTGACACGGGGGGTGCCCAGGACCACCTCGTCGAAGTCCGCGGTGAAATCACCACCGGTGTCCCGGCGCAACAGACGGCCGTTGCTGATGGTCACCGGGATCGCGATGGCATGCACACCGGGCTTTCTCGGGATGGTGCCGGAGACATACTTCATCAGGTAGAGCAGCCCCAGCGGGATGAGCAGGGCCAGCAGCAGGGCGATGATCAGCGCGAGGCTGAACGCAGAGGCGCTGACCGGGGCGCGCATGGACCCATCCAGGGGAATGGTCACCGCCTCATCGGTATCGCCCTCAGCTGAGATCAGGTGGAGGGTGGGATTGACCACCACCGGCCCGTCGGCAAGCTCGTTGGCGGTCAGGGTGAGCTCCAGCGAGCCGCTCTCACCCTCGGCGAGCTGGAGCGCGGTGTCGGGGCTGTTGTGGGGGGAGGCGAGGGCGAGGGAATCAACACCGGTGGGCAGCACCGACTGCTCCCCGGCGAGTTCACCCTCCTCGATCCAGACCGCGCCGGGACCGGTGACGGGGACGGTCAGGGTGGTTTCCGTGCTCTCCAGATCCGCATTGATGGAACCGGGGATGCGGGGCATGTTCACCGGGGTCACCGTGACCGGGTAGGTGGCGGTGATCGGCGACAGCGTGGTGCCCGGGGTGTTGTCCACACCCTGCGTGGTGATGTTGGCCGTGAGGGTGAGATCACCGGTGACCGGCCGGTCCAGTGAATCGAGGGGGATCATCGCTGAACCGGAGGAGATGGACTGCGCGGGCCCCAGATCGTAGACCGCTCCGGTGGCATCGGTGAGCTGGGCGGTCAGTTCCGCGGCACCGGCCACGGCGCGCGTGTCCCCCTCGGAATCCTGCAGGGAGACGGTGAGGGAATCGGCGCTGGACAGTCCGGTATCGCCGCCGTCGGTCAACTCCGCGACGACGAGGGAGAGCCCCGGTGCGATCTGGATGGAGGCCTCATAGGCGCCTTCGATGTTGTCCGCGGTGCGGTAACTGAAGATCCACTCGCCGGCCCAGTCACCGTTGTCGCTCAGTTCCATGGTGCCGTCGAACATGCCCGGCAGGCCCTCGACGGTGGTGACGGACACGGTCGTATCGCCGAGGGTGTGGGTGCCCTCGGTGAGGTCGATGGTCTCGCCCTGCGGGGAGGTCAGGGTCGGGGTGATTGCGCCTTCGGCGAATTTGGAGGTCGGCTGGCCGGAGATCCGGACGGGGTCAATGGAGTTGTCCAGGATGAAGGAGAAGGGTGACTGCAGGTCCTGGACCGATTCCACCCCACCGGGGGAGGGGATGATGTTCCTGAAGGCGGAGAACAGCGCAGCCGGATCGGTACCCGCATTGAAGAAGGCGCCATTGGCGGTGGTGCCCGGGACACAGGTGTCATCCTCGGAGATCCGGCGGAGGAGTTCCTCCGGGGTGTCCGAGCCCTGCGGCATCAGACCCACCGAGAACAGTGAGATGCCGGCCCTGCGGAGGTCACCGATCTGACTGCCCGGGGAGCACACCGCCTGGCGGGCTGCGAGGTCATCCTCGGCGGACCCCTCCACCGTGAGCAGACCATCGGTGAAGAAGAGTGTGGCCTTGCAGGAACCACTGTCGGAATGGCGGGCGAACTCCGACAGCATCCCATCGAAGGCGGCACCGTAGGAGGTGAAGCTGTCATTGGCGCGGTCGCGGAAACCGGTGATGGGATCATCGAGTACCTCCGCGCCCTCGGCGACCGGAATCCAGTCGCCGTAGGTGGCGGGATCGGAACGGTACTCACGCCCGAAGCCGGCGAGCTTGATATCGATGTCCGCGTTCAGATCATTCGCCAGCACCTCAAACTGTTTCACCAGGTCGCGGGTGGCATCCACGCGCAGGTGATCGGGGTCCGTGGCGGTGTCGGTGCCGCTGCCGGTCAGGGAGCCGGATTCATCGAGAACAAAGAGGATATCGGCCTGCCGGTTGGCGGAGAGGCAGGCGCCGAAGTCGGACAGACTGCGTTCAGCGGCCGGGGACAAACCGGGATTCTGCGCGCCGTTCTGTGCCAGTGCACCCGGGGCGGTGATACCGATGGCCAGGGCCGTCACGGCCACCGTGGACGCAAGGCGCAGGGGCCTGAGGTTGAAAAGTCTCATGATTTACGCTCCGAATGCCTTTCCGAACCACAGGGCGATTTCAACCGCCGTGATGATCACACCGATAACACCCAGCCCCATGGCCGCATACTGCAGAAGTTTCTGGGTGGGGTTCGAGATATAGAGACCGCTGGTCTGCCTCTTGGTATCCGCCATGACATGCAGGCCCAGCAGAATGAAGGTGGCTATCCCCGCACACACCCATCCGAGCCCGGCGAGTGTCAGGAAGGTTATCTCCGTGGCGGTGAAACCCAACCAGGCCACCACACCGAGGACAATCCCCAGGATCGCGGTCACCAGCGCGGCGATGAGATAACCCCAGGGGCCCGAGGTGGCGGTGAGCACAGCCGCGGGCCTGGACGTGCCGGATGTTGGGCTGGGTGCGGTTCCCAATTGCGCACCGGGGGACGACGGTGTGAAGGGCGCCGCGGGGGTCGGGGCCGGGGCGAAGGGTGATCCCGTCGGCTGCTCGGGTTGGAACCCCGGCCACGGGGAGTCGCCTGCACCCTCCGGCGATCGGGATCGGTTGTGCTCAGGTGGGGTACGCCGAGAGGAATCGGATCCACTATCAGGGCCGAAGGGATTGGACATGTCAACTCCAGGGGAAGGGGAATATATCTGCTGATTGGGATTATAGGGGGAGGGTGTGACACGACCCCCGTTCTTAGAACAGGCTTTCCCTCCAACCGGGCATCAGGCTATGGGCGTTATCTCTTCGGTTTCCCGACTGCACGATGACTGACGGTTCCAGGGGCATCGATCTCCAGGGTAAATGTAAGCGGGTGTCTTCGCGCGGTGTTGGGGGAAATACCAGCACGATTGGCCTGACCACAACGGGCGGTGGTGTTTCGCGGTCTTCACTCCTGCCCATTGCGCTGAAGCGCGGAAGGCCCCGGTACGCACGGTCGCGCCGGGGGCGCTATTAATTCCGGTACTTCCCGATGCCGAAAATCAGACGGAAGAAGTCCAGGACAAGCCAGAAGAATAGGAAGAGGACCACCAGGCTCATCGGGTTGCTGTCAGGTAGCACAAGGAAAGCGATAAAGAGCACCAGCTGGATGAACCCCTTGCCCTTGTATCCGAAGTAGAAATTGTGCACCCCGAACCAGCCGAGAAACAGGGCCAGAACAGCTGCAAGACCGCGGGATTTACCTGATCCCACGGCTGCGGCCTGGTCCAGATGGGCCTTATACGAGCCAGGGGTCAGCGGTTGCGTATCCCTCTGAACCGGTGCGCTGTGGCGTATGGATGACGGGGTGACCGGAGTGGGAGCCGGGGGAGTTGGCTGGGAGCGTTCGTGGTCATCATCGAATGGGTTCTTCAGATATTCAGACATGGGACCTCGACGCTTCTGATGAGGATTGAACAGGGAAAAATCTGTTCACTTGAAAATTACACATTCAACCTTAAATCATCTCCCAGGGATTCCGATAGTGTAGCGGGTCTTCGACTTCACCCCAGCTTCCTGTGCTTATCCTCCGGTGAGGCTCCCGTGGGTAATCTGGCCGTCAATCACCATCGATATACCGCCCAGGTGGACCACGCGGGTGAGTCATGAACGGAGGAGCAGCAATGACCGGAAAGCAGAACATGTCGTGGCGGTTGCGATTGGCGACGGTGCGGTACCGGTTCACGGAGAGCCTGTTTGTACAGCCCACGGCGTTGATGTTGGTGGGGGTGGTGCTGGCGATCATCACCACGCAGATCGATGATTCACTCAGCCCCGATACCGACGTGCCGTTCACCCTTGCGATGAGCAGTAACGCCGCCACCTGGCTGTTGTCCACGGTCGCGGGTGCGATGATCACCACGGTCGGTGTCGTCTTCTCCCTGACGGTGGTCAGTCTGCAGCTGGCCAGTGGGCAGTTCTCGCCACGGGTGATGCGGTCCTTCATCCGGGACAAGTTGAGCCAACGTGTCATTGGCCTGTTGGTGGCCACCTTTTTCTACTGCGTGCTCATCCTGCCGAATGTCAGTGGGGAGGCGACCGATCCCGCCCCCCAGGTCTCTCTGACGGTGGCGGTGTTGATGACGCTGGTCACGGTGATCGGTATTCTCGCCCACCTGGATCATCTGGCTCATGGTCTGCAGGTGGGGAATGTCGCCCGCGTGATCACCGCGGAGGGCATCCGGACGGTCAACAGGCTGGAGGGTGCTCCCAGGAACCTGAAGGCGGTGGACATCGCTGATTTCCATGTGGTGCCCGACGACGCGCTGGTCCTCCCCGCGCGGTCCAGCGGGTGGGTGACCCAGGTGGATACGGCGCACCTCTTCAAGTCCATCGCCCCGGGGACACGTGTCCGGCTGGAAACTCGCATCGGCGCCTATATCCATGCTGGTGAACCGCTGTTGCGGGTGTGGCCGGCACCAGGGGAGGGGGCACCGGATCTGGGGCAGGCGGTGGAGATCTCCGCCACCCGCGCCATGCTCCAGGACGCCGACTTCGCCATCCGTCAGCTGGTGGATATCGGTCTGCGTGCCTTGAGCCCATCCATCAATGATCCGACCACCGCGATTGAGGTTGTCCTGCGCCTGGGCACTCTGCTGCGCACCGTCCTGACCACCCCGCTCGCCCCGGAGGGCCTGGAGGATCCCCGGGGGCGTGTGGTGGTGCAGCCCTGGAATCTCTCCCATGAGGAGTTCATCGACCACGCCTTCGACCAGATGCGCCTGTCCACCGGCAACCAGACCGAGGTCATCGCCGCTCTGCTCCGGGTGTTGCGCATGCTCATCGACTACGTCGAGGCGGATCACCCCGAGCACCTCCCTGCCCTGAAGCGTCAGAGCCAGCTGATCCTGGATTCCCTGCCCACGGACCTCCCCGCTGAGGACCTCGCGCGCCTGCGCTCGCTTGCCTCCGACAAGACGGACCCGGCCGACCACAGCCGGTAACAGCGTGCTTGTCGACGCCTCCCTGGCCGCCTCTCACACCGTGTGGGGGAAGATCCGCCGGCCGAGACGCACATCCGCCAGTGACAATGGCTCATCCGAGATGCTGACAATCAGTTTCGACTTGTCGTCAAGTTCATCTGCATCCGCGTACTCCTCGGCGCTCTGGGTGTCATCCACGAAGACGAAATGGGTGTAATCCAGGCAGTCATGGTTCATCTTCTCCACCCGACGGACCCATTCCTCATCATCATCCTCCGGGTCGGTGGGCAGATAACGGCCCAGGTCGATCGGGATGCGGCGCTCCAACCCCCGGAGCGTTTCCACCGAACCGTCGATATCGAACTCCTCCGCCAGCTGCAGTGCGCTCTGCGCGGTGGACACCGCCTGGGACATCGAGGCGTTACGACGCACGGCGGTGCCCAGACTGTCCACCAGTTGCTCCAACAACAACACCCTGCGGGTGAGATCCACCCGGGCACGGTCCTCACCCAGGGCATCGATCATGGCATGGGCGAAGGCGAGCTCCACATAGTACTGCACGGCCCCCACCGGGCGCCCCGCGTGCAGCAGCAGGTCCGGATCCTCCTGGTAGTAGTGGTGGAGCTGGCAGAAGGTGGTCACCGATTCCCGCAGCCTCTCCGTAAAGGCCATATGGGGCAGGTCGAAGGCAGCACCATCATGCGGGTAAACGTCAATGGACACCTCGACGGTGGCATCGGGCAGGTCATAGACAACCGTGACCTGCGGGTCGAACTCCTCCGGGTCACGGGCATCGGTGTGGTCATCTTGGTGCATGGGCGGTGTCCTATCTGTGGATGCCGGCGGTGGGGCGGGTCATCCATTAATGATGCCCGATGCCTACTGCAGGATCTCCTCATGGCGGGCGATACGGACCTCGTCGACAAGCGACACGATATAACGCAGCGTGGTGATCAGCGAACCGTAGATCGGCCACAGCTTGCGGGGTAGTTCCTCATCATCAGACAGCTGGTGGGCGAGGGTATCAAGGCGATCCTGCAACTGTGCGGAATCAATATCGATGTCCGGATCGGAGATCGCGCGCCCGGTATCACGGGCGATCTCCGACCACTGCTTGCGGAACCGGGTATCCCAGGTTCCCTCCTCATAGGTGTCACCGTGGATGATGTGCACGATGGTCCGCAGATGGGCCAACCGGTCCCTGGCCTCCCGCACCAACTCCTCCCAATCCGGGCTCTCCACCGGCACCGGGACATGACGACGCCGCAACAGGATCCGGTGGCGGGGGTTCGCACGTCTGCTCTCCCGGGCGAACTTCACCGTGGACCAGGCGGAATCCAATTCCGCATCCACCGAATCAATCTCCCGGATCCACACCTCCACACATTCGGTGTCCCACGACGAGGATATCTCCTCGCCCATGTTCTCCAGCACCTCACCCATGCGCCGGGTCACGCCGTCCAGGTAATTCGCGGCCTGCCGGTCGCGCAGCGGTGGCAGCACCAACATGTTCACCAGCACACCGATGAGCACACCGACGACGATCTCCAGCATGCGTTCATCGAAATTGCGTGAATCCTCCGTGAACCCATCACTGAGCAGGAAGATCGCGGTGGTGGCCACCGTGATGCCCTCCTCCCGGATCCACCTGATCCGCGCGATGAGCACGCCGATGAGGATGGCCAGCGCATACGTCCATAGAGTCACCCCCAGGAACTGGCCCACCAGGAAGGTCACCACGATGCCCAGCACCGACGCGATCGTCGACTGCACACCCCGCGACAGGGTCCGGTAGGCGGTGGCCTGGATGGTCAGCAGCGCAGTCCACGGCGCCAGGAAGGGCAGGGAGGTCTGGAGGAAATTCACCGACACCCACCACGCCAGGGTGGTGGCGAAGACGATCTTGACCGTCTGCACCATCGAGATCCGGAATTCCGGTCGCCTCCACCGTTCCGTAAACGGGGTGGTGAGGCGGTTCACGGCTGTGTTCATGACCGCCACTCTAGGGAGTCGACGTGGGGGTTGTCAGGGGAAGGGCTGTCGGGTGCCTGTGGGAGGATACCCAGACGACCTGCCCAGTCGGGGGTCGGGATAAATCATGCACCTGTCCTGGCTGGGGTTGAGGAAATATCAGCATCTCAACTCCCATGATTGCCACCGAAATCAATTCTGTAACCACCGTCATATACATAAAAATGTATGCTTATTTCTACTCGCCACCCAGACGAGTTCATAACCAGATAGTGGCTTGATCAATGCCCGCGACACACTCTGTGGTTCTACCGGAGGTGTCGGCATCAGGTGGCTGGGCCAAAATAGTGCCCGCCTGGATATTCGGGTTCTTGATACGGCACCCATATGGGTGCCTGAAGTTGGTTGCATCGCTTGTCAACGTCCAGTTGCAGGTGGCAACCCCAATCACGACCGACACAGATCTACACGGAAGGTTTTTGAACATGTTCATCCATAAGCAGACCCTGCAGTACCCCTCCACCCCGGAGAAACCGGATGCGGTTTTCGCCCGCAAACTCCAGGAGGTCATTGGTGGACAGTACGGTGAGATCACCGTGGCCATGCAGTATAGCTTCCAGGCCTGGAACGCCCACATCCCCGGCAAATACCGCGACCTGCTCTTCTCCACCGCAGCCGAGGAATTCGGCCACATCGAGATGCTTGCCACCATGGTCGCCCAGCTCCTGGAGAAGGCCCCCCTCGGCATCACCGAGGACGCCATCCAGGATGATCCGGCCGTGGCCGCCATCATTGGTGGCACCGACCTGCAGCAGGCCATCGTCTCCGGTGCGGGTGCCCGCCCCGTCGACAGCATGGGTAACCCCTGGAGCGGTTCCTACGTCACCGCCAGTGGCAACCTCCTGGCGGATATGACCTCAAACGTCAACGCCGAGATGCAGGGCCGTATCCAGGTCGCACGCCTGTACCACATGACCGATGACCGCGGTGTGAAGGACCTCCTCGGTTTCCTCCTGGCCCGTGACACCATGCACCAGAACCAGTGGCTCGCCGCCGCCCAGGAACTGCAGAAGGAAAACCTCGAGCAGATACCGACCCCGAGCAACTTCCCCAAGAAGAAGGAACACGAGGAGTTCTCCTACCAGGCCATCAACTTCTCCGATGGTGCCAACATGGCCGACGGTTCCTGGGCCTCCGGGGATGCACCGGATGGACTGGGCCAGTTCACCTACGTGGATGTCCCACCGGAGGGTGTGCCGATGGCACCACCAACCCACCCCGATGCCCGCTTCTATGGCACCACCGAGATCCCCAACATTGTTGAGCAGACCGCCGGCAAGATCCAGGAGAAGATGAACCGGGAATAACAAAAACCCGGACGAGACGGTGGCGGCGCGGATAGGTTCGCTGCCACACCCCGACAAGGAAGGCTGAACCCGATGCTGAGCCGGCTTGACGACGACCTCCACTCCGACCGCCCCCTGGTGGTCTTCCTCGGCGACAACATTGATGAGGAAGACCACGATGTGTTGTTCCCCGCGATGCGTGAACGCGGGGTGGCGGTGGTGCGCGTGCACCCGGATGACCTGGTCGTGGAAATGACCGACACCGGCATCGGGTTCTTCGTGGCAGGCCAGCGTCTTGAACCAGATCTGGTGATCGGGTGGGTGCTCGACGAGCTGCTCATCCCCGGCATGGCGCATCTGGATGTGTTCCGCTGCGCCGGGGTGCCCGTGATCAACGATGCGGTCACCCTTTTCCGCGCGCAGAACAAATACCTCGACAGCTCCATGCTGAGCCTGGCCGGTGTACTGGGATACCCGGTGCTCACCGGCCACGACCCGGAGGCACTGGAGAAGTGGGTCCGTGATCTCGATGGCCCGGCGGTGATCAAACCGCTTGTCGGTTTCGGCGGACGGGGCCTGCGCAAAATCGAGGGTGAAAACGACCTGCAGGACCTCCTGACGGAGCTGCGTCGCGACGGTGGCTCCTACTACGCCGTGCCGTGGATCGATAACCCCGGCCGCGACATCCGCGTCTACACCATCAACCACCAACCGGTGTTCGCCATGTACCGCTACGCCCCGCCGGGCACATGGGTCACCAACATCCGTGCTGGCGGTGGCCTGTCGATATGTCCCCTGACCCCGGAGATCGGCGACCTCGCGCGCCGGGCCTCCCAGGCGGCCGGCACCCTCATCGGTGGCATCGACATCGGTGAGAACACCGCCACCGGCGAGCTGGTGGTCTACGAGGTCAATTCCTGCCCCACCTGCGAACCTCCGGCGCTTGAAGCCCTGGCGGATTTCCTTGCCCTGGCCGCCCGCGACCTCGACCACGCACTGGTCACCTGGGAGCCGACAAAGGTCTATACCGACCTGGACACCGATCCCGACCTCTTCCATAAGAGCAAACGGGGGCTGTTGCGCGCATAACGCTTATCGACGCCCCGCCGCCACCCGGTCATCGTGGGGCAACCTGTCCCGAATCTCCCGGGCCAGAACAATCGCCCGGGTCTTTCCGGACCGCGCCGCCAGCTCTCGGACACCGGGGAGGTCAAGGTGGGAAGGCTCTGCCCGACCCTCATCTACCGCTGCCATGACGTGAGGCAGCAGTTCAGCGATGACCTGCAGTAGATCAGGAGTGCCTATGAGCGGTTTGTCCTGCTGGGCGGAGGCATCCACCAGATCATTGAGGATCGGCCAGACCAGAGTCAGCATTCCCATATCCGCCAGATCACGGAAGGTTTTTGCCAACGATCCTAACCGCTGTGGGGGAGCATCACTCCATCCCAGATGGGCAATATCTGGGACACCGGGGATCAGCAGACCACGGTTCCATGCTTCACTGGCGGCGGTCCATCCCACCTCAGATTCCCGGGTGTGCAGGTTGCTCAGAGCCGCGAGGAAATTGATGGCTGCTGCCGGGGTGAAGGGGGAAGATGAACGAGCGAGTTGGCGCAAGGGGAGCCCGGTCCCCAGGGAGGAGCGGTAGGTGTAATCAAGGCGGCGGAAAGCCTGCTCGGCCGTGGAGGGAAGAAAATCCTGGCGGTTTCTGCGGGCGAGAGCATTGACGATCCGATGGGAGAATTTCCGTGGTCCGACGTCCTGTTCAGGGGCCACCTCCGTTTTCAGTGGAACCCACTCAGCATCGACGGAGGGTTCCTGAAAAATCAAGGAAGACATGGTTGCACCCACTGTCACCTTTTCATCCTCTCCCCGGGTGTATAAGAGCAAGGAGGATGATTGCAAGGCCGAAATCACAGGACGGCGATCTCCCCGGATGCGCAACAGGGCGAGGGAAAGATCGATAGGACCGACAGGCGCCTGGGCTTGTGCGTACTCAGCCAGCCGGTCAAGGATGGTCTCGACACCAATGGTGAGGTCTTCACGGTCCGGGGTGGACAATAATATAGGCACAGACCCCAGGAGCTCTAAGATCTCCGCTTCGCGCTTGCTGCGGTCCGAACTCTTCAAGTACAACGCGAGTTCTCCGGTGACCCACTCCCTAATTCCCTCCAGAGACTTACTGGCTCGAGGAACGCCCACCAGTGATATTTTGGTCGCCTCAAGATCGGAGTATGCACACCGGACGAGAGCGTCTGTGAACTGCTCCGATTCCACGTCACGGAACCAAGACCAGACACGGTTGCCTGCGGCGATCGCCGGGCCAAACCTTTCGAGCTCATGTGCAGCAAGTTCGACCAATAGAGTATCAGATGGTGTCAAGTCAGGTATCTGCCATAATACCGGAGCCTTCTGCCATAAAGAGGCATCACCTGTGGCTTCTGTCCCAGGTTCTTCTATATTGAGGTTCCAGACGGCCGCAAGCTTATCCACGGCTTTGGAGAACTGCGGATGCTCATCCATTGCCAAGGCATCCTCCAACAGGAACTGACACTGTTCGAGAATATCCGGTGACGGTACTGCGTCGCGTCTGGCGGCAGCATTGAGCACCTTGATACGTGTTGCCCGGCCGGCGAGGGTGAGGCAGGCAGTGATCACCTCAGTCAGAATGTCCTCGGATCCTTTCTGTGCCAGCACCGTGCCGAAGCGGAGCAGAGAGGTGGAATCCTTGCGGAACAACAGTGGCACCAGTTCATGGCTGTGGGCAACAATCTCCTCATCGCTGATCTCTAGGGAATCCAGGAGAAATTCCGCCCAGGCCTTGACCGGTTCAGGCTTCCTTGCTTCCCGGTAACCATTAAGTCCGTCACGCAGGAGGACTCCGCGGTCTTCTGCAGACAGGTGTTGATCCTTGGTTATCAATTCGATGTGGGAGTAGAAGGGTGGTCTGTCCTCATAACTGAACAAAGTGGCGCGGAACCAGTCGAGACGACGGTCGAAAATCACTTCACGTGGTTGTCGTATTTTTGGATCACCCCAGTGGTTTCGATGTCCAAGAAAGAAATTCATGTGCCGTTCCCACCGGAAGTGGGTGGAGGAATTAACTAAAACCACAGGAACCTGCAGGGGGTCCTCCTGGGAAATGATGGGGCGTTGCTGGCGGTGGATCAGGCTGATCCGCAGTTCTTCCGCGTGCTGCGGATCCCACTGCTTCTCCACTGTTTTTTGATATGAGGGGGATGTTGCCAGCAGGAGGTCGACAATCAGTTCTAAGGCTATCTCTTGCAGTGTTGGATTGAGTTTCTCAATGGCCCGGACTGATTCGTTGAGCCACCGCCCGGTGACTTCAGCGGGTGCATTCCCCCGCAGCAGATAAAGCGCGACACGCAGATGGTCCACCTGCTCCCAACAGGGGTGGTGGAAGCGTTCCGACCCGCGGATTCCGTGCGGTTCCCGCACGACATCGAGGATCACGGAGTCAAAGAAGTGCTCCTCGGCAACCACCGTCTCGATGAACCGCTGCTGCTCCTCATCAGGCCCCAGGGATGCGGTGCGTAATTCCGCGAGCGGGGCAGCGTTCCACCCAATGCGGTCGAGAAATTCCATCACCTCGGCGAAATCGGGACTTGCTTGGGGCAGCTTCTCCGGTTCCTGCGCGACTACCACGGTGTCAGCAGTGTACTTCACGGTCATACTTCTTCTCTGGTCTCAGTCGACAGGGCTGCAGCCAGCAGATGTTTGCATGGTCCCCGGGAACCGCGGGTGCGCAGATACCAGGTGCAGGAGCAGGTGCCCTTGTCCGGAATGACCTGATAACTGCGGGCACCGCTGCGTACATCGGCGGTGAGTCGGTCCTCGCTCCAGTGGACGGCGCGGGCGTCGACAAGCCGTCGGGCCCCGACCAGACGTGGGTTATCGCGTGCCACCTGCTCCGGATCGTGGGGTAACTCCCGGTGATAGTAAGCCTGCTCGGCGATGTCCCACCCCACCTTCCCGCTGGCAGCGAGGGAGGCAAGGGCCTGGTCAACCCGGACCCGCTCCAATCCTGTGTCCAGTGCCAGGAGATCAGGGGAGATACGGGAAGAGAAACCCAACTGCGTGGCCAGCAGATCTGCATCATCAATCACATCTTCAGAGGCCATTGCAGACAACAGGGACCCCTCTCCGGAGAAACCACGGGAGGGTTCTTCCGACAGTGCGAGAGTGATAGCCGCCCCGGGCAACCGGCATTCCATCACCACACCGGCGCCGGATCCGGCGTCCTGGTAGATCTGCACACCGGTGAGCAGAGATAACAGGCGTCGCAGCGGCTGGAGGCGGACAGGCCCAGGGATGCGCACAGCACCAGGAACCGGACGGGCAGATACGTTCACACCTCTGGTGGAGGCCTGGACCCACACCGTGTCCACCTTTGCCTGGGGCAGGGCCATCAATAGACGACGCGCCCCACGTCCATCCAGGTCGAGCACTCCCGAGAAGCCGCGGTGGATCTCCGCGACATTGCCGAAGGCCCGTACCCACCGGGTAGGCATGACAACCTTGCGTTCCGACTCCGTGCGCTCCAGGGTTGAGACATTCACATGCTGGGAACCGACATCGAGATGAAGCAGTTCATTGTGATGGATCCCGGAGAGCATCTGTTGGAGATGATCCCCGAGATCGACATTGGTGGTGCCATAACCGATCTCCCCACCATCAAGGCCGTCAGCGCCCAGATCCAAGCGTGCGCTGACACTGTTGCAGGCAGAAAAGACCTCTGCACGCAGGCGATCACCGTGGGCGGTGAATACCGGATCGCGCATTGCGGCGGCTGCTGCCATCTGCGGCGGGACGAAATAACGGGTTCGGGTGACCTCTGCCAGAACCAGGAGACACTGAGCGTAGACCTTCGGCTGAGTAAGAAAGCCATGGAAGAAACTGGGGGAGGAATCCACCCCCTCCGGGGTCAGCGCCGGGGCCAGGGCGAGTGCCAGGCCTGTTTCATCCAAGGTTGAACTGGTACTGAAGGATGGACCCTCTGGTGCAAGTGTTCCGTGGGTCATCTGCGGTGTCTCCGATCTATGTCGGGAAGAGGGCCGTACCTGCATGGAAGGATAGCGGTAGTTCTTCCCAGCTAAATTCTCAACAGAAAATATCCTAATGAGGAAAATGCTCCAGCGCTGAAAAGCTACATATCAGGGGGAGGGCAACTGTCGCGGCCGCCTATGCATCTGCAAGCCAAAACCACACCCCACCCACCGGAGATCCGGCAGGCGGGGTGTGGTTGATTCCCTTATGGAGGGATCAGGCCGGGTTGGCGGCCCAGGTGCGGTGGCCCTTGAGCATCGGGGTCAACACATCAAGTGCATCGGCGGCGGCATTGACGGTGACCACGCCGGGTGCATCACCCATACGATCGGGTACCTGCGCGGTGGCATCGCCGACCAGGGCAACGGCCTTGCCGTGGCGGATCATCTCGGAGAGCAGGATGCTCACCTCGGGTTGTTCGGGTGTGTCCACGACCACGGCGGCGTCGAACTCGATGGAGCGCACGGTGACGTAGGTGCGGGAGACCGTCACATCGGTGGCCTCCTTAGGCTCCCCGATGGTGCCACCGGAGGTGGAGGTGACCAGGGGGACCATGCCGGCGTCCTCGATGGCCTTGGACAGGGAGGCGACGTCGGCGACCTGATCCTCGGTCAGATCATCGGTGACCAGGATGCCGATCTGGCGGCCGTCGATGGGCCACGTCTTGCCCACCTGGGACAGTGCGGGGCTCGGGGTGGGTTCGGGTAGGTCCTTCTTCTCCGGTGCGGGCACACCGAGGCCCTTGGCCACGGTGCTGGCCAGGTCATGATCGACGTTGGACAGGACCTCCACGGCGCGTTCCTTGATGGCCTTTTCATAGCATTTGCCCAGTTCGAAGGTGTAGGCGTCGGCCACGTGCTTCTGCTCGATGGGTGAGAGACTCACGTAGAACAGGCGGGCCTGGGAGTAGTGGTCATCGAAGCTGGCGGGGGCACTGCGGGTGATCTCGCCTTCGACGGGGACGGGGACGTCGATAAGCGCCCCGTTGCTCGGTTCGGTGGGGAAGGGGTTGCCGCCGTCGAGCGAGTTCGGCTGGTAGGGGGCCACGCCGATGTGCTGGCCGTGCTGGTGCATGCCCTCACGGAACATGTCGTTGACCGGTGCATGCGGGCGGTTGATCGGCAGCTGCGCGAAGTTCGGCCCACCCAGGCGGCTGATCTGGGTGTCCAGGTAGGAGAACAGGCGACCCTGCAGCAGGGGATCGGCGGTGACATCGATGCCCGGGGGCAGGTGGCCGGGGTGGAAGGCGACCTGCTCGGTCTCCTCGTGGAAGTTGGAGACGTTCTTGTTCAGGGTCATGGTGCCCACGATCTGCACCGGGGCGAGTTCCTCCGGCACGATCTTGGTGGGATCGAGCAGGTCGATGCCCTCGAACATCTGCTCCTTGTTGTCGGGGAAGACCTGCAGACCTAGATCCCACTCGGGGAAGGCACCACTTTCGATGGCATCCGCCAGATCACGGCGGTGGAAATCGGGGTCCACACCACCGGTGATCTGGGCTTCCTCCCACACCTGGGAATGCACACCGAGTTTCGGCTTCCAGTGGAATTTCACCAGGCTGGTCTCGCCCTTGTCGTTGATCATGCGGAAGGTGTTGACACCGAAACCCTCCATCATGCGGTAGGAACGCGGAATGCCGCGGTCCGACATGTTCCACAGGGTGTGGTGGGTGGCCTCGGTGTGCAGGGTGACAAAATCCCAGAAGGTGTCATGCGCGCTCTGGGCCTGTGGGATGTCGCGGTCCGGGTGCGGTTTGGCGGCATGGATGACATCGGGGAACTTGATGCCGTCTTGGATGAAGAACACGGGGATGTTGTTACCCACCAGGTCCCAGGTGCCCTCATCGGTGTAGAACTTCACGGCGAAACCACGGGTGTCACGCACGGTGTCGGCGGAACCGCGGTTGCCCAGCACCGTGGAGAACCGGGTGAACACCGGGGTTTCCTTCCCCTCGGCGAACACACCCGCGCGACAGATGGAGGAGGCCGCACCATTGGCCTTGAACACACCGTGGGCCGCGGCACCACGGGCGTGGACCACACGCTCCGGGATGCGCTCATGGTCGAAGTGGGTGATCTTCTCGCGGAAGTGGTGGTCCTGCATGAGCAGGGGGCCGCGCTCACCGGCTTTCAGCGAATGGTCGGTGTCGCGCAGGCGTCCACCCTGGGCGGTGGTGAGGTATTCACCCTGCTGGGCGTTGACATCGGGGCTGATGTGCATCGGGCAGCCGGTGGGGGAATAGGGCTCCGCGGTGGTCTGATCCGGTTTGCGTGGCAGAGGCGGGACCGGGGTGGTCGGCTCGTTGACCTCCGGGGTTCCGGAGGAGGGGATTCCTGGGTTCGCTGACATTTTCAGCCTCCTGTGGCAGGTCGTTAGCGTCGTTGGTGTGTTTCTGCTGAACTCTCCTCATACGCGCAGGTGCCCACCGAAACAGGTGCCACCTGGCGCACAGTGTGACCCATGGTACATAAATCCGTGTTTACATTAACGGGATGAAAATGGGTCGGGGTGGGGAGGCGTCGACAAGCCCACTGGTGAGGCTCAGATCCCCAGCACGGTCTTCGCGATGAGGAAATAGATCACCAGACCGGCCGCATCCACGAAGGTGGTAATGAACGGGTTGGAGAACACCGCCGGATCCGCGCCCACCACCTTCGCGATGATCGGCATGATCCCACCCACCGTCGCCGCCAGCGTGCACACCACAAACAGCGTCAGCCCCAGCACGATACCTATGGAGGCCCCATAGAAGATGCCCAGCAACACACCGAACAACGCACCGAGCAGCGTGCCCAGGATCAGGCCCACCCGCGTCTCACGCCACATCACCGCCAGCGCATCACGCTTGCGCACATCACCCAGCGCCAGGGAGCGGGTGACCGTGGTGGCGGCCTGGTTGCCGGTGTTGCCACCCGTGCCGGTGATGAGCGGGATGAACAGACTGAGCACCACCGCGGCGGCGAGGGCATCCTCGAAGGCATCGAGCACACTGACCGTGAGCAGCGCGGACACCGCCAGCACCCCCAGCCACACGATGCGCGAACGCACCAGCTTCCACACCGGGGTGGTCAGGTACGGGCGCTGCAGCGGTTCGGAACCACCCGACCGGGCACTGTCCTCATTGTCCGCATCCTCGATGATGTCCACCGCATCATCAATGGACACCATGCCCACCAGGCGCGTGGAATCATCCACCACCGGCAGCGCCAGCAGATCCAATGCCCGGAACCAGCGGGCGGTCTCTTCATCCGGGTCGCCGGTGTGCGCGTAGACGGGCGTGTCCATAAGCGTATCGACGCCCTCCTCACCGCCCGCCATCAGCAACCGCCGCAGACTAGTCACACCCACCAGTTTGCGATCAGCGGTGACCACCGGAACGGTATAGACCGTCTCGACCCGGTCATTCTGTTCCTTCAACGCCTCCAGCGCCTGCGCGGCTGTGAGCTCCACCCGGACCATCGGCACCTCCGGCGACATGTGTCGGCCTATGGAGCCCTTGGGATACCCCAGGATCACACTGGTCAGACCATGCTCGGATTCATCCAGGCTGCGCATGAGACGCTCGGCGATCTCGGCGGGCAGCTCATCGAGCAGGGACACGCGGTCATCGGGGTCGAGGGCGTCGAAGAAGGAGGTGAGGGAATCGTCGCCAAGCGCATCCACCAGATCCGCCTGATGTGCGGCATCCAGGGCCTCGAAGGCAACAATCGAGCGCTGCCGCGGCAACAGACGCAGGATCAACGCAGCGCGTACCGACGGCATCCTCTCCAACACATGGATGAGATCCTTCAACGCAATGGTGCCCAACAACTCCGAGATCCTCCGGGCACCACCGGGCGCTAACTCGGTGTCCTCCCGCAGCATCTGCTCGAGCCTGGCGATGTCCTCATCCGTGCGCTGTGCGTGATCCGTCATTCCTCACTCCTTTCAACCCGCCCACGATCTTAACCCGCACACCCTCCATAAGCGGATGGGGAACAACGGGTTCGCCGATCCTTGATCCACGTCAAGGAACTCCCAGCCCAACCCCCATAACGTGAGGGTTGTAAGAAACAGGAAGAAACAACACGAAAGGACCTGGTTACCATGACCACCCCAACCGCCCCCACCGCCCTGAAGAACACCACCCTCCGCTCCGACGAGTTCACCTGCCCGAGCTGTGTGGCCAAGATCGAGAACAAACTCAACTCCCTCGACGGCGTTGAATCCGCCGAGGTGAAATTCTCCTCCGGCCGCATCCTGGTCAGCCACGACCCCCAGAAGGCCACCGTCCGCGACCTGGTCAAGGCAGTTGCCGATGTTGGCTACACGGCGAAACCCTCAGCCATCTAACCGTCCGGCGGCTCACCGCCCCCAAGCCACAGCCCGCCTGTACCTCCACGGTGCCGGCGGGTTGTTTTTCGCTTATGGAGGGAATGGATGTGGAGGTCATTGATGCAGGTCAAGGAACTCCCTCCATAAGCGCCATAGATTGATAAATAACACCACTTGAGAAGTTGAGAAGAAAGGGAAAAACAATGAAAACCTGGAAAACCTGGGGCGTTGTTGCAGTCTCCGGATTATTGATTGTCCTGTCATGGATCACCGGCTGGGACTGGCTTATGATCGCCGCTGCCGCGGTCGCGGGATGGCCCATCGCCGTCAGTGCGGTGCAGGCCCTGAGGATCCGGATGATCTCCATTGACCTGCTGGTGATCGTCGCGGCGGTCGGTGCGCTGTTCATCAACAACTACTGGGAGTCGGCGGCCGTGACCTTCCTCTTCGCGCTGGGTAAGGCGCTGGAGCGGGCCACGATGAACCGCACCCGCAAGGCACTGTCGGACCTGGTGGATTCCGCACCGGAGACCGCCACCAAACTCAATGAGGACGGCACCACTGAGGTGGTTGAGCTGTGGGAGCTGGTCCCAGGCGATACCGTCCTGGTGAAAAACGGTGAACAGATCCCCGTCGACGGTCGCGTGATCTCCGGTCACGGTGGCGTGGATGAGGCCACCATCACCGGTGAATCCGTGCCCGCGGAGAAGGCCGAGGGGTCCGAGGTCTTCGCCGGCACCTGGCTGCGCGCCGGACTGCTGCGCGTGGAGGCCATCGGCATCGGTGCTGATTCCACCCTGGCCAAGATCATCCACCGCGTCGAGGACGCCCAGGATGACAAGGCGAAAACCCAGACCTTCCTGGAGAGGTTCTCCAAGTGGTACACCCCCGGTGTCATGGTCGCGGCCCTGGCCGTCGGCCTGATCACCCGCAACACCGAGCTGGCCCTGACCCTGCTGGTCATCGCGTGCCCCGGTGCGCTGGTCATCTCCATCCCGGTCTCGATCGTCGCGGGTATCGGCCGCGCCGCGAAGGATGGTGTGCTCATCAAGGGTGGCGAGTACCTTGAGAACGCCGCCCGTGTGGATGCCGTGGTCGTGGACAAGACCGGCACGCTCACCAATGGTCGCCCCGAGCTGACCGACGTCGAGGTGCTGGACCCCGCCTACACCGCCAATGAGATCCTGCTGCTGGCGGCGCGCGCCGAGACCGCCTCCGAACACCCGCTGGCCGAGGCGATCATCCGCGGTGCGGAGAACCGCGGCCTGGTGGTCGAGATGGTGGAGAAGGCTGAACCCGTCACCGGGCGCGGTATCCGGGCGCTTGTCGACGGCCGCACCGTCACCGTCGGGTCCGCCGAGCTGCTGGACCACACCCCGGACGCCACCCGCATCCTGGAACTGAACAACCTGGGTCGAACCGCCATGTACGTCGGTATCGACGGTCGCGCAGCCGGCATCGTCGCCGTCGCGGACACCATCCGCGCCGATGCACCGGCCGCCATCAAGGCCCTGCACGACAAGGGTGTGAAGGTCATCATGGCCACCGGTGATGCCCGCCTGGTCGCCGAGAACGTCGCCGCCCAGCTGGGTGTCGACGAGGTCCGCGCCGAGCTCATGCCGGAGGACAAGCTGGTCATCGTCAAGGAACTGCAGGCACAGGGACACACCGTGGCCATGGTCGGCGACGGCGTCAACGACACCCCCGCCCTGGCCCAGGCCGACATCGGTGTCGCCATGGGAGCCGCCGGCTCCCCGGCCGCCATCGAAACCGCCGACATCGCCCTCATGGCAGACAGGCTGCCCCGCCTGCCCTACGCCCTGGGACTGGCCAAGCGCACCGTCAACACCATGCGCATCAACATCGGCATCGCCCTGCTGACCGTCGCCATCCTCCTGGCCGGTGTCCTGTTCGGCGGAGTGACCATGTCGATCGGCATGCTCGTCCACGAGGCCTCCGTCCTGCTGGTCATCGCCATCGCGATGCTTCTGCTGCGACCCACCCTCACCGACACCGTCCCAGTCGCTACCGCGACCTCAGCACCCACCCGGGAACTGATCCGTCCATAAGCGAAAAAAACCGCACGCCCCGGCACCCACCTCTCCATAGGCGGGGGCCGGGGCGTCGACAAGCGCGGACAAGCTACATCCACTTGCTATGCTTGAACACCCAGTAGAGGAACACCGCGAGCGCCACCATCCCAGCGAGCGCCACCGGGTACCCGAACGCCCAGTGCAGCTCCGGCATGTTATCGAAATTCATGCCGTATATGGAGCCGATGAGGGTCGGGGCGAACAGGATCGCGGCCCAGCCGGAGATCTTCTTCATGTCCTCGTTCTGGCGCTCGGCGACCAGCGTGGCATTGACGCTGAGGATCTGGGACAGCGACTCGCGGTACTCCGCCACCCGACTGTTGTCGCGGGTGAGGTGGTCGGCCACATCCTCCAGGTAGGCGCGCAACTCCTCCGGTACACCATGCCGGATGAAATCCTTCTGCAGACGCTGGACCACCTCACCCACCGACGAGGTGGTGTGCTGCATGTCGATGATCTCCTGACTCAGCCGGTAGATACGCTGCGCGACGGCGACATCACCGCTGAACACCTGTCGCTCGATCTGCTCCTGGTCGATGGAGATGCCGCGCAGCACCGGTGCGTAGCCGTCGACGATGAGGTCAATCATGCGGTACGCCACCGCACGGGGACCGAGTTTGAGGAGGTCGCCGTCGGCAAGCAGGGTGGCGACCCGCCGATCGAAACGACGATCCCCGGAATCATCGAAATGGGTGGCCGGGGACCCGTCGATCCACTGGTTGTCCTGACACAGGATCACAATGGCGTTGGGGCGCATCACGATGTGGAACTCCGCGAACTCGACCTCCTCCGCCTCATCGAGGTAACGCGCCGACCGCACCGCCATGAACACCACATCCCCATAACGGTCCAGCTTGGGACGCTGCTGCCCCAGGATCATGTCCTCCACGATCACCGGGTGCAGATCCCACGCCTCGGCCAGCTCCTGGATCTGGGTGCGCTCGGGCGCGGGGTAGACCGACATGACCATGCGGTTGGAGGCGGCGTCGGCGAAGACGAGACCATCCGCCACGGTGGCACCGATGGGGGGTTTCTCGGCCACCCCGTCGGTCACCCACCGGGTCAGGGGGGCGGTCTCGGATGCGCGGGCATCCGGTGCGGTGGTCACCGGTGCGTATCGACGGCGGAGGATATCCCTACGCCGCGACGACCCGTTCACATCAGTCTTCTTCTGCATTCCACCCTCACTCCACACGACACCCACCACACCAGTATCGCTTATGGAGGGAAAGGTGTTAGATCGGGTACGCGTCGGTACCGGTGGTCACACTCACCCAGTGGTCGGTGGTGAACTCGTCGATGGCCCACTCGCCGTTGAAACGTCCCAGTCCGGAGTTCTTCTCGCCACCGAACATGACGTGGGCCTCATCGTTGACGGTGATGTCATTGATGTGGGTCATTCCGGCCTCCACGCGGCGGGCGAAGTTGATGCCGCGCTGCAGATCCTCGGTGAACACCGCCGACGACAGACCGAACTCGGTGTCATTCGCCAGCTCCAGGGCGTGCTCCTCATTGTCCGCCTTGACCACACCCACGACCGGTCCGAAGATCTCCTCGCGGAACAGCTCCATATCCGGGGTGACATCCGCGAACACATGCGGTGCGATGACACGACCCTCGATCGGACCGGCCACCACCTCGCGCGCACCCTGCTCACGCGCCAGATCGATCTTGCCGGACACGGACTCCACCTGGGAATCATTGACGATCGGGCCGACCATGACCGAGTCATCCAACTGGTCTCCATAAGCGACATTGCCGGCACGCGCGGCGAAAGCCTCGAGGAACTGGTCATAGACCGGCGCCTCGACGATGATGCGGTTGACCGCCATGCAGATCTGACCCTGGTGCAGGAAACTGCCCATAGAGGCGGCGGCGACAGCCTTGTTGATATCCGCATCGGAGAGCACCACCATAGGCGCGTTGCCACCGAGCTCGAGTGCGACCTTCTTGATGTACCTGCCACCCGTGGCGGTGGCACCGACCTGCTTGCCCACCGGGGTGGAACCCGTGAACGAGATCAGGCGTGGGATGCGGTGCTCGACGAAGTAGTCACCGATCTCCGAACCGGCACCCACCACCACGTTGAACAGGCCCGTCGGCAGGCCCGCGGCCTCGAAGATGTGCGCGAGCAGGGTGCCACCCACGATCGGGGTGTCGGATGCCGGCTTGAGCACCACGCCGTTACCGCAGGCCAGGGCCGGGGCCACCGAGCGCATCGACAGCGCGAACGGGAAGTTCCACGGACTGATCACACCCACCACACCGAGCGCCTCGCGGAAGACATAGTTGGACTTGCCGGGGGTGTTCGACGGCAGGATCTGACCCGTGATGCGCGCCGGGAAGGTCGCAGCCTCCCGCAGCGAGGCTATCGCCAGACCGGCCTCGATATTCGCCTTCAGGGCGGTGGACCCCGACTCGCGGCGGATCAGCTCCACAATCGCATCGCGGTTGTCCTCGATGAACTGCGCTGCCTTGTTGAGGATGCGCGCCTTCTTCACCGGTGGCACCGCCGCCCACTCCTTCTGAACTTCAGCGGCAGTGGTGTACGCCTTATCCACATCCTCCTGCGAGGCATTCCTGATCGTGGCGACCTCCTCACCGTTGAACGGATTCAGGGTGGTGGTCGACCGCTCCGAGGTCCCATCGACCCAGCCGTTGATGAAGATCTGGTTGCTCACAAAATTCTCAGTGCTCATTGCCTCTGTCAATCCTCCCTCGCCCATAGGCGCACGTGTTGTCTCTATGGCTTCCCCACAGGGTAACGACTTTCCCACCCCACCGTGTCCCGGGTTACACCTAGGGGGGTTAGTTAGGGGGATCACTCCCGGCAGCTCCCGGCAGCTCCCGGCGACCCCCGGCGCGGAGGTGGGGGACGAGGGGGAGGGGGTCGGGCGTCGATAAGCTGGGTGCAGCTTCCATAAGAGAGGAACCCCCATGCCCCACCGTCTGCCCATGACCCAGATCCCGCTCAACCGGCTCGCGGTGGTCGCCACGATCATCGGCGTGCTCACCGGCCTGTTCGTCGCGGCGCTGAACTGGGCGGCCATCGGGATGGAACGCCTTGTCTATGGAGCCGACCACCTCAACAACGCCAACCCGACCGCGGATGTCACCCCGGCGCGCCTCGCGGTGACGCTCGTGGTGCTCGGGTTCGTCATGTCGTGGGCGTGGTTCATCGTGCACCGCTGGGGCCGCCAACCGGTGTCCGTGGTCGGTGCCCTGCGCGGTGACAAGATGCCGCTGCCCGAAACCGCCGCATCCGCCTTCCTACAGGTCATCACCGTCGCCGCCGGTGCGCCCGTCGGTGCCGAGAACGCCCCACGACTGGCCGGCAGTCTCGTCGGCGAACGCATCTCCCACTGGCTGCGCCTCGACCTGGACGCCACCCGCATCCTCGTCGCCTCCGCCGCCGGCGCAGCCCTCGGCGCCAGCTTCCACCTCCCCCTGGCCGGCGTGCTGTTCGCCCTCGAGGTCCTGCTTGTCGAAACCTCCACCCGCACCGTCGTCATCTCCGTGGTCACCACCACCGCCGCCGTCGCCACCACCGGCCTCTTCGTCCCCATACCGTCCGTCTTCACCACCGTCCCCCTCAACGAAGACCCCTACATGCTGCTCCTCGCCGTCATCGTCGGCGCCATCGCAGGCCTCGGCGGCCACTTCTTCAGCCGCGCCGCCACCCACGCCGCCGCCCGCGCCCCCCGCGGACCCGCCATCCTCTGGCAGATGCCCCTCGGCTTCGCCATCATCGCCGCCATCGTCTACGCGTACCCCACCGCCCTGGCCAACCCGCGGTCCATCTCCGACCACCTGCTTAACGACGACCTCCTCATCCCCACCCTCCTGGGCCTCCTCGCCCTCCTTGCCCTCCGCGTCCTCCTCTTCCTCATCGCCTTCCGCGTCGGCACCATCGGCGGAAACCTCATGCCCTCCTTCGCCCTCGGCACCATCATCGGAGCCCTCGTCGGCACCCTCCTCCACCCCCTCATCAACCTCCCCATCCCCGCCGCCGCCCTCCTCGGCGCCGCAGCCTTCCTCTCCACCGCCATGGCCGCCCCACTCTTCGGCCTCATCGCCGCCGTCGAATTCACCGACATGGAACCCCAGGGCTACCTCCCCATCTTCCTCACCGTCGCCTCCGCCATCCTCGCCGTACGACTCTTCACCGTCCTCACCGACCAAACAGTCCGCGCCATGCCCATCACCTACGCCAACTGGACCGGCGAACTGAAATAGCTCCATAAGCGAAATTCGCCTATGGAGCTGATTGGTTTTCTAGGTAGGGGCTATCCGACCAACGCTGGTTCCCCGGGTTGTCCCTGCTGCTGTGTCTGCTTCTGCACCCGCATCCACACCACAAACCCCCAGGATACAAACACCCCATAGACAAGATAGAGGAACGCAGACGGGTAATAACCCGCCACCAACAACAGCGGCACACCGACAATATCCACACCGATCCAGATCAACCAGAACTCCCTCCAACCCCGCGCCATCCCATAGGTGGCCAACACCGAACCGACGAAGATCCACGCATCAGCCCACGGCCCCCACGACCCCAGGGACTGGAAGATCCACGCACACACCA
Organism: Corynebacterium gallinarum; assembly: GCF_014837045.1. Lineage (GTDB taxonomy): Bacteria > Actinomycetota > Actinomycetes > Mycobacteriales > Mycobacteriaceae > Corynebacterium > Corynebacterium gallinarum. Next base: position 237,550 of record NZ_JACSPR010000003.1, read on the forward strand.
CCGTGCCCACCACAGCCGCAACCACCAGACCCGCACGCTCCCGATTCGACGCCCACCGCGGCAGCACCGCCTCACCGGCGCCATTCCCGCCAGCCTGACCGTGCCCACCATGCTGACGTCCCACCGACCACCGGTACCACCCATAACAACTAACAATGATGAACATCACCTGCCGCCCCGCCTGCCCATAGAGATCCAGGTTCTGCGGCGTATTGAACAACCCACCCATAAACACGGTGAACAACAGCACATTCCCCACGATGCCCACCGGCCACGCCCACACCAGACGTTTCATGCCACCCCACGCACACGCGAGGCCAAAAAGATTACCGACGATCTCACGCCACAGGATCGGGACACCACCGATCCACAGGGTGGCGTCGAGAAGCTCAGTTACAGGATTCATGATCATTCCCCTTCACAGGACAGAAAACATGCAATCCTCGGGGCCTTCAATCCGGGTACGCCAACAACCGCGCCCATAAGGCACACGGGGTCACCGACACCACGGTTCTCTTCCATCCGGACTATGACCGTCGGCTCCGGAATCACACCGGATCTGCTGACCCACCCTCCATAAGCGGAATACGGTGGCGCTCGCGGGCTTGGGCATCCCCATCTGGAGGACACTCTCACCGCCGGTGGGGAATTACACCCCGCCCTGAGAACACACCCAGCATAACCCGCCCTGGTGACCTCCCACCCCAAATTGAGTCACCATAACCCGTGAGCATCCGCCACCCTCGGATGATGAACTCGCGATGACCACCTGATGAAAGTTCCCTGACCCCACGGCCCCCTTTCCCTTATGGAACTACCGTGGCCCATAAGCCACTGAAGGAGGACTTTGTGACCACTACCCATCCTGATTTCCTTGGAAACAAGCAGTTCCCGCCCATAGGCGGTGGGAACAACAGGGAAAAGGAAGGGGGTGACAGACAGGCCTTTCCTCCGATCCAGGCGGCGCCCGAAACCGGGATTGATTCCTCTATGGAGACGATCACGTATGTGCTGGACACCTCGGTGCTGCTGTCAGACCCGCTGTCACTGACCAGGTTCGCGGAGCACAATGTGGTGCTGCCGATCGTGGTGATCACCGAGCTGGAGGCCAAGCGTCAGCACCCGGAACTGGGGTTCTTCGCCCGCCAGGCGCTGCGGATGCTTGACGAGCTCCGCGAGATTCACGGCGACCTCTCCCAACCCCTGCCCATAGGCGAGGAGGGCGGCCATATCCATGTGGAGCTCAACCACCAGAGCATCGAGACCCTGCCTGCCGGTTTCCGGATCGCCGGGAATGACACCCGCATCCTCGCCGTTGCGAAGAATCTGCAGCTCGAGGGGCAGAAGGTGATCCTCGTATCGAAGGACCTGCCGATGCGGATCAAGGCGTCGGCAAGCGGCGTGCCCGCCCAGGAGTACCGCGCCGCCCTCGCGCGCGACCGGGGGTACACCGGCATGACCACGGCGCACATCACCGAGGAGCAGATGCAGGAGCTGTACGACACCCACGAACTCTCCATAGGCGAACTGGAGCACCTGCCCGTCAACCACGGCCTCACCCTCAAGGCGCCTATGGGGGGATCGGCGCTGGGGCGGATGACCTTCGACAAGACCATCGAACTGGTGCCCGGCGACCAGCAGATCTTCGGGGTGTCCGGCCGCAGCGCGGAACAGCGCGTCGCGATTGACCTGCTGCTGGATGATTCCGTCGGCATCGTCTCCATAGGCGGCGCGGCCGGCACCGGAAAGAGTGCGCTCGCCCTGTGTGCCGGCCTCGAGGCGGTTATGGAGCGTCGCCTCCATAGGAAAATCGTGGTCTTCCGCCCGATGTACGCGGTCGGCGGCCAGGAGCTGGGTTACCTCCCGGGTGATCAGGACGAGAAGATGGGGCCGTGGGCGCAGGCGGTGTTCGACACGCTCGGCTCGATGGTCAGCCAGAACATTGTTGACGAAGCCCTCTCCCGCGGCCTTCTCGAGGTTCTCCCGCTGACCCACATCCGCGGCCGTTCGCTTCACGACGCGTTCGTCATCGTCGACGAAGCCCAGTCCCTGGAACGCAACGTGCTGCTCACCATGCTGTCCCGCATCGGCCAGAACTCCCGCGTCGTGCTCACCCATGACGTCGCGCAGCGCGACAACCTGCGCGTCGGGCGTTACGACGGCATCGTCTCCGTCATCGAAGCCCTCAAAGGCCACGAACTCTTCGCCCACATCACCCTGCAACGCTCCGAACGGTCCAAGATCGCCGAACTCGTCACCCAGGTTCTGGATACCCCCTCGTTGTAGACTTCCCCCATGCACCTCCATAAGCGGAAAGTCCGCGACACTGCTGTGGTCATCACCATGCTTATGGGCGTCAATGTGGCTGCCCATTTCAGCAATCTGAATCCCTGGGTGGTCATACCGGCCGGTGCGGTCGCCCTGGTGGCACTCGCACGGGGCATGGGCCTGACCTGGGGTGATCTGGGTGTTCGCCGGTCCTCCATAGGCAGAGGTCTGGCCTATGGGGGTACGGCTGCGGCACTGGTGATTGCGGTGGTGGCAGCTGGCGTTGCCTTACCCTTCACCAGGGAATTCTTCCTCAACGATGCCTATGCATCCATGCGTACCGCCCTGTTTGCCGCCCTGATCATCATTCCGCTCACGACTGTTCTGCCGGAGGAACTCCTCTTCCGGGGTGTGTTGCATGGCAGCCTGGAACGATTCGGGGTGAAGACAGCGTTCATTGGTGGTTCCGTGCTGTTCGGCCTATGGCATGTGGCCACGTCCCTGAATCTGACGGCGGGCAACGCCGGTTTATCCGCGTTGCTGGGAACCGGGTCGTTCGGCAAATGGATGGGTGTGGCACTGGCGGTGGTGGCGACATCCCTGGCCGGGGCGGGTTTCATCTGGTTGCGGCACCGCACCGATTCCGTTCTGGCGCCGGTGTCACTGCACTGGGCACTCAACGCGGTCGGGGCACTCGCGGCTGCCACCGCATTCCAGTTTCAGTAACCCTTCTCCACATCCACCTCGGTGAGCATGCGTTCACCGTTGATGAAGCGCCGATAGTTTTCCACAACCACCGGGGCCAGCAGCTCGTCCATAGAGGCCAGGGTGTTGGCGGTATGCGGGGTGATGATGACATTCTCCCGGCCCCATAGGGGATGGCCGTCAGGAAGTGGTTCAGGATCGGTGACATCTAGGCCCGCGCCGCCTATGGAGGAGGTGTCGAGGGCGCGGACGAGAGCGTCGGTATCAACGACCTCACCACGGGCCACATTGATCAGATACGCGTTGTTCTTCATCGCCTGGAATTCGGGATCACCGAAGAGATGGTGGGTGTCGGCGGTGAGGGGGACTGCGATCACGACGTGGTCGGCTGTGCGCAGGGCAGTGTGTAATTCGCTTATGGAGAGGGTGGCGTCGAAAAGCTCGGTGGGTGCCCCGGTACGCGTCACGGCCAGCGAGGTCGCACCGAAGGGACGCAGCATCGTGGCGAGTTCGCGGGCGATGCCGCCGCCCCCGATGATGGCGACCGTGGTGCCGTCGAGCCAGCGGGTGGTGGCGTCGACATGCGGGCGGGGTGACCAGCTGTCGGCGCGCACCATGGTGGGGTGCTTATGGAGGAGGGCCAATAGCAGTGCGACGGCGGCCTCGGCGACCTGCCGCCCATAAACACCGGAGGCGTTTGACCAACGGCGGTCCGGGGTGATGTGGCCGGCGGCGAAGTAGGCGTTGATGCCGGCGCTCGGCAGCTGCACCCACCGGATCCCGGGTGGGAGTTCGGGGAAGTCGGTGCCCGGTGTCTGGGTGAACACGAACCCCTCCGCCTCGCTTATGGAGGACACGATGGTGGCACCGGCATCGCGGAGTGCGTTGACGGTGTGGGGGTAGTCGCCGAAACCGACGAAGATGCGCATGGTGGATCCTTCCCTTATGGAGGCTGGGTGGAACCCACCATAGGGGAATGAGGACCCCGGGCACCGGGGGTCACTGGCGTCGGATTTTGGCGCCGGCGGAGCGGTTCTGGGCGGTGGTTTCGTTGAGTTCGATTTTCGGGTCGGTGTTGTAGAAGTTCTTGGGTGGTCGGTAGCCGTAGCGGCCGGTGTCGGGGTCGAGTTCGGAGCGGCCGCGTTTGGGGCTGTCTATGGGGGAGTCGTTGTTGGGGCGGTGGTGGGTGCAGCAGTAGAGGTGCATGTTCTCCACGTCGGTGCGTCCGCCGCGGGCCCAGGGGGTGACGTGATGGATTTCGCAGTTGATGGCGGATTGTTCGCATCGGTGGTGCACGCAGACGCCCTCGGCTGCCATAAGCGCGATGCGTTGTTCTATGGAGGCGGTGCGTTGGGTGCGGCCGAGGTGGAGTGGGCGGCCGGTGTCGGGGTCGTGGACGATGAGGAAGTCGTATTTCGCGGCGCCGAGGGTGAGGATGTCCATAGGCGTGAGTTCGCAGTGGGTGTTGGTGGGGAAGCGGCTGGCGGGGGTCATGTCCTCGATGTCTTTTATGGACATGCTGATCGCAAGCGTGCCGACACCACCGTTACGTTCCGTCTGCGCCTCGCCGTGGCGCATGAGGATCTGGTGGAACGCGTCGACACGCCGTTGTTGCAGGCCGCGGGTGTCGTCCTCCGGTTCGACGGGGCTGGCGTAACCCGCATTGCGGGCGGGCGCGAGCGCGGCCTCGAGCAGCGCGGAGGTCGCGGCGGGGAGGTAACCACGGATGAAACAACCGCCGTCGACATCAGGCTTGCCGATCACCAGATGCCGCTTCCGCGCCGCCGCGTGCGGGTCCCTGTCCATAGCCGCACCGTTGTGCGCGGCGACCTCGGTGCGCAACCAGGTGCGCAGGTCTTCAACGGAGCGTGTCGACGCCTCCCTCACCGCCCGCCCCCTCATCTCCATAAGCGAATACTGCTTATGGAGCTTTTTCAGTTCCCGTTCGATGAGGGTCTGCTTCTCGGCGCTTATGGAGTTGTCGAAGAGGTAGGTCCGTCCATAGGCGCGGTCGGCCTCGGCGTGGGGGTTGTCCGGGTCATCGAGTTCACCGAATTCACGGGTGCCGCGACGTAGGCGGTTGAGGGCCTCGGCGGTGGAGATGTCGAGGTGCTGGGCAATGAAGGTGGTGGGTCGGGTGGCACCGACCAGGTCGCCCGCGCGGCTGAGGTGCACGAGGTGGGCGAAGGCGCCGTCGAAAAGCGATTTGCGGTTGATGGCCTTCTCAAGCGCGATGGCGGCGTCGAGGTGTTGCCGGGTGAGCGGTTCGCCGGTGCCGGGGCTGTCGGCGGTTTCCGTGAGGAGTGCGGCCAGTTCGCTTATGGAGCGGGTGATCGTGGCCGTCAGTTCTTCTATGGAGGACATGGCGCTTATGGAAGCAGGTGGTGGGCAGGGAGGGAAACGCGGGCGTCGTGAAGCTGTGGATAACTTCGGCCATCCACAGGTGTGTGGGGGTCGGGGTGGAGGGGCGGGAACCGGGGAGGGGGTCGGCGCAGTCTAACTGAGGTTTTAGGTAGGATCGGTGTCCAGTCAACAAGTTTGTTATGGAGGGAAATATGAGCATTTCTAGTGCTATTCTGCGTGGCGTTTCCGGGGCGTATCTGCTGCAGTCGGGTTATGGAAAGTTGGGTCTGCCGGCTGAGGCGGCTGCGGGTATGAAGGGGTTTGCGGCCACGGGTGTTCCGGCGTTGGACAAGCTGGATCCGGAGACCTTCGGCAAGGTGGTGTCCTACTCTGAGCTGGGTATCGGTGTGGCGCTGGTGAGCCCGATGGTGCCGAATCGTCTCGCGGGTCTGGCGCTGGGAACCTTTTCCGCTGGTCTGCTCTCGATCTATTTCCGTAACCCCGCGATGACGCAGGAGGACGGTATCCGTCCGTCTGAGGATGGCATGGCGCTGTCGAAGGATGTCTTCCTCGCCGCCATCGCCGGTGCCCTGGTGTTCGGTCCGGTGAAGAAAAAGAACAAGAAGAAGTAACCCCGTGGGGGTTTGAGGCACCCCGGTCACCTGTGGTTTTCGGGTGGCCGGGGTGTTTTCTCCATAAGCCATTGAACGGTGTTCAATTAGCGGTTATGGTAATTCACCATGCCCAACACAACATCAATTCTTGACACCGCCCGCCACCAGGTCCTCGAGGACGGCATCGGGTTGGATCAGTCACAGCTCATCGAGATCCTCAACCTCCCCGATGAGGACATCCCCGCGCTTATGGAGCTCGCCCACCAGGTGCGGCTGAAATGGTGCGGTGAGGAGATCGAAGTCGAGGGCATCATCTCCCTCAAGACCGGTGGGTGCCCGGAGGATTGTCATTTCTGTTCCCAGTCGGGTCTGTTCGAATCCCCGGTGCGGTCGGTGTGGCTGGACATCGAGCAGCTGGTGGAGGCGGCGAAACAGACCGCGAAATCCGGTGCAACGGAATTCTGCATCGTCGCGGCGGTCAAGGGCCCGGATGACAAACTCATGAACCAGCTGGAGGAGGCTGTCGCAGCCATCCAGCGCGAGGTGGATATCGAGGTGGCCGCCTCAGTGGGGTCCCTGACCCCGGAGCAGGTCACCCGCCTGGCGCGCGCCGGTGTCCACCGGTACAACCACAACCTGGAGACCGCGCGGTCCTTCTTCCCCGAGGTGGTCACCACCCACACCTGGGAGGAGCGTCGTGAGACGCTGCGTCTGGTCGCCGAGGCCGGCATGGAGGTCTGCTCGGGGGGCATCCTCGGGATGGGTGAGACCCTCGAGCAGCGCGCCGAGTTCGCGGTCCAGCTCGCCGAACTCAACCCCACCGAGGTGCCGATCAACTTCCTCGACCCCCGCCCGGGTACCCCGTTCGCGGACCGCCCGCTTATGGAGAGTGAGGACGCCCTGCGCGCCATCGGCGCATTCCGCCTCGCCATGCCCCACACCATGATCCGCTTCGCGGGTGGACGCGAACTCACCCTGGGTGCGGAAGGCTCTGAACAGGGACTTCTCGGTGGTATCAACGCCATCATCGTGGGTAACTACCTGACCACCCTGGGCCGCCCCATGGAGGACGACCTGGAGATGATGGACCGTCTGCAGCTGCCGCTCAAGGTACTCAACAAGGTCATCTGATGCCCGGTATCCACAAGCACACCCATAAGCACACCGATCCCGATGCCCTGCTCGCCGCGATCCTCACCGGCGAGACCCCGGTATTCCACCCGAACACCGGTCTGCCGATCGGGGAGCAGCAGGTGCTGTCACCGTCGGCACGCGCCGGTCTGGAGGCACCGCGGTTCTGCCAGCTGTGTGGCCGCAGAATGAAGGTGCAGGTCCGCCCCGACGGCTGGGATGCGCAGTGCTCCCGTCACGGCCAGGTGGATTCCTCGCTTATGGACAGACGCTGAGCAGAACTAGATGACGATGGTGAACTGGCGCAGGAAATTCGACATCATCGCGTCGGCGTCGGCGACCTCGACCTGCCCCTGACCGAGGACCTCGATGGTTTTCATCGGGGTGCCGGGGTTGCCACGGATCGGCCCGAGGACGGCCTCGGCGTCGGTGACCGGTGCGTCGGGGGTTCCGCCGGAACCAGCCGACGGCGAGGTCACCGCACCAGCGCCAGCAGCACCAGCACCACCAGCAGATCCCGCAGTTCCACCCGGGTCGCCCGGGCTGACGCCACCATTGGCGGGCTGCCCGGCACCGTTGTCTGCGCCACCGTTACCTGCCGCACCACCCGGCCCGCCACCTGGCTGCTCGGCTACACCGCCACCTGGCTGGGCAGCGCTCCCACCGGCAGGAGCGTCGGGAACCCCGCCACCGGTGCCCGCGGTGCCCTTGAGGCCGCAGCGTTCGGCGGCGGCGTCGACACGCCCGAGCGCAGCGAGGATCTCATTGCCGCGCGGGTCGAGGGCGGCGATCGCCTGCGCCTGACCGACCCGGGCCTGGTAGTCGGCGTCGTTGGTCCAGTACGCCGATGCCGTGTCACACGAGATGTCCCCGGAGGGTAGCTGGCTGAGCATGCCGGCGACCGCGGCGTGGGCGGGGGTGGGCGCCAGAAGGAGCGTTGCGACGCCCACAGCAACCGCCATGACCGTGCGCGAGGATTTTTTCAGCATGGGGGAGAGTATGCCATCTGTGACGCCGACGCGGGGGATCATCACCGCCCCGCGGTAGTCACATCAGTCACCTGCGTTGCGCCTATGGGGGTTAGATGCGGATGCCGAACTGCGCGAGGAACTCGGCGACGATGCGGTAGAGGTCCGGCAGGGTCAGGGAGCCGAAGCCGGGGATGTCGATGGTGAAGGAGGGGGTGCCAGGTGCGGCGAGGGAGATGTTCTGGGCTGCCGGTGCGGGTGCTGACTGTGCGGGGCCCGGCGCGGCAGGGGCTGCCGGGGCTGCCGGGGCTGCCGGTGCCGGCGCGTTATTTCCACCGGTGTTGCCACCAGCATTTCCACCGGCATTCGCACCGCCGCCCTTGAGGCCGCAGCGGTTGGCGGCTTCGTCGACACGCGCGAGGGCGTCGCGGATCTGCGGGCCGCGGCTGTCGAACATCGCGAGGGTGTTGGCCTGGTTGACCTTGCTGCGGTAGTCGGCTTCGGTGGTCCAGTAGCGTTCGGCCTGGGCGCAGGAGATCTGGCCGGCGGGCAGGGCGTTAAGGACGTCGTCGATGGGGTCGGCGGCGGCGATGGCGGGGGAGGCGACGGAGAAGGCTCCGACGGCGGCGACGGTCACGGCGAGGCGGCGGGTGTGTGTGGTGAGGAAGCTCATGTCCATAGAGGATACAGGTGATGAAGGAGTAAACAAGTGGTACGGAAGAGAATTCCGGATCACGATTTCCGGAATATCATGAGGGGCATGTTCGATCCGCTGGCCGCGCAGGCCCACCACTCCGCACTCCGCTCCATAAGCCGGGTTGTGGAGGAGACCACCGCGCCTATGGAGGAGGGGGCGGCGCTGGAGGGCGTCGTCAAGCTCCTGGAGGCCGGGTCCGTGCTCGCGGTGACGGGCGCGGGCGTGTCGACGGATTCCGGCATCCCCGATTACCGTAGCCCCCGCGGCAGCCTCAACCAGGGCCGCCCGATGACGTACCAGGAGTTCCGTTTCGATCCGGTGGCCTCGCACCGGTACTGGGCGCGGTCCTTCGTCGGCTGGCGGGTGATGGCCGATGCCCAACCCAACCGCACGCACTACGCCCTGGTGGAGCTGGAGCGCGCCGGGCTGCTCACCGGGATGGTGACGCAGAACGTCGACGGCCTCCATAGGCGGGCCGGGTCGGAGAATCTCGTGGCGCTGCACGGGGATCTGGCGACGATCGTGTGCCTGCAGTGCGGCCACCGGGAGGCACGTGAGCTTCTCGACGCCCGCCTCGATCACCTTAACCCCGGCTATTTCGACTCCATCGCCCTCGACCCGGCCGCCGTCAACCCCGATGGCGATGTCACCCTCGACGACCATCACGTGCAGCGTTTCACCATGGCCGGCTGCGCGCGGTGCGGGTCGGTGCTGCTGAAACCGGATGTGGTCTACTTCGGCGAACCGGTCCCCTCCATAAGGAAAACGCGTGTGGCGCAATTGCTTGATGGGGCGGATGCGGTGGTGGTGGCGGGGTCGTCGCTGGCGGTGATGAGCGGGTACCGGATTGTCATCGAGGCGCAGCGCGCCGGCAAACCCGTGGCCGTGATCAACGGTGGGCCGGGGCGGGCGGATCACCGCGTGGACATCCTGTGGCGGACCCGGGTGGGACCGGCCTTCGATCAGATCCTCGACGCGCTCGACCTCTAACCCGTCACCGTTCCTCCACCAGGCGGGCGAGATCGGCACGCACCAGCGCGCGGACCCGGTGGTCGAAGGGCATGTTGGGGTGCAGCACCACGGCGTCGCTGTCCAGGTTCTCCACCCAGAGATTGCGGATACGGTGGGCATCCCCGGGGTCCTCGGCGGTGAGGAAGCAGGTTTCCGGGGGCTGGATGACGGTGTCGAAATGCGTCGCGATATTCGTGTACGTCACCCCCGGATCCAGATCACCGCCCTCATTGATCTTCTCGATGGTCTCGTGCCCGGTGATCAACTCCAGGCCTGCGCCACCGAACCAGGATTGCACCACCGACTGTGCCACCGCCTCACCCCGGTTGGTTTTCAATAAGGGACTGACCACCCCGCCCACCGTGGTGCCGTGGTGCGGACACGCCAGCGACACCAGGTGCCGCACCTTCGGGTACCCACCCAAAACACGCATCCAGTAGCGTGCCACCACACCGCCCTGGGAATGACCGACCAGGATTGCCTGCTCCGCACCCGTGGCACCGAGCACCGCATCCACATAGGCCCCGACCTGCTCCGCGGATGCACGCACCGGACCGGTGGCACGGGTGCCGAAGTCGGGGGCGAACACCGCCCACCCGTCACGGCGCAGGTCCGCACCCAGTTCCTGCCAGTCGCCCTTGGTGGTGCCGGTGCCGTGCACCAGGATCACCGGCCAGGGGCGCTCGGGCGTGGTGCGGGCCCGCCAGTCGTCCTCAAATAGACCACGGTGACGCGCGCGGGCAAGAAGGGGCAGGGAGGCGGTGGCGTCGTCGATAAGCGTGGCGCTGCGGCGGGGGTCCTCGGCGTAGTTGGTGATGATCTCCTGGACCACGTCCTCGGACAGTTCCGTCGCGGGTGGGGCCTGGTCGCCGGTGGGCAGGTTGCGCCACACCGCCTTGAGCGCGGCGGTGAGTTCGCGGCGCAGGTCGGGCAGCTTGGTGGGTTTGGACTGCGGAACAGACGGGGCAGACTGAACAGGCTGGGACGACATGTCCCCCAATCTAACCAGCTCACCCCAGACGGGCCACACGCTCCAACTCGGCGCGCACAATATCCAGCACCCGCGGATCACGCACCATGTCCTGGTGGCGGATCATCGCCCGCGGATAGGTGTCCTCCACCCAGATATTACGCACCCGGTTCGGATCCTCATCCCCGTTGACCTCCAAAAACGCCACCTCAGGCGGCTGAATGAACGGATCGAAATGCGTCGCGATGCAACTGTAGGTCACCCCCGGATCCAGATCCCCACCCGAGGCCAAGAACCTGATGATCTCCGTATCCCGCAGCTGCTCCATCCCGGTGGGCCCGAACATGCTCGTCATCAGCTGCTCCATCAGCCCCTCCCCGCGGTGGATCTTGGTCAGCGGATGCAGGATCCCACCCATAAGCGTGCCGTGGTTCGGCACCGCCAGGGAGATCATGTGGCGCACCTTCATATACCCGCCATAGGACCGCATCCAGTACCGGGCCACCACACCACCCTGCGAATGCCCCACCAGCACCACCTGGGCGGCACCGGTGACCAGCAGCACCGCGTCGATATACGCCCCGATCTGCGCCGCCGATTCCGCAATCGGCTCCGTTGCCCGCGTCCCGAAATCCGGTGCGAACACCGCCCATCCCTGCCCGCGCAGCTCCCGGCCCATCTCCTCCCAGGACCCCTTGTTGGCGCCTGAACCATGGAGCAGCACAATCGGCCACGGCCGCGCCTGCGTGGGCCGCGCCCGCCAGTCATCCTGGAACAACCCCCGCGGCTTCGACCGCGCCGACAACGGCAACCTGATATTGGTGGCGTGATCATAGAGCTCGCGTGTGATCTCCTCAGCGAAATCATCCTGCGGATTACGGCGAATCTTCGCCAACCCACGCTTCACGACACGGCGTACCCTGCCCGGATCTTGCTCTGACATGCGCTCACAATATCCCCCATAAGCGGATGGTGCAGGGCAAGAAGAACACGCGGGCACCCCGGGCAGGCACTCCGGGCGACGGTCTGCGCACGCACCCCGGGCAGGCGGTCAATCCGCTTATGGAGAGGTGCCCGCCGGTGGGCTCTAGTACCCTGGTTAGCACACAAGATGTACACAGACGGCAGGGCAGGGGACGTGAGATGAGAGACGTCGACGGGGAGCTGGATTTCCCCTCCTTCCGGGAATACAGCATGGCTGAGCTTGGCGAGGAGTTCGAGGGCACCGATCTGCGACCGACGGATCTGGTGATCATGCTCAACCGCACCGCCGGCATCGGTATGCGGATGGCGGAGGGCAGGGTTCACCGCCCGCGGGGGCTCAGCTGGAATGCGTTCAAGGTGCTCTACATCCTGTGGATGGTGGGGGATCGGGAACAGCACCGGGTGTCGGCGTTGGGCGGGATGAGTCGGGCAACAGCCTCCGCGGTGGTGAAGACACTGGTCAGAAGTGGGTATGTAGTGCAGGTGCCGTCGGAGGTGGATAAGCGCACGCACCTGCTGGCCCTGACGGAGACGGGCCAGGAGGTCGTCCGGGAGGTGTTTGTGGAGCAGAATGATCTGCTCACGGACTGGTCCAACCGCCTCACCCACACCGAGCAGGACATCCTGAAGATGCTGTTGACCAAGCTCATGGGCGACTCCAGCTGAAGTAGCCCTGTGCTTATCGACGCCCGCCCCACCCTCGTCCCCCACCCGGTCCGCGCGGGGTCACCGTCGGTGCGTGGCGGGTCACCGTCGGTTACCGTGCCCCGGTGCCGCCTGCGGCGGCATCGAGGAACCCCATGACCCGGGCCGCCAGATCGACGGGGTGTTCAAACATGGCGTAGTGGCCGGTGTCCGCGATGGTGCCCACCTGCATGCCCGGGTAGGTCCCTCCATAAGCGGATTCGATCGCCGCGACGGTCACCACCGGATCGCGGTCACCGGTGAGCAGCAGGATCGGCAGGTCACGGACACCCAGTTCGGAGGCGAAATCGCAGTCGGCCCACACGGACAGATAGTTGCCCACGGCATGGGGTCGGGTGTGCTGCCAGGAGTCCTGCGCCAGGTGGTTCACCCACGTGGCGGGAAGGCAGTTGCCGGTGGTCAGGTTGATGATCCGGCCACGAGACTCCACCTTGGTCGCCGCGGATTCAAACAGGGTGCGCTGTTGCTCGTTGAGGGGTGTTCCCGAGGCCGGCACCGGTGAGATGCCCACCAGCGCCACCGGTGGGGTGGGCATGTCGAGCAGGACCCGCTGCATGATCACCGCCCCCATGGAATGCCCCACCACCGACACCTGTGGCGCCTCCAGTCGCTGCACATAATCCACCACCTCCCCGGCGATCTCCGCGAGGCTGAACACCCCGGTCTCGTCCCGGCGGGTTCCATAACCGCGGTATTCGAAGAAGTGCCAGGTGAACCGGTCGGCGTCCAGGCAGTCGGCGAACGGCCCCCAGTTCCCGGCCCGACCGAACCACCCGTTGAGCATGATCACGTGGTGCGGGCCCTGGCCCCTGACCACCGCGTGTGAGGGGCGGGCCTCCTTGCCGGAGAGGGTGGTGGCGAAGGATTCAACCATTGATTCGGACACGGTGGCCTCCATAAGCGGGACGACAGGCAGACGGCCACTATCAAAGTGGTGTAGGTCACCATATTCTACGTGGAGTCGCCCCCGTGTGCAGCCACCAGTTCACCGGGCCGGCAGGTAACCCCGCCTGATCTGGAGGGCGCGCACCACCGCGGACCCCACCGCCAGGGCGGAGAGAACCAGCAGTGGCAGCACGGCACCCCACACCGGCATGAGCGCATCCAGCAGCACCGGCAAACCGAAACCCAGGTAGGTGAACACATAGTAGATGCCGATCGCCGTGCCGCGCCGGGCCGGTGGGGTGTAGGCCTCGATGCCGAGCAGTCCCTCGCGCAGGCTCAACCCATAGGCCGCACCGAGGATCGGGGCCGCCAGCACGAAGACCCACACCGGGGCCACCTCCCCGCCATAGGCGACCAGGGCAAACCCGAGGGCGGCCAGCAGGGCACCGACGATGCCGGAGATCCGGCCCCAGCCGAACCGCCGCCCGAGGGCCTGTACACCCAGGCCCACACTGAAGGACAACACCGAGGCCATGCCCGGCAGCAGGACGCCGTTGTCGAAATTCGAGGAGGTCCGCGCGGTGAGGATCACCAGGGAGGTGGTCACGGTGCTGAACACCCAGATGGCCATGGGCAGGGAGACCGCCAGCGCCTTGGACATGCTGCGCGACTCGGTGCGCGATGTGTCCCGGGACTGGGTGTGCGGGGCCTGGGGGTTCGTCGACAAGCGTGGGGTGGGCGCCGGCACGGGGGCGCGCACGTCGCCTACGATCGTGGCGAAGATGACCGCCGCCACGGAGAACAGGCAGGTCACCGCGAAGGGGACGGTCACCACCAGGTCGCCCGGCAGGGTGAAAGCCAGCAGGCCGGACGCGATCGGACCGAGCGCAAAACCGCTGGTCAACGCGATACCGGCGGAGGTCACGCCGTGTGCCCCGCGCAGACGCCCCGCCCACGCTGTGCCCGCACTGACCGCCAGGCCCACGCCCAGGCCGACGATGAACCGCCCGACCAGCAGGCCGGCTCCGTCGTGCGAGAACATCAGACTCAGGTTGCCCGCGGCGGCACCCACCGCACCGGTGAGCACCACCGGCCGCGCCCCGAAGCGGTCGGCCAGCACACCGCCGCCGAGCAGGCCCGGCAGCAGGCCGAGGGCATAGATGCCGAAGGCACTATTGAGCAGCATGCTCGAAATACCGAGCTGCTCCCGCAGCACCATGATCATGGACGCGAAATGATTGGCAGCCCATCCTGCGCTGAGAAGCAGCAGGATCACACCCAGGAAAACTCGGTTGACCCGACGATCAGACATAGAACCAACCTTCCACAGAGTGCCCGTCCCCGCACCGGAATCCGGAAAGTGAATAGGCTCAAACCATGGATACCAAAAACCTGCTCGCCCATGTGGCCAAGTTCGGTTTGCCGGCCCCCGACCACCCCGACATCCCCCGCTACGTCCAGCACCGGGATGGGTTCACCCAGCTGGCGCAGTCCCTGGCCAACGGTGCCGTCCCCATCCCGCCGCGCCTGCTCCACGGACGCGACCGCCGACGCCACATCCGCAACACCATCATCGAGGACCACGTGGTGCGCATGCAGCTCGTCCCCGATGCGGTGCGCAGCAAACTCGACGACCTCGCCTCCGATCCCTTCCTCTTCTTCCGCGGCACCGCGCTGCTGTTCTACCGCGACCTGGTGGGCAGCGACCTCCACCTGCCCGTGGTGCCCGTGGTCGGTGATGTGCACCCGGAGAACTTCGGCATCCTCCCCGGCGGCGACGGCCAGCCGATCTTCAGCGTCAATGACCTCGACGAGGCCTGGATGGCCCCGTTTACCTGGGATGTGGAACGCGGCGCCGTGGGATTCGGCCTGGCCGCGCAACTGGCGGGCGCGAAGAAAAAGAAGGTGGCCAAGGTGATCCGCGCCTTCATCGAGGGGTATTTCACCTCCATAGGCGAATGCCTCGAGGACCCCTCCCGCGCCGAACAGCGTTTCATCGCCGCCGATGTACCCAAGGTGATCCGCCCGTTCTTCCGCAAGGCCCAGCGCGACCGGGACGGGTTCCTGGCCAAACGCATCGATTTCGAGTCCATGACCTTCCGCGAGGACGACCGAACCCACCGCCACCCGGAATTCCTCGACGCACTGGAACCCGCGCTCACGGCCTATGCTGACTCCCAGGACCGCACCCTCACCGTGCACGACCTGGCCATCCGCCAGGGATCGGGCACCGCGTCCCGCGGCCTCACCAGGTTCTGGTTTTTGGTCGAGGAGCTTGTCGACGACCAACCCCACCACCTCATTCTCGAGATGAAGATGTCCCGCGCCTCCTCCCTGGAGGGCCTGGTCCCGGACCCGGAGGGCGACTGGATCCCCGACTCCCCGGCCGAACGCATCGCCATGGCCTTCAACGCCTTCGTGAAAGACGGCGACCCCTACTACGGCTTCACCGACATCGCGGGCATCAGCTTCCTCGTGCGCGAACGCGGGCCGCAGAAGGTCAACATCAGCACCGGTGTCATGGACAAGGATGACCTGCGCGACTACGCAGAGGTGTGCGGCCGGGTGCTGGGCATCCAGCATGTGCGTGCCGACGGGGCCTGGCAGGAGGCGCGGCAGAAGGCGTCGACAAGCTCCGGTGAGCAGCCGGCCGAACCGCTCGCCCAGCGCATCACCCGGGCCGCCTCGGGCGAGGTGTTCCGTGCCGACACCGAGGAATTCGCCGTGGACTACCTCGACCGGCTCACCGGCGATTATGAGCTCTTCCGCGAGGACCTGCAGCGTGGGGCGTTCGGTTGGTGAGGGCAGGATCCCGCGCCTGCGGATAATCTGGGCCCCATGACTACTTTCCCTGACACCCCAGAAACCACACCCGTTTCCTCTATGGAGGCTATGGACAGCATCGACGAGGCCATCGACCGGTTGAAGGAGATCTACACCAACTCCACGGACCTAGCGAAGAGGACGTTGGAGAATGGTGACTACGCCGCCTATGCGGATGTGGTGTATCCGAAGCTGGTGGTGGAGGTGTTGCAGTGGAAGCCGATCGATCGTACGGAACCGTTCGGGTATGTGGATCAGGCGGGGCGCTTTTCGGCGGTGTTGTCCAAACCGCACATCATGGAGCGGTATCTGCGGGAGCAGTTGGAGCGGTTGACGGGGAATTATCCGTGCCGGATTGAGGTGGGGCCGTCCGATATCCGGATTCCGCCGGAGTACATCCGTGATGCGCCGTCGGCGACGGAGGCGCGTCGGGCGGGTGATGTTGCGGAGATCATTCCGCGTCCGACCCTGGATGAGGTCCATGATGCGATCATTGATGGTGAGTGGGAGGCCTTCAACGGGGAGGAGCACCCGCTGTTCCATTTCGGGCCGCAGCGTTTCGATATCGCCTGTGCCCGCATCGAGCATTACACCGGCATCGAGGTGGATCATGTGCAGAAGTACATCCTGTTCACCAACTATGCGATGCACACCACCGAGTTCGTCAGTTTCGGGTTGGGGGAGCTGAGCAGGGAGGGGTCGAAGTACACGGCGTTGACCCTGCCGAATGGTGAGGTGATCACCCGGGACACGGTGGAGGAGATCCATGGTCTGGGTGGGGTCACGGCGATTGATCTGGCCAGCCGGTTCCAGATGCCGCGGTTTGATCTGACCACCGACGAGGGGGATGGCCTGACCATCATCAATATCGGTGTGGGTCCGTCCAACGCCAAGACGATCACCGACTGCCTGGCGGTGCTGCGCCCGGAGGCGTGGGTGATGATCGGTCACTGCGCCGGACTGGATGCCCGCATGCGTATCGGTGACCTCATCCTCGGCAACGCCTACCAGCGCGAGGACCACATCCTGGACCGTCGCATCCCGCTGGGCAACCCGATCCCCGCCATCCCCGAGATCCAGAAGGCCCTCGAGGCCAGCGTGGATGAGATCTACGGCGATGACAATGACCTCATGCGCACCGGCACCGTCCTGTCCACCGATGACCGAAACTGGGAGTGGCACACCCCGCGCAAACTGTGGGAGTGGTTCAACGGGTCCACGGCGGTGGCCATCGACATGGAATCCTCCACCCTGGCCACCAACGGGTACCGCTACCGCATCCCCTATGGAACGCTGCTGTCGGTCTCTGACCTGCCGCTGCACTCGGTGCCGAAGCTGCCCGCCCAGGCGCAGGCCTTCTACTCCAACTCCAAGGAGGCACATGTCATGTGTGCGGTGCGCGCGATGGAATACCTGGCGATGGACCCGGAGCGCCTGCGCACCCGCAAGCTGCGCCGCACCTTAGGTGAGGTGCCGTTCCGTTAACCGGGTGCTTGTCGACGCCCCCCCCGCCACCCATAGGGGAGCGGGAGGGAGCGTCGTCACGCTTAGTTACGCTTAATTCGCCAGAACGGTGAACTCGGTCAGATCATTGCGCTCGACATCGTCGAGGTCGATCTGCCACTCCAGTCGGCCGTCCTCATCCTCGAGGGAGGCTTCATCCACGACTCCGTCGGGGTGGGCCTCCAGTGCCTGGGTGATGGCATCGGAGATGGTGACGGTGGCCTCCTGGGCGCGACGGACATCCTCGGCATCGTCATTATCGCGGTCGGATTCACGGACCTCACCAGCGGCGGTATCCACATCGAGTTCGAGGACCTCCTCACCGACCACCACGTCGATCTCGTAGGCCTCGGTGTCATCCTCGCGGTCGATGTCGATGATGATGCCGTCAGCATGTTCTGCCATCACCAGGTCGATGGCATCGAACACGATGTCGCGGTCAGCGGTGGCATCCGCATCAGACACGGCGGTCTGGGTTTCGGTGGCCACCCCGCTGTCGGTGGTCTCCTCTGCGGTGGTGGTCTCCTCCGTGGTGGCGTCGTCAGAGGTGACCACGGTGGTTTCGGTGGCGGTGGCATCCGAGTTGCCGGAATCATCACCGCAGGCCGCGAGGCTGAGGGACAGGCCGGCGACGGCGGTGAGGGTGAACAGTTTGCGTGTGAACATGGGTACTCCTTCTTGTCGATCCCTCCCCAGGGCGGGTTCGGGAAACCATATGAAGTTGTTCGATCTCACTGTCACCCCCACGGTTCGCCGATGATCAGGGCCCGGGGGAGGGGATATTGAACGGCGGGTGCCCGGAATGGAGCACAGCCTCTATGTCGGGGGTCACACCACCCGAGGGTACTTAAATGATCACATGGTTCGCAGACGCACCCCCACGCCGGTACACCATGGGGTGCTGAGAGGTGGGGTTGCGTCCCTGCGCAGATAGCGTTTCTGCGGTGTGCCGCATTGCCTCCCCCATGAACCCCGAGATCCTGTCCCCAGAAAGCAGTACTGATCTCTGGGTTAACTTCCGCGGTCTCTGGGAACAGGAACTCGGGGTTAAGGCGGCGACTATCCCGGTTGAGGCTAGTGCCCCCGCCCCGGGGACGGCGGGTGACCACATCAGCACTTGTCAGTATGTTGGGGGTCATAACGACCGAGACAACTGGTGCGGATCACATGATGGGCGTGTGTCAGTACGTTCTGTCGTGGGGTCCGGACCCAGAAACACGGCCCGGGATGTAACCAACCCGGGAGAGCAGGGAGCGAGCACCATGACCGCAACCACAGAGAATTCCATGAAACTGCCCATCGAACTGGCCACGCTGACTGACCAGGCGGTGGTGAAGGTCCGGGACTGGTTGGACTATGCGCAGCAGGAAAGCGTGCCCAATCCCACCGCGGAACGTCTGGCGGCGATCCTCCAGGACCCGAATGGCCTGGAGTTCACCGTGGGGTTCGTCGACCGGGTGGTGCGCACCGAGGACATCCACGCGGCAGCCCGCGCACTCAATGACCTGGGCAGTATCGCCCCGGCGACCATGTCCTTCATTGACCGCGCCCAGATTCAGGCTGGTTCCCTGGTGGGGCGTGCCCTGCCGCATGTGGTGGTTCCGGCTGCCCGTGCGCGCATCAGGCAGATGGTCGGTCACATGATTGTCGACGCCCGCGACAAACCCTTCGGCCGTGCCGTCGCGGAACTCCAGGGTGATGGCAACCGCCTCAACATCAACCTCCTCGGTGAGGCCGTGCTCGGTGAGAAGGAGGCGCTCAAACACCTGGAGGACGCCCGTCGGCTCCTGGGCCGGATGGACGTTGATTATGTCTCCATCAAGGTCTCGTCGGTGGCCTCGCAGATCTCGCTGTGGGGATTCGATGAGACGGTGGAGGCCGTCGTCAAGCGTCTGACACCTTTATATAAGGAGGCCGCCGCGGCCGCCGGCACACCCGGTGGCACGAAGTTCATCAACCTGGACATGGAGGAATACGGTGATCTGCGTCTGACCATCGAGGTGTTCAAACGCCTGATGTCCCTGCCCGGGGTGGAGACCCTCGAGGCGGGTATCGTCCTGCAGGCCTACCTCCCGGATGCGCTCGCGTCGCTGCAGGAACTGGCGGAGTTCGGCGCACAACGCGTGGGCGACGGTGGCGAGCCCATCAAGATCCGCCTGGTCAAAGGCGCGAACCTGCCTATGGAGCATGTCCACGCCGAGATCGCCGGATGGCCGGCGGCCACCATGCCCAGCAAACAGGCTACCGACGCCAACTACAAACGCGTGCTGTGGTGGGCGCTGCGTCAGGAGAACATGACCGGCCTGCGCCTCGGGGTGGCCGGACACAACCTCTTCGACATCGCCTTCGCGCACCTGCTGTCCATAGAGCGCGGTGTGGCCGACAAGGTGGAATTCGAGATGCTCCAGGGCATGGCTTCCGACCAGGCGCGCGCCGCCAGCCGGGATGTCGGCCAGTTGCTGCTCTATGTCCCCGCGGTGCGCCCGCAGGAATTCGACGCCGCCATCTCCTACCTGGTGCGCCGCCTGGAGGAGAACGCCGCCAGTGAGAACTTCATGTCCGTCATCTTCGACCTCGAGGCCGACAACCCCGCCTTCCGCCGCGAGGAGGATCGGTTCCGCGCCTCCGTAGAGGATCTCGCCGAGCTTCTCGACGCCCCCGTGCCCGGCCCCAACGACACCCAGGACCGTGGCGCACAGGAGGCCGAAACCCTGGAGGCAGCCGGCGACCGGGCCCGTGAACTCGACACCACCCGGGCACCTGACCAGCTCCCGCCTTTTGCCAACGAGCCCGACACCAACCCCGCACTCACCGCCAATCAGCAGTGGGCACGCGCCGCCATCGAGCGCAGCGCCGACGAGGGCTGGCTGGAGCAGCAGACCGCACCGCTGTCCGTGGAGGAAGAGGATATCGACGCCCTCATCGAGGGCACCCGCGCGGCGGCCGCCGAGTGGGCCGCACTCCCGCCTATGGAGCGCGCCCGGATCCTGTACCGCACCGCCGACATCCTGGCCGCCCGCCGCGGGCACCTGGTGTCCATCGCGGCCGCCGAGGTGGGCAAGGTGGTCGAACAGACCGACCCGGAAATCTCCGAGGCCATCGACTTCGCCCGCTACTACGCCCACCGTGCCCTGGAACTGGAGCAGGTGGACAACGCCGACTTCGCCCCTGACCGGGTTGCAGTGATCACCCCGCCGTGGAATTTCCCCATCGCCATCCCGGCCGGATCCACCTTCGCGGCACTCGCTGCGGGTGCGGGTGTCATCCATAAGCCGTCGAAGCCCAGCCAGCACTGTTCCGCGGCCGTGGTGGAGGCACTGTGGGAGGCGGGTGTGCCCAGGCGGGTGTTGCACTGCGTGTACCCCGCGAGCCGCGATGCGGGCCGCAGATTGGTGAGCCACCCGAAGGTGGACCGGGTGATCCTCACCGGGTCGTCGGAAACCGCCGCGATGTTCGCGTCCTGGCGCCCTGACCTGCAGATCAATGCGGAGACCTCCGGTAAGAACGCCATGGTGATCACCCCCGCTGCGGACCGTGACCTGGCGGTCGCGGACCTCGTGCACAGCGCCTTCGGACATGCCGGCCAGAAGTGTTCGGCGGCCTCCCTCGGCATCCTGGTGGGCACCATGTACACCTCGGAGCGCTTCCGCAGCCAGCTTGTCGACGCCGCCTCCTCCCTCGTCGTGGACTGGCCGACCAATATGTCCGCCACCGTCGGACCACTGACCGAACAGCCCAGCGACAAACTCCGGCACGCCCTGACCCAGCTGGAGCCGGGGGAGCGGTGGCTGCTGGAACCCAAACCCCTCGATGACTCCGGTCGCCTATGGAGGCCCGGCATCAAGGAGGGTGTGCAGCCGGGCTCCTTCTTCCACCTCACCGAGGTGTTCGGACCCGTCCTGGGTCTGATGAAGGCCGATGACCTCGAGCAGGCCATCGAGTATCAGAACGCCGTGGAATTCGGCCTGACCGGTGGCATCCAGAGCCTGGACATCGATGAGGTGCGCACCTGGGTGGATGCCGTGGAGGTGGGCAATGTCTACGTCAACCGTGGGATCACCGGTGCGATCGTGGAACGCCAGTCCTTCGGCGGGTGGAAGAAATCCTCGGTGGGTCTGGGCTCCAAGGCCGGTGGCCCCAACTACGTCATGCTTATGGGGCAGTGGTCGGATCAGCCGGCCAAGGATGCGCCGGTGAAGTCGTCGCCGCTGATCAACAAGTGGATGGATACCCTCTCACCCGATGACATCACCTGGCTGGAGCAGGCCAACGCCAGCGATGCACGGGCGTGGACCTCTGAGTTCGGTACCCCGCGTGACCCTTCCGGGTTGGAGGCGGAGGCCAATATCTTCCGCTACCGTCCGGCGAAGGTGGTGCTGCGCATCGCCGATGACGCCGAGCCCCGCGAGGTGGCGCGCGCGGTTCTCGCGGCGCACCGGGCGGGCGCGGAGCTGACGGTCATGGTCGGACCCGGGGTCGGCGGTGGGGTACGCGAGGTGCTTGCCGATGCGTCGACAAGCGTGGAGACCATCGACGATGCCGTCTTCATCACCCGCCTCCTGCGCGGCGACTACGACGACGGCACCGGCGCGCGTGTGCGCGTGATCGGCACCGTGACTCCATTCCAGCGCGAGCGCCTGGCGGTGCGGCCCGAGGTGGCGATTCTCGACGATCCCGTCACCTCATCCGGGCGCGTCGAGCTGCGGTACTGGCTCAAGGAGCAGGCCGTGTCGATGACCCTGCACCGCTTCGGCAACCGTTCCGAGGCCTTCCATAAGCTGGCGGCCGATTTGAAACGTCTGCTGTGAGCTGGGACGATGGCGCGAGGTAATGGTCATATGTCGATTTTTGGCCGGAAAATCAACATGTTTACGGGATATGTTTAAGTCCTCAACATATCGGCCCGCGAGAACGCCCACCCCACCCCGGCAGCTGCTTGATGGTTCAAGTGATGCTGTTAGGGTGGGGCTCCGTTACGTCTGGCATATAGAAGGAGAAACCCCATGGCCGTAATCCCGGGCACCGATTTCGATATCTTCCCGCTCAACCTCGGCGGCAACACCTTCGGGTGGACCACTGATGAGCAGCAGTCCTTCGCCGTGTTGGATGCCTTCCGTGAGGCTGGCGGCAACTTTGTCGACACCGCCGACATGTACTCGGTGTGGGCCGAGGGCAACGCGGGTGGCGAATCGGAGCGGGTGTTGGGCGCCTACCTCCGGGCGCGTGGGGGAGCGGATGATCTGATCATCGCCACGAAATCCGGCGCCCTGGAACCCCACACCGGCCGGACCCGTACCGCCACCACTGCTGCCGTGGATGCCTCCCTGACGCGCCTGGGTGTGGACACCATCGATATCTTCTACCATCACCACGACGAAGACTCGGTCTCCATAAGCGAGCAGATCGCCATCGCCGAGGACCTCATCGCCGCCGGTAAGATCCGCCACCTCGCGCTGTCCAACTACAGTCCGGAACGCCTGCGGGACTTCTTCGAGCAATCCGCCGATTCCCCGGCCCGTCCCGTCGCCATCCAGCCGCAGTACAACCTGCTGACCCGCCGGGATTATGAGACCGGCATCCGTCCGGTCGTGGATGAGTTCGGTCCCGCGGTGTTCCCGTATTTCGCGCTGGCCTCCGGCCTGCTGACCGGCAAGTACTCCTCCCGCGAGGATCTTGCCGGCCGGGCTCGTCAGGGGTTCGCCGAGGGCCTGGCCACCGACGATGCCTTTGTGGTGGTCAACGAGCTGCGCGCCGTCGCCGGGGAGCTCGGCGCGGCACCTGCCACCGTCGCGTTGGCCTGGCTGCTGGCCCGCGGGGTCACCGCGCCGATCGCCTCAGCCACCCGCGTCGACCAGCTGCCCGACCTCATGGCCGCCCCGACGCTCGTGCTTGACGAGCACCACCTCACCCGCCTCGACAACGCCTCCGCTGCGTTCGCGTAAACCTACTGCCGCTGCAGGAAACCCCAGCTGATATCCGCCACTGAGGGGGTATAGGACCACTCGTGGCCCCCGTCGCCAATCCGCACAAACTCGGTGGGTGTCGCGCAGAACGCCGGTCGGAAGGTGGTGCTGTTGGGGTGCTCGTGAACCTGGTTCACCGCCGACACGGTGCAGTGGTTGCGTGCGGCGATGGATTCGAATGCCGCGTAGGCGCCCTGGTAGTGGGCACCGTGGCGGGTGCCACCCCAGTAGTTCATGAGGGTGTCGTTGGTGCCGTGGATGATCAGTGCGGGAACCCCGCCGCGGGGGTTGCAACCGGTGACTGTCGGATCGTAGTAGGCACCGGCGACGGAGGCGGTGGCGTCGACAAGCTCAGGGGCGTGGCACCCCAGCGCGGTCGCCATGCCGCCCCCGTTGGACATGCCGACGGCGTAGACGCGACCCCGATCGCCACCGTGGTGGGCGGTCACATCATCCACCGCGGTGCGCACATAGGCGATGTCCTGCGCCATGGTCGTGGAGGCATAGGGGGCACCGGCCCACGAATTGTCCACCCCCTGGGCGTAGATGATGATGGCCCCACCGGCGGTGGCCTGCTCCAACCCGGCATACGACCGGAAGTTGGTGGCGGAATCGCCCTTGCCGCCGAAGGCCAGAACGACCGGGTAGGTCCGCGCCGGATCACGGTTCTCGGGCAGTTTGACCAGGTACTCGCGGTGCATACCGTCCTGGGTGAAGGACGCGTGAAGGAGGTTGGTGCTCACCACTTCAGTGGTGGGAGCGGACTGGGTGGCGGGTGCCTGGGGATGTGCCTGGGCGACTGCGGGTGCTGCCGGCGCCACGGCAAGTGCTGCACTGGTCATACCGGCGGCGAGGGTGAGGGTCAGGGTACGGAAGGGATGCTCCATGCCCCGCCATGATAGTGACGCAGGCCACGGGGTGCATTCGTCTGTCGATCGGTGAAAGACGGTGATTGGCAACGCATTCCGGAAATGGTCTGCCGGTAACATTTATGTAACGCTTTAAGGCATATATGGCCAGATTCCCGGACCGCTCATAGTCTTCAACTCATCCGGGGATTGCCTCATCCGGGGTATCCCACCTCAAGTGCAGAAGGTCAGGACTATGAGTGCTGAGAAGGACAATATACACGGCCCACCCGCCCCGGAGGGGAGAGCCGGATCCACGGCCGCCACAGCTACCGAAAGTTCCGGGGAGGCCAACCCGGACGCCCCCACCAGCGCACTGGGTAAGTGGAGCGATAAATTCCTCAGCGGTGTGGAGCGACTCGGCAACAAACTGCCCACGCCCTTCACGCTCTTTTTGATCCTGTTCCTGTTCACCGCGATCGCGTCGTCGATCATGGCGTGGATGGATGTCTCGGTGATCGTGCCGGGTTCCGATGAGGAGCTGTTCATCAGGGGTCTGTTCACCGGCGAGGGCATGACCTGGCTGACCGTGAACCTGGGAGCCAACTACATCGGTTTCCCACCGCTGGTCACGGTGCTGCCGATCCTGCTCGCCGTGGGTGTGGCGGAACGCTCCGGCATGCTCTCCGCGCTGATCCGCAAGTTGTTCGGGTCGGCGAAGAAACTGGTCCTGCCCTATGCGGTGGGTGTCATCGGGGTGACCGCCTCAGTCATGGCGGATGCCGCCTTCGTGGTGGTGCCCCCGCTGGCGGCCATGGTGTTCAAGGCCGCCGGCAGGCACCCGGTGGCGGGTTTGCTGGGTGGTTTCGCGGCGGTGGGTGCGGGTTATTCCACCGCCCTGGTGCCCACCAGCCTGGATGCCCTGTTCGCGGGTATTACCAACGCCGTGATGGAAACCCTCCCCGGCCTGGAGACCACCGAGGTCAACCCGGTGTCCAACTACTACTTCAACATCGCCGCATCGATTGTGCTGGGCATGCTGTGTGGTTTCCTCATCGACAAGGTGCTGGAGCCGCGCATGTGGCGTCAGAAGGTCACCACCGACTACGCGGTCACCGACTCCGGCGCGGATGATCCGGCCCGCGAGGACGAGATCTCCCCGACGTTGACCGCGCACGAGAACCGTGCCCTGGCGGTGTCCCTCTGGACGACCCTGTTGGTGTCCATCCTGGTGGTGGTCGTGGTCCTCATCCCGAACTCCCCGTGGCGTAACGAAGGTGGTGGCTTCCTGCCGCAGTCACCGTTGTTGAGTTCCGTGGTATTCATCGTGTTCCTGCTCTTCATGGTCATGGGCATCGCCTATGGAGTGGTGCTGGGCACGATCAAGAGCATGGAGGATGTCGTCCGCATGATGGGCGAATCCATCAAGGACATGCTGGACTTCCTGGTGCTGGCGTTCATCCTGGGTCAGTTCGTGGCGCTGTTCAACTGGACCGGCATCGGCACCTTCACCGCGGTGCAGGGTGCCGCCGGGCTGGAGGCCATCGGTCTGACCGGGTTCTCCGCGATCCTGGCGTTCATCATCCTGGCGTCCCTGCTGAACCTGCTGATCATTTCCGGTTCGGCGATGTGGACGCTCATGGCTGCGGTGTTCGTACCCATGTTCGCGCTGCTGGGGTATGAACCCTCGTTCGTGCAGGCAGCCTTCCGCGTCGGTGACTCCGCCACCCAGGTGATCACCCCGCTGAATCCGTACATGATTGTGATCCTGGGTCTGCTGCGCCGCTACGAACCCGATGCGGGTCTGGGTACCCTCATGTCCCGTCTGATCCCATTTGTCATCCCGTTCTGGCTAGCATGGGCATCACTTCTGGCGATCTGGTTCTACGCAGACCTGCCCCTGGGGCCCGGATCGGGCATCTTCCTGTAACACACGCGCGACCCACCGAAGGACACTATGAGCAGCCAACCACTTCCACCACCGACCACGTACCTGGATTACATGGAGGAGGGGATCGCCCGGCGTAAGGCCGAGGCGGAGGCGCTCATGGCGGCCGCCGAGGGGGTCCTCGCGGACTACCCCGGGCAGACCGTGTTGTGGCGTGATCTCCAGGAACGTGGGGAAACCCTGCGGGATGATCTCCGCGACATCGCCTTCGACCTCCACGACCACCCCGAGGAGGCCTTCGAGGAGTTCCATGCCAGGCAGGTGATCGTCGACAAGCTCACGGCGCGCGGGTTCACCGCTGAGACGGGCGTCTACGGCGTGGAGACCGCCCTGGAGGCGAGCTGGACCACCCAGGGGTATGACGCGACGCGTCATCCCACCATCGCCATCCTCGCCGAATACGATGCGCTGCCCGAGATCGGGCACGCGTGCGGGCACAACATCATCGCCGCCGCGGGTGTCGGCGCGTTCCTCACCGCGACGGCCGTGCTTGCCGACGCCGAACGCACCGCCCCCGACGGCCTCGGCTTCGAGGGACGTCTCGTGCTGCTGGGCACCCCCGCCGAGGAGGGCCACTCCGGCAAGGAATACATGATCGCCGGCGGTGCCTTCGAGGGCATCGACGCCGCCATCATGATCCACCCCTTCGCCTACGACATCGCCGAACACGTCTGGGTGGGACGACGCACCATGACCGCCACCTTCCACGGGGTCTCCGCGCACGCCTCCGCCCAGCCGTTTATGGGCCGCAATGCCCTCGATGCGGCGAGCCTGGCCTACCAGGGACTTGGTATGCTGCGTCAACAGATGCCACCGAGCGACCGCCTCCACGCGATCGTCACCGAGGGCGGCAACCGCCCCAGCGTCATCCCGGATGCGGCGAAGATGGCGGTGTATGTGCGGTCCCTGCTGCCTGAGGCGCTGGTGGAGTTATCCACCCGCGTCAACGATGTCATGGAAGGCGCCGCGAAGATGGCCGGGGTCGGCCTGGAACTGAACTGGGACATCCACCCGGCCAGCCTCCCGGTACGCAACAACCACGTCCTGGCCACCCGCTGGGCCCGCACCCAACAGCTGCGGGGCCGCACCGCCCTACCCGCCGGGATCCTGCCCGACACCCTGGCGGCCTCCACCGACTTCGGCAACGTCTCCCACATCATCCCCGGCATCCACCCCATGGTGAAGATCTCCCCGGAGAATGTTGCCCTGCACACGAAGGAATTCGCCGTCTACGCCCGCACCGAGGAGGCCGTGGATGCCGCGGTGGACTCCTCCATAGGCCTGGCGCAGGTGGCGGTCGATGCCCTGGCCGACCCCCAGCTACTCGCCGCGGCCCGCGCCGAGTTCGAGGCCACCGGTGGGGTGCTCAAGGTGGCCGACTATATGGAATGATCTCCCTCAGGTGCGGTTGGGTCGTAGAATGCTGGTTGCCGATGATCCAGACCTCATGGCTGATATCGGCTGACCGGGAGGACAGTGCTCATGACCAGTGACAGCGAGAACGACGACCGTGGCCGTTTCGCCCGGGCGGTCTTCCCCGACGGGCAGGAACCGGATCCCCGGTTCACCCTGGCCAATGAACGCACCTTCCTCGCCTGGACCCGCACCTCCCTGGCCTTTCTCGCCGGTGGCATCGCCTTCGAGGCATTCCCCATAGAGAACCTGGACCCGTCGCTGCGCACCGGCATCGCGGTGTTCATCATCGCGGTGGGCATGCTCATCGCCGCCGGTGCCGCAGGTCGGTGGATGAATGTGGAGCGGGCGATGCGCAACGGCCGTCCCCTGCCGGTACCGGCCATCGTGCCCCTGCTGTCCCTGTCCGCACTCATCGCCGCCGCAGCTGTCCTCGTCCTCTTCTTCACCGGGTAGGGGACCCTGATGTACCTGGAACCCCTCCATAAGGATCCTGGCCTCCAGCCCGAGCGCACGACCCTGTCCTGGACCCGGACCACCATCTCCCTGGCGGTGTGCACCGCGGTGCTGCTGCGGTGGACGAATTTCTATGGGGCGGCCATTCTCATTCCGGTGGTGATCCTGGTGGCCCTGGCGATGTTCATCCTGGTCACCCAGCGGATCCGGTACACCAGGCAGTCCCTGGGCATTGTGAGTGAACGGGTGCCACCCAACCTCGTGGGGGTGGGTGCACTGACGCTGACGATGCTGGCCTTCGGTGCTACGGGGATCTTCTTCGTCACGGCCCACTGACCGCCCACTCACCGGGTATCCGGAGGGGCGATCGGCCCTCCATAAGCCACCCCCAATGGTCACATTAACCCCACGAGTGTGTAACGAGTTGATAACATTTGTTGCGGGGGGTTTCATCCTAGCGATAGAGCTGCAAACATAACCCGTATCACCCCGCATCGATGTGGGAATCGGTTCCGGGGGTGAAGAAATTCTCTGATCGGTGTCGTAATCTTGCTAGCGGATCGATGTTCATCGAGGGCCCATTATCCGGAGCCCCCGGCCAGAGAAATCTTCCGCGGTGGATCCCCATAGGGCATCCACCGCGGAAGTTTTTTGTGTGACCAGCTGGTTTTCGGGGTTAGCATGGTCTGATGTGGGGGAGGAATGACCTCCCCACCTGCAGACATGAAGCATAGGTCTGACTTACACTCAGGGGAATTATGTGAGACGCTTGAAAAATCATATAAGTGGTAAATGACGGTACAGGGAAGGGGTGCTCATGACTGGTGTGGTGGTGGCGTGCGGCGTCCTCGGGCTCTTCCTGTTCCTCCTGCTCTGGATGGTTCCTGTACGGCGGAAGGTGATGAGACGGTTCCGTTCCAGCACACCACTCCTGTGGTGGATGCAGGGGTTATCCCTCCTGGTTGCGGTGTTCGCGCTGGTGACCGTCATCTGGTTCCCCGGTGATTCGCTTATGGAAGCAGTGGCAGTCGGGATGGCGGTGTTGTTCCTGGCCGTTGGTCTGGGCGCACTCGACCGGTTGCGGTTGCTCACGCAGACAGCCGTCAACCGGCGCGTCTACATGATGGTTGCGGCGCACCCGGGTGACCTGGTCTATGGAGCCGGTGGCACCATCGCCTCGTTGTGGGACTGTGGTCATAATATTCATGGTCTCACTGTCACCAATGGGCGCAGCGGGGAGGATGTGGATCTGCTTCCGCAACGCACCCGTGACTGGGCGCGCTTCCTGGGTTGTAATTCGATGACCTTGGGTAACATCCCGGTGGAGCAGGCGGAGCAGGATTATGACACGATCCTGGAGCTCATCGGGGATCAGATCCGGCGGCATCAACCCGATGTCATCATCACGCATTCCCCGCATGATTCCGATCCGGTGCGGCAGGCGGTGTCCCAGGCGGTGATGCGGATGTCCAACCCGCGTCAGGCCGTGCTCGGTTTGCGATCAGAATCCGGCACCGCCGACTTCCGACCGGCCCAGACCTATGACATCGTCGACTATCTGGACATGAAAAACATCATCGTGGCCCAGTACCACCAGGAATGGGACCGCACGGATGTTCAGGAGACCTATGAGGTTCTCCGGCAGGGGAGCGGGGTTCCCCTCCCGGGCTGTCCGGTGGATGAAACCACCACCTGTGGCGCGACTGACCAGCCGGGGTGACTAACCCCGGGGAATGACAAAGTCCGTGAGCTGAGCCAGGTCATCAGCCAGGGTCTTCCACGGTGTGTCGAACTCCAGGACGGCGATGGCGCTGGTGGGGAATTTCTTGTCCATCTGCGCCCACCCGGGATGTTCATCCTCGGCACCGAGGTGGTGCGCGAGTTCCACCACGCCGGGCCAGTGCCCCACAAACAGTGCGGTACCCACCGATTCCGGTAGTCGCAGGATCAGGTGCTCGAAGTAGGAGACCTCGGTTTCGTAGATCTCGTCGTGGTAGTGCACATCCTTCGCCACGGCCCCGCCGGCCTGGGCGCGTTCCCAGGTCAGGCGGGTACGCGTGGCTGTGGAACACAGCACGTGGTCAACCGGGCCGATGTTCTCGGCCAGCCACTGGCCGGCGGCCTTGCCGTCGCGGTGTCCACGCTTGTTCAGCGGGCGCGCATGATCCGGCTCCGGTTCGGCCCAGGAGGATTTGGAATGGCGCAGAATAACCAGGCGATGAGACATGGGCCTCATGATAGCCCGGAAAACCTCACCCCACCTGGCAACCAGTCCAGCTCCATAGAGGGCAGCGCACGACCGCCGCCCCACGACGGTTCACCCGCTTGACGACGACCCCCTCAGGGCTTTTCGTCGACAAGCGTGTTTTTAGACGGTGACCTTTGCAAGAAGCATGTCCAGGGTGGCCTCGGCGCCGTGTTCATGTAATGAGGTGAGTGCCTCGGTGTAAGCGGCGGTGAAGTCGGGTGAATCGATGAGATCCCCGAACAGGCCACGGTCACGAAGGAAGGCGAGCACATCCTCGTGATTGCGGGAGGCGTTCTCCCTCACACGATCCACGAGTCGGTCCACCACAGTGATCGGCTGGCCGTCCTCGTCGATACCCTCCGCATAGCGGGCCCAGGAGGCGATGATCGCGGCGGACAGTCTGATTTCACCCCCATTGGCTAGATTCTCTTGAATCACGGGCAGCAGCCACTTGGGGATGCGGTCGGAGGATTCGGCGCACAGACGTGCCACTGTGTCCTTAACTGAGGCATTGCCGAACCTGGCAATGAGCTGGTGACGGTAGGAATCCAGGTCCACGTCAGGCAACGCCTGCAGGGTCGGGGTGGCCTCGCGTTCCATATAGGCGAGCAGGAACTCACGGAAACGTCGGTCTGACATGACCTCGTCCACCATCCGGTGGCCAGCGAGGTAGCCAAAATAGCACAGGCCCTGGTGGGAGGCGTTGAGGAGACGAAGCTTCAGCAGCTCATAGGGTTCGACATCAGCGACCACCTGGACACCGGCCTGCTCGAAGGCGGGACGGCCGATGGTGCCATCGGGATCGGCTGTGAAAGTGTTTTCCAGTACCCATTGCGTGAAGTCCTCCGCGACCACGGGCCAGGCATCTTCATAACCGGTGGCCAGCACATCGGCACGATCCGCATCGGTGGTCTCCGGGGTGATGCGGTCCACCATGGAATTGGGGAACCGGACATTATCCGCTACCCAGGCGCCTAGCTGGGGGGAGACAGAGTCAGCGAAAGCCATGAAGAACGTGGCCGCCAACTCACCGTTACCCTGGATATTATCGCAGCTCATGATGGTGAAAGGTGCAGTATCAGCAGCGCGTCGGGTGATCAATGCTGCAGTGATGAGTCCGAAGAAGGTCTGCAGTCCCGAATAATCACCGGCGCGGATCATGTCCCGGTCCTGCGTGATGCGGGGATTGGAATGGTCGAAGTTGCCTGTGGCGGGATCAATGTTATATCCACCCTCGGTGACGGTGAGGGAGACAATGCGGATTCGCGGATCGGCGAGGGTTTCTACGGCGGCAGTTGGATCGTCCGGTGCAAACACATAGTCAACAATGGAGCCGATGATGCGCTGTTTCCTGGAGTTATCCGGGGCTTTGGTGGTCAGCGTGTACAGGTGATCCTGTTTTTCTAGTGCATCGCGCATCCGGGCATCCGATGGCATGACACCCATGCCGATGATGCCCCAGTCCAGTGCTGTGCCCTCATTCATCAGGGAATCCAGATACATGGCCTGGTGTGCGCGGTGGAAACCGCCGACGCCGAAGTGGACGATGCCCGGTGTGACCTGGGTGCGGTCATAGGTTGGAATGGCCACACCGGTGGCGGCTGTGATGGCGGGAAGATGAGCGGTAGTGAGCTGCAGGGGCATGGGTTTCTCCTTGAAGTACCGAAGGTGTGCGGCTGATGGGTGTGTTTAGGGTGCGATGTTGCTGGTGGTGATGTGCTTATCCACGGTTGCTGTTTCCTCCGTGGGGTTGTTTCTGGCGAGGTCAGTGATCTCTGCGCCTTCCTCCAGAGCTGGGACACCGTCGAAACCTGGCTGGGTGCCACGCAGCTGAAGTGTCATCCAACCGGAGATCAGGTAGAGGCCGATCATGATGAAAATGAGACCGGTGGCGCCGATGAGCGGGTGGAAGACCGCCACCAGGAGCGGACCGACAGCCACTGCTCCACCCACTCCCAGGTTGTAGGTGGCCATGGCAGCACCGGGGTGTTTCGGATCAAGGGATACCGCGATGGCTGACAGGGGAACGAAGCCTGCCAGTGAGATGCCGAAAAGAGCACCCGCCACGATGGTGATACCGAAGACCAGGCCATCGCTCAGGCCTGCCCGGACACCGATGAGCGGAGTGAAGTACACCAACGCCAGGGTGGCTGCGCCGCCTATGGAACCAGCCCAGAAGACCGTGCGGGCCCACCCATAGCGGTCGCCGAAGTTGCCGAAGAAGGGATTAAACGGCAGGTTCACGGCATAGATGACGGTGGTGAGGATGAGGAACCACCCCAGCTGCCACCGGAGATCTTCGGTAAAGAAGGAGGGGAAGAACACTGCCATGGCATAGGTGGGGATGGAGTTGATGGTGCGGATGCAAGTGACAAAACGGGCCCGGCGATCATGGCGCAGCAGCGTGAAACCCTGTCCGAGAGTCTGGGTGACATCCTCAGGGTTTGATACCAGTGGATGGCGGCCACGGCGTTCCTTCACGCCCAGCAGGGCAATGAGGGAACCGATGACCACCAGTACCAGCGAGACCCACAGGGTTTGATAGAAACTGAGGTCTACCCACTGCATGGAGATGGTGGCTACCAGTGCGCCCAGTGTGGGCAGGCCTGCCGAAAAGGCCACATAGAACCAGCCCACGCTGGTTCCCAGCTGTTTCGGGGATGCGGTGGCGGTGATCCAGACCAGGAATCCGTAGGCAAAGAAGGGGTATCCGAAACCACGGAGCCCGTAGGTGAGGAAGATGAGCCAGGTCTGGTCAGTGGTTAGTGCCACTGCGAGGAAGGCGAGCTCGAAGATGATCCAGATTGCAGCACCGAGGATCATTACTTTCCGTGGCCCCCATAGATCAGAGAGCGCTGCTGCGAAGAAAGCTGCAATAGCAACGGCCACACCGTAAACGGTGATCAGGCTGCCGGCCAGCGAGACACTGAAGCCATGTTCGGAGCTGAGGAAGGGTTCGAGGATGTTGGTCTCTACGCCGTCGCCGATCATGAAGATCGTGAGGCCGATGAAGCCGAAGATCAGTGCCCGGGGGACGCCGAGACGATCCAGAATGCCCGGTTGTGTCGCCGGTACCTGTGGAGTGGACATGTTGTCACCTTTGTTAGGTTTGTTAGATGCGGTGGGGAAAAACTGTGCCGAGTAGAGATTATTCACATTTTGGTGGTGCAGATCACGTGAATCTATCACTAATCTAACGTCATTATGTTGGCTAAAAGCAATACCCAACACAAAAATGTTAAAAACTGCTGGTTCTAACAACATGAGCGTGGTAGCTTTTTCACATGGCCCACATAACCCCCGCCACCGCCCAGGAGCGGCGTCGAGAGCGCATCATCTCCTACATCACGCGACATGGATCCGCGCGCGTGGAACAGCTGGCAGAGCATTTTGATGTCAGCGCGATGACCATCCATCGTGATCTGGAGGCACTGGCTGCGGATAATCTCCTCGAACGCATCCGGGGTGGCGCGCGCTCGGTGTCGCCGTCCATGAGTGAGCTGGCAGTGGGGCAGCGCAGACACCTGCACCGGACCACCAAGGAGGCGCTCTGTGCCGCTGCCGCGCGTCTCATTCCCGAAGGGGCGGTAGTGGCGATTGATGATTCCACTACCCTCGAAGCCCTAGTGGAACAGCTTCCTGAACGGGCGCCGTCGGCATTGATCACCCATTCCCTCAAGGCAATGAGCGATCACCGCCGGCGCGCAGGGATGATTGATATCCGCCTCATCGCCTGTGGCGGACTTTATTTTGCGGAAACGGATTCCTTCCTCGGCACCGCCACCACCGCGCAGCTCAATCAGTTATCTGCAGATATTTCCTTCGTGTCCACCACCGCCCTGCGCGAGACTGGTGATTCTGCTGCATTATTTCACCCGGATATGGAGGCCGCGGACACCAAACGTGCGGTGATCGGTATCGGTGCCATCAAAGTGTTGGTGCTGGATTCGAGTAAATTTGGCTCACCCGGTGTCTTTCGTGTGGCCCCGATCGATCATTTCGATCACATCATCATTGACCAGAAATGTAGCCGTGATCAGCGTGAACTTCTTTCGCTCTGCCGCGCCCAGATTCATGTCGTCGATGTGGATGGGAATGAGACCACTCTCCAGGAAGGGAAAAACTGATGGCACTGGTGCTGGGTATCGATAGTTCCACCCAATCGTGCAAGGCGGTGCTTGTCGACGCCGCCACCGGCCACGTGGTCGATGAAGGCCGTGCGAGTCACCCTTCCGGCACGGAGGTGGACCCCGCCGCCTGGATCGAGGCTCTTGACATTGCCACCGAGGGGCTCCTGGGGCGTGCCGATGCTGTGTCCATCGCTGGCCAACAGCACGGAATGGTGGCCCTGGATGCCCATGGTGACCTGGTGAGGCCTGCCCTCCTGTGGAACGACACCCGTTCTGCGCAGGCGGCGCGTGATCTCAATGAGGAGATCGGTGGTGCTGATGTTGCTGTGGATGCCACCGGCAGTGTGTATCTGGCTTCCATCACGGCCACCAAGTTACGGTGGATGAGGGACCATGAACCCGATAATGCGCGTCGTACCGCTGCGGTGCTGCTCCCGCATGATTATCTCACCTGGCATCTGCTGGGCAGAAAGCGCATGGTCACTGATCACGGTGATGCCTCCGGCACCGGTTATTACAGCACTCGCGACCGTGCCTGGAGACATGACCTCGTGGAACTCGCATTCGGGCACGGGGTGACCCTGCCGGACCTTTTGGGTCCGAATGAGGTGGCAGGGCGCACCAGCAGTGGTGCGCTGGTTGCCCCGGGGACTGGTGATAATGCGGCTGCAGCCTTGGGATTGAGCCTGAAACCAGGGGATGTCAGTGTCTCCATAGGTACGTCCGGGGTGGCTTCGGCCACGGTGGATAACAGCGTCCACGATCCATCCGGACTGGTCACCGGGTTTGCCGATGCCACCGGTGCCTATCTACCGCTGTCCTGCACCCTCAATGGTGCCCGTGTCCTGGAACTCGGTCGCCGTATCCTGGGGGTCGAGTGGGAGGAATTTGATAAACTGGCGCTCGCCTCCGACCCGGGCTCCGCGGGGTTGGTGCTCCAGCCTTACCTCGATGGTGAACGCACCCCGAACCGGCCTGGGGCAACCGGGGTGCTGGCGGGACTCACCAGTGCCACCACACGGGAAGACTTCGCACGTGCCACCGTGGAAGGCCTGCTTAGTTCCATGGATGATGCCGTCACCGCATTGGTTGATGCTACTGGTGTCCCTGCGAAGCGCATTCTGCTCATCGGTGGCGGTGCCCGTTCGGAGGCGGTGCGCCAGATCGCCCCGGAGGTATTCGGTACGGATGTAGTGATCCCTGAACCTGCAGAATACGTCGCACTCGGTGCCGCACGGCAGGCTGCATGGGTGCTGTCAGGTTCGGATAAGCCACCAACGTGGGATATCGCCGGGTCTACAACCATATCCAGACAGAGAAATGATGATATTGCCGTGCGCTACGCCCGCCTCCGGGAAGCGACGCGGGACTGGTGTAACCCCTGACGCTACCGGAAGTTCCGCCTAGCCTCATTGGCGGCTTCGGCGCCTATGATCCAATCATCAATCTGGGTGGCCACCCGTTTGGCTGCCGCGAGGTTTCCGGAGTGCAAGGCGAACTGGGCATCGCTGACCAGTAAGTGCCATTTGGCCGCTGGAATGGGGTACCCGGATTGATGGGTGTAATCGTGAAAGGCGCATAACTGGTGGAGAAGTGCCAGCTCAGATGGGTCACGGGTGTCAGTGATCAACACCGGTAGGTTCAGGTCGACGTCCCTACCCTCCCGCTCCTTCCGCGCCAGGTACCAGATGCGTCCCAGTGCGAGCGGGGTTCCCACCACAACCAGAAGCATCAAAATCCCGGCCAGGATGAGAAGAGCGGTGGAGTCAATCGCAGCGCTTGTTAATGCCAGGACCGGGATGAGTAGACCCGCACCCATCAATCCAGCACGCGAGCGTTTCGCACTCTGAACTGCCCTGGTGGGTTGATCACTGGGAAGGTGCGCCCTCAACGCGGCCCTGTCCGGTACGACGATCGCCCGTGACCCGCTGCTCAGATCCTCATTGGTGACCCGGGCCAGCTGGGTGAAATCGCGGTGGCCGAGGATCTCCGGGAGCAGGGGATGAAGTGACATGGTGGTTCTCAGGCTAGCGCACTCTCACCGCGGGAGGAGTTCAATGTTGTCGATCAACCGGACCTGGCCGACGTGGATCGCGGCGACGACCAGCGCGGGGCGGTCGAGGGCCCCGGTGACGGTGAGGGGTTCGAGGGTGGCGGCGTCGACAAGCTCGAGATGGTCCAGACGCACCCCCTCGGCCGAACGCAGCTGCGCCCACGCGCCCTCAATGTCGAGTGGCTGGCCGGTGGAGGCGCGTTCCTCCAGGTCGAAGAGCACGCGCGACAACACGAGCGCGGCGTCGCGGTCGGCGTCGGAAAGCCGCTGGTTGCGGCTGGATTCCGCCAGGCCGTCGGCGGCACGGATGATCGGCACGGCGCAGATCTCCAGCGGAAAATCCAGGTCCCCGACCAGACGTCGGATCACGGCGACCTGCTGGGCGTCCTTCTGCCCGAAGTAGGCGCGGTCGGGGCGCACCAGGTTGAAGAGCTTTGCGACGACCGTTGCCACCCCGTCGAAATGCCCCGGCCTGCTGGCGCCCTCGAGCCGCTCGCCCATCTCACCGGTGCGCACCCACAGCATCGGCAGGCCGGTGGGGCCGTACATCTCCTCGACATCGGGGGCGAAGACGACATCCACGCCCTCCGCCTCAAGGAGTGCCACATCGGCGTCGAGCTGGCGGGGATAGTTGCGGTAGTCATCGCAGTCACCCAGCGCCTCGAACTGGAGGGGATTAACAAAGATGCTGGTCACCACCACCTCATTCTCCTCCCGGGCCTTCGCCACCAGCGAGGCGTGACCGGAGTGGAGGGCTCCCATGGTGGGCACCAGGCCTATGGAACGGCCCTGGGTGCGAAGGGGTGTCAGGGCGTCGAGAAGCTCTTTCTTCGTGCGTGCAACCAGCATGTCAGTAGCTCTCCGTCTCGCCGGGGAACGCACCGGAGCCCACCTCATCGGCGTAGGTGCGGGCGACGTTGAGCAGCTGATCACCCAGGGTGGCGTACTCACGCACGAAACGCGGCTTGCGGCCACGGTTGAACCCGAAGGCATCCTGCCACACCAGCACCTGGCCGTCGGTGCCGTTACCTGCGCCAATGCCGATGGTGGCGATGTCGAGCTGGTTGGTTACCTCCGTGGCGATCTCCGCGGGCACCATCTCCAGGACCACGGCGAAGGCGCCGGAGGCCTGGACGGCATGGGCGTCGGCAAGCAGCTTGTCCGCACCGCTGCCGCGACCCTGGATCACGGGCCCGCCGAGGGCATGCTCGGACTGCGGGGTGAAACCGATGTGGCCGCAGACGGGGATGCCGGCGTCGACAATGCGACGGATGGTAGAGGCCATCTCCACGCCACCCTCGATCTTGACGGCTGCCGCGCCGGTCTCCCGCATGACGCGCACGGCGGATTCGACCGCCTGCTGCTCGCTGACCTCATAGGTGCCGAAGGGCAGATCCACGATGACCAGCGCACGCCTGGCCGCGATGGTGACCGCCTTGGCCAGCACGATCATCTCATCCAGGGTGATCGACAGGGTGGTCTCCCGCCCCAGAACCACATTGGCGGCGGAATCGCCGACCAGCAGCATATCGATCCCCGCCTCATCAAAGATGGCGGCGGTCATCGCGTCATAACTGGTGAGGACGGAAATCTTCGTCCCATTCGCCTTCGCCTCGTGGATGTGACGGGTGCGGATCTTCTTTGCATCAATGCCAGACATGACGATGAGTATAGATGTGTCTCATGACACCCTGGTGACGGGAGTGTTACTTGATCGGTTCCGGTAGCTAAATCCCCTCAGGAGACAACGGCGGATGGGTACCGGTCCGCCACATGCTCATGGATCCACCCCAGGTAGCGATCCCACGCATCGTCTGCACCCAGCCGGGCATTCCGTGCATCGGCCGCCGGGCCATCGGGAAGATGATAAACGTCAGCGGCGGCCAGCGAGGTGATTTGAACCCGTCGGGCGCGGTCCGCCCGCAGCTCCTGGTACCGCTGGCGGGCGGCATCCCAGCCGGTGCCCTGCTCCAGCCCCTCCATAAGGCAATCGGCGAGCACGATGGCGTCCTCTATGGACTGGTTGGCGCCCTGGCCGTGGTGGGGGACCATGGCGTGGGCGGCGTCGCCGATGAGCGTGATGCGCCCCTTGCTCCACTGCTGGAGTGGTGGGCGGTGGAAGAGAGCCCACCGTTCGGTCACGGGGTTGGCGCTGATCATCTCGGTGATGGCCGGGGCCCACCCCTCGAAGGCCTTGAGGTGTTCATCCTCCTCCGCCACCGGCACCACCCATGATTGTTCCTCCCACGGGCCGTTGTGGCGCTGCACCAGGAAGAAGTTCTGCACCCCGCCACCGATGGGGTAGTGCAGCAGGTGCCCACCTGGGCCCATCCAGAATTGGATGGCCTCCGGATCGGGTAGGGACGGCATCTTCTCGGGGGCGACCAGTCCGCGCCAGGCATGGCAGCCGGAGAACTGGGCGTCGTCATAGCCCAGGATCTCCCGGCGCAACCGGGAACGCACCCCATCGGCACCGATGACCAGATCAGCCTCCACCGTGTCACCGTCGGCGAAGTGCAGGACCGCGGCATCGGTGCGCTCCTCCACCCGGATGCACCGCTTGTTCAGGTGGATCGCATCCTCGCCCACCGCATGCTTTAGGATGTGCTGCAGGTCAGCGCGGTGCACGCCGTAATAAGGTGCGCCGGCGCGCTCGTGGTACTCCCGGCGGGAGGAGATCCGGTTGATCACCCGGCCATCACGCCCGTCGCGCAGGATCAGCCCATCCACATCGGCACTCTTCTCCGCCAGTTCCTCCCCGACACCGAGACGGTCCCGCAGGAAACGGGTGGCGTTGGCGGACAGGGCCACAGCGGCACCGACCTCACGCAGCTCGGAGGCCTGCTCATAGATCTGTGGTTCCAGTCCGCGGCGGCGCAGTTCAGCGGCCAGGGTGAGTCCACCGATACCCGCTCCCACGATGGCGATCCGGGTGCCTTGATGTGATGATGTCATGTGCTTCTCCTTCACTTGGGTGTCGCTTATGGAAGATCGTAAGCGCCGGGCCGGGGTGTTTTCATCGGCGTTCTGTGGCAATTGTCCGGCGAGTTTTCCGACACTCTGTCGGAAGCGCTGGGTACTGTCGGACGGATGAAGCGTTTGCCTGAGCTTGACGACGCCCTCCAGAACCTCTCCGAGGACCTCGACCGTCGCCTGGTGGTGATCGATAAGACCATGCGGGTGGTGTCCTATTCCATCCACGAGTCTCCAGCCGACCGCCAGCGTCTCTTCCACATGCTTGCCCACAGTGATTCCTGGCCCCGACCGGCCACCGCGACCACGCCACACCAGGTGGTGGAGATCCCGGATGTCGGCCCCGTGCTCTTCCTCCGGTTGCTTGACCCCCGCAGGCAGATCATCGGTCACCTGGTCCTGCCCGTGGATGATGCTGCGCCGGAGGAGTCGCTGCTCGCCGGGGTGACAGCTGCCGCCCCACACCTGTCGACGCTGCTGGCCGCCCGCCAGCACAATGACATGGACCGGGAGGCCCGTTCCCATCATCTGGCTGTTCAGCTGGTCAGCAATGATGCCGGGGCACGGGCGAAGGCGGCCGATGCCCTCATCACAGAACGTTTCCTCAGTTCAGCGGAGACCTGCTGCGCTGTGGCCCTCGGCGTGGATCCGCGCGGTGCGACACCCCTGGATCATGAGAAGACCCCACAGGCCGTGACACAGACCCTGGATTTTGTGCGGGAGACCTCCACCGCGACCGTCATCGGGGGTGTCCTGGATGACAGGGTTGGTGTGCTCGTGTTCCCACGACCGGTGGTGGTTCCCAGGCTGCGCCGGATCCTGGACGATCCCCAGCTGATACCGGTCCGGGCGGGGATCGGACCACTGGTGCCGCTGGGGGAGGTGTACCGTTCCCTCGACCGTGCCCGTCTAGCGTGGCGCGCGTCCTGGCTGGCACCGGATGCCCACGACACCGTC
Organism: Corynebacterium gallinarum; assembly: GCF_014837045.1. Classification (GTDB taxonomy): domain Bacteria; phylum Actinomycetota; class Actinomycetes; order Mycobacteriales; family Mycobacteriaceae; genus Corynebacterium; species Corynebacterium gallinarum. Next base: position 278,146 of record NZ_JACSPR010000003.1, read on the forward strand.
ACCACCTGGGAGACGGTGGGGTTGGATGGGACCTTGGCGCGGCTGCCCCTGGAGGATTTCCAACCGCAGGATCTACCACCCTCCATAAGGGAACTGCTCGCGGCGGTGGAGTCCCCGGTGCTGCTCCACACGCTGGAGGCCTATCTCACCGCCGGCGGCGATGCGCAGCAGACCGCACGCACCCTCAGCATCCACCGTTCAACTTTGTACTACCGGCTGGACAAGCTACGGGTGCTTATCGACGGCGACCTCAGCGACGGCCTCCTCCGCCGTGAACTCCACACCGGGCTGCGGATCGCGCAGCTTGCTGGCCTGGTTCCCGGGGAATGGGTGAAATGAGGTGAAAACGCCGATATCGGGTGAAAATTAAGGTTCTAAACGGAAGAAAACACATAATCTTCTCTATAGAACAGATGCTATTGGTGCCTAAATGACTAATAACATCATTTCCGGGTCTTCGGCCGACCACGTCGCACGCTCACCGTGGGATCACCTGGGATCCAGAACCGCAGCGGGGCATCGGCGTTCTTCGTGATACCGACCCGTGGTCCACTGACCCACTCCGGGCGTTCTGACGGTTCCACCAGCTGGAAATCCGGACCGTTGATGGGAGCGTGGTTATCGCTCAGCTCGAAGTTGAGTGCCTGCCCCAGGTTGCCGGGCCCCCGGGCCAGGCGGGCGAAGGGGACGTCACCGCGGCGTCGATAAGCAATTGCCTCCCCGGCCACCACCTCACCCGCACGCAACAGGACACCCTGGCCCACCCCCTCCGGTGCGCAGGCGATATTGCCCGCGCGGTGGATGCCATAGGAGATGTAGATGTACATGTGGCCGCCGGGGCCGAACATCGCGGCATTGCGCGTGGTCTTGCCGCGGTGTGTGTGGGCGGCGGCATCCTCCGCGCCGAGATAGGCCTCCACCTCCGTCAGGCGGATCGACACCCCGTCATGGGTGAAGATGCAGCCGAGCAGCTGTGGGGCGACAATATCTGCGGGTTGGAGGAAGTCGATGGGCATGGCAGCGATTGTAGGTGCGCAACCACCGGAGGAGGATTTCGACCCCGGCGGTGGCAGAAGTAAATAGACTGAGGAAAACCGCTTATGGACAGTGTGACAGTGTGGCAAGGAGGCCTCGATGGCTGCTTCACCCAAGACATACCTTTTCGATTTGTACGGTGTGACGTTGAAAGTCGAGGGACCGGCGCAGTTCGAACGCGTCAACCGCGTGATCGGCGAGCCGGAGAAAACCGAGTTGTTCCGGGAGGTGTACACGGAACTGCGTCAGGATCTCAACGCCGGGCGCATCTCGGAGATCAGTTATTGGAACCAGGTGCAGGCCCGCGTCGGATTGCTGGATTTCGATTTCGGTGAGGCGATGGTCGCTGATTATGTGGGCATCACCGAGATGGATGAGGAGGTCCGCGGGTTCATCGACGGGCTCAAGGACCAGGGCCACAGGGTGGGCGTGCTGGCCAACATTCCGCGCGGGGTAGCCGAGCGGTTGCGGGATGTGCACGGTCAGTGGCTGAACTCCCTGGATGCGGTGCTGTTCTCCTGCGAGATCGACACCGCCAAACCCGACCCCAGGGCCTATGAGGTGGCCATCGAGGCGCTCGGCGTGCCGGCGGGGGAGATCACCTTCGTCGATGACCGTAGCGTCAACGTCGAGGCCGCCCGCGAGGCCGGCATGAACGCCATCCACTTCACCACCCTCGATGCACTGAAGGAACGACTGTCATGACTGAAGCGACCACCGGACCCCTGATCCTGCCGTTCAACGGCAAAACCCCCCGCATTCACGAATCCGCCTGGATCGCCCCGAACGCCACCATCATCGGTGACGTCGAGATCGGCGCGGATGCCTCCGTTTTCTATGGGGTGGTCCTGCGCGGGGATGTCAACGCCATCCGCATCGGTGCGCGCACCAACATCCAGGACAACTGCGTCCTCCACGTCGATGCAGATGCTCCGTGCACCCTCGGTGATGATGTCACCGTCGGGCACATGGCGCTGGTACACGGTTCCACCGTGGGCAACGGCACCCTGGTGGGCATGAAGGCCGGGTTGCTCTCCCGCAGCGTGATCGGGGAGGGTTCCCTCATCGCCGCCGGCGCGATCGTGCTGGAGGGGCAGGAGATCCCCGCGAAGTCCCTGGCCGCCGGCGTGCCCGCGAAGGTGCGACGGGAGCTTTCCGACGAACAATCCTCCGCCTTCATCCCCCACGCGGGGCGTTATGTGCAGACCTCCAAATCGCAGGCCTCCATAAGCGAGGCGTTGTCGCTGGATGAGGTACGTTTCAGCTGATTCCCGGACCATAGTGGGGGACTGGCCGGCGTGATACTTTGAGGAAGGTAGTGGTCCCACTGCCACCACCCTCACAACATGGGAGATTCCGATGGGCTCACCTTTTTATCATCCGGACAACAATCCGAACAACAACTCAGATAACCAGGGTGCCAACCCGAATCCGTGGCAGGGGGAATACACCCAGCCCCAGTGGAATCAGCCTCCGGCCCACTACAACCAAGCCTCGCAGAATTACCCCATGCCCCAGTACGGCTACCAGCCACAGCCCGTGCAGAAGAGCATGGTTCTCGCGGCTATTCTCGCGCTGTTCCTGGGGCATCTGGGTATCCACAACTTCTACCTGGGGTATACCCGCGCGGGGCTCGCCCAGCTGGGATTGTCCATCGCGGGATGGGTGCTGGCCGTGGTGCTCATCGGTTTCGTGTTCCTCTTTGTGGTGGGTGTGTGGGCGCTCATTGATTTCGTCCTCATCCTGATGCGCAGCGGGCGTTTCCGCGTCGATGCCAGTGGGGTGCCGCTTCAGTAGGTTCTGCGCTGCAGCAAGCCTGAAAACACCAACAACTCCGGGGTGACACGATCCAAGGTCGTATCACCCCGGAGTTGTTCCGTCGCTTATGGAGGGGGGCCGCTCCGTGCCCTAGTTGCCGGCCCCCTGCTGAAGTGGGGTCAGTGCCAGCGGGGTGTTGAGCAGGCGGTCCAGGGCGACGGCCCGGGCGGCGGCGCGGACGTTTTCGCGGTGGGTGGGGATCAGGCGCAGTTCGATGTCGCGGTCGTATTCCTTCTTCAGTTCGGCGGCGAAGATGGAACGTCCCTTCTGGTCCTCGGAGAAGGCCGATCCGGACAGGACGAGGGTGGAGGGCTCGAGGTCACGGGCTGCCGCGGCTGCGGCGTGGGCGAGGAGGGTGGCGCGCTCGTCGAGAAGCGTCCGGACCTTCGGGTCGCGGTCGGCGAGGGTGACCAGTTCGGCGAGGGTGTCCGCGTAGGTGCCCTGGTCGGAGACCCGGTTGAGGAAGCCCTGGGTGCTCAGTGCGTCCTCGGGGGTCATGCCGCCGGTGTCCAGGGCGGAATCGCTGGTGGCCTGCAGCGGGCCGACGACGTGGACGCCGGTGTCGTTGCTGTAGGCGGCGCCCACGGAATCGTCGGCGTAGAAGGTGAGGGTGACCGGGGTGACTTCGTCGGGGCGGGGCAGAGGTGCAGCCTGCAGTTCGGAGGCAGCGATCGCGGGGATGGCGGAGGCGACGGTGGCGGGCACGCTGAACTGGTAGTTCATGCGTCCGGCGATGTCCACGGCATCCCACCCGAGGTTGTGGGCGGTGACCACGCCGGCGTTGGTGACCTTGCCGGAGGTGGCCACGCCGATGCCGACCAGGGGCAGGTCGATGCCGGTGGTGAGGCGGTTGACGCCGGCGATGAGGTGCTCGATGAAGGTGTCGGGATCAAGATCGATCGCGGATTTCTCCAGGATGTTGTCACGCAGGGTGCGGCCCTTGGTGTCGAACAGTGCGACATAGGAGGACCGGGTGCCGATGGCCACGCCCGCATGGATCCAGGGGCTCGGTGCCAACTCCAGGGGGATGTTGGGGCGGCCGGGGCCGGTGGACTGCGTGAGGTCGGGGCGTTCCCGGACCAGACTGGCCTGCATCAGTGCGGTGACCGCACGGGTGACGGTTGGTTGGGACAGACCTGTGGCCTCGACGAGCTCATTGCGGATCAGCTGCTGGCCGAGACGGATATGATGCATGCACTTCGCGGCCGGGGTTGCGGGGCGGGCGAAGGGCGCTGAGGGTGGGGCCTGATTTGGCATGAATAAAACAATAGCCAATCGTAGACAACACTGTCTAATGACACGCTGGTTTCCTAGACTGCATAGTCTACTTTGGGGGTGATGGCCTGGGCCTTTGGTCAGGCCACGCGCTTCGGGGGCATGCTTTTCGACGTCCCGACCACCCCTGGGCCACCCCATCCGGGGATGGCGCGACGAACGTGGGGTCACCGTGAGGGGTCGGTTTCCTCCACCGTCGGGTGGGGTCTGCGGTACCGCCAGAAAGACGGTACGCAGATCATACACAGAAAAGTGAGCGCCACCACAGCCACTCCACCCCAGAGGGTGGTCCACCCGGCACCCCAGGGGCCGGCCAGCCAGCCGTGCAGCACATCGGCCAGGCGTGGCCCGCCCACCACCACAACGATCCACACCCCCTGAATGCGCCCCTGGACGTGTTCCGCCGCCGACTGCTGCAGGATGGCATTGCGCACCGCCGAGCTGAACATGTCCGCCATGCCCCCGAAGACCATCATGATCACCACCAGCCATGCCCAATAGGTGACCCGGCCGGGGCTCATGAGGATAGCGACGCCCGCCAGGGCCACGGCGACACCCCACGCGATGATGCACCAGTAGACTGCCACGCCCTGCCGGCTGATCCGTGACACCCACCCGGAGAACACCCCACCCAGCACCGCACCGATCGCGATGGAGGAATACAGCAGCGACAGCATCATCGTGCCCTCGGCCCCACCACCGAAATCCACCTCGGCGATCTCCGGGTAGAGGGCACGGGGCATGCCGAAGACCATGGCGATGAGATCCAACAGCATCACCATCATCAGCACCGGCTGGCCCGTCAGGTACTTCAGTCCATCCACCACACTGGCGAAACCAGCCTTCATCACCTCGCCCACCGGTTTCATCGCGGGCAGGGCCCACACCGCCCACAGGGTTGGCACGATGGAGACCACATCCAGGAAATACAGCCACCCGAACCCGATGAGGGGGATCAGCACACCCGCCAGCAGGGGGCCGACGATCGCGCCGGTCTGCATGAGCAGCATGTTCAGGGAGGTGCCCGCTGCCAGCTGATCGACGGGCAGGAGTCTGCGCAGGATCGCCGTCCGTGTTGGTTGGTTGACCGCGAAAAACGCCTGTTGCAGCGCGAAATTCCCCAGGAGCAACCAGATATTGGTGTTGCCCATCATGGTCAGCACCCAGAATCCGGCGGTGGTGGCGATCAGGCCAATGGTGGTGGCAATGAGCACTATACGTTTATCAAACGCATCCGCGATCGACCCTCCATAGAGCCCAAAGATCACCAGTGGCACCAGGCCGAAGACACCGGTCAGACCCACGTAGGCGGAGGCCCCCGTCAGCTGGTAGATCTGCACCGGCACGGCCACCACCGTCAACTGCGCACCCAGCACCGTGGCGACATTGCCCAGCCATAACCGTTTGAAGGCGGGCATCCGGAACGGGCGGGTGTCCGCGAAGATATCTCTGAAGCTCACGCGCCACACCTTATCGGAGGGGCGGTGTGGCCCGTGGGTCGGTTCGGGAACGCGGATCAGGAACGTGGGTCGTCGGCGAACCAGGCTGCGGCGGTCACTGCCGTGGTGTCCCCCTGCAGCAGGTCCTGGATCTGTTCCGCAGCATGCAGCACGGTGGGTAGGTGAAAATCCCGGGGGAGGGGTTCATCATCGGTCAGGGCGTTCCGGAAGAAGGAGGTGCCTCGGCGCACCGGCCCGCCGACCCTGCTCACTGCAATGGAACCGGCGGCCTCGGATTCCAGCAGTACCACTCTCCGGTCCACGCCGGATCCGTCTGCGGAGTTCTCCTCCCACACCTGGGGCAGGTGGTGGCAGAAGATATTGCCCAGGCATAGCCCGATCTCCGCAAAGGAATCCCGTCCCATATGGGAACTGATGCGGAAGCGGTACCAGGAATCATGCTCGGTCATATCGGGAATCGCGGCCTCACCCTCCACCGGTGGGTGGATGAGTTCCGCCCAGCTGGCGGCATCCGAACTGTCTCTCTCCCATACCGCCACCGCACCGATCTTCCACAGATTGCCCAGCATCCGGGTGTGGTCCTCGGTCAGGGCCGGGTGGAATCCACGGTAGGTCTCGGGTCGGGAGGCATCCGGGTTGCCGCGTCGCTGTCTCCACCCTGCGATATGTGCGGTCTGTCCGGGTACCTCCTCACGGGAGGGGTGTATTCCGGTGTCTGGATCGACAACATCCTCGCGCAGGTAGTGGGCTATTGGTGGCGCCGACTCATCCTGCGGATCGCTGAGCAGGATCGGGAGGGCGCCCGCGCGTGGTGGGTAACCCAGCATCTCCCATTCCTGGCCCGGGCGCAGGTCAATATGCTTGACGACGCGTTCCACCGCCTCCAGGCTGTGCGCCCGGTGGATCTGAACCGGGCGTGCCAGTTGAACCGCCGCCTGGGCGGCGTGGTGGATGGGGTAATTCGGCCAGGCGCACACCAGTGCATAGATGAACTGTTCCAACCGGTTTCTGTGCATGGGGTCGGTCTCTGTCTGCACCATGGCGTGGATATGGGCGTAATGGGCAGTGGTCATGGCATCTCCTCACCGTTGATCCATTTTTGGCAAGGTTAGCCTAAGCTTTGCTGATGGTCCAGGGTTTCTTCCTGCCACCCGCCTATCTGTCATCTGACGCATCGCCGGGGTGGTGCCGACATGGGGTTCGTCGTAAAGCGGAGGTGAACGGTCTTTTCCGGGCAGGCATAACCACGACGAGTGGCAAATAACACAGTTATAATCAGTCGCAGTTTCCCTATCGTCGCCTTCGAGGAGAATCCATGTCGCCCATGCGCCGACTCATCCGTCCCGCCACCGCTCTCCTACTGGCAGGTGGCGTGGTTCTGGGCAGCGCATCCGGTGCGCCGGCGCAGGCCCAGGAGATGGTCATTCCGCTGGACAGTCTCGGCGTAGGGGAAACCACCACCTTCTTCGGTCGTACCGCGGAGGTACCCTTCACCATTCCCGTCCCACCGGGCACCACACCTGAGGTGCTGACCGGTACCTTCCAGCTCCCCATTGATTTCACCGGTGGGTTCGTGGAGCTCTACAGTGGCGGCAACCTCGTGGCCTCGTTCCCGCTGGAGGCGGAGAACGCCACCGCGGGGGTGGAGATCCCTCTTGATCAGGTGGAGGTGGCAGGGGACAGTGCGAGCTTCACCCTCCGGGCCGTCATGGATGTGGAGGGCGAGCAGTGGTGCCGTGAGATCCCGGAACTGAGCCTGCTCAACGGTTCGGTGCTGTATTCAGGGGAGGCAGCCACCCCGGAGACCGTGGCGGATTTCCTCCCCCCGATCCTCAGCACCCTGAGCATCTACGTCCCGAGCGATCCCTCCCAGCCGGTGCAGCAGGCCGCCCTGGAACTGGCTACCTCCCTCGAATCCGTCTACCGGGCCTCCGATGTTGATATCCAGATCCTCGACCTGCCCGGTAACCGCATGGAACCCGGCCTGCCGGGAGGCTCGCTTGAACGTCAGATCGTGTTCAGTGGCACGGGTGAGCCGGGGATCGAACTGGTCAACGGTGGCGAGGAATCCGCTTTCCTCCGGATCAACGGTGAGGACGGCCAGGTGGGTGACCAGGCCCGTCTGCTGGCAGATCCCATTCTCAACCTCACCTCTGACAACCAGGTGACAGCCAGCGGTTTCCCCACCCAGACGCACACCTTCCGGGAGACAGCCACCCTCAATGAGCTGGGATACTCCGCGCTCACAGCAGAGGGCGTCGGCCAGCCCGCGGTCTACCTGACCCTCGAGCGCGCCCGGTTTCAACTCTTCGTGGAATCCGCCGACCTGACACTCACCGGCGCCTACACACCACTGGGGGAGGAGCGCGGTGGGGAGATCACCGTGACGGTGGGTGGCAATGTTGTTGACCGGTTCCCCGCGGATGACTCCGGGGAGATCGACCGGGACATCACCATCCCGGGCAACCAGCTCGGCCGCTACACCGACATCGCGGTGGCGTACCGCACCACCGGTGACGTCAGTTGTGGCACCACCCAGCCGGTCGCATTGACCATTGATGGGGAATCCTCGATCACCGTCACCGAGACCAACGCCCCCAGCCAGGCCGGTTTCCAGGTTTTCCCGGAGGGTCTCCTCCCCACCGTGGATGTGGCCATGTCCGGGGGCACTGCCTCTGATCTCTCCCGTGCCGCCAGCATCCTCACCGGGGTGCAGTCACTCAGCAACGCGCCACTGCAGCCACGGATCGTGTCGTGGGATGAGGCGGTGGGAAGCAGCAATCCCACCGTGTTCATCGATGCCGACGGCAACCGGATGGGGGAGATCCCCCGCCACCTGGCCATGACGGACACCACCCTGACCCCGATGACCCGGAGCGGTGGCGGCGGTGGAGCCATCGGCGAACCCGGATCGGAGGATGTCGATTCCGCCCGCCAGCTGACCATGTCGGAGGACCTCTCTGCCGGAAGTCTCCAGGCGGTGTGGGACGCAGGCAACGCCCGCATGATCCTCGCGGCCTCCTCCAACCAGAACCCCGTCCAGCTCGATCGGCTGCTTGACTGGCTCGGTGAGGATGCGGCTCGTTGGGCGGGATTGCAGGGCGACGTTCTGGTGCAGGCGGGTGACCGTGCCCCCATGGAATTCCAGGTGGAGACCCAGGAACCTCGCCAGCTCATCGACCGCATCAACCTCATGATCGCCATCGCCGTGGGTGCCGTGATCGTCATCGTCGCGATCGTGGCACCCCTGATCGCCATCCGACGCTTCCGCAGGTAATCCGGGAAATAGCCCCGATGGGTCTGTCCGGAGGGGCGGGCCCCGCGATGGGCGGGAAATGGTGCTGGAACTACCGGTGCTGGAACTCATGCGGGAAGTCATGCGGGAAGTCTTCCCGTAACGGCAAACCGCCTATATAGTTTCTGGAATACAATATCGTTTGCACCGGGGCTTTGAGGAGTGCCGATGTTCCTTCCGCGAACTGCTGTCCCCCGCATTATTCCCCATGCCATTCCCCGCACCCTCGCGGCTGTGCTGGCCACCGGTCTGATGCTGTCCGTCTCATCCGGTGTACCTGCTCTGGCGCAGGACAACCCCGGCCAGCAGGACACTGACCAAGCCCAGGGCACCGTCATCACCACCGGTGATCTCGGACTGGGGGAGAGCACAACCTTTCTCGGTCGCACCACCAAGGTGCCTTTCAGCATCATGGTGCCTCCCGGAACCACACCGGAGGCGTTGACCGGCACCTTCCAGCTTCCGGCTGATTTCAACGGGGGAGTCATCGAGCTGTACAGCGGTGAGCGGTTGCTCACCTCCCTGCCGCTGGAGGTACAGGACAACCTGGCTGCCGTGGAGATCCCCCTCGACGGGGTTCCGGTGGAGGAGGGCCGTGCGGATTTCACCCTCCGCGCGGTGATGGATGTAGTCGGGGACCAGTGGTGCCGGGAGATCCCGGAGCTGACCTTCCTGGACGGGGCGGTCCGGTATTCCGGGCAGAGCATCAAACCCACGGTGGTCGCAGATTTCCTCCCGCCTGTTCTTCGGACGTTGAGTCTCTATATCCCGGTTCAGCCCTCTGAGGCCGTGCAGCAGGCCACACTGGAAGTGGCCACCTCCCTGGCCTCCGTCTACCGTGCCTCCGGCGTGGAGGTCCGGGTTGTGGGCCTGCCGGAGGGAAGTGCCCAACCCAATGCACCGGCGCGCAGCGGGGAGCGGCAGATCGTGCTCACCGACACCGGAATTGCGGGGATGGAGCTGATTAACCCCGGTCAGCAGAATGTGTACCTCCGGATCAATGGTCGGGATGACCAGGTGGCTGATCAGGCACGCCTGCTCACTGATTCGCTTCTTCCCCTGGCAGCCGACCAGCAGGTGACGGTTGCCGGGTTTGGGGCGGTTCCGGGTGTCTCCGCCGACATGGCCACCCTGACCGAACTGGGTAACTACAATCTCTCCTCCGAATCGGTGGGTGGCACCGCTGTGCTGGTGGGTATTGAACGTTCCAGATTCCGGCCCATCGTCGAATCTGCTGACATTCATCTCACTGGTAGTTACACGCCACTGCCCGACTCCAACAACGGCCAGATCAGGGTCCGGGTAGGGGACACGGTGCTGGACTATTTCACCGTGGATGACTCCGGCGAGATCGACCGGAGATTCACCCTCCCCGGGGAGCTCGCCGACCGGTACACCGAACTGGTGGTGGAATACCAGACCACCGGTGTTCTCACCTGTGGTGACACCCAACCAGTGGGTCTGACCATCAACGGTGACAGCCTGATCACCACCCAACACACCGATGTCCCGATACTCTCCGGTTTCCAGACGTTACCGCAGGCTTTCCACCCCACGGTGGATGTTGCGATGACCCAAGGTGACGTGTCCGATGTCTCCCGGGCGGCCAGTCTCCTGACCGGGGTGCAATCCCTGAGCACTACCCGCATCCGCCCACAGGTGGTGACCTGGGAGGAGGCGGCTACCAGCACCCGTCCCACGGTGTTCATTGATGCCGAAGGTCAACGGGCCCGGGAACTGCCGCGTTATCTCTCGGAAGCCGGGACCACCCTCACGGTGCTCACCCGTGATGGATCCGGCGTGGCAACCGATGCACTGACACAGGAGGAGAAGGATCTGGCCCGTCAGCTCACCACAACCGCGAATTTGTCGGCTGGTGGACTCGAGGTGGTCTGGGATGCTGAGGCAGGCCGCATGATCATGGTGGCCTCCTCCAATCGGAACTCCCGGCAGTTGGATGGTGTGATCAGGTGGCTGGATGAGGATAACACCCGTTGGGTGGGGTTGAACGGTGATGTCCTGATCCAGGTGGTAGACCGCACACCTGTAGAGCTTGAGGTGGCAGACCGACCTGATAAATCAACCAACACTGTGACCACGTGGGTGGCGGTGGCGGTGGCCGCTGTGGTGATCGCGGTGGTGGTTGCCGTGACGCTGCTTGTATCGCAGCGGTTACGGAGCTCCCGACGGTCCCAGCGGGGCCAGGGTCCAATCGGTAGCCGCCGTGCGGGCCGACCCGGACGGGGATAGGGGGACGGTGATGGCTGCTGAGGTCACCAACCCGGGGGCCACCAACCCAGGTACACCACCCGCACGGAGCTTATCGACGACCCGCTGGCTGCGGGGGAAGCCGGGCATCTGGGCATATACGCTCCGGGGGTGGATCCTGGTATTCAGCTTGGTCCTGGCGTTCCACGACACCTTCACCCGGGTGCTGGAGTTGGGGTTCATCGGCTTCGAACATGACATCCTGCTGGTGCTGCTGATGGCGGCCGTGTTGTTTATGGGGCTCGACCGCACCCGGGCGCGTGCCCTGGACATCCACGACCGCGAGGTGGATTACATCATCGGGTGCATGGCGTTGATCATCGCCATTACCGTCAAGGCTCAGCTGCTGCCACGCTTCGTCGAGTGGGATGCCCTCCTGCGGTTGGATATCCTCGCCATCCTGTTGTTCGTCTTCGGTGCCTCCGGACTGCTCTATGGCATGCGGTCCACCCTGCACTTCGGACCCGGGTGGGCATTGTTGTTCCTCTACAACCCACCGGTTCACCTGATTGTGAGCACCCTGCTCGGTGGTGGATGGTGGGGGACCGCGATGGCCAATACGCTCGGTCTGGCACTGGCTGTGTCGGTCGCGCTCCACCGGGATCTGGTTCAGAAGATCTACTTCGGTGCACTCGTCCTGGTGGTGGGAATGTTACTGGCCACGGTCATGTGGTTGCTGCATCCTCCGCCCTTCTCCCTCACTCACATGCCGGGGATCGTGGCCACTGTTCTTATTGTGTACAACACCTCCCGTGGCAACCCCGGGCAGTGGTCTTTTCTCCGGTGGCGTATCCCGACGGTGAAGGATGCCCGTTTGGCCACCATCCTGGTCCTCATCGCCGCAGTGGTCCTGGCCGTCAACCCCGTGCCCCGCAGTCCCTGGTCCCCGGCTCTGCTGCCGGAGGGCCCGGCTGCACCCTCCACCCCGGGTGTTTCTGTACCCCCGAACTGGGAGGTTGCCGGTTACCGGGAGTACGAATGGGCCAGCCGGTATTTCGGTCCGGGTTCCTCCCTGGTGAGGCAGGAGCTCACCAGCCGGCAGTACAACCCCGACTGGGACCAGTCCGGGTTGGTGCGCACCGTGGTGGTGGACACCCTGCTGGCCACCGATTACTACCAGGCCCGTGCCTTCGGTGATGAAACCCTGTACTCAACACTGACCGGTAGGAGATCAGAGTCCCGCACGGTGGACCTTGGATACGGGATTTCAGGGCGTGTGTACACAGTGTTGGATGAATCGGACTTCCTCACCTACACCAAGCTGGTGTTCTCCTGGACCCGGGAGGACAACGTGGTGGAGAACATCAGTGTGATCGCGGTGGATGACCACCGTCCGGAGGCCCGTTTCCCCCAGTTGGCGCCGTCCCTGGTCCTCATGCTCACGCAGGTGTTCACCATCCTGTTGCGTGGTAATGCGGTGACCGTGGACACCCAGACTGAATACAAGGACATGGACCTGGTGACCACTGCCGCCCGCGATATTGTCGGCTGGCAGATGGAAAGGGACATGGGGGAGAGGGACCAATGATTCTCACACTGGACTCCCCGGAGGAAGACAAGCGCCGGGCGCTTATCCATGCCATCGATGGCCTCCGGCGTCAGGATCCGCTGGTGTCTGCCGCGGTGGCCTTCACCCGGGGGCAGAAGATCTTCTTCGTCGCCGCCGGGTTGGCGTTCCTCCTGCTCGCTGTGCTGGCACCCCTGGCGGCGTTGATCATCATCGCAGGGCTGTGCACCCTGATGTATGTGGTTACCCTCACGGACCGCTTCATCATGTTCCGCAAGGGCCTGCGGGCCGACGCCATCATGCGGGTCTCCGATGAGGAGGCCCTGGCCGTACCGGTGGAACGGTTGAAGTCCTATACCATTCTCGTGCCCGCCTATGGGGAGCCGGAGGTGATTGCCCAGCTGGTCACCGCCATGAATTCCTTCGACTACCCACCCCACCTCCTCCAGGTGCTTCTCCTGCTGGAGGAGGATGACCTGCCCACCATCGAGGCTGCGGAGCGGGCCAATCTGGGGGAGATCTCCACCATCATCAAGGTGCCACCGGCTCAGCCACGCACCAAACCGAAGGCCTGCAACTACGGATTGCATTTCGCCACCGGGGAGATCGTAACCATCTTCGATGCCGAGGATATCCCTGATCCCCTGCAGTTACGCCGGGTGGTGGTGGCCTTCGAGAACTCCCCGGCGAACACTGTGTGCGTGCAGTCCCGGCTCTCCTACAGGAATGCCCGGCAGAATCTGCTGACCGGGTGGTTCACCATTGAATATGACGTGTGGTTCAATTTCCTGCTGCCCGGCATCATGCGCATGCAGGCCCCGGTGCCGCTTGGTGGTACCTCGAATCATCTGGTGACGGAGGTGCTGCGGGAACTGGGGGCGTGGGATCCATACAACGTCACCGAGGATGCCGATCTGGGTGTGCGTATCGCCGCGCGTGGTTACCGCACCGCGGTTCTGGATTCGGTGACCTGGGAGGAGGCCAACTCCGACACCATCAACTGGTTACGACAGCGGTCCCGCTGGTACAAGGGTTACCTTCAGACCTGGTTGGTGTATATGCGCCGCCCGCGGTGGTTGGTGCGTGAACTGGGTGTGTTGCCGGCTCTCCGGTTCACCTTCCTTATGGCCGGCACCCCGATCGTCGCGGTATTGAACCTGCTCTTCTGGTACCTGTCGCTGACCTGGATTCTCGGGCAGCCCGCCACCATCGCCGCGATGTTCCCGCCTTTGGTCTACTACCCGGCGCTGATCTGTCTGATCCTGGGCAACGCCGCCACCATGTACATGAACCTCATCGGATGCCGGGAGGGACGTGATCCCCTGTTGGTGGTGGCGGTGTTGACCTTCCCGGTGTACTGGTTACTCATGAGTATCGCTGCGTTGAAGGGCACGTGGCAGCTGATCACCCGTCCCTCCTACTGGGAGAAGACCGCCCATGGACTGGAGGCGTGATGGTGGGTGGGAATCCTGCTCTCACCGGTGTGTCCCAGGCAGCGCGCATGCCACGTCTTGCCCGGACCTCCCCGGCCCTACCCAGCACGGTGGTGCCAGGTTTCCCGGACAGGAGAAGCTGGCGCAGGCAGGGTGTGGCGGTCTTTGCGATCACCCTGGTGATCTACCTGGCAGTGGCGTGTTGGCTGGCGTTGGATGTCCGGTATTACCTGGGTGATGCCCTCTCCCGTACCCAGGCAGCGGAGTCCATTTTGTACTCGCGCAATCCCAACCTGTCGGTGATGGGGTTCATCTTCACCCCGCTGACCACCCTGGCGCAGCTGCCGCTGGCGGCGGTCGCGCCGCTCCTCCCGGATCTCACCCGCACCGGACTCGCAGGGGCGGTGGTGTCGGCGGTGTTCATGGCGGGTGCCTGCCGCCAGTTGTGGTTGATCGCAGCTGAGCGTGACATCCCCCGGTGGTACGCGGTGGCGGTGGTGGTCATGTTCGCCCTCCACCCGATGATTGTGCTCTATGGGGCGGTGGGCATGAGTGAGGCCCCGTTCATCTTCGGGGTGTTGTGGGCATCCCGGCGTCTGATCCGGTGGACCTCCACCGATGATGTCCATGAACTCATCACCGCCGGTTTCGCCCTCGCGGTGGCGTTCCTGGCCAGGTATGACGCCCTGGTGATGGCGTTCGTGGTCATGCTGCTGGTCGGTGCTATGACCTGGTGGGACCGCCGCCGGCGCGGATGGAATGACCCGGCGGGTTTCGCCTTCCTGGACATGCTGGTCCTGGTGTGGCCCATCGGCCTGGCGTTTGTGACCTGGACCGGCGCCAGCTGGTTGTCCACCGGTGAACTGCTGGCACAGTTCACCTCGCAGTACGGCAATGCGGCTGTCATCGGGCAGGGGGGGGGTGGCGAGACCGGCCTCCAGGCGCTTGTCGACGCCCTCACCCGCACCTTCCTCATCTCACCGGCGTTACCGTTACTCCTGGCCGTGGTGATCATTGCGTCCATAAGGCGCGGGGACCGTGAGCCGCTGTTGCCGATGGTGATGATGGTGACGGTGCTGGCCTTCCAGATCCTCACCCACGCCCTGGGTTCCACCTTCGGGCTGATGAGGTTTTTCATCATCGCTGTTGCCCTGACCGCTGTGCTGCTCATCCAGCTGTTGCCACCGGGCGGGAGATTCCCCACGCTCCGGCCGGGTGCCCTCTACCGGGAGCGACCCCGGGCCCGCACACCCTGGGTCAGTGTGCAGGTGTTTGTCCTCCTGCTTGTTGCGGCCGGCATGGCCGTCACCACCACGGGGTTGGGATCCGCCCGGTGGGCACCCCAGGAATACGCCCTGGCCCAGGTGATCCCCCTGGCGGACAAGGGCACCCCCGCGGAACAAGAACAGCGGATCCGGGTGCTCAAGACCTTCAGCACCGAACGTTATATCGCCGATCACCTGGACTCCCTCAACCTCGGGGAGGGCACTGTGGTGACCTCGGTGGTCAAGAGCTTCGCGGTTCTGAACGCCTCGGGGAACCAGAAACAGTTCGTGATCCCCTCCGATGAGGATTTCATCACCATCCTCAACAACCCCTCCGGGGCCGGGGTGCGGTATCTCCTGGTTTCCGAACCGGATCCCCGTGGGGTGATCTGCCCGATCAATCTGCGCTACCCGGACCTCTATGACACCGGTGCCGGTATCGCCACCCTGGAGCTGGAATTCAAGAATCAGGGCGTGGGGCAACCGAACTGGAGGTTATACCGCGTACTCAGTGTCCCGGTGGGGCAGTAGGATCAGACTGAACCCATATCCACCCTCATCCCCGCATTTTCAGGAGCTCCCATTGGCACGCAGGTTAAAGGACACTCTGCCCAAGAGGTTCCCCCGACTCGTGGAGAACCGCGATGTGGAGGCCCTGAAGGATGTCTTCGATGACCGCTCCCCGGATGCCCGTGACCGGGAGGGCAACACGGCCCTGCATCTGACACAGGTGCCGGAGGAGATCAAAACCTGGCTGCTGGACCAGGGGGCGGATATCAATGCCCGCAATGTTGATGGTGATACACCCCTGCACACCCATGTCGCCCACCCGGAGGCGGATCCCCGGTTTCTCCTGGAGCGGGGAGCGGATGTGGACCTGGAGAACAACCGGGGTGAGAACCCGACGTTCGTCGCTGTCTCCTCACCGGAGATGATGGACCTGCTCATCCGCGCCGGGGCGGATCCCCACACCCACAACGAGGTGGGGGACACCCCCCTGATCGCCGCGATCAGGACTGCGGAGCCGAGCCGGATCCCGGCACTTGCGCAGGTGGTCAGGTTATTGGACCCGCATCCGTCCATCCAGCGGGACCTGGAGGTCACACGTGACAGCGTCATCGACCTGGGCCACCGCTTCGAGAGCATCCGTGACGCCTATGACCCGGCCACTGTGGAGCAGGTCGCACGGGAGCTCGCATTCCTCTATGGGGTGTTTGATGTCGCGGAGGAGGAACAACCCACCCGCCCGGTGCGTCACGACGGCACCAGCCCGATCACGTTGCCGGGACGGACCTGGCAGGAACAGTTCATCGCGGCGTGGGATTTCCTGGTCCCGGTGACGGGTAGGCCCCGTTCGCTCCAGGGCGAGGCGATCCGCATCGCCGGTGTCATCGCCGATGAATTCCACGGGAATGACGGCGTGAACTGGGATGATGACCACCGGCGCATGGCCCGGGCACTCCTGGATATCACCGCGCAGGGCACCCCACTGGGTGAGGATGAGGCCGCGGAGCTCGCGGCTGCGGTGAAGAAGGTGCGAAAGGGGAAGCCCTCGGAATCGGACGTCGACAAGCTTCCCCGTCTGGCCACCGCCTGGGTGGCGGCCAACCCGCGCCCGCGCCCGCTGGGCGAGACCACCTACGAGCGCTAATCGACGTCCCACCCACCGCGACCGACGCGAAAAGGGGTAAGGAGACCACAATCCAGTTGCATGTTTTTCCACTCAAGGCTCTATCCTGATTCCTCGTGCTAACCATCGCCTCCGTTCTCCTCATTTCCGTCCTCATCGGCGCCGTCCTCCAGCGCATCACCGGCCTGGGGGTCGGCCTGGTCGCAGGACCGGTGTTGTCTGCGGTGCTCGGCCCGGTCGCCGGTATCACGATGGTGAACGGATTGTCCATCATCAATGCAGTCAATAATGCCTGGTCCGTGCGCAAACGCACCGACTGGAAGCGATTCCGCATCCTCGCGGGGGCACTCGTGGTGGGTTCCCTGCCCGCTGTGCTGGTGGTTCATCTGCTCAATGGCCCCTGGTTGTTCATCGTCATCGGTGCACTCGTGCTGCTGGCACTGAGCATTTCACTGTTCCCCACGGAGCGATTCCGCATCAATGAGCATGCCAAAGGGCCGATGATTCTCTTCGGTATTATTGGTGGTTTCATGTCCACCGTCGCGGGTATTGCTGGCCCCGCCCTCACGGTGTACGCCCGTCTCAGTCGGTGGGATTACCGGGATTTCGTGGCCACCCTCCACCCGATTCTGTTGGTGGCCAACACCGTGTCCTTCCTGCTCAAGGTCGTGCTCATCGGTGGGCTCAACTTCGGTGAAACCCCGGCCTGGTTGTGGATCGCGGCGGTGGCCATGATCTTCGTCGGTGCCTGGTTCGGTGACCGCCTCAATGACAGGATCTCCACCCCGATGGCCAAACGCCTGGCCACCATCCTCGCTGCAGCTGGCGCCGCAGTGGTGCTGGTCCGTGGTCTGATGGGGTTGTTCTAAACCCGAGGGTGAGGCGGGATTTCGCCAGCGCGTACATCACCACCAAGAATGGGCCAGTGCCGCTGCTGGAAACGCTCTAATTTATGGTACATCCGAAGGTTTGAGGTTGTTTCTTAAAAACAACCCAGCAGTTTTCGCTGCAAGACTTGCAGTCTATGTTGGCACCTGTGCCCTTACGTCATAGCTCTTGTTAGAGTCGAGCATATGTTTGGTTGGACCTGACCCCCGTTTGGTAGACACCTAACATCCCAACATTCTGGGACTGAAAGGTAATCTCCACACCATGCCAAGCAAGACCTACACCCAGGAGTTCAAGCGCGACGCCGTCACGCTGTACGAGAACTCCCCAGGGGCTTCAATCCAGACCATCGCCACTGACCTCGGGATCAACCGGGCCACGTTAGCCAACTGGGTGAAGAAATACGGAACCGGAGCCCGCACCAACAGTCTCATGGCGGAGAAATCCTCATCAACCTTGGTGAATGAGGCCGAGCAGATTCGAAAGTTGGAACGCGAAGTACGCAAACTGCGGGAAGAGCGTGACATCCTACGGAAGGCTGTTATGCCCCGGGTTTAATAGAGGGTAGAAAATTGGAAAAGGAAACCTTGACATGCCCCTAGGCCATGCCGTGTCCACGCGCAACCGTCGCAGCCCGCGCCGCACCCCTGTTCCATGGATCACCATGTCCGGGCAGGACGTGCCTGGCCTTTGTGGCGCCGATGGCCTCCAGTGAGTTCAGTGCCTGGGAGGCATCAGCGGTGGCGGCTCCCGCCACCACCCGGGGTCCGGTCAGGGCGGTGTAGGGGTCGAGGGTGACCAGGGCATCGCCACTGATCACCGCGTCCCGGTCCGGCAGGTGCAGGGCCACATGTCCATAGGTATGGCCCGGGGTGGCGATCACCGTGGGGCGACCCGGGACCTCCAGTTCCTCACCTACCGCCAGTGATCTCACGTCGTCGATACCCCGGATGAAGGGCACGCCCGCCAGCAGCATTGGCCCCAGAACGGTCAGTGCCTTCGGGTAGCGCAGGGGATAGCGCACGATGGGGCTTTCATGGGCGTAGCGGAAGGGGTGGGCGGCCAGCTCATGGTCCTTGCTGTGGGCATAGACCGGTAATCCGGTCTGCCGGATCAGGCGACGTGCCATGCCCACATGGTCGAAGTGGGCGTGGGTGAGTACCAGGGCGGTGATGTTGTCCAGCTGATAACCGAGGGTGTGCACCGCATCCTGGAGGTGGCCCCAGGTGCCGGGCAGGCCGGCGTCGACAAGCGTGAGCCCTTCATCGTCCTCGATGAGCCAGCAGTTGACGTTCGCATGCTGGATGAGATGGACGCCCTCGGCGACATCGGTGCGGAACATGGACAACCTCCTGAGCTGTGTCAGTATGCGTTGTCCCCGATGCTACCCATGCAAAGGAATGCATGTGGGGGGTTGGGCGTCGACAAGCTCCCTAGAGGGAGCGCGAGGACAGCAGACCGGAACCCGGGATGGGCTCGCCGGCGTCGTTGCCCAGGGCGACGATCCGGTTATCGGCATCCACATGGACGATATTGGGCTGGTAGGCGCGGGCCTCGGCATCCGTGGCCTGGAGGTAGCTCATGATGATGACCAGATCACCCGGATTGATCAGGTGGGCGGCGGCACCATTGATGCAGATGCTGCCGGTTCCGGCATCACCGGTGATCACATAGGTCTCAATCCGGGCGCCGTTGGTGATGTCCACGACGGCGACCTTCTCACCCTCGATGAGGCCAGCGGCGCTGACCAGGTCGGCGTCGATGGTGATGGAACCGACATAGTCGAGGTCGGCCTGGGTGACGGTGGCGCGGTGGATCTTGCTCCCGAGGATGGTGCGCAGCATGTAGGGGTCCTTAAGTAGGGGTGCGTTCCGGTCACCACTCCTCCCGTGCACGATCTCCGCGGATCCCGGATGGGGGAGTGGTGAAAATAATGCCGTTAAGGGTAGAGCCTGAATGCCCGCAGGTCAAAGACACTGAACCCTGGTGGGGTAGATCGGGCGGGCAGGGGGCGTCCGCGGCACCGGCGGCCACGGTACAGGCGTCAGGTGACATTATGGCTGATCGTGGCGCAGGGGCGGAAGGGGAGACGCAGAAAATATTGCGAATCCGCAACAACGGGTCCTTCCAGGTGGGATTAAGGGCGCGGAGTAGCTACGATAGCAACCTATGACTCTTGAGAGTTCTGTACAACGTTCTCCTTCCCTGCTGGACGCCTCATGTGAGGTTTACGTCCATGATCTGGCGGCGCTGTCGCCAACCGATGCGACGGCCTGGGGTATCCCCGGCTTCGAGGGTGAGCTTCAGGATTTTTCGCCCGATTATTGGAACGCCATCGCCGAACGCAACCGTGACATGGTCGCCGATGTTGATGCCTTCGATGACGGCACCGATGACAATGATGATGAGGAAGACTTCGACGACATCGACCGCGTCACCGCCGATGTCCTGCGTGACCGCGTCTGCCTTGATCTCGCCCTCCACCACCAGGGTGAAACCCTGCGTCTGCTCAACAACATAGACTCCCCGGTCCAGACCATCCGTGACACCTTCCTGATCATGCCGAATGACACGGCCGAGGATCTGGAGAATATCCGGGAGCGTCTCTCCCGGGTCCCCGATGCTCTCCACGGTTACTGCGAGTCACTCGCGGAGGCCGCCGGCCAGGGTCGCGTTGCGGCGCTGCGTCAGGTGGAGGAGGTCATCTCCCAGTGTGAGGACCTCGCAGAACCCGATTCCCTCCTGGACAGCCTCGGCCTGCCCGAGGCTGATCCCATCGTGGAAAGCGCCCAGGAGGCCTTCGCTCGTGTCGCCGCGTGGCTCGGTGAGCAGCTCGCCCCCCACGCCCCGCATGAGGACGCCGTGGGCCGCGACCGCTATGAACAGTTCTCCCACCTGCACGTCGGTGAGGTCGTTGACCTCGATGATGCCTACCGCTGGTCCCTGGAACGACTCCGCGAGATCGAGGCGGAGCAACAGCAGCTGGCCACCCAGCTCTATGGGGCAGGCACCACCGTCCGCGAGGCCCTGAAGAAGCTCAACGCCGATGAGCGCTACCTGATCACCGGCACCGATGCCCTCCAGGAATGGATGCAGAACATCGCCGACCAGGCCATCCGCGACCTCAATGGCCGGTACTTCGCCATCCCCGAACAGGCCAAGACCATCGAATGCCTCATCGACCCGGCCGGCACCGGTGGCATTTTCTACACCCCGCCCAGCGATGACTTCACCCGCCCGGGCCGCATGTGGTGGTCCGTGCCCAAGGGACAGGGCACCTTCCACACCTGGCAGGAACTGACCACCGTCTTCCATGAGGGTGTACCCGGCCACCATCTGCAGATCTCCCAGGCGCTCGCGGAATCCACCAACCTCAACCTGTGGCGTCGCCTCGTGGCCTGGAACGCCGGCCACGGTGAGGGCTGGGCCCTCTACGCCGAGAGTCTGATGAAGGAACTGGGTTACCACGAGGATCCCGGCACCCGCATGGGTTACCTCGACGCCCAGCGCCTGCGTGCCGCCCGCGTGGCCATCGACATCGGAGTACATCTCGGTAAGAAGAACCCCGAGGCCACCGGTGCCTGGGATGCCTCCTATGCCCGCAGCTTCCTCCGCGAGAACACCTCGATGACCGAGGCCAGCCTCTCCTTCGAGCTCAACCGCTACCTCGGATGGCCCGGCCAGGCCGCCTCCTACGCCATCGGTCAGCGCCTGTGGCAGCAGCTTCGCGACGACGCCCTCACCCAGGGCATGACCCTCGCCGATTTCCACAGCAGCGCCCTGTCCTATGGCAGCATCCCGATGTCGATTCTCCGCAATCAGATCCTGGACTAGGCCTGCTTAAACTACCGCCCCCATAGGCGTAACGGGTGTGACGGAAGGGGTCAGTTCCCGGTGGTCAGCCCGGTGCTCAACCCCTGCGCTCAACCCCGGCGCAGGATCACGCGCAGGATGCCGGGCAGCCACCCGGCGATGAGCAGGATGGCCAGCAGACGGATGATCTGGATAGTCACCACCACCGGCCCGGCATCACCTTCAGACGACAGCGCCAGGACCGTCTCCAGGGCGCCGGGGCTGGTAGCCAGGTAGGCCTCGAAGTAGCTGATATCCAGCCAGAACACCAGCAGCACGGCGGCCGCGGCGCAGACTGCCAGCAGGGCGACGATGAACAGAATCGTCGCAGGCAGCTGCCGGGAGAAGGCTTTCAGCGCCGTCATGTTCAGACCACCACCGCACATCCACCCAATCGCCAGGAAGGCGAGGATCTTGAACAGCGACGGTGGCTCGAGGTTCACCTCCAGCGGGAACACCAGGCTGAGGGTCACGGTAAGCACCAAGGGTCCGAGGACCGCCGGCGACGGCAACCGCAGCAGCCGGCCGAGCGGTTCCCCGGCGAGGATGATCAGCGCCAGCACCGCGAGGGAGACGACGCTTGTCGACGTCCCGAACTCACCCAACCCGAACATGGCCAGGGGGCTGTCCGTCCCCTGATCGGGACCTGCCCTATAGGGCGCGAAGAATGTGGTGACCAGCGGCAGGGAGACCGACACCACCAGCAGCCGCAGGTACTGACTGAGTGCGACATAACGGAAATCCGCGCCCAGGTCCTTCGCCAGCACCGGCATCACGGAGGCACCACCGGCGAGCATCGACAGCACGCCGGTCTCGGGCAGGATCTCCGGCCGGGAGCGGGATAACAGCAGTCCACCGATGATGCCCACGGTGACGGTGAAGAAGGAGATGACCAGACCGGGTGCCAGATAGCGCAGCAGTTCCTGCCCCGGTGCGCTGATCAGGGGCAGGGCCGCCAGCACCGCGATGATGGACCGGCCGAAGATGTGCACCCCCTTGGCCAGGGGCAGATCCTCCCCCGTAATCAGGGCACATGCCCCGGCGACGACGATGCCGGCCAGGATCCACGAGGCCGGGATGTTGAACAAGGTGAACAGCCACCCCACCGCCACGGACAGGGGTGCGACGATCATCCACCGCACCGCGATCACCCGGCGGGCGGGTTGGGATGTGTCCTCTGGTTCCGGATCGCTCACCCTGGGCCGGTCTCCTTATGGGGGATGTGTGTTTTTAGGTGGCCTTCACTGTAGCAGCGTGGTCAGCGCATCCGGGGTGGGGCCGCGTCGTGAAGCAGGCGTCGCACAGCCGGCCCCGGTGGGCACCTCCGCGGTGAAACCCGCCCCGGTCGGTTAAGTCCATGCTTATACTTTTCTCATTTATCCGGACGTGGAGGGTGTGGGGCATGGGTGTGGATCTCGCTGCAGGTGGTTGGGCGGTGCTCATCGCCGGGGCGGCGGTGGCCGGGTGGATCGATGCGGTCATCGGTGGTGGTGGCCTGGTGCTCATCCCCCTGATCCTGGCGGTGATGCCGCAGTTGGCACCGGTGACCGCGCTGGCGGTGAACAAGGTGGCGTCGGTGACGGGCACGGCGTCGGCGGCTGTCACCATGGTCCGGCGGGTTCGTCCGCCGCTCAGGTTACTTGCCGTCTACGTTCCGGTGGCGCTGGTGTGTTCCGGCCTGGGGGCGCTGGCGGCCAGTTCGCTGGACAAACAGGTGATGCGGCCCCTGATCATTGTGCTCATGCTGGTGGTCGGGGTGTTCGTGGCGTTCCGGCCGTCATTCGGCACAGGCGAGAGCCGTGACCTGCCGACGGGGTGGCGTTTGTGGTTGGCCGTCGGTGTGGTGGGTCTGATCGCGGGCTACGACGGTATCTTCGGGCCCGGCACGGGCATGTTCCTCATCATGGCGTTTACGGCACTGTTGTCCCAGAATTTCCTCACCTCGGCGGCGATGGCGAAGGTGGTTAATACCTCCACCAATGTGGGGGCATTGATTGTATTCATCACGGGAGGACATGTGTGGTGGCAGTTGGCACTGCTGCTCGCGGTGGCGAATGTGGTTGGCGCGCAGTTGGGTGCGCGCACTGTTTTAGGTGGTGGGACCAGGTTGATCAGGTATGCGTTGCTGACCCTGGTGGTGGTGATGTGTGGCTACCTGGGGTGGCAGCAGTATCAGGGTATCTAGACCAAGTGGTACAGATTTCAGGAAATTATCGGGTGGCTTCCGGGTGAAACGCAAGAATCGTTTCTACACTGGTGCCCATGACAAAGACTCAACTTGATAGCCACTTCAGTGAAGTGTCCGAGGAGCCTCCTAGTACGGTGCAGGACACCGGGTTGCCACTTCACCCTGAGGTGAGGGGCGCCACCGGTATCATCCAGGATCTTTCCACGGCATCCACGATGGTGACCGTCCTGGTGGGGGAGGACTCCGATCCGGAGGATTTCCCGGCCCTGATCTCAGGCGCGGCGTCCTCGGCCCGGATCCTGGGTATGGATGAGTTGCATGTGATCGCCCCCGCCCGCCACCTGCCCAAACTGGCGGTTGCGGCAGCGGAGATTGCCGATGCGTTGCCGGAAACCTTCCAGTTCTGCGAGGCGGAGACCCGCGCGCATGAGCATCCAGAGGATGCCACCGTACTCACCGCGGAATCTGTGCTCAGCCTGGGCAGGAAGCTCGCCGAGTCTCAGCCCGAGTCCTAGTCCCAGCCCACCCCAGGGAGCTTGTCGACGCCCTCCAGCGTCCGACCAGCTCCCTTTTTCATTACTTAATTACCCTCGGGTTCGAAGAGGTCCTCGATGCGACACCCGAACACGGCCGCGAGCTTGAAGGCCACGGGAAGGGAAGGGTCGAACCGCCCTTTCTCTATGGAGATCACCGTCTGACGGCTTACCCCGAGTTCATCGGCCAGGCGTTGCTGGGACCAGCCGAGTGTCTTCCGGAATGCGGGTAGCGAATTCTTCACGGTAGGCGGTGCCCCTATCCCCGGCGCTGCGCGAGGAGGTATCGGGCCAGGGAATCAAGCATGGCCAGCAGCAGCACACCGGTGCCCAGGAGGGCACCGTCGATCTCATATCCGGTGATGGACAGGACGGTCACGGTGATGCCGAGGGTGAGCAGGATGTCATGGAATGCCCCGGTGGCGGCACTGGTGTACCAGTGTGTTTCCACTGATTCCTCCGGGTTGCGGAGAAAGCCGCTGAGTGAGCTGCGATCCACCAGGAGGGTCCAGGCGAGGATCGTCATCACGGGCAGGGTGCACAGGGTGAATACGGTCATGCTGCGCCAGAAGGGTTCATCGCGAAGGGTGGCGGCGAGGTAGCCGACGGAGCCGGACAGGATCAGGCCGATGAGCAGGCTCGTGGCGCCGAGGGCAAACGAACTCCCGCCAAATCTGGGGCGACCGAGAGTGGAGGTGGAGGTCATGGTGGTGCTCCTTGACTGAGGACGTAAACCAGCACTGAATGTAAAGCAGACTTTACTTTCCTCGGCTCCGGGGTGTCAAGGGTGCTTTACATTCTCTTCTTCACTCGCGCGGTGGCTGGTGCGGTCCACGGATCCTCCGGCCAGGGATGACGGGGATAACGTCCCCGCATCTCCGCCCGTACCTGGGCATAGGGCCCGGACCAGAAACTGGCCAGGTCATCGGTGACTGCCAGGGGACGACCGGCGGGGGAGAGCAGATGGAACTGCACCGGCAGGCCACACAACTCCGGGGAGGTGTCCAGGCCGAAACATTCCTGTAGTTTCACCCGGACCACGGGGCGCCCCTCCGCGTAGTCGATGCGGTGGCGGTTGCCACTGGGCACGGTGAGGTGGGTCGGTGCCAGTTCCCCCATGCGGCTGGCCTCGGGCCAGGGCAGCAGACGTTGCAGGGCGGGGTAGAGATCAATCCTGTTAATGGGTCTGCCCGTGGCGATCTGCTCCAGCTCCGGGCCCAGCCACAGGTGGACATCAGCGGCCTCGATATCGGGCCATGGTTCCCCGAGGCGCTCATGCAGGAAACGCAGGCGGTGCGCCAGGGCAGCGGCCTTGTCCGAGAAGGTGAACAACCCCAGGCCCTCGCGTTCGATCGCCGCTGTCACCGCCCGGGCGGCATCCTCCGGCGTGGCCCGGGTGGGGGTGGAACTCAACTCGATGGCCCCGGCGGCGCGCACCTGACGGGCCTGGACCTTCCCGCCGTTCACCGTGGCTCGGGTGGTCTCCCGGACGCCGATGATCTCCAGGGCTGCGGCCTCCTCGATGCGGGCGGCAGCCCGGATGAGGGCACGGGAACCGGAACGGGTGATATCCGCGATCGCCAACCACGGCGCACCGGCGAGCTCACGGTCCATCAGGGTGGCGCGGGTGCCGCTGGCCAGCAGATAGTCGGTGTCGGTTTCCCGGCGCGCGATGAGTCCGGGCAGGGCGGTGCCGATGATCTGACCGGCTGACGCCCCGCCGGTCGTGCCCGTGTCCGGTGCTAATCGACGCAGCCGTGCCACCTCCCGGTCGAATGCCCGGTTGCCGCGTGAGGTGCGGGCCTGTTTCTCCACATCCCCGCGGGGATCATCGGCCAGCACCGCCAGGACCCCGGCCGCCTGGGGGCCGTGGGCCACGAGCGCTGCGCCGAGATGTGGGGCGAGGGGGAGCGTCGACAAGCGTCGGCCGAGTGAGGTGACCGCACCGTCCCCGTCGACCGCGCCGATCGCCTGCAGCGTGGCTTCGGCCGCCTCCAGGGCAGGGGCGGGTGGCGCGGTGATCAGCGGCAGACCCTCACCGCGCGGGGTGCCCCAACACGCCAACCACAGGGCAGCCTGCGTGAGATCGGCGGACTGGATCTCAGGAGTGGTGAACGGCTGGAAATGGGCGTAATCCTCCTGCGCATACCCACGGATCACCTCACCCGGGCCCTCACGCCCGGCGCGACCGGCCCGCTGATCCGCCGAGGACTGCGCACAACTGACGGTGACCAGCCCGGTCATATTGCGCGCGGCATCGCGCCGGGGGGAACGCGACAGTCCGGAATCCACCACGATGCGCACGCCCGGCACCGTCAGGGAACTCTCCGCGACGGGGGTGGACACCACGATGCGGGGACGGTTGGTGGGGGTCAGCGCGCGGTCCTGCTCCGCCGGGGTGAGACGACCGTGCAGGGGGAGCACCTCCAGGTCGGTCAACCGGCTCAGGGTGGCGGTGACGCGCTCGATCTCCCGGACACCGGGTAGGAACACCAGCGCGGACTCCTGCCTGCGGGCAACCGCGTCACTGGTCAGGCGCGCCAGATGATCCAGGTACTCCCAGCCCACCCCCTTCTCCGTCAGGCGGGGCGCGGTGCCGGGCTGATAGTGCACCTCAACCGGGTGCACCGGGGCCTGTGCGCTCAGCACCTGCGCGCCGAGGAGCTCGGCGAAACGCTCGGCATCCAGGGTGGCGGACATGGCGATCAGCGCGAAATCATCCCGCAGCTGGCTGAGCTCGGTGAGCATGCCGACGAGCAGATCCGTATCCAACTGCCGTTCATGGACCTCATCGATGATGACGGCATGAACCCCGGCCAGTTCCGGATCGGCAAGCAGCCGGCGCATGAGCACACCCGGGGTGAGAAACTGCACGTGGGAGCCCTGGTGGTGTTCACCGCGCACCGTGAAGCCGACGCGTTCGCCCACCCTGCTGCCGTCCAGCTGCGCCAACCGACGTGCGGCGGCACGCACCGCCACCCGTCGGGGAGCGGTGACCAGCACCGGGCCCGGCTCACGACCATCGTGGGCCGGGTACAGATCGGGGTGGTTCCGGACCGCAGTGGCCACCGCCGGGGGCACCACCGTGGTCTTACCCGTACCCGGCGGGGACTGGATGACCAGGTTGGTGGCGCCGGTGGCAAGGGTGCCGCTGAGATCATCCAGCAGCGTCTGCGCAGGCAGGCCAGCGGCGATGGTGGGCAGGTGGAAAACACTGGGGAAGGTCACGATGTACCCATCCTAATGGTCGTCCATATGCTCCCGGAGCTCCGCCAGGGCGTCGACAGGCACCCCGTCCGGCAGGTCCGCCCGCTCCAACCGGGTCTCATCGCGCATCCGGATCACCCGCGCCGGGCTGCCCACCGCGATGGCATCGGCCGGGATGTCGCGGGTGACCACGGCGCCGGCACCGATGACAGCCCGATCACCGATGCTCACACCACCGACCACGGTCACCCCGCCGCCCAGCCACACATCCTCACCGATGTGCACAGGCGCACCGTTCTCCCACCCGCCGCTGCGCATCTCCACATCATCAACCGGGTGGCCGGCGGTGAGGATCTGGCAGTTGGGGCCCAGCAGGGAACGCGCCCCGATGTGCACCGGGGCGATATCGAGGATGGTCAGACCGAAGTTGATGAAGACACCCTCACCGATGGTGGTGTTGATGCCGTATTCGATGATGGCCGGGGCCTTGATGGTGCATGTCCCGCTGGCCGGGTTGAGCAGTTCGCGCAGAATCTCGCTGGAACGCTGCGGATTGGTGGGCCCCAGCTGGTTGTATTCGTGGTAGAGCAGGGCTGCGCGTCCGGCCAGGTCACCGAGTTCATCGGAGACGGCCAGGTACCACTGTCCGCTGCTCATGCGGTCGAAGGAGGCATAGGGAGTAGGGTCGAAGGTGTTCATGTCCTCCCATTGTGCACGTTTCGGAGGTGGCAGTGCCCACGCTTTTCGACGCTCCGGGGGCGCGCTTTCCACGCCCCTCCCGCGAGGTGGCCAGCGGCGTGGTCCACCTCCCCGACTGGTTGCCGCTCGGGGAACAGGCCGCGTTGGTGGGGGAGGCCCGCGGGATCGCCCGCTCGGTGGCGGGCACCCCACTGGCGATGACCCGCCCGCAGCTGCGCAGCGGACAGATGAGCGTGCACATCCTCTCCCTCGGTCAGCACTGGGCCACCAACCCGTACCGGTATGTCACCTCGGTGGATGGGGTGCCGGTGCCGCCGATCCCCGCGTCCTTCCACGATCTGGCGGCCCGGGCGTTGGCGGATGCGGCATCCCTGAGTCCGTCGCTGGCGGCCTGGTCGGGGAAGTACCGCGCCGAGGCGGCCCTGGTCAACTACTACGCGCCAGAGTCGACGATGGGCATGCACCAGGATGCCAATGAACTCTCCGAGGCCCCGGTGATCTCCCTGTCCATCGGGGACACCGGTATATTCCGGCTGGGGAACACCGAGAACCGCAACCGGCCCTGGGTGGATGTGCCCCTGCTCAGTGGGGATCTCATCATCTTCGGCGGTGAGCACCGTCGCGCCTTCCACGGGGTGCCACGGATCGAGGCGGATACCGCGCCGGAAGGGTGCGGGCTGGACCGGGGCAGAATCAATATCACCATCCGTCAGGTGGCACTGTAACCGCAGCTCACAGTGGGTAGCAGGGGTGATTCACCCCCGCGATGTCCGGTGCGCTTTCTATGGTGCAGCCATGACTATTTCAACTGATGATCTCACCGTCCACCCCAATGATCTGATCCTGTGCGCCGATGGACGCAGCCGACCCCGCTGGGCATCCCGTGGGGAGGGCTGCTGGCGGTACTTCGATGAGGAATGGGGCAGACCCCCGGGCATGCCAGACCAGTGGCTGGAGGCGGTGGCCCTGACCGTGTTCCAGCTCGGGTTGACCTGGCAGGCGGTGCTGGGCAAACGGGAGTCCCTGCGCGTGGCGTTCGAGGGGTTTCACGTGGAACGGGTGGCTGCCTATGGCGAGCAGGAGGTGGACCGTCTCCTGGCTGATCCGGGGATCTTCCGCAACCGCCGCAAGATCGAGGCGACCGTCACCAACGCCCGGGCCATGGCGGCACTGCGTGAACCATTGGGTGAAGTGCTCACCCGGTATGCAGGGCACCCCTTCCTGAATGATGACGGCACGGTTCCCACCTTCACGCCCGCCTCCACGCAGCTGGCCGGTGAGCTGAAAGACCTCGGCTTCACCCACATCGGTCCCACCGCGGCATTCTCGCTGATGCAGGCCACCGGGGTGATACCCATCAGGGCGCACTACAATCTGAGCGGGTGACCACCACCACCCTGCTTGCCCTGCTCGTCGTCTGGATCGCCGCGATCGTCTCGCCCGGGCCCGACCTCGTGCAGATCATCCGGGTCGGTTCCCGCAGCCGCAGTGATGGTATCTGGGCGGCCATCGGGATCATGGTGGGCAATGCCATCTGGATCTGCGCCAGCCTGCTCGGCCTGTCGGTGCTGATCTCCACCACACCCGCGGTGTTGTGGTTGCTCCAGCTGGTCGGTGGTTCCTACCTGATCTGGATGGGCATCGGTGCCGTGCGTTCCTGGTGGAGGCAACGGATCACCGCCCGGCAGGCGGGGGATGCCGTGCAACGGGTGCTGGAGGGGGATGGTTCGGAGGGGTCCCCT
Source organism: Corynebacterium gallinarum (assembly GCF_014837045.1). GTDB lineage: Bacteria > Actinomycetota > Actinomycetes > Mycobacteriales > Mycobacteriaceae > Corynebacterium > Corynebacterium gallinarum. Next base: position 308,241 of record NZ_JACSPR010000003.1, read on the forward strand.
GGTGGGCTTGGTGGGCTTGATTCCCTTGGTGCCCGGCGGGCCCTGCGCACCGGTATCGCCACCAACCTGTCCAACCCCAAGGCCGTGCTCTTCTTCGGTTCGGTGTTCGCCCAGTTCATCACCCCGGACATGGGAGTGGGGTGGAGCGTCTTTATCGCCGTCTTCCTCATCCTCACCGGCCTGGTGTGGTTCTTAGGCTTCGCGGTGCTGGTGCGCAGCTTCGCCGCCCGCATCACCCGCAACGCGGCGGTGATCGATCTGTTCACGGGGGTGATCTTCATAGCCCTCGGAATGTTCATGGTCTGGCAGGGCGTTGTGGGTATCGGCAGCTGGATCCTGGGTTAGCTCCCGTCCCCGGACATGGATAGACTCAGACACCATGCAGCCTGAAGAAGTGCACATCAGGGACGAAGCCATCAAACTCGGCCAGTTCATCAAATTAGCCAACCTCGTCTCCACCGGCGGGGAGGCCAAGGACGCCATCGCCAACGGTGATGTCACAGTCAACGGTGAGGTGGATACCCGCCGTGGCAAGACACTCCGCAACGGCGATGTGGTGTGCATCGGTGACACCTGCGCGCAGGTGAGCGCCGGCGAGGACCAAGACGATTATTTTGACGAAGCCACCGCCAACGATGACTTCGACCCCGAAAAGTGGAGGAATATGTAATGCCAGCTTTTGAGGCACAGGCAGGAATGCCCTATTGGATCGACCTGACCACCTCGGACATCGCGAAGTCCTCCCACTTCTATGAGAACGTGCTCGGCTGGGATATCACCGAGGTCAACCCCGGTTACCGCATGGCACGCGTCCAGGGTCTGCCCGTCGCCGGGTTCATTGACCAGCCCGAAGAGTCCACCATGCCGGACACCTGGATCACCTACTTCCTGTCCTATAACCTGGATAAGGTGACCGCCAAGATCGTTGAACTGGGTGGACGCATCCTGGCCCAGCCCACCGAGGTGTTCCTCGGCCACATGGTCCTGGCAGTCGATCCCGCCGGCGCCCTCTTCGGTCTCATCGAACCCAGCAGCGAGGAATCCTTCGTGGCCGCCGGTGAACCGGGCACCCCGGTCTGGCATGAACTGACCACCGTGACCAACTACCCCGAGGCCGTCGACTTCTACGGCGAGCTGTTCAACTGGATGACCTCGGAGCTCTCCAGCGAGGAGGGCGAGGGTGGTTTCCGCTACACCACCGCGCTTGTCGACGGTTCCGCCTTCGCCGGTGTCTTCGACGCCAAGGGCCAGTTCCCACCCCAGGTGCCCAGCTTCTGGCAGACCTACCTCGGTGTCCTCAGCGTCGATGATGCGGTGGCCAAGGCCCCCGAATTCGGCGGCGATGTCATCCGCGAACCCTGGGACTCCGAATTCGGTCGCATGGCACTGATCTCCGATTCCACCGGCGCCACCGTCACCCTGTGCAATGTGGACGAACCCGTGGAGGAGGACGTCAGCGAGGCCGAGGACCTGCTGGGCATGGACCTCAGCGCCTTCGAGGAACAGCTCCGCAACCAGAACAAATAACACCGTGGGAGGATCAGCTGAGGGCCTGGAGCTCGATGACCTGACCTCCCGGGTGCTCGACTGCGTGGACCTGATCCCACCCGGGCGGGTGGCCACCTATGGTGACATCGCCACCCTGGTGGGCACCGGGCCACGGCAGGTCGGGCGCATCATGGCCGTCCACGGTCACCTCGTGGCCTGGTGGCGGGTGGTCCGCGCCGATGGCGGATCCCAGGTCGCTGAGCGTGCGCGCCTGCACTGGGATGAGGAGGGCATCACCTCCACCCACGGCACCCGCGTGAAGGTCCGCATGACCCACCACAGGCTCACCGCCGGGGAACTGCAGACCATCGCTGCACAGCTGCCACCCAGGTGACAACACCGGCCATGGGGTTAAGCTGGGACACGTTCTGCCCAGCGACGTTGAAAGTGAGCATCTCACCATGACCACACCACACAACCCCACGCCGGTCCGTGCCTGGGGCGTGACCGCCTTCGCCCAGCCCCTGGAGTCCCTCACCATCACCCGCCGTGAACTGCGCGCCGATGACATCTCCATCGACATTGAGTACGCCGGCATCTGCCACTCGGATATCCACACCGCCACCGGTGACTGGGGTGAGCGGGAATACCCGCTGGTGCCGGGCCATGAGATCATCGGGCGCGTCAGTGCCGTCGGCGATGCGGTGACCAAACACCGGGTCGGTGACCGCGTCGGCGTGGGGTGCTTCGTCAACTCCTGTGGACACTGCGATCCCTGCCGCGCGGGGGAGCATTCCTACTGCGACACCGGGGCGGTCCTGACCTACGGGTCGGAGGACCGCTACGCCGACGGTGAATACACCCAGGGTGGGTACTCACAGGCGATCGTGGTCAAGGAGGATTTCGTGGTCCGCGTGCCGGAGTCCCTGGACCCCGCGGCCGCCACCCCGCTGCTGTGCGCGGGCATCACCACCTACTCACCGCTGAAGCACCACGGGGCGGGCCCGGGCAAGAAGGTCGGCATCATCGGCCTGGGTGGCATCGGCCATGTGGCGGTGAAGATCGCCGTGGCCATGGGTGCGGAGGTGGTGGTGTTCTCCCATTCCACCGCCAAGCGGGAGGATGCCCTGAAATTCGGCGCCACCGAGCACGTGTCCACCGCGGACCCCGCCTTCGCCGAGACCTGGGGTGGACAGTTCGACCTCATCCTCAACACCGTCAGCGTCAACCTCGACACCGCCACCTACCTGTCGCTGCTGCGTTTCGACGGTGCCCTCGTTGCGCTTGGCCTGCCGAATGAACCCATGGAGGTACCCACCCGGATGCTCACCTCCAAGCGACGCACCCTCACCGGTTCACTCGTCGGCGGCATCCCGGAGACCCAGGAGATGCTGGACTTCTGCGCGGAGCACAACATCACCGCGGAGATCGAGCTCATCGACGCCACCGCCATCAACGAGGCTTATGAGCGCACCATCAACTCGGATGTGCGCTACCGCTTCGTCATCGACGCCGCCACCTTCTAGGACTTCTTGGACACTGTCTTCAAAAACTCCGCGACATCCTTGATGCGTTCCCGGGCGATCTTCGGGGTGGAGATGCGGTGGCGGGCAACATAGTCCCGGGTGGTGACATGGTCCAGACCGTCCAGTCCCTCGGGGCGGGCGGCCACCTCATCGTGGGTGGCGATCTGCACAAAGGTGCTGGGCCATTCGGTGGCTTCACCGAGCTGCACCGAACCCCGGATCTCCTCCGGAAGCTTGCCCACGCTGGCGAGGTCCGGGAAGGTGAGGATGAGGGCGTCGAAAAGCTTCGCGTTGAGCGCCGCCAGCGCCGCACCCGAGGAATAACCCCAGCCCGCGATCGAGGTGGCGTTGTGGTGGCGGGCGTAGCCGACGGCCTTGGCCACGGCCTCATTCATCTCTGTCAGGGTGTGGTGCGGGGCCAGCGGGTAATCCAGGTCGAGGATCGTGGTGCCGGACAGCTCCGCGGCCGCGGCCACCTCGGGACGCCACTGGAACTCCAGGGCATCACCGGACCCACGCCACCAGCCACCGCTGTGGAAGGACACCGCCCACTGGCCGGTCGGGTTGGACGGCACGAACACCGCGCCACCGACCTCCGGTGCGGAATCCACCGACACCTCACCGATATAGGCCACACCCGGCATGGCATGGTCCACGGCTGAACCCAGCATCAGCATGGCGGTGTGGGTGGTGCGGTCGGGGAGGTGGGCGACATAGCGGTCCGCGGGGTCGGGATCACCGGAACCACCGGCCCACGGTGGGGTGAAATCGGGGAGTGGGTAGTGGGCGTCGAAATAGGAGGCCAGCTGCTCCAGCTGCTCCTCATCGCTGAGCTCGCGGTCGATGCCACCGACCTCGAACTCCTCACGGAAACGCTGTTCCTGCTGCTCTGCGGTTTCTTCACGATTGTTCTTCTCAGACATGACCACCACCTTAGTTCGCAGCACGCACATGGTGTTGTGGAGTGAAAAGTCCAACAAAAACCATCCCTCCGGCTGAGGCCACGCGGGCACAGGGCGAGCCCCCAGACGAGTAAAAGAACCACCCCTGAAACCGTGTTGACGCGTACCCTGAACATACAGAGTTATCCTCACTATTTTTCTATGGAGAGATGTGCCATGAGCGGCGTAGCCAAGATGTATGACACGACCATCATCCCGTCCAAGGAGGAGGTTGCCCGCAACTGGGCAGGCTCGGTGGAACTCAAGGGCAGCTACCGTCTGGTGGATACCGTGGGTGAGGAGGTCGGCATCGAGGTGCTCATCGCCACCGACCTGGATGGCCGCCACGTGCAGATCCCCTTTACCTACCGCCCCTCGGAGATCAACCCCGAGCAGACGCTCGCCACCATTGAGCATGGAGTGCTGGGCAAACGCTGGGTGACCAATGCACTCGGTGATCCGGTGGCGGTGCGCGAATTCATCCGCACCATCCTCACCGGTGATGACGGTGCAACCCGTGATGATGGCGTCGCGCCCACCCTTGATATCCGTGGCACCGGCAAGGAAAACGAGGTGGAGCTGGCGGATGTTGAGCTCGCCGAGGTCACCCGGCAGCGTGCGCTGGGCACCGTGAAGGTCAACGGCAAGTACCGGAACTTCATGCTCCGACTACCGCATGTGCTCACCGGATACAACCACACCGGCCGTGGCCACAGTGCCACGGCACTACGCCTGGTGGCACCCAACCCCGGTGAGAGCGACCGTGAGCTGCTCGTCGCCGAGTTCAACTGGCTGGACTAAGCGCAGGTCAACGCCCGGCTGCCCCTCCCGCTGGGGCGGTGAGGGGTAGCTGGGTGAGGCGTCGACAAGCGCTGGTGGTTTACCAGATCGCGAGGCGATCCTCGGGCCTGATGTAGACCGGGGACCCCTCCACCACGTCGAAGGCCTCGTAGAACTCCGCGACATTGCCGGCGATGGTGTTGCAGCGGAACTCGGCGGGGGAGTGCGGATCGATGGCGAGGTACTGCACCGCCATCTCCGGGCGGATCGCGGTGCGCCACACCCGCGCCCACGACAGGAACAACCGCTGCAGCCCGTTGAACTCCTGGTTGGCCAGGTCCGGTTCGGCACCGTCGGCGGCGAAAGGTGCGCGCGGGGAGGTCTCAAACGTCAGGCCCTGATCGTCCAGGTACTCCCCGTACGCCACCACGGCGATACCCAGTCCGCCCAGGTCACCGATGTTCTCGCCGACGGTGAAGGCACCATTGACGCCGTCGGTCTCGATGTTGTGCTTCTTCAACACGGCCGGAACCAGGCCGTTGAACTGCTCGATGAGGCGCTCGGTGAGCTTGGTGAACTCCGTGCGGTCCTCATCCGTCCACCAGGAATTCAGGTTGCCGTCGCCGTCATACTGGCTGCCCTGATCATCGAAACCATGACCGATCTCATGGCCGATCACCGCGCCGATCGCACCGAAATTCTCCGCCGCATCGGCCTCAGGATCGAAGAACGGCGGGCGCAGGATCGCGGCGGGGAAGGTGATGTCATTGACCACCGGGTTGTAGAACGCATTGACCGTCTGCGGGGTGGTCACCCACTCATTGCGATCTGCCGGCTTGCCGATCTTGCCCAGCTCATAATCATGCAGGAACGCCGAACCGCGACGGACATTGTCCACCAGATCCGCGCCACCGGCACTGAACTCCAGGCCCTCATAGGAACGCCATTTCTCGGGGTAACCGATCTTGGCGTTGAACTTCTCCAGTTTCTCCAACGCGCGCTCGCGCGTCGCCGGCGTCATCCACACCAGGTTGCTGATGCGCTCCCGGTACGCCGCCACCAGGTAGTCCACCAGCTTGAGCATCTCGGCCTTGCTGCTAGCCGGGAAGTGCGTTTCGACGAACCGCTGCCCGATCTCCTCACCCACGAACCGCTCCGCGAGCCCCACAGCCCGCTTCCACCGGTCCTTCTGCTCCGTCGCCCCCGACAGGGTCGTGCCGTAGAAGTCGAAGTTCGCCTGCACGATCTCCTCCGACAACAACCCGGCCCGGGACCGCAGAATGTGCCACGTGGCCCACAACTGCCAGTCCGCCAGACGATCGGCTGAAAGGAGCGTGTCCAGGTGCCCCGCGTAGGACGGCATCATGTTGACCAGCCTGGACTCCGGGAGGCGTGACCCAACGAGCAGGGACCGCACCCTGCGGGGCAGCTGATCGAACTCGGTGGGATTGTAGGTGGCCACCGCATCACGCGTCTTCACCACATCCCAGTGACCGCGGGCGATCTCCTTCTCCAGGGCGATCACGCGCTTCGCTGCGGTCTGGGTATCCAGGCCGAACAGGCGGGTCGGGTGGAGGAACCCCAGCATCCGGGCCACATGCTCCCCATAAGCAGCCAGCGTCTCCTGATGTGCCGGCTCACGGTAATACGCCTCATCCGGTAGACCCAGACCCGACTGCAGGATATAGGCGATCGACTCATCCGAGGAAGAGTCCTTTTCCACCCAGTAACCAATCGGCGCACCCACCCCCTCCCGGTCCAACTCGCCGAGAACAGTGGTGAACTCATCAATATTCGCCACCGACAACCGGTCCAGATCCGTGTCGATCGCCTTGACACCGAGGTCATTGATGGCGGCGGTATCCATGAACGAGGCATAGATCGCACCGGCGCGACCCTGATCCTCCTTCACAATCTCATGGACATCCTCCTCCGCATCATCGCGCAGCTTGTGGAATGTACCGTCCACAGCGCGATCGTCGGGAATGATGTGGCTATCCAGCCAGGGGCCATTGACATAACGGTAGAGATCCTTCATGAAGCCCACTCTAGACAACTCACCTGCTACCGGTCTGCGGCGGGAGTGAGTCGGCACGGTTCTGCCCCGTTGCGGTTCCGGCGGTGCACAACCGTGCACGTTGTCTGCCGGAGCGGTCGGTGGCCCAGGGGAATTGGCACGGTTGTGCACGCCTGCGGTCCTGACGGTGCAAAACCATGCCCACTTCCTTCTGAAACTGCCCGTCCCGCGAGGACGCCGGCACGGTTATGCGGGGTTGTGGCTCTGGTGGGCAAAACCGTGCGCACTACCCGCTGAAACCGTCGGTGGTCCGAGGAAGCCGGCACGGTTATGCAGGGTTGTGGCTCCGACGGTGCAAAACCATGCCCACTGCCTCCTGAAACGGCCCGTCCCGCGAGGAAGCCGGCACGGTTGTGCACGCTTGTAGCTCCGACGGGCAAAACCGTGCGCACTACCCGCTGAAACCGTCGGTGGTCCGAGGAAGCCGGCACGGTTATGCGCTCCGGCGGTCCCGACGCGACAAACCCGTACCCACTGCCTCCTGAAACGGCCCGTCCCGCGAGGAAGCCGGCACGGTTGTGCACGCCTGCCCCCGACCCGAGCCAGTCCAGAACCAGTCCAGAGCAGGTCCCGCACCAGGCGCCCGCACCAGGCACCTGCACCGTCCCCACCCCGGGATGAAACCCAGCGGGTACCCTTGATACGTGAGTTCTACACAGGGTATGTATCAGCTGAAACCGGTGGGAAGAGCGAAGTTGTGGTGGTCGATCATGGGAATCGCCGCGGCGCTTCTGCTGCTTCCCCTCGGGGTGAACGCGGTGGTGCCGGACAATAGCAAGAGCTACCGGCAGTTGAGTATCGGGGCAGTTGGTTATGAGTGGGAGGTCCCGGTGGTCACCGGTTCAGGTGCGCCGGTGATGTGTGAGATGACCTCGGATGATCTCTTCATGAAGTACTGGGAGTGCAACGGGGACACCACTGTGGTCACCATGTTGGTGGAGGGGGTGGAGGATCCGGAGAACACCCTGCGACGGATGATCCGCGCGACCCTGGCCACTCCGATGCCTGAGGATATTGTGCCCACCGCGGCCAGTGAGGATGGCCGGGCACATGCTCTGCTGCAGCCCGGCACGGATGAGGGCTTTCTGGTTTCCCTTCCCATTGTGGCGATCAGTCAGCAGGGGCAGGGGGATTATGAGGATGTGACGGCGGTGGCCATCGTCAACGGGGTGTCCAATGAGTATTACGCCTCCCACATCTGGTCGAGCCTGGCGGTGGATCGTGGTCTGCCCTATGAGCAGGAGTTCCCGCTGCAGTTGTCCGAGGATGAGCCGGAATACCCGATGGAACCGGATCCCTTTGGTGGTTTGTCCCCGGAGGATCTGCCGTGGGATCAGTTCCCCTGGGAGGAGTGGCTCAATGAACCGGAGGGTGCGACCCCACCCGGTGGGATCGGCGGTTTCGGCAGCCTTCCAGAGGGGCTCCTACCGGACAGTGAACCAGCCGATGATGACCTGCCCGACGCCATCCGCGCCGGTAGCAACCCGAATCAGTCCCCAGCCGTGGAGGAGGCAGCATGAACCGGTTATTTTCCGTGACCCTGTGGGTGGTGATCGCACTGTCCACCCCGATGCTGTTTCTCACCCTGGCAGCTGGAGTCTTCATTGATCCGATGGCCTCGGTGCTGGGTGTGGTCTTTGCGGTGGTGTATCTGACAGTGGTGGTGTGGGTGCTCAGCCGGACACCGTTGTGGCCTGATTTCCGGACCCATCGCCGGGGTCCGGATGGGAAGAAGCGTCGCGGGCACGGGTCGACGGCCCAGTGGGTGGCGGCGTGTCTGTTGTGGGGTGGTCTGGCAGCGGTGGGTATCGCCTTGTTGACCAGTACCGCCCTGCTGGATCTGATGGTCAAGCTGAATCTGGATTTCTTCATGCTCAGCATGGCGGGTGGGTACCCGGAGGAGATCGCCAAGGCGCTCGGGGCCGCGTTGATCCTGGTGGCGTTCCGGCAGCTGAACCGGCCGTGGCATGGCCTTATCACCGGTGCGCTGGTGGGGCTGGGTTTTGAGGTCAATGAGAATCTTCTCTATGGGTCCACGGGTGCGCTGCTGGATGCCAATTCGGATATCGACGGCGTCCTGATCATGTGGGGTTACCGCACGCTTGCCGGGCCGCTTATCCACACCATCCTCACCGCTTTCGCGGGCTACGGCATCGCCCTGGCGCTCTTCCGCGCCCACAGAACTCTGGCGTGGCGTTGCGGTGTCGCGGCAGGTTGGATCGGGATCGCGTTTATTCTGCATTTCGCGTGGAACATGCTGTGGGAGACCAATCTGGCCAGCATCATCAACATCGTGGTGATCTCCCTGATCATGTACCCGCTGTTCGGTTACCTGATCTGGCGCAGCTGGCGTGAGGCCCGCGCCGATGATTCCTACGCCTACGCGCCGGGTGCGCTGACCACCACCGCCGACCTTGCGCTTATCGACGCCCCGACCACCCCTTCCCCCACCACCCAGCCGGCGGAACCGGTTGCAGCGGGAAAGGAAGAAACCGCCATCGGTGATGGCGGTTCCAGGTGACGTCCTTTTCTATCTAGTGCGCGGCGATTGTGGTGATTGGCTTGCGGTGCTTGATCAGGATGCCGCAGACCACGGACACCAGGGCGGCGCTGCCGGCCACCAGGTAGCCGATGGTCAATGCGGAGAACACTCCCCAAACTGTCGACTGTGAGATGCCGATGCACAGCAGGAGCAGGCCGATGCCCATGATGGCCACACCGATGATGTCGAGGCGTTCGGTGGCACCCTTCAGCTTGGATTCATACCGGCGGTGCAGGGCGTCGGAGTCGAGTCCGTAGAAGTAGAAACCGATGGCGCTGATGATGGTGAGCACGGCACCGATCCAGAAGGCATCGCGCCAGTCGCCACCCATGGCCAGCAGTGCACCACCGAAGGCGAAACCGAGGAACACTCCGATGGCCTGGCCGCCGGCGATGACGGCCACGGTCTTGCGGCGGTTCTCCGGGGTGAGGCGGTCGTTCATGATGCCCACGCACAGTGCCTGGCCGGCCATGATTCCCACCAGTGCACGGCCGATGACCAGCACGAGGAAGCTCGGGGCGAGTGCGGAGATGACATAACCGAGGGTGATGCCCACGAGGCTGATGAACATCAGGCGGCGGTGGCCGAAGACGTCACCGGCCTTGGCCAGGATGGTGATCGTCGCGGCGCCCATGAGGGTGGTGCTCATCAGGGCCCAGGCGGTCTGGCCCGGGGTGAGTTGCAGGGAGGCGGCCATCGACCCGTAGAGGGGGATCGCCATGAGGGTGCCCACCTCGTTGAGCATCTGCAGGATAAAGAAGATGACGGCCATGCGCAGGCCTGCCTGGCGCCACGGGATCTGTTGGCCGGGTGTGGCGGTGCGGGTCCGGCGTGGGGGAGCCTGGATAGTTGTCTGAACCATGTTTCCTCGCTGAGTTAAGTGAGATTGTCGACACTTTGGTCAGCAAAGTATGACCCAAGCCACAACATTAGACAAGTGTCCAGCGAAAAATGGTCAGTTTTCCAGCCCGATGGGGGTGACTATTCCATGCCCCCTAAACCCCATGCCCCGTCCGGGCCCGGTGTTGGTTTTCCGCTCAGTTCCCCGCGGTTTTCTCCAGCTCCCGCAACCGCTGCTTGAGCGTCTTGCGCTCCTCCCAGTCGGCCGTGACATCCCGCAGGAAGGCGGCCACCCCCTCGATCTGGCCAGCGTCATCCTTGAGGATCGTGATCGAGAATTCCAGCGAGATCGTTGACCCGTCCTTCCGTAGTCCCGGCACCTTGAGTGGTTCGGATCCGTACTTGGTTTCACCGGTCTCCATGACGCGGTCCCAACCCGTCCAGTGGGGTTTGCGGTGCTTCTCGGGGACGATGATGTCCAGGGGTTGGCCGATGGCTTCGCCGGTGGGCCAGCCGAACATCTCCTCGGCGCCCCCGTTCCATAATTGGATGATGCCGTCCCGGCTGGCGTAGATGATCGCCTCGTGCGTTTCGGCGAAGAGGCGTGCTGCGGTTTCCTCGAAGTTGAACATGTTCGCGTGCTCCTTTTTAACGGATGGACTCGTGTTAAAGCCATCATAGAGTGTGATCTGCAGCATAGAGGCGTCATGCGACCTTGCATTTTCCTATAGGTTGATCGAAAATAGCCGAAAAGTACTTGCGCGCGCCCGCCCCCACCTGTTTTTCTTATTATCGAATGATTAATAGAAACCCTTAGGGGGAGCCAGCATGCAGAAACAGGGCCTTTACAACCCAGCCTTCGAACACGATTCCTGTGGTGTCGCCTTCGTCGCCGACATCCACGGTCGCGCCAGCCGTAAGATCATCTCCAATGCACTTGAGGCGCTGTGCCGCATGGAGCACCGCGGTGCCGCCGGCGCGGAGAAGACCACCGGTGACGGTGCTGGCATCCTCCTGCAGATCCCCGATGCCCTCTACCGCGCCGACACCGACTTCGACCTGCCGGAACCCGGCCACTATGCCACCGGCATCGCCTTCCTCCCACGCGCGCGCATGGCCATGCTGGATGCCCAGAAGGAGATCGCCCGCATCGCCACCGAGGAGGGCGCCACCGTGCTCGGGTGGCGTGAGGTCCGAGTGGATCCACGGGGGATCGGGGACATGGCAGCCGAAGCCATGCCGAGTTTCTCCCAGCTCTTCCTCACCGTTCCAGGCACCTCGGGCACGGACCTGGACCGCATCATGTTCTTCATCCGCAAGCGCTGCGAGCGCGAACTCGGCACCACCGGGGACCGGCCAACGGTGTATTTCCCGTCGCTGTCGGCACGCACCGTGATCTACAAGGGCATGCTCACCACCGGACAGCTGGAGCGGTTCTACCGCGATCTGCAGGACCCGCGCATGGAATCGGCCATCGCCGTTGTGCACTCGCGTTTCTCCACCAACACCTTCCCCAGCTGGCCCCTCGCGCACCCCTACCGCCTGGTCGCCCACAACGGTGAGATCAACACCGTGCGCGGCAATGAGAATTGGATGCGCGCCCGCGAGGCCCTTATCGATTCCCACGTCCTGGGGCCCCTGAACCGGGTGCTGCCCGTGTGCACCCCGGGCGGGTCGGACACCGCGCTTTTCGACGAAGCCCTCGAACTCCTCCACCTCGGCGGGTACGAACTGCCCCATGCTGTGGCCATGATGATCCCCCAGCCGTGGGAGCACAGCACCTCGATGAACCAGGAGCTGCGTGACTTCTACGAGTACCACTCCTGCCTTATGGAGCCGTGGGATGGCCCCGCCGCCCTGGCCTTCACCGACGGCCGCTATGTCGGTGCGGTTCTGGACCGCAATGGCCTGCGACCTGGACGTATCGCCATCACCAGCGACGGACTGGTGGTGATGGCCTCGGAGTCGGGGGTGTTGGATCTGGATGAATCGAGCGTCGTAAAGCGTACCCGCCTGGTACCTGGCCAGATGTTCTTGGTCGACACGGCCCAGGGCCGGGTCATCCCCGATGACGAGGTCAAGCGCGGGCTGCAGGCCAGCGCGCCTTATGGGGAGTGGATCCGCGAGAATTTCGTGCACCTGTCCGGCCTGCCGCGCACCCGTTATGAGTACATGCCGCACCAGCGTGCGGTGCTGCGCCAGCGTGTCTTCGGCATCACCGAGGAGGATGTGGATCTGCTCATCCTGCCCATGGCGCGCACCGGGGCGGAGGCCATCGGGTCCATGGGGTCCGATACCCCCATCGCGGCGATCTCGCAGCGTCCGCGCATGCTCTATGATTTCTTCGCCCAGCGGTTCGCGCAGGTGACCAACCCGCCGCTGGACTCCATCCGGGAAAAGCCTGTGACCAGCATGTACACCCTGCTGGGTGCGCAGTCCGATGTGCTCAACCCCGGCCCGGAGGCGGCACGACGCATCCGTCTGGAATCACCGGTGATCGACAACCACGAGCTGGCCACCCTCATCCACGCCAATGATCACGGCGAATGGGACACCTTCGGTGCGGCGGTCATCTCCGGTCTATACCCGGTGGCGCACCACGGCGCCGGTATGAAGGCCGCCATCGCCCGGGTGCGCCGCGAGGTCTCCGAGGCGATCCGCCGGGGCAAGACCCTCATTGTGCTCTCCGACCGCGAATCCAATGAACAGCTCGCCCCCATCCCGGCGCTGCTGCTCACCTCCGCCGTCCATCAGTACCTGGTGCAGCAGCGCACCCGCACCCGGTGCTCGCTCGTGGTGGAATCCGGTGACGCCCGCGAGATCCACCACCTGGCCATGCTCATCAGCTTCGGCGCCGATGCCATCAACCCCTATATGGCCTTTGAAACCATCGATGAGCTGCGCATGAAGGGCCAGCTCGGTGACCTGGAGCTGGATGAGGCATGCCGCAACTACGTCACCGCCGCCACCACCGGTGTGCTCAAGGTGATGTCGAAGATGGGCATCGCCACCGTCTCCTCCTACCGTGGCGCCCAGCTGGCGGACGTCACCGGCCTGCACCAGGCCCTGCTGGATGACTACTTCGGCGGCATCCCCTCACCGATCTCCGGCATCGGCCTGGATGAGGTGGCCGCCGACGTGGAGGCCCGCCACCGCAGTGCCTTCCTGCCCCGACCCGAGGAGCACGCCCACCGCGAACTCGACCTGGGCGGGGAGTACAAATGGCGCCGGGAGGGTGAATACCACCTGTTCAACCCGGAGACCATCTTCAAACTGCAGCACGCCACCCGCACGGGGCAGTACTCCATCTTCAAGGACTACACCGCCAAGGTTGATGGCCAGTCCGCCCGTCTGGGCACCATCCGTGGACTCTTCGAGTTCAGCACCGACCGCCAGCCCATCCCGGTGGAGGAGGTGGAACCGGTCAGCTCCATTGTCCGACGCTTCTCCACCGGTGCCATGTCCTATGGTTCCATCTCCGCCGAGGCCCACGAGGTCCTGGCCATCGCCATGAACCGCCTCGGCGGCATGTCCAACTCCGGTGAGGGCGGGGAGGATGCCCGCCGGTTCACCCCGGAACCCAACGGCGACTGGAAGCGGTCTGCCATCAAGCAGGTGGCCTCGGGACGGTTCGGTGTGACCAGCCACTATCTCAACAACTGCACCGACATCCAGATCAAGATGGCCCAGGGCGCCAAGCCCGGTGAGGGTGGTCAGCTGCCCCCGGAGAAGGTCTACCCCTGGATCGCGGAGGTCCGTATCACCACCCCCGGCGTGGGTCTGATCTCCCCGCCGCCACACCACGACATCTACTCCATCGAGGACCTCGCCCAGCTCATCCATGACCTGAAAAATGCCAATCCGGATGCCCGCATCCACGTGAAACTGGTCGCTGAGCAGGGCGTGGGCACCGTGGCCGCCGGTGTGTCCAAGGCGCATGCCGACGTGGTGCTCATCTCCGGCCACGACGGCGGCACCGGCGCCTCACCGCTGACCTCCCTCAAGCACGCCGGTGGTCCCTGGGAGCTCGGCCTCGCCGAAACCCAGCAGACCCTGCTGCTCAACGGCCTGCGCGACCGCATCCGCGTACAGTGCGACGGCCAGCTGAAAACCGGCCGCGACGTCATGATCGCCGCACTCCTCGGCGCCGAGGAATTCGGTTTCGCCACCGCACCGCTGGTGGTGGAGGGCTGCATCATGATGCGCGTGTGCCACCTGGACACCTGCCCCGTGGGCATCGCCACCCAGAACCCCGACCTGCGCGCCAAGTTCACCGGCCAGGCGGAGCATGTGGTCAATTTCTTCACCTTCATCGCCCAGGAGGTCCGCGAATACCTCGCCCAGCTCGGTTTCCGCACCCTCGACGAGGCCGTCGGCCAGTCCCAGGTGCTGCGCAAACGCGCCGACATCCCCGCGGATTCCCGCGCGGCACACCTGGATCTCACCCCGATCTTCCATAGGCCGATTGCCCCGCACTTCCCGGAGCAGGATGTCCGGTGCACCACCACCCAGGACCATGACCTGGAGGCAGCGCTGGACAACCGGTTCATCGAACAGGCCGCCGACACCATCGCCCGCGCCGCCGCCGGTGAGCAGGCGCGCACCACCCTGACCACGCGCGTCAGCAACGTCAACCGGTCGGTGGGGACCATGCTGGGTTCGGTCCTCACCCGCGCCGCCGGGGCCTCCGGGCTTGACGACGACACCATCACCCTCAACCTCACCGGCTGTGCCGGAAACTCCTTCGGTGCCTTCATCCCCGCCGGCATCACCATCAACCTCACCGGCGATGCCAATGACTTCGTGGGCAAGGGACTCTCCGGCGGGCGCATCATCATCCGCCCCTCGGAGCGTGCACCGAAACAATTGAAAAACAGCCCCGACATCATCGCCGGCAACGTCCTCGGTTACGGCGCCACCAGCGGTGAGATGTTCATCCGCGGTGAGGTCGGCGAACGGTTCTGCGTGCGCAACTCCGGTGCCACCGCGGTGGTGGAGGGGATCGGCAACCACGGGTGTGAATACATGACCGGTGGCCGGGTGCTTGTCCTCGGTCCCGTCGGGGAGAACTTCGGCGCCGGCATGTCGGGCGGTATTGCCTACCTCCTCGACGAACCGGACCTGGAGAAGAAAATCAATCGGGGGCTGGTGGACGTCGAAAAGCTCACCCCGGATGAGGCCCTGTGGGCCGACCGGCTCATCGCACGCCACGTCGCGCTGACCGGTTCCACCACCACGGTGCGCGCAACCGACCTGGTCAAGGTCATGCCGCGTGACTACAAGCGAGTTCTACTGTCCACCCTGACCCTGGAGGAGGCACACTAATGTCCGACCCACATGGATTCCAGAAATACACCCGCGCCGAACCCGCCCACCGGCCGGTGCCCCTGCGCCTCATGGACTTCCGCGAGGTCTACGAGGCGGCACCCACCGGTCAGATCGAGGAGCAGGCCGCCCGCTGCATGGACTGCGGCGTGCCCTTCTGCCACCAGGGTTGCCCACTGGGCAACATCATCCCCGAGTGGAACAACCTGGTGCGCGAGGGACGGTGGAAGGAGGCCTATGACCGCCTGCACGCCACCAACAACTTCCCCGAATTCACCGGCCGCCTGTGCCCGGCGCCGTGTGAGGGTGCGTGTGTGCTCGACATCAATGATGACGCCGTGACCATCAAGAACGTGGAGCTGGAGATCGTCGAACGGGCCTTCACCGAGGGCTGGGTGGAGCCGGTGCGCGCCTCCCTGGACACCGGCCTGACGGTCGCCGTGGTGGGCTCGGGCCCGGCCGGTCTGGCCGCCGCGCAGCAGCTGACCCGCGCCGGACACCGCGTGACCGTCTTCGAACGCTCCGACCGCCTGGGTGGCCTGATGCGTTATGGCGTGCCGGACTACAAGATGGAGAACCGCTGGATCGACCGCCGCCTCGACCAGATGCGGGCGGAGGGCACGGAATTCCGCGTGGGGATCTCGCCCCGGGCTGCTGAACTGGCGCTTTTCGACGCCGTCGTGCTCGCCACCGGCACGCCCGTCGCCCGTGTTCTGGGCATCCCGGGTTCGGATCTCGCCGGTGTCCACCCGGCGATGGACTACCTCACCGCGCAGAACAAGGCGAATGAGGGCGACGGCCCGGTGCCGCCCGAGTTTGATGCCCGCGGCAGGAAGGTCGTGATCATCGGCGGTGGCGACACCGGCACCGACTGCTTCGGCACCGCCCTGCGCCAGGGGGCGGCCTCGGTCACTCAGTTCGACATCCGCCCGCGCGGACCGGTGATGCGCGCTGAGGAGACCCCGTGGCCGATGTACCCCAACCAGTTCCGCACCGCCACCGCCCACGAGGAGGGGTCCTATGTGCTCGGCGGTGATGAATCCGTCGCCGAGATCGAGGCCCTGGGCCTGGGCACCCGCGCCGTCGGCACACCCCTGGGCGAGCGGAAATTCGCGGTGAACACCGTCTCCCTGCACGGCGATGACCAGGGCCGGGTCACCGGTCTGACCGGATGCCAGATCAAGGTGGTGGGCGGGCGCCGCGAACCCGTCGAGGGCACCGAGTTCCCCTTCGACGCCGACCTGGTCCTCGTGGCCCTGGGCTTCACCGGCGCCGAACAGGGCGGGCTGGCCCACGAGCTGGGCGTGGGTTTCGATGCCCGCGGCCGCATGATCCGCGACACCGGTTACCGCAGCCCCACCAACTCCCGCGTCTACATCGCCGGCGACAATGGCAGGGGGCAGTCCCTGATCGTCTGGGCGATCGCCGAGGGCCGGGCGTGTGCCGCCGCCGTCGACGCCGACCTCATGGGCGAGACCGCACTCCCCGTTGCCGTGACCCCTCAGGACATGCCGATGGCGGTGTGATCTAGCTGCCGATCTCCCAGGTGTGGACAGGTTCGCCGGTGGCCTGGTTCTGCAGGTAGAGCCTCAGCATGCCGGCCAGGGCCGCACGGCGGGTCCCTGAATCCGGCAGTCCCCGCTGCGCCTCCAGTTTGTTGAGGGTCCGCAGCTGCCAGGTTGCACCGTTCTGGCGGGTCCGGGCGCGTTCACCGATGATCCCGAGGTAGTGCTCGGCGATGGAGTCATCGACCTCCAGTCGGCGCAGTCCCTCCCGGGCCTGGGGGAGCAGGTGCTCCACGACGAGGTCGGCGACGTTGACCTGACCGAGCCTGGGCCAGGTCATCCGCGCGAACAGTCCGGAACGTGCCGCGGACTGGAAGTTCCGCTCGGCATCGGGGAAGGTCAACCGCGACCACACCGGGCGGTTCTCCTCCGCCAGGTACTTGACCACCCCGTAGTAGAACGCGGCATCCGCGACGATATCCACCGGGGTGGGGCCCGCGGGCAGCAGGCGGTTCTCCAGACGCAGGTGCGACCGCTCCTCGCCGGGGGCGTAGATCGGACGGTTCCACCGCCACACCGTTCCGTTATGGAGGTTGAGGTAGTGCAGGGCGGGGGATCTACCCTTCATCATCGGGGTGCCGGCCAGTGCCCGGTCCTCGGCGATCAGCGGGGAGAAATAGCGGACATTCTCCTCGAAGAGATCGAAGACGCTGGTGATCCACCGTTCACCGAACCAGACCCGGGGGCGCACTCCCTGATTGACCAGCTCAGAGGTGCGGGTGTCAATGGCCTGCTGGAACACGGGGATGCGGCTTTCATGCCACACCCGACGCCCCAGAAACAGTGGGGAGTTCGCGCTCAAGGCCACCTGGGCACCGGCGATGGCCTGGGAGGCGTTCCAGGCCGCGGCGAACTTATTGGGTGCGAGCTGGAGATGCAGCTGCATGGAGGTGCAGGTGGATTCCGGGGCGATGTCGTGGAAGGACTGCTTGACATGCTCGCGGTCGGCGAGGTTGATGTGGACCAGTTCACCGCGGGATTCCATGATCGCATTGCTCAGGGCCCGGTACCGGTTCTCCTGGGTCATCCATGCCGGATCGGCGAGGAATTCCGGGGTGATGGTGGGCAGGGTGCCGATCATGGCCACATTGACGCCCTCCGTGGTGGCGGCCTCATGCACCCGGTTCAGGCGGTTGGTGATGCCATCCTGAAGACGCTGCAGGCCATCGTGTTTCGCCGACAGTGGGGGATGGTTGAGCTCGACATTGTAATTGCCGATCTCCGACTGGAATTCCCCGTCGAGATGCCGCAGCACCTCTGCACCACGCAGGGCGGGTTGCATATCTGCATCCACCAGGTTGAGTTCCAACTCAAGCCCGATCGAACCGTGATCATCGAATTCGGACCGTTCCAGGTGCCGGTCGAAGATCTCCAGGTCTTCCATCAACAGCTGCCGGTAACGGGTGCGCTGCTGAGGGGTGTATCTGTCGGAGGAAACTGATTCGCCCATACCCCGAATAAACCACAAAACGGGATGCGGGGGTCGGGCCTGTACTCCCACCGCAGCTCATACCGGGTGGGGGTGGGAACAAAAAGGCGGGAACCACACGGGTTCCCGCCTTCAAACCAGCCAGAAAATGCTAACCGATCTTCATCGAACCGGGGTTCCACACTCCGGAGCGCTGGATGGTCTGCAGGTTCACATCGGCCACCACCGGTGCCTCACCGCGGGAATTGGTGCGCAGCTCGTAGAGTTCGATGGAACCCCAGTCGCGGCCCCAGTCATTGCGCAGGTAGGACGGGATCTCATAGGCGGTGTTCACCGCCTCCGCGGTGCCCATCGCGCCACCACCGGCCCAGTCCTGGAACGGTGACAGGGTCGACTTGCCACCGTGGTCCGGGGAGATGCGGTACTCGGGGATCTCGGTGATGCCGGCGTAGTGGTCGAAGGTGCGCTGGCACGGGAACTGCAGGCCCACGGCCCAGTCGAGCAGACCAGGGGTCTCAGAGCCGATGATGTTGTTGAGGGAATCCAGGTCCGGGACACGCGGCGGGGTGACGGCCACCCACTGGTCGGGGTCCAGGTTGTCGTCGGTGGCGACGATGCGGATGACATCAGCCTCCTCCGGCAGGGCGTCGATAGGCAGGCGCAGGTTACGCCAGGACGGCTCCGGTCCGATGTCGTACATCATCTGCTCACCGAGGGCGGTGACCTCACCGTCGTCATCCAGGGAGCCGTACTCCAGCAGCACGGACTGGCCGGACTGGAAGACACCGTTGATGTCGAAGTGGGCGATGCGGCCGGCGGCGGACACGACGATGATCGGTGCCTGCTCGGTTGCCTCGGGCACTTCATACCAGTCGGTGGTGATCTCGGCGGGGATCTGGGTGCCGTCCGCCCAGGAACCGACCACCGGGATCTGGGTGTAATCCAGGTTGAACGGCAGGCGGGCGGTGGAGCCGTTGATACCGACATCGGCACGCAGGCCACCGGTGTTGCCGGTCGCCTGACCGGAGGCATCATCGGATCCCGCGGCGTCATCCTCCACGGAATCGGCGATCGCGCCCACCGAGGCGGTGGAGGCCTGGTCCTGGCTGATGAAGGGTGGGATGCCGGCGGAGCTGAACCCGCGGACCTCATCGGCCTCCAGTGATTCACCGAGGGGGGAGTTGACCGGGGTCAGGAAGGACTCATTGGAGTTGGTCTCCAGCATGGCATCGGCTGCCAGGCCACAGGTCTGTCCACCGAGTGCACGGAGATTGCCCAGGCCGACGCTGTACTCCGGGTACTGGTCGGCGAAGGCCTTGCCCATGGATCCCATGGACACCAGAATCACGATCGCAGACAGCACGGCGATGGGGGAGGCCATCAGGCCCTGGAAGCGGGAGGCGCGGACCACCTTGGCGGCCTCCTCGGAGCGGTATTCACCCATGGCGTCACGGTTCTCGGCCTGGGCGACGCGCACATCCTTGACAAAGGACTGAACCACACCGGCGATCAGCACGATCACGGCGATGGCGAGCATGACGGTTGAGGCCTCGATGCCGTTGATCTGGATGGTCTTGTCCCACCACGGTACGGAGTAGCTGGAGGTGTACCACCAGCCGTTGGTGCCGGCGAGGCTGAAGGCGAACAGCAGCAGGAACACACCCACCGAGATGGTGCGGATGCGCGGGGATTTCACGGCCACATAGGACAATCCCACCGCGGCCAGACCCGCGACGGCGGCACCCAGGCCGGCGTACACACCGAAGTGGTGGGTCCACTTGGTGGGGGTGAACATGAGGAAGAACATGGTGCCGAAGACCACCAGGGTCAGGCGCAGGGACGGCCCGCTGGCGGAGCCCGGGACACGGCCGTAGCGCAGGATGCAGGCCACCACGATCGCCAGGCAGGCGATAAGCATGATCACGGCGAAACGTCGGGTGAAGGATCCGTCCACGGTCTGTTCAAACAGGGTCTGGTAGCGGACGTACTCGTTGTACCAGCTCAGCGCCGGGCCCTTCTCGGAGCGCACCGAGATGGACTCCATCACGGTGGCCCAGGTCTGGTCCCCGAACACGGCGATGAGGATGGCGGTGCCGGCGGCCAGGAATGGTGCCAGCATCGCCAGCACGGCGGTGAACACCGTGCCCCGGGATGATCCGCGGGGAGCACCCATCAGTGGCAGACGGCGGTAGAGGATGCGGATCAGGCTGGACAGGCTGACCAGGAGGGCGGCTACCGCCATGAGGCCGGTCGGGCCAGCAGACAGCGCGAGGGTGGCCAGGATGGTACCCACCGCTGCGGGCAGCAGGCGGGAGGAGGCGATGGCGCGCTCGAAGGAGACCCAGGCCAGCAGCGCGGCCGCGGCGATGATCGGCTCGGGGCGGGTGCCGTTGTTGTAGGGCAGCCAGAACGCCAGGAACACCAGGGCGGTGGACCAGTGGGCAACACGTCGGCCGTCGACACGCGCACCCAGGCGTGGCAGGACCTCCCGCGAGAGGACGAACCAGATGATGAACGCGGAGATCAGCGCCGGTAGCCGCAGCCAGATGGACGCGGTGGACACATACGACATCACTGCCAGCAGGTCATAGAACGGGGCGCCGAAGGGGGATTCGGGCACGCCGAACCAGCGGTAGTAGTTGGCCATGTAGTCCGCGTTGTGGGACACCCGGGCCATGTTCATGATGAAGCCGTCATCGGAGGTGTTCGCGCCCAGGAAGTGCCAGAACACCAGGACGAAGGCCACGACACCGTCGAGTGGCTTCACCCGGTACCAGTTGGCCGGCAGGAAGCGGTGCACCCGGCGGCCGTCGAGGATATCCATGCGGTGCAGTGCCCAGAGCGAGGCCAGGGTCAGCAGCAGGCCGGTCCACATCACGATGTACTTGATCACGCTCGGTGAGGAGGTGAATCGGGAGTTGACCTCGACATCGACGGCCAGGCCGTCGGAGACCATGGTGGAGTAGGTGGCGGGATCGTCGACAAGCTCGGTGTAGACGCCGGTGACGTGCGGCCGGGCGTCCTCGTCGGTCTCACCGAGGTAATCCGTTCCGGTGATCTCGGCGGTGGTGCTGTCGCCGGTGGAGGTGATCTCCAGCATCGCGCCGGCCGGCAGATCCTCCACCTCGGATTCGGGGAGTTCCAGCAGGACCTCACCGGTGACCACCACATCGAGGCCACCGTCGATGGTGCGGACGAACAGCCCACGGTTGGTGGCGTCGGTGCTGTCCGGGGGAAGCGTTCCGAACACGAGTGTCTGACCGGGGTAGAGGTTCTCCAGCGCGGTCAGCGGGATCATCGCCTCAAGCGACTGTGGAGCGTAGGAGATCAGGGGCGCATTGATGCTGGAGAGCTCATCGTTCTGCGGCCAAGACACCGAGGACTGCACCTGGTTGACCGGCATGAACGGGGTGAGCAGAAACATCAGCAGACCCAGGAGGCCCGTGGTGATGGCCAGCTTCTTCAACCATCCGGGGGCGACCTTCTCGGTGCCACCAACCGGGCTGGACCCCGGGGCACCCTGTTCTTTTTTAGACACAACTACTTCCGACACAGGCAACGAGTCTACGGTATGGGCGCGGTAACTTCCGCTTTCACCTCCGTCACGTGAGGTATCACTCATCACGCGTCACCACGACGAACGGCCCGATCTGCTCCACCTGCCAGGGTGCACCCGCCCCCAGGAACACCTCCGGGTTGAAATACACCCCCCGGAAACGCACGTTGGGGTTGTTGGGGTAGATGTCCTCCGCGAGGTCGTATTTCCACCCACCGACATCACCTGAGCCGGCGTCATCGGTTGCTTCTGCGTCAATGTCATCCACGTCATCCGGCACCGTGCCCCGCATGATGAACACATCCGGGCCGGCCCACTCCACGGCGTCGATGGCCGCGGCGAAATCAGCCGGGTCGGACAGCTCATCCCAGCTCTCCACCGCCCACTGCTCTATGGTTTCATTGCGTTTGCCGAACTCCCCGAGCGGGTTGGCGTAGTGGGAGGTGAACGCCTGGAAACCCCGGTAGGGGTGATAGGACATGAAGTTCAGTTCATCGGTGAGCACGATCGTCTCCGACGGGATGAAGCCCTGATTCTTGAGGTGGCTGTCGATCTCCCCGTACCACCGCGCGGAATCCGGGGGGTAGCGATCGGCGCGTTCACCGTAACCGTCGGTGTCGGTGTAGGCCAGGTCGATAGCATGGGCGTTGCGCTGGGGGATGCTCTGCGCATACTGCAGCCCACCGGCCAGAACAACCGCGATGAGGATGGTGGTGACACCACGGGCCACCCGCGGGGTGATGCGTTCCGGGTAGAGCAGGTAGATGCCCGCCAGCCGGAAATCCGCGATGCCGAGCACACCCGCGGTGGTCATCATCAACACCACCAGGGTGTCCAGGCGGAACCCGAGCAGGGTGTTGCCCAGCACGGTGAACAGCATGGACGCGACGATCCAGCCGTAGAGCACGAGCACGGAGATCCACATCGACCGCACCACGGGATCCTGGCCCCGGACCACGAAAAAGATCAGGCCGAACAGGCTGAGCAGACCGAGCACGCTCGACGCGAGGATCGGCAACGGAATCAAGGTGCCGTCATAGGGTAGGTAATGCATGGCGGTATCCCCGCTCTGCTCCGCGCCCTGCAGGCTGGCGAGCAGGAACGGTCCCCAGGTGATCAGCGCGATGCCTATCGACGAAAAACCCAGCACCGCCAGCCACACCAGCGGCTTCCACTCCTTGCGCATCACCACGACGGTCACAGCCGTGACCACCACCACCGACAGTGCGATGACAGCGGTGAACAGGGTGTAGAACGTGGCGGAGAATCCGAGGAAGAGGATCCCGCCGATCAATGCGAACCAGTCGCCCCGCAGGATGCGCGGGGTCAGCGCCACCAGCGCCGGCATACCCAGAGCCACCAGGGCGGCATAGGGTTCATCCGGACTCATCACCAGAATCACACACGTGGACACCAGGGCGATGCCTGTGGCCACCGGCAGGGACCCCACCAGACGCTGCCACACGGGCACCAGGACGGAACCGCCCACTGCCAGGGAGATGATCGCCCAGGGCTGGAACACCTCCCACCCGGGCATGCCCAGCAGGTTCGCCAGACGGCCACCGAACCAGAACCACAGGGGCGGATAGTAGGTGGGCATGTCCGCGTAGTTCATGTCGCTGATGGCGATGTCATCGGCCAGGCGGGTCAGGTACTGGGTCCGGAAACCCTGGTCCACGCTGATGCCGTCGAGGTACAGGCGGGTGGCGGACAGCGGAATCGCCAGCACGGCCACCACGATCGCGGCGGGGCTGAGGTAGGCCACCGCGTGGGTGACAAATTTGCGCCAGGCCGGCCGTCTGATCTCCAGTTGGGTCCCGTTGTTCCACCTCGGGTCGGCCTTGTGCTCATCGTGGATCCACCACCACATGAGTAGACCCACCACCACCAGGACGAGCACAATGGTGGCCGAGGCCAGCGCCCGGGTGACCATCGAGGAACCGAAGGCCGGGAGGCTGGTCTGGCGGAGCACCAGCCACGCGGCCAGGGTGAACACGAAGGCCCCCACGGCCGCCAGGATGATCGCCAGGACGGTCCTGCCCCGGGTCATCTGATCCGGGGAGAAGATATTCACCTCCACGGCGGTGTCATCGTGCCCACCCGGGGTGGGCAGCAGCTGGGTCCCCGTCTTTCCAGTGGTGCTGTGTGGCTCTCCGTGAGGTTCGGAGGAATTCATCATGCCTAGCAGTTTGTCACATCGGCCCCCAGAAGTGGGGGATGAACCCGGTCAGCACAAAACCCGTTGATCAGCGTGTGAACAACGGGTTTCGGTGGGTGGTGCCTATCGACGCCTGGTGGCTCCGATCAGAACGGCAACTTGCGGAAAATCGCCCGCGGGATGAACTGGAACGCCAGGGAGACGTACTGGAACATGGGGTGGACGTAGATGACGTCCTTCTTGTTCACCACCGCGTCGTAGACGGCGTCGGCGACATCCTCACGGTTGACGGTGAACGGTGCCTCACCGGCATCGGCGCTCATCTTGGTGCGGACCTGTCCGGCGCGCACGACCACCACATTGGCACCGGAGCCGCGCAGGGCCTCACCGAGCTGGGTGTAGAAACCGTCGAAACCGGCCTTGGCGGAACCGTAGACGAAGTTGGACCGGCGCACGCGCTGGCCGGCCACCGAGGACATGGCCACGATGGTGCCGTGGCCCTGCGCCTCGAATTTACGGCCCAGGAGCACACCCACGGACACACCGGCGGTGTAGTTCACAGAGACAGCACTCACGGCCTCGGCCTGGTCACGCCACTGGACCTCATTGTCACCGAGGACACCGAAGGCGACCACGGCCACATCCACATCGCCCTCGGCGAAGGCCTCGTCGATGGCAGCGGGGTGGGAGTCGGTGTCCAGGGCGTCGAAGTCGACGACCCGCACGGATTCGGCGCCGGCGGCCTTGATCTTGGCCACGGCGGCGTCGATACGCGGGGAGTCCTTGCGTGCGGCCAGGGTGACGTGGGAGCCGCCCTGCTGGAGGAAACGTTCCACGATGGAGATTCCGATTTCGGAGGTTCCTCCCAGAAGGAGGATGTTCTGGGCTTTGCCCACAGCGTTCAGCATTTAGGTGTGTTCCTTAAAACTAGTGCAGCTCGAGGCGGCGGGACATATCAGAGGCGAAGACACCGGTGGGGTCGATCTCGTTGCGGGTCTTCAGCCAGCCCTCCATGCCCGGGTACATGGCGTGGAACTTCTCGGCGCTGGTGCGGGATTCCTTGGCCAGGTAGAGACGACCACCGAATTCCATGACGCGCTCATCCAACTCATCGAGGAAGGCGCCCAGGCCCGGACGGATCGGGAAGTCCACGCAGACGTTCCAGCCCGGCATCGGGTAGGACAGGGGACCACGGTTGCCCGGTCCGAACAGCTTGAACACGTTCAGCGCGGAGTAGTGGCCGGACTTCTGCATGTCGCGGATGATGTCCTTGAACGGCTCGACGGCATCCATCGGCACCACGAACTGGTACTGCAGGAAACCCTTGGAACCGTAACCACGGTTCCACTCACCGATGAGATCCAGCGGCTGGTAGAACTGCGTGAGGTTCTTCACCTGGTTCCGGGCGGGCGAGCCCATGGCGTAGTAGGCCTCACCGATGGCCATCAGCGAGTACTTGTTGATGGTGAAGGACGGGAAGATGTCCGGGACGGTCAGCAGCTGTGGTGCGTTGAACTTCAACGGGTCCTTCGCCAGCTTGGGGGAGAGTTCCTCCAGCTGTGCGAGGGTGGCCAGGGAACCACGGGAGATGGTGGAGCGACCCAGCTTCGGCTCGGGGGAGATCACATCAAACCAGGCGGAGGAGTACGTGTAGTTGTGCTCGGAACCGTCGGAGTGGAACTCCACGGTCTCATCCAGGTTGTTGGTGCGATCCGTGTCGGCGATGAAGTACGCGGTCTCGGTCTTGGTCATGCGGATGCGGGCGCGGACGATGATGCCGGTCAGGCCCATGCCACCCACGGTCGCCCAGAACAGGGTGCCGTCCGGGTCCTCGGCGGTGCCCTCCGGCTCCAGGTGCAGGATGCGGCCATCGGCGACCAGCAGTTCCATGGAGACCACATGATCACCGAAGGAACCGGCGGAGTGGTGATTCTTGCCGTGGATATCCGGACCGATGGCGCCACCGATGGTGACCTGACGGGTGCCCGGGAGTACCGGAACCCACAGCCCATAGGGCAGGGCCGCCTTCATCAGCTGGTCCAGGGTCACACCGCCGTCGACATCGACGATGGCGGACTCCGGATCGATGGAGTGGATCTTGTTCAGCGGCTGCATGTCGATGACAAGACCGCCGGCGTTCTGCGCCGGGTCACCGTAGGAACGACCCATGCCGCGGGCGATGACACCGCGCCTGAGGTAGGCGGGTTTGGATTCGTTCTGCTCGGCCACCCGGCGCACGGCGTCGACGATCACGTCGAGGTCCGGGGTGGTCAGGACTTCAGCGGTGGTGGGTGCGGTGCGTCCCCATCCCGTCAGTGTGCGAGCTTCTAGTGGAAGGGCCCCGGAGGCACCGGCCGAAGTACCGGTGCTGGACATGCCGTTAGAACTGTTCATCGGGTACCAAGGTTACCCCCCCTTCAAACCGGATGACCGTTCCCATGACGGATTCGTGACGGGTATTACCGAAAACCCCAGGAGGGACGGGCTTGTCACACCGTCACGCGCCCGTCCCTAGATCAGGCCCTTGTCCTCCAACCACTGGGTGGCGATGGTGGCCGCCGGTGCCTGATCGTTCACGCTCTGGGAGTTCAGGGCCAGTAGCTCCTCGGAGGTCAGCGCCGCGCTGATCTCATTGATGATGTCCTGCGCCTGCTCATCGAGTGCATCGCTGGCCACCGGCACCACCTGGGAGGCCAGGAACATGCCGTCCGGATCCTCCAGAACCACCAGGTCATTGTCGGTGATGGAGGGGTCGGCGGTGTAGATGATGGCGAACTGGACATCACCGTCACGCAGGGCCTTGATGGTCAGGGGGCCACCGCCGTCCTCGATCGGGGTGAAACCGGCCTCGATGCCGTAGTTCTCCCGCAGACCGGTGGGACCGTTGGGTCGGGTCTCTGCCTCGGAGTTGGCACCGAGGACCAAGGGACCCGGGATGTTGGCCAGGTCGGGGATGCTGGTGAGGTCATATTGTTCGGCGAGTTCGCGGGTAACCACATAGGCGTCCTGGTCGGTGGCGGGTGCCGCGTCGAGGATGGTGAGGCTGTCGGGGGCGGCGTCGACAAGCTCGCTGTAGACCTCGTCGGGCAGGCGCGCGTCGGTGTCCGGCTCCCAGTACTGCAGCAGCGGCCCGGTGTACTCGGGGAAGAGATCCACCGACCCGTTTTCCACCTCACCCATGTACACCTCGCGCTGACCGATGCGGAAATCGCGCTGCACGTCATAATCAGCGGCCTCGAGTGCCTGGGCGTAGAGCTCGGCGATGATCTCACTGGAGTAGTAATCCTGGGATCCGACCACGATGCTCTCCGACGCGGTGTCCGTGGTGGTGTCCGTCTCCTCCAGGGTGTCGGAGGATCCGCAGCCCACGAGCAGGGCGCTGGCGATCACGGCGGTGACTCCGGTGCGTAACAGTGTCTTCATGACTGGCCTTTCAGTAGTAACCCGCTATCAGGTCGTCGTTTGTAGAAAATGGGATCTCCGCACGCGGAGGGCGAACGAGAATACGGCTTCCAACACGAGTGCCAGGGCGATCACCAGCAGCGAACCGCCGATCATCTCCCCGTAATCCCTGGTTTTCAGACCCGAGAAGATGAAGCGGCCGAGACCGGTGTCAGCGGTGTACGCAGCCAGCGTCGCGGTGGCCACCACCTGCACCACCGCGGACCGCACCCCACCCATGATCAGCGGGAATGCCAGGGGCACCTCCACGGAGAAGATGATCTGGGGCTTCGACATCCCGATCGCCCGGGCTGCCTTGACGGTGGCCGCCTCCACACTCGTCACCCCAGAATAGGCCCCGGCAAGCAGCGGCGGGGCCGCAAGCACGATCAATGCGAGCACGGGGGCGGTCACCCCGATGCCGATCCACAACCCCAGGAGGGTGAGCAGACCGAGTGTGGGGATGGCGCGACCGGCCCCGACCACGGCCGACACCATATTCCCACCCACCCGGTGGTGGCCGATGAGCACCCCGAGCGGGATGGCGATGACCGCGGCGATCCCCACCACGATGAGGGTGACCATGAGGTGTTCCGCCAGGCGCTGCGGGATCGACCCGGCACCGGACCATTCGCCCGGATCGGTCAGCCAGGCAAGGGTGGCAGCCAACAGGTCCATCAGTCGACCTCCGCGGGTCGGGGAGTGCGTGCTGGTCGGGTGGCCCTGGTTGTTTTCCGGGTGGTTGACCACGGCAGCAGCAGACGCTGCGCCAGCACACAACAGGCATCCAGGATCAGGGCGAGGGCGATGGTGAGCACCACCCCGGTGACCACCTCCGCGATGATCCCGCGCTGGAAACCGTCGGTGAACAGGGTGCCCAGGCTCTGGATGCCCACCACGGATCCCACCGTGACCAGACTGACGGTGCTGACCACCACGACCCGCAGGCCCGCGATGATCACCGGCAGCGCCAGCGGGAACTCCACAGACCAGAACCTACGTGCGGTGGAGTAACCGACGGCGGTGGCGGCCTTGCGCACATGCAGCGGCACGGAGGAGAAACCATCGGCCACCGTGCGGGTGAGGATCGCCACGCCGTAGAGGGTGAGGACGGCCACCATGGTCACCGGTGAGCGCAGACCGGTACCGAACAGCACCGGGACCAGCACGAACAGCGGCAGGGAGGGAATGGCGTAGAGCACTCCAACCAGGGGCAGCAGCGCACCACCGATGCGCCACCGGTGGGCGGTCCAACCCAGTGGGATCGCGATGGCCAGGCTGAGCAACACCGCCGGCAGCGTCAGCCACAGGTGGATCCAGGTCAGTTCGATGACCCACGGGTAGTTCTGCGACAACCAGTTCACTGCTCCAACGCCCCCAGGATTCTCCCGGTGCCGTCGACGATGAGCCGGTCGGCACCCTCCTCGACCACCCGCAGGGCACGGGAACCGGAGCGCAGGCCGATGAAATCCGCCACAAACTCATCGGCCGGATCGGTGATCAGCTCCGCCGGAGTGGCCTCCTGGGCGATCACCCCGCCGGGGCGCAGGACCACCACCTTGTCGGCCAGGCTGAAGGCCTCGTCGATGTCGTGGGTGACAAAGAGAATGGTCTTGCCCAGTTCCCGCTGCAGCCGTTTGACCTCATTCTGCAGGTCGAGGCGCACGATCGGGTCGACGGCGCCGAAGGGTTCATCCATGAGCAGGATGTCGGATTCGCCGGCCAGGGCCCGGGCCACTCCCACTCGTTGTTGCTGCCCACCGGAGAGCTGCGCGGGGTAGCGGCGCGCCACCGACGGATCCAGGCCGACCACCTCGATGAACTCCATGGCCTTCTGACGCGCCGTACCCCGGGACTCGCCCTTCAGCATCGGTACGGTGGCGACATTGTCCACCACGGTGCGGTGGGGCAGCAGACCACCGGACTGCAGGACGTACCCGATGGATCGACGCAGACGGACGGGGTCGGTGTCGGCGACATCTGACCCGTTGATGAGTACCCGGCCCGAGGTGGGATCGGTCATCCGGTTGACCAGGCTGAGCAGGGTGGATTTGCCGGAACCGCTGGATCCGACCAGCACCACGGTGGAATTGTCCTCCACGGTGAAGGAGACATTGTCCACGGCGACGGACACCCCCGAGCCATCGGGATAGTGCTTGGATACCGCGTCGAAGGTGATCATCCTGCGCAAGCCTTCCAGGTGGGGGACCGGTGGACCGGAGCTGTTCTAGAGGGGCCGTTCTTAAAGGTCCATGATCTCACGGATCTCGGTGGGCAGTTCCTCCTGGGAGGTGATGGTGGGGCCGTCGTAGAGGCGCAGCAGCTCATACACCCGGGAGCGGTCCACGCTGTCGAGCAGCGGGAGTTCCTGGGCGATGAGACGGGTCATGAAATCATCGAGGGGCAGGTGGGTGCGTTCCGCCGCGATGTGGACGGGTGCATCCTGCTTCTTCTTGAAAATGCCGAACATGGTGTCAACGGTACTCTGGTGGCATGGATTCCAGCAGCACGGACACCACCTCTTCACGTCTTCAGGCCGCCACCGGATCGCTCCTCGTGGGCACCGGGGTCGCGCTCACCGACTATCTCGACGGTCCCCGTCGTCGCGCGCTGGCCTATGCGGGGCTCATGGCCGCCGGGGTCGGGGTGGTCGGGATGATTCCCCGGGCGGATGGCGGCCGGTATCTCTTCCCCGATGATCCCACCCTGCTCAATGATCAGCTGCGTCACCAGCTCGGTGATCTGGGGATCACCCCGGGGCCCGCCTCGGATCGTTCCGGGGCCCGCGGACCGCTGACAACCTGGTTGTATGTGGGACTATTCGTGCTGTTTCTCGCGGTGCTCATCCGTCTGGACATGGTGCTGACCAAGCGGCTGGCACGGTTCCTCAGCCGGCGCGGGATCGCCCGGCCGTACACGGTGATTGGCATGTTCTACGCCGCGGCGGTCTATGCCACCTATGAGGTAGATATGTGGGCGACATAGGGCGTCGTCAAGCATCGTTGGTGACGTCCGGCCCTGAAAAGCCCCCGCGGACATGACTACGCTGGGGCACATGCCAACCCACTTTGCCCACGACAACGTCATCTCACTGGCGTCTGCGCGTGCGCGGAGGAGCGGTGGAACAGGTTCCGAACGCACGCTGCTGATCCAGGCGAGCAACATCCAGGCCGACCGGGAGGTCCACCGCCAGATCGGGGTGGACGCCGCACTGACCCTCACTGAGCTGCATAAAGTCCTCGGTATCGCCTTCGGTGTGGAGGATGATTCGCCGTGGTTCTTCGCCAACGCCGGCGGCCGGAAACTTGATTCCACCACCTGCGTGGGACGCATGCTCGATGCCGGTGGCACCATCATCTACATCTGGGGTCTGTGGCAGTTCGAACTGCACTGCCTGGAAACCTACCCGCGTGACAGCGGCACCCCTCGTGCCCTGTGCATCGGCGGTTCCGGGGTGTTCACCTACAATTCCGACCTCGATTTCGACCTCGCCGCCATCAACGCCGAACTCACCGGCACCGACACCATCCGCTCGGTGCTCACCCATGTCCGCCCGGAGATCATCGACATCGTCGACCGCACCGGCGTCTTCGATTTCATCCCCCTGCTGCAGGCACTCGAACTCCACTGCCCCACGCCACTCGACGCGCCCACCGTCCGCCTCTGCCGCTCGCTGCCCCGCGAACGCGGCGCCGAGGGCAGCGACGCCTTCTGGTCCTGCGTGCTCGCCCTGTCCTGCCTCGGCGACCGGGAGCTTTTCGACGACGTGATCACCTCCACCATGTCCGCCCTCCACTGGGTTGCCGACGATGGTGCCCCCCTACCCGCCGCCGAAATCACCGCCGCCTGCGCCGACTCCCTGGCCGTGCTCGCGGAACAAGGTGCCTACGGCAACGATCTGGCAGCACCGGTGGAACGTCTCGACATCTACCGCGAGCTGCTGCGCGCTTAGTGCTTTGATCCCCGCGGGACTAATGTGTAGCCCGTGTCTGAGAAACAAACTGCCGCTGTCGAGGCTGCCGCCCTCGGTTCCGTCCCCGGTGCCGCCCCTTCCGAGCGGATGGGTCTGGGAACGCAGGCCTTCCGGTTCATCGTCACCGGTGGTATTTCCGCGGTCGTGGACCTCGGCCTGCTGGCGCTGTTCCAACTGGTCTTCGGCTTCCCCGTACCGGCCGCCCGCACCATCTCCTTCATCGCCGGCACCACCACCGCCTACATGATCAACCGCCGCTGGACCTTCAAAGCGGAGAAATCCACCGGCCGTTTCCTGGCCGTCGTGGCGCTCTACGCGGCGACGTTCCTGGTCAACGTCGGCCTGCAGACGCTTTTCGACGCCCTCTTCACCTCCTGGGACTGGCCCGCCTCGGCTGCACTTATCGTGGCCTTCATCATCGCGCAGGGCACCGGCACCACCATCAACTTCATTGTTCAGCGCATGGTGATCTTCAAGTAAGGTGACATCCATGAAGAGCTGGAACATCACCATGATCACCGGGTTGGCCGGCGTCGTCTACTTCGCCCTCATCTCACTGGTGTTCGCACCGATGAACCTGACGATCGGGATGTTTGTTGCATTCATGGCGCTGACGGTGCTGGCGATTGCCACCGCGGTGGTCAACGCCCGCGAAGCAGCCATCTCCACCTGGCGGACCTGGGTGGGACTGGTCGGTGCTCTGCTCATCGCTCTGCCCGGGGTGTCATCGGTGGTGGCAAACCTGCTGCTGGGCACCGGTGGCGGCCTGCTCACGCTGGCCAACACCCTGGCCACCGTCGCCTCCATCGGCATGCTGGTCATGCTGCCGGTGGGCATCGTGATGTGCCTGGTCGCAGGCTTCTCCCGCTACCACGCCACCCGCCGGGTGTTCGCATGACCGGCATCGTGCTGACCACCAACGTCGGTGCCGCACAACCCGACCCGGGCGGAGCCGACCGCGTCAGCGGCATTGACAAACGACCGGTGCCTGAGGGCATCGAGGTCTTCGCGCCGGGCCCCGACTACGGTGACGGTTCCGGGGTGCTTCACGACGTCGTCGGCGACTTTCTCCACCACGGCGGCATGCACAAGGCCGTCTACGCCTTCGAACGCGAGGAACTCGATTTCTGGGATCCGTACTACCGCAATGGCTACTTCGGTGAGAACCTCACCACCTCCGGCATCGATCTCTCCACGGTGCTGATCAACCAGCGTTTCCGCGTGGGCGGGGCGGTGCTGGAGGTCTCCGTCCCCCGCAGGCCATGCCGCACCTTCGGCGCCTGGTTGGAACGCCGGGGATGGATGAAGACCTTCACCGAACACGGCCGGGCGGGGTCCTACTTCCGGGTCATCGAACCGGGGCGCATCATGCCCGGCGCGGAAATTGCGGCCCTGGATGAACCCGATCACGGCATCACCATGGGCATGGCCTTCCGCGCCAAGATGGGGGACAAGGATCTGGCCCGGCAGATCGTGGCGGCCGGGTGTCTTCCGGGCCGCTACCACGAGGAACTGGTGCGACTGATCTAGGGCCGGTCGAACTCTTCCCGGCGCCCCATGCGGTGCAGCCGGAACCACTCCAGGAACTTCCCCGGGCTCTTCTCCTGGACCAGGAAGAACCACCCGAAACGTGCATATTCCTGCGGCAGCAGTCGGCGCATCCCCGGCTGGTTCATCAGATACCCGCGGTTACGGTAGGTGAAAAACCTCTTGACCGCATTGTCCGGGTACTGGGTGTGCATCCGGCCGCCCAGGATCGGCTTGAACTCATCCGAGCCATCCGGATGCAGATAGGCGGTGGTCAGACACGTTCCGAACGGCAGGCCGGAACGGACCAGCCGACGGTGGTATTCCACCTCATCACCCCGGATGAACAGGCGGTAATCCGGCACCCCGATGCGTTCCATGGCATGGGCGCTGATCAGGGCGCCGTTGAACAGGGAGGCGATCCCCGGCAGCACGGTCTCCTCCGGGTGGGCGGGATCGATGAGCTCACTGCGGTAACGGCGCCACTCCAGACCCCGGCGCAGCGGGAAGGCGAGCCGGTCTGGTTCGGCGGCGTTGCACACCACGGGGGAGATCTGCTCGAGGTGGTGGGTGGAGGCGGCGTCGATAAGCGTCTTGAGCACCTCGGGCCCCTCCGGGCGGCCGTCATCATCAGCGCACCACACCGCGTCCACACCGAGCGCCAGCGCAGTGAGGAACCCATAGGCGAAACCGCCACCGCCGCCCAGGTTGGTCAGCGACGGCGTGTACACCCCCCTGTCCCCGGCGACCTCCGTAACCAGGGCCTCCACCGCCGGATCGGCACCGTTATCCACCACGATGATGTGCTTCACCGGGTAGGTCTGCGCAGCGACGACCTCCAACGAGTGCCGCAGCAACTCAACGCGGTTGTGCGTGACGATCACCGCCGCGACATCAATGCCGTCCCGGAGGTGTGAAGAGGTTTTGGCCATGGACTACATCTTGCCACGGCCCTAGATGTCCTTCAGATTGACCTCACCCATCGGCGTATCGAGCACCAACTCCAGATACGGCTCACCCTCACGGGCCTCCACGACCGCAGCAGTCTCCTCCGCCAGATCCCCCGGCAGCTGGGCGCCCTGCACAGTCAGCTTGACCACCCTGGCCAGAGGCTCCTCGACGGTGGAGGGATGATCGGAATTCTGCCAGTCGATGGCAAACGGCTCCGGGGCGTAATCCACACCGGGGGTCGGCTTGATGAGCCTCCACTTGAGTGTCGTGCCCTGCGGGGTCTGGCGGCTCATCTCCTCGACCTGCTTGTCGGCCGCGAAGCCATCCAGATCATCCGGGCGGACACACCACGCGGCCACCCTGGGCTCGGTGGCGGTGGTCGAGGCGAGAGCGAAATTATCCTCCGTGAGTTTCTCCGCCTCCGGGTCCGGGCCGATCAGCTCAATGTAGGAACCCGCTGGCTGCGAGAGCGGAACCAGCGCGTTTGCCGATCCCGTGTTGTGCCGGCCGCCCTCGACGGGTGTGATGCCGGTCAGTTCGGTGAAACGGCTGACCAGCTCATTGAGATCCGGTGCCGCGATGACAATGTGATCCAGGTGTGTAGTCATGGCCGCCATGATAGGTGCCGATTGTGGTTCCGGGGCGGCCAGCGCTGCGCACAAGGGTGCACGCTCGGCTGCGGGACGGTCGGTTCCGGCAGCGAGTTGGCACGGTTGTGCACATTCTGGCCCCGGTGGTGCAAAACGGTGCACACTAGCCCGCGAAACGGTCAGTTCTGGCGGTGAGCTGGCACGGTTATGCACATTCTGGCCCCGGTGGTGCAAAACGGTGCACGCTTGGCTGCGGGACGGTCGGTTTGGGCAGCGAGTTGGCACGGTTGTGCACATTCTGGCCCCGGTGGTGCAAAAGGGTGCACGCTTGGCTGCGAAACGGTCGATTCCGGCGGGGAGTTGACGCGGTTATGCATGCCCCCGGCCCCAGAATGCCCCCGGCAGCGCCCCGGGAGCACCCGAAACAAAAAGGGCACCAACTTCACACCAGGCGAAGTTGGCACCCTTTCACACAGACCAGTTACCCCTCCGGGGCGGCCTCGATTCCCTGCTTTTCCTCTTCCATGCGCTTGAGCAGGCGGCGGACATGGTCGGCGGCGCCCTTGCCTTCGTAGCTTTCCACCACGTCGGGGACGAGGCCGGCCTGGCGGATCTCGCCGTGGTCGACCCAGAGGGCGGTGTCGCAGAGTTGGGCGAGGAAGTCGTTGGAGTGGGAGGCGAAGACGAGGATGCCGGAGCGTTCCACCAGGGCCTGGAGGCGGTCGCGGGCTTTGGCCATGAAGGCGGCGTCGACGGCGCCGATGCCTTCGTCGAGAAGCAGGATTTCCGGTTCGATGGAGGTGACCACGCCGAGTGCGAGGCGGATGCGCATGCCGGTGGAGTAGGTGCGCAGGGGCATGGAGAGGTATTCGCCGAGTTCGGTGAAGTCGGCGATCTCCTCCATTTTGGCTTTCATCTGTTTGCGGCTCTGTCCGAGGAAGAGGCCACGGATGACAATGTTTTCGTATCCGGAGATCTCCGGGTCCATGCCGATGCCGAGGTCGAACACCGGCGCCACCCGTCCCCGGATGTCCGCTGCGCCGCGGGTGGGTTCGTAGATGCCCGACAGTAGGCGCAGCAGCGTGGATTTACCGGCGCCGTTGTGGCCGACGAGGCCGACGCGGTCGCCTTCGCGCAGGTGCAGGTTGATGTTCTTCAGCGCCTCGACCACGACCACATTGTCCTGGTTGCGGCCGATCGCCCCGCCGGCCGCGCCGAGGAAGGCCTTCTTCATGGAGCGGGATTTCGCGTCGAAGATGGGGAAGTCGACGCAGGCGTTGTATGTATCTATTGAAACCATGTCCACACTCTCCTAAACCCAGTAGCTGACGCGGAAGCGCCACTGTTTCATCGCCAGCAGTGCCAGGGCCAGACCAGCCACGGTGAAGCCGATGACGATCCACCAGTGGTAGGCGGGCAGGTCGGAGCCGATCATGGGGGCACGGACCACCTCGAGGTAGTGGTACAGCGGGTTCAGTTCCGCCAGGCGCGCACGGCCGCCGATCTCCTCGCTGTGGTTCTGGAGGGTGGAGGTCATCCACACGATGGGGGTGACGTAGAACAGCAGCTGGGTGCCGGCCTCGAGAAGCGGGGAGACGTCGCGGTAGCGCGTGGCGATGATCCCGAAGAACATCGCCACCCACACCCCGTTGATGATCAGGAGGAACATCCCCGGGATGATCAGCAGCACATCCCAGCCCAGCGGGCGGGGGAAGACGAGCATGAGGATCACCCAGATCACCAGGTTGTGGCCCAGGAACAGGGCCTGCTTCCACACCAGGCGGTAGACGTGCACCGACAGGGCGGAGGGCAGCTGTTTGATCAGGCCCTCGTTGTCGATGAAGATGTCCGCACCCTCCTTGATGCATCCGGAGATGAAGTTCCAGATGATCAGGCCGACGGTGACGTGGGGGAGGAATTCCGCCAGGGGGATCTTGAACAGCACGGAATACAGCAGGCCGAGGGCAACGGCCATCACGCCGGTGGCGATGGTGATCCACAGCGGGCCGAGAACGGATCTGCGGTAGCGCTGTTTGATGTCCTGCCAGCCCAGCTGCAGCCACAGTTCGTGCTGTTTGAATCCACGGACGATGTCGTCCCAGGCAGCTCGGAAGGTCATGGACTGCGACGGTGGTGCGGAGTCCTGCTGCACCGCCGTCATCCTGGCGAGGTCCGCCTGTAGGTTTTTCTGCTGTTGTTGTTCCTGCACAGTCAATACCCTAGCTGTCGGGGCGCGGACGCACGTTATCGACGGCGGGGAAAAACGCGGGATTGGGTTGTCCACCAGGTGGGGTAAAGTTGCCTGGAGTGGTTGTGGGACTAGTTGTGCTGCAAGGAAGGGAGCGCGTTCATGGTTTTTGACGTGGCCAGGGTCCGAGGTCTCTATACCTCTCTGGGCGATGGCTGGACGTACCTGAACGCGCATCAGCTTCCCCAGGTCCCGGAGCGGGTGGCGTCCGGTGTGGCCTCCGCGTTTCGTCTGCATGCGCAGATGCCTTTCGACGGGCCGGTGCCCTATGCGGTGGCTCAGGTGGAGCAGGCCCGCGCGACGGTCGCGGAGATGGCCGGCGTGGAGCCTGCGCAGGTGGTGTTGGGCCCGACCCGCCATTATCTGGCGCGGGTGTTGGCGCGTAGCCTCGGGTCTTTTGTGCGTCGTAAAGCAGGGGTGGTGCTCTCGCGCGCGGACGCCGACTGGCTCACCCAACCCTTCGGGCTCCTCGACGCCACCGTGCGCTGGGCGGAACCCGACCTGGGGACCGGCCAGCTGCCCGGGTGGCAGTACAAGGAGCTTGTCGACGGCGCGACCCGCCTCGTGGTGCTCTCCGCAGCGCACCCTCTACTGGGCACGGTGGCGCCGACAGCCCGGATCGTGGACACCGTCCGCGAGCGTTCCCGCGCCTGGATCGTCGTGGATGCCTCCGCGTACGCCGCCTACCGGCCGCTGGATCTGGAGGAGTGGCAGGCCGACATCGTCATGCTCGACATGGGCGAACTCGGCGGCCCGCATGTCTCCGCGCTGATCTTCCGTGATTCCTCGATGTTCCCGCGCCTGGACCGCTCCGTCGCCCTCGAACCGGACCCGGGTTTCCTGCCCCACGGTCTGTTCGGCGGGGTGCCCAACCTGTTCCGGCATCTGGCGAACCTGGATGAGGACGCCACTGACTTACACGGATCGATGGCCTCCCTGGCCGGCCATCAGCAACACGTGATGGACCACCTCATCGAATCCCTCCAGGGACTGCCCGCGGTGCACATCATCGGCATCTCCGGTGACGCCGCGGGCGAGGACGCCGCCCGACTGGACCGCATCCCGCGTCTGAGCTTCACCGTGCAGGATGTCCCCGCGGAGATGGTTCACCGCCGGCTCATGGACAATCACCTGGTCACCACCGTCAGCCCCCGCGACCCACTGCTGGATGCGATGGGGGTCACCGAGGCGGGTGGGGCCATCACCATCGGGCTCGGACCGTTCAACACCACCTACGAGGTGGACCAGCTCACCCGGGTGCTGGCCTCGCTGGCTTAAATCTGTCTAGACCTCCAGCACGAGCTTCCCGGTGACGGTTCCGTCCTCCAGCGCCTTGAGGGCTTTCGCTGCGTCGGCGAGGGGGAGGGTGTGGTCGATGTGGGGGGTGATGCGGCCGTCGGCAAGCATGGGCCAGATCGCCTCAATGGTGGCAGCGAC
This sequence comes from Corynebacterium gallinarum, assembly GCF_014837045.1. GTDB lineage: Bacteria > Actinomycetota > Actinomycetes > Mycobacteriales > Mycobacteriaceae > Corynebacterium > Corynebacterium gallinarum. The sequence goes on from NZ_JACSPR010000003.1 coordinate 346,635, forward strand.
GATGCGCGCCTTGTCCGCGTCATCCCGACCGCGCAGGGCCGTGGCCGAGATGGTGCCGCGCTTGGCCAGCAACAGACCCAGGTTGAGCTCACCCTTGACCCCACCCTGCAGACCGATGGTGACCATGTGACCATCCTTGGCCAGCGCCTTGACGTTCTGCCCGAGGTACTTCGCGCCGATGATATCCAGGATCACATCCACCTTGTTCTTCAACACCTCCGCGAAGTCCTCCTCCCGGTAATTGATGAGGATATCCGCACCCAGCTGCTGGCAGGTGGCAAGTTTCTCCGGGGAACCGGTGGTCACCGCCACCTTCGCGCCCATGGCCTTGCCCATCTGCACCGCGAACGTGCCGATGCCGCCCGCCCCACCATGCACCAGGAAGGTCTGGCCCTCCTTCAGCCCGGCGAGCATGCCGATATTCGACCACACCGTGCACGCCACCTCCACGATCGAGGCGGCCTCCACAAAGGAAAAGCCCTCGGGGATCGGCATCAGCTGACCCTCCGGCACGGCCACGAACTCCGCATAACCACCACCGGTGAGCAGGCAGGCAACCTCCTCGCCTTTCTGTCGGTCAGTGTCGCCCGGATCCGCGATGACGCCCGCGCACTCCAGGCCCAGGATCTCCGACGCTCCCGGCGGGACGGGGTAATTTCCCTGCGTCTGCAGCAGATCCGCGCGGTTGACGCCGGCGGCCTTCACCTCGACGAGCACCTCACCGGGTTTCAGGGTTGGCGTGGGCACGTCCTGCAGCTCCAGGGATGCCGTGTTCTTTTCTTCAGTCTGCACAATTGCCTTCATGCCTTCCGAGGGTAGGTGAAATCAGGTTCCCCGGGGCGGTTTCCACGATGCGCAGGCAGTCGGGTAATATTCCGTTCTGTCGAGAACTAATCGACGCTGGAGACGTGACAGAGCGGCCGAATGTACTGGTCTTGAAAACCAGCGATGGGAAACCATCCGAGGGTTCAAATCCCTCCGTCTCCGCCGAATGAGACCCCGTTCACCCAGGTGAGCGGGGTTTTCCCTATGGTGGGGCTATGACCGACATCCTCCACACCCTCACCGTGGACGGCGAGGACTACAGCTTCACCTGGCCCGCGGGCACAACGCTTCTCGACGCCCTCCTCGCCTCCAACCTCCCCGCCCACTATTCCTGCATGGAGGGCCACTGCGGCACCAGCCAGTGCACCCTGACCGGTGGCCGCTCCCACATGCTGCGAAACGATGTCCTGAGCCGCTACGAGATCGACCAGGAAAACCAGGTCCTCGCCTGCCAGGCCATCCGCGACGAGGACGGACCCTATCACTGCTCTTTCGACGACTGACGGACGCGGCACGTGCAAAACCGTGCCGGTTAGTGCGCGGGATGGTCGGTGGCGGCGCCGAGGTGGCATGGAAATGTCGCCCGGGGCTCGTCGGCTGCACAACCGTGCCAGTTCGCCCCTGGGATGGTCGGTTTCGGCCGGGAGGTGGTACGGAATTGCTGCTGCAGGCCTCATCCCGCGCAAAACCATGCCGGTTAGTACGCGGGATGGTCGGTTTCAGCGTTGAATCGGCATGGAAATGTCGTCTTCGGCGGGGCCGGTGCACAACCGTGCCTGTTTGCCCCCGGGATGATCGGTTTCGGCATTGAAGTGGCACGGAAATGCCCCCAGGCCTTATCCAGTGCACAACCATGCCAGCTAACACCCCAAACGCACCGTTCCAACCCCGAATCGGCACGGTTATGCAGCACATGCCCGCAACGGCGGAACCAAACCGGTGCCCGCGGTGTCTAAAAGGGCATGGGACAAACAGTGTGGACACACAGGGAGCTGCTCAACTCGGGCAAGACCAGGGCAGAGATCGCGGGGGGTGTGCGGGCGGGGAAGATCCACCGGCTTTTCCACGGGGTGTACACCACGACATCAGAGCCAACCGCCGAGACCGCGTGGGAGGCACTGCAGAAACTGCGACCGGATGCGGTGCTGGAGGGGAAATCAGCGGTGGAGGCCTATCAGGGGAAACAGCTGAGCTTGCCGCTGCATGCCCGCGTCCCCACCTCCAATTTAAGAAAAGGGGCGGCAAGCATCATCAGGTTGCGGAAGAGTCGCAGAATCCGGTACCGGGAGGTGAGGAATTTCCGGGTGGTGTCGCTCGCGGATGCGGTGGCGACGTGCCTGGCTGATGGGTCGGTGCGGGAGGGGGAGCTGCGGCAGTTGGTGGAACGCTCGTATGTGTCGGTCAAGGGGGTGCAGCGGCAGGAGAAGGAGGTGAAGGAACTCAAAACCACCAGGAAGGCCCAGCTCAGGGAGTTTCTTCGGGTGTGTGCCTCGGGCACGGATAGTGGCCTGGAGAAGAGTTTTGTGTCGGTGCTGCAGTCCGCTGGCTTCCAAACCCAACAGAATTTCCTGGTGTCCGGGTACCGGTGGGACACCGCGATCAAGGCGCTGCGGGTGGTGATCGATGTGGATAGTCGCAAGTATCACGGTTCTGACGAGAGGAATTTCATTGTCGACAGGTGGAAGACCAACGAGGCGCAGGCCGAGGGGTGGTTGGCACTGCGCATCACAGATGACTGCGTCAATTATGCGATGCCCGAGATCATCATGCTCCTCAAGAATATTCAGGCGTTCCGGGCGGAGCATCCCCGCAAGGTGCTCGGCAAGCGGGGCATGGGGCCGGTGTGGTTTTGGCACAACGTCCTGATGGAGACGTATTAACCGTCCAACCACCCCTCGATGCCACCGTCGAGGCTGGTCATGCCCCCGTATCCGGCTTCCTGCAGGATGGCCACGGCCTGGGCGGAGCGCACCCCGGCCGCGCAGTAGACCAGCACCTCCCCGCCGGCCGCTACGGCGTCGGGAACGGCGCCTGAGCGGATCGTCGACAAGGGCACGTTGACCGCACCGGGTATGGCGTAGGCGGCGAATTCGTGGGGTTCGCGGACGTCCACGAGCGCCACCCCAGAAGGCACACTCGCCACCCGCGGCACGTCCAACGTTTCCGATGACACCGAACCAGCCAGCACCTCCTTCGCCCGCACCATCTCAACCACCGCAGGATTCCCTACCACGGGGATGTATTCCCAGGTCCCGTCCATGGAGGAGTAGTACCCGAGGCGTCCGATCAGGGGGCGGCCCACACCGGTGATCAGTTTCAGGGCCTCCATCGCCATGGAGGAACCAACGACGCCGACCACGGGGCCGAGTACCCCGGCCTGGGAGCAGGAGGGGACGGAGCCGGCGGGTGGGGGAGTGGGGAAGAGGTCTTCGTAGATGGGGCCGTGGTCGGCGTGGAAGACGGTGAGTTGGGCGTCGAAACCCAGGATGGATGCCCAGATGTGCGGCACACCCAGGGAAGCAGCGGCCCAGGAGGCGATGTGGCGGGTCTCGAAGTTGTCGGAGCCGTCGAGGATCATATCGTACCCCTCCAGCAGCGACAGTGCATTCGACCACGTCAGACGTTCGACAGCAACAGACACAGTCACAGAGGGGTTCAGCGCCAGCATCGCCTCCCGCGCCGATTCCGCCTTCGGTCGCCCCACCCCATCAGTGGTATGGATGACCTGCCGGTGCAGGTTGGACAGGTCGGCCACATCGTCATCGATGATGAGCACGTGCCCCACCCCGGCACCGGCGAGGTAGAGCAGCGCGGGGGACCCGAGGCCACCGGCACCGATGACGGCGACGCGGGCGTCGAGAAGCTTCTGCTGCCCGGCCTGGCCGACCTCGCCGAGCATGATCTGGCGGCGGTAGCGGGCGATCTGTTCGCGTTTCACAGGCCCACCCATTCGGTGTCGCCGTTGACCAGTTCCTGTTCCTTCCAGATGGGGACCTGGGCTTTGACGGCGTCGGCAAGCGCGGCGCAGGCGGCGAAGGCGTCCCCGCGGTGGGCGGCGGCGGCGACCACCAGGAACGCGACGTCCCCGATGGCCAGGGCGCCGGTGCGGTGGGCGGTCCACAGGCGCGCCTTCGGGTGCTTTGCGACGACCCCGTCCCCCACCTTCCTGATCACCTCACCCGCGCTGGGGTGCGCCGTGTAGGTCAGGGACTTCACCCGCGAACCGCCGTCGTGATCGCGGACCACGCCCTCGAAGACCACGAGCGCACCCATGGCATCGGTGCAGGTCGCGACCTTGGCGGCGGGCAGTAGGTCGGCGAGGGAGTCCTCGGTCATGAACGCGTCGATGAGCGTGCCGGTCTGCTCGTCGACATAGGCAGGATCAGTGGTCATGGTGTCCCTTCAGCATGGAAACAAGATGGTCAAGGAGTGGATCGATCACGGCCACCGCATCGCGCGCGGCCCCCGTGGACCCGGGCAGCGCCATCACGAAGGTGGTACCCACCGTGCCGGCCACCGCGCGGGATAACACCGCGGTGGGCACCGATTCCATGCCCTTGGTCCAGAAGGCGTGCACGATGCCGGCCAGCTCGCGGTCGAGGTAGGGGGTGAGCAGTTCGGGGGTGCGGTCATCAGGGGTCAGGCCCGTGCCGCCGGAGATCAGCACCACATCCGGGCGGGTCCCCTCCTGCAGCACCTCGGCCAGCGCCCCCGGCAGGTCGGCGTCGGCCACCACGCGGGCATCCGGCACGTCGACCCCGCGCCCGCGCAGCCACTCCACCAGCAGCGCCCCGGAGCGGTCGGTGTACTCACCGGCCGCCGCGCGCGTGGAGCTGACCAGCACCAGGGCAGAAACGGTCATACCGACCAGTCCCCGGATTTCCCGCCGGTCTTGGCCAGCACGCGCACCCCGTCGATGACAGCCATCTTGTCCACGGCCTTGATCATGTCGTAGACGGTGAGCGCTGCGGTGGTCACGGCGGTCAGGGCCTCCATCTCCACGCCGGTGACCCCGCGGGTCTTCACGGAGGCCTCGATGCGCACACCGTCGGGCAGACGTTCGAAATCCACGGTGATCTTGCCCAGGGGGAGTGGGTGGCACAGGGGGATGATCTCAGGTGTTTTCTTCGCACCCATGATGCCGGCCACGCGCGCCACCGGCAGGGCGTCGCCCTTGGGCAGGTCGGCGGTGAAGAGTTTGTCCACCACATCGGCGCGGGTGCGCACGAAGCCCTCGGCCACCGCGGTGCGGCTGGTCTCTGCCTTGGTGGTCACGTCCACCATGTGTGCGGAGCCGTCGGCACGCACGTGGGTCAGTTCGCTCATTGTTACTCCTCTAGCCCAGTGGATAGGTGTCCACGCTGTTTCCTGCCTCCACCGTAGTCCCCGCCGGCACCCGGATCAGGCAGGTTGCACCCGCGGCCTGCGCGAGCAGGTGCGACGAGGTCCCCGGCAGCGGCGTGGCCACCAGACGCTTGTCGACGACCTCCCATCGCCCCCGCAGGAACTGATCCCGCCCGCCTGACAATCCCGTGGCTGGCGTGCCCATCTCGGCGACCACCGGGGTCAGTGGCTCACCGCGCAGCACCGGCGGGAGGAACAACACGAAGCTGACCAGCGTGGAGATCGGATTGCCGGGCAGGGCGATGACCGGTGTGTCGTGGAAGACCGCCAGCCCCTGCGGGCCACCGGGTTGCTGATCCACATGCCCGAACCAGGCACCCTCCCCGGGTTCCAGGACCTGCCGGATCACCTCGAATTTCCCGTGGCTGATGCCCCCGGAGGTGATCACCGCATCGGGTTGGTACCGGTCGATGGCCTTCTCCAGCTGCTCGGCCAGGCGCGCCGGGTGGTCATCGGTGTGCAGCTGGGTGAGCACCTCCATCCCGTGACGTGTCGCGAGGGCACGCAGCAGGGGACCGTTGGCGTCGGGTATGGTGGCGGCCCCGCCGGAGTTGTTGATCTCCGCACCACCGGTGACCGTGATGATCCGCAACCGGCGCACCACCTCCACCGCGGTGATGCTCTGACTGGCCAGCAGGGCGATGTGGATGGGGGTGAGCTCGGTGCCGGCCGGGATGATCTCCTCACCTGCACGGATATCGGAGCCCTGCAGTCGGAGGAACTGCCCGGCCGGGGTGGCGGGCACGGTGACCCGCTCCGCGGTGAACTCACCGGGCTGGGTGTTTTCCACCGGGACGATGGCGGCGGTGCCAGTGGGGAGGCGGGCGCCGGTCATGATGGGGCAGAAGGTGGCGTCGACAAGCCCGGAGGGGTACCACGTGGCGGGGTCGACCCCGGCGGCGATCGTCGGGCCGACGGGGAAGGTGCCGCCGGCCAGTTGCGCGCTGGTGAGGGCGAAGCCGTCCATCTGGGAGTTGTCGAAACGCGGGGAATCCCACGCCGCGGTGACCGGCGCGGTGGTGCGACGACCCAGCGCGGCGTGCAGATCCACCGTTTCCGCGCCGGGTGCGGGCAGCAGCGCGCGGATCGCCTCGACGTGGTGTTCCGGTGTGCGTGACATGGTGGTCCTTTCAGCGGCGTTGACGTGAGATCATCCGGGTCACCCCGATGGCCCCGATGATCAGCACATACACCGCCAGCAGCATGATCACCGCCCCCAGGGCCTGATCCATGTCATTGGAACTTAAGCCCAGCTCGATGTGCAGGGGGATGGTGCGGGTGACACCTGCGACGTTACCCGCGAAGGTCAGCGTCGCACCGTATTCACCCAGGGCGCGGGCGAACCCGAGGATCATCCCGGTGACCACCCCGGGCATGCTCAGTGGCAGGATCACCCGCCACATGACCTCCCAGCGTGTGGCACCCTCCGTGGCGGCGATCTCCTCAAACCGCACCGGGATGCCCCGCAGCGCGGTGACCACCGTGGACACGAAGAATGGCAGCGCCACGAACACCTGGGTGATCACCACGGCGGTGGTGGTGAACGCGACCTGGACACCCACCTGGTCGAGGTGCTGGCCGAGCAGTCCGCGGCGACCCCACAGGAAGGTCAACGCCAGCCCGGAGACCACCGGGGACAACACCAGCGGGGCGTAGACCAGCACCTGGATGCCCGCCACCCACCGCGGATGGTTACGGGCGTGGTGGTGCAGCGCCAGTGCCAGCGGGGAACCCAGCAGGGTGCAGATCACCGTGGCCAGCACCGCGGTGCGCAGGGAGAGCCCGAGGGTCTGCAGGGATTCCGGTTGGGTCAGTAACTCCCAGGAGCGGTGCCACGGGATGTTGAACAGTAGCGCCACCACCGGCCCCAGCAGAAACAGCAGGGCGAGCGTGGCGGGCAGCAGCAACCACCCGGGCAGGATGAGGTTGGGGACGCGCCCGGCGTCCCGTGCCCTATTCTGTACCGCTTGAACCGAAGCCATGATCAGTCAGGATATCCGCTGCGGCCTCGGAGGACAGGAAGTCGGCGACGGCGCGGGCGGCCGGGTTGTCCCGACCCGTGGTGGTCAGGGCCAGGGGGTAGGTGGTGTCGACCTCCCCCTCCAGGTCGATGACGGTGACATTCTGCGTGGCGGCGAGCGCGGCCGCGTCGGTGGCGTAGATGAACCCGGCATCCACTTCGCCGGTGGAGATCTTCATCGACACATCCGAGACGGCGGCCTCCTCGGTGGTGCGGCCCGGCTGCACCCCGGCCTCCTCCAGTGCCACGCGGGCCAGTGCACCGCAGGGCACCTCGGGGGCGCACAGCGCGATGAGGTCATCGCTGATGTCGGCCACCGTGGAGATCTCCCCGGGGTTGGCCGGCGCGGTGGCCAGGACCAGGCGGTTGGTGGCGATCACCTCAGGCTGCGCACCGGCGAACTCCGGCAGGCCCAGGGCGGTGGCCATGGTGGCGGCATCGGCGGAGATGAACACATCGGCCGGGGCACCCTCGGCGATCTGGCGCACCAGGGCGGGGGAGCCGGCGAAGTTGAACACCAGGTCCGCATTGGGGTGTGCCGCGGTGAAGGCTACTGCGAGGTCATCGGCTGCGGTGCTGAGGGAGGCGGCGGCGAAGATATGGACGGTGTCGCTGGTGTCCCCGGACCCCGTGCAGGCGGTCAGCGCACCGGCGAGTGCGAGGGCCCCGGTCGTGCCTAGGATGCGTCGGATGCGTCGGGTGTGTCGGAACTCTTGCTTCACGCTGCGGCCTTTCCTACCATGGGGTCAAGGTTAAATAATCGCATCTAAGAAGGCGTGTGAACAGGCCATGGAGATCCACTATTTCGCAGCTGCCCGCGCCGCCCGGGGTGTGGACCGGGAGGGCGTCGACAAGCAGGAGGGCACCCTCGGGGACCTGCTCGCCGACCTCGGCCGGGAACACACCGACACCACGGCCGCCGGGATGACGCTCGCGCAGGTCTTCGACCGCTGCACCTTCCTCATCGACGGGCGCTCCGCCCAGCCCGACACCACCCTGGTCGGCGCCTCGCGGGTGGATGTGCTGCCCCCCTTCGCGGGTGGTTAGGCCGGGAACGTGAACACCCGGCGGGGCTCCAGGCGCACGGTGTCTCCGGGGCCGAGCGGGACGTCGGACACCCCTGCACCGGTTGCCGTGCGGATCAACCACCCCGGCCCCAGGTAGACGGCCTCCTGCACGGGAATCCCGCCCGGGTCAGGGGTCACCGTCACCTCCTCCGGTCGCGTCGCCGTGACTTGGCCGCCCTGCTTATCGACGTTCATTTCCGCCCGCCCCAGAAACCCCGCCACGAACAGACTGTCCGGGGCCTCCACCAGCTGCTGCGGGGTACCCGCCTGGGCCACCCGGCCCTCGTGGAGGATGACCATCTGATCCGCCAGGGCGAAGGCCTCTTCTAGGGAATGGGTGATGTAGACAAAGGTCAGGCCCAGTTCGCGCTGGATCCCACGCAGATCCGCCACAATCCCCCGGGCGAGCTGCCCATCGAGGTGGGCCATCGGTTCGTCGAAGAGATAGACCTGCACCTCCCGCACCAGCGCGCGGGCGATCCCCGCCCGCTGACGCTGACCCCCGGACAACCCCGCCACGCGCCGGGAGGCCAGGTGATCGATGTGCAGCATCTCCAGCACCCGCCCGACGCGTCTCTCCACCTGCGGGCGTGGTGTGCGGGCGGCGCGCAGACGCAGCGGGAAGGCGACATTCTCCGCGACCGTGAGATGCGGATACAGGGGTGCGTCCTGGAAACACAGCGCCGTGGCACCCAGGGTGACCGGCTGCCCATCGATGCTCACCTCACCGGCATCGGGGGCATCCAACCCGGCGAGCATCCGCAGCAGGGTGGTCTTCCCGCCACCGGAGGGCCCCACCATGACGGTGATGGACCCGGTGGGCACGTCCAGGCTCACCTCATCCAGGGCCCTGACCTGCCCGAATATCCGGGTGACCCCGTCAATGCGCAGCGACACGGTGGTATCAGCCCCTGCGCCCGCCGAGCAGGCCGGTTATCGGTCCGAGGATCCAGTTGACCACCGTGATGATCAGCGCGCCTCCTGCAGCGGAGGCGAAATCGGTGATGTGCAGGCCAAGGCCCAGCAGGTTGGAGACCCACTCCGCAAGAAGAAAGATCACGGCATTGATCACCAGCAGGAACAACCCGAGGGTGACGATGGTCAGAGGCAGTCCGATGAGCTTGAGCACCGGTTTCACCGTGGCGTTGAGCACCACGATGATGGCGGCCACACCGAGGAAGACCAAGATGGTGTCATATTCACCATTGGCGTAGAACGGTTGTACCGGGGTGGTGATGGAGATACCTGAAATGAGCTGGATCGCCACCCACAGTGCCACCGCGGTGGCGGCGGTGCGGACGAGAAAGCCCCAGATGCTACCCATTGTGGACAGCCTCCCAGGCCTGGATCAGCCGATCGGTCTCGGCGGCGTTGGTCACGGTGATGCGCGCGCCTTCCGGGAAGGCGCGGATGATCACGCCGTGCTCCGCCAGCTTGCCCGCGAGTGCTGCCGCGTCCTCGTCCGGCAGCCATACGAAGTTGGCCTGGCTGGGAGCAGCACCCACGATCTGCGCCACGCGCTCCCGTTCAGCGACGACCTCCTCCGTGCGTTCCAACAGTTCATCGGCGGCATCGAGGGAGGCGATCGCGGCAGCCTGGGCCAGGGAACTGACCGCGAAAGGAATGGCGACCTTGTTCAGTGCGCCAATAAGATCCGGGTTGCCGAAGGCGTAGCCCACCCGCACCCCGGCCAGACCATAGGCCTTGGAAAAGGTCCGCAGGCCGATCACATTCGGATAGCGCTGCACGGCCTCGGTAGCCACGGGGGAATCCTCCGCCCGGTTGAACTCAAAATAGGCCTCATCCAGACCCACCACCACATCAGCTGGGACACGCTGCATGAAAGCCTCGAACTGTTCCTCGGTGAAGGTGGTGCCGGAGGGGTTATTCGGATTGCACAGGAAAATCAGGCGGGTGCGCTCGGTGATGGCATCGATCATCCCATCCAGATCATGTTCCTGGGTCTCCGGCAGCAGCGGGATCGGCACAGCCGTGGCACCGGCCACGCGGGCGAAGATGGGGTAGGCCTCGAAGCTGCGCCACGGGAAGATAACCTCATCCCCGTCTGCGCAGGTGGCCTGCACCAGCTGCTGACACAGTGCGGAGGAACCGCATCCCACCGTGATCTGTTCCGGGGCCAGTTCCAGGTGCTCCGCCAGCACCCCGCGCAGCTCGACCGCACCCATGTCCGGGTAACGGTTGGCGCTGGTGGCAGCCTCGGTGATCGCTGACACCGCCGCGGGCAGCGGGGTGAAGGCAACTTCATTGGAAGACAGCTTGAGGGCGTCCTCGGTGGTTTTTCCGGGAACATAGGTGGGTATATCGGTCAGATCAGCGCGAATCATAAAACCAACCCTACTAGCGGGGGTGGACGCAGTACCTGCACCCGGCCAGCAACAGGAAAAATACAGCTGTAGCCACCTAATTTGTCTAAATCCGCGAACGGGCGGTACTGTACTAAACGGTCATATCAACCATGTCGGTATGACCATGGAGACGTGCCAGAGCGGCCGAATGGGGCTCACTGCTAATGAGTTGTCCTCTTAACGGAGGACCGGAGGTTCAAATCCTCTCGTCTCCGCTCTTCGAGCCTTGTTTATAAGGTCGAGGGTCTGCGCCCGTAGCTCAACGGATAGAGCATCTGACTACGGATCAGAAGGTTGGGGGTTCGAATCCCTCCGGGCGCACCATAGGGAAACATCCCGGTTGAGCTGACTGCTCAACCGGGATGTTTGTCTTTCCGCCGTCTTACCTGCGCCGGGGAGGAATGGGGAAGGGGTTTCCCGGATGTGCGCATGGCGTACAAAGTGTTGTTTTCGGCAGGGTTCACTTTCGTCGATGGGGGTGGCCATTGGGGTTGGACAGTTAAATTTCAGTCTGTCAACAGGTAATCGCAATCATGCAGGTTGTGTCGCATGTAACCCCCATCAGTCAATTTGATCACATCATATTCTCTTAGTGTCCTTTGCATTCTGATTAACTGGCGGGGTTAGGATTCCCGGGTCTCAAAAAGGCAGTTCAGAAAAGGAGGAAGATGGCGATGAGCGCAACTGAAACGAAAGAAGGCTCTACCGGGGGTGCCGGTGATGTCGGTGAGGTGATGCGGGTCGGGAACCGGAGGGAATGGCACCGCCGGGCCCGCGGTCTGGTCACAGGTGTGGTGTTGGCACTACTGGTCTACCTGTTCTTCCCCTCTAATGCCGTGGAGGTTGTGGCAGGGTCTGCCGGTTTCGACCCGGAAGCTGACTACTCCCGTGATGCCATGCGCATCACCGCTGCCACCACCGTGCTGATGGGTGCCTGGTGGATGACCGAGGCGATACCGCTGCCAGCCACCGCACTGATTCCCTTGATTGCCTTTCCGCTGTTCCAGGTGTCCTCCTTCGCTGATGCCGCCTCGCCCTATGCCAACCCAACCATTTTCCTGTTCCTGGGTGGCTTCCTGCTAGCACTTGGTCTGCAGAAGTGGGATCTGCACCGCCGCATGGCACTTGCGGTCGTGCTTGCCGTAGGCACCAAACCCAAGCAGCTGGTGCTGGGTTTCATGATTGCCACCGGATTCCTGTCGATGTGGGTCTCCAATACCGCCACCGCCGTGGTCATGCTGCCGATTGGCATGTCAGTTCTGGTCCTCACCGCAGAAACCGTCGGTGGAATGAAGAATCAGAAGAAGTTTGCCACCGGTCTCATGTTGGCCATCGCCTACGCCGCCTCCATTGGGTCTGTGGGCACCCTCATTGGTACCCCGCCGAATGCACTATTGGCAGCCTATATGTCCGAGTCCCACGACATCACCATCGGCTTCGGCCAGTGGATGCTCGTCGGTGTGCCGATCGCGATCATCTTCACCGTCCTGGCCTGGCTGGTGCTGACCACCGTGTTCAAGCCTGAGATCGATGAGATCCCCGGTGGCAAGGAACTGATCCGGGAGGAGATCAAGAAGTTGGGCCCCTGGACCACGCCACAGATCACCGTGGGCATCGTTTTCCTCGCTGCCGCCCTGGCCTGGGTTTTCGTTCCGCTCATCCTGGACTGGACCGGCTCCGAGCTGGCCATCCACGATGCCATGATCGGCATCATCGCCGGTGTCCTCCTGTTCACCATTCCCGCAAATTTCAAAAATGGTGAGCGTCTGCTGGACTGGAAGACCGCCAATGAAACCCCCTGGGATGTGCTCATCCTCTTCGGTGGTGGCCTGTCCCTGTCCGCCATGTTCACCCAGACGGGCTTGTCCCTCTGGATCGGTGAACTGGCCAAGAACCTGGAGGCTCTGCCGATCATCCTGCTGATCTTCGCGGTGTCCGCCCTGGTGCTCTTCCTCACCGAATTCACCTCCAACACCGCCACCGCCGCAACGTTCCTCCCGATTATGGGTGGTGTCGCCGTAGGTATCGGCCTCACCGCCGGTGGCGAGCAGAATGTTCTGCTGCTGACCATCCCGGTCGCCCTGTCCGCAACCTGCGCCTTCATGCTGCCCGTCGCGACCCCGCCGAATGCCATCGCCTTCGGTTCCGGTTATGTCAAGATCGGTGAGATGGTCAAGGGTGGCCTGTGGCTCAACCTCATCGCCGTCGTGCTGATCACCGTCTTCACCTATCTGGTCGCCATCCCCGTCTTCGGGATTGTCCTTTAATAACAGGTGACCTCTGCGTGAATGTTGAACCCGCACCCCGGCTTTCCCAGGGTGCGGGTTTTCCTCTTCCCCGGCGCATGAGCTGCGGATTTGTAGGAAAATAGAACCCGGTGTAATGTAATCAGTCGTTGCAGAGAGCGCGTAAGCCACAATCTGCACTGCGCCCGTAGCTCAACGGATAGAGCATCTGACTACGGATCAGAAGGTTGGGGGTTCGAATCCCTCCGGGCGCACAATGCAGAAAAATCCCAGCCGATCAGGCTGGGATTTTTTTTGCTTGTCGACGCCCCCTCGCCCACCCGTACCCCCGGCAGGTGCGGGGAGCGCGCGGTGGTCGGGGCGTCGACAAGCAGGGTTAGAACACCTCGATGCGGGCGCCGAGGGTCTCGGCGTGGATGAGCTGTTTATCCCAGTTCGGCTGGCCCGGGTGCATGCGCAGCACCGGGCGGGAGGAGGTGAGCATCGGACTGACCGACTCCTGGGAGCGGCCGTGCCCGGTGCGGGCCTCATAACGCAGGCGGGACCGGTAACCGTTGTCGGCGAGCTGCTCCACACTCGGCGGGGTGGTAGCCAGGTGGTCACGGGTCTCCTGCAGGATCGCCAGCGCCTCATCGAGCGCGGTGAGCAGGGCGTCGGCGTTGCCCTCGCACATGGCACGCACCAACCCCGGTTCGGTGCCGGCCACGCGGGTGACATCCCGGAAACTGCTGGCCGCCAGCGATAACGACAGCGCGCCACCATTGTCACCGACGATGGCGGCGGTCTCCGCGAGCAGGTGGGGCAGGTGGGACACACGAGCCGCTGCGGCATCATGGGGGCCGACGCGGGCGGGCACCACCTCCGAACCCACCGCGGCAGCCATCTGGCAGACATCCTTCCAGATGCCCGTCCAGTGGGCGGACACCTTCTCCGCATCCATGAGGTGGTCGAAGGTGATCACCCACACCGCCCGCTTGAACAGACCGGTCATGGACGCCCCCCAACCGGATTCGGTGGTGCCGGCCATCGGGTGGCTGCCCACATAACGGTCCTGCATGCCACGGGCCTTGACGGCGTCGTAGACAGCTGTCTTCACGCTGACCACATCGGTGAAACCGCAGGTGGGGGCGTGGGTGTTGATGTCGTCGAGAAGCTCCTCGACCGCGGTCATGGGCACGGCGAGGACGATGAGGGCGTCCTCCTCGGCGGCGCGCTCGAGGGTGGGGATGAGCTCCGCGGAGACGTCGAAGCCCTCCGTGACGGCGGAACGGGCGCCGGAGCGGGAACGGTTATAACCGAAAACAGTGTGGCCAGCGGCATGGAGATCGCGGAGCAGTGATCCTCCGATGAGGCCGAGGCCGAGAATACAAACCGGGCGGGAAATGTCTTTGGTAGTCACCTGACAAGTGTGACACATTGCTACTACGGTTAGCTCTATGGATGACGGTTTTAGCTTTGCGGTCACAGCCACCCTGGCCGATGGTCGCTGGCATGTGAGTCGATTTAATGATGATTTCACCGGGATCGCCACCTCGGTCAGGGCGGTCCGCGGTCTGCGCAGTGAGGGACCGGCCTTCGCCCTGCTCAACGTTGAGGATGAGTATTTCGTGATCGTCCGCCCCACCCCCGGTAATACCTTCGCCTTCCTCTCCGATGCCACGATGGCCGTCGATGATGATTTCGCCGCCTCCATCATGGATGAACTCGACGCCGACATCCCCGACCTCGACCCGGATGACCTCGATGATGTGGATCCCTGGCCGGAGGGCGATTTCGATATCCTCTCCGATCTCGGTGTCGCGGAGGAGGTGCTGTCCGTCATCTGCGATGACATGGATCTGGCACCCTCCGAGCAGCTGTTGCGCATTGCGGAGGAACTCGGCTTCGATGACGAGCTCGCCCGCGTCACGGGCATGGATTGATGGGGGTTCTTCCCACCCCGCGGCGTGTGCTCCAGGATGAACGCCGCATGCGCCACGCCCTCGAGATCGCCCGGCAGACCCCGCCCGGGGATGTGCCCGTGGGCGCGGTCATCTACTCACCCGACGATCAGATCCTGGCCACCGCCACCAACCGCCGCGAAACCGACAGTGACCCCACCGCGCACGCCGAGATCATTGCTTTACGACGCGCCGCCCGCCGCTACACCGACGGTTGGCGTCTGACCGACTGCACCCTGGTGGTCACCCTGGAACCCTGCAGCATGTGCGCCGGGGCCCTGGTGGGTGCGCGGGTGGGCCGCCTGGTGTTCGGGGCGTTTGAACCCCGCACCGGGGCCTGCGGATCGGTTTTCGACGTGGTCAGGGATCCGGCCGTCCTGCACCGCGCGGAGGTCACCGGTGGCGTGCTGGAGGACGACTGTGCTGCATTGATGACGGATTTCTTCTCCGGGCAGCGTTAATTACAGCCTGATGAAACTTTCATAACAACCCACTCCAGGCTGGTTGACGTCACTACAGTGGGGCTCTATAAGCAGTAACTCGTTGAATCATAAGGAGTGAAAGATCATGGGCGACATGTCCAACAAGGCTGAAGGTGCTGGCGGCAAGATCAAGGAAGGTCTCGGCGAGGCAACCGGCAACGAATCCCTGGCCAATGAGGGTCGCGCCGACCAGACCAAGGCCGACATCAAGGAAGCCGTGAGTGATGCCGGCGACAAGATCAGGGATGGTGCCAACAAGGTGCTGGGTTCCTTCCAGAAGGATGACCCCGATGTGGAGCACCCCGAGGCTGTCAACTAACTGATTTGTTTGACACCTCACCAAACCGTTAAGCTGGTTCGCGGTGGCGTGTCCGAGCGGCCGAAGGTGATCGCCTCGAAAGCGATTGTTGGGTAATCCCCAACCGGGGGTTCAAATCCCCCCGCCACCGCCAGTGGAAAACCGCCTGGCAGCAGTGATGCTGACAGGCGGTTTTCTCTCTTCGTGGTTGTTAGCTGCTGGAGGCTGCCCGGGGTTGGGCCTGGGGCGCGGTGTACTCGTGGCCGAGAGGGAGGACGGATTCCTTGGCTGCTGTTTCCCAGTAGATATGGTCCGTTGTGCGGAGATGACCGGCGGAGTCATAGAACGTGCCGCCGCATTTGCCCTCGATTGCCTCCCGGGAGGGGCCGATGTACATGGCGAAGACGGGGGTGGGGGACTCGGTGTAGAGGCCGGATTCATTCCGGAAAGCGATACCGAAGAAGCGGATATCCCCGGTGTTGGATTGTTCGGTGGTGGAACCGGGGTTGTCGAGCGCAGTGAATGTGAGGGTGCCGTGTTCATCCATGGATCCGAACGCGGTGGGGTGGGGCCCGTAGTTGACACCGGTCCGGTAGGTGATGACATCCCCGACGTACTCGGACGG
Source organism: Corynebacterium gallinarum (assembly GCF_014837045.1). Lineage (GTDB taxonomy): Bacteria > Actinomycetota > Actinomycetes > Mycobacteriales > Mycobacteriaceae > Corynebacterium > Corynebacterium gallinarum. Next base: position 362,908 of record NZ_JACSPR010000003.1, read on the forward strand.
ATCCGAATTAAGACCGATGTACCAGTGGGGGCGCAGCTGGCTGCTGGTGGTCCCGGGAGGGGGTGTCACCACGCCATCCGGTGCCAGACAGTAGACCGGCAGCCCGGCGACGGTGGTGGAATTCTGCGCGGCAGCTGGGGACAGCATGCCTGCAACCACGAGCACCAAGAGCATGATCATGATGGACAGGTGGCGGGCGGGGGCGGAAGTGAAGCTGTTAACCATGGTGCACCTCTATTGATTAGTGACTCAGACCACATTTCTTCTTGGAATCAGTGTACGAGGATGGATGGTTGGGTGGGGAAATACTTGCAGAATGCTGTGGCAAGGGTGGGAAAAATGGACATTTAGTTTGTCCATCCGGAATCAGGGGATAATCGCCTGAAAAATCACCGGGGTGTGTCACCCGGGTGGGGAAGTCTCCCATGGGAGTCGGGCTCCAGGGGTACGCCAGTCCGCCACCGTGCCTGGTTTCTCCAGTTCCCGGAAACCCGCCCGACGGGGGTAAGTTGGACAGACAGAAGAACTGAGTACGCTCATGAGTACGGTCAGAGGAGAAACAGCCCAGTGGCAAAACTGCTATTCAGGTTGGGCCGGTGGTCCTACAACCGCAAGTGGATCGTTATTTCTGCGTGGTTGGTGATCCTGGCCATCGTCGCCGGTCTGGCACTGTCACTGCAGCGTGGGTTCACCAACACCTTCACCATCGAGGACACCCCGTCGATCGACGCGACCGTCTCGCTCGTGGAGAACTTCCCCGATCAACCCAACCCCGTCACCGCAGCCGGCATCAACGTGGTCTTCCAGGCACCCGAGGGCATGACGCTGGAACATCCCGAGATGCGCGAGGCTGTGGATGTGGTCGTCGACACGCTCCGGGAGAACCTCGGGGACGAGATGACCGGCACCGAACGCTTCGGCAACCCCGTGGAGGTCTCGCCCGCGCTGGAGGAACAGATCGTCGGGCAGATGACCGAGATGGGGCTGCCGGAGGAATCGGCCGTCGAGGACGCCGCCAACCTGAAGATGCTCAGCGATGACGCGCGCATCGGTTACACCACCTTCAACGTTGATGTGCCCGGCCCAGAATACGTCGACGACAACCACCGGGCCGCCATCAACGATGCCCTGGACAAGGGCCGTGACCTGGGCGTGCGCGTGGAGGCCGGTGGCCCCGGATTCGGTGATCCCATCCAGATCAAGACCACCAGTGAGATCATCGGCATCGGCATCGCCTTCATCGTCCTGATCTTCACCTTCGGCTCCCTGGTGGCCGCGGGCCTGCCGCTGCTCACCGCGGTCATCGGTGTGGGTATCGGTGCGCTGTCGATCGTGCTGGCCACCGCCTTCATGGAACTGAACAACATCACCCCGGTGCTGGCCGTCATGATCGGCCTGGCCGTGGGCATCGACTACGCCCTGTTCATCTTGTCCCGCTACCGCGCCGAATATAAACGCATGCCCCGCGCCGAGGCCGCCGGCATGGCGGTGGGTACCGCGGGGTCCGCCGTCGTCTTCGCCGGCGCGACCGTGATCATCGCGCTGGTGGCCCTGGCCATCGCGGACATCGGCTTCCTCACCGTCATGGGCATCTCGGCGGCGTTCACCGTGCTGATCGCCGTGCTGATCGCCATCACCTTCATCCCGGCGCTGCTGGGTGTGCTCGGTGGGCGGGCGTTCAAGGGCAAGATCCCCGGCATCGGCGGCAATCCGACCCCGCGCCAGACCTGGGAGCAGGCACTGAGCCGACGCTCCAAGGGACGCACCTGGGTCACCTTCGTGCAGAAGGTGCCCGGCCTGGTGGTGGCCGTGGTGGTGCTGGGGCTGGGCGCGCTGTCCATCCCGGTCACCAACCTGGAGCTCGCGCTGCCGTCGGATTCGACCTCCAACATCGACACCACCCAGCGCCAGTCCGCCGAACTCATGGCGGAGGGCTTCGGGGCGGGGGTGAACGCACCGTTCCTGGTGGTGGTGGATGCGCGTGAGGTCAACCCGGATGCGCTGGCGCTGCAGCCCCTGATCAACGTCCAGGACGTCGGCGACCCCGACTTCGACCGCGAGGCGGCCGCCCGCTTTGCGACGTTCCTCTATGTCACCCAGACCTATGATTCCAACCTGGATGTCAAAAACGCCCAGATCATCGGCGTCAACGAGGACGCCACCGCAGCCCAGGTCCTGGTCAGCCCCTTCACTGGCCCGGCTGACCCCGCCACCACCGACCTGCTGCATGTCCTGCGCACCCAGGAGATCCAGATGGAGGATGCCACCGGTGTTGAACTGGGCACCACCGGTCTGACCGCGGTGCAGCAGGACATCACCGAACAGCTCGAAGGCGCCATGCCCGTCTACCTCGCCGTGGTGGTGGGACTGGCGATCTTCCTGCTCATCCTGGTGTTCCGCTCCCTCATGGTCCCGCTGGTCGCGGGCCTGGGCTTCCTACTGTCCGTGGGTGCCGCCTTCGGTGTGACGGTGCTGTTCTGGCAGGAGGGACTGTGGGGCATCGTGAACACACCCGGCCCGCTGATCTCCTTCATGCCGATCTTCCTCATCGGTGTCACCTTCGGCCTGGCCATGGACTACCAGGTGTTCCTGGTGACCCGCATGCGCGAGCACTACTCCCACCACAACGGCCGCGGGATGCCCGGATCGAAGTACAGTGCGGTCGACCAGTCCGTCATCGAGGGCTACACCCAGGGCTCCCGCGTGGTCACCGCCGCCGCCCTGATCATGATCGCGGTGTTCGTGGCCTTCATCGATCAGCCGTTGCCCTTCATCAAGGTCTTCGGCTTCGCCCTCGGCGTGGGTGTGTTCTTCGATGCCTTCTTCATCCGCATGGCGCTGGTTCCGGCGTCGATGTTCCTCATGGGCCGGGCCACCTGGTGGATGCCCCGCTGGCTGGACCGCATCCTGCCGAGCCTGGACGTGGAGGGCTCCGCCCTGGAAAAGGAATGGGAGCGCAGCCAGGTCAGGCAGTAGAGTGGACAACCATGTCTGCGGAAAAAACCGATCTCTCGTTCACGCTCCACAACCAGCTGGACGACCCAGCCCCCGGCAAACACGGGCGCACCGGCACCATCCACACCCCCCATGGTGACATCCACACCCCGGCCTTCATCCCCGTGGCCACCAAGGCGACCGTCAAGACCCTGACCCCGGAACAGATCCGCGAAACCGGTGCCCAGGCGATCCTGTCCAACGCGTACCACCTCTACCTGCAGCCCGGCCCCGACATCGTCGACGAGGCCGGGGGAGTGTCCGCCTTCGAGAACTGGCACGGCCCCACCTACACCGATTCCGGCGGCTTCCAGGTCATGAGCCTGGGCTCGGGATTCAAGAAGGTCCTGGCCATGGACACCACCAACCTCACCCGCGAGGACATCAAGGCAGCCAACAAGGAACGCATGGCACACGTCGACGATGACGGCGTGGACTTCAAATCCTTCATCGACGGTTCCAAACACCGCTTCACCCCCGAGGTGAGCATGCAGATCCAGCACCAGCTCGGCGCCGACATCATCTTCGCCTTCGACGAACTGACCACCCTCATCGACACCTACGACTACCAGGTGGAATCCGTTGAACGCACCCGCCGCTGGGCGCAGCGTTGCCTGCTGGAACATGAGCGCCTGACGCAGGAACGGGTGGACAAGCCACTGCAGTCGCTCTGGGGCGTGGTGCAGGGCGCGCAGTACGAGGATCTTCGTCGACAAGCGGTGCACGGCCTGCTCGAACTCGACCGCAAGGCGGCCGACGAGGGTCGCCGCGGTTTCGGCGGTTTCGGCATCGGCGGCGCCCTGGAGAAGGAGAACCTGGGCACCATCGTCGGCTGGGTCTGCGACGAGCTGCCCGACGACAAACCCCGCCACCTGCTGGGCATCTCCGAACCCGATGACCTCTTCGTGGCCATCGAAGCCGGCGCCGACACCTTTGACTGCGTCGCCCCGACCCGCCTCGGCCGCCGCGGTGGCGTCTACACCCTCGACGGACGCCTCAACCTGGTCAGCTCCCGCTACAAGCGCGATTTCCGACCCATCGACGAGGAAGTCGGCGGCTACGTCAGCCAGAACTACACCCGCGCCTACATCCAGCACCTGCTCAAGGCCAAGGAATTCCTCGCCGGCACCCTGTGCACCATGCACAACCTGCACTTCATGATCAAGCTTGTCGACGACATCCGCACCTCCATCGACAACGGCACCTACCACGAGTTCAAGACCGAATTCCTGGGGAGGTATTACGCCGGGAAGAAGTAAATGTCGTTGTAGTGAGCACAACCGTGCCACCTAGGCCGCGGGGCGGTCCTTTTCAGGGTGGAGTTGGCATGGTTGTGCACATTTCGGGACTCCGGCCCGCAGAATCACCGGTCATTCCGGCATACCGCCACACAACCGTGCCAGTTAGGGTGGGAAACTGTCGGTTCCGCGGGGGAGTAGGCACGGTTTTGTTCGTTTCAGGGTTCTGGGGCACCGAATTGGTGACTGCGCCGGCCTTCCGCGCATAACCGTGCCCACTAGTCACCGGAACGGCCCAGTCCACCGGGAAGTTGGCACGGTTGTGCACTGCACCCTCCCGCCCGGCTGCCGGCAGCTCAGTGCGTGCCGTATCCCTCGCGGCGTTTGACCCAGGCGATCACGGCGTAGGTGATGGGGAGTAGCAGGACCTCGATGAGGGTCTTCCACAGGAAACCGACCATGACGTAGTTGATGAAGTCGCCAGACGTCGCGATACCAATGACCGGGGCGGCGATGGCGCAGAAGAGCAGGGTGTCACCGAATTCGCCGACCACTGTGGATCCGAGCAGGCGCGCCCAGAGGCCTTTCTCGCCGGTGCGTTTCTTGATCGCGACCAGAACGTAGGCGTTGAGGAGCTGCCCGACGATATAGCCCGCCAGGGATGCGAGCACGATCTGCGGGATGAGGCCGAGGGTGGCTTCGAAGGATTCCTGACCGTCCCAGAAACTGGCGGCGGGTAGCCAGATGGCGATGTAGAAGGAGATGACGGCGATGATGGTGACCAGGAATCCGGTCATGATGGCGCGTCGGGTGGCTTTGAGGCCGTAGCATTCGGCGAGGACATCGCCGATGATGTACGCGGCGGGGAAGAGGAAGAAGGCGCCGTCGGTGATCAGGGGGCCGATTTCAACGCCTTTGGAGGCGGTGATGTTGGAGATCAGGAAAATCGCGGTGAACAGTGCGACCAGAACGGGGTACAGGCTGGCCTGCACGGGGATGAACTGGGCTTTACCGGACGTGGGGGTTGCTGGTGCAACGGCCACGCCCTGCCCAGGCTTGTGGGTATCGTCGTTATTTTTCACGTCCACTACCTTAAACCGCGGGGTAACTGTTGCTGAAATGGGAGATGGACGCCGGTTCCATCCGAACCCCATCCGGCCCGTCACGGTTAGTGTGTAGTCCATGGCTGGAAGATATGCTCCCTCACCGAGTGGTGATCTCCACTTCGGTAACCTCCGTACCGCTCTGCTCGCGTGGTTGTTCGCCCGCCACGACGGTCGGGATTTTTTCATGCGCGTCGAGGATATCGATGAGCAGCGTTCCACGATGGAGTCAGCGGAGCGTCAGCTGTCTGATCTGTCCATGCTGGGGCTGGACTGGGATGGTGATGTGCTTTATCAGTCGTCCCGCCATGATGCCTATCGCGCCGCGATCGCCCAGCTGGATACCTATGAGTGTTACTGTTCGCGACGCGATATCCAGGAGGCCTCCCGCGCGCCGCATGCGAAGCCGGGGATGTATCCGGGGACCTGTCGCGACCTGACCCCGGGGCAACGCGGTGAGCGCCGCGCCGAGCTGGCCGCCCAGAACCGCCACCCGGCGATCCGGCTGCGCGCGGAGGTGGACCATTTCACCGTCAGGGACCGTCTGCGCGGTGAGGTCACCGGAGACGTGGATGATTTCATCCTGTTGCGTGGCGGGCAGGAACCGGGGTGGGCCTACAATCTCGCTGTGGTGGCCGATGATGCCTACCAGGATATCGACCAGGTCGTCCGCGGTGATGACCTGCTCGATTCAGCCGCCCGCCAGGCCTACCTCTGCACGCTGTTGGGTGCCGCGATCCCGGAGTACGTGCACGTCCCGCTGGTCCTCAACGCGCGCGGTCAGCGTCTGGCCAAGCGCGACGGGGCGGTCACCCTCCGTGAGATGCTTGTCGACGCCCCCCTCACCCACGTCATCTCCTCCCTCGCCTCCTCACTCGGCTACGAGGGGATCTCCACCCCGGTGGAACTGCTGGCCGTGTTCGACCCCACCACACTCTCCCTCGAACCCTTCATCTTCACCGGCCTTACCGAAACCGCAGCAGGATGTGCAGATAAATGAGCGTCTGGTTGAGCGCCCTGCTGGTGCTGGTGTTCGTCCTCATCGGTGGTGTGTTTGCCGCCACGGAGATGGCCCTGGTGAGTTTGCGCGAGTCGCAGATCAGGCGTCTGGAACGGTCGAAAGGCGCAGGTCGCACCGTGGCGGGACTGGCCCGCGATTCGGGCTTGTTCCTCTCCGCGGTGCAGATCGGGGTGACCTTTGCCGGGTTCTTCTCCTCGGCGTTCGGTGCCTCCACGATTGCCCCGCAGCTGACCCCGGTGCTCCAGGGGTGGGGTGTGCCCGGGGATGTGGCCGGTGTGGTCTCCCTGGTGGTGCTCACCCTCATCGTGTCGTATCTGTCGCTGGTGCTCGGCGAGCTTGTTCCGAAGCGTATCGCCATGCAGAAGGCGGAGCGGGTGTCGCTGATTGTCGCCCCGCCGCTGAGTATCTTCGCCCGGTTGATGCGCCCGGTGATCTGGCTGATCAACGGCTCCTCCAACCTGCTGCTCCGGCTGCTCGGGTTCGATCCCGATGCCCGCACCGAGGACATGACGGAGGAGGAGGTGGTGGAGATCGTCACCTCCTTTGAGGGGTTTGAACAGGGGGAGCGGGAGATCGTCGCGGATGTTTTCGAGGCCAATGACCGCCTGGTCACGGAGATCATGCGCCACCGCTCGGATGTCGTGGCCTTCGAGGCGTCGGAAAGCGTTGCGGAGGTGGTTGACGCCATCCGCAACCAGCCGTATTCCCGTTATCCGGTCTATGAGGAGACCATTGATGACACGATCGGTTTCATCCATGTCCGTGGCCTGCTGGAGGCCGCCACCAGGGGAGAGGGCGATCTGCCTCTGCGGGAGATAGCCCGCCCCATCCAGTACTTCCCCGGCACGCTGCGGCTACCTGCGGCGATGCGACAGATGCGCGCCAGCGGCAACCATCTCGCCATGGTGGTGGATGAGTACGGAGGCACCGACGGTCTGGTCACCCTGGAGGATCTGCTGGAGGAACTCGTCGGTGAGATCTGGGATGAATACGACCGGGATGAACACCGCGCCGTGATGCAGCTGCATGAATCCCAGCTCATGGACGCCAGCACCAACCTGGAGGACTTCGCCGATGTCTCCGGCATCCTGCTCCCGGAGGGTCCCTATGAGACGGTGGCGGGGTGGGTCGTCATGAAGCTCGGGCGCCTGGGCACTGTGGGTGATGTCGTGGAGATCCCCGCGGACTACACCATTGATGCCGAGGACGATGCGGGAGATATCCGTTATGAACTGGAAGTCGCCGAGGTCAGGGGCAACCGGATCACCCGGGTGAAGCTGAGTAAGACAGACGGGCCATGACCGCGTCCCTCGTTGCCCTCACCGCTCAGGCCACTCCACCCCCAGCGAAACAGCCATGTCGTCGAATACCCGACGGGCCACATCGAGGTCGCGGGCAATCGCGCGCTGGCGGCCGGGGCGCCGTTTTTCGTCGTAGTAGCGCCCTGATTCCCAGTGGATGCCCGGTACACCGGCGATGTGGTACGCCAGGTTCTCGCCACCGAAGTCGGGCGTGGAGAAGAATCGCGAGACCGGGCTCTGGAACATCCTGCCCAGCAGGCCGGCGTCCTCCTGCCCGAAGTTGGAGGAGATGATGCCGGGGTGGAAGGCCACGGCATTCATCCCGGCGGAATGGTAACGGCGGTGCAGTTCCTTGGTTATCAGGATGTTGCCCAGTTTGGCGTTGCCGTAGGCGCGGTCGGAGGTGAACCCCTTGAAGGTGTTGGGGTCGGATTCGTCGAATTTGGCGAACAGTGACCCCGTGGAGGAGGTCGCCACCACGGATGCCCCCGACTCGAGCAGGACGGGCAGGAGCAGGTTGGTGAGCAGGTAGGGGGCGACCACGTTGATCTGCCAGGTCAGTTCGAAACCGTCGACGGTTTGTTTCGGGCCCGCGAAGATGCCGCCGGCGTTGTTGGCCAGCACGTCGATGTGGTCCAGTGCGGCGAGTTCACCGGCGAGGCGGCGGACCTGGTCGAGGTCGGCGTAGTCGGCCGTGTGCCACTCGGCGTCGAGCTGCTTTGCGACGTCCTCTGTCTTCCCCGGATTACGCCCCACCAGAACCAACTTGTCCTCAGGGCAGGCAGCGCGGATGATGCGGGCGGCAGCGGCGCCGATGCCATCGGAGGCACCTGTGATCACGATAGTTTTCATGGGCGCGAGTATAGGGAACAACAAGTCAGCGCGAATTCGAACAGCCGTGTCCACCCTGGACAATAGAGTGTGGGGTGACCGTACAACCTCAGAGGAAAAGAGACAGCGCAATGGCAGCCGAACTCACCGCAATCACATCATGGCAATTCCAGCAGGAGGTCCCGGTGCCCCAGGACGTCGGCCCGCTGCTGGTTCCCGGGGAGGTGCCGGTGACGGCATACAAGACGTTCCGGGATACGGCGATCTTCACGGACAGGCGGATGATCGTCAAGGATGCGCAGGGCATCACCGGCAAGAAGGTCGAGATGTATTCGCTTCCCTACAAATCCATCGACATGTGGTCCTCGGAGAACGCCGGCACCCTGGATTTCAATGCGGAGCTGGAGCTGTGGACACGGGTGGGTGTCATCAAGATCAAGCTGGGCAGGGGAGTGGATGTGCGCAGGCTCGATAACCTCATCGCCCACGCGGTGTTCGGCGCGCTGGGACACTAGAAACATCAGACAAAAGAACCAGCCCCCTCGGTGATAATCACCGAGGGGGCTGATCCCTATTGCGGAGGATAGGGGATTTGAACCCCTGAGGGATTGCTCCCAACCCGCGTTCCAGGCGAGCGACATAGGCCGCTAGTCGAATCCTCCAGCAGAACATTAACAACACATGGTTGTTTCGTTCTGGGAATAGCGTACACAAAAGCCATGGCCCATGCCAAATCGCCAGTTCAACCCACATATGGCCCCCTGGTTAGCGTTTTCCGCCCCGAGTCCGCTAATGTTGTCTACAGGATCCCGTGCGGCGTTTATCTTGTGAACTCCCCCAGGGCAGGAATGCAGCAAGGGTCAGCGAGCTCTGACGGGTGCGCGGGATCCCCTTAAACGTCTAGAGTGGTGGCCCAGAGGCTGCTGCTCTTTTTTTGTGGTCTTTTCCCGCACTCTGCACCCGCGGGACAGCCCTGAAACCGGCTGTTCCCCTGCCACCACTTCCGGAGGTTCACCGTCATGAGTTCCGTCCAGTTGCACGATTTCGATGCCGATCAGCTCGCCGCATTCCGTGAGAACATAACCGCCGAGTTCAACGATCTGAAGGCCAAGAACCTGAAACTGGACCTGACCCGCGGTAAGCCGTCCTCCGAGCAGCTGGATTTCGCCGATGACCTCCTGGCGCTGCCGGGCAAGGGCGATTACAAGGCCGCCGACGGCACCGATGTCCGCAACTACGGTGGGCTCACCGGTATCCAGGACATCCGCGCGATCTGGGCTGAGCTCATGGGCATCCCCGTGGAGCAGGTCCTCGCCGGTGATTCCTCCAGCCTCAACATCATGTTCGATGTGATCAGCTGGTCCCACACCTTCGGCAACAATGACTCCGAGCGTCCGTGGAAGGACGAGGAGACCGTCAAGTGGATCTGCCCGGTCCCCGGCTATGACCGCCATTTCTCCATCTCGGAGCGTTTCGGCTTCGAGATGATCACCGTGCCCATGAACGAGGACGGCCCCGATGTCGCAGCGGTCGCGGAGCTGGTGAAGGATCCACAGGTCAAGGGCATGTGGGTGGTGCCGACTTTCTCCAACCCGACTGGGTACAGCGTGAGTGAGGACGTCGCAAAGCAGCTCGCCGAGCTGGAGACCGCAGCGCCGGACTTCCGCATTGTGTGGGACAACGCCTACGCCGTGCACACCCTGACCGAGGAGTTCCCGGAGATCCTCGATATCGTCGGCATCGCGGAGGCGGCCGGCAACCCCAACCGTTTCTGGGCGTTCACCTCCACCTCGAAGATCACGCTGGCGGGTTCGGGCGTGTCCTTCTTCATCACCTCCGAGGCCAACCGCTCCTGGTACACCGACATCGCGGGCATCCGCGGCATCGGCCCGAACAAGGTCAACCAGCTGGCCCACGCCCGTTACTTCGGCGACGCGGAGGGCGTGCGTGCGGTCATGCGCAAGCATGCGGCATCGCTCGCGCCGAAGTTCGAGACCGTCCTGAACATCCTGGAGACCCGTCTCGGTGAGTACGGCGTGGCTACCTGGACCCACCCCACCGGCGGTTATTTCATCTCCCTGGATGTCGTCGACGGCACCGCCTCCCGCGTGGTGGAACTGGCCAAGGAGGCCGGCATCGCCCTGACCGGCGCGGGGTCCTCCTTCCCGCTGCGTCAGGATCCCAACAACCGCAATATCCGTCTCGCGCCGTCCCTGCCTCCCGTGGAGGAGCTGGAGGTTGCGATGGACGGCGTGGCTACCTGTGTTCTGCTCGCCGCGGCGGAGCACTATGCGCGTTAAGTGAATATCCAGGAAACCGCGTACTGGGTGAACAGGCTGTTCCCCGGCGAGGCGGCATTCCACCGCGTGGATGCGTTCACGGTGGCGGTGTTCGACAACATCAACCCGGAATCGCCCGGCGAGGCTGTGGCCTGCACCGTTGACTTCGGGCGGGTCAACACCGGTCTGGTCACCGCGGCCGATGCGGAGAGTGTTGAGGTCCGCAGTGAGCTGCTGTGTCTCGCGCGCGCCGAGGCCAGCGTGCCGGGTCGTGCCGTGGCGGCCGCCGCAACCATGCTTCACGACGCCTCCCTCGCCTACCGCGACGCCCTCTCCTCGTCCCCGACCGGGACAACGGACATGGTGCCCATGCACGCCCAGCCCGGCCAGGTCCTGCCCGGCGTGGGCATCCTGGCTAACCTCCCGCAGGAGGGTTACACCGTCAACCACGGCATCCTGGCCGACCCGCGTATCTGGGGTCCGGAGATCCCCTTTGTCCGCGAGGAGGCCGGTCAAGTGAGTGTGGAGCCTGATGATGAGGATTCCGGCCTGGCGCGTCTGACCCTGCCACTCCAGCTGATCCTGCTCACCGATGAGGAATTCGCCGTGGCCGCCCAGCACGGTGGTGATGTGTTATTCCAGCAGATGGCGGCACAGCAGGTCGATCTGCTCGACCTGCACCGCTAGTCCCGGCTGGTCCTGACTGGCCGGTCTGGTGAGCCCGGTCTGCCCGGGTATGCTCAAGGCGTGGCTCTGTATCGCAAGTATCGACCGGCAAGTTTCGACGAGGTGGTGGGGCAGGAGCATGTGACCGCCCCGCTCTCCGTCGCGTTGGATAGTGGACGCATCAATCACGCCTACCTGTTCTCGGGTCCGCGTGGGTGTGGCAAGACATCGTCGGCACGCATCCTGGCCCGGTCCCTGAACTGTGTGCAGGGGCCGACCTCCACCCCGTGTGGAGTGTGCAACTCGTGTGTGTCCCTGGCCCCCGGCGGGCCAGGCAATCTGGATGTCACCGAGCTCGACGCCGCCAGCCACAACGGTGTGGATGACATGCGTGAGCTGCGGGAGAAGGCGCATTACGCCCCCGCGGAGTCGCGCTACCGGGTGTTCATCATCGATGAGGCGCACATGATCACCCCGCAGGGTTTCAACGCGATGCTCAAGATCGTGGAGGAACCACCGGAGCACCTCATCTTCATCTTCGCCACCACCGAACCGGACAAGGTCATCGGCACGATCCGTTCGCGCACCCACCATTATCCATTCCGGCTGCTCACGCCGGGCGCCATGCGCGGGCTGCTGGAACGCACCTGCCGCGCGGAGGGCGTGCACGTCGACGATGCTGTCTACCCCCTGGTCATCCGCGCCGGCGGCGGCAGCCCCCGCGACAGCCTCTCCATCCTGGATCAGCTGCTCGCTGGCGCCGGCCCCGACGGCCTGAGCTACGAGAGCGCCCTGCCGTTGCTGGGGGTCACCGACTTCACGCTTATCGACGCAGCCATCACCGCCCTCGCCACCGACGACAAGGCCTGCATGTTCGCCACCATCGACCGCGTCATCGAGGCCGGCCACGACCCCCGCCGCTTCGCCACCGATCTGCTGGACCGCCTGCGCGACCTCATGATCCTCCAGACCGTCCCCGAGGCCTTCGACCTCGGGCTTGTCGACGCCCCCACCGACCGCGCCCAGGTCCTCACCGACCAGGCCGCGATGTTCTCCGGCAATGAGCTGGCCACCCTCGCCTCCATGGTCAACACCGGCCTGGCGGACCTGCGTGGCGCGACCTCACCACGCCTGCTCCTGGAGATCCTCTGCGTGCGCCTGCTGCTCTCCCGCGGCCAGGTCGCGCAGGTCATCGCCCCTGCGGTGGGTGCGGCCCAACCCGCTGCTGCCGCGACCGCTCCCGCCTTCTCCGGACCGGGTGGTGCTGCTGCGGCGGCGAGGGCGAAGGCGTTGGCGGCGTCGCAAAGCTATGGTCAGCGCCCGGAGCCGAAGAAACCGGAGGCGCCGACACCAGCCCCGGAACCGGTTAAGGCTCCGGAACCCGCACCGGAACCCGTCAAGAAACCCGAACCCACGCCTGCACCGGAGCCCGTCAAGCAACCGGAGCCAGCACCTGAGCCTGCGGCACCAGCCGTGTCCGCTGCGGACCTGCTGCCGACGATCCGCTCCAAGTGGGCGCAGCTGCGCGCGCTGGTGGGCAAGGAGAACATCCGCACCGAGATCATGCTCACCGAGGCCAAGGTGCTGGGCATCCGGCAGAACACGCTGGTGCTGGGGCACAGCACGGGGGCGCTGGCGAACCGTCTCAACGCACCCGAGCACAACGAGGTGCTCGTGACCGTGCTGGAACGCGAACTGGGCACCCGCCTGGCTGTGGAATGCGTGGTGGGTACCGACCCGTCAGCGGTCGGGTTCACCACCTCGGCGCAGCCTGAACAACCGACCTGGAACCCCACCAGACCCGCGCCGCAGGACCAACCGGCTCAGCAGCAGATGCCGAGTCAGCCTCAGGAGTCCCGTCAGCACCCCAAGGCCCCCGCGCCTGCTGCGGCACCCGATGAGCCAGAGGAGCCTGAGAGTCCGGCTCCCAGCAGTGGGGGATGGGGTAAGCCGGTAAAGATCGGCGACGATCAGCCAGCTGCACCTCCCACGCCGCCCACTCCGCCGCCAGCCCCTGCGGCTCCTCCGGCCCCCACGCCCAGACCCCGCACTGAAGGGGACTCGAAACTCTCCTGGCGGGAACGCGCGGAGCAGGCCGCAGCCAATGCCACGGCCCACCGTCAGGCACAGCAGGGCACCAGCGCGCCGTTCTCCGGTGGTGTGCCCCTGCCGCCGGAGCCGGAGGATTATCCCATCCCCGGTGAGGATCCCTATGACTACAGCGCTGATGAGGGGATCCCACAGCGGACCCAGCAGGCTGCCCCCGCACAGTCGGCGCCGCAGGCAACCCCGACCACCCCGGCGCCACAACCCCCGGCTGGTGGGGGAGGGGAGAAGAGGTGGGCGTCGCAAAGCGAGGAGGAGGAGATGATGCGCGAGGCCGCCCGCGAACCCGGCGAGATGGACCGGCGTGATGCCAAGGCCATCGCCATGGAACTGCTCGCCGCGGAGCTCGGGGCGAAACCGCTGTAAGCCGAGAGCGAACCGACGGGTTTTCGTGCGCGCCAGTGGCGGGCCGTCGGTAGACTCGTGCGCAAACGGATTCCACCATCTTTCAGGAAGGTCAATAATGACTCAGCCAGACATGTCCCAGATCCTCGCCCAGGCCCAGCAGATGCAGGCACAGCTGCAGGCCGCGCAGCAGGAGATCCTGGCATCCTCCGTCGTCGGTGATGCGGCAAACGGCCTGGTCACCGTCACCATGTCCGGCTCCGGCGAGGTCACCGCGGTTACCATCGACCCGAAGGTTGTGGACCCGGATGATGTCGAGACCCTCCAGGACCTCGTCCAGGGCGCTTTCCTCGACGCGCACAAGAAGGTCGCCGACCTCGCGCAGGAGAAGATGGGCCCGCTGTCCCAGGGCTTCGGCGGCGACATGGGCAGCCTCTTCTAAAACCTCCCCAGGCCGGACATCGTCGGTGCGTGACTGCACTTCGATGTCCGGTCTTGCCATGTGCGATACTGGGCTGGTTAAGCTCCGTTTAAAGATAGGTGACTCACAACCGTGTTTGAAGGCCCTCTTCAGGATCTCATCGACGAACTCTCCCGACTCCCCGGAATCGGCCCGAAGAGTGCCCAGCGCATCGCATTCCACCTGCTCAACGTCGACCCCGACGACATCACCCGCCTCCAGGACGCCCTCGGGGCCGTGCGTGACGGCGTGCGCTTCTGCCGCATCTGCTGCAACATCTCCCGCGACGAGGTCTGCCGCATCTGCAACGACTCCGGCCGCGACCGTGGCCTCATCTGTGTGGTCGAGGAACCCAAGGACATCCAGGTCATCGAGCGCACCGGCGAATTCAGCGGCCGCTACCACGTCCTCGGCGGCGCACTCGATCCCCTGGCCAACGTCGGCCCACGCGAGCTGACCATCTCCACGTTGCTGCAGCGCATCGGCGGCGTCCTCGACGACCGCGAGCTCGCCGACTCCACCCCCGACGCCCCGCTTCTCGACGACAAACCCCAGATCCACGAAGTCATCCTCGCCACCGACCCCAACACCGAGGGCGAGGCAACCGCCTCCTACCTGGCCCGCCTGCTCAAGGACTTCCCCGACCTCGTTGTCTCCCGACTGGCCTCCGGAATGCCCCTGGGCGGCGACCTCGAATTCGTCGACGAGCTCACCCTGTCCCGCGCCCTGAGCGGCCGCCTGCGGATCTAACCGGGGCGATGGGTGTCGGGCCGGTGGCGGTGATGGTGCACAACCGTGCCGGTTAGGCCCAGAAACGGTCGGTCCGGCAGGGGAATCGGCATGGTTATGCACGCCGGGGCCCTCAGGAAGCACAACCGTGCCGGTTAGGCCCAGAAACGGTCGGTCCGGCAGGGGAATCGGCATGGTTATGCACGCCGGGGCCCTC
>NZ_JACSPR010000003.1:378297-412759 GCF_014837045.1 Corynebacterium gallinarum
AGGAAGCACAACCGTGCCGGTTAGGCCCAGAAACGGTCGGTCCGGCAGGGGAGCTGGCACCCTTTTGCACGCGCAAGCCTCCCCGCAGCAGGAAAAACAGAGCCACCAACCGGAATGACACGGTCGGTGGCTCGAGCCGGGGTTGCAGCCTGCGATTAGGCCAGGCGTTCGGCGCGGAGGCGGTCGACGACCTCGATGTCGAGAGGCGCGAGATCCTTCAGCGACTGACCCATGGCCTTGGCCAGCAGGAGGTCGGCAAGCTGGGGGTTGCGGGCGAGGGCTGGGCCGTGCATGTAGGTGGCGATGACGCTGCCCTGCACGGCACCCTCGGCGTGTTGTTGGCGTTCGTTGTCCACCACGTCGGAGGCACCCCAGGTGTCGCAGTTGCCTTCGCCGCGGGTGACGCGGCCGAGGGGTTCGGCGTCGCGACCGAGCAGGGTGGCGCCCATGTGGTTCTCGAAGCCGGTGAGGGTGTCGGTGAGTTCGGAGGTGAAGCCGGCGCGGGTGGGGTCAGAGACGACTTCACCGATGGCGCGTTTCTGGAGGGAGACTGTGGTGGCGTCGATAAGCCCGAGGCCGTCGACGATGCGGCCGGCGGCCCGGAAGGAATCGCCGAGGATCTGCATACCCGCGCACACTGCGAAGATGGGGCGACCGGCGGCGGCCGCGGTGGCCAGGCCGCGGTCCTGCGCGAGGTGTTCCACGGCGAGGATCTGGGCGGTGTCCTCGCCGCCGCCGAGGCAGTAGAGGTCGAGGCCGGAGGGGACGGCGTCGTCGAGGGTGATGCGTTGGATGTCGGCGTCGATGCCACGCATGCGGGCGCGTTGGCGCAGGACGAGGGCGTTGCCGTCATCGCCGTAGGTGCCGAGGACGTCGGGAAGGATCAGGCCGATTGTCAGGGTGCTCATCAGTTGTTGATCTCCTTTTCCAGTGCCCTCTTCAGGTCACGGAAGGCGGTGTAGTTGGCCAGTACCTCGACGCGCCCGGGTGGGCAGGCACGGATGGCGGCGAGGGGGTCGCGGTGCAGGTCGTGGTCGATGTCGGCGTAGGTCAGGCGGACTGCGAGGTCGGTGCCGCGTTCGCCGGAGGCCTTGACGGAGAGTTGCTCGAAGTCCTCGAAGCGCACGTCCCACAGCCAGGAGAGATCCTCGCCGTCAGCGACCTGGCCGTTGACCGCGATGACCAGACCGTCGGCTGTGCGGTCGACCATGGACAGGGCCTCCTGCCAGCCGGCGGGGTTCTTGGCCAGCAGGAGGTGGACCTCGTGGTCGCCGTAGGTGATGGTGGAGTAGCGGCCGGCGACGTTGTCCACGCTGTTGACGGCATTGACAGCATCGGCGAGTGCGACGCCGTAGACGGTGGCCGCGCAGATGGCCTGGGCGGCGTTACCGCGGTTGGCCTGGCCGGGGAGGTTGAGGTCCAGGATCACGTCGCCCTCGGGGGTGCGCACGGTGTCACCGTCGACCGCCCAGGTGGGGGTGGGGCGCTCGAAGGTGCGGCCGTCGAGAAGCTCCTTGGTGGCGCGCCAGTGGTTGCCCTCGTAGACGATGCGGCTCTCGGTGCGGGGGCAGGAGACGGCGTCGCCCTGCCAGCCGCTGCCGGCGGAGACCCAGATGACGTTGGGGGCGTCGAAGGCGATGGAGGTGACCAGGACGTCATCGCAGTTGGCCACCACGATCATGTCCGGGTTGGAGCGCACCGCATCGCGCAGGACGCGTTCGATCTTGTTGATCTCCCCGACGCGGTCGAGCTGGTCGCGGGAGAGGTTGAGCAGCACCAGGCAGGACGGCTGCAGGCGGGTGATGGCGGCGGGGACGTGGAGTTCATCGACCTCGAGGACCACATGGGAGGCCTCGCGCCCGGCGAGCAGCGCGGAGATGATGCCGGCGTCCATGTTGTCACCGCCCTCATTGGTGGCGATGGTGAACTGCCTGCGCATGGCGGCAGCCAGCATGCGGGTGGTGGTGGATTTGCCGTTGGTGCCGGTCACTAGCGCGACGGGGCGGTCGCCGGCGAGGGTGGCCATGATCTCCGGGTCGACGGCGTTGGCCACGAGTCCACCGATCATGCCACCGGATCCGCGACCGGTGATTCGTGAGGCGGTGGTGGCGAGATGCGCGGCGGTCATGGCCGCGCGGGTCCGCAGACGGCGCAGGGAATCAGGCAGGCGAGGCTTCATGGGTTTAGAGTCTAGTGAATCCCCGCGGTCGGCTGGGTGTGACCTTGCCCAAGCACGCTTGTCGACGACCTACTCCGCCACCTTTCCGTCCCGCACCCGCTCCACAGCCTGGAGGAATGCCACGTCCGACAGCAGGGGGATGTTCTTGCGCTGGGCGTGCATGGCCTTGCCGTCGATGTCGCGGGTCTGGTTGCACACCACCACGGAGGTCTGACGGGTGAGTTTCTCCGAATAGCTCAGACCGGCATCTACCGCGGCCTGGATGATGATGTCGGGATCCATCTCGATCTCCGGGGCCACAACCACCTCCATGCCGGCCACCAGCGAGGTGCCCGGCTGGTAGACACCCGGGTTGATCAGTGTCGGTTTCTCCTCCTGTGCCTGCACCCGGATGTGGGAGCGTTGCAGGCCGAACCTGTCGGCGCGGAGGTTGTCGGGGGTCTGGGTGGCCAGTTCACCGCGACCCCGCAGGGTGAAGTGGAGATCGGCCACCAGCCGGGTGGACTCGCGGCACAGCTGCTCGTGGGGCACCCCGGCGCGTTCGGTGGTGGCGACCGCCGGTGGGGTGTCCAGGCCGAGGGCGTGGGCGACGCCACGGATGCGGACGTCGTCAAGCACCACCCCCTGCCGGCGTGCGGACGCGAGCGTATCGACGATCGATACCGGCCGCGGGATATGCCCCACCCGCTGGCGACGCCGACCCCGCCCCCCGCGTCGGCTGTTGCGGCTGGTGCTGCGGTTCGCCCGCGCGGCATCATTCATGGCGCGCTTGGCCTCGGAGACAATGAAACCCCACGCCCGGGGTGCATTGTGGAGGATGAGGGTACGACCGTCGATCAACCGGTCCACCGCTTTGAGGATCTGCGAGAAGCGTCGCGCCGAACGGAATTCCTCATCCGTGACACCGTGCAGGTGGAAGGGACCCGGATCGGTACCCGGGTTGAGCACGGCGTGGAAGGTTTCCACCGGTTCATTGTCCGCGGTGAGGGTGATGGCGGTGAAGGTGATCATTCGGGAGGTGGATGGGTGGATGCCGCTGCTCTGTATTGTCACTGATACATACGGAGCGTCCGTGATCGCCTTCTGGCGGGCGTGCTCCTGGGCCTCGCGGCGGGCCTGCTCCTGGGCCTGCTCCGCATCGGAGCCCGGCTGCTGCTCAGGGGAGGTCTCCGGGTGTTGTGCAGGTTCGTTCATTTTATCCATCCTAGTGGGTGGGTTCCGGTTTCCCCGTAGTGGATGTGGCGGGGGCGGCAAAGCACCCGGGTAACCGACAGGATCCCGGGGAATCCACCATGGTGGACTCCCCGGGATCCGGGCTTCAGGTCAGCTGGGTACTACACCAGGACCTGCTGGTGCTTGATGTCCAGCGCACGGTTGACCGCGGAGGTGACCGCCTTCAGGGATGCGTAGGTGATGGAGCCGGCGATGCCGACACCCCACACCAGGCGTCCGTTGACCTCGGCCAGGACATAGGCTGCTGCCTCGGCGTCATCGCCGGAGGTGCGGGCGTGCTGGCTGTACTCCTGGATCTCCACATCGATATCGAGGGATTCCAGGGCGTTGGCGTACGCGGCCAGCGGACCGTTACCCCGGCCGGAGACGGTCTGGTTCTCACCCTTGACCACCAGCTCGGCGGTGATGGTGGCATCATCGTTCTCGGTCTGGGCGTTCTCGACGCGCAGGGCGATCTGCTCAACCGGTGCGGAACGGTCCAGGTACTCGGTGGCGAAGATATCCCACATCTCCTTGGAGTTGACCTCACCGCCCTCGGCGTCGGTGACGTTCTGGACCACGGCGGAGAATTCCACCTGCATGGACCGTGGCATCTTCAGACCGTGGTCGGTCTTCATGATGTAGGCGACGCCGCCCTTGCCGGACTGGGAGTTCACACGGATGACAGCCTCGTAGTCGCGGCCGACATCCTTCGGGTCGATGGGCAGGTAGGGAACCTCCCACTCGGTGCCACGCAGTTCCTCCCACGCAACCTCGGTGGAGGAGGCACCCGGCTGGACCTTGGCGGCCAGGGCATCCAGGCCCTTGTTGATGGCATCCTGGTGGGAACCGGAGAACGCGGTGAACACCAGGTCGCCGCCGTACGGGTGGCGCTCGGGTACACGCAGCTGGTTGCAGTACTCGACGGTGCGACGGATGTGCTTGATGTCGGAGAAGTCCAGCTGTGGGTCCACACCCTGGGTCAGCATGTTCAGTGCCAGGGTGACCAGGCAGACGTTGCCGGTGCGCTCACCATTGCCGAACAGGCAGCCCTCGATCCGATCAGCGCCGGCCATGTAACCCAGCTCCGCTGCTGCGACACCGGTGCCGCGGTCATTGTGGGGATGCAGGGACAGGATGATGGAATCGCGACGGTTGAGGTTGCGGTGCATCCACTCAATGGAATCCGCGTAGACGTTCGGGGTGATCATCTCGACGGTGGCCGGCAGGTTGATGATGATCGGGTTCTCCGGGGTGGGGTCCATGACCTCCACGACGGCATCCACAACCTCCTTGGCGTACTCCACCTCAGTGCCGGTGTACGACTCCGGGGAGTACTCCCAGCGCCAGTTGGTGTCCGGGTAGTCCTGCGCGACGGTCTTGATCAGCTCAGCGGCATCGGTGGCCAGGGTCTTGACCTGGTCCTTGTCCATGCGGAACACCACGTCGCGCTGCAGGATGGAGGTGGAGTTGTAGAAGTGGACGATAACGTTCTTCGCGCCCTCACACGCCTCGAAGGTGCGGCGGATCAGGTGCTCACGGGCCTGGACCAGGACCTGGATGGTGACGTCATCCGGGATCATGTTCTTCTCGATGATCTCACGGACGAAGTCGAAATCAGTCTGGGATGCGGAGGGGAAACCGACCTCGATTTCCTTGAAACCCATCTTCACCAGCAGTTCGAACATGCGGCGCTTACGCTCAGGTGACATGGGATCAATCAGGGCCTGGTTGCCATCGCGCAGGTCAACAGCACACCACTGGGGTGCCTGGGTGATCTTCTTGTCCGGCCAGGTGCGGTCCGGCAGGGTGATGTCCTCCACCTCGACCTCGAAGGGGAGGTAGCGCTTTACGGGCATGGAGGAGTTGCGCTGCCTATTCCAGGCGGGCTGGTTGGGCTGGCGGTCACCATCAGGGGTGTGAACCTCGGAGGGGGCGGAAATGAAGGCATCATTCGGGGACATATGGTTACTCATCTTTCGTGGAGTGTGCGCTTGTTTTCTCGAATCAAACTCTAGCGCTGTTGCGGGTTCACGACCGGCAACACAAACTCCGCGACGGGGTGCCGGTCGCTATGACCTCTGGGACCCGCCGCGGCGAAGAAGAAGAGCGCTTCGCTCATGTGATGAGAACATGCACAGCAGCCTACCGTACCGATTGTGTTCCGTCAGGAAAATGACGGGAATGGTGCACCGGTTGAGGGGTGGCCGAGGTGGCGGGTGGGTGGAGCAACATCCCGGAAAGCGTATTTTTCGCTGGCACATGACTGTGATCTTTTAAAAAGTTAGTAGTTATGTACTTTGTATTACCAGCCCCACTTGGGGGTGGAGGACACTTATCAAATGCTCAGCATTTTGGAATAAATAATCGTTCATTTTGAACTGGCTCACAAGTAAGTAGCAGACAGGGTGCAGGAAACGCCATTATTGAGTCCGTCGAATTTCGGCAGTCTCATTCCTTTTTTCTAAGCTAAAACTTAGTCTTCTCGGTCCGTTGAGCTGGTATTTTTCCGCTGATACGCTTGCGCGCAGAGTGGCAGATCTCTCCGTTGCAACAGCCTGCCAACTCATTGAACAACCTTGATAGGTAGGTCCACCCGTAGGTGGTCTTTGATCTTTGGAAGGAAATCATGAATAAGTACACATCCACACGCGGATTCAGGAAGGGGGTGTCCCTCTGGATTCCGGTCACGGTGTTCCTCGCCGTGATGGCTCTGCTGTTTGCGTTGCTCCCAACTATGAGTTCTGCACAAGCAGATGAGGTGGTAACGGAAGACTCCACAATTAGTGAAATCGCAGATGAGCTCGGAGCTCTCAACGATCCAATCCTGATTGAAGAGACGGAGACATCTCCTGAGGTTGTTGAGGAAGACACCGTCATTGTTGACGATGAGCCTGCTGAAACCACTGACAACGAAGTTGTTGATCCTGACGGCGGCAATGCCCTCCTTGATGCGCTCGACGGACTTATCGGCCCGATGCAAGTCATCCCGATGCAGGCCACTGACCAGGATGCCGAGGGCTTCCGCCCCGTCGTCGTTACCGCCGATGGTATTCGTCTAGAGGGTGGCCAGGTAGGCAACATCTATGTCGGCGACAACGTCGAAATTTTTGGTACCTGGGACGCCTCTGCACTGTCCCCGAATCTAGCTGCGGGCGACCGCTTCAAGATCGATATCCCCGATCCACCGCTGCGCCTCGTTCCTATCCCGATTGATCAGCTGGTTGATGCGGCCGGCAATGTCTGGGGCAACTGTGCTCCAAATGTTGGCGCCAGCCGCTACGAATGTACTATCACCAACGTTCCAATTGACCCGATCTCCGGACAGCCTTATACCGGTGCCAATGGTGAGTGGCAGGGTACTGCCATCGCCAACGCGGTCAGCAGCCAGTACAACATTCTCGGTTCCGATTACTCCCTCGGTAAGAGTGGCCGCCTGATCTCCTTCGGCGGCGAACTGGTTGACCAGCCTGCCGCCACCGTTACCCGTTGGACGGGTGTAATCGATGGACCTCCGAACACCTTCATCACTGATGATATTGTGCTCGTTGACACCTTCGATCCCAAGCTGAAGGTCTGCGAAAACGACGCGGTTACCAACCTGATCGTCGGTCGACTGGGCGAACCGCTCACCGCTGATATAGACGTCGTCGGCAACGTCATGACCATCACCATTGATGTTCCTCCAACGGGAATCGCACTTGGCACCGGCTCTCCGATCTCCATCGTCTACAGCCTCTGTACCGCATCTGGCGGTATGGATCCGCGTGGCACCGAGTATCAGAACAACCTGGTCTATGGAAATATCACTGCTGACGCCAGTGTCACCCAGACGATGCAGACCTCCGGTACCGCCATCGGCGTTACCCGCGGTTCCTTCAGCTTGAACAAGGTTCTTGATTCGGCCCCAACTGGTTTTGATCCTGCGCAGTCTCCTTTCGCCGTTAAGGTCGAAGAGTTTGCGCCAGGTGAGTACCCGGGCGGCACTGCAGAAGCTACCTATGTCGTGCAGGTCAGGGCTGGTGCAGCTCCGGTTACCGGCAGGAATGCTCGTCCTGCAGGCTGGACCATCCGACTATCCGAGGTTGCCCCACCAGCATTCCCGGGTCATGACTGGGGAACTCCAGTATTTACAGGTGCAGGTGTCACTCCCGGTTCCGACGCAAATGGTCCGTTCGCAGTGATCACCACCACCCAGGCCGGAAACGTCGGCGTCAGCCTGACCAACTACCTGTTCAACAATGTGCCTCTTATCGGTACTACCGCTCAGGTTCAGGGTGTTAATGATAACGTCCTGCCACTCACTGGCGGCACCGTTGTGGATACCGTGGCCTATGAGAATCTCAAGCCAAATACCGCATACACCCTGGACGGCAAGATCGTCGCGGTTGCTGCTGACAACACCTTCGTGGACACCGGTATTACTGCCTCCGGCAGTTTCACTACCGGCCCGGCTGCGGCAGGTGAGCTCTTTGTTGACGGCACCACAGAGGTAACCTTCACCATTTCTGCAGCTGACGCAGAGCGTCTGGCCGATCAGAAACTCGTTGTCTTTGAGCGTCTCCTCGAGCCCGGTGGAGCAACACCGACCGTGCCAGTTGCTGTGCACGAAGATCCTACCGATCTTCAGCAGACCTTCTTTGTGGATACCCCAAACCCTGAGATCGGTACCTCTGCTTCGGTAGACGGCCCTAATGGCAAGCTGCTGCCACTGACCGGTGGCACCGTAGTAGATACCGTTACCTACAAGTACCTCGAGCCGAATACTCAGTACCGCCTCGACGGTGAGCTCATGCACGTGGTTGGCGCTACTGCCACCGCAACGGGCATTACCTCCTCGGCTGTCTTCACCACTCCTGCTGCCCCAGCTGGAGAGCTCTTCGTCTCCGGCACCCAGGACGTGACCTTCACGATCACCGCTGATCAGGCTGCCACTTATGGTGGTCAGAAGCTGGTTGTGTACGAAGATCTGATTAACGTAGGAACCAGCGCCACGGTTGCGGAACACCGGAACCCTAATGATCAGGCCCAGACTTTCTTCGTCGAGGCTCCAGAGATCACCATCGGTACCTCTGCCGCCACCAACGGCCCGAACACCAAGCTGCTGCCACTGACCGGTGGCGAGGTTGTCGATACCGTTAGCTACACCAACCTCAAGCCGAACACCGAGTACCGCCTTGCCGGTGAACTGGTGCACGTGGATGGCGCTACTGTCCTGCGAACCGGCATCATGGGTGAGACCATCTTCACCACTGGCGCTCCAGATGCCGGCGAGAACTACGTCGATGGAACCGCACTGGTTGTGTTCACCATTTCCGCAGCTCAGGCTGAGCAGTATGGTGGCCAGACCCTAGTCGTCTTCGAAGATCTCTTCGAGGTAGGTATCACCGCCGCTGTTGCTCTGCACCGCGATCCAACTGACATAGCTCAAACCTTCGAGGTGGAGCGCCCAGAAATCGAGATCGGTACCAAGGCTAACGTCACCGGTTCCCCAGCGAACGTCCTGCCGATCACCGGTGGCACCGTAGTGGACACTGTCTCCTACACCAACCTGGTTCCGAACACCGAGTACCGCCTTGAGGGCGAGCTCATGCACGTGGATGCAGCTAATAATGTGACCGCGACAGGCATCATTGCAGCCGCCGCGTTCACCACGCCTGCTGCAGACGCCGGTGAGTTCTTCGTCTCCGGTACTACGAATGTGACCTTCACGATCACCGCTGGTCAGGCTGCGGAGTACGGCGGCCAGAAGTTGGTTGTCTTCGAGGAACTCTTCCTGGCTACCGGTGTCACCCCGATTGCAGAGCACCAGGACCCTAACGATGAGGATCAGACCTTCACCGTTGAGGTTCCTGAAATCGAAATCGGCACCAAGGCGAATGTGACCGGTTCCGCCGACAACATTCTCCCGGTTACCGGTGGTGAGGTTATCGATACCGTTAGCTACACCAACCTGAAGCCGAACACCGAGTACCGTCTCGATGGTGAGTTGATGCACGTGGCTGGCGCTACCGTCACCCCAACCGGCATCTTCGGTTCCACCACCTTCACCACGGATGCTGCTCCAGCTGGTGAGTTCTATGTCTCCGGCACTGTGAACGTAATCTTCACCATCTCCGCTGCTGACGCGATAACCTACGCCGGTGAGAAGCTGGTTGTCTTCGAGGAGCTCTTCGAGGTCGGAATCACCGCTCCGGTGGCCGATCACAAGGACCCCAACGATGAGGATCAGACCTTCGACATCGAACCTGGTGGCGAAATCATCGTAGAGAAGAAGGTCACCGGTCCTAAGGGCGATGATGTTGAAAACGATGACGAGGCTGTCTTCCAGGTCCGCGCCGACTGGCTCGACCTGCAGGGTAATGAGCAGTCCCGTACCTTCAATGTCACTCCGGGCGAGCCGGTCTCCCTGGAGGGCCTGCCGCTGAACACCGAGATCACCCTGACCGAGGTTGGCGCTAACACCAGCGTCGGCAACGTCAAGTGGGGCGAGATCATCTGGTCCGGCGAAGGTGTCGTCGACGAACCCGGCGCATCCCCGTCCGGTGTCATCACCATCACCGATCCGGATGCACCCATCCAGGTCGGACTGGAGAACAAGACCAGCTCGAACGCGCTGATCATCATCCCGATCCCGCTTCCGCTGGTTCCGATCGGTGGCGGATCCTCCGTCCCACCGGCACCGGTTGCACCGACACCGACCACTCCGGCAGAGGCTGCACCGCTTGCTCCGGAGGTCTCCCCGAAGGACGGCATCCAGCCTCCTTCCCCGAAGGACGGCATCCAGCCACAGCGGGGCGCAGCCCCAATGGCTCAGCAGGGTGCTGCTCCGCAGACACAGCGTACTGGTCTTGCATCCACCGGCGCTGATGTCATCTGGCTCGCTGGTGGCGGAATCATGATTCTGCTGCTGGGTACGTGGCTCGTCCTCCGTGGACGGCGCAACGAATCCTAAACCATAGGGCCTGACAGGTGGAGGTCAGCTTTCCGGGCTGGCCTCCACCTTTCCCCTCCATTGACAACACACTAGGGAGCTCCACCATGATGATTATTCCTATCCCGATCGTGATCGAGGACCTCGGTTATGTCGGATCATCCGTATTTGATTTCCTGATCAGCCTGTCCGTGGGGCTTTACGACATCATCAACGGCGCCGGAAGTTCCGGTTTCCTGTCCTCCGTGCCTGCCAGCAGCTAGTACCCCGGCAGCCGGGAGAGATTGAACAACCCGGATAGTACTGTGGCCCGTTTCCCCGATTGAGGGGGGACGGGCCACAGTCATGTCCGGGGACGGGGAAGGTGAAGGGGTAGGTGCCTACAGGCTCTTTCTGGACAACACGACGGTGGATAACACCATCACCGCCAGTGCCGCACCCATTCCGATCCACTCCCAGTCAACCGCCTGGAACCGCTCCAGCAGCACCGCATAACCCAGGGTGAAGGCAACGATGGGTTCACCGATCTTCATCGCCGGCAGGGAGGTTCGCAGGGCGCCGGCATTGAACGCATTCTGTTGCACCCAGGTGCCCACGGTGGCCACGAGGATGAGGGCATAGAGCTCCCATGCGGTAAACAGGCCGGAGAAACCCCCCAGGTTGAAATTGTCGGCCACGGCCTTGGACAACACCGACACATAACCGAAGATGGCGCCGGTGACCAGCCCCTGGAGTAACGCCCTGCGTCGCTTGTCGGATCGCGCCCCCAACCTGTAGATCACACTGAGCACCACCACGCCGATCAGCAGGGCGGGGATCCACCGCTGGATGGGTGGTTGATCCTCTCCGCCGATGGGGCGTCCCAGCACCAGGACCACCGCCACCGCGGCGGTGAGCAGTGTGGACCACAAGATCTCCGTCAGGGACATGCGTCGTTTGTTGTAGGCGGCTGACAGCGGGAGGGTAAACATCAGCGACATCACCAGAAACGGCTGAACCAGCAGGAGGGGGCCGAAGGACAGCGCCACCACCTGCAGGCCGTAGGCGATGATGGCGGTGGACATGCCCGCCCACCACATCGGCTTCTGGATAGCGGTGAGTATGGGGGAGGTGCCCGCCGGCGCGCTGACAGCGATACCGTGCCGGACCACGGTTCCCCACGCGATGGTGAGGGCTGATGCCAGTGCGAATAACACGGCCAACAGATCACTTTGCACCCGATCAACGTTAGTAGATGAGCCAGGGGCGTGGGTAAGGGGGACTCCCGGGAGGTGGTCCGGCAGGGTGGGGCGGTGGGCGTCGATAAGCAAGCCGGTAAGCAAAAGGAATACCGGGTGGGACCTAAAGTTTCCCTCGTATGTGTATCGGGGGGTGGGAAAGGTAGAGTGAAAAGGCGTAACTGTCAGTACCGTGAACGAAAGGTGCGCAAGGGTGGCCCTAGTCGTACAGAAATATGGCGGTTCCTCACTGGAGAGTGCGGAACGCATCCGGAATGTTGCTGAACGGATTGTTGCCACCAAGAAGGCCGGAAATGATGTCGTCGTGGTCTGCTCCGCGATGGGCGACACCACCGATGAACTCCTCGATCTTGCCGCGGCCGTCAACCCGGTTCCACCCGCCCGTGAGATGGACATGCTCCTGACCGCCGGTGAGCGGATCTCGAACGCACTGGTGGCCATGGCCATTGAATCCCTCGGCGCCGAGGCGCAGTCGTTCACCGGTTCCCAGGCCGGCGTGCTCACCACCGAACGCCACGGCAACGCCCGGATCGTGGATGTCACCCCGGGGCGTGTGCGTGAGGCGCTCGATGAGGGCAAGATCTGTATTGTCGCCGGTTTCCAGGGCGTTAATAAGGAAACCCGTGATGTGACCACGCTTGGTCGTGGCGGTTCCGACACCACGGCAGTTGCGCTGGCAGCAGCGCTTGGGGCTGATGTCTGCGAGATCTACTCTGATGTGGATGGCGTTTACACCGCTGACCCCCGCATCGTCCCCAACGCCCAGAAGCTGGAGCGCCTCTCCTTTGAGGAGATGCTGGAACTGGCGGCTGTCGGTTCCAAGATCCTCGTGCTGCGCAGCGTTGAGTACGCCCGTGCGTTCAACGTTCCGATGCGCGTCCGTTCGTCCTATAGCAATGACCCCGGCACCCTGATCGCCGGTTCGATGGAGGATATTCCTATGGAAGAAGCAGTTCTCACCGGTGTAGCCACCGACAAGTCCGAGGCCAAGGTCACCGTTCTGGGTATCCCCGACAAGCCGGGTGAGGCCGCCAAGGTCTTCCGTGCGCTTGCCGACGCCGAGATCAACATCGACATGGTTCTGCAGAACGTCTCCTCCGTGGAGGACGGCACCACCGACATCACCTTCACCTGCCCACGGTCCGACGGCCCACGCGCCATGGAGCTGCTCAAGAAGATGCAGCAGCAGGGCGACTGGGCCAACGTGCTCTACGACGACCAGGTGGGTAAGGTCTCCCTCGTCGGCGCCGGCATGAAGTCCCACCCCGGCGTCACCGCCGAGTTCATGGAGGCCCTGCGCGACGTCAACGTCAACGTCGAGCTCATCTCCACCTCCGAGATCCGCATCTCCGTACTCATCCGCGAGGGTGACCTGGACAAATCTGCCCGTGCACTGCACGAGATGTTCCAGCTCGGTGGCGATGAAGAAGCCACCGTCTACGCCGGTACCGGACGTTAATCCACGCTTTTCACTTAAGGAGCAGGTTTTTCAATGACCACCATTGCCGTTGTCGGCGCCACCGGCCAGGTTGGCCAGGTTATGCGCACCCTTTTGGAGCAGCGCGACTTCCCGGCTGATTCCGTCCGTTTCTTCGCCTCCCCACGCTCTGCCGGTAAGAAGCTCGACTTCCGCGGCCAGGAGATCGAGGTTGAGGACATCACCCAGGCCACCGAGGAGTCCCTCAAGGGCATCGACGTGGCGCTGTTCTCCGCCGGTGGCACCGCCTCCAAGCAGTACGCACCGCTGTTCGCCGCGGCCGGCGCGACCGTGGTGGACAACTCCTCGGCCTTCCGCAAGGACGATGAGGTGCCCCTGATTGTCTCCGAGGTCAACCCGTCTGCCAAGGACAACCTGACCAAGGGCATCATCGCCAACCCGAACTGCACCACCATGGCTGCCATGCCGGTGCTCAAGCCACTGCATGAGGCCGCTGGTCTGGTCAAGCTGCATGTCTCCTCCTACCAGGCGGTCTCCGGTTCCGGTCTGGCGGGCGTGGAGACCCTGGCCAAGCAGGTCTCAGCCCTCGGCGACCACAACGTGGACTTCGTCCACGACGGTCAGGCTGCCGATGCCGGTGACCTGGGCCCATATGTCGCCCCGATCGCCTACAACGTGCTGCCCTTCGCCGGCAACCTGGTTGATGACGGCTCCTTCGAGACCGACGAGGAGCAGAAGCTGCGCAACGAATCCCGGAAGATCCTCGGCCTGCCCGATCTGAAGGTCTCCGGCACCTGCGTGCGCGTGCCCGTGTTCACCGGCCACACCCTGACCATCCACGCCGAGTTCACCAGCTCCATCACCGTCGATCAGGCGAAGAAACTGCTGTCTGGTGCCCCGGGTGTCAAGCTTGTCGACGTCCCGACCCCCCTCGCCGCCGCCGGAATCGACGAGTCCCTCGTCGGCCGCATCCGCCAGGACTCCACCGTTGATGACAACCGTGGCCTGGTGTTTGTTGTCTCCGGGGACAACCTGCGCAAGGGCGCTGCCCTCAACACCATCCAGATCGCGGAGCTGCTGGTCGCCTGAGCAACGGCACCACCTGCTTGTGATGGGCGGGGTCGTCGCACCTGCAGTGGTGCGTCGACCCCGCTTTTATTCTGTGCCCCGCCAGGAATCACCCCGATGAGAAGGACACCTCAGGTGGTTTCGACCTCTCCCAGGCTGGCGGAATCGGTCCTGAGCAGCGGGGGAAGTTCAGCAACCGGGATCACAGAGACATCGTGGACCTTCCAGTGCAATCCGTGGCATATCTCTCGGGCATCGATCAGATCCGCCGCAGTCACGGCAGTGGCATCCACCGGCACCACAAAGGCATCCACGTGGAAGACGTGGCCTTCCTCGCGGGTGCGGTTGCCCACCTCCTTCACCCACTCCAACTCTGCCAGGCGGGCATTTACCAGACCTGGAATCGGATGGGGTGTCCCCTTACCCAGGCTTTTCGGTACGGAGTCCATCATGGAACTCAATGAGCCCTTGAGGTTTTTATAGCCGTCTTCCAGGATGTCCACTGAGATGAGGATTGCGGCCACGGCATCCGCCCACCAGAAACCCAAGCCGATACCGGCGATGCCGACGATGGAGGCTGTCCCGGCCATCCAATCCGCCCGGTTCATGCGGGCATCGGCGAAGAGAGCCTTGCTGTGCAGCAGCTTTGCGGGTTTCATCTTCAATCGGCCCAGCAGCAGGGGTGGGAAAATCGTGATGAACGAGAATCCGATCATCACCCACCCCTGCCACAGGTCATGTTCGAAGAGGGAAAACTGTCCGATGTCGGGACGTTCGCGTGCCACCAGGGTCATGGTGGAGTCGAAGAAGAGGAAACACCCGAAGGTAATCAGGGCGGCACCGGCGGCCAGGTGGGCGATGTCCATGGCTTGTGCGAAGCCATAGGGATGTTCCCGGGATGCCCGGCGTCGTGCCAACCTCACCCCGATGAGGAAAGCCAGGGGCGGAACCATCCCCAGCAGGTCCTGGACCCAGGCGGCCTGCATGGCCTGGGAATTGCCTTTGATCATGAAGAGGATAATGGTGTCCGCAATCAGATAAGCCAGGGTGCACCAGGCCAGAATGATGCCCCGGCGCGTTGCCTTATGGACAGAATCCGGCGGCGTGGTCTGGTCGCCTCGGATGGGGGTACTCATGGGGTCTAGATTACTGATCTTTAAGGACCGCGGGTTCCGGTTTCTTCGTCGTCAAGTGCACTGGAGGTGGCGTTGATGAGGTCGGCCCGGGCGCGTGCCACACGCGACCGGATGGTGCCCACCCGCACGCCGGCGATCTTGGCGGCCTCCTCATAGGTGTACCCGAGCACCTGGGTGAGGATCAGTGCCTCGCGACGTTCGGTGGGTAGTGCGTCGATAAGCGTGCGCACGTCGATCCACTCGGACCAGATGGTGGAGTTCGTGGCGTCGGTGACTCCGGTGTCTTCATATTCGACGTGCGATTTGCGGGGACGGGCCATGTCGTGGCGGATGTTGTCCACCCACACGCGCCGGGCAAGGGAGAGCAGCCAGGTGCGGGCGGAGGAGCGTGCGGCGAAGCGGGGGAGTGCTCCCATGACACGCAGGTAGGTCTCCTGGGTGAGATCATCGGCGATCTCCCGGCCACCGAGGTGGGCAAGCAGCCGCCAGACGTCATCCTGGGTTTCGCGGATGAATTCGGTGAGGGCGTCACGATCCCCGCGTCCGGCGGCAAGAGCCAGCTCCGTGACGTGGGCGTCGTTACGCTCGGGGGACTTCACAACAGGAAAGAATACCAGTTCACAGCGCTGCTTCAGACTAGCCATCAACGTGGGTGATCACGCGCGCGACCCCGTCTGAGGGGGTACATTTGGGGGGAACGGGGGTTTTCTGTCTCGCAGATCGTTTCCGTTCCCTACTGGATAAACGCACTCCGATGGCATGACACGCATCAAGGGGGTAGCGTAACGTGACTTTATCCGCTAGGCTATCAATAAGTTCCGATCAATAGGAAAAACGAAATTCAGGAAGGTTGAGTACATGACTGAGAACTCAGCAGCAGATCAGATCATCGACCGTGGCATGCGTCCGAAGGTGGCTGGAAACACCACCCGCCACAGCGGCGCACCGGTTGCCTCCGAGAACATCTCCGTAACCGCCGGCCCGCAGGGCCCGAACATTCTCAATGACATCCATCTCCTTGAGAAGCTCGCCCACTTCAACCGTGAGAACGTTCCTGAGCGTATCCCCCACGCCAAGGGTCATGGTGCCTTCGGTGAGCTGCACATCACCGAGGATGTGTCCCAGTACACCAAGGCTGATCTGTTCCAGCCGGGTAAGGTCACCCCGATGGGTGTCCGTTTCTCCACCGTCGCCGGTGAGCAGGGCTCCCCTGACACCTGGCGTGATGTCCACGGTTTCGCACTCCGCTTCTACACCCAGGAGGGCAACTACGACATCGTCGGTAACAACACCCCGACCTTCTTCGTCCGTGACGGCATGAAGTTCCCCGACTTCATCCACTCCCAGAAGCGTCTGAACAAGAACGGTCTGCGCGACGCCGACATGCAGTGGGATTTCTGGACCCGTGCTCCCGAGTCCGCACACCAGGTGACCTACCTGATGGGTGACCGCGGTACCCCGAAGACCACCCGCCACATGAACGGCTACGGCTCCCACACCTTCCAGTGGGTGAACAAGGACGGCGAGGCATTCTGGGTCAAGTACCACTTCATCTCCCGTCAGGGTGTGGAGAACTTCACCGACGCCGAGGCCGCGGAGATGGCCGGCATCAACGCCGATTACCACCGTGAGGATCTCTACAACGCGATCGAGAACGGTGACTACCCGATCTGGGATGTCAAGGTTCAGATCATGCCGTTCGCGGACGCCGAGAACTACCGCTGGAACCCCTTCGACCTGACCAAGGTCTGGTCCAAGAAGGATTACCCGCGCATCGACGTCGGTTACTTCATCCTCAACCGCAACCCGCGTAACTTCTTCGCCCAGATCGAGCAGATCGCCCTGGACCCGGGCAACATCGTCCCAGGTGTCGGCCTGTCCCCGGACCGCATGCTCCAGGCCCGCGCATTCGCCTACGCCGACCAGCAGCGTTACCGCATCGGCGCGAACTACCGCGACCTGCCGATCAACCGTCCGATCAATGAGGTCAACACCTACAGCCGCGAAGGCCACATGCAGTACGTCTTCGATGCCGAGGGTGAGCCCTCCTACAGCCCGAACCGCTACTCCAAGGGCGCAGGCTACCTGGATGACGGTGAGACCTCCTCCTCCAACCACACCTCCTACGGCCAGGCTTCCGACATCTACGTCAACCCGGACCCGCACGGCACCGACCTGGTTCGCGCCGCCTACGTCAAGCACCAGGATGATGACGACTTCATGCAGGCCGGCATCCTCTACCGCGAGGTGTACAACGACGAGGAGAAGGCACGTCTGGCTGACAACATCTCCAACGCGATGCAGGGCATCTCTGAGGAGACCGAGCCACGCGTCTACGAGTACTGGACCAACGTGGATGAGAACCTGGGCGCACGCGTCAAGGAGCTCTACCTGCAGAAGAAGGCAGCCGGCGCAGCTGAGCACACCTCTTCCACCGGTGATGACATCGACAAGAAGTAGTGTCAACTACTCCCACTGTGTGATGTGAAAACCCCACCTGCGTCCTGCAGGTGGGGTTTTCCGCTGGAGAAAAAGAACATCACCCCTGTGCCCGCCGAGACGGGCGCAGGGGTGGTGTTTGTCTATCAGTACAGCGGGGAGCTGAGCACGGCGCTGCCGGTGCCCAGGGCGGAGCTGCCCAGGCTCAGTGCGCTGGAACCGAGACCGACGGCGAACCATGCGGCAGCGATCTGGAGACCTGCAAAGGCAACATCAGCGGGAACGTTGAACTGGGTGACAAAGCCGACCAGCTCCGGCGGGATCGGAATTTCGGAGCTTGGGGACGGTGCTGCGGACTGTGCGTGGGCGACGCCGGTGGTGCCACCGAAAATGAGGGCGGTGGACAGTGCCACGGCTGCGAGCTTCTTGAAACGCATGGGGTACTCCTTCACTTGATCGGGCAATAGATGAATCACATCCGATAGTAGTTCAGGAAACCTGTGAATTCAGCTGTCCGCTGATGAAAAAGAGGGAAAGAGCTGCTTAACGACGCCCGCCTCCCGCACCTTTACTACGAGGGTGCGGGAGGCGGTGGGGGTGGGGCGTCGAAAAGCGCCCGTCAACCGATGTTTGTTTCCCGGTTGCGGTTGTCCACCACGGTCACCCCGTAGATGGCGCGGCCGAGGTAGAAGGACCCGACGGAGGCCACCACCCAGACACCCGTGATGGCCAGGCAGCCACGGATGAAGTTGTTGAGGTCAAACCCGGTGGTGGTCCATTCACGCAGCATGAGGCACATGATCAACAGCGGGATGACCACACCGACGGTCGGCCCAACCAGGTTCGCCCTGGTGAGTGGATCCGGGGCCCGCCACAGGGCAAGCGCCGTGCCGAGCGAGAACAACCCGGCGATGATGACGGTGATCGAGATGATGATTTCTGGGATGGTCATCTACCTGCGTCCCTTCGTGATGATGCGGGCCATGGACATCGTCGGCAGCACGCCACCGAGAATGGCGGCCAGGAACGCGATCTCATAGGCGATGGAGGTGGCGTTGTTGAGGCACCACATCAGGTAGATCGCGATCATGGAGTAGAAGATCATGTCGGATACAACAGCACGGGTGATGAAGTCCTTCGTACGCAGGATCAGGACCATGGAGGCCACCAGCGACACGGCGACCATACCGATGCCGATGGTGATGACAATTTCAAAGGCACTCACGGGGTATCCCTCTTTCCACGGCTGACGGTGTCACGGGCGGTGTCGGCGATCTCGGTGCTGGGGTACTCGAAGTCGCCGGGGCGGATCTGGTTGCCCTCACCCTGCCCGGGGACACCGTGGTTGATGCCCCTGACATGGGGTGCCATGCGGGCCTCCATGTCGGCGATGGACTCAAATACCCCCACCGGATCAGCACCGAAGGCCGCCTGGATGAGCAGCACCATGGGGGCGCCCTCCTCACGGGGTTCACGCAGACCCAGGGACAAGGTGGACGGTGTCATGGTGATGCAGGCGGACAGCGCCGCGATCTGCCATTCCCTGGTCACCCGCAGTGGGTAGCGGATGACCACCGGGGTGAATGGAGCCTCCTTCTTCAGCGCGGAGGTAACCACGTTGAAACCACTGAGGAAGATCTGGCCGACCAGCCAGGGGCCGAAGGTCAAAAGGTGCAACATTTCTAGTTACCTCCCGTGTAGTTCGGGCTGGGGACCCCCACGGCCTCATCGCCCAGGACGGCATCCATATAGCCGGTGGTGTCGAGCAGACCGGCGGTGGCGGTGAGTGTGGCGTCGATAAGCGGGCCGGCCAGCAGGAACATGGCCACCGACAGCACCATGAGCGCGGTGGCCGGGGCGATCTTGGCGGGACTGACCCGCAGTGCAGGGGAGACACCGTGTGCTGTGATGGAACCACCCCAGAATACTTCCCGCCACACCCGGATCATGGACAACAGAGCGCCGAAACTGGCGATCACGATCGCGGCGATGACGATCCAGGACCATACGCTGGCATCGCGGGCGATCCCCAGGACGATGAACGCTTTGCCCCACAGCCCGGAGAACGGTGGGAATCCCACCACGGAGAAGGCACCCGCGGCGAAGACCACAGCCACCCACGGATCCCGTCTGGCCAGACCGGAGAGTTTGGACAGCAATCCGGTTCCGTAGGTTTCCTCAATGGCGCCCGAGGTGAGAATCAGAGCGCCAACGGTGATCATGTGATGCAGGGTGTAGAGCAGGCCCGCGGCAAGGGCCCGCTGCGGATCCTCGGAGGTGAACGCCAGCATGACCAGGATGAACGGCATGCCGTTGACCATCTGGTAGGCCAACACCCGGCGGATGGAGTTTTCCGCGAGGCCGGCGAAACCACCGATCAGCATGGAGACCACCATGAGGGCCACGATCAACCAGTTCCACGTGGGGTCAAGATCAAAGATCATCACATAGATGCGGTACAGCATGTACACCGCGACCTTGGTGTGCAGACCGGAGAACAATCCCATTACCGCGGCGGAGGTACCCGGGTAGGTGCGGGGCAGCCAGGTGTGGACGGGGAAGACACCTGCCTTCACTGCGATGGCGATGATGACAATGCCCATGGCGACCGCCGCGGTGGTGTTGTCACTGACCACACCCTGCAGCGCCGCGATGTTGACGGAACCGACCACGCCGTAGAGGATGCCCACGCCCGCCACCAGGAGCGTGGACGCAGACAGGTTGACCAGGACGAAGATCCGTCCCGCGGCCAGACGGGACCAGGTGCCGGTCATGGCGATCAGACCGTAGGACGGCAGAAGCATCACTTCGATGAATACGAAGAAGTTGAACAGGTCGGCGGTGAGTAGGGCGCCGTTGACACCCGTGATGAGCATGAGTGTCAGGGCCGGGTAGAACCGGGCCCGGGTCTCACCGACCATGGTGGCGAACCAGTTGGCCGCCACCGCCACGATGGAGGTGGTGATGATCATGATCGCGCTGAAGGCATCCGCTGCGAAGGGGATGGCCACGCCACCTACGTACAGGCCCACACTGTGGGCGATGGTGCCGTGTTCGGCGGTGTGGGCGAACAGCCACACGCCGGCCAGGATGCCGGCAAACGGCACGATGATGTGTAACAGGTCGCGCATCATCCTGCTGGGCAGAATCACAGCCAGCACGGATGCTGTCAGTGGAACGGCGACGAAAATGGGAAGGAGTATGTCAGGTGCCATTAGTTGTGGTCCTCCCTCTGGGGTGCGCGGGTATCGCTGGCGACCCCGGCATCCCCTGCCGCGGGGGATTCGGATTGTTTCTGGGCTCTCCGGGCCACGTCAACCGGGGTGTGCCCCGGCTTGTAGAGGGAGCGGGCCGAGGTGGTCAGTGGTGATTGGTCATCCTCGGGCTCCACGGAACGGGTGTCATCGCTGCGGCCCAGGGCCGCCAACGTCAGCAGGATCGTGGTGGTAGCCATGGCGATGACGATGGCGGTGAGCACGAAAGCCTGGGGGAGCGGGTCGGCGGCGTCCGTCATCGCGGTGCGGTCCGGGAACGGCTCACCACGCCAGGCCGGCACACCGGCGTAGAGGATGGTGAGGTTGGCGGCGTGGCTGATCAGTGACATGCCGAAGACGATGCGCACCATGCCCCGCTGCTGGATGAGGTAGACGCCTCCACCGAAGAGGACGGCGATGGTCAGTGCGAGGATCATCGCAGGTTCTCCTTATCGTCAGTGGTGTCTTCCGATGCGGGACCGGTACCGGGAGTATCCCCCGCAGCCGCGGCTGAACCGGGGCCGACGTCACGGGTATCGGCGGTGCCCGTGGCTACCGCCCCGCCGGCTGCAGCGGTTTCTGCGGCGGCGGCCTTGGCCATGACGGCATCCACCGGGGCTGTGGCCGGGTTGAGTGGATCCGGCCAGTCCTCGTCCCCGTCGGGTTCCCCGGGGACCTCCGGGGTCGGGGGCAGGGGACCGGATCTGCGGGCGAAGTCCAGCATCTCGAGGGGGGAACCCGGGCGCAGGTAACCACCGAGATCGTTGATGGCCATGGACACCATGCCAAGCACGGCGAGGTAGACACCGACATCGAAGATCAGGGAGGTGGACCAGTGTTGGCCACCGAACTCAAAGTGGATGGCATAGAGGAAGGAACCACGCATCAGGCCCAGAACACCGGCGAATACCGCAAAGAGGATGCCGATGCCGGTGAGCAGGAACGGGACATTGTCTCCGAAGGCCTTGCTGTCCCTGCCCTTGGACAGGTAGAGGAACATCAGGGCGCCACCTGCGATGAGGGCGGCGATGAATCCACCACCGGGATCGTTGTGGCCACGCATGAACACCAGGAAGCTTAAGACACCAAGCACCGGGATGAGGAAGCGAACCAGCTGGCGGAACGGAATGGAGTTGAGCTGGGACTGTCCGAAGGGACGTGGGTGGGTGCCCTGGAGGAATGGGTGGCGTGGCATGGAGGCCACCACCGCACCGATGACTACGGCGGCCATGCCCAGCACGGACAGCTCACCGAGGGTATCCAGTGCTCGGAACTCCACGAGGATGGTGTTGACCACATTGGCGCCAGAGGTTATCTCAGGCCCGTTGTCCAGGTACCACATTGCCAGTTCGGAACGGTCCCGACGACCGAGCAGACCCCACACCGCGAGGAAGGCGGCCACACCGGCGAGGATGGAAACCACGACGGTGGTGGCGTGATTCTTCGTGCCCTTCTTGAACAGGGTCGGCTGGTGGCGGACCACCATCATAATGATCACCACGACCAGGGCCTCCACGAGGAACTGGGTGAGCGCCACGTCAGGGGCACCGAGCAGCAACATCTGCAGGGACACGCCCACACCGGCAGTGCCGATGAATACCGCGGAACTCAGACGGTTGCGGTTGGTGGCCAGCCCGATGACCGACAGGGTGATGAGGGTGAGTGGGATGAGATCCATCCAACGGTCGATGCCCTCGGTCTTGGCGCCCAGCACCACGGCGGGTGACAGGGTGGCCACGGCGGCCAACACCACCAGCAGGAGGATCAGGTTGACCAGGTGGGCACGTGGATTGTGGCTGTCCGCCATTCGTGCGAGCACCCGGCCCATGCGGGTGAGCCAGTGGTGCAGGAGAGCCAGGGAGTCGTTGCCCGAGGGGATCGGAACCGGACGCTTCTCGACGACAGGCCATACCTTCTTCCGTGCCACAGCGAGGGCAGCACCCACCGCGAGGACAATGAGGCTGAGGATGAGCGGGACATTGATGCCATGCCACAGCGCCAGGTGGCTGTCCGGGGAGACTCCGCTGACAGTGGTGACCGCCGCATTGATGGGAGCGTCGAAAAGCCCGAGCGCGAACACCAGGGGAAGGGAGGCCAGGCCAGGCAGGGCGGCCGGCAGCCACAGGGAGACCGGGGCTTCCCTGACATGGGACATATCGCGCGGGCCGTCCACGAAGGAACCGAGGACGAGCTTCGCGGAATAGGTGAAGGTGAGAATGGCACCGATGGTGGCAGCGGCGAGCAGGATGACCACACCGACATTGCCGATGGGGGCTTCCTGGAACGCGGTGAGCATGCCCTCCTTGGACACGAAACCCAGCAGCGGTGGGACCGCGGCCATGGACAACGCACCGACGAGCACGGAGGCGAAGGTGAACGGCATCTGTTTGACCAGTGGACCCAGGCGGCGGATATCGCGGGTGCCGGTCTGGTGGTCGATCACACCGATGAGCATGAACAGTGAGGACTTGAACAGCGCATGGCTGAAGGTGTGCACCAGGGCCGCGGCGATGGCGAAGGGGGTGCCCACACCGATGGTGGCCACGATCCAGCCCAGGTGGGACACGGTGGAATACGCGGTGAGTTTCTTCAGATCCGTCTTCTGGACCGCGAAGTACGCCGACATGATCGCCGTCCCCATGCCGACCACGATGAGCAGCCAGTTCCATGCCGCCACATCGTGGAACACAGTGCTGAACCGGATGAGCAGGTAAATACCGGCCTTGACCACGGCGGCGGCGTGCAGGAATGCGGAGACCGGGGTGGCCGCGGCCATGGCCTCGGGCAGCCAGAAGTGGAAGGGGAACTGCGCCGACTTGGTGAAGGCGGATACCGCGATGAGCATGGCCACGGTGATGGTGATGGCGGGTTCATCGGCCCAGAAATCCGCGGCCAGGATCTGTGTGAGGTTGGTGGTGCCGGCCTTCGTGGCGGCGATCGCCAGGGCAGCCAGGAGGGTGAGGCCACCGAAGAAGGTGAGGATCAGGGTACGGATGGAACCGGCTTCACCACCGGAACCGGAACGCGCGATCAGCATGAAGGACGCCAGCGACACCAGTTCCCAGCCGATGAACAGCACCAGGACATCATCGGCAAGCACCAGCATGAGGATGGAGGCGGTAAACGCCGTCATGATGGTGTAGAAACTGGTACTGCCCTTCTGACGGGGTAGATACTCCGTGGAGTAGATGAAAACGATGGCGCCGATCGCCAGCGCGAGCAACGTGAAGAACAGGCTCAGGGCATCGGCGCGCAGGGAGAACATGACGTCCGTACCCGTGCCGATCAGGTCACGTATCCACACGACCTCCCAGGTCAGCGGGGTGCCATCCAGGATCGGCCCGGCTTCACGGATCAGAAAATAGGCCGCGGCCAGGAAGATCAACGCGAGCGGCCAACCGGCTTTCCGGTCGAGTACCCGCACCACGATGGGCGAGAACACCACCGAGAACGCAGCCAGTACCATCACTAGTAGTAAGGTCATGCTGGTTTCCCCACACCCCGCCGTCGGGAATGATCGACGACCCAGGTTTTCGATTGGAAATGATTCATTACAAAAACTCAAATAGACGTTACCAGTGTGATCATCCGGTGCGCCTACCAGCTCACACCAGGCGGGGTCACTACATTTCGTAAGTATGTCTGCTGTTGTTGCTCCCACCGAAACACCAGCCACCCGCAGGGGTGGGATTCTGGCGGTACTGCTTCTTTTCATTCCGCTCATCGCGGGCACGGTGTTCGCCACCGCCACAGACATGGACATCTCCCGGTCCTGGTCGTCTGGCGGGGAAGTTACGGGTGCACCCGCGCCTGCATCGGCGAACAGTCAGGAGCTCATCGAGGCCCGTCGCGCCGCCGGTGAGGCCGGGGCCCAAGCCGGGTTCCTCGCCAGCGGTACCGGTGAGCTCACCGCCGGAACACAGGAGCTTGTCGACGCCGCGACCCCCCTCCAGGAGGGCGTGGGTGCCGCGGCTGAGGGCGCCCGGCAGCTCCACCAGGGTCTCATCGAACTGCAGGCCGGCACGGGGCAGATGGGCACCGGTGCCACCGAGATCGCCGATGGTGTGTCCTCCGCGGTGGAGCAGATGACCGGCCTGGTGATCCTGACGCAGCAGATCCGGATGGCCCTGGAGCAGGCCGACCGCGACCTGGCTGCCATGGACCGGCCCGAGGCTGAGCAGATCCGGGGCCAGCTCGCGAACCTGAAGGGCGAGCTGGAAAAGGCCGGCCTCGATGTGGAGATGACCGACCGCCTCGACGAGCTGCGCTCCGGCACCCGCGACCTGGCCAACCAGCTGGCAGTTCCAGGCTATGGCTACCACGACGGCATCTATACAGCCACCAACGGTGCTGCTGAACTGGCCACCGGCCTTGGTGAGCTGGAGGCGGGTGTCGGTGAGGCTGTCGCGGGTTTCAGCGCTCTGGATGAGGGGGCCTCCCGCCTCGAGGCCATGGCTGCGCTCAACCAGGAGAAGACCGGTGCCGTCCAGCGGGCTCTGCCGGCACCCCAGATGCCCGCGGCGGGGGTTGAGCTCACCGCATCCGGATCCGAGGCTCAGTCGGCCTCCCTGCCACCGATGTACGCCTTCCTGATCGCAACCATGGTGATGCTGGCCGGGGTGGCACTCGGATGGTTCACGCTGCGTAACCGGTGGCTGCTGGCCTTCGTGGTGCTGGGCATCACCGCACTGGGTGGTGTCGTAGTGTTCACGGTGGCGCTCGGCATGGGGGCTGCCGCGCTGGCAGGAGCCGTGGCGGTGCTGCTGCTGGCCACCATGGCCTCGGCGGTGATGGCCCGCGTGCTCATCCATGCCTTCGGTGTGACCGGAGCAGTGATAGCCGCCGTGATCGGATGGATCGCGCAGGTTGCTGTGGTCGGACACGTCTGGAACGTCACCGCTGTGGCGGAGATCGGCACCGTGTGGCAGATCCTGGCGGGGCTGATGCCCCTGCACTATCCCACCTTCGCCCTGACCGCCCTGGGCAACGGAGGCACCCTGACCCCGGTGTGGGTGGGCGTAGCTGTGTTGGGTGGCCTGCTGATCATCGGTTGGGTGATGTTGCGGCGGTTCACACCGGCTGCGGTTATTGAGGTGGCATCCGACAACACACCGGACCGCGAAGCTGTG
Organism: Corynebacterium gallinarum; assembly: GCF_014837045.1. Taxonomy (GTDB): domain Bacteria; phylum Actinomycetota; class Actinomycetes; order Mycobacteriales; family Mycobacteriaceae; genus Corynebacterium; species Corynebacterium gallinarum. The sequence goes on from NZ_JACSPR010000003.1 coordinate 404,325, forward strand.
GAAGAGGAGACAACAACACCGACGCCCTGACTGCTCAGGGCGGGGAGCTGGGTTCTGTAACAGGGTCTGCCCTGCTAAATGAGTCGGTAGCCAGAACCCCGGACGGTCTCCACCTTCTCCGCGCCGATCTTCTTACGCAGCGCCCGGATATACACATCCACCACATTGGACCCCGGATCAAAGCTCATATCCCACACCATGTTCAACAACTGGGCGCGGGAGAGAATCTGACCCGGATGACGCATGAGGGTCTCCAGCAGATCAAACTCACGGCGGGAAAGATCATGCCACTTATCTGCCACAAACACCTTCTGGGTGCGTAGATCCAGTTCCAGGGTGCCGTGCTTGAGCAGGTGAGCATTCGTGGTCCTCTCCACCGGCTGACGGCTGGCCAGACGCAACTTCACCCGTGCCAGGAGCTCCGCAAACTGGAAAGGCTTGGGCATATAATCATCCGCCCCACCCTCCAGGGACCGGATGCGATCCTCAATGTTCGTGCGGGCGGTGAGCACAATGATCGGCAGCGACACCTTCAACACACGCAGCTGCTCCAGAACATCCGCACCATCCATATGCGGCAGCCCCAGATCCAGGATCATCAGGTCAAAATCACCACTGTGGGCGCGCGCAAACGCGGCCGCGCCGGAGACCGCCACCTCACACTCGAAACCCTCCTGCACCAGGCCCCGCCTGATGAAGTCCGCAATGCCATCATCATCCTCCGCGATGAGAATCCGCTCCATGGCCATCTACTCCTCCGTCTTTTCTACATCTGCTGTGTCCGGGGCGGGGATCTCCAGACCGAAGATCGATCCCAGACCAACCGTGGACTCAACATAGGCACGCCCACCATGGGCATCGCCAATCGCTTTCACAATGGACAAACCCAGACCCGCGCCCTTCGGCCGGTTCGGATGCCGGGGATCAGCCTGCCTACCGCGGGAGAATCTACTGAACAGTGTCTCCTGTGCATCCTTCTCCACACCCGGACCACTGTCGCGCACCCAGATCCGGAACACCCGCTGAACCCCAGAACCCTGGAAATCAGAACCAATGGCCACCGGCCCCTCCGAATAGCGCAGCGCATTGCCATAGAGCTCCAGAATCGCCTCCGTGACCCGCTGCTCATCCAGCACCACCACACCCTCGGCAGCATCCACCAACATCACCCGATCATTGATGGTGCGTGCCTTATCCTCAATATCAATGGTCAACTCCGTAACATCCACGGGCGCCACATGCAGGAACTCACCGGAATCCGCCACCGCCAGGGTCAACAGATCATTCACCATCCGTGCCATCCGATCCAACTCCGTGGTGGCCAACTCAATTGACCGTGCCCGCTCCTCAGGTGGCGAACTCTCCAGCAACTCCAATTGACCACGCACCACCGTGATCGGTGTCCGCAATTCATGACCTGCATCATCAACAAACTGACGCTGATCGTTGTACGCCGTCTCCAAACGATCCAACATCTCATTGAACGTACTGGCCAACTGCGCAATCTCATCGTTACCCTCCACCGGCACGCGCCGGGTCAGGTCAGAATTGGAAATCGTTGAAGCCACCTTACTGACCCGCCTGATGGGGGCAATGATCTGCCCGGCAATCAACCAGGCAATCAGCACGGAAGCCAACACGCCTCCGGCACCGACGAACGACAGGACCCTGACCTGCTTCTTGACGGCTGTTTCGCCAGGTTCTGTGAAATAGGCGACGATGAAATGCCCATCCGTAGTACCGGGAGCTGTTTCAAAGGCCACCCGTCCCCAATAGGCCCTGCCACGGACCGGATCATCAAAGACCCCGGAATGGGATGAGGATGCGAGGACCTTCTCAACGAGGGGTTCGTTATAGGTCAGCGGTTCCGGGTGTGGCCCACTGAGCTGGGAGAAATCCACCTGGATCAGTTGATCGGAGAAGATACCCACGATGGCTTCATTGTCATCCGGAATCTGCCGGGAGAGATACACCTCAATCAATCGCTGCGGGGAATGGAAGGGGGTGGCTGTGGTGGGGTCCGTACCCTCATCAGCAAAACGACGAAATTCACCGATTTCCTGTTCAACAGCCGAATTGGCCACAGCGACGACATCAGAGAGCAGCACAGAACGGGTGATCACCACGACGCTGGTCAGCGTGGTGAACACAACCGCGGTCATCCAGAAAACAATTCGCCAGCGAAGGGATGCTGGCGAATTGTGGAGGAGCCTGAATCTGCTCATCCGGGGAACATGGTGGGGCAGGGGGAAGAGGCGTGGCGCATGGGTTTAGTCATCATCCCAATCATCGTCCCAATCGTCATCATCGTAGTCGTCCCAGTCGTCATCATCCCCATCATCCCAGTACTGATAATTCAGCGGTACCTGGGGAACAGGTGCCGGTACGGGATTGGAGGCCGGCGGTGGTACCTGAGCTGGGATTGGGGCGGTGTCAGGGGATGGCGCTGGGACCTGGGCCGGGCGCTGTGTATCCGGCTCCGGTGCCGCGGTTGATATCATCGGCTGCGAAGACGGCTGATCTGGCGGAGTGCTCTGGTCACTGCTGGTGTTCAGCCGCACGGTGGCCATCTCCGCATCCACCTCGGGTGCTGAGGTGTTGTTGGCCAGTGCCGATCCACCGATAGCGACAAGCACGAGCAGCGCCAGGATAGCGATGAGCGGAGCGAAGCGCGGAAGTGACTTCATGATGGTGTTCTCCCTTGGGTTTTTTAATCTACTTCCATCTTTGACGCTGAAGATGAAATGGGGATGAAAGTTTTCATGGTGACTCAGGCGGCTGACTGAAAGTGGGAACGGATATGATCCTCGCGTCTTCCGGAGACGGCACAACCGAGCATGAGCAGGCGGATTGCGCGTTCGGCAGCATCGGTCAGGAGTTCGCTTCCATCGCGGACTGCATCCTCCATGGCCATGGGAACAGTCATGATGGATTGGATGGCACCGATACCTACATCGTGTACCTGGGGCGCTCCCTTGCCCAGCGAACCGGCCAACGCCAGGACCGGAACTCCGGTGACGCGTGCACGCCGTGCCACCTCGGCGGGTACCTTGCCCCGGGGTGTTTGGAAATCAATGGCCCCCTCGGCGGTGATGATGAGATCAGAAGTGCTGATGAGACCATCAAGATCGGTAGGGGTGGGAAGGTCCGAGAGCAGGACATCGAAACGGTCCCGGGCCACTGCCCCCAGGGCCATCAATCCTGCCCCGAGCCCACCGGATGCACCGGAACCGGGACCACGGCGGAGGTCCGCTGCCGGGGAGAAGGTGTGGTCCAGCAGAGTGGCCCACTGCTCCAGCGCTCTGGACAGTTGCTTGACCTGCTTCTTCGTGGCCCCCTTCTGCGGTCCGAATACAGCGGCGACCCCATTTTTCCCAGTGAGAACATTATGGATATTGCAGGCCAGGGTGAGGGAGGCATCAATCAGCTTCGGGTGAAGCTTCGTGGTATCAATTTTCACTGCAGCGCTCAAGCCTCTACCACCCGGGGTTACCTCGGCACCGGAATCATCCAGGATTCGGGCACCGAGCGCGCTGAGCGCTCCGGCACCACCATCCGAGGTTCCGGAATCACCACAGCCGATGATGATGTGGTTGATGCCGTGATCCAACATGCGGGCGATGAGTTGCCCCACTCCGTAGGTGGTGGTGGCGGTGGGATCGCGCTGATCACGGGGCACCAGGCTGAGTCCGGCCGCCTGGGCCATTTCGATGACACCGACGCCCTCATCGACATATTCCAACCACTGGGCAGTGACTTCCTTTCCGACCGGGCCTATCACCTGCTCGGTATGCAGGAGAGTTCCGGAACGGGAATTGAGGATTTCCAGGGTGCCTTCACCCCCATCTGGGACGGGGAAGGTATCCACACGCACGCCGGGAAGGACGCGGCGCACACCGGCTGCAATGGAATCGGAAACTTCCACGGCAGACAGGGACTCCTTGAAGCCTGAAGGGGCGACAAGAATACGTTCTGGCAGGTAGAGAGTCATGGGAATGCTCCTTGATTTGGGTTTAGGTGAAGAGGGGAAGGCCGAGGGCCGGCCAGATGTAGAAGGCGAACACAGCGGTCACCGTGATGAACATTGGGGCCATGAGCAGTGACATGCGGGCCAGGTCTGAGGGATCGAAGTGCTGTTGGGTGCTGGTGTCATCCCCGCGGAAAATCGCCAGGGGTTTCGCTGAGGCCGGCAGGGTATGACAAAATCCAGCGGCGGCGGTGGAGATGAACGCTGCAGCCACGGGATTCACCCCCACCACCGGGGCGAGCGCCACCACGATGGGAATCAGGACAGCTGAGCGGGCAGACCGGGACTGGATGACCAGGTGTGCAGCAGCGGAGACGACAATGACCACCAGCACAAACATGGTGCCATTGAGTCCTTGAAGCAGCGATGAGGTCAGGATCTCTACCGCGCCGGATTCCGTCAGGGCCTGGCTGATGGCGATGGTCGCCGCCATGAATAACAACAATGACCAGGGGATCTTGCGGACAGCTTCAGCTAGATCCACCGTTCCGATATATGGGGAGGCAGCCAGCAGCGCACCGAGTACCGCCACCATGGCCGGAGGAATATGGTGGATGGACTCTGTGAACCATAAAATGACCACCCCTCCCAGCACGAGCAGGGAACGGAGTTCCTTTGCGCCGATGGGCTCCTGGGCTTTGCCCCGGTTGAGTGCCTTCTCGGTGATCACCAGCTGCTGGGCGCGCTGCTTGTCGTCGGAAAGCGCCAGCAGAATGATCTCGGCCGCAAGGTGGGAGCTGAACAGGGCGAAAGGTAGGCCCAGTAATAACCAGCGTGTGAAACTGAACCCCTCCAAACCCTGGTCGAGCAGAATCTGCTCTGTGATCAGATGGGCACCAGCGCCGATCAATGATGCCACCGCGGAAAACAGCACCACGCTGGGGAGCGTAATGGCCAGCACCCGCAACAGCCATGCAGGTAGCACAGCGGAGAAAGCCAGGAAGACAGGCAGGATCAATGCAGCACGACCACTCGTGGCAGGAACAACAAAAGCCGTGAGCACCGTGACAAAGGTGAGGACGTGGACGAGGATTCGCGGTGAGGATATCCCCACACTGATCCGCACAGCCACCCGAATAGCCAGCCCGGATCTGGTCACCGCGGAGGAGATAATGAAAGCGCCGATCAGCAACCAGATTGTTTCGCTACCCAATGGGGAAAATAGTGCATCTGCGCTGATAATTCCCAACAACACCAACACGCTCGCCGCACTGAGTGCTACGAAAGTGTCTGATACAGCGGAAAATACCCACAGCCACACCGCAACAGCGAAGACCACCAGAGTCACCCGGGCATCAGAGCTCATGGCAGCACCTGCTGTTTCAGAAGTCTCCGGCAGGGTCATAAACCAGATCATGGGGATGGACAGGGCACTGACAATGGGCATCACCTTGCGGATGCGTGACGTTGACCCCGGCCTGGTGGCATAGACACGGTATCTGGGACCGATGAAGCCATCAGTGCTGGTACGCATTGTTTCTCCTGTCCTGATGGATGGGCAGATCAATGCCGATGGTGCATCCTGACCGGGGAGCGGATTCCACCCAGGCCACAGCACCGTGTTGCTGGCTGGCAGCGAGCACCGGGCGCATTTCACGAGCGCTGAAAGTTGTATTGAGCTGATGTGAGGTGAGCTGGGTGTCCGGGGAATGCAACCACAGGGTGACGGTGCGGTCCCGGATGCTCATGCCGGCTGCGGTGCCCCGGCAGAAATCAGCGGCAGCCTTCAGCGCTGTGCCCAGTGCTGAGACATCCACCCGCAGGATGACCCGTGGATCCGATGGAAGAGACAGCTCCAGACCAGAATGTTCCCCGATGCTTTTCCCCACCATGCTCACATTCCCCTCCACCAGCTGAGGGGTGCGCTGAGCCTTGGGAAAAAACCACCACAACATTCCCACCACCGTGACACCCGCTACCACAAGTGACACCACCATCCGGATGAGACGCTGGGTATGGCGGATATCCATGCCGGTGAACCGGGCAATGAGCAGGGAAGAATCAGTTGCCTCGATTTCTACCGAAGCCCAGTAGATGGGACCCTCCGTTTTCTCCACAACTCCGGCAGCCTCCGGATTGTCCGTGGCGGCCACGACGAGGGCATCTCCGTAATCGAGGGGCTGTTCAGCCCAGTCGGACTGAATCAACTGCCCCGGGGTGATGCCCACCAGCGCTTCATCGGTGCTGATGGGATGCTGCTCAATAAACTCAGCCAAGAGCGAATGCGCAGAATCTGCTTCCTGGGAACCTGAGAATTGAACAAAATCCCGCACGGTGGATTGCACATCCACCCTGGCCTGATGATGAACCCGGGCGATCAACGCAGCGTGCAGAACCACAGCGAAAAACACCAGTGTCAGCCCTGCAATGAGAACGGCAGGGATTAATCTGATGCCATTGGGCTTGATCATGGGGGAATTCTCTCTTTACGTTCAACAACACGTTCAACAACACCGGTGTGGCGCTGTAAGAACCATGATCGCGGCCCATGATGAATCCTCCATGAGATGAAAATGAGGATTTCTTCATCTTCGTGATGACATTTTTGAGGGAGCTTCTACGGGTGGATACTGTGCTCACCGGGTAATGGACCCCGCGATTTAGCAGGACAGCATGGGAAATGCTCATGGCAGCCCAAGATGGCTACCTCACGCGGGGGTTGTCTCTCCACGGGTCTCAGAGGTGGTGGGGCAGAAGCGGAAAACTGGTGGGGCGCTGCGGGGGAGCACGAAAAAGCAGGCTGGAAGGTACATAACCTTCCAGCCTGCGACGGTTTTGGGAAACCCCGGTCAGCATAGGTTTCCCTGCGGAATTCCACCCCTGATTCCATCGAGTTCCGTGAAAAATTCCATGGGATGGACAGTGGACTGAATCTTCATCCGGCCACCACACTCACATGAGTGCCCCGAGAGACCGCAGGCCAGATAGATGGCATTAGCGTTCGACGTGAAGTCGGGTGTGCCCGGATCAAGGACTAAAATCCAATCTATGTACACCCCACTAGGGTTGTGTCAACCGGGCTGGATATTTGCGATCTAGGCACACTCCGTAACCGGAAGTTAAGAGCACAGATGGGGGATAAACTATGAGACTCGATTGGCTTCCAGAGGAGCTTCATTCAGTTGCTTATCGACTTGCACGAGCTGACCAAGCGGCCTTCGATATTGGAAACCTGACCCTAGAGTGGTCGAAGAGCGAGCCGCTGGAACTTGTCGAAAGAGAAATTAGTGATTCAAAAGTGGACATTGTGGTTGTCAGTATTCGGCCGATGCCCCCTATAATCCCATTGCTTTTCAGTGAAGCCATTAATCATCTTCGAGCGAGTCTGGATAACACGGTGTGGCATTTGGCTGAGAAGCACGTCGGACGACTGTCTTTTCATCAGGCTTTGAACGTTGAGTTCCCTATATGTCATAGTGAGGATAAGTTCGGCCAATGGCGCAAAAGACGCAAGAACAATAATCTAGAGATCCTAAGTGGCCCTAGTGACCTGGCTGACCGTCTTGAAAAGCTTCAACCCTTTAACGATGTCACTCAACTCATACCTTCGATATCAGATAGGTTCGCAGCACTGATTGGTGAAGAGCCAGACTTGCGGCATCCGCTCGCGTTGCTTCAAGGGTATTCAAACGATGACAAGCACCGGCAGCTTCGGCTCGGGGTGGTTAAGTCGAATATCTTGACCTCTCACACCTCACTCTGGGAGCAAGACCGTGGGCTTCGGAGTCTAGATTCCGGCTCGGTGTTGGGATCCTTCCCAAAGGGACCTCGTATTGAGCTAGACGCGAGCACTACGATCCTGGTGGAGCGGCCGGGAGCTCCAGGAACTTGGGTTGTTCCTGTGAGAGAAATAGAAGCATTGCGACGTTACGTGGCAGATATCGCTATCCCAACCCTTCTCAAGGGCATAGCTCTTACGGGTGCCATTCCTCCAGATCTTGATCCAAGTGACAGTGGGTTTGATTTTAAGCCCCGGGTACTTCAAGCCCAAGGACGTAGTGCAGTAGATCGCTTGGAGGCTGCCACAGACAAAATTTTCATTGATGCGATGAGAGCGCCACGAAAGCGGCTTCGGATGGACTCTACAGATGAGAACACGTCCGGCTGAGACCGATAATGGGCCTTTTATGTCACTGCCTGAGGCACCCCGTCCTGTCTCAACCGCACTGTGCATCACGCTATCGGACGTAACCATCCCAGAGCCGCAGTTTTGCAGAGCGTGTCTTCACTATCGCACCTGATCGAAAAATGCTTTGTGCAGCAGTAGTGGGTTCGTGCCGGTTTTGAGGCTGTCGTCCTGCTTGTTTTTCTCGAAAGGAAGATACAACACTGGTGGAGTCCATTAGCGTGGTGTATCTGTAACTGCCGGTGAGGGACCCCATGAACACATGAGGCGACCACCGCAGGT
>NZ_JACSPR010000004.1:0-217157 GCF_014837045.1 Corynebacterium gallinarum
CAAAACGCTGTTTCGGTTTCGATGTGATGGTGTCGTTGGGGTCAGCACCTGTTGTCCTACCGCCGCACACTCCAGTAAGTACTGGATGGGGCGTTGTCGGTCGCGCTGACTGGTATTAATCTACACACCCCACCGACAACCCACAAACCCCCAGCTCACAGCACTAAACCGACGAACCGACCAACGGGATCTAGCCTACAACCCGTTGGATATCGGCCCCCAGAGCCTGCAGGTTCTCCACGAAGTTCGGGTAGCCGCGGTCAATATGGAAGACATCGCGGACCTCGGTGGTCCCTTCAGCACAGAGTGCTGCGATGACCAGGCCGGCGCCGGCGCGAATGTCCGAGGACCACACGGTGGTTGAGGACAGTTCCTCTATACCGCGGATCACCACATGGTGACCGTCTACGGAGGTATCCGCACCGAGGCGCTGCATTTCGTCGACAAAGCGGAACCGCGATTCGAAGACGTTCTCGGTCACCACCGCAACTCCATCCGCAATGGCGTTGAGGCCGATGGCCATCGGCTGCAGGTCTGTGGGGAAGCCCGGGAAGGGAAGGGTCTGGTAGTCGGTGGACTTGGGACGCTTGTTCATCACTACGCGGAAACCATTTTCAAAGGTGTCCACCTGGGCGCCGGCGAGCTTGAGCTTTTCCAGTGGGAGGTGAAGGTAACGGGGTGCGATGCCCCCGACAGTGACATCTCCCCGCGTCATGGCGGCGGCGAACGCCCATGTGCCCGCAACGATGCGGTCACCGATGACCTCATGCGAGGTCGGGTGGAGCTTCTCCACGCCGTTGATGGTGATCTTGGGGGAACCCTCACCTTCAATATCGGCACCCATAGAACGCAGCATGCGGCAGAGGTCGACAATCTCGGGTTCGCGGGCTGCGTTATCCAGGGTGGTCTGCCCCTCAGCCATGACTGAGGCCATGAGGATGTTCTCCGTCGCACCCACCGAGGGGAAGTCCAGGGAGATTTCCGCGCCGACGAGCTTTTCAGCCTCGGCGACCACAGCACCATGCTGGGTACGGGTGGTCGCACCGAGCTGCTCGAGTCCACTCTGGTGCATATCCAGAGGGCGGGATCCGATGGCGTCGCCACCGGGAAGTGACACGACTGCCCTGCCACAGCGGGCGGTCAGTGGTCCCAGCACGCAGACCGATGCGCGGAACTGGGTGACCGCCGGGAAGTCAGCATCGGATTTGAGTTCAGCCGGGGTGTGGATGGTGACAGTATGTCCGTCGATCTCCACTTCGCAGCCGAGACCGACCAGGACATCACGCATGAGGGGGACATCGAGAATCTCGGGACAGTTGGTCAGGGTCGTGGTGCCCTCCGCCAGCAGCGCGGCCGCCATGAGTTTGAGCACGCTGTTCTTTGCGCCGTCGACACGCACGGATCCCTGGAGCCTTGCTCCACCATTGACTAGAAACTTGTCTTTCACCCCACCCACCTTATCCGCCCCCGCCGTCGGAATGGTGCACGGCGGGGGCGGATGACGGCTACCGTTTGAAACATGGCTATTCACCTAACCAAGATCTATACCCGCACCGGCGATGACGGCACGACCGGATTGTCGAATTTCAGCCGCGTACCCAAGGATGACGCGCGCCTCATCGCCTACGCCGACACCGACGAAGCGAACTGCGCCATCGGCGAGGTGCTCGCCTTGGGCAACCCCGACGAGGCGATGGTGACGTTGCTGCGTCGGGTGCAGAATGAGCTTTTCGACGTCGGCGCCGATCTCGCCAACCCCATCGAGGAAAACCCCAAGTACCCGCCCCTGCGTGTCCTGCCCGAGTACGTCGACCGGCTCGAGGCGGACTGCGACAAGTGGAATGAGGATCTCCCCAACCTCGATTCCTTCATCCTGCCCGGAGGAACCCCTGCCGCGGCGCTGCTGCACACCGCACGCGTGGTCACCCGTCGGGCGGAACGCTCCGCATGGGTGGCGGTACGCGAACACCCGGACACCACATCCGTCCTGCCGGCGAAATATCTGAACAGGTTGAGCGATCTACTGTTCATTCTCTCGCGCGTCGCCAACAAGGGCGATGACGTGAAGTGGGTTCCGGGTGGAAAACGCTAGGGGAAAACGCTAACTGCTTCTCAGCAGGTGGAACGGATCAGGGCAGTGCGCCGATGCGGCGGGCTGCATTGACTGCTTCATAACGGGTATGGGCGCCGAGCTTACGCATGACTGAGCGCAGGTAACTCTTCACCGTCTCCGCGCCGATACCCATCTCCTCAGCCGCCTCAACATTGGTGTGCCCCAGTGCCACACAGGCGAGCACATCAAGCTCACGGGCGGACAGCTTGGTCGTCTGCTTCACGCGGACCGGCGTGACCATCTGGTCACACAGCTCCTCGAGCTCCCGACGCAGCTCCTCATCCGCCACCCGGTTCGCCAGCATGCGCAGCTTGGAGTGGGTGGATCGGACCTGCTCCCATTCCGCACCATTCATGACGCGGTTCGGCTTGAGTGCGCCACGACCGTCCGGAGCCCCACTGCGGCGCAGGGCGGAGTTGATCGCAAGATCCTGCTCCAGGGTGCGGGCGGTCATGGTGACCTCCTCGATGACAGTGTCGCCGAGACGAACCGCGGAATGGACACCAACGTAGAGAACGCCACGGATCTCCCGGTGGACGATCACGGGAACTGCCACGATGGAGTGCAGCCCCTCATCCTGGATCGCGGAGTCCTTCTCATGCGAGATCACATTGGCACGGGTGTAGTCACTGACACCGACCGGACGACGGGTTGCCACGACCCTGCCACCGACACCCACACCGGGTTCGATGATCAGGTTCTGGAGCGCCGGTGTACGAAGACCAACCCACTGGGTGATCTGAAGGCGATTGTCCGGGAGGACTGTCGCATACATCGTCACGGGAATGCCGGTGGCGGTTTTCAGCGATGCCAGCGCCGAGCGAATGGCATCCTCATCGTCTTTGATCCGCTGGGTATCCACCTTGTTGTTTTCCTCCTGCTTTACACCCGTGCTGGTACACCCGAAGGGGTTCAGACGAGTAAGAAATATCCGTCAGATGTACAGTATAACTCCCCTTTGGGGGTAGTCATAGTTCGCCCTACCTGCTGACTATGTTGACTATCTGCATTATTTCTTTTGACTTTGGGGGTATGGGAAAAAGTTCCCCACCCCCTTAACTCTACCCCCTCCCCACAACTTCCACCCCCATTGTCCACTTACATGCAGTTCACACCGCATTTTTCCCCTTTTCCCACCGTCACAGTGCCCATTACTGCCCACCCACACCCAATCACCCCCGAGTTAGGTTGAAAATTCCGAAAGGTCCCACCATCACAGTGGCGTATAACACGTTTTTGTGGGTTTTCATGTGGGGAATCTGCCAATAAATGCCTCCTCCGCCCTACTTCCACCCACCCTCCGACCACTCCCGCATTTAATTCATCCTTCAAAAAACCCGCCAACCTGCCCAAACCTAACAGTCTAGAAAAACTAGACCGATCCGTCTGCTTTGCGGGGGATCTTTGGTGTAGACTCGCTTCTTATAGGGCGCGGGACACCCCGGTCATCCACACACGGGTATCCCGACCGTCCGGTGAACTTTCCATCGAGAGAACTGTTTAGTTAAGGAGCACCCCCTTCATGGGCAACGTGTACAACAACATCACTGAGACCATCGGCCGCACCCCCCTGGTCAAACTCAATCGCCTCACCGAGGGCCTGGACGCCACCGTCCTGGTTAAGGTCGAGTCCTTCAACCCCGCCAACTCCGTCAAGGACCGCATCGGTCTGGCCATCATCGACGCAGCCGAGGCTTCCGGTGAGCTGAAGCCGGGTGGCACCATCGTCGAGGCAACCTCCGGCAACACCGGTATCGCCCTGGCCATGGTTGGCGCAGCCCGCGGTTACAAGGTTGTCCTGACCATGCCGGAGACCATGTCCACCGAGCGCCGTGTTCTGCTGCGCGCCTACGGTGCGGAAATCGTCCTCACCCCGGGTGCCGCCGGCATGCAGGGCGCCAAGGACAAGGCCGACGAGATCGTCGCCGAGCGCGAGAACGCCATCCTCGCCCGTCAGTTCGAGAACCCTGCCAACCCGGAGGTCCACCGCGCAACCACCGCCAAGGAGCTCATGGAGGACACCGACGGCAACTTCGACATCTTCGTTGCAGGCTTCGGTACCGGCGGCACCCTCACCGGTGTCGGTGGCGTGCTCAAGGAGCACAATCCGGAGGCCCAGGTCTACGCCGTCGAGCCAGAGGCATCCCCGCTGCTGACCTCCGGTAAGGCCGGCCCGCACAAGATCCAGGGCATCGGCGCCAACTTCATCCCGGAGAACCTCGACCGCAAGGTCCTGGATGATGTCATCACCATCTCCAACGAGGATGCTGTCACCTGGTCCCGCAAGCTGGCCACCGAGGAGGGCATCCTGGGTGGTATCTCCACCGGTGCCAACATCAAGGCCGCTCTGGACCTGGCTGCCAAGCCGGAGAACGCCGGCAAGACCATCGTCACCATCGTCTGCGACTTCGGTGAGCGCTACGTCTCCACCGTCCTCTACGAAGACATCCGCGACTAATCAACCGCGAGCATCTCACCGCCCCTTCCCCGCGCCAGTTCGGGAAAGGGGCGGTTTTGTCATTCGGGTCAGGCCCCTGAATTAATCCGGGTGGGATTCTCTGATGGCCCAAGTGCACGCTGTTAGACTTGCCTGCATGCTTTCAGTTGTGAAGATGATCCGCGAAGACCTCGCCAATGCCCGCGACCATGACCCTGCGGCGCGGGGGGATCTCGAAAATGCCATCGTGTACTCCGGTCTTCACGCAATCTGGGCCCACCGCATCGCCCATGCCTGGTGGAAGTCAGGTTTCCGTGGCCCCGCTCGAATCCTGTCGCAGCTGAACCGTTTCTTCACCGGCATTGAGATCCACCCAGGTGCCACCATCGGTCGTCGTTTCTTCATCGACCACGGCATGGGTGTGGTCATCGGGGAGACCTCAGAGATCGGTGACGGCGTGATGCTGTACCACGGCGTCACCCTGGGCGGTCAGGTGCTCACCCAGACGAAGCGTCACCCCACCATCGAGGACAATGTCACCATCGGTGCCGGCGCGAAGGTGCTCGGCCCCATCACGGTCGGAGCGGGTTCCGCCATCGGTTCCAACGCTGTGGTGACCAAGGATGTCCCCGCCAACCACATCGCTGTGGGTATCCCCGCCAAGGCCCGTCCGCGTGGCAAGGAGGAGACCATCAAGCTGGTTGATCCGGACTACTACATCTAATACCAGCCAATCCGTGGCCCGGTTCCCGACAGGGGAACCGGGCCACAGTCATATGTTTGGGCAGTCGCCTACTTCTTCAGGTCCTCATACTCCGGGTTCTTCTTGATGAAGCCGGAGACCGCCCAGCAGGAGTCATGGATGCGGATGCCGTTGGCGCGGGCATCGTCGAGGGCATATTTGATCAGGGGCGTGGACAGCCCCCGCCCGCGGAATTCGGGCTTGATCACGGTGTGGTTGAAGTTGCGGTAGTCCGTGCCGTCGACGTAGCTGGCGAACCCTGCCGCCTCGCCGTCGAGGGTGATGACGAAACGTTTCTGGTTCTCGTGGTGGGTGATGTCGATCTTGCCGGTGTCATCGCTCATGGGCGTGCTCCTTGGGTTTTCTGCTCGTGGTGTGACCTGTCTGAGGCCTTTATACAGAAAACAACAAACCGCCCTCATCAATTCCTTGATGAGGGCGGACATTGTGGCCAGAGCCGGGATCGAACCGGCGACCTTTCACTTTTCAGGCGAACGCTCTACCGACTGAGCTATCTGGCCAGAGAATGAACTACAGTATAGAACATCTCTAGCGACCCTGACGGGACTTGAACCCGCGACCTCCGCCGTGACAGGGCGGCGCGCTAACCAACTGCGCCACAGGGCCTTACAAAATGCACTATCCGAAGCAGTCGCTCCGTCCTGCGCACAAGTGAATACCTTACACAGATGTCATATTAACCCACAAATCCGCAGCTCAACGATGCTTTTCGACGCACGACAGCGCCTGCCCACTAGCGGTCGGCGATGCTCTCCTTCATGATCTCGGCGGCCTCGGACGGAGTGGTGCCCACCCGCACCCCAACTGCCTCGAGCGCCTCCTTCTTCGCCTGGGCCGTGCCGACGGACCCGGTGACGATCGCCCCGGCATGCCCCATGGTCTTGCCCTCCGGGGCGGTGAAACCCGCGACATAACCGACCACCGGTTTACTCACGTGGTCGCGGATGAATTCTGCGGCGCGTTCCTCCGCATCCCCACCGATCTCCCCGATCATCACGATGGCCTCGGTGTCGGGGTCGTCCTCGAAGGCGCGCAGAGCGTCGATGTGCGTGGTGCCGATGATGGGATCGCCGCCGATGCCGATGGCGGTGGAGATCCCGACATCCGCCAGCTCGTTCATCATCTGATAGGTCAGGGTGCCCGACTTGGAGATCAGCCCGATGGGACCGGAGCTGGTGATCGTCGCGGGGATGATGCCGGCCAGTGACACCTCCGGGGTGATGATGCCGGGGCAGTTGGGGCCGATGATGCGGGTAGCCCCCACCTGCTGTGCGTGGGCCCACGCCTCGGCGACATCGTGGACAGGGATACCCTCGGTGATAACCACGAGCAGGGGTATCCGGGCGTCGATAGCCTCCCTCATCGCCTCCCCGGCGAACGCGGGAGGCACGAAGACCACGGACACGTTCGCGCCCGTCTCCTCCATGGCCTCGGCGACGGTGCCGAAGACGGGGAGCTCCACCTCGCCCAGTGTCACCGTCTCCCCGGCCTTGCGGGGGTTGGTTCCGCCGACCACGGTGGCACCCGAGGCGAGCATCCGGGCGGTGTGCAGGGACCCCTCCGAACCGGTGATGCCCTGGATGATGATGCGGGAGGTGTCATCGAGAAAGATGGCCATGAGGGTGCTCCTAGTTGGTGACGGCGGCGAATTCGGTGGTGGGCTGCTCTGCTGCGAGCTGGGCCGCCCGGTCGGCGGCCTCATCCATCCCGGAGATCAGTGTGACCAGCGGGTGGTTGAATTCCTCCAGGATCTCCCGCCCCTTGTCCACATTGTGGCCATCCAGGCGGACGACGATCGGCTTCGACGCCCCGGAGCCGAGCTCCTCCAGGGCACCCACGATGCCCCGGGCCACCTCGTCACACGCGGTGATGCCACCGAAGACATTGACCAGAACGCTGCGCACCTGCGGATCCCCGAGGATCACCTCCAGACCCGCCACCATGCTCTCCGCTGATGCTCCCCCACCGATGTCGAGGAAGTTGGCCGGCGCCTGCCCACCATGCTGTCGACCCGCCTCGGCCACAATGTCGAGCGTGGACATCACCAGACCCGCACCATTGCCGATGATCCCTACGGTGCCCTCCAGCCGCACATAATTGAGGTCGTTCTTTTTCGCCTTGAGCTCCAACGGGTCCAGGGTGTCGGCCGATCCCGCCAGCTCCTCCCGGTGATCATGCCGGAAGTGGGCATTGTCATCCAGGGTGATCTTCCCATCCAGTGCCAGGACCTTTCCCTCCCCGGTGAGGACCAGCGGGTTCACCTCGACGAGGGTGGCGTCCTCCTCATGGTAAACGCGGTAGAGCTGCTGCAGAACAGGACTGATCTTCTGCGCGGTGGTGTCGTCGAAACCTGCAGCCTGGGTGATCTCCCTGGCCTTGGCTTCATCGATGCCGGTCAGTGGGTTCACCTCTACACGAGCCAGGGCCCCGGGGCGCTCCTTCGCCAGGAGTTCGATCTCCATGCCCCCTTCCATGGAGCACATGGCCAGGTAGGAGCGGTTGGCGCGATCCAGGAGGATGGAGAAGTAATACTCCTCGGCGATGTCCACCGCCTCCACCACCATGACCTGCTCGACGGTGTGGCCCTTGATGTCCATGCCCAGGATCGCCCCGGCAGCCTCATGGGCCTTCTGGGGATCCGCGGCTAGTCGCACACCGCCGGCCTTGCCGCGACCCCCGATTTTCACCTGTGCCTTGACCACCGTTGGCCCACCCAGTTCCTCGGCGGCCCGGCGGGCACCCTCCGGGGTGTCGGCCACAATGCCGCGCACCACGGGCACGCCATGGGATTCAAAGAGGTCACGGGCCTGGTATTCGAAGAGATCCATGATCTGTTCCGTCCTCGACAGGGTGTGCGGGTGGATGTGGCTACCCGGGACCTGCCGATGCCGGGAACCACAGTTGCAACTATCCTGTGAAGTCTATCACTTTCATGTTCGCAGCTCAGTGATGAATATTTTCGACCGTCTGCTCCCCCGGAAGCCCCGAAATCCCGGGTTCCCCGATGCAAACCAACGAAAACGTTCAACCAGAAACCGGCGGGAAACAGAAAAAACTGGAGGCACCCACTTTCCAAGAAAGTGGGTGCCTCCAGTGCGCATTGCGACCCTGACGGGACTTGAACCCGCGACCTCCGCCGTGACAGGGCGGCGCGCTAACCAACTGCGCCACAGGGCCATCTGCAATTATCTACCTGCAAGGGCAGATAGTACTCCCAACGGGATTCGAACCCGTGTCGCCGCCGTGAAAGGGCGGTGTCCTAGGCCCCTAGACGATGGGAGCTCGTCGCGTAGGCGACTGGATAAGAATATACGTGACATTTATCCTTATGCAAAATCGCCCGGTGAGCTGGGGTTTTACCCCCACCCAGATGCGCTAATTGCAGGTGCCGTCCACCGAGCAGGTCTGCCCCTCGATGACCTCAAAGGGGCTGGCAGGGTTGGCCTCCGCCCATTCACCGAAGGACTTCTCGATGGTGCCCTCGAAGACCGCCGCCTCCTGGGCGCCACTGATGGCGTATTTACGATCGAAGACGAAAAACGGCACGCCGGTGACACCGAGCTGACGGGCCTCGTGGATGTCACGCTGGACCTCATTGGTATAGGCGTCGGACTCCAATACCGTGCGGGCCTCTGCCCCATCAAGACCTGCGCCCTGCGCGATGGCCACAAGGGTATCGATGTCATCGACATTCTTCTGCTCCGTGAAATAGGCGCGGAACAGTGCGTGGGCGACATCCTTCTGCCTGCCGTGCTTCTTGGCCAGGTGGGTGAGGCGGTGGGCGTTGATGGTGTTGGCGGGGATGGAGGTCTCGGAGTCCATCTCCAGGCCCACGGCGGCAGCGAACTGAGCGACCTGGCTGTTCATCTGACGGGCCTGTTCGACGGTCATGCCCTTGGTTTCCGCGAGCATCTCATTGGTGGTGCGGATGGGGTGGGTCTCCAGGCCGGGCATGAGTTCGAAGCTCTTGAATTCGACGTCGATACGCTCAGCGTCGACGAAACCGGCGAGCGCGTCGTCGAGTTTCTTCTCACCGATGTAGCAGAACGGGCACATGATGTCGCTCCACACTTCAATTTTCATCTTCGCAGCCACGGCGGATTCCCCATTTCTTTTAGTTGACACTTCCACAAATGACAACGGACCCCACGCCTCTTCTATTCCAGATGATTGAACACGGCGAAGAGGTCGGACAGACCAGGCTCCTCGATCGGGAAGTGCCCGCATTCCCGGAGCGTGACCACAGCGGTGGGCCCCTTGGCACGTTTGAGGGTGCGCAGGCTGAGCTGCACGGGGGTCCAGCCATCATGCCCTGGGTGCACCAGGGTGACCGGCACGGTAGGCATATCGTGCTTGAAATGCAGGTAGGAGCTGAGAAACCGCAACGGTACCTTCACTCCCCCGCCGAGTTCATCACTGGCGCACAGTTTGGACAGCCCCGGGCTGCGGCTCATCTTCGAGATACGAGCAAATGACCGGATCCGCACCATCTTTCTACCCGGCGCGAGTTTGAGCAGCGGTTTGGTCAGGATGGCCAGCGACCCGAAGCGGGTCATCTTACGCCGGGCCAGGGGGTCGGCGGGGTTCATCAGGCAGGTCGCCACCACGTGGGTAACGTGTGTGCTTTTCGACGCCACATGCGCCGCCAGCAATCCCCCGACGCTGGCACCAAACAGGATGAGGGGTCGGCCGTCGTGTTCTTCCTCGATGAGATCGATGAGCAGGGCTATCCAGTCGCTATAAAGCACCTCCGTCGGGTCGCAGACGGTGAGGCCGAACAGGGGCAGGTCGACTGCGAGCACCTCGAAACCGCGGTCCACCAGGGTCGCGGCGTGGGGCCAGAGCGCGCCGCTGTGCGCGCCCATGCCGTGGATGACGAGCACACGGGCGCGGGCCTTGGGGCGGCGTGCGCGGGCGATGTGGATTTTGTTGTCACGCCACTGCCACCACGTGTGCTCCGGTTCCACCCGGGAACGGTATGGCAGTGGGAGGAAGGCTGTGTAGGGATTGCTGGTCATCCCCACCCAACTTAGCAACAAATCAGGCCGTGGCCTTCTTCTTTTTCTTCCTAGCTGGCATGAACAGCATCAGCGCAACCAGCGCCGACCCGCCGATGAAGATCACCAGCCACCAGGGGAAGCCAGCGCGGATTCCGTCGCCATCGATGACCTGCTCCCCTCCCGCTTCAGGGCCGGGGATGCGCTGCGCATGGACGAGCAGACGGTGACTGTTCACACCCACCGGGGTGCAGGTGAACAGCGTGACCCAATCCTCGCCTTCAATGATTTGGAAAGAGTCGGTTTCATTGGGCAGGACGGTTTCCAACTCACGGACTTCATAATAATGCTCCTCGCCGAGTACTGAGAACCAGAAGATGTCGCCCACCTGGGCGTCGTGAAGCTCAGTGAAGAGCTTCGCATGCGGCAGACCACTGTGCGCAGTCACCACCGCGCGTGTCGACGGCCCACCCACCGGCAGTGAAGTGCCGTAGAGGTGCCCGATTCCCTTCGAGATCACCTCATCGGAGGTTCCGTGATACATGGGCAGAGCAATATTGACATCCGGATAATTCAGAGTGCCGATGGCATCAGTGCCACTGACCCGGAGCATCTCTTCATAAGCTTTATATACCTCGCTACCGACAAGGGCGTCTTCGGCTTCGCTCAGGTAGGGATCTGTAAGGGGACCGGGTTCAAGCTGGTCATTGTAATTGTAGGCTACGTCCAGGATCCGCTGGCGTTCCTCCGGTGGGGTGTTCTCAATCTGACGCGTATATCCGGAGATCTCAGAATTATGCCCCAGTGAATTTACCCAGTCCGCACCATCGGGATAGATGAGCAGACCGATGCCGAACATGGCGAAGATCTGCAGGAAGATATTGGTGGCAAGCCGCTGTTTCTGCTTCTTGGTCCGTACCTTTTTCGGCTGCCGCTCCAACCGGTGACGGCCTTCAATGGTATCGGTCATTCGTTCTGGTTTCCACGCCTACGCATAATCAATAATACGCCGGCCGCAATGAGTACCAAGGCGAAGGTAATCAGCCCAGTCACCTGCGCACCAGTGGAGGCCAGACCGGTGCGAGAATCTTTGTTGTCGAATTCCTGCGGGCTGCCTGGCTCACTGGATGACGCATCCGGATTGGGGCCGGGGCCACCATCAGCAGATCCAGACGAGGAACCGCCGTTGAACCAATCAAAGGGGAAGAAGATAATCGGCAGCAAGATACCAGGCCTGGTTGGGTCATCTTCACGAATAACCTCATAAATCAATGTCTGGAACGTCACCTCAGAGTTGACAGCCCCGCCCAGTGGATCTGCATCCACCCACTCCCATCCGGGTGGAGAGTTGGTGGGAACAACCCAATACGTCCGGTAGAGGGGATCCGTTAATTCACGATCCAACCCATTGGCGAAGTTGGAGAAACGCAGCCCCTCAATGATCAGGCGCCCCTGCTCATCCGTGATCCATTCAGAGACCCCCTCAATAATGATCGGATCGCGCCGGGCTGCGGCATCCTCCGGGGAGCGATAGAGCTGGAAAGAAGCCCCGGGAATACGATTATCTGGTTTATCATTCTCATGGACCACCACGGACAACGGCCCCCATCGGGTTTCCGCCGTACTGTTGACCCCTATTTGGCTGTCAATCGCCTCACGACTGGGGTAGAGCACCGACGTATTGGCATGAACACCATCGCTTAAGACTGTGGTGCCATATTCAATCTGCACTTCAGCACTTGGATCTGCGGCCACCGCAGCTTCCAACTTCCTCAAACCAGACTCAAGGAAGTCGACGGTGATGGTGCGATCACCGGAAGTGTAATTGATGTGATAATCCTGACCCAGAATCAGAGCGGAAACCCCGACGCCTGTGATGCTCACCTTTACCTGCGCTGTTTTATCGCTGGCAGAGCCGAGAAGCTCCAGCTGGGGGTTAATGATCTGCTGGACACGGTAACCGTCGATCGTGGAGCGCAACGGGATGCCGGACCGGGAAGTCCACTGAACTGTATCCCCCAGGCCCACGGCATCCTGATCAATTACCTCCAGGGTGATTCCTGCCCGGGCATTCTTGGGATAGACATGCACGGTGGTGAGCCAGCTGCTGTGATCTTGCGGGTTGGTCAGCGGGAGTGCCACGAGAAACGGTGATGTTCCTGCAAAACCTGGCTGAATAGAAGTTTCCTGGACATAATAAAGCCCCACCTTGAGGTTGGAAAGTACCGCGGTACCATTGCCGTTTGTTACAGCTTGTGCTGCAATAGGCTCACTGCTGACGCGTTGAGCTGCCTCGGTGACACCTAAACCCGCTGCGGAACGCTGCCCTTCATTGGTATGCAGATCAATACCGGGAACGCGCTTAGCCGTGAAAGAGGCACCGGGGACTGGAACCAATCCGCTGGTGTCTTTCGGTAACCCATCAGCGGAGGGTCGGAGAAGCTCGGGCTGTTCAAACTTATGGACTACCAGGGTGGTTTCTGCATTCCGGTCAATGGTTTGACCGTGTGCAGAAAACGGGATGAGTACTTGAGTCAGCATCAAAGCTATGCACAAAGCAAGCGCGTGCATCGCAGTGGAGGATGCTCCACGACGAGTTCTGATCTCGACCCTCATTATTGCTTCACTTTCAGGATTTGTTTATTCACCCGGTGCCGGCCACCCTGATTTTTTTCCGGACGTTGAGCAAAAATCACATAGGCCACAATGCTGGAGCTTGCGCAGAATATCAGTGCCCACCATGGGATGCCGGCCTTCTGTCCATCACCAGCAATAACGTCATTGACATCCGTGGATGGTGCGGAAACACGTTGAGCGTGAACAAGAAGACGATGGCTATTGACACCGATGGGAGTGCAGGTAATCAGGGTTATCCAGTCCTCACCATCAATGACTTTCAAGGATTCAGTTTGTTGCGGTAATACGGTTTCAAGACTTTTAACTTCGTAGTGGAGGCGTTCGCCGAGCACCGACACGCTGAAGATGTGTCCTACTTCTGCGTCGAAAAGCTCAGTGAACAGGGAAGCATTGACCAGCCCGGAATGACTGGTCAATACCGCCCGTGTAGATTCCCCACCTACCGGAAGCGAGCTGCCATGCACATGCCCGACCCCTTTTTTAAGGACTGCATCATCAGTTCCCTGATAAATGGGAAGAGAGATACCGACATCCGGATACAGGAACTCACCGATTGCCTCACGATCCCCGACCTGCAGCATCTCGGCATAGTTCTGATGAGCACCAGTGGAATTCTGCTGGTTGCCGGTAACAGGCCGGGTGAAGGGATCTTGGAGTATACCTTCAGGAATATCGGCGTTGTATTGGGCTGCGAGACGACGTTGTTCGACCAATTCCGTCGCCGGTGCCTTCTCCACTTCTTGGAGGTAGCCTGAGACTTCAGCGTTATGCGCGCGGGTAGCAAACCAGTCAGCGGCACTAGGATACAGCAGCACCGCGATGCCGATCATGGCACCCAGCTGCAATATCCACGGGATCACAAGATTGCGTTTGGAAGTTCCTACCCGCTTCATATGTGGTGGTGTTTTTAATATTCCACCGGGATCGGAGGAGCCGACCATATCCGCATTCTGCTTCATGGCGGGCTCCTCCCTTGTTTCTTTCAGTTACTGCTTATGCCTCGGATGCGGAACGACGACGCGCCAAGAACAGCACGACCGCCAGGATCAAGATACCGGCGATGGTCAGCATCGCAGTACCCGAACCACCAGTCAGCGGCAGCACGAATGCACCGGTGGTTGCCTGGTTGACAATCGTTTCATCAGAAGTCCATGGAGTACTAGCGCCAGTGGTTTCATCAACAGTGAATGGAACTGGAGCGGCAAGAAGCTGGTGGCCATCAAGTGCCTGGACTTCCACCAGGTAGTAGGTGATGTAACGCGGGTCTGCCTCAGTAAAGGACTCGCCATCGGCGAATCCGCTGTGCCGCAGACCGTTGATGCTGATCTGTCCACTCGCATCAGTTTCCCAGAGGCCATCGGTAGGACCGGTGGTTGGCTCCAGGTGGTTGGTGAGTGCTTCAGCATCATCAAGATTGGAATACACGCGGAATTGTGCGCCTGAGAGATCAGTCAAGGCATCATCAGAACTGTCCTTCTGGAAATTGTAGCTACCGTAGCGAACTTCTTCCGCAGGGGTGACCAGGGGTTCATTCTGAGTCACTGAGTTTTGATTAGGAAAGACACTTGCCGTGTTGTCGATGACCTCTGCAGCAAGAACCTTGGTGTCCAATTCTACGCTCACCTTCGCAATTGGATCTAAATTCACCGCAGCTGCGAGGGCTTCACGACCAGCCTGGGTGAAAAGGATCTGGTAGGTGTTTGCTCCAGAAGTAGAAGAATCCTCGGTGATGCCATAGTCGGTTCCCTCAACAAGCGAGGTGGTTCCAGCAGTGACCCTGATGCCGGTGTTGCTTACTGCATTGAATGCAGGGTCCAACACAAGTTGATCTGCCTGAAGGGTATCATCGATACGGAAATAATCCGGTGCGATGAATCGGGCGTTTGAGCCATTATAGGCAGGATTTTCCACCCGGGGAATATCCGCATTGATGGTCCAGGTTACGGTGTCACCAACGATAAGGTCAGCGGCATTTTCTACCGTCTTCTCAGCATCGATCTGAGAGTTCTTTGGGTACACGTAGATATGATCAAGCCACTCGTCAAGATTAGTAGGATTAGTCAGTGGCACTGCCAGCATAAATGGTGCTGCCGCAGTAACACCCGCAGGAACAGATGTCGGGTCTTCCTGAACCACATAAAGACCGCGTGGGAGTGTGGCGGTGGTCTCTCCTGCGGGAGATGTAGCAGGGAAGGAACCGGTGGGTGAACCAGGAATAGTTGCAGTTGCAGGGGTCAGACTAGCAGCATCTCGCTGACCTTCAATGGTTCCAATATCAGCAGTTCCGTCTGCACCGGTATTTTCAACCAGGTAGTAATCGAAAACCACATCTCTGATGGGGGTTGCGCCCGCAGGCAAAGCTGATAGCGGTTCGCCGGTTGCCGCGGATCCCAGGGTACCGGGCTGAGACAGCTTCGTGATGGTGACGGGAACCGAGGTTGGGAGGGGCTGGGACTGTGCACTAGCGGATGAACCGCCGAAGAGTGCAACAAACAACACCAGGACAGTGCTGATGATTAATGCGCTAGCTGCTTGTAGGCGGCCACGCGTCGTGAAGTTGAGCATGGTTTTCTTTCTTTTCAAGGGACGGAGGAGTCATTGACTTCCTCCTGAATTAGGTGGGAATCATTTCAAAAGCACTAGCGTCTACATGGGATTCTCACCACCAATGATTCTCCGCGACTGGTTTCGACGCCACAACCACAAGCCGATCACTGAAGCAGTTATTACACCGCTACCGGCAACGATGAGCCATGTTGTCCCCTTGCCACCAGTCAAAGGCATGGTTATGGGAACTACATCCTGAACAATCATCAGGTAACCTGTCGGGTTAACGCAGGCAACTGGTCTTTCTCCAACCGGGGCACCTGGGGAACACCGATCTTGTTCTAGACCTTCAATATCCAGCTGTCCCCGGCCCTCCATCGATTGCTGGGGATTCTGTGTACCAAAGTAAGGTGCATCCGCTTCTGGCCACACCCTGAAACCAATTGGTTGAGCCAAGAGCTGGACACCCGGAACAGGGCGTCGTTCTGTGCCTGCATTGTTAATTTGCAACTCCGGGGCTTTTGTCTCAACCAGCCAATAATCACCCTCGCTGAGATACTCCGATCGCCAGCGGCCATCCTGACCACCTGCGTGTGGCTGTCCGCTAAAGGTGCCCTGCGGATAAAATAACCCGCAAAGTGGAAGCTCATTCGGTGATCCTGCTGGCAGAGTATTATTATGCGCAATAATTGCGGCCAAAGTAGCTGAATCTTCACCCCAGTCAGGTGTCCCTCCTGAAATAAAGTTTCCATCCCAGATGGTTGGGTTGTATTCCGCACGGCAGAGCTTTACAGATGGATGATCTGTGGGAGCACCACCTTGATCATCACGGATTTCAAACTCATGGCCGACCATATTTGTAAGACCCGTGGAATCGCCCCATCCCGAAATGGAATCTGGAAACTCGACACCTGCACCCCGAGCATCCTTGCGAATGGTGAAATAATTATCAGACATTTGGTGAATGACCCGGCAGGCCTCAGGAAAATCAACGTCCTGCGGAATAGGAGCAGTTGGAGAGAATCCAGTATTCGGGGCGTTGGTGGTAGCCAAGCTACATTGATTAGGTAAAAGGGCATCTTGTGCCTGAGCTCGAACATAATTAACATACTTGGAACCAAAAGCAGGATTGGAGTCTTCAGGCCAGTTCGAGGGAATATTAGCTGGAAGTTGTCCAGCTTCCACCGCAAACCACATTTCTGCACGCACAGCGTTTACAGGCAGAGTTACTGGGAGTGACCTGATAATCCACCGACCTGTGTCGACATGAAAAGTTGGTTCTGGAACGTACCCACTGTTTTCGTCAAAAGCAGCGACCGGAACTGCTACCGTTCCGACCGGCTCGCCAGCTGCATCAAGAGCCTGATCATTTTCATCGAAGAAATAGATTCCTCGCTTCAATGCTCCTCCGGGCACAGCTGCACCAGGTGCCCAGCCTGCTGTTTTAAAGACGTGAGTCAGGTCATCCTCGAAAACCAGATCTTCAAGAGGCGTTGCCGCATTCATCTTCGTCGCGATGATCTGGTAATGGGTATTACCGCCCTTGTGCAGACGCGCTCCATCGGCAGGACGTGAGTCTTTAGCAACGGACCAGGCCGGAACCGGATGCTGTGTGCAGGAAGATGGTTCTCCAGGAGCTGGTTCAGGGCATGCCTGAGGAACTGGGCTACCAGCAGGCAAGAGATAGTTACTCAGCATATAACCCACCTGGTTAGGAGCTTCGTCTGAGCTGCGGACTATACCTTCTTGACGAGGTCCAGCGTTATCCTGGTTGGACAACACAGTGACCCTAAACCACACTGTTCTGGTTTGGGCTCGCTGAACGGTTCCAGTGATGCCGAGTTGGGGATTAAGCTGATTGAGCTGCTCTGTTACCACAATGCCCGGATCATCCATGTGGTTCGGGTATGCAGTTTCTTCACCATTGGAGATTCTCACGCTGTTGGTGACAAACTGAGCGTCATCCAAGACGTCACCCAGATAGTCTCGGTAATCTAGCTCCATTGCCGCGGTGCCTGAATTTCGGAAAGTCAGTTTGTAGCTGATGGTCTCATTTGCATTGACCACACTGTCTCG
Organism: Corynebacterium gallinarum; assembly: GCF_014837045.1. Lineage (GTDB taxonomy): Bacteria > Actinomycetota > Actinomycetes > Mycobacteriales > Mycobacteriaceae > Corynebacterium > Corynebacterium gallinarum. The sequence continues at coordinate 17,571 of NZ_JACSPR010000004.1, forward strand.
ATCCACGACATTTCCTGAGGCATCGAAAACTTCCTTCTCTGCCTCAAGTTGCGGTTCTCTGGCGACATTGCGATAGGTGCAAACAATATTATTGCCGGGATTTATCTGAAGGCTGCCAGCAGCTACTGTGCCGTCCTGTCCCGAAGTGAGGGCAAATGCCCCAAGCGCAGTAGACCCTGGTTGAGGAGCACAGACGAGGTTTGCCCAATCATATCCATAAGGCCAATTCCCCTGGGTTTCAGGGTTGGGACCATTTTCTTGAAGTGCATACTGTCCGGTTGCAACGGCCCGTTTTGTCACTGCCGCGGCCTGATTTCCAGGTCCCCGAATCATCGATACCGGGCTGACCTGTCGCGTTGCTTGCAGAGTGAAATCAGCAGCTGTATGTGTCGCTGCTGTCGCTCCATTATCTACTTCTTTGAGAAGAGTGAGATAAGGAGGTGTGTATTCGATATTGCACTTCAAATACTGACCTACCGAAAGTAGCGTGAATGGATCTGATGGGGCCGGTGGCGTGGGGCTCGTAGTAGTTTGGGATGGCCAATATGATGTGGTTCCGTTCGCGGGGTTTGTCCTTTCACATCTCCATGCGGACCTATAAGAGGAGGCCAAAGAGCCGGAGGCCACGGAGGTGAACCGTAATTGTGTTCCCAATGTACTGACTGGCAACGCAGAAGTTCCTTCTGGACTTTGCAGTGCGTTGGTCCCGGTCTCCGTGGTTGCGATTTGGGTATTGCCAATGGTCTGGAGAATGGTTCCAGAGAAGTTAGTCTGGTCCGCAGCTTGATTGGAAGAGTTTACGATACGGTCTGTAACCGAAGTCTGGACTGCTGCTCGAGCGATAATCACGCCGAAAGCAACACCTTGAAGACCATTGCCCTTCATCTGCTGGGTGATCTGAAATGAACCGGTTGAAGGCGGAGCAGTAGCCAACATGGCTGTTCCAGTCTTATTACCGCTTGCGCCACCCTTACAGGAAGCCTGAGCAGTAGGCGTGCTTGAATTCCAAGCCGGGCTAGCAGTGCTGCACGCATTACCCATCACATTTAACTTGGAACCGCCGGGAGGGGTATTTGGCAACCATCTAAACCCCTCTCCGGTAGTCGTCCAGTCGATCGACTCGTTCGTGTCTGTGGATTCAGCATCAGCAACAACGATTGAATAATCACGCAGAAGAGTGCCGTCTCTTTCAAGTTCAATGTTCTTAAGAGTTAGAGAGGTGTCTCCCCCATTACCAGTTTGGTATAGCGCGGGGCGTCCCCCGACACCACTATAGAAATTACGGTTTCCGAGAAAAGCCCCACTCCAAGTAGGAAAACTATTTGCTACCACTTGTTTACCTGCATTATTATTTCCGGTCACATCAAGATCAGCCCTCAGAACATACCCACCGCCAAGATCCATGTTGACCTCATAGTTCTGAATATTTCCCCAGTTGCCGATACGGCCACCAGCGGTGTACTGGGAACCCATCACACTTTGCCAATTCGGAAGCCAACTACCTACATTTCGATAAGCCGTGGTAAAACCAGTGAAATCCAACCAACACAGTGTTTCTGCATAAGCACCAGTGCCAGGATTTGCGTTATTGCAGTTATCATCACCGACAGCCAAGGGTGAAAGCGTTGCATTGAGCTGGTTCAACGACTGGAGGAGTTGCTCAGTCTCGGACAGCGCCGGCGATTGTGGCTCAAGTTCAGTCCCCGACTCAAGGGTAGGAATGTTCTCGTTCGCTTCAGAATTTGAAGGCGAATCAAGAGTTGCACCGCTATTTACATCATCAACATCCCGTTCAGACTCCACCTCCTCCACTGGCGAAGACGACTCGGTATCGGAATCCTCTGTCAGTGCTACTGGTTCCTCGGTCCGGCTTTCCAGATTGAGGGGCACAGCTTCGGCAGGAAGAGCTGTCAGAACGAACAGCAAGATAGCCAACCCCATCGCACAAGCCACTCGCACGAGGTGTCGCCAATTCGCTAATCCGCCTGACATTGTCCGTCCCTTCCGCTAAAAATAGCCCACTGCGTAGATATCGCCACGATAACATCACGCTTTTAACAAAAGCAATCGATAAATTAGCTGCCAAATCCTCAGCTTTTATTAAGCTAAATAGGATAATCACAGGAAATCCAGGTGATTCAAAGTCACCATTGGACTTACCTAATTGCCCCGCGAGCAGAACCTCATGGGAGTTCATCACATTTTTTAAAGCTGTTATGAATAGTTACTCACCCCCTGTGCATCGCCAAGGTATGAAAATCAGTCAAATCCTGCCCACACTAGGCCCCCATTCGAGTAGAATCTTCTTTAAGCACTTCGCAAACTTGCTGATCAACATCAGAAAATAAGAACCTCCCGCAATGAAGTGACCTTTTCATGCCCATGGGAATCTAGTCATTGGTTCTATGCACCTCTCTGAAAATTGTGGAATTACCTATGGTGGCGCACGTTATAGGAAAGAATCACCCCACATCTTCGCCACCCCACTACTGATGTAGGACAAAATCTGCCTATTTGAGCGAATGAAAATCCACACGCTTTAAGTTCACCACCCGAAATATGAGCAAAATCATATTCTCAAGTGATTGTTTGAATACTTTTCACCCCTTTTCCACCCCCTATCGTCTCGAAAAGTTCAGCACAGGTAGGAGAAAATGAAGGCTACGGTTCTCAGAGTGGTGTACAGCTATCGCACGGTGAACTCCCTGATCAAGAACACCGGAAGGCCACCACGGTGCCTTTCGGCGCAGTTTCCACACATCCTCGAAGAGACTTCCGCGAGGGCCTCAGCGCCTCATTCGATCGACCCGATGGAATAAGAAAATCCGCCGGCGCACGAACGTGGTCGGAATCTTCCCTGACCGAGGCTCAGTCGTTCGCCTTGTCGGGGCAGAGTTGGCGGAGCAGCATGAGGACTGGATCCAGCAGCGTCATCATATGCAACTCGGCGTCTTGAAAGACACGGCCGCAATGCTGACCAAAGCGGCTACCGATGCGGTTGACGCTGATCTTTCCGCGAGCTTTAGGGAGGCGATCGTGGTAGAGGAACCGGTGGCCGTAAGTCAGTTAATCCCCACTGAGTCGGGCTGATGCTCATACCACTCGAATAGACTTAACCAAATTATCCCCCGCTTCGGCAGTAATATGTCGAAGCGGGGGCGTTTGTGGGCCCTCCGGGGCTCGAACCCGGGACCTGCGGATTAAAAGTCCGTAGCTCTACCAACTGAGCTAAAGGCCCAACTCTGCACATATTAGTTCATGGGTTTTCCAGATGGAAAACGACCCCCCGGAAATCCCCTGCGATCACCGTTCCACACGCACCCGCATGCCGGTTTCGGAGCGGGTGAGCATCTGTGTCCAGGGGAAACGGGTATCGGCCGGATCTGTGGAGAGCACCACACCGGGCCTGCACAGGGCCTCCACCATGGCTGTGAGTGCGGCCATGGCGATCTTCTCCCCGGGGCAGCGGTGACCGGTGTACACCCCGGCCCCGCCCTGGGGTACAAAGCTGGCGAGCTTCTCGTAGTCCTCCTGAGTGGTCAGATCACCCTGAGACAGGAAGCGCTCTGGCTGGAACGCACTCGGGTTCTCCCACTCATTGGGGTCGGTGTTGGTGCCGTAGATGTCGATGATCACCCGTTCACCCTCATGCACGGGGCAGCCCTGGATCTCGGTGTCGGTGGTGGCGATCGCCGGCAGCATGGGCACAAACGGGTAGACGCGGCGCACCTCCTGGGCGAAGGCGAAGGCCACAGGTTGCCCTCCCTCGCGGATCTTCTCCACCCACTCGGGGTGATCCACCAGGGCACTGCCGGCGAAGGAGGCGAACAGGGATACCGCCACGGTGGGTCGGGTGAGGTTCTGTAATTCGATGCCGGCGATGGAGGCGTCGACAAGCTCCCCGTCCGGACCGACCAACCGGGACATGGCCTCCAGCGCGCTACCCGGTGCCACGTGCCGCTCCCCGGCGCGTGCCTGCCTGATGAGCTTCGCGGCCCACCTGTTCAACCGCGCCCGGTTGATCCAGCCCAGGGCGTGACCTTTGAGGGGATGGCCGAACTGATACACCAGCTCAGCCATCTGATGGGCGCGTCGGCTGGCTTCTTTCTGACTGAGCTCAATGCCCGCCCAGCGGTAGGCCGCGCGCCCGAAGGCCAGCGCCGCGCCGTCATAGACCGTCCCGGGTTCACGGGCCCAGTCCTGCACCACCCGATCCACCTCCCTGCGGACGAGGACATCGAACTCGGCGACCTTGTCATCGTCATAGGCGACATCGGCGAGCTGACGTTTGCGCAGACGGTGTTCCTCACCGTCCAGCGAATGCACCGCTCCCTCACCGAACAGGGGGATGCGGATCACCGCGGGCATGGCCCCGTCGCGTTTCATCCGGTCATTGTCATAGAACAACTCCACCCCGGCCGAACCGCGCACGATGGTCACGGGCTTGAACATCATGCGCGAACGCAGCGGGGTGTTGGCATCGGGCGAGATACCTGCCTTGCGGCGCAGACGGGAGAGAAAAAGATAACCGTGGCGCAGCAGGTTGGGGGCCTGTTCGCCGGGGGCAAAGGGGCAGGAGGATGTCTGGGTCATCGGTGGGACCTCTTCCAAAGGTGGTGTGGTCGGTGAATGCCTTCTGCCAGCCCATCATCCCGAAAAATTCCCATCCCCGTCGGCTCCCCACCCAGGATCACCTATCCGGGGGGCCGGGACGAATGACAAAAGCCGCCCCGTGGGGCGGCTTCATCAGACAGCTGAGGGACTAGACCAGCTGATCCTGGCTCTTCATGGAGCCATTCTTGGCCAGGTTGCGGTGGAAGTCGAACGCGGTGGCCAGGTCATGCGGGGTCTGCATGAACTTGTTGTCACCGGAGGTGGCGCGTGCGTAGTACTCCTCCAGCAGTGGGCGGTAGTCAGGATGCGCCAGGGCGATCATCTTGGATACGCGCTCACGAGGTGCCAGGCCACGCAGGTCGGCGTAGCCGTACTCGGAGATGACCACCATGACATCGTGCTCGGTGTGGTCGATGTGGGAGGCGAAAGGAACGATCGCGGAGATCGCACCACCCTTGGCCTCAGATGGGGTGATGAAGGAGGAGATGTAGGCGTTGCGGGTGAAGTCGCCGGAGCCGCCGATGCCGTTCATGACACGGGAGCCGGAGACGTTGGTGGAGTTCACGTTGCCGTAGATGTCGGCTTCGATCAGGCCGTTGGTGGCGATCAGGCCAACACGACGGATGACCTCCGGGTGGTTGGAGATCTGCTGTGGGCGCAGGATGATGGACTCGCGGTAACGTGCGGCCTCGTTGTTCATCTTCTCCGCGTACTCAGGGGAAAGTGAGAAGGAGGTGGCGGAGGCAACGGTCATCTTGCCGGCGTCGATGAGGTCGACCATGCCGTCCTGGATGACCTCGGTGTAGGCCTGGATGTTCTCGAACTTGGAATCCAGCAGGCCTGCCATCACAGCGTTGGGGACGTTGCCCACGCCGGACTGCATGACATAGCCGTCGTAGGACAGGCGACCAGCGGCAACCTCGCCCTCGAGGAAATCGAGGAAGTTGCCGGCGATCTTCTGGGAGACCTCATCGACTGGCTTGAATGGCGCGTTGCGGTCCGGGGTGTTGGTCTCAACAACGGCGACAACCTTGTCGGTGTCGATCTCGATGTAGGACTTACCAATGCGGTCACCAGCGTTGCTGATTGGAATGGCAATGCGGTTAGGCAGCTTAGGCATGTTCCAGATGTCGTGCATGCCCTCAAGATCCAGGGACTGCCAGGAGTTGACCTCAATGATGATCTTCTCAGCAGCAGCCAGGTACTCAACGTTGTTGCCCACGGAGGAGGAAGGCACGATGTGGCCTTCTTCGGTGATGCGGACTGCTTCCACGATGGCGACGTTCAGCTTGCCGAAGAAGCCGTTCTCCACGTACTGACCGGAGTGGGACAGGTGGATATCGGAGTATCCCATCTTGCCCTCGTTGATCTTGTTACGCATGATCGGATCAGAGGCATAAGGCATGCGGAAGCGGACGGCGTCGGCTTCTGCGAGAACACCATCGCAGTCAGGTGCGGTGGATGCACCGGTGAACAGATCAATCGCGTACTCGGAACCTGCTGCGTGTGCTTCCTTCGCGCGGTTGGCGATGGCGGTCGGCAGGGCCTTCGGGTAGCCAGCACCGGTGAAGCCGGACATACCGACCTTGTCACCGGCGTTGACGAACTGAGCTGCCTCATCGGCAGACATGACCTTGGAACGCAGCTTCTCCGAAGCAATGCGATCTGACATTGGTTACCTCCTCAGGTAGCCGGGGACTCCGGCGGACAATCGTACTGCGGCACATGTGAAACCCTCCGCCTAGCAAAAGGAAGCTGAACCTGCTGCCAAATCACTACCGCGGAGGTTTTATGACGTACCCCACTTTATGATGTTGTGTCCCTAAGGATAAACCATCACATCATCAAATGTCCGAATTTGGGGTGTGATCTGCGCGGATCGGGACGGATCCCCACCCCCTGCTTGACATTGGACCTATCCCGTTGATCCCCGCTCGGGAGGGGGACCGCATGAAATTAATGCCCCAGCCACGCGACAGGACAGCGATATTTTGCCCCCACCGGGTGAGATAGGACAATAGAGAGTGTGACTCTCAAGATCGGACCCTTTGACCTCGCTTCCCCGGTGATCCTGGCCCCCATGGCAGGTGTCACCAACGTGGCGTTCCGCACCCTGTGTCGTGAGCAGGAGCTGCAGCGCACCGGGACGATCTCCGGGTTGTACGTCTGTGAGATGGTCACGGCGCGTGCCCTGGTGGAGCGCAACGAGAAGACCCTCCACATGACCACCTTCGCCCCGGATGAGAATCCGCGCAGCCTGCAGCTGTACACGGTGGACCCGCAGTACACCTATGAAGCTGCGAAGATGATCGTGGACGAGAACCTCGCCGATCACATTGATATGAACTTCGGCTGCCCGGTGCCCAAGGTGACCCGCCGTGGCGGTGGCTCCGCCATCCCCTACAAGCGTCGCCTGTTTGAGAACATCGTCTCCGCAGCCGTACGCGCCACGGAGGGCACCGACATCCCCGTCACGGTGAAATTCCGCGTGGGCATTGACGACGACCACCACACCCACCTCGATGCCGGCCGCATCGCTGTCGACGCTGGCGCGAAGTCCGTGGCGCTGCATGCCCGCACCGCGGCGCAGCGCTACTCCGGCCAGGCGGACTGGAATGAGATCGCCCGCCTCAAGGAGCATCTAGCCGACACCGGCGTGCCGGTGCTGGGCAACGGGGACATCTTCGCTGCCGCAGATGCCACCCGGATGATGGAGCAGACCGGATGCGACGGCGTGGTGGTCGGCCGCGGCTGCCTGGGACGCCCGTGGCTGTTCGCCGAACTGTCCGCCGCCGTGCGCGGGGAACCCATCCCGGAGGAACCCACCCTCGGTGAGGTTACCCAGATCATCCTCCGCCACGCCGAGCTGCTGGTGCAGCACGACGGGGAGCTCAAGGGCATCCGTGACCTGCGTAAGCACATGGGCTGGTATCTCCGCGGTTTTCCGGTCGGAGGTGAGTTCCGCGCCAACCTGGCTCGCGTATCCACCTACACCGAGCTGGAGGACCTCCTGGCACCGTGGGCCACCTCCACCGCGCGGGCTGAGGACGCCGACGGTGCTCGGGGCCGCAAGGGCTCCTCGGCCAAGGTCGCGCTTCCCGACGGTTGGCTCGACGATCCGGAGGATGACACCGTTCCGGTCGGTGCGGAGATGGAGAACTCCGGCGGCTAATACGTCTGGCCTAGACCTTTTCGCCCGTGGGGCCTGCGGTTTCGGCCTCAAGAGCTTATAGTTGGGCCCATGCGTATGGCATACCGGCAGCAACTCGACCAGTTCGCACACGATCTCATCATCCTGTGTGATCTCACCAAGGACACGATGACCAAGGCCACGGAGGCCCTGGTCAACACCTCCCTGGCCTCTGCTGAGGCGGCCCTATCCAATGCCGATCAGTTGGAGGAGGTCCGCCTGCGCTGTGAGGTGCAGGCAGTGGAACTCCTCGCCCTGGAAACCCCGGTCGCCCGCGACCTGCGCCAGGTGGTCTCCTCCATCTACATCGTGGAGGACTTCAACCGCATGGGTGCACTGGGCATGCATGTGGCCAGCGCTGCACGCCGCCGCCACCCGGAGCCGGTGGTCCCCGCCGATCTGCAGGGCTTTGTGAAGGAACTCGGTCGCCTGGTCACCAACATGTCCGACAAGATCCGCGAGGTTCTCATCGCGCCGGACGCGGACATCGCCCTGGCACTATCGTCAGATGATGATGCCGTGGATGATCTCCACCACCACATCATGGGTCTGCTCACCGTCCGCGAGTGGCCCTATTCCGCCCGCGAGGCGGTGGATCTGGGGCTGCTGTCGCGCTTCTATGAACGCTACGCCGACCACACCGTCAATGTGGCAGCCCGCGTGGTGTACCTCTCCAGTGGCCTGCAGCCGGAGGAATACATCCGCAAACGCAAGCAGGAGGAGATCGAGGCCGACGTGGAACGCCGCTGGGTCGAGCTGGAGAAACAGTTCCGCAGCGGGAAGAACCCCCTGACCTAACGCGCCGTCAGTCTCACCGGCACGGAGATGTAGCCACCCAGCGGGTAGGTGGCACGCTCCGGCTCACCGTCGGGGGTGACCAGGTGGGCGTCGACAAGCGCACGGATAAAACTCCGCAGCTCCGCCATGGATAGGTCCCTTCCCGGGCATTCGTGGGGCCCGGTTCCCCAGACGAGGTTCGCCGCGAGATTGTGCGGGTTGAAGGCGTCGGGGTCGTCGAAGACGCGCTCATCGCGGTTGGCGGAGGTCCAGTTGATGTTGATCTGCTCCCCCGCCCCGATCCGCTGGCCCCCGAGTGTCACCGGGCAGGTGGTGACGCGACGGTTGGTGACAAAAGGGCTGTCGATGCGCAGGAATTCATCGATGATCGCCTCCAGCTCCCGGTCTGACACACCGCTGCGGATGCGGTCCTGGATGGCCCGGTTGTGCGCGAGCGCCTGCACCACCACGCCGATACACAGCGCCATGGAGCTCAGGTCCCCACCGGTCCAGTTGCGCAGGATGGACACGATCTCCTCGAATTCGAGCGCTCGACCCAGTGATTCATCACGTACCAGGCTGGCGGTGACGTCCGTGATGGAAGCATCGGTCAGGCGTGGTTCCACCACCTGGCGGATGATCGCGTCGAAATCAGCGGCCACCGTCGCCAGCCTGGAATCATCACCGGAACGTGAGGCCTCGGCGTTGCGGTGCACCCACTCAACCAACCGTGGTTCGAGTTCCCGGGGCCAGCCCAGCCAGGCGGTCATCGCGCGCACAGCGAAGGTGATGCCGAGCTCCAGCGCGTCCTGCTTGTCGACGCCCCCAGTCTCCGCCACCACTTCGTCAGCAATGCTCCGGAGCGTCGGTTCCAGCTCCGCGACCACAGCCCTGGTGAGGTATCGGTCGATCAGGGAGCGGAATTCCCAGTGCTCCGCGCCATCGAGGCCGTTAGGCAGCTGAAGGAACCGGGAGGCGGCAGAGGAGAACACGTGCGGATTATTGGCCACCGCACGGGCCTCAGAATGCCCCAGGACGGTCCAGTTACCGTCCATGCGTTGCACAGGCCCCTGAAGGCGCTTCTGGTCGGTCACAGCACGTGGATCTGATCCCTGCAGCATGTACTTTCCTCCCTTTGATGTACCCGCAGTTTACCGACCCAAAGGAAAAACCGCCGTGCACTACTGCACGGCGGTTTTGTTGGTCTGGCTTATCCGAAGCGACCGGAGATGTAGTCCTCGGTCTCCTTGTTGTCGGGATTCTCGAAGATCTTCTTGGTCGGTCCGAGCTCCACGAGGCGACCCGGCTTGCCGGTGGCCTCCAGGGAGTAGAAGGCGGTCTGATCGGACACACGTGCAGCCTGCTGCATGTTGTGGGTCACGATCACGATGGTGAACTCCTCCTTCAGCTCGTGGATGAGGTCCTCCACAGCCAGGGTGGAAATCGGGTCGAGAGCGGAGCAGGGCTCATCCATGAGGAGGACCTCCGGCTTGACCGCGATGGCGCGGGCGATGCACAGACGCTGCTGCTGACCACCGGAGAGGCCACCACCCGGCTTGTCCAGACGGTCCTTGACCTCTTCCCAGAGATTGGCACCGCGCAGGGACTGCTCAGCGACCTCCTTGAGCTTCTTCTTGTTCTTCTCACCGGAGAGCCTCAGGCCCGCGACCACATTGTCCTCGATGGACATGGTTGGGAACGGGTTGGCCTTCTGGAAGACCATGCCGATGGTGTTACGGACGGCTACCGGGTCGATCTTGGAGCCGTAGATGTTCTCGCCATCGAGCAGGATCTCGCCTTCGACGTAGGCACCCGGGATGACCTCATGCATCCGGTTGATGGAACGCAGCACGGTGGACTTGCCGCAACCGGATGGTCCGATGAAGGCGGTGACCGAACGTGCCGGGACCTCGAGGTTCACGTTCTGGACGGCGTGGAAATCGCCGTAGTAGATGTTGACATCATTGAGCTTGAGCTTCGACATCGCTGGTTTTTCTCCTGAAGGGGTGTTGCGTGAAAAAGTGTGGGGTTACTGCTTGACCGAGAACTTGGCCGAGATCAGTCGTGCGCCGATGTTGAGGACGAGAATGATCAGAACCAGGGTGAGGGCTGCGCCCCACAGCTTGTCCAGGGTTGCCGGTGCGGTACCGGCCTTGTACATGTCCAGCATCATCAGTGGAAGTGAAGACTGCGGGCCGGTGGTGGGGTCCCAGTTGGTGGCCTGGGTGGAACCGACGAGCACGAGGACCGGTGCGGACTCACCCATGATGCGGGCGATGGCCAGCATGACGCCGGTGACAATACCGGATAGGGCGGTCGGCAGGACGATCTTGGCGATGGTCTTCCACTTCGGCACACCCAGAGCGTAGGACGCCTCGCGCAGGTCATGCGGAACCACGCGGAGCATCTCCTCGGTGTTTCGGATGATGACCGGAACCATGAGGATGACCAGGGAGAGGGCCACGGCGAGACCGGAGCGGTCGAAACCGAACAGCACGATCCACATGGAGTAGATGAACAGTGCGGCCACGATGGAAGGCACACCGGTGAGGATGTCCACCATGAAGGTGGTGATGCGGCCGAGTCGGTTGCCGTTGGCGTATTCGACCAGGTAGATGGCGGTGAAGATACCGATCGGGATGGACACGACAGAGGTGATCAATGCCTGAACGAGGGTACCGATCATGGCATGCAGCGCACCGCCACCGGGCAGTTGGAGGAGCACGCCCTGCTGGGAGGTGGTCCACCAGTCAACGGTGAGGATCGGGGCGAGACCCCTGGAGATGACCGTCCAGAGCACCCACACCAGTGGGATGGCAGCGACGAACATCGACATGTAGATAAGGAAGCTGGCGAAACCATCGACGGTCTTGCGTCGGCTGGAGATATCCGAGAAGGCGGAGCTGTTCTTCAACTGCTCATCCATCCGCGGGGTGCTTACTGCGGAAATGTTGTTAGTCATGATGTGTGGAACCCTCTACTTTCCGCTGTTAACAATGCCACGCGCTGCGGCGTTGACGATGAAGGTCAAAAGGAACAGGACCAGGCCGGCTGCGATATAGGCGCCGGCGCGGGTATCGTCGTTGAACTCGGCTGCGGCGTTGGCGATGGCGGTGGCGAAGGTGGTGCCACCGTCGAAAAGCGAGAAGCGGAAGGCCGAGGACGGGGAGACCACCATGTACAGCGCCATGGTCTCACCGAGTGCGCGACCCAGACCCAGCATGGCGCCGGAGATGTAACCGGACATACCGAATGGCAGAACGGTCATGCGGACGACCTCCCAGCGGGTGGCACCAAGGGCGAGTGCTGCCTCAACGTGCCCCTTCGGGGTCTGGACGAACACCTCACGTGCCGTTGCGGCGATGATCGGCAGGATCATCACGGCGAGGACGATGCCACCGGTGAGCATATTACGGCCGGTGGCGAATGCCGGGGAGTTGGAGTAGGTGGCGAACAGGAAGAACCCACCGGCCCAGCTCTCCAGCCAGATGTAGAAGTTGCTCAATGCAGGGCCGAGGACCTGCCAGCCCCAGAGTCCGTAGACAATCGACGGGACCGCCGCGAGCATATCCACCGTGTAGCCCAGTGGCTTGACCAGTCGCTTCGGTGCGTAGTTAGAGAGGAAGATCGCGATGCCGAGTGCGATCGGCATGGCGATCAGCAGGGCGACCACCGAGATGAGCATGGTGGCGGCCAGAAGATTGGGGATACCGAAGCTCATCGCCTGGGTATCGGAGGTGTCCCAGGCGCCGGAGTAGGTGAAGAAGCCGACGAGCCCGCCGACGTTATTGCTGAGGGCTGGGATTGCGCGCCAGATAAGGAACGCACCGATGGCCGCGATCATCACCGTGATGATTGCCGCGGAGGCAGTAGATAAAATCTCGAAGATACGATCTCCGGGGCGTTTCACATTTCCCGATTCCTTGGCCGCGATCGGCTTGGGATTCTCGGGCTGTGCGGTGTTGCCGATGGTTGCCACTGGGTGGGTCTGAGCGTGAAGTGGATCCAGCTCATGTGACTCAGTAGCTGACTCATTTCGGGCCATGATGGGTGTAATTCCTTAACTGACGGATAGTCGCTTCAAACATGCGATAGTTCCACCGGGCACTTTCTCTCAACCTTGTGGTCGTGGGAAGGTGCCCGGGGGAACAGGGTGTGGGGTTGCCTCACGGCAACCCCACGGTCGAGGCAGTTATTTACTGGATTGCCGCGACTGCTTCGACCAGGCGGTCGTAGTGGTTGCCGGTGACCGGGATGTAGCCGAGAGCCTCAAGGTTCTCATCCTGGGAGTCGAGTGCGACGGTCAGGAAGTCCTTGACCTGGTCGCGGGTGGTGTCGTCGTAGCCAGCGGAGCAGACGATCTCGTAGGTGGTGAGAATCAGCGGGTAGGAACCTGCGTCGTCGGCGGCGAAGAGTGCCTCGGTGTCAACGACCATGTTGTTGCCCTCGGTGAGGAACTCAAGGTTGTCCAGTGCCACGCCGACGGACTCAGCGTTGAGCTCAACCGGGCCGTTGCCGAAGTCGAGGTTGGCAATACCGAGATTCTGCTGCTGCGCGAAGCCGGCCTCAACGTAGGTGATGCCACCCTCGATTGCGGTGACCTGGGATGCAACACCGTTGGAGCCGTTGGCGCCCTCACCGACAGCTGCCGGGAAGACCTGGCCTGAGGTCTCCCACAGGTCAGGCTCAGCGGCGGTCAGGAACTTCTGGAAGTTGTCGGTGGTGCCGGACTCATCGGAACGGTAGACAACGGAGATGTCGGTGTCGGGGAGGTCAACGCCCTCGTTCTCAGCGGCGATGGCGTCATCGTTCCACTTGGTGATCTCACCCTTGAAGATGTTTGCCACGGTAGCGGTGGAGAGGTTCAGGCCCTCAACGCCGGGCAGGTTGTAGGCGATGGCGACAGGGCCGATAACGAAGGGCAGGTGCCAGGCCTCGTTGCCATCGCAACGGTCCATGGCCTCTGCGGCCTGCTCATCATCCATCGGGGAGTCGGAGCCACCGAAGGCAACCTGGCCACCGACGAAGTTCTTACGGCCGGAGCCGGAACCGGACGCGGTGTAGGCGAGGGATGCGCCGTCAACAGCCTCGGAGTACTGGACACCGAAGTAGTCCATTGCAGCCTGCTGGGAGGAAGCGCCCTCACCGACGAGCTGGCCGGAGGTGCCGATCAGGCCCTCGGTGGTGGTCTCGGCGGTGGTGCCGGTGGTGTCGGTCTCTTCGGAGTCGCCACAGGCAACGAGGGCGAAGGAGCTGACGGCCACGGCGCCAACGAGGGCAGCAGAACGCTTGAAGATGAGGTTCACAGGGAAGCCTTTCCGGTGTTGTTATACATCGTCAGAGCAACCCCGGATTGTTTCTCTGGGCCGGTTCCGACCCGTGGGTTGCTCACGGAGTAAGAACCTATGGGGCGGAAATGACCAACTAAGGCCGATCTGGTTAACGGAACGTGAACTTAAGGATATCTTTAAGCGAATTCACTACCCGGTAAGCTCTCAATGCCCCCAGAACGCGACACGAGTCACTAAATTAGAGGTTTTTTGAGGGTTTACGCTCCCTGACTGCCCCCATTCCGGGGGATGCTCACGTTCTACCTTCATGCTCCTCATACCCTCTTCGCCTATTTTTCATAGACAACATGGCGTTCCGCCACCGTGAATCCCAGCTTTTCATAGGCGGCAACTGCGGAATCATTATCCGCCTCCACATAGAGAATGACCCGGCGCGCACCGCCGTTGGCCATGTGGCGCAGGCCGAGGCGGACGAGGGGATCCCCGAGCCCCTTCCCGCGGTAGGCCTCGGCAAGTCCCACCACATAGATCTCCTGGAGTTCATCGGAGTGTTTCTTCACCCAGTGGAATCCGACGAGTTCATCCCCTTCCCAGAGGAAGAGGACATCACTCTCCTTGAACCAGGAGGCGCTCTGGGCGCGCGTCAGGCGGTTGCGGTCCCATCCGCCCTGTTCTGGATGCCAGTGGAAGGCCTCGTTGTTGGCCTTGAGCCATTTCTCCTCCACCTCATCGCGGGTGCCGGGGGCGGTCTTAAAGGAGCTGTTGGTGATTCCCGCGGGGTTGTCATAGACGGCCGCCTCACGCAGGGCGTCACCATCGATCGCCATAACCAGTAGTTCACGGGTCTTGTTCAGCCCCAGTGAGGAGGCCAGGGCCTGGGCCGGGGGAATGTCCCCATGCGCCCAGACACCGTTGGTGGGGAGGGCGTCGATAAGCTCCCTGCCGATCCCCTGGCGACGGTGCGCCGGGTGGACGGCCAACTCGCTGGTCTCCCCATCCGTGGCGGCGAGCCCGACGATCCGACCGTCGACGGAGACCGTGTAGTGGGTGTGCCCGAGACCCGGTTCGGCCAGTCCGCGCACGAACTGCTCCGAGAGCGCCTCGACGCCATCGATGGCCCTGACCTCCTTCAGCATGATCAGGGCCTGTTCGCGGAGGTCGCGGTGATTATAGAGGTGGGTGGTGGTGATCGATGTGTTCATGGGCCCAAGCGTAGCCACTCACTTCACTCTTTGGTGGGCCCGTGCGGTAAAGATAGAGGGGTGCAGAAGCGGGTAGGCAGGACCATAGGGATCATCAGCATCATCGCCATCGTGGGTGTGGTGTTCTGGCTTGTTGATTCAGCCATCGCCGCCCGGGCGGAACGCACCATCTCCCGTGCGGTGGCGGACTCCGCCGACCTGGAGGTCGAACCTGCGGTCTATGCCGGCAGCGGTCTTTACACCCTCGCCCTGGTCACGGGGGAACTCGATCACGTCAGCGTGAACATGCTGGATGTGTCGGTGCCCGGCATCGGCGTGGTCAATGCACGCACCGAGGTGCAGGAGGTCGCGGTGTCGCCCGCCCAGGTATTCTCCGGGGATCTCGAGGGGGCGCGTGCCGAGACGTTCACCCGCACACTGCGGATGGATGGTGTGGCGCTGGGTTCCCACCTTGAAATCACGGATCTGGATATCGCCCACCCCACGGATGTCTCCCCCTCCGGTGGGATGGCCAGCGAGGCCGTGCTCACCGGCACCCCACCCGGGTACGAGGACCCCGTGAGCGTGCTGGTGACGCTGCGGCTGGTCGGGTCCGAGTTCCAGATGGTGCCCGTCGAGCTTGTCGACGCCTCCCTCCCCGACCTCACTCTCGCCGATGTGGAATCTGCGTTCTCCTGGCGCATCGACACCCGCACACTCCCCCTGGCTGACCGTGCCATGGCCGTCTACCTGTCCGGTGGGTCCATCCACTTCCAGTCCCAGGCCCGCAATGTGGAGATCACCATGCGGGAACTGTCCCCGCTGGCGGCCCCGGAGGCGGACAGCGCGGACTAGGCTGCGGTGGTGCGCACCCGCACCGCATCGCGGACGTAGTGGAGGATATGGCGGTACCAGGCCATCATGGGCGGATTCGGGTTGACGTCGGGGGCGAACACCTCAAACGCATCCGCCACCGCGTCGAGGTGGACCTGACGGTACGCGCCGACGAACTCACCGTCGACCTGGAAACGTTGTTCCCTCGCACAGGTCAGGGTGAGGTGTTCGACATTGTCGAACTGGATGGTGCGCCGGGCCACCAGCTTCTCGTAGCGCTTCCCGTGTCCCACTCCGATCAGATGCATCAGGGCGGCCACACCGCCGAGCCCGTGCACACTGGTGACACCGAAGAGCCCGAGCCCCATGTCGAAGGAGTTGCGGGGGTTGGTCACCACCGGTAGCGGGCCGAAGAAGGTCCACGGGTTGGTGTTGGAGGCGAACAGCATGGGTACATTCTCCCGCCGCAGTTGCTCGCCGTCAGCGCTGACAGCCTCCACAGTGATCTTCGGCGGGTCCACCTGGGTGGACAACCAGGCGCGGGTACTCAGCAGCAGATACTGGAACGGGGAGGCGGCGAACCCCCGGGAGCGGACACGTTCCATCCGCGCGATCACATCCGCGTCGATCCCGAAACCCGCGTTCACCGCGAACCAGTGCCCCTCCCGGCCTTTCTCCCTATCCCGCCCATGTTCACTCCAGGTTCCGAGCGAGATGGTGCGCCGCAGATCCCCCCTGATCAGATCGATGAGCATGTCCGCCGCAGCATAGGTATCAGAGGGGTAGCCCAGGGCCCGGGCGAACACATTGGCTGACCCGGTTGGCAGCACAGCCATGGCGGGTACCTCACGCCAGTCGGTGAGCCGCTCGCCGGCGTTGCCGAGCAGGCCGTTGATCACCTCGTTGACGGTGCCATCCCCACCGGCGGGGACGATGACATCCGCATCTGCGCGGGTCATTCCCCGGACCATCTCCTCGGCATGCCCGCTGTAATGGGTGAACCGGGTCTCCAGGGTGAGTCCGTCGATGGCAAGCAACTTGGGCACCACACGGCGGAAGAGCTCTGCGGTCTGGGAGGTGGATTGCGGGTTCGCGATCAATAGGAGATGCACGTTGTCCAAGCGTAGTGGGTAAACGCTAGTCTTGACTCCATGAGCGAAAACGACACCAACACGACCGGCGGCAATGCGGGCGTTCCCGGCCTGGGAGCGGACGCGCCATCCTTGTCCGACTCCCCCGCCATCAGCGGGAATGACGCCGTCAACCTGGCGGCCGAGCAGGCCAAGAACACCGCCCACCGCAACATCCCCACCCTGGATGATCTGCCCATCCCCGAAGACACCGCGAACCTGCGCCTGGGTCCGAATCTGCACGACGGACTGCTCGCACTCCTGCCCCTGGTGGGTGTGTGGCGCGGTGAGGGTCAGGCTGACACCCCGGAGGGCGGGCAGTACTCCTTCGGCCAGCAGATCATCTTCTCCCACGACGGCGAGAACTACCTGTCCTTCGAATCACGCGTGTGGAAGCTGGACAGCGAGGGCGCCACCGTCGGCCCGGACCAGCGCGAAACCGGGTTCTGGCGCATCAACCTCCAGGACGAGATCGAATTCGTGTGCACCCACGCCAGTGGTGTCGTGGAGATCTACTACGGCCAGCCCATCAACGAGCGCGCCTGGGAGCTGGAATCCGCCTCCACAATGGTCACCGCCACCGGCCCCGCCACCCTCGGCCCGGGCAAGCGCCTCTACGGCCTGCTGCCCACCAACGAGCTCGGCTGGGTGGATGAGCGCCTGGTGGATGGGGAACTGAAGCCACGCATGTCCGCGCAGCTGCAGCGCATCATCGGCTGATCAGCCCAGGGCCCCGACAATCAGGGCCTTGATCTCCTCCTCATTGGACGGGCGGGGCAACTTGTGCCCGTCCAGGCGGGTGACGCGGGCGGCGATCCGCACGGAGGACACCAGCCAGATGCTGTCCGCCCCCAGCAGGTCATCAATGGTGAGATCCTTCTTGGTCTTGCACCGCCAGCCCTGGGTGGTCGCATACTCAAACAGGGCCGCCTGGGTGGTGCCGGGGAGGATATCCCCGCCGGGGGTCGGGGTGCGCAGTTTGTCCCCCTTGACGCTGACCACGGTGGAGGTCGCCCCCTCAAGCACCCGGTCCCCCTCCGTGTAGATGACGTCATCGTAGCCATGCGCCCGGGCCCACCGCACCGCCGCCATGTTCGCGGCGTAGCTCAGCGTCTTGGCCCCCACCGTCAGCCACGGCGCGGGAGCATCCTCCACCCCCTCGACATCCCCACGGGTGACGTCCCTGACCCCGGGGAGTCTGGTGTCGATGGTGTACCCGCGTGGGCTGGTCATGACCTCCACACCCCGCTCACGTTGGCTGAGCTTTTCCCGCGACACCGCCTGGACCGTCACCCAACCCGAGGCCAGGCCGGTGCTGGCCCGCCCCCGGCTCAGGGTCCACGTGCAGGAGGCATCCCCCGCAGCGGGGTGTTCATACCAGGAGTCGATGGCCATCTGGGTCGCCTTCACCCACGAGTCCATCACCGGGGCGGGTAACCCCAGCAGCGCGGCGGAGGCCTTGAAGCGTTCGGAGTGACGGTCGAGGTTACAGGCCCGCCCCTCCCGGATGAGGATTGTTTCGAAGATGCCGTCCCCGCGGGTGACGGCAGCGTCATCCCAGAACACCATGGGCAGGTTGGGGTTCTGTTGACGGATTGATCCCCCATAGGGTTCGACGATCATGATCACGGGGGTGGGTTCGGGCATTCGACTGGGTAGAGACACCATAATCGCTGATTATGCCTGGTTCCGGGAGGTTCCGCCCACCGGTTGTAACCATTGGCCTGTTTCGCCGACTACCCCTCGCGGGCAGTTTCCGCGTACAGTCGAGTCTGTGGCTAACGAACTCTCCGAGGTCGCGAACGATACCAACCGTGAACAGACTGATCCGCAGCGTTACATTTCTCCCCTTCTGGGCAGGGATGGGGCGGCGGAAGCTCAGGATGACGCCGCTGTGGCGGGTACGGAAGGTGTCGCGTGGCATTATGGTTCCCCGCTCGTCGAACAACGCATCTTCGAAACCGGAACCGGTCTGATTGACCGTTCCAACCGCAAGGTGATCCGAGTCGATGGACCTGATGCCCCCGCGTTCCTCAACAATATTCTGTCCCAGAAGGTCGATGCCGCGGAGGACGGTTTTACCGCCCGCGCACTGGATCTGGATGCGCAGGGTCGCATCCAACACACAATGATGGTCACCGTCGTGGACGGGGTGTTCTATCTCGACACCTCCGCGGCGGAATTTGACTCCCTCATCGCCTACCTCCAGAAGATGATCTTCTGGTCCGAGGTCACCGTCGAAGAAGCGGACCTGGCGATCATCACCCTGATCGGCGGGGAGATCCCCCTCCCGGACGTGGTCTTCCGGCGCACTGTGGATTGGAACGGCCCTACGCGTATCGACGTCGCCGTGCCCCGCGGGTCCTTCGAATCAAGCGTCGACAAGCTCCTGGCCGCCGGCGCCCGGCTCACCGGCCTGATGGCCTACTGGGCCGAGCGCGTCAAGGCCCTGGAACCGGAGGGACCCGATCTGGACGCCAAGACCATCCCCCATGAGATCCCCCACTGGATCGGCCGGGATGAGCACCTGGGTGCCGTCCACCTGACCAAGGGGTGCTACCGCGGGCAGGAAACCGTCGCGCGCGTGGACAACCTCGGGCGGTCCCCACGGGTGATGGTCCTGCTGCACCTGGATGGGTCAGCCCCCGTCGCCCCGGCCGTCGGTGCGGAGATCACCTCCGGCACCCGCACCGTGGGTCGTCTGGGCACGGTGATCCACGACTGCGACCTCGGCCCCATCGCCCTCGCACTGGTCAAGCGCAGCGCCTTGGATTCCGATCTCACCGTCGGTGACGTGGCGGTCACCGTGGACCCGGATTCCCTCCCCGTCGACGACGGCGAACAGCGCGGACGCGCCGCCGTGAACAAGCTCCGCGGCAGGGACTAACCGGGCAGGGAAACCAGGGCGGAAACAGCCTTCCAAGAGGCGACTTTCATGATGACGAAAGTCGTCTACTTTGGCGTTCCCGCCCACCATCAGTGCAGGTCATGGCTATGTTGCAGAAATTTCCGCGTCAACAGGCTATTGTGTCTATCAGGAATACAGTTAATACATCTTGAAAAGCCCATGGGGCGTTCACATTCCCAGGGACGTTCCGCTCACTCCAAGGGGGTCAGGCAATGGGTCGCGGTCGCGCGAAGGCAAAACAGACCAAGGTTGCTCGCCAGTTGAAGTACAGCTCTCCAGAAATGGATCTCGATCAACTGCAGCGGGAGCTGGCACAAGCTCCCCGGCGTTCCTACTCCGATGCCCCTCGTGATGAGGACCAGTACGCAGCTTATGCGAACTGGGATGAGGAAGATGAACAGCACCGCGCCTACGGCGCGCGCTGACTTTTTCATCTGTTGATCAGTACGGCCACAGGCACACGTGTCTGTAGCCGATTGATCAACTCATCATTTCATCATCTGGTGGCTTGTGGCCGTTTCAGGGTGTTGCGACACCAGTGAAAGCGGTCTTCTCCCATTCACCACTACCGCCTCAGACGGCGCACGGTTTATCATGGGCACCCTCCTGGAGTACATCCCTTCTGTGTTCCCACTCCAGGATCCCGGCTCGTGATGGACCGCGCGCCGTCTGAGTCGTTTTTGATGAGTGTGGACACAGCTAAAGCCCCGACCGAAGTCGGGGCTTTAATAATCAGAGGGATCAGTACCCGGGGTGGTCTCCGCTGAGGATGACGTTGGGTTCGCCGTCCTCGCCGTTGCGGACGGTGCCCAGCTCCCAGCAGTCGATGTGGCGGGCGGTGAGCATCGCCAGCGCGCGGTCACGGTCCTTCTCCGCCACGACGGCCACCATGCCGACACCCATGTTGAAGGTCTTCTCCATCTCCTCACGTGGCACACGGCCCAGGGAGGCGATGGAGCGGAAGATCTGCCCCGGGGTCCAGGTGGCACGCGACATCTCCGCGACCAGGCCCTCCGGGATCACGCGGGACATGTTGCCGGCCAGTCCACCACCGGTGACGTGGCAGAACACGTGCACCTCGCACTCAGCGATGAGCGCCAGGCAGTCCTTGGAGTAGATGCGTGTCGGCTCGAGCAGTTCCTCACCGAGGGTGCGTCCGAGTTCCTCGATGTGGGAATCCACGGTCAGCCCCGCGGTGTCGAAGAGGACGTGGCGGGCCAGGGAGTAGCCGTTGGAGTGCAGGCCGGAGGAGGCCATGCCGATGATGACATCACCGGCACGCACACGCTCAGGTCCGAGCAGCTCATCAGCCTCGACCACGCCGACGGCGGTGGCGGAGACATCGTAGTGGCCCGGCTCCATGACACCCGGGTGCTCGGCGGTTTCCCCACCGAGCAGCGCCGCGCCGGCCTGGACACAACCCTCGGCGATGCCGGAGACGATCTCGGCGACATGCTCGGGCACAACCTTGCCGATGGCGATGTAGTCCTGCAGGAACAGCGGCTCGGCGCCACAGCAGACCAGATCGTCGACGCACATGGCGACGAGATCGATACCGATGGTGTCGTGCTTGTCCATCATCTGGGCGACAACGAGCTTGGTGCCCACGCCGTCGGAACCCGCGGCCAGGATCGGCTTCCGGTACTTACCCAGCTCGAACAATCCGGCGAAACCACCGAGGTTGCCGCGGACCTCCGGGCGGGTTGCACGCTTGGCCAGTGGGGCAAACAGTTCGACGGCACGGTCACCGGCCTCGATGTCCACGCCGGCGGCTGCGTAGGATACGCCTTCAGGGGTGGCACCGTTGCCGGTGTCCAGGTGATCACTCATCGTGTTCTTCGCTTCTCCTGCTTGAATTTGGGTGCAGCCGGTGGCTGCTCTACAAAGGGTGAAAAAGTGGGAACCCTAGGTCCCGATCTTATCCTGCCTACCGGCCTGCATCTTGAGCACCAGCTCGGCGTTCGGGTTGGCCTCGGGCAGACCCATGGGATAGTGACCGTTGAAACATGCCAGGCACAGTTCATCAACGGGCTTGGTGGTGGATGCCACCATGCCGTCGATGGAGACATAACCAAGCGAATCAGCACCGATGGCGGAGCGGACAGCCTCCACCATCTCCTCCTCATTGTCACTGGTGACCGCGTTGGCGATGAGTTCACCGGGGGTGGCGAAGTCAATGCCGTAGAAACACGGCCACTTCACCGGCGGGGAGGCGATGCGCACGTGGACCTCGGCGGCGCCGGCCTCACGCAGCATCCGGATCACTGCACGCTGGGTGTTGCCACGGACGATGGAGTCATCGACCACCACGAGACGCTTGCCCGCGATCACCTCGCGCAGCGGGTTCAGCTTCAACCGGATACCCAGCTGACGCAGGGTGTCGGAGGGCTGGATGAAGGTACGGCCCACATAGGCGTTCTTGACCATGCCCTGCCCGAACGGGATGCCGGAGGCCTGGGCGAACCCCACCGCCGCCGGGGTACCGGAATCGGGGGTCGGAATGACCAGGTCGCCCTCAGCGGGGGCCTCGCGGGCCAGTGCGCGACCGATCTCCAGACGGACCTCGTTAACGTTGCGTCCCTTGATCACGGAGTCGGGGCGGGCGAGGTAGACGTATTCGAAGACGCAGGCCTTGCGGGTGGTCTCGGCGAAGCGGGTGGACCGCAGTCCGGATTCATCGATCGCGATGAGCTCACCGGGTTCCACTTCACGCACCAGGGAGGCACCCACGATATCCAGGGCGGAGGTCTCGGAGGCCACCACCCAGCCACGGGCCAGACGCCCGATGGACAGCGGACGGATGCCGTAGGGGTCACGGGCGGCGTAGAGGGTATGACCATCGGTGAAGGTCAGGCAGTACGCACCCTTGACGTCAGGGAGAAGTTTCTTCGCGGATTCGAAGAGATCATCCCCATCACCAATGCCGTTGGCCAGCAGTGCGGTCAACACATCGGTGTCGGAAGGCTTCTGCTGCAGGTCGACGAGTCCGAGTTCGGTTGCCTTCTCACGCAGCTGCACGTGGTTGATCAGGTTGCCGTTGTGGCCGAGCGCCACATCGGTGCCGTCCGGGGCCATGCGGAACATCGGCTGGGCGTTCTCCCAGGAGTTACCGCCCGCGGTGGTGTACCGGGTGTGCCCGATGGCGATGTCCCCCTGCAGGGATTCCAGGATGGGTTCGTCGAAGACCTGGGAAACCAGACCGAGGTCCTTGAATACAAGGATCTGTTCGCCATCACCCACTGCGATGCCAGCGGCCTCCTGGCCGCGGTGCTGCAGGGCGAACAGGCCGAAGTAGGTGAGCTTGGCCACCTCTTCGCCGGGGGCCCAGACGCCGAACACTCCGCATTCCTCCTGCGGGGACTGTTCGTTGTGATCATCGTAGGGGTAGTTCATGACCGAACCGGGGGATGTGTGCTGATCAAGTTGTGCCACATGCATAAATGGTAGTCGGTCAACCTATCAGAAACTAAAACCGTTGAGCAGCGCTACAGCGGGATGATGGGCAACCATGCGGAAATCTCCCCTGCCCTGGTTCCCGATGCCTCGATTCTGCCCCCGGTGAGTTCCTCATCAAAGGTTGTTTTCCCAGTTGCCAGGCGCAACCAGGTGAGGGCATCGGTTTCCACAACGTTGGGTGGGGTACCGCGGGTGTGCCGGGGGCCCTCGATACACTGCACCGCCACAAATGGGGGGACCCTGACCTCCACGCTGTGCCCCGGCGCGTCCTGCGCCAGGGTGCGGGCAGTGAGGCGGGTGGCGTCCGCCAACTGCTTTCTAGCTGGTTTTTCCTGATTATCCGGATCCGCGATCCAGTCGGCTATCGCCTGTACGGCGACACGGGTGTCGTGGGGGTCGATCTTCATGAACCCCACGTTAGTACGGCACGTTAAAGTGTCCCTATGTCTGATAACCAAACCACCGCTTCACCACGTTCCCCCGAAGTGACACTGCGCTTCCTCGCCGCCCCCACCGATGTCCTCATGGCCGGTAGCCACGGTGTCGGAGGTGGTCGTGTCCTGGAGTGGATCGATAAGGCTGCCTACGCCTGCGCCACCCAGTGGTCGGGTACCTACTGCGTCACCGCGTATGTGGGGCATATCCACTTCACCCGTCCGATCCCCTCGGGGCACATGGTGGAGGTCCGTTCCCGCATCGCCATGACCGGTCGGTCCTCCATGCACATTGTCAATGAGGTCCTCTCCGCTGATCCCCGCGACGGGAAGTTCACGCGCGCCTGCGACTGCCTGGTGATCTTCGTGGCCAAGGACACCGCCACCGGCAAGACCCAGGAGGTGCCCACCTTCGTCCCGAAGACCGCGGAGGAGGAGCGTGTGCTGCAGTCCGCCCTCTCCCGCATCGACCTGCGTCGTGCCATCGAGGCGGAGATGGAAAAGCAGACCTATGACGGTCCGTCGGATGCTCCCCGCCTGATCACCCGCTTCCTGGCGAAGCCGACCGATATCAACTGGGGTGGCAAGGTCCACGGTGGTACGGCCATGGAGTGGATCGATGAGGCGGGTGCCGCGTGCACCATGGAATGGTCGGGCAACCACACCGTGGCCGTCTACGCCGGTGGTATCCGTTTCTACAACCCGATCTCCATCGGTGACCTCATCGAGGTGGATGCCCGCCTGATGCGTACCGATACCCGCTCCATGCAGATGTCCATCCACGTCCGCAGTGGCAATCCCAAGGGGGGACGCGACCATCTGCGCACCGCGATCCACGCCACCGTCACCTACATCGGTATCGACCTGGACGGGCAGCCCCTGCCCGCGCCAAAGTTCACCCCGGTCACCCCGGAGGACGTCAAGCTGGCGGAACACGCCAACATCCTGCGTGACCTGCGGGCGGAGTACTCCCCGATCCCGCTGATCCCGCGCCATACGGCACGCAAGATCGACTAGCCCACCACCACCATCCACACCGCCACCAGGTGCACCACCGCCGCGATGATGGTGGCGGCGTGGAAGTGCTCGTGGTAGCCGATCCAGCGGGCCTCACGTCCGGGCCATTTGAAACCGTAGATCAGTGCCCCCAGGCTGTAGATGATGCCCCCGGCGAGCAGGAGCCACACCACGGTGTGGCCCGCCCCCGCCCACAGCTGGGGGATCAGCGGCACGATCAGCCAGCCGAGTGCGAGGTAGACCACCACGGACAGCCACCTCGGGTGGTCGATCCACACCATGTTGAGGATCACGCTGAGGATGGCCCCCACCCAGGCGGTCACCAACACCCAGGTCGCCAGGTTGGGCGGAAGCACAATCATGCACAGCGGTGTGTAGGTGGCCGCGATGAACACTGCGATCGTGGAGTGGTCGGCCCTCCTCCACCAGGCGACGGTGTGCATGCGACGCCACTGGCCGCGGTGATAGGCCGCGGAGACCGCGAACAGGCCGAACATGCACAGGGCGTAGATGGTGACACCGAGGGCCTCCCACCACACAAGGGTCATCCAGGCGTAGGTCGACAGCACCGAGCCAGATATCACGCTGAGAAACGCCGCGATCTGGTGGAACAGTCCCCGCGCCCGGGGGCGGGGGCCACGGTCGAAGACATATCTGGTCAGTTCCAGGATGGGTTCATCGGATTTCCCACCATCTTTTGATCTGGGCGCGCCCTCAATGGAAGGGTCAGCGTCCATGTAATCCCTTGCTTCATCACCGCGGGGTGCGTGTGCTGACATCGTCTTCCTTTCTGCGCCGGGGGCGTTCACAGCCATGTCGTCCCAAAATACAGTTAACCGGGTTTCACCTTAAATGGTGAAACCCGGTCAGCTGCGAGTCGGGGGCGTTATTACCCCACGATATTACTCGACGACGGAGTTGGCTCCCACCGCATGCCCGAAGGCCTCGGGCAGGGTGTTGGACCACGCGTCGTGAAGCTCCCCGACGGATACCTCAACGCTCAGGTCGCCGCCGCGCACGGTGATGACACCGGAGTCGTTGGTGGCACCGATCCGGGTCACCGGCACACCGAGTTCACCGGCGCGCGCAACCAGTTCATCGCCACGGGTGGTGGCCACGACGATGCGGGATGCGGATTCGGAGAACAGGGCGGTGAACAGGTCCCCATGGACCTGCGTGAGATCGACATCCAGGCCACGGCCGGCGTGGATGGCCAGCTCGGCGAGGGTCTGGCCGAGACCGCCCTCAGAGAGGTCATGGGCCGCGGAAACCAGGTCGGCAGCCGGAATCAACAGGTCAGCCAGACGACGCTCATTGGCCAGGTCGATCTGCGGTGGCAGACCGGACAGGCACGCGCCGGAAACCTGCTGCCAGATGGATCCACCGAACTCATCAAAGGTCTCACCCAGCAGGTACAGCTCCTGCTCACCGGCGGGCAGGCGGTTGCCGATGGTCTTTTCCACATTGTCCAGGACGCCGAGGACACCGACGACCGGGGTCGGCAGGATCGGCTCGTCGCCGGTCTGGTTGTAGAAGGAGACGTTGCCGCCGGAGACGGGGATACCCATCTCCTTGGCGCCGTCGGCAAGCCCGTGGACGGCTTCCTTGAACTGCCACATGACGCCGGCGTTCTCAGGGGAGCCGAAGTTGAGGCAGTTGGTCACGGCGACCGGACGGGCACCGGTGGAGACCACGTTGCGGTAGGCCTCGGCGAGCGCCAGGCGTGCACCGGTGCGGGGGTCGAGGCGGGTGTAGCGGCCGGAGGCGTCGGCGGAGATGGCGACGCCTCGGTTGGTCTCTTCGTCGATACGCAGCACGCCGGCGTTGGCGTCCTTCGCCTGGACGGTGTTGCCGCGCACGTAGCGGTCGTACTGCTCGGTGATGAACGCGCGGGAGCACAGTGCCGGGGAGGACACGAGCTTGAACCAGGCGTCACGGATGCCGTCGGCGGTGTCGGGGCGCTCGAGCTCACCGAGGGTCTGGATCTCATCCTGGTTGGCGGGGCGCTCGACGGGGCGGTTGTACACCGGGCCCTCATCGATGGTGGAGGCCGGTGCGTCGATGACGGTCTGGCCGTTGTGGACCACGAGGTAGCGGTCCTTCTCGTCGGTGACCTCGCCGATCTCGGCGACGGTGACATCCCACTTGGCGCAGATCTGCTTGAACTTCTCCACGTTCTCCGGGGTGACCACGGCGCACATGCGCTCCTGGGACTCGGAGGCGAGGATCTCGGCTGCGGACATCTTCTCGGCGCGCAGGGGGACGGCGTCGAGGTTGACGCGCATACCACCGTCACCGGCGGCGGCCAGCTCGGAGGTGGCGCACGCAAGTCCGCCGCCACCGAGGTCCTGGATACCCACGACCACGCCAGCCTGGTACAGCTCGAGGCAGCATTCGATGAGGACCTTCTCTGCGAAGGGGTCGCCGACCTGGACGGCCGGAAGCTTGCGCTCCTCGCCCTCCTCGAAGGAGGCGGAACCCAGGACGGAGACGCCACCGATGCCGTCGAGGCCGGTGCGGGAACCGAAGAGCATGACCTTGTTGCCGGTGCCGGAGGCGAAGGCCAGCTTGAGGTCATCGACCTTGAGGGTACCCACAGCCAGGGCGTTGACCAGGGGGTTGCCGGCGTAGGAGTCGTCGAAGACGGTCTCGCCACCGATGTTGGGCAGGCCGAGGCAGTTGCCGTAGTGGGAGATGCCGCTGACCACGCCGGGCAGCACACGCTGGGTGTCCGGGTTGTCCATGGCGCCGAAACGCAGCTGGTCCATGACGGCGATCGGGCGTGCACCCATGGCCATGATGTCGCGGACGATGCCACCGATGCCGGTTGCGGCACCCTGGTGGGGCTCCACGAAGGAGGGGTGGTTGTGGGATTCCACGCGGAAGGTCACGGCGTTGCCGTCTCCGATGTCGACCACGCCGGCGTTCTCACCGATGCCGGCGAGGATCTTCTCGGCCATCTCCGGGGTGGTGGTCTCGCCGAAGTAGCGCAGGTGGACCTTGGAGGACTTGTAGGAACAGTGCTCGGACCACATGACGGAGTAGACGGTCAGCTCCGCGTCGGTCGGGCGGCGCCCGAGGATCTCCTTGATGCGTGCGTACTCATCGTCCTTGAGGCCGAGTTCGGCATAGGGCTGCTCGAGGTCGGGGTTCTCGGCTGCTGCCTCGACGGTGTCGTTGAAAATCGTGCTCATTATTATCGTCAGACTCCTTAGGCAGCGATGGTGCCGATGGCGGACAGGAACAGCTCGAGACCATCCACGGACGGGCCGGTGAGCGTCTCGATGGCGTGCTCCGGGTGTGGCATGAGGCCGACGACGCGACCGGTTTCGTTGGTGATACCGGCGATGTCGTTGATGGAGCCGTTGAAGTTGTCGGTGTAGCGGAAGACCACGCGGCCCTCCTCCTCCAGCATCTTGATGGTGTCCGGCTCAGCCTGGAAGCGTCCCTCACCGTGCTTGGCGGGGACCAGGATCTTCTGGCCCTGTTCGAGGGTGCTGGTCCAGGCGGTGTCGGTGTTGACCACTTCAAGGTGGGTGTCCACGCAGTGGAAGTGCAGACCCTGGTTGCGGGTCAGGGCACCGGGCAGCAGGCGTGCCTCGGTGAGGATCTGGAAACCGTTGCAGATACCGAGGACGGGCATACCCTTGCCCGCAGCCTCGATGACGGACTGCATGACGGGTGCCAGTGCGGAGATGGCGCCGGTGCGCAGGTAGTCACCGTAGGAGAAACCACCGGGGACCACGACGGCGTCGACGCCCCTGAGGTCCTCGTCGGCGTGCCAGAGGTTGACCGGCTCGGCACCTGCGAGGCGGACGGCGCGCAGTGCATCGACGTCGTCGAGGGTGCCGGGGAAGGTGATGACACCGATCTTGGCACTCACTTGGCGACCTCTACTCCCACCACATCGAAATCTTCGATGACGGTGTTGGCGAGAAGGGTTTCGGCGATCTTCTCCAGGTCGGCGGTGGAGACGGAATCATCGACCTCCAGCTCGAAGCGCTTACCCTGGCGCACATCGGAGACTCCGGTTACCCCGATACGACCCAGGGCGCGGTGTACGGCCTGTCCCTGGGGGTCCAGAATTTCCGCCTTCGGCATGACATTGACAACTACACGGGCCACGTATTTTCCCTTACTCAAGGCGACAATGTTTTACCTGGATAGTGTATCGCCTGATCCCGCAACAACCTAGCCAGGTGCTACACGGGGAGATTGTCCTCAATCACCGAGGTGACCTCGTCATCCTCCGGATCCACGCGCGGACCGAAACGGGCAATGGTCTCACCATCGGCATTGATGAGGAACTTCTCAAAATTCCACTCGATATCGCCGCCGTCCCCGAAACGTTTGAGTTCGGCGTACAGGGGGTGTTCATTTTCACCGTTGACATCGGTCTTGGCCAGCAGCGGGAAGGTGATGTCGTATTTTTCCTGGGCAAAGGCGCAGATCTCGGCGTCGGTGCCGGGTTCCTGGCCCATGAACTGGTTGCAGGGCACCCCGATCACGAAGAAGCCACGGTCCTGGTAGTCCTCGAAGAGACGCTGGAGGCCCTCATACTGCGGGGTTAGTCCACACTTTGAGGCCACATTGACCACCATCACGAGGTGGCCGGCCCAATCGGCCATGGTGGTGTCGGTTCCGTCGGTGAGTGTTACGGGAATGTCATGTATGGAAGTCATGTCCTCCACCCTAGCGTCCCCGAAACTGACATATTCATGAATTCTTACCCATGCGCAGGTGAACTCCCAGCATGAGCTGATCTGCTGATCAGCGAGTGCACATAATCTGCGGTAATTGGTAGGGGTTGTATCCCACTCCCCTCTAGTCAAAGGTCATGTGAATGAAGCACATCCCCGCGCGTGCACTGGCGATCGCCCTCGCCAGCATCACCGCAACCAGCCTGGTGGCAGCCCCGCATGCGGCTGCAGCCCCCGACGGTTCCCTCCCCGTCATCTCCGAGGTCTACGGCGGTGGCGGCAACAGCGGTGCCGTCTACTCCCATGACTTCATCGAGCTGTTCAACCCGACCACCGAGGACATCAACCTGGGCGGCTGGGCGGTCCAGTACTACTCCTCCGGCGGCAACCTCGGCAACACCACCGAGCTCACCGGCACCATCCCCGCCGGTGGCTACTACCTGATCCAGCAGAACCCGGGCAGCAACACCAGCCTGCCGGGGCTTCCCACACCGGACGCCGTCGGTACCGCGAACATGTCCGGTTCCAAGGGGTCCGTCGCGCTTGTCGACGCCGCCGCCACCCGGGTGGACCTGGTCGGCTGGGGCGACGCCACCCTCGTCGAGGGGTCCCCCGCACCTGCCACCACCAATGCCATCTCGGCCCAGCGCGTCGATTCCGCTGTGGACTCCGATGACAACTCGGTGGATTTCGTCGTCGATACGCCCTCCCCGCAGTCCAGTGGCACCGAGGCACCAACTGATCCGGTAGATCCGGTTGACCCAATCACCGTCACCATCGCCGAGATCCAGGGCACCGGTGACACCACTCCCCTGGCCGGCCAGACAGTGATCACCGAGGGTGTGGTCACTGCCGTGTTTGCCGAGGGTGGTTTCAACGGCTTCTACATGCAGACCCCCGGCACCGGAGAGCTCAAGTCCGCAGGCGATGCCTCCGACGGCATCTTCGTCTATGTCGGCACAAGCGGCACCTACCCGGAGATCGGTGAGTCGGTCACGGTCACCGGCACCCCGGCCGAGTACTACGGCATGACCCAGCTGGGTTCCGCCACCTTCACCGAGGCCCCGGCCCCGTTCGAGGAGGTCACCCCGGTGGCCATCGACACCATGCCGGCTGACCCGGGCATCCGCGAGTCCTACGAGGGCATGCTCCTGCAGCCGACCGGTGACTACACCGTGACCAACAACTACGCACTCAATGACTTCGGTGAGATCGGCCTGGCCGCGGGCACCGAACCCTACTACCAGGCCACCGAGAAGGTCACCCCCGGCGCGGAGGCCATCGCCTACGAACTGGAGAACCAGGCTGAGCTGGTCACCCTGGATGACGGTCGCTCCGGCCGTTATATGCAGGGCGACAAGGATGTCCCCATGCCGTGGATCGTGCAGGACGGGGACACCGTCAAGTCCCTGCGCACCGGTGATCAGGTGGATTTCCAGCACCCGGTCGTCTTCGACTACCGCTTTGATCTGTGGCGTTTCCAGCCGACCACCCCGGTCACCGGCAACACCGCGGGCACGGATCTGCCGATCACCTGGGAGGATTCCCGCCCGGCCGCCCTGGCAGCCATCG
Organism: Corynebacterium gallinarum; assembly: GCF_014837045.1. Taxonomy (GTDB): domain Bacteria; phylum Actinomycetota; class Actinomycetes; order Mycobacteriales; family Mycobacteriaceae; genus Corynebacterium; species Corynebacterium gallinarum. Next base: position 48,675 of record NZ_JACSPR010000004.1, read on the forward strand.
ATGCTGTCGAGGGTGATTTCCACATCGCCAGCTTCAACGTGCTGAACTACTTCACCTCCCTGGGTGAGGATTATGACTGCGATGCCTACACCGACATCAACAGCAATCCCATCACCGCCCGCAACTGTGATGTCCGTGGTGCCTACAGCCAGCAGGCCTTCGCAGACCAGCAGGGCAAGATCGTCGCAGCCATCAACAGGCTGGGTGCTGATGTCGTGGGCCTGGAGGAGATCGAGAACACCGCCGCGGTCACCGGCGATATCGAGCGTCGCGACGAAGCCCTCAACGCGCTTGTCGACGCCCTCAACACCGCCCACGGTTCCGAGCGCTGGGCCGCTGTGGAGTCCCCACTGGAGGTGGGCACCGACGAGGATGTCATCCGGGTGGCCTTCATCTACGACCTCACCACCGTCAAGCCCGTCGGGGAATCCCGCATCTTCGACGACCCGGCCTACACCGGCACGGCCCGCCAGCCCCTGGCTCAGGAGTTCCAGCCGCGGGATGAGACGAAGGAATCCTTCGTCGGCGTGGTCAACCACTTCAAGTCCAAGGGTTCTGCCGTCAACGGCGATGTGGACACCGGTGACGGCCAGGGTGCCTCTGCGAATGTCCGCGTGGCACAGGCGCAGGCTCTGATCGACCACCTGGAGAACCAGGATGACTGGGCTGACAAGCCGGTGTTCATCCTCGGTGACCTGAACGCCTACTCGAAGGAGACCGTGCTCTCCACCCTGGCCGGTGCCGGGTACAGCAACATCGCCGCTGAGTACGACGCCGGGTACAGCTACCAGTTCTCCGGTCGCATCGGTTCCCTCGACCACGCCCTGGGCAATGACGCGGCCATGGGCCGTGTCGTGGATGCCGAGGTGTGGGGCATCAACGCCGATGAGTCCATCGCGTTCGAGTACTCCCGCCGCAACTACAACACGGCGGATGTCTTCGAGGCGGACAATGTCTTCCGCTCCTCCGACCATGACCCCATCAAGGTCGGTTTCAGTCTGGAGAGCACGGACGGTACCGACGAGCCCACCGACGACACCCCGTCCACCGGCTCCACCAGCGGCATCTTCGCCACCGTGGCCGGCGTCCTGGGACAGATCCTGTCCTGGTTCCAGCAGCTGCCCATCATCAAGTCGCTGTTCAGCTGATCAGATGGCCGTCATGTAGGTCCTGGGCTGGGCTCCCCGCTCCAGGGCCGCAATGGCGGCGGCGCGGAAGTCACGCGCCACCTTGGGGTTGACCAGGTTGCGTCCCGACACTGACAACCGGATGGTGTTTCCCCGGGAGGCGCCGCGGGTGGCGGCGGCGAGCACATTCTGCCGCCACCATTTCGCCGCCCCGAAACCCTCACCCACGGACAGGTTCCTGCACTGCAGGAACTCCCCCGTGCGCAGGTCGTGGAGTCCCCTGCTGGACGCCGCCACCTTGAAGTCGAACTCCGGCAGGACCTGTGAGGTGCCCTCGGACATGCGCCACCTCGGTGGGGCGAACACGGTGAAGGTGAAACCGATGCGTTCCATCTGACGGATGGCCCCGGTGAGCCGGAGACGCGCCTCGTGTTTTTCCAGGGTGGCGAATTCGGAGCGTCGGCCCTGCACCGGCTGGTCGAAGCCGTTGAGGATCAGTTCGCGTCCCTGGCCCAGCTGGTCCTCCAGCCAGGCGCGGGTGGCCTTGTCCTTCGCCAGTTTCCAGTCCCCGTCGATATGCGGGGCCACCAGCAGGGACACCCCGATGCCCTCTGCGTGCAGGTCCTTCACCAGCGCATCTGTGGCCTTCCGGGTCTGGTCGAAAATACTGGAGACGGAGACTAACAAACGGCCGGACATGAGGGCATTGTCCCACGTCCGGCCGTTTCCGTCATGTCGAACGGGTTTACTGCGTCAGGCCTGTCGCCTGATTCACAATCCAGGCGTATTCGAAGGCGGTCTGGCGCCACTTCTCATAACGTCCGGACACACCGCCGTGGCCGGCGGACATCTCGGTTTTCAGCAGAAACTGTCCACCGGTGGCCGTCGCGCGCAGGCGGGCGATCCACTTGGCGGGTTCGACGTAGAGCACCCGGGTGTCATTGAGGGAAGTTACCGCGAGGATGTTGGGGTAGTTCTTCGCCTCCACATTTTCATAGGGTGCGTAGGAGGCCATGTAGTCATAGACCTCCCGGTCCCCGAGAGGGTTGCCCCATTCATCCCATTCGATGACGGTCAGCGGCAGCTCCGGCATGAGCATGGAGGTCAGCGGATCGACGAAGGGAACCACCGCCTCGATCGCCTTGAAGCGGTCGGGTGCCATGTTGGCGATGGCACCCATGAGCATGCCGCCGGCGGATCCGCCCTCGGCCACCAGACGGTCGGGGGAGGTGATCCCCTGCTCAATCAGGGCGTCGGCCACATCGATGAAGTCGGTGAAGGTGTTCTTCTTGGTCAGTGTCTTGCCGTTGTCATACCAGCGACGCCCCATCTCACCGCCACCGCGGACATGGGCGATGGCGAAGACCATGCCGCGATCAAGCAGGGACAGCCTGGCCACGGAGAAACCCGGGTCGATGGAGGACTCATAGGAACCGTAGCCGTACAGCAGCACCGGAACATTGCTCAGCTCCAGGTCCGCGCGGTGGACCAGGGACACCGGCACCTGTTCGCCATCCCTGGCCGTGACCCACAGTCTGGATGCGGTGTAATCCTCGCGGTTGTACCCGCCGAGGACCTCCTGCTGCTTCAGCAGCACGCGCTCGCCGGACTCCACCCAGTAGTCGAACAGCTGGCCGGGGGTGGTGAAGGATCCATAGCTCACGCGGATCACCGGGGCATCCCATTCGGGGTTGCCGGAGGAGGCTACGGTGTAGAGCTCTTCGTCGAACCTGAGTTCCTCGAAGCGGGTGAATCCGGCGTCGTCAAGCTTCATCACCGCAACCTGCCCGATGGCGCCCGACCGGTATCCGAGGGTGAGGTGGTCGCGGTAGGCGTCGACGCCCTCGATGCGCACGTCCTCGCGGTGGGGAACCAGCGACTCGAGCGCAGCCAGGGAGGAGAGCTTGCCGACGGGTGCGTGACCCACCTCGAAGTTGGGACCGTTCTGATTGTGCACCACCAGCCAGGTGTCAGCGCCGGCGATGACCGCATGGTCGACGTCGTACTCCACGCCCTCCTCGCGGGGGATGAGCACCACGGGCTCGGCCTCGGGATCCTCGAAGGGGATGTACTGGACCTCGGAGGTCACCTTGGACGCGGACCCGAGGAGGATGAACCGGTCGGAACGGGTGGTGCCGATCCAGGTGGAATAACGCTCATCGGCTTCGCGGTAGACCAGGACATCCTCCGAGGTGGAGGTGCCGATCTTGTGCCGCCAGATGGTGTCCGGACGCCAGGCATCATCGACGCGCTGGTAGAAGAGGTACTCCTCCCCCACCCAGGTGGCACCGTAGAAAATACCCGTGATGGTATCGCCGAGGTGCTCCCCGGTGTGGAGGTCCCTGATGCGCAGGGTGAAGCGTTCATCACCGGTGGTGTCGGTGGAATAGGCCAGGTAGCGGCCCGAGGTGGTCACGGTGGCCGTGCCCAGGGAGAAGAACTCATGTCCCTCGGCGAGCTCATTGGCGTTGAGGAAGACCTCCTCCTCCGGGGTGGGCTCGGCGGGGATCTCCGGTGCCACCCAGGGCTCATCGCCGACGGGGATACGGCAGTAGGTGCCGTAGCTCTTGCCCTCCTCGGTGCGTCCGAAATACCAGTAGCGGCCGTTGCGCACTGGCACCGACATGTCGGTTTCCTTGATGCGTGACTTGATCTCGTTGTAGATATTCTCGCGGAGACCGCCCAGGTGGGCGGTCTGCTCCTCGGTGTAGGCGTTCTCCGCCTCGAGGTAGTCGAGGGTGTCGCGGGATTCCTTGTCGCGGAGCCACTCATAATCATCCACGAAGTCGATGCCGTGGACGGTACGGGTGGTGGGTCGGACAGTGGCCACCGGTGGGGTGAGACGTTCAGAAGACATAAGCCACGATCATAGTCGGGCTAGACGCAGCAGCCGATCCAGGTGGAGAACTTGTTCCCGGAGATCAGCTCATAGGCCTCGATGTAGCGCTCACGGGTTGCCTCGACCACGGAACCGGGCAGGGCGGGTGGCTGGGTTCCACTGTTCTTGTCCCAGCCGGACTTCGGCCCGGTCAGCCAGTTGCGCACATACTGCTTGTCGAAGGACGGCTGCACATGGCCCGCCTCATATCCCTCGGCGGGCCAGTAACGAGAGGAGTCCGGGGTGAGGACCTCATCACCGAGCACCAGTTCCCCGTTGTCGTCGAGGCCGAACTCGAACTTGGTGTCAGCGAGGATCACGCCACGCTCCAGGGCGATCTCGGCGGCACGGGAGTAGATGGCGATGGAGGCATCCCGCAGCTGGTTGGCGCGGGCCTCGCCGAGGCGCTCCTCCACCACGTCGAAGGAGACGTTGATGTCGTGGTCGCCGATATCAGCCTTGGTGGCGGGGGTGAAGATCGGCTCGGGCAGCCGGGAGGACTCGACCAGTCCCTCGGGCAGGGTGATGCCACAGACGGTACCGGTCTGGCGGTACTCCTCCAGGCCGGAGCCGGTGAGGTATCCACGCACCACGCATTCAAAAGGCATCATGGCGAGCTTCTTGCACACCATCGCTCGTCCGAGGACCTCCTCGGGGATACGGGGATCATCAATGGGGCCGGCGAGGTGGTTCGGGAAATCGATGGCATCGAAGAAGAACTGACTCATCGCGGTGAGCACCCGACCCTTGTCGGGGATCTCGGTGTCCAGGATGAAGTCGTAGGCAGAGATCCGGTCGGAGGCCACCATGAGAATGTGGTGCTCATCGATCTCGTAGATCTCGCGGACCTTACCGGCGGAAAGGTGCTTGTACTGGGAGAGTTCAGGACGCATATCAGGAGAGTCTAGACCCACCGGCAACGTTCGGAAAATTGTTGAGAAAACAAAAAGCACCCACCGTGAGGTGGGTGCTAATTTTCGAGTTCCTTCAGGAACTCCCCTAATTAAGAGGAGAGGTTGAAGAAGGAGTCGAGAATGTTGCCACCAGCAGCTGCGCCGGTGCCGAAGAAGTCGGAAACACCGTTGACGATGGCGGAACCAAGTGCCACGATGCTGTTGTAGATGGTCTCGATAACATTCTGAACGTCGCCCATGATGAGCTCCTTTCGATTGGTGCCGAACTCTTGCTGTCCGGCTGGGATAACTCAAGTCTGTCGGAGCTTGCGCAGGAGTGCAAGCTCCCTACCCGCATAAATGCCGAATTCTGCCCAATTGAAAGCTGGTGCCTTTAAGGAAAATTTAAGTTCATGAGGGTTTTATTCATGTTAAAAAATTTATCTAAAATTTTTCCACTTCTGGGGCAAAAACCGGTTTTCGGCGTCGGGGGCGGTCGTTTCGGAGGTCTTAGAGGATCTCACCCGGACGGTAGGCAGCGGCGTCGGGGTGGGCGTCGACAAGCACCTGGATGCGGTCCAGCACACGTGCCACCTGAGACTCGGCGGCCCCGATGAAGGCATGGCGATCGGCGAGGGCCTCGGTGAGTGCGGCCTCATCCATGGGCAGGCGCTCATCGGCGGCGAGGCGCTGGATCAGATCCTGCCCGCCACCGTTCTCGCGCATGTTCAGTGCGACGGCGACGGCGTTCTCCTTGATCACCTCGTGGGCTGTTTCGCGGCCCACGCCCGCGCGGACGGCAGCCATGAGGATGCGGGTGGTGGCCAGGAACGGCAGGTAACGCTCCAGCTCGCGTTCGATCATGGCGGGGAAGGCGCCGAACTCGTCGAGGACGGTGAGGAAGGTTTCGAACATGCCGTCCAAGGCGAAGAAGGAATCCGGCAGCGCCACGCGGCGGATGACGGAGCAGAACACATCGCCCTCGTTCCACTGCTGGCCGGACAGATCCGCGACCATGGTGAGGTAGCCGCGCAGGATCACCTGGAGGCCACCGACGCGCTCGCAGGAGCGGGCGTTCATCTTGTGTGGCATGGCCGAGGAACCGACCTGGCCCTCCTTGAAGCCTTCCGTGACGGTCTCGTTGCCGGCCATGAGGCGGATGGTGTGGGACAGCGATGACGGGCCGGCGCCCAGCTGCACCAGCGCGGAGACGGCATCGAAGTCGAGGGAACGGGGGTAGACCTGGCCGACGGAGTCGAAGACGCGGTCAAAACCGAGGTGGGAGGCGATGCGGGTCTCGAGCTCGGCCAGGCGGGCCTCGTCGCCGTCCATGAGGTCCAGCATGTCCTGTGCGGTGCCCATCGGGCCCTTAATGCCACGCAGCGGGTAGCGGCCCAGCAGATCATCGGTACGCTCGATGGCCACCAGCATCTCATCGGCGGCGGTGGCGAAACGCTTACCCAGGGTGGTGGCCTGCGCGGCCACGTTGTGGGAGCGGCCGGCCATGACCAGGCTCTGGTACTCGGCGGCGCGGCTGCCGATGGCGGAGACCACGGCGATGGCCTTGTTGCGCGCCAGCTGCAGGGAGCGGTGGATCTGGAGCTGCTCGACGTTCTCGGTGAGGTCACGGGAGGTCATGCCCTTGTGGATGTGCTCATGGCCGGCGAGGGCGTTGAACTCCTCGATGCGGGCCTTGACATCATGGCGGGTGATGCGCTCACGGTCGGCGATGGAGGCCAGGTCCACCTGGTCGATCACTGCCTCATAGGCGGTGATGGCCTCGGCGGGGATGTCCACCCCCAGATCCCGCTGGGCCTTCATCACGGCGATCCACAGCTGGCGCTCCATGATGATCTTCTCTTCGGCGCTCCAGAGGTTGGACAGCTCTGCGGAGGCGTAACGGTTGGACAGGACGTTTGCGATTTTCTTCTTTTCAGCCACAAACCTGATTATTCCCCACCAACCGGAACTAACCTAGTTAATCAACCCTGTTGAGGAACTCCCCGATGCGGCGCACACCCTCCCGCGTGTCCGCCGGTGAGGCACACAGACTCAACCGGACCCATTTGTGCCCCTCGGTGGGATCGAAATCCACGCCGGGCGCAACGGCTACCCCGGCGCGCTCGAGCAACTCATGGGCCCATGCCTCGGAGTCATCGGTGTATTTCGACACATCCACCCACAGGTACAACCCGCCGTCGGGGTCGGCGAAGGTGTCCAGCCCGATCTCCGGGAGCTTGTCGACGAAGATATCCCTCGCCTCGCGGTAGACCTCCACATGCGCGTCCAGCTCGGCCGCGGCCTCGAGTGTGAAGGCCGCCTTACCCGCGGCCTGACCGATCGCCGGTGCACACAGGGACACCGACGCCTGGATGTTCTCGATGGGGGTGACCAGCTCATCAGGCACGATGATCCAGCCCACGCGCCATCCGGTCATGGAGAAATATTTGGACAGGGTGCCCACCACGATGGCGTTGTCGGAGAACTGCCGGGCCGTGGCCAGTGGACGCCCGAAGCTCATGCCGTGGTAATCCTCATCGGAGATGAGCACGGTGCCGTGGGCATCGCACCACTGGGCGATGCGCTCGAGTTCCTCGACGTCGATGATGGTGCCCGTGGGGTTGCCGGGGCTGGTGACGATGACGGCCTTGGGGACCTCCGGCAGCTCCTCCAGCATCTGGGCGGTGGGCTGGAAACGGGTCTCGGCAGTGCAGCGCAGATCAAGGACCTCCGCCCCGAGGGTCTGGAGGATGTTGCGGTAGGCCGGGTATCCGGGCGCCGAGAGGGCCACACGGTCACCGTGGTCGAGGGTGGCCAGGAAGGCAGCCATGAAACCACCGGAGGACCCGGTGGTGATGATGACATTGTCCGCGCTGGTCTCCACACCGTAGGTGGCGGAGTGCCAGGCGGCGACGGCCTCACGGAACTCACGGTCACCGACCACCTCGGTGTACCCCAGGGGGCCGGATCGCAGGGCGATCTCGGCCTCGGCGAGCACTGCCTCCGGGGCGCCGGTCGCGGGCTGGCCGGCGCACAGCATGATGATGCTGTGGCCTTCACGCCTGCGGCGATGCACCTGGTCAAGCATCTGCATGACCCGGAACGGCGGGACGTTACTTCGGTTGCTGAGCGGTGAAGGGTTCATGAACCCCTAGCGTAGTTCCTACCCGCGTGGAAGTGGAATGGAGATGCGTCCCTCCACCGCGGGCAGGGCGATATCGGTGCGGTAGTGGCTGCCGTCGAGCTCGATGTCGGCGATGGTGGCGTAGGCCTGATCGCGGGCTGCCTCGAGGGTGTCGCCCACACCGATGACGTTGAGAACGCGGCCACCTGCGGAGACCAGCTCGCCGTTGTCATTGAGGGCGGTGCCGGCGTGCAGGACGTTGTCCGCATCGGCGTTGCGGATGACATCACCGGTGCGTGGGGTGTCCGGGTAGTTGTGGGAGGCCAGCACCACGGTCAGCGCATACCCGTCGATCCACTCCAGCTCGGGCTGCTGCGCCAGGGTGCCGGTGGCAACGGAGTTGAGCAGGCCGGCCAGCGGGGTCTTGAGCAGTGCCAGGACCGCCTGGGTCTCCGGGTCACCGAAGCGGCAGTTGAACTCCACCACGGCCGGTCCCTTCTCGCCCCAGGCGATGCCGGCGTAGAGCAGACCGGAGTATGCACACCCACGTTTCGCCATCTCCCGGGCGACCGGCACGCAGACCTCGTCCACGATGCGCTGCACACCGTCCTCCGGCAGCCACGGCAGCGGTGCGTAGGCTCCCATGCCACCGGTGTTCGGGCCCTCATCATTGTCGAAGACGCGCTTGTGGTCCTGGGCGGGCAGCAGGGGAACGACTGTCTCGCCGTCGACAAGGCAGAACAGGGACACCTCGGGGCCGTCGAGGAAGGACTCGAGCAGCACCGGGTTGCCGGCGGCCAGGACCGCCTCGACATGCTCACGGGCAGCATCCCGGTCCGGGGTCACCACCACGCCCTTGCCGGCGGCCAGTCCGTCGTCCTTGACCACCCAGGTCGGGCCGAAACGGTCGAGGGCAGCGTCGATGTGGGCATCATCTGCGCCGGGGGCGATGGCCTCGGCGTGGGCGGTGAATACCCCGGCGGATGCCATGACATCCTTGGCGAACGCCTTGGATCCCTCGATGCGGGCAGCCTCTTTCCCTGGACCGAAGACGGCGATGCCGGCCTCACGCAGGGCATCGGCGACACCGGCCACCAGGGGGATCTCCGGGCCGATGACCACCAGATCGGCGTTCAGCTCACGTGCCAGGGCGGTGACGCTGTCCGCGTCATCCGCCTTGATGTCCGGGTGGATGGTGGCCAGGGCACCGAGTCCGGCGTTGCCGGGTGCCACATGGAGGTCGGTGGTTGCAGGGTCTTGGGAAAGTCCACGGAGGAGGGCGTGCTCACGGGCGCCCGAGCCGATTACCAGAATGCGCATGGTTGTTGAGTTTATCCTGCAAAACTACCCCCGGCCTATTTCTCCCTCTTCTCATAGCCGTCATCCAACCCCAGATAGAACCGGTAGGTGTTATCCGCGATGGTCTCGGGATCGCCGGGGATGGTCCCCGCGGCGGCATCCGCGTTGGCCCACCCGCGTGCGCTGTGGGCGACAAACTCGGCGTAGGCGTCCCGGGGTGGCTCCCCGGTGACACCGGCGATATAGCGGTCAAGTGCCCAGAGGGTGAGGTCCCATCCCACCGCGGTGGCACCGGAACCGTATCTGTTGGTGAAATCCTCCCGGAGGTCCTCCGTGCGGGTGCTGTACCCCGCCGCCAGGAGTGAACCGGCACCGTCCGGGGTCACCTCCACATTGAGGAAGGATACATCCCCGTCCTTCTCCCAGGTGATCAGGAAGGAATTATCCGCGCAGGATTCGATTCTCCCGCTCGCGGTGCCCTCGATCTCGTAGACGAATTCATCGCGTGTCACCTTCCCGAACCACTGTTCCAGGTGTTTCTCCTCGGTGAGGTAGGTGAACAACACCTCGGCCGGGACGGGGAACCGGGCGCTGACATGATGGGCCACGACCTCAGGATTGTCGCGGTTGACCTGCCTGATGATTGATGTCGTCGGGTTCATGCCACCCGATACTAGTAACCTTGGGCTCATGAGCACCGTTTTCACCAAAATCATCGACGGCGACCTCCCGGGGCGTTTCGTCTTCCGTTCCGACAGCGTCGTGGCATTCCTCAGCATCGAACCATTGGCCTACGGCCACACCCTGGTGGTTCCGGTCATGGAGGTGGACCGCTGGACCGACCTTCCGCAGGACATCTGGGGTGAGGTCAATGAGGCGGCCCAGCTGATCGGTGATGCCATCAGGGAGGCTTTCGACGCACCACGCTGCGGCTACATCATCGCCGGCTTCGACGTCCCCCACACCCACATCCATCTCTTCCCCACCGACAAGATGGCGGATTACAACTTCTCCAATGTCCTGGCCGCCGATGCGACCGATCCGGCGAAGATGGATGAGGCCGCCGAGAAGATCCGGGAGGTCCTGGGCACGGATGAGAACGGGTGGCCTCTGGGTTAAGCGTCCACCCGCACGGGGAGGGTGATGGTGAAGACCGTCCCCTCCCCCTCTGCGCTGTCCACGGTGATGGTGCCGCGGTGGCCTTCCACCAGTGACTTGGTGATGGCCAACCCCAGCCCGGACCCGCCTGAGGCTCGGGAGCGGGAGACGTCCGCGCGGTAGAAACGTTCAAAAATGTGCTGGGCGTCATCCGAGGTCATGCCCACGCCGTCATCGGCGACCCGCACCAGGACAGAACTGCCCTCCATGCTGATCTCGATCCGGACGGAGGCGTCCGGCCCGCCGTGGTTGAGTCCGTTGTTCACCAGGTTTGTCAGCACCTGGTGCAGTCGGGTGGGATCCCCCTCCACCACCGGGACCGATCCCGCATTGTTGACCACGCTGATGCTGCGCTCCGGCCAGGCTGCCCGCATGGAACTGGCCACGGATAGCGCCAGTTCCAGCACGTCCACCGGGCGTTTTTCCATCTGCTGTCCCTCCGCACGGGTCAAAGACAGCAGATCCTCCACCAGCACACTCATGCGCTGGGCCTCGCCACTGATTTTGGACAGCACCCAGTCCGCATCCCGGGTCGCGCCGGAGTGATACAGCTCCGAATACCCCTTCACGGAGGTCAGGGGGGTTCTGAGCTCATGGGAGGCATCGCCGACGAAACGACGCATCTGCGATTCCTTGTCCTGGGCGGTGAGGATCGAGGTCTGGAGCTGTTCCAGCATGATGTTCAGCGCATTGGACAGCTGCCCCACCTCCGTGGTCATCGGCCAGTGAGGCACACGCCGGTCGAGGTCCCCGCCGGCGATGCTCTTGGCGGTGCTCTCCACCTCCCGCAGCGGGCGGAGGGAACGGTTGACCAGGTAGAGGGAACTAAACAGGATGGCCACCACAATGAGCAGGCCGATGACAAGCTGCACGATCACCAACCGGTAGAGCAGCATGGATTCCGGAGCCAGGCTCTTGCCCACCACGGTGATGGCCGTGTCATCGCTGATGGCGATGACACGCCAGGGCACGGATGAGGAGGACCCCGGTGCGGCGTTGACCGTGTGGGGGCCGATGCCGATGGTGGTTTCGCCCAGGTCCGGTGCGGATTCGGACTGGTTGAACACCATGTCCGAGCCATCGGTGAACATCCGGTAGACGTAGTAGTCACTGGGCGGTCCCAGGCTGACGCTTCCGAAGATCTCGACGGTCGGGGCCCAGCTGTTCACGGCGGACTCAAGTTCCTGATCCACGCGTGAATAGGACACCTCCCGCATGAGGCTGGACACCGCGATGGCGTTGACCAGCAGGCCCAGCCCCGCGATGCCCACCACCAGCAGGATGATGCGGGTGCGCAGCGGCACACCCCGGGCGACCTGACGGAGTCGGCTCACCGGGGGTACCTGGGCGGAGGGGTTATCGGGGGCTGTCATACTAGCCGTCAAGTCTAGGTGCGCGGGGTGCGCAGGACGTAACCCACTCCTCGGACGGTCTGGATCAGCTGCGGTTCATGGGTGTCCACCTTGCGACGGAGATAGGAGATGTAGGATTCCACCACGTTTCCATCCCCACCGAAGTCGTAGTGCCACACATTGTCCAGGATCTTCGCCTTGGACAGCACCACCTCGGCGTTGAGCATGAGATAACGCAGCAGGTTGAACTCGGTTGGGGAGAGGTCCACCAGTTCACCGGCCTTGGTCACCTCATGGGTCTCATCGTTGAGGGTGAGGTCGGCGTAGGTGAGGGTGGCGTCATTGTTCTCGGATTCGACGGAACCGCCACGGCGCAGGATAACCCGCAGACGGGTGATCACCTCCTCGAGGGAGAACGGCTTGGTCACATAGTCATCAGCGCCGATGGTGAGGCCGTGGATGCGGTTTTCCACCGCGTCCTTGGCGGTGAGGTACAGGGCTGGCCCGTCCAATCCCTCCGCGCGGAGTTTGGTGAGCAGTTCGAAGCCGTCCATGCCGGGCATCATCACGTCCAGGATGTAGGCATCGGGGCGGAATTCGCGGGCGAGCTTAAGTCCCTCGTTGCCATCGCTGGCGGTCATGACGTTGAAACCCTGGAATTTGAGGCTCACGGTGAGCAGCTCCACGATGTTGGGTTCATCGTCGACGACGAGGACCTTGATCTGTCCGTCAGTCTGGTTGTCCATATGGTTCAGCACTTCCTAAAGGTATGTGTCTGGTGCGATCTTGACCCCCAGTCAACACCCCGGCCATAGACGTCAGCTGACCGATTCCTGTGAGGATGCTGTAAACCTCAATCTCCGATTGTGCCCGAAAAACGGAAATCCCCTAAAGTGGCACTCCATGAATCCCACAGCTTCGCAACGTTGGACCTTCCTGGGCGTGATCAGCGCCGGTCTGTTTCTCATCGGCGTGGATAATTCCATCCTGTATACCGCTCTCCCGGTGTTACGTGAGGAACTGCAGGCCACCGAGTTGCAGGGACTGTGGATCATCAACGCCTACCCCCTGATGCTGGCGGGTCTGCTGCTGGGCACCGGCACCCTGGGTGACAAGATCGGACACCGTCTGATGTTCCTCATCGGCCTGGTGATCTTCGGGGTGGCCTCGCTGACCGCCGCCTTCTCCCCGACCGCGTGGGTTCTGGTGGCGGCGCGCGCCTTCCTCGGAATCGGCGCCGCGGCGATGATGCCCGCCACCCTCGCGCTGATCCGCATCACCTTCGAGGATGAGCGGGAGCGGAACATCGCGATCGGTGTCTGGGGATCGGTGGCGCTGGCGGGCGCCGCGGCCGGACCGGTGCTCGGCGGTGCGCTGTTGGAGTTCTTCTGGTGGGGCTCGGTGTTCCTCATCAATGTGCCGGTCGTGCTGATCGCGCTCGTTCTCACCCTGCTGGTCGCCCCGCCCAATATGCCCAACCCGGACAAACACTGGGATGCCATCTCCTCGGTGTATGCGCTCCTGGCCCTGACGGGTCTGGTCATGGCGATCAAGGAGGCGGTGTCCCCCGCCCGGCAGCTCTGGCTGCTCGCGCTTGCGGTGGTGGTCGCCGTGGCCGGTGCGGTGCTGTTCCAGCGTCGACAGGCATCACAGCCGGAACCCCTCCTGGATTTCTCCCTCTTCCGCAACCGCCTGTTCACCGGAGGCGTGATCGCGGCGGGCATGTCCATGTTCGTGGTCGCCGGTCTGGAGATGACCACCACGCAGCGTTTCCAGCTCTCCGCTGGTTTCACCCCGCTGCAGGCCGGTCTGCTGATGACCGCGCTGGCTGCGGCGAGTATCCCGATGTCCGTCATCGGTGGCGCCAACCTGCACCGATGGGGTTTTCTACCCCTGATCAGCGGCGGTTTCATCAGTGCAACGGTCGGCATTGCCCTGATCATCTGGTCGCTGGATGTCAGTCTGATCCCCCTGATCGTGGGTCTGGTCCTCGTCGGTCTCGGCAGTGGCGCGACCATCTCCGTCGCGTCCACGGCCATCATCGGGTCCGCGCCGGTCCGCAAGGCCGGAATGGCCGCCTCCATCGAGGAGGTGTCCTACGAGTTCGGCACCCTGTGCTCCGTGGCGATCCTCGGCAGCCTCTTCCCCGCGTTCTACGCCCTCTCCGCACCGGCCGAGGTGGCGGACAGTTTCGCAACCGGCGTGGATCACGCGGTGCTCGGCGAGGCCGCCCGCGCCGCACTGGACTCGGCCTATGTCAACGTCCTGTTCATCGCCCTCGGCGTGGCCCTGGTGACCACCTTCATCACCGCGTGGTGTTTCCGCGGCAACCCGAAGCGCCCCGGGTGATGCTTGTCGACGAAAAACCCGGTGGCCGATTCTGTCCCCGAGACAGGAGTTACCCGCTGACTTAGAGTCGTGGGCATGACTGTTGCCGAACATCCCCCGAGGACAACCAAGGCCCCCGTGATCTCCTGGGCCTTCTGGGACTGGGGCTCCGCCGCCTTCAATGCGGTCCTGGTGACGTTTATCTTCTCGGTCTATCTCACCGATTCGGTGGGATCCACCCTCCCCTCGGGTAATGCCACCTCGCTGTATTCCATGGCGGTGGCACTGGCCGGCGTGGTGGTGGCGGTGGTCGCGCCGGTGATGGGCCGACGTTCCGATATCAGGGGCACCCGCCGGGCCTCCCTGCGCATCTGGACGCTGGTCACGGTCCTCCTGATGTTCAGCCTCTTTGCCGTGAAGAACACCGACCCGGTGTATTTCTGGATCGGTGTGGCGATCATGGCGGTGGCCAATGTGACCTTCGAATTCGCCGAGGTCCAGTATTACGCGCAGCTCTCCCAGGTCTCGACGGCGAAAACCGTGGGCCGGATCTCCGGATTCGGATGGTCCATGGGATATTTCGGCGGGATCTTCCTCCTCCTGATCTGTTATTTCGGTTTCGTTGCAGGTGAGGGCGACACCCGTGGTTTCCTCAACATCCCGACGAAGGAGGGACTGAACATTCGCCTGGTGGCCGTGTTCGCCGCCGTGTGGTTCCTGGTCTCCGCGCTACCCGCACTGTTCCGGATCCCGGAGATCACCCCGCAGTCCACGGAGGCCAGCCAACCCCGGGGCATCGTGGCCGCCTACGCCGACCTGTTCCAGCAGATCGGGCAACTGTGGCGGAGCAACCGCAACGCGGTGTTCTTCCTCATCGCCTCGGCGGTGTTCCGCGACGGCCTGGCCGGGGTGTTCACCTTCGGTGCCATCCTGGCGGTCACCGTCTATGGGCTCTCGGCGGGTGATGTGTTGTTATTCGGTGTCGCGGCCAATGTGATCTCCGCGTTCGGCGCCCTGCTCGGGGGCTTTCTCGACGACCGGATCGGCCCCAAACCCATCATCATCGTCTCCCTGCTGATCATGGTGGTGGACGTGGCGATCCTCTACTTCGTGGATGGGCCACAGAACTTCTGGATCTTCGGTCTGATCCTGTGTGCGTTTGTGGGGCCGGCA
This sequence comes from Corynebacterium gallinarum, assembly GCF_014837045.1. GTDB lineage: Bacteria > Actinomycetota > Actinomycetes > Mycobacteriales > Mycobacteriaceae > Corynebacterium > Corynebacterium gallinarum. The sequence continues at coordinate 64,007 of NZ_JACSPR010000004.1, forward strand.
CAATCGGCGTCGAGAAGCTTTTTGACCCGGTTGTCCCCCGACAACCAGGAGGGCCAGCTCTTCGGCCTCTACGCGACCACCGGGCGCGCCGTGAGCTGGATGGCCCCGACGCTGTTCGGACTGTTCGTGGCCATCACCGGTGAGGACCGCGCCGGGATCTGGGGCATCGGCCTGTTGCTGCTGGTGGGGGCAGGATTGCTGACGATGGTTAAAGCGCCGGGAACCACTGCTTCACTGCAGCCTGGATCGCTGGCAGATTCACCGAGAGAGTGACAAGCAGCGAAGACAGTGACATCACCAGGGCGATCAGGCTGATGATCTCCGCGCGGGAGGAACCGGTCTCGGGCTGAGGCTCTGGTTCCGGCTCGGACTCAACCGGCCACGGATTACCCACTGACCCCGGTTCAATATCCACCGCAACGTGGTCGATCTGGAATCGATGTTCAGGGAAATCAGCGGATTCATCCACCGGGGCGATCCAACTGTCCACCCCGGAACGCTCCACCATGGTGTTGAGGATCAGGTGCCATGGCTGTTCCAGTACTGCCCGGTACTCCTCCTCCGGAAGTTTGAACTGTGATGGGCGCAGAGGCGCTGCCTGCGGGGTGACCTTATTGCCGAACACATCCCGGCCTGAGGAATCCACCGGCTGACCATCAATGGTGAACACGACCTGGCCGTCGAATACCTCAACACCCCAGTCGTGCCACTCGCCGAACATGCTCTCCGTCATCTCCATCTGACGCAGCTTCATCTCCGGGCTGGATCCCGCGCAGCCGATGTGCACAGCAGAATACTGGGTGGTCACCCGGGAGCTGTAGAACTCCGTGAGATCCAACTCCCCGTAGGGGCGACCCGGCTCTTCATTGGAGCAGAACTGGGTATCGTTCTGCATCCAGATGGCGGGGCGGAGACCGTCGACAAGCTCATCGGCGACCGCACGGGCGCGCACGGTGAGACGGAAGTTGCCGGCCGGGATCTCGGGCAGGTGGACGCGCGCCGAACTGTACCGGGTGACCTCATCAGCGGCACAGGGCGCGACGCTGGCATTATCCGGTGAGGCGAGTTCCTCCGCACTGTCCAGGCAGTGCCTGCGGGTGACAATATCCATGCGGCCGTCGACGAACTCGACTGCTTCCGGACGCTGCTCCATGTCCGGATTCTTCCAGGATTCCTTCATGTCGAAGTACTTCCACTCCGGTGCGCGGCCGGTGGAGAAATCCTCACTCGATGCCTCGTGGCGTTCCAGCGTCGGGGTGCGCCCCAGGTAATCGAGGGTGTGACCGGTCAGGGGTGCATTGGCATCCGGCAACGGGCGGTCCGGCATGTCAAAGGGCTGCCCCTCAACCGCGATGCGGTCGATGACCATGGAACGGACCGGGAAATCCTCCTGGGAGGAACGCGGCTTGGCCCACGCCGCGCTTTCGACCTTCTGGTTGAGCGTCAGCGTCCACCCACGGTCCATGATGGTGTCATAGGTATCCACATCCAGGCCGAAATCCTCGACGGCGGCATGCCCCAGGGTGACATCCTGCCGCCAGGACTGACGGTTGATGGGCTGGTCATCGATGAAATACTCCACGCCATTCTTGGTGGTGTTGACCGACCAGGTGTGCTCCACCCCGTCGAGCGACTCATCCATCCGCAACTCACGCGGCGCACGGTTGGTGCCGTTGACCGAGTCCGGATCACACCCGAGATGGGTGTTGGACGGGGACCACGGGGCACGGAGATCGTAGGAGAAGTGCTCGATCAGATCGAGTTCGCCGTAGAGGCCATTGTTATTGGCATTTGAACAGGCTGATTCACCGTTCTGCATCCAGATGGCGCTGCGGACACCCTCCACTCCCCCGGTGTTCAGCGTGGCGGTCACCGACAGCGTAAAATCACCACGGGCGATCTTCGGGGTGACGATGCGCGCACTGGTGAACTTCTCAACCTGACCCGGCGCGCAGGGTTCAACCTGGGCGTTATCGTCATTGAGTAGGCCGCGGTTGGCTGGCTTGCTGATATCAACATCCTCATCGAGGCAGTGCCTGCGGGTGGTGATGGTCAGCTTGCCGTCCTCGATGCTCAGAGCATCCTGCGTGTAGAGCACCGTATCGCTGCCGTAATCCGGTTGGCGGAAGATGTTCCACCCCTGCAGCGCCTCCGGGGAATCGAAGTCCTCCACCCAGGCATAGGGGCTGGCGAGATCGGGCACCGGGGTGCCCTGAGCTGTAGCTGGTTGGGACATGGCGACAGTTCCGGCCGCCAAAGCAATGGACAGGGCTGTAGCCACCGCGGTGAGGGACCTGGGCAGTGAGACGCTCAAGAGTTCTGGCCTCCAAGGATTGAGAAAGAAGTTATCTTTTCATTCAACCAAGGGGGTGAGCGGAATTACTAATTCAGAGGCGGTGATTATGGGAGGGGGCCCTGTTCCATCGAGCGGGGGCCCCCGTGTCCACCCCGGCATCTAAGGTGGGATTAGAACATGTGAACTAATCAATTTCACCTCGGGGGTGACACCATGTTTGACCAGTCAGCAGATCAGATCGAAGAATCAGGGGCCGATGGGCCCGTCAACCAGCTTTATTATTACTCCGTCAACAATGTCGAGAGTCCCATGGCCGTGGCCGGCACTTCAATGCGGCGGGCCTGGCACCTGTACTGGGAGGAGCTCATACCGGAGGAAGACGCCGATCTGGAACTCGCGGTGGCTTCGCTGTCGATCGCCACCGGGGAAAGCCGTGGCAGAGTCCAATCACTGATCATGGCGTTCTACCAGCTCGCAGACCTTCCCCGCCTCCACATGATCCAGCACCAGTTCTTCCACCTGGATCTGAACCGGCTGCTCGCGATCTCCACCGCGCTCGCCGGTCTGAACCCCGACCACCTGGCCACGGTGGATGAACACCTCACCGAATACCTCACGCCGTGTGCTCCCAATCAGATGCTCCCCTCCACCGGGGCGATCAAGCGGAAGATCGCGGCCATCAGAGACATGGTCGATGATCCCCGGGCCACCGGCAGCAGATTGCGGAAGAACTTCAACGTCTCCGTCGGCACCGACGGGACCGCGGAAGTCCACGCGGAGGTCTCCCCCATGGATGCCCAGATGATTCAGGATGCGGTGACACAACACGCAGCCAACACCGGCAAGACAGAATCCGAGGCCCTGGTGGACCTGATCCGGGAACATATCAATCTCGATGTCACAGTGAACCTCTACACCGCGAGGGACCTCGCCGATGCCCCTGTGTGGTCAAGCAGCGTCGGTTGGCTGGATGCCTGCTCGGGAGTGGAATGGGTTGGTCTCGCCACCCGACTCCGGGATATGGATGAGGCGATGGGCAAACACGCCTCCGGCCACGACCCAACCCCGGACATCGCTGCGGCACTGACCGGACGGGATGGCACCTGCGGTTTCCCGGGCTGCAACGTCAGGGCAGAGCATTGCGACTGCGACCACCGCGTCAACCACGCTGACGGTGGTGCAACATGCCGACACAACTGCAAGCGGCTGTGCAGGCACCATCACAACCCCAAGACCAACGGCCGGATCGTTTACCTCATGGATCCGGTCAGCGGAATCACAGTGTGGGTGCTGGAGGACGGATCCTGGGCGGTGGATGTTCCGGAAGGGCCACTGACCCCGGCGAGCGCCAGGTGGGCGCAGACCGTCTCCCAGTACCGCACCGCGCACCGTAAGCGCTGGGCGGCTGAGGCTAGAGCTGAGGCCAGGGCGGAAGCAACCGCTGAGCCCCAGCCGGACGAGCCACCGTTCTAGACGTCGCGGGCGATCAGATCGTCGAGTGGCGTCGGGGACAGGAGGTAGGGAGCGACCTCGAGAACAGTGAACGCACCGGTCTGACCGGCCTCTTTCAGACGGTAGGCGGCACGGCCGAATGCGATCTGGGAGGAGGCGGTGAAGTCGGGGTTGCGGTCCAGCTTCAGGGTGTACTCCACGGTGTGGTGGAAACCGCCGGTGTCACCGGTGGTGATCACGTGACCGCCGTGGGGCATTCCGGTGTGCTCGGAATCGAAGGTGGCCTCATCGATGAAGTTGACCTCCACCTCATAACCGACGAAGTAGTCGGCCATGGTGCGGATCTCATTCTCGATGCGCTCATGCTCGGACTCCGGGGCCACCACGAAACACTGACGCTTGTGGGTCTGCTTACCGGTCAGTCCCCCGGCCTCACCCCGGCGTGCCTTTTCCAGGGCCTCCTCGGAGGGAAGGGTGTACTGGACGGCCTTCTGAACGCCGTCGATGCGTCGCAAGGCATCGGAGTGGCCCTGGGACAGACCCGGTCCCCAGAAGGTGTGCTGCTGGCGATCGGCGAGCAGGGCGGCACCGTACACGCGGTTGATGGAGAACATGCCCGGATCCCAGCCGGTGGCGACGACAGCGACGTTGCCGGCGGCACGGGCGGCCTCATCCATCACCTGGCGGTGGCGCGGAATGTCCCGGTGGTTGTCGTAGGTGTCCACGGTGCAGGCGAACGCCGCGAACCCCGGGGCCTGCTCCGGGATGTCGGTGGCGGAACCCATGCAGAGGAAGAGGAGATCAACATCATCGGTGTGCTTCTCCACCTCGGCGACGTTGAACACAGGGGTGTCGGTGTCCAGGGTGTCACGCCGGGAGAAGATGCCCACCAGCTCCATGTCCGGTTGCTGAGTGATGAGCTTCTCGACGCTCTTCCCAAGATTTCCATAACCAACGATTGCTGCGCGGATCTTCGTCATTTCCTATCCTCCAGGATGATGGTGGCAAGTTTCTCCACCGAGCATACTGCCGTGCATACTGGTGTCATGATCAGGGGATCTTTGGAACACCAGGGCCACGAACGCACCTTCACCATCATTGAGCCGGAACAACCCTCCGGTGTCCTCCTGGTGTTCTTCCATGGATCGCAGCAATCCGGAACCGTCACCAGGAAGTTCACCAACTTCACCTTCGATGAACTGACGGACCGGGGATGCGTGGTGGTCTACCCCGACGGGGTTGAGCAGCATTTCAACGATGCCCGCATCGGCCTGGATGAAAAGACCCGGCACATGGACATCGATGATGTCGGTTTCTTCATCAAACTGGTGGAATACATGCACCGGCACCACGACATCACCCGGGTATTCGTCGCTGGCTACTCCAACGGCGGACAGATGGTCATGCGTCTCATGCACGAGGTGCCGAAGATGTTGTCAGGTGCGGCCACCGTGGCGGCGAACATGCCGGTCCCGGACAACACGCTTCCGGAGGTGCTCCTCCACAAGCCGCATCCCGTGCCCTATCTGGCCATGGCTGGCACGGCGGACCCCTTCTCGCCCTACTCCGGCGGGGATGCGGGCATCGGTGCCAGCCACCGACGTGGCCACGGCATGTCCGCCCATGACTCGGCAGCGTATTTCGCCGGGCGCAATGGACTGACGGAATCGACGAAGAACCGGCGCGCGGCGAACATCGTCATCGACCGGTGGGACGGTGACGCGCCCGTGGAGCTGTGGACGCTCATCGGCGTGGGCCATCTGGTGCCGAGCAACAAGAACTACCCGGATTTCCTTGGGCCCTCCACCGATGAGCTGGTCGCCGCGGAGGTCATCGCCGATTTCTTCGGCCTTTAAAGCCTGACCTGGTCCTTTTCAATCAGGCCCAGTTCGATGAAGGCCTTGGCCAGTCCGTCATTATCGGCGCTCTCGGTGACCAGGTCGGCCGCCTCGGTGAGCGCCACCGACGCCCTGCCCACGGCCACACCGCGGGCACTGGCCTCGAAGAGGGAGAGGTCGCGGGCACTATCACCGAAGGCGATGGTGTCCTCGCGGCGTGCGTTGAGGAATTTCAGGAGACGGTTGACCGCCTCGTGCTTGGACACACCGCCGACGCCCACGGATCCGAACAGTGCGTCCTCACCGAAGTTGCCCCAGGTGGAGTGCTCCAGGTCGGGGAAATGACTGCGGGTGTCCTCAAAATCATCGTAGGTGTTGAGGATATAACTGATCTTGTTCACGTCATCCCGGTAGAGATTCTCGTTCCAGATCATGTTCGGGTAGAAGTCGCGGGTGGTCATCTCATCGATGCCCTTCTCCTCCGCCATCCGGCGCAGCAGCGCGTCACCCTCTTCCTCAAAGTTGGGGCTGGCGTAGAGGCCATTGTTGGATTCGAGGTAGAACTCGCACCCGCGTTGTTTGAGCCAGTCCACCACCTGACGGTTCTCCTCACCGGACAGACCCCGGTGGTACACCACCTGCTGATGGCTCTCCACATAGGCACCCTGGGCCCCGATCAGGCCATCAACGCCGATATTCCACAGCTCCTGGGTGACCTCAGCGATGCTTCGGCCCGTGCTCAGATAAACCTTGTGCCCATTGGCGCGGGCTGCACGGAGCGCCTCGACCGCTGAATGGGGCAGCCGGTTGGTGTAGTCGATCAACGTTCCGCCGATGTCGACAAAAAGTATGTTTCCCATGCCACAATCGTACGCTTTTCGACGCTCCATCGTGCAGGGACCACCTCTCAGGGCCAATCTTCCTAGTCAGAGGGCAAAAGTTACAAAATGACACTCATATGTTCGCAAACTGTTACATCCTGGGGAGGGAATCACAGACAAACGGACCTACAATCGGGCCTATCACCGAACAAAGGAGAAAGATCATGCGTGGAAGTGGACTTATCTGGACCATCGTAGGAATCCTGGCCATCATCGCACTGGCCATCTGGATTTTCTCGGCAATGTAATTCGGATTACTGCTCGACCCGGAGAGCGTGACGCACCGTCGTCACGCTCTTCGTTTTTTCTATGCCAGCATAGGATCCCTCACAGAGTGAGTTAGACCACTACTATCTACGGGAACATGCCCCCTTAGTTGTTAGGAACTTCCATGTCCCCGCTCCTGGCGATTGAAAAGCCCCACCTGCCCAGACCGACCCTCCGGGAGATTCTCCGCGACGCCGGCCCCCAGGAGATCGGCAATGGGCTGGTGGCCCTGATCTTCTCCGCATCGGGTCCCATCGCGGTGATCCTCGCTGCTGCGGCGTCCGGGAATCTCACCCCGGATGAAACCTCCTCGTGGATCCTCGGTGCCTTCCTAGGCAACGGTCTGCTGACGCTGTTTCTCACTTACCTCTACCGCAGCCCCCAGGCCTATTTCTGGACCATCCCGGGAACCGTCCTAGCTGGCGACGCCCTGACCCACCTGAGTTTCGGGGAGGTGGTGGGTGCCTATCTCGCCACGGCGGTGCTGGTGTTCCTGCTCGGCTGGACGGGGCTGATCGGCAAGATCATGGCGGTGCTTCCGCCCACCATCGTCATGGCGATGGTCGCCGGCATCTTCCTGCGCTTCGGCCTGGATCTCATCACCGCTGCCACCGGCGACCCCCTCATCGCCCTGCCCATGATCATTCTGTTCGTGGTGCTGAGCATGATGCCGAAGATCGCCGCGGTGGCACCGCCCGTGGCCATGGCTGCTGTGGGGGGAACCGTGGTGGCGATCCTCTCGGGTGCACTCGGGTCCGGCATCCTGGACAACGGTGTCATCGCCACACCGGCATTCACCACTCCGGAGTTCTCCTTCGCCGCCATGACCGAACTTGTCATTCCCCTGGCCATCACCGTGGTCATCGTCCAGAACGGTCAGGGAATCGCGGTGCTCAGTGCCGCCGGCCATAAACCCGCCGTGAATCTGGCGGCCGCAGCCAGCGGCCTGGTGTCCATCCCGATGGCCCTGATCGGCAATGTGACCTCATGCCTGACCGGTCCGACCAACGCCCTGATCGTGTCCGGCCCCAACAAGGAGCGCCACTATGCAGCGGCGATGGTCACCGCACTCGGGGCGGTCGGCGTGGGTCTGGTCTCCCCGGCCTTTGTTGGTTTCATGCTGGCCATGCCGGCTTCCTTCGTGGCCACCCTCGCGGGTATCGCCATGTTCACCCCGTTGAAGAATGCGTTCGTGGCGGGATTCTCCGGCGCGTTCTCCACCGGGGCGTTGGTGTGTTTTCTGGTGACTGTGTCCGAGATTTCCCTGTTGGGTATCTCCGCCCCGTTCTGGGGCATTGTCTTCGGTTGCCTGCTGGCCTGGCTGCTTGATCCCAAGCCCGGCAAGGCCAAGTCCACCACCCAGCAGCCGACGGGGAAGCTGGTGCCCTCGGAGAAAAAGTAACCTCCCTCTCTTTACAGGGGGCCTGGTACCTCACTACTATGTAATGCATAGTAGCTTGCAAAACAATCGAGAAGGTGCCCATGTCTGAATCCCAGATGCGCAAAGGTGTCCTGGAGCTGATGGTGCTGGCCATTCTGGACCGCACACCGTCCTATGGCGGAGCCCTGCTGGAGACCCTCACCGACACAGGGGGAACGGACATCTCCTCCGGAACCCTGTACCCGCTGTTATCCAGATTGCGCCGCAGCGGTGTCCTGGAGACCCGCTGGGAGGAATCACCGGTCGGTCCGCCGCGCAAGATCTATCACCTGACGGAGCACGGTCAGCAACGCCTGACAGCACTCCGCCACGACTGGGCCACCCTGGTCGCCACCGTCACCGACATCCTGGAAGAGGACAAGCCATGAAGATCTTCAACACCACCAATCCCCGTCTCCGTAATTTCGAACCGGAAAACCCGAAACTGTGGGTTCCCCGCACCATCGGCCTGGGATGGGATCTCAACATCGGGGCCGTGGCGGTCAAATTGGGGCTCATCCGACCGGATGATTCCCTGCCGGATCTGGAGGAGCACATCCCCCGCGAGGTGACCACCACGCTGCGCATCGCCCCCATCCTCGGCGCGGCAGCCGTAGCCGCGGCGGGCATCCAGCTCGCCCGCACCCATGACCGCCTCCCCTCCAACTGGGGCCTGACCATGAAACCCACCCGCTGGTCGAACGCCCCGGCGGCAGTGGCCCCTCCCGTGCTCATCTCCGTCGGTTCCGCCGTTTGGGCGACCGCCACCCCGCGTGTCGACGTAACCCTGGCCGCCCAGGCACTGGGTCTGCAGACCATGTCACTGCTACTCCTGGCCGCAGCCGCCCGACCGTCCTCACGCATGCTCCCAGCCGCGGGTCTGGTCACACTCCCCGCCGTGGCCACCGGGATTCTCACCGCCACGGTACGCAGCGCCCTGAACAACCTGGACACCAAACTCAAGGCGGAGAAGGACTCCTAACACACCCAGTAAAAACGAAAAAGCGCCGGATAACCGGCGCTTTTCTGCTGTCAGGAACGATTTACCAGAATACAGCCAGTGCGACGTTGATCAGTGCGAGACCACCAACGGCGTGGGCCAGCCCCTTGGACACCGGCTCATTGCGGGCGACCTTACGACGACCGATGATGGCGGCCACCAGCACGGCGATGAGAATGATCAGCTTGATGCCGATCTTCACATTGTTGACATCACCGTCATTCATCTCCAGCCAACCCACCAGCAGAATGCCGGTGACCAGCTGAACCCAGGCACCGATGTGCTGCCACTGCAACACGGTGGGATTCTTGAACGTTGCCAACCAACCGCCGACCAGCGCGGCCGTGCCCAGAATGTGGAAGAAGATCAGAAGGGAGTGAAGGATATCCATGGGCATGACACTAACAGGAGAATTCCGGTTCCACCCAGTTGGAAAATGAGCTGGAGACGAGACTTGAACTCGCAACCTACGCATTACAAGTGCGTTGCGCTACCAATTGCGCCACTCCAGCACCGCATCTGTCATGACCCCTGACGGGGTTTACGTCAAATACAACAACGTATCGTAGCGCACACGTCGCCGGTGGTGGGAATCGACCCCCGACCGCAGCTAAGGTGGCGGTAATCAACCGTAAAATCAATCTGATTGGACCAGCTCGTGCAGGAATTTCTTCAGCGACTGGTGAGCTTCGCCACGCTCAGGGGACGCATCTCCACCGTGGATGCAGCCAAGGCAGCACCCCCGCCTTCACCCCTTGCCCCCATCGACCTCACCGACCACTCCCAGGTGGCCGGTGTGATGGATCTGGCCGCCCGGATCGGGGATATCCTCCTGTCCTCCGGAACGTCCAACAGTGACACCAAGGTCCAGATCCATGCCGTGACCGCCGCGTACGGCCTGTACTACTGCCATGTGGATATCACGCTCAACACCATCACCATCTTCACCACCATTGGTGCGGAGCGTAAAACCCCGGTCAGTATCTTCCGTGTGGTCCGGAAGCTGGATACCAACTTCTCCAAGCTGTCCGAGGTCGACCGCCTCATCCGCTCCATCCAGGCCGGTGCCACGCCACCCGAGGTGGCGGAGAAGATCCTCGATGACATTGAGCAGTCCCCCGCCTCCTATGGCTTTGCCACCTCGCTCTTCGGCTGGTCGCTGCTTGGTGGTGCTGTCGCCATCCTGCTGGGTGGCGGCTGGTTGGTGGCGCTCGTGGCGTTTCTCACCGCCGGCATCATCATCGGGGTGTCCTCGCTGCTGGGTAGGGCTGGCCTGCCCACGTTCTTCCAGAACGTCACGGGCGGGTTCATCGCCACCATGCCGGCTGCCGTCGCCTACCAGCTCGCCCTCAACTACGGGCTGGAGATCAAACCCTCCCAGATCATCGCCTCCGGCATCATCGTGCTGCTCGCGGGACTGACGCTGGTCCAGTCACTGCAGGATGGCATCACCGGGGCTCCGGTGACCGCCAGCGCGAGGTTCTTCGAGACCCTGCTGTTCACCGGTGGCATCGTCGGCGGTGTGGGTATCGGCATCCAGCTCGCCGGGGCCATCGGGGTGATGCTGCCTCCCCTCGAGACAGCCACCGCCCCCAATTCCGCGTCCATCGCGGCGCGGATCCTCGCCGGTGGCGTCGCGGCGGCGGGATTCACCGTGGCCTGTTACGCAGAGTGGTCCTCGGTGTTCATCGCCGGTGTGACCGCACTGGTGGGTTCCGCATTCTTCTATTTCATGCTGTCCATCGGGACCGGTGGCGTGGTCGCTGCCGCCGCGGCCGCCACGGCCGTCGGTTTCGCCGGTGGTCTCCTGGCGCGTCGTTACCTCATCCCACCGCTCATCGTCTCCATCGCCGGCATCACCCCGATGCTGCCCGGCCTGTCGATCTACCGGGGCATGTACGCCTCGCTGAACGATCAGACCCTCATCGGCTTCACCAACATCGCGGTGGCGCTGGCTACCGCCTCCGCGCTTGCAGCGGGTGTGGTCTTCGGTGAGTGGTTCGCCCGCAGGCTGCGCCGCCCGCCGAAGATCAACCCCTACCGGGCACTGATCAAGGCCACGAAGTTCTCCTTCCAGGATTCGCGCGATACGGAAAACAGCCGTCGGGCATCGCGGAACAAAGCACCACGTCGGTAAACAGTGCGGGAATGGAGTAGACTTGATGGCTGATCGCTTTAGAAAACTCCAGGAGGATCCTTGCCGGCCAAGATCACTGACACCCGCCCCACCCCAGAAACCCTTCACGCTGTTGAAGAGGAGACCGCTGCAGGTGCGCGCAGGATTGTCGCCACATATTCCAAGGACTTCTTCGACGGCGTGACCCTCATGTGCATGCTCGGTGTTGAACCGTCCGGTCTGCGCTACACCAAGGTCGCCTCGGAGCACGAGGAGACGCAGCCCAAGAAGGCCACCAAGCGCACCCGCAAGGCCACCAAGAAGGCTCCCGCGAAGAAGACCACCGCCAAGAAGACCACGGCTAAAAAGACAACCGCCAAGAAGGCCCCCGCGAAAAAGACCACCAAGAAGGCCTAGCGCGTTCTGCGCCTAAACTTGGGTCTCATGGAAGAACTCAACAGTTTCGTTGTCGTTGCCAACCGCCTCCCGGTGGACATGACCGCCCACCCCGATGGCACCTACAGCATCACCCCCAGCCCCGGTGGGTTGGTTACTGGATTATCCCCGGTACTGGAACAACACCGAGGCTGCTGGGTCGGCTGGCCCGGAACGGTCGATGCCGCACCCGATCCCTTCCGCACAGACAGTGGGATTCTCCTCCACCCCGTACGGCTCACCGCGAGTGATTTCGAGGGGTTCTATGAGGGGTTCTCCAACGCCACCCTGTGGCCGCTGTTCCACGACCTCATCGTGCCCCCCGTCTATGACGTCGACTGGTGGCACGCCTTCCGCGAGGTCAACCTGAAGTTCGCCGAGGCCGTCAACCAGGTTGCCGCGGAAAACGCCACCGTCTGGGTGCAGGACTACCAGCTGCTGCTGGTACCGGGCATCCTGCGCCAGATGCGACCCGACCTGCGCATCGGTTTCTTCCTGCACATCCCCTTCCCCAACCCGGAACTGTTCCGGCAGCTGCCCTGGCGGGAGGAGATCGTCCGGGGCATGCTGGGCGCCGATCTCATCGGTTTCCACCTCCCCCAGAACGCCGACAACTTCCTCAGCCTCACCCGGCAGGTCGCCGGCACCGCCGGTTCACACACCGGCCAGCCTGATGAGCTCGAGGTGGAGGGTGAAGCGGCCATCCGTGAGGTCAACGCCCACGTGATCACCGCGGATGGCAGGAAGGTCGGGGTCGGGGCTTTTCCCATCTCCATTGATACCGGGGCGGTGGAACAGGCGTCGCAAAGCGACGTGGAGGCGCTGCGCGCCGACCTGGGCTCGCCGGAGATCGTCTTCCTCGGCGTCGACCGCCTTGATTACACCAAGGGCATCCTGCAGCGACTGCTGGCCTTCGAGGAGCTGCTCGAATCCGGTGGTCTTGACCCGGCGACCACTGTGTTTCTCCAGGTGGCCACCCCCTCCCGTGAACGCATCGAGCACTACCGCGTGTCCCGGTCGCAGGTCGAGGAGGCCGTGGGTCGCATCAATGGCCGTTTCGGACGCATGGGGCATCCCGTGGTGCACTACCTCCACAGGTCACTGCCCAAGGATGACCTGCAGATCCTCTACACCGCGGCTGATGTCATGCTGGTCACCCCGTTCAAGGACGGCATGAACCTGGTGGCCAAGGAATTCGTGGCCGCCCACCGCTCCGGGACCGGCGCGCTCGTGCTCAGTGAATTCGCCGGTGCCGCCGACGAACTGACCGAGGCCTATCTCTGCAACCCCTTCGATCTGGAATCCATCAAACGCCAGATGCTCGCGGCGGTCCAGGACCTGCGCAACAACCCGGACTATGCGGCCGAACGCATGCGGGCCAACAGTGAACAGGTGCTGTCCCACGATGTCAACGTGTGGGCGAACAGCTTCCTGACCTGCCTGGAGGACTTCAAGTGAGAAAGCTCTGGGCACTGTTGTTGGTGCTCCCGCTCACCGCATGCTCCGGTGACGTCATCCGCATGACCGATTCCACCTGGATGGTCACCAATATCTACACCAGCCGCGATGAACCCAATGTGGTCAGTGATCTCGTGGTCACCCAGCCCACCCTGGATTTCGGGCGGTCCTCGCTCTCCGGGCACACGGGTTGCGTGCCCTTCCAGGGGCTGGCGGAATTCTCGCGCGACGGGGAACCCAGCACCGCCGAGGAGGCCGATTACCTCACCTTCACCGAGCTGGAGTTCGATGAACTCACGGACCGGTGCCAGGGACAGGAACGCCTGGTGCACCACAGGCTGGTGGAGCTGCTGCCCGGATCCTTCGAGATCAACCGGACCAGCGACACGGAAATCCTGCTGACCAGTGATGTTGATGAGCTGGACAGGCCGTCGATACGCCTGGTCTCGTGGGTGATGACCGAGTAGCGCCCCTTCCGTACACTCGGGATGTATGAACCACATCCCCACCATCCAGGACATCGCCCAGACCCGCAGCCTGCTCGTCGTCTCCGATTTCGACGGCACCATCGCGGGTTTCAGCAAGGACCCGTACCAGGTTCCCATCAACCAGAAATCCCTGAAGGCCATCAAGGACATGTCCCGCCTGGCAGATACCCGCGTGGTGATCCTCTCCGGCCGTCACCTCGAGGGCCTGGCACAGGTTCTGGACCTGGGTGCCTATGACATCACCACCGTCGGGTCCCACGGTTCCGAGGATTCCTCCCGGCCCCGCAGTCTCACCCCGGAGGACCGCGAGGAACTCGACCGCATCCACACCGAACTCGAGCGCGTCATCGACGGCATCGAGGGCGCCTATGTGGAGGTCAAGCCCTTCCACCGGGTGCTGCACTACATCCGGGTATCCGATCCCGATGCCATCGCCGGGATCCAGGCACGCGCGTCGGACGTGGACACCCGTGATCTCAAGGTCACCAAGGGCAAGAACATCATCGAATACTCCGTCAGCCGGGCCACCAAGGGTTCCTGGCTGCGCGAACACATCAGCCGCACCGAGCCCACCGGCGTGATCTTCATCGGCGACGACACCACCGATGAGCACGGTTTCGAGGTGCTTGCCGACGTCCCGACCGCCCTGACCGTCAAGGTCGGCGAGGGGGAGACCGCGGCCAAGACCCGCATCGACAGCATCGACGATGTCGGGATCATGCTGGAGGAACTGGCCTATGAACGCCAGCAGCATGTGGAGGCCAAGGCACTGGGGCTCTAGAGTGCCCTGACGGTGCCGCCCGGGGCGAACGTCGTGTCCAGGAGGACACGGCGGGCATCGCCGCCCTCAATCATGCTGAAGAGTAGTTTGCCGGCCTCCATCCCCTTCTGCCTATTCGGCTGGATGACGGTGGTGAGATTGCGTGCCAACGCCAGCTGGGTGCCGTCGAAACCGGTGACCGACAGGTCCTCGGGAACGGATTTCCCGATCGACGCCAGATACTCCAGCACACCGAACGCCAGGGAGTCGGTGGTGCACAGCACCGCCGTGAGATCGGGGTGCGCCTCCAGGAGGGCCTTCGCCGTCGCCACGTTGTGGGGGCGGTCATTAAGCCAGCACTCCATGATGGGGACATCAGCCGGGTTGATCCCGGCCTCACGGAAGATATCCAGCGCACCCCTCACCCGGGACTGCTGCACGTGGTGGTGGGCGTTGTCCAGGCGCTCACGGGTCACCCGGCCGTCATTGCGCTCGCGGTCGAGGCGGATGGACAGGATCCCGATGTTGCGGTGCCCGGCAGCCACCAGCGCGCGGGCCGCCGGGGCGATCGCCGCCCGGTCCTCGATGCCCACGAACGGCAGATCCTCCTCATCCGCGGGCTGGTCACAGATCACCACGGGCAGCCCGCGCTGGCGGACCGCCTGCAGGTGCGGATCCCCCTTGGCCACGGAGTAGATGACAAAACCGTCCACCACCGACTGGCTCACCAGCTGCTGCGCGGAGGTGAGATCCACCGAGGATTCCGGGTTGGCCGGAACCAGGGTGAGCATGGTGTTGCCATAGGCCGCCTCCGCCATACCGGCGAGGAAATCCACCGATGCCATATCCTCGAAGGCATAGGAGAGGTGATCGGTGAGCAGAACACCGATGCTGCCCGCGTGCCGGGTGCGCAATGATCTCGCCATGGGGTCCGGGCCGGGGTACCCCATCTTCTCCGCGGTGTCGAGGATGCGTTGCCGCAGTTCCGCCGACAACTGCTCCGGCCGGTTGTAGGCGTTTGAAACGGTGGTTCGGGAGACACCCAACTTCGCCGCGAGTGATGCGAGGGTGCCGGTCTGCTGAGGTCGCCGTGCCATAGTTCCCTAAACCTACCTTCATTTTCAATAGATTTTCATGTTGACAATCGTTTCCAATAAGATTTTACTGGGTGTCATGAAGAAACTCGGACTCCTCGCTCTCGTGTTACCCCTGACCGCCTGCGCAGCGCCCGCGGAATCAGCCTCCGACGGTCTCACCATCGTCGCCTCCACCCAGGTCTGGGCGGATGTGGCTGAGGCGGTCGTCGAGGACGTCGATATCCATGCCATCGTGCAGGGGGATGTGGATCCGCACTCCTTCGAACCCTCCGCCGCGGATATGGCCCGGGTGGAAGCCGCCGACATCATCCTCGTCGGCGGGGGTGGATATGACTCCTGGCTCTACGATTCCCTGGAGGATGATGACCGCATCATTGCCGCCATGGATCTGGAGCCGCATGATCACTCCGATCACGATTCCGACAATGAGCACATCTGGTACTCCCCGGAGGCCGTGACCCACTTCGCGGAGGACCTGGCGGAGAAGGTCACGGAGACCTCCCCCGATACCCGGGTTTCCCCCGATGCGGTGGCCACCCAGATGGCTGACCTGGCCACACGCATCGCCGATCTGCCCGCGGCCCGCGTCGCTCAGACTGAGCCCATCGCCGACCACCTGCTGGCCCACTCCGCCATGGTCGAATCCACCCCGGCCGGGTACCGTGCCACCACCCTGAGTGAGGGCGAACCGACGGCAGCGGATGTCGCCGCGTTCCATGAGGCGATTCGAAACGGGGAGATCGACATCCTCATCCACAACCCGCAGTCGGCGGCTTCCGTGTCCACCGGGATCCGGGAACTCGCAGAACAGGAAGGTATTCCGGTGGTTGAGATCGCGGAAACCCCGGAACCCGGCACCAATTTCCTCGAGGCGTTCAAAAAGGCAGTCGCGGATCTCGAGCAGGTTGGTCAGTAGAATCGACGCAATGTTAGTCAACTTCACCGACGCGGCGGTGGATCCCCTCTGGAAGGACCTCAATCTTGAGCTCCGCAGGGGGGAATTCATCGCTGTTCTGGGTCCCAACGGTGTGGGAAAATCCACCTTTCTGGGCACCATCCTGGGCACCCGCAAACTGACCTCGGGCACCGTCTCGGTCGGCGCCCGGCTGGGATACATCCCCCAGCAGCAGATGTTCCCCGACCTGCCGCTGCGGGCACGCGACCTGGTTTCCCTCGCCGCCGAGCACCGGGTGTTCCGACGCGGACACCGGGCTGAGGTCGACGCCCTGCTGGAACGCGTCGGCGCCACCGGCCTGGCCGACCGCAGGGTGGGCAAATTGTCCGGCGGGCAGCAACAGCTGATCCGGCAGGCACAGGCACTGGCGATGAAACCGCAGGTGCTGCTTGCCGACGAACCCCTGCTCTCCCTCGACCCCGGCGTGCAGCAGCGCACCGTGAGGCTGTTCGGGGAACTCAAGGCCGAGGGTGTCGCCCAGATCGTGATCACCCACGACATCAACCCCTTCCTCGGGCTGATCGACCGCATCCTCTACCTGGCACCCCACGGCCACACCCTGGGGCGGATGAATGAGGTCATGCAGTCCGACCGCCTGTCCGAACTCTACGATGCCCAGGTGACGGTCGCGCACATCAACGACCGGATCGTGGTGGTGTAGATGGGCACCTGGCTGGCAGATACCCAGTACCTGCTCTCCGTGGATTTCGTGCAGCACGCCCTGATCGCCGCGGCTGTGCTCGGCGTGCTCTCCGGGGTGATGGCCCCCCTGATCGTGATGCGTCAGATGTCATTCTCCGTGCACGCCACCGCCGAACTAGCCCTCATGGGCGGCGCTGCCGCGCTGCTCTTCGGATTCAACGTCGGGGGCGGGGCGATCATCGGATCCGTGCTCACCGCGATCCTGTTGGCGGTGCTGGGCATGAAACAACAGGATGCCGCGGTGGGCGTGGTGATGAGCTTCGGTCTCGGCCTGGCCGTGCTGTTCATCCACCTCTACCCGGGGCGCAGCTCCACGGCGTTCTCCCTGCTGACGGGTCAGATCGTGGGCGTGTCCTCCGCCTCCCTATGGATCCTGGTGGCGGTGACGGTCATTGTGGTGGGGGCGGTGGCCATCTTCTGGCGCCCGCTGCTGTTCGCATCGGTGGATCCCGTGCTGGCGCGGGCCTCGGGGCTGAACGTGCGGATGATTGCCATCGGCTTCGCCGTGCTCATGGGCCTGGCCACCTCCCAGTCCGTTCAGATCGTGGGCGCGCTGCTGGTGATGTCACTGCTCATCGTGCCCGGCGCGGCCGCCGTGCAGGTGACATCCAACCCGATCACCGCGGTGATCCTGTCGCTGATCTTCGCCGAGGTGGCGGCGGTGGGTGGTCTGCTGCTCTCCCTGGCGCCGGGGCTGCCGGTGAGCGTGTTCGTGACCACCATTTCCTTCGTCATCTACCTGGTGTGCAGGCTGATCGGGTGGTGGCGCGGGCGCGGTGCGCAGCGCGACGAGGATGCTTATCGACGCCGCCTGCTCCACGCCTCCATCGAGCCGTCTATTTAGCCAGACGTCGCTGACGGGCGAACTCCGACAGCACCACACCTGCGGCCACCGAGGCGTTGAGGGATTCCACCCACGACTCGGTGGGGATGGACATGATGGTGTCGCAGTTCTCGCGGACCAGACGTGAGATGCCCTTGCCCTCGGAACCGACCACGATGACCACATTGTCGGTGCCGTCGTAGGTGTCCAGGGTGTGATCCCCACCGGCGTCCAGACCGACGACCTGGTAGCCGTTCTTCTGGAACTCCTTGATGGTGCGGGTCATGTTGGTTTCCTTGGCCACCGGGACACGCGCCGCGGTGCCCGCGGAGGTGCGCCATGCCACGGCGGTCACCGATGCGGAACGACGCTCCGGGATGATCACACCGTTGCCACCAAAGGCACCCACGGAGCGGATGACCGCGCCGAGGTTACGGGGATCGGTGATGTTGTCCAGGATGACGAACATGCCGGGCTTCGGGGACTGTGCTGCGTCGGCAAGCAGGTCGTGGATGTCCGCGTACTCGAACGGCGGGATGGCCAGGCCGATGCCCTGGTGCATGCTGTTGCCGGTCATGCGATCGAGCTCCAGCTTGTTCACCTCGAGCACGGGCATGGAGCGGTCAGCTGCGAGACGCACCGATTCGCTCAGGCGCTCATCGTTGGTGGCGCCTTCCGCAACATACAGTGCGGTTGCCGGGACCCTGGCGTGCAGGCACTCCAGGACCGGGTTGCGACCCACCACCAGTTCAGTCTGTTCCCGCTGGTGACGACCCTTCTCCCGACGCTGTCGCTCCAGCTTGCGCTGGTGGGCCGCGTGGTAGACGCGGTCCTCTGCCTTGGGGGTCGGACCCTTGCCTCTCAGGCCACGTCGAATCTGGCCGCCACTACCCTTCTGGGCGCCCTTCTTGTTTGTCTTGCGCACACCGCCGTGGCGGCCGTCATTTCCTGCCATGGTGAATAAATTCCCTTCCTAGAAGTCTCACACTCTACTGCAGTTTCCAGGACACGCCATCAGCGGTGTCCACCACTTCAATACCCGCGGCCGCCAGACGGTCACGTACCTCGTCTGCTACCGCCCAGTCCTTCTCTGCCCGCGCCGTGGCGCGTCGTTCCAGTTCCGCATGGACCAGCACCTCCAGGGCGTCATGGGCCGCGGAGTCATCGGTCTGGGTGCCCCACTCCACCGGATCAAACCCGAGCACGCCGGTCATGGCCCGGACGGAACCGGCCAGCTCGCGTGCCTTGTCCACGTCACCGGTCGCCAGAGCACTGTTGCCCTCGCGCACCGCGTTGTGGATCTCCGCCAGAGCTTTCGGCACTGCCAGATCCTCATCCATGGCAGCGTCGAAACCAGCGGTCCGCTCGCCCACCTCCACCTCACCGACGCGGTCCACAAACGCCTCGATGCGACGATAACCGGCGGCGGCCTCCGTCAGTGCGCCCTCGGAGTACTCGAGGACACTGCGGTAATGCGCGGAACCGAGGTAGTAGCGCAACTCGACGGGGCGGACCTTCTCCAGCATGTTGGGGACGGAGAGAACATTGCCCAGGGACTTCGACATCTTCTCCCCCGCCATGGTCACCCAGTGGTTGTGCATCCAGTACCGGGCGAAACCATCACCGGCGGCATGGGCCTGGGCGATCTCATTTTCATGGTGGGGGAACTGCAGGTCCAGGCCACCGCAGTGGATGTCAAACTCCGCACCCAGGTAGTAGGTGGCCATGGCGGAGCACTCCAGGTGCCAACCGGGACGTCCCTCACCCCACGGGGTGGGCCAGGACGGCTCCCCCGGCTTGGCGGCCTTCCAGAGCGCGAAGTCCTGGGGACCACGCTTACCGAAGTTGTCGGTCTCCCCCTGCTCCATGTCCTCCACCCGGTTGCCGGAGAGGGAACCATAATCGGAGCCCTCCGCAGCGACCCAGGCCGCGACATCGAAGTAGACGGAGCCATTGACCTCGTAGGCGAAACCATTGTCGATGAGGCGCTGCATGTACTCCACCATCTGGGTGACATGGCCGGTGGCGCGGGGTTCCACACTCGGCGGCAGCACACCCAGGGTGTTGTAAGCCCAGGTGAACTCGCGCTCATAGGTGGACACCCACTCCCACCACGGGCGACCATGTTCAACCGCCTTGGTGAGGATCTTGTCATCGATGTCGGTGACATTCCGGACGAAGGCCACATCCAGCCCCTTGGCCAGCAGCCAACGACGCAGGATATCAAAGGCCACCCCGGAGCGGACATGGCCGATGTGCGGCTGCGCCTGCGGGGTGGCACCACACAGGTACACGGAGGCATGTCCCGGCTTCAACGGGGTGAATTCTCGGAGCGTACGGGTACCGGTGTCAAAGATGCGTAGAGTCACGCCACTCAGTTTAGCCCGCCGCCATCTAGCGCAGGCGGATCCGCTCCATGGTGCGGTAGTAATCGGCGTGCTCCAGCCTGGATGCCGCAGCCTCATCCACCACGAGGGTGACATTTGCATGCAGCTGCAGGACGGAACCCGGGCACAGGGCGGTCAGGGGCCCCTCCACGATGCGGTGGATGGCGTCGGCCTTGGCCTCGCCGGTGGCCACCATGATGATGTTCTCCGCGCGGGTGATGGTGCCCAGACCCTGGGTCATGGCGTGGGTGGGCACGTCCTCGAGGCAGTCATTGAAGAAGCGCGCATTGTCCTTGATGGTCTGCGGGTGCAGTGCCTGGACCTTGGTAGGGCCCTGCAGCGCGGAGGTCGGCTCGTTGAAACCGATGTGGCCGTTCACGCCCACACCCAGCAGCTGGATCGCCACACCGGTGTCGATGATCTTCTGTTCATAGAGGGCAGCCGCGTGGTACGGGTCCGGATCGGTGCTGTCCGGGCTGTGGACGTTCGCGTCCACGAAATCGACATGGGCGGTGAACTCATCGCGGATGGTGCGGAAGTAGCTGTTCTTATCATCACGGGCCAGACCCACGTACTCATCCAGGAGGAACGCCTGGATGGTCTTGAAGGTCAGTTCCCCCGACTCATACATGCGGATCAGTTCCCGGTAGGTGGTCAGCGGGGAGGATCCAGTGGCCAGACCGATGGTGCGCCCCTGCTTGATGAAGGGGGCCATGACCGCAGCAGCTTCCTTGCCGACCTCCTGGGCATCCGCCCGAATGATGATGTCCATGTTCGAAATCCTTTTAAGTCTCGGGTGGATTCGCTTGATCCACAACCCGCCTAATTCTGCCACCTGGGTGCCAAACCACAATATTTCAGCGGGCATCCGGGGTTGAACGGTGATCTGCGTGAACTAGTCCGTGCCCAGTTTCTGCGCCAACAACCTGCGGAAAGGTGCGTAGTGGTTCTTCACCGCGTCGTGGTACCTGTCCGGGTCCGCGGCGTTCAACGCCTCCACAATCTCCTGGTGTGCGTCGATGGTCTGGTGGATATCGGCCGGCATCGGCAGGCTCAGCAGCGGCTGGGATTCCGCCTGGATACGCCAGAACGCGTCGTTGAGCTCACGGATCAGGGGGTTGCCCACCTTGGACGCCAGCGTCAGGTGGAAGGAACGGTCCTCGGCTGCGAAGGATTCCCCCTTCTCACTGTGCTCACGCATGCGGTCCACGAACCCGAGCAGGTCATTGCGCAACTGCCCGTCGAAGGTGCGCAGCAGCTCCGTGCCCAGGGCCAGGTCGAGGATCTCCCGGGTCTCCACCACATGGAGCAGGTTCTTCAGGGAGGTGTCAGTGTTCAGGATGGTCCGGAAGACCATGCCGTTGATCAGGGGTTCCAGGGACATATCGGACACGAAGGTGCCGTAACCATGACGCACCTCGACGATGTCCAGGGTGACCAGGGACCTGATGGCCTCCCGGATCGCCGACCGGGAGCATCCGATCACCGCGCACAGCACGGTTTCCGACGGCAGCATATCGCCCCGCCGGAGTCCCTGCTCCCGGATGTAGCGTTTGATACCCGCCACCGCCTCCTGGGTGGTGGATCTGGAACGCGATGGCCTGCGCGCTATGGTCATGGCACTGCCCTTCTGTAATCCCACTGGTTGTTATTCAAGTTAGGCCGTGGGACGCAGGAAAACACTGTGAACACCGAAACGGGGGTGAGGGGACCCTACCCGGTCCACACCACCGCGGTGGCCAGCGCGGCCCGGCCCTCACCGCGGCCGGTGAACCCCATGTGGTCGGTGGTGGTGGCGGACAGGGAGCACGGAGCACCGAGAATGTCGGAGATCACCTGCTGTGCCTCCTCCCTGCGCGGACCGAACTTCGGGGTCTGCCCCACCAGCTGCGCGGCCACATTGCCGATGATGAAACCGCGGGAGGTGAGAAGCTCCCGGACCTCGATGAGCAGCTGTGTTCCGGAGACACCGTCATATTCGGGACGTCCCACCCCGACGAAGGACCCGAGATCCCCGAGCCCGGAGGCGGACAGCAACGCATCCACAATCGCGTGGGCGACCACGTCACCGTCGGAATGCCCCTCGCAGCCGTCGACGCCGTCGAAAAGCAGACAGGCGATCCAGCAGGGCTTACCCACCTCGATCTGGTGGGCATCGGAGGCGATTCCCACGCGCGGGATGATCTGTTCAGTCACCTGGCACCTCAAATATCGTCGGTTCTGCCTCATCGGTGATCCGCTGGGCAAGCATCATGTCAATCGGGGTGGTCACCTTGAACGCCATCGGATCGCCCTGCACGCAGGTGACCTCCACCCCGTACCACTCCATCAGGCTGGCATCATCGGTGGGGATGAAACCCGGATCCGGGGTGGAGAAGAACTTCTCATTCGCGGCGCGCAACCGGGAGAGGAGGAAACCCTGTGGGGTCTGCACCGCGCGGAGTTCCGCCCGGTTGGGGGTGTCCACGACTATCGGTCCGTCGACACGCTTGATCGTATCGGCGACCGGCACCACCGGGATCACCGCGGGCGCACCATCGGCAACCATCCGCGCGACCCGCGCGATCATCCCGGGCGGGGTCAGGGCGCGGGCACTGTCGTGGATGAGCACGATCGCATCATCATGGTCGATGGCCTGCAGACCCGCCCACACGGAATCAGCACGTTCGCCGCCGCCGTGGACCAGGCGGACGCGGATCCCCTCGGGATCATTGAGCAGGCCGCGCTTCTCCAGCAGTTCCCGGGCGTAGTCTTCCATATCGGGACTGACCAGGATGATGACCTCATCCACCACCTCGGAGGTGAGCATCGCCCGGAGGGAGCGTTCCACCAGGGACCTGCCCCGCAGCGTCACAAACGCCTTGGGGATCGGGCCACCCAAGCGGGTGCCACGGCCGGCCGCCGCAAGGAGGGCGACCACGGGGAGCCTGGACATCAGGTTCTAGTCTTCGTCGTCGAAGCTCAGATCGTCGAGATCCACATCGGAATCATCGAAGTCATCGAAGGCGTCCTTCTTGTCCGCATCATCACCGAGCAGATCAGCACGGTGGCGGGCGATGGTCTCATCGACCTCGGCGAGGAAGGTATCAGCCTTCTCCTCATCCACCGTCTCCGCGAGCGCGAGCTCACCGACGAGCACCTGACGGGCCTTGGCCAGCATGCGCTTCTCACCGGCGGACAGGCCACGGTCCTGATCACGGCGCCACAGGTCACGCACGACCTCGGCCACCTTGTTCACGTCACCGGAGGCCAGACGCTCCTGGTTCGCCTTGTAGCGGCGTGACCAGTTGCCGGCCTCCTCCACGTCGGTTTCCCGCAGCACGGCGAAGACCTTCTGCAGGCCCTCCTCACCGACCACGTCGCGCACACCGACGAGCTCGGCATTCTTGGCCGGGACGCGGACAACGAGATCGGACTGGTTGATCTTGAGAACCAGATAGTCCATCGTCTCACCGTTCAGCTCACGCTGTTCCAGGGCTGTGATCATCGCAGCACCGTGATGCGGATAGACGACGGTATCGCCGACCTTGAAATCCATTCCCACTCCTCTTCATGGCACTACGCCATGTCATCGCCCCGGCCGCCTCTTCAGGCGCCAGAGCACAGACCTTAACCACACAGATTCTAGCATGAACAGCCAAAACAGGGCACGGATGGGCAGGCGGACTCCGATCCGGCACTAATTCCCACCCCATCGCACATGCCCCTTTAGTTTGCCCCCGTTTACACCCTCGGTTAAACCAACCAACTGTGTGAACCAGATGAAACGGACTAGGGTTGTCTGCAGCATATCCAGTTTTTCTGGATGGTTCCTGGAATATAGACCCAAGTGGAGGACGAATCCGTGAAGTCCCTGAATTCAGCTGCCCGTCGCGGCGCGATCATGACTGTTGCCGCACTGTCGGCGCTTGCGCTTGCTTCCTGCAGTGCAGGACAGGTCACTCAGACCTCGACCCAGGAAGCCGCTGTTGACGGCGCCAACGCCGACTCGGAGAACGGCGAGGTCGCAGTCCGCGACGTCACCATCCACGTCACCGAGGAGGGCGAGGCCGGACTGAAGTTCACCGCCATCAACCAGGACACCAGCCACACCACCCACACCCTCGAGAGCGTCAGCATTGACGGCACCGAGGTTGAGATGGATGACCCGTCTCCGCTTGAGCGTGACTGCGTCCTCGTCGCTGACCTGCAGGAGGAGCTGGACAAGCTCGTCGAGCCGGAGGCCGGTTGCACCGAGCACGTCGCCACCTCTGTCGAGAACCCGGGCTTCGCCTACGGCGGTAACCTGCCTGTGGAGTTCGTCTTCGACACCGGCACCATCACCGTTGACGCCACCATCTCCGCACCACTGCTGGAGTCCGGCACCTTCAACCGTGAACAGGGTGAAGGCGGCGCACACGAGAGTTCCCACTAGAACCACACCTTCTCCACACCCAGGCCCCCGGGCCTGGGTTTTGTGTTTTTCGAACATGTTTTTGTCCGGGCCACCGTTTAGGATGTGGCCATGGTTAAAAAGGCACGCAGTGTGCATGAATGTTCCGAATGCGGTTACTCCAGCCCCAAGTGGCTGGGCCGCTGCCCCGAATGTGGTTCCTGGGGTTCCATGGAGGAACGCACCGTCGGTGCCGCCACGGGTGCCGCGAAGGCGGCCGTCTCGGGGGCTGCACCCACCGGCCTGACGCCCACCTCCCCTGCTGTGCCGATCGGCAAGATCGTCGCCTCCACCGCCACCAGCATCTCCACCGGCATCGGCGAGCTCGACCGTGTGCTGGGCAGCGGCATCGTCCCCGGTTCGGTGGTGCTCATGGCCGGTGAGCCCGGTGTGGGTAAGTCCACGCTCCTGCTCGAGGTGGCCAGCCGGTGGTCGTCGATGAAGGAGGGTGACAGCACCCGCACCGCGCTCTATGTCACCGCCGAGGAGTCCGCGGGGCAGGTGCGTCTGCGTGCGGAACGCACCAATGCGCTCAAGGACACCCTGTACCTGGCGGCGGAATCGAATCTGGATGTGGTATTCGGCCATGTCAACCAGCTCAAACCCAGCCTCCTCATCGTCGACTCGGTTCAGACCATGCACGCCGCCGGTGTGGAGGGCGTGGCCGGTGGTGTCGCCCAGTCGCGTGCCGTCACGGCGGCCCTGACCACCCTGGCCAAGACCTCCGGGGTGCCGATCCTGCTCGTGGGTCATGTGACCAAGGACGGCAATGTGGCCGGCCCCCGCGTGCTGGAACACCTGGTGGATGTGGTGCTCAACTTCGAGGGTGACAGGCATTCGTCGTTACGCATGCTCCGTGGCATCAAGAACCGCTTCGGCGCCACGGATGAGGTGGGCTGTTTCGAGCAGCAGTCCGATGGCATCAAGGAGGTCCCGGACCCGTCCGGCCTGTTCCTCTCCCACCGCGGTTCCACCCCCGATGGCACGGCCGTGACGGTCGCCATGGACGGTGTGCGCCCCCTGCTGGCCGAGGTGCAGAGCCTGCTTGTCGACGCCCCCTCCAAGAACCCCCGACGCGTGGTCACGGGGCTCGACGCCAACCGGGTTCCGATGGTGCTGGCGGTGCTCTCCGCGCGCGCCGGGCGCGCCACCCAGGGCAAGGACGCGTATGTGGCCACCGTCGGTGGCATGAAGGTGGGTGAACCCGCCACCGATCTCGCGGTGGCGCTGGCGACCGCCTCCGCACTGGCCAAGAAACCACTCCCGGACAAGACAGTGGTCCTCGGTGAAGTTGGTCTGGCCGGTGAGATCAGACGGGTGCCCAACGTGGAACGCCGCCTGGCGGAGGCTGAACGGCTGGGATATGAAAAAGCTGTCGTACCTGCGGGTTCCGGGGTGAAGAAGACCGGCCTGCAGGTTATGGAGGCATCAACGCTGGTCGATGCCCTAGCAGCTGTAAAGTTGTGATTCATGAGCACCACCACCGATATCCTCCCGGATGTCCACACCATGCGTGACACCCTGCAGCGTCTCGCACCCGGCACCCCACTGCGCGACGGCCTGGACCGCATCGTCCGTGGCCACACCGGCGCCCTCATCGTCCTCGGCGATGAGGAGAATGTCACCTCCATCTGCGACGGCGGCTTCGAATTCGACGTCACCTTCGCCGCCACCCGCCTGCGCGAACTGTGCAAGATGGACGGTGCCGTGGTCCTGTCCTCGGACGGCGAACGCATCAAACGCGCCAATGTGCAGCTGATCCCCTCGCCGTCCTGGCCCACCCAGGAATCAGGCACCCGCCACCGGTCTGCGGAACGCACCGCCCTGCAGACCGGTGTGCCGGTGATCGCCGTGTCCGAATCCCAGAACACCATCACCCTCTACGTCGAGGGCATGTCGCACATCCTGGAGGAACCCTCCACCCTGCTCAACCGGGCGAATCAGGCGCTGGGCACCATGGAGCGCTACCGTGACCGCCTTGATCAGGTCAATACCCGGCTCCACATGGCGGAGCTGCACAACTACGCCACGGTGATCGATGTGGTCTCCGTGATCCAGCGTGAAGAGATGCTTCGACGTGTCGGCGAGACCATCGACACGAATGTGCTCGAACTTGGCCGGGAGGCCAAACAGATCAAGATCCAGCTCACCGAACTGCGTGGCGACAACGACCGCGAACGCGGCTACATCATCGCCGACTACCTGGTCACCGACGGCATCCCCGCCGATGAGGCGATCACCGAGGCGCTGGAGGCTGTCTCCGGTCTGGACGACAAATCCCTGATGAAGCCCTCCAACATCGCCCGCATCCTGGGTCTTCCCCCCACGGAGGAGGCACTCGATGAACCGGTGATACCCCGCGGCTACCGCACCCTCAACCGGGTGCCCCGCGTGCAGAAATTCCTCATGGATAAACTCGTGGGCGAATTCGGGAACCTGCATGCACTGACCAGCGCCTCCGTGGAGGAGATCAGTGCTGTCGACGGCGTCGGATCGCTGTGGGCCCGCCACATCACCGATGGGCTGGCCCGGCTGACCTAACCCAGGTTGAAGGTCAGTGCCTGGGAGGGGTTGTCCCCGATGACGGTGTGCAGGAAGTAGGCACCCGCGGGCACCGGCTGACGGTCGGAGCACCGCTCCGGCGCGGAGGTGGTGCGTGACCAGATGGCCTGGAAATAACGCTGCTCCCCTGCGGGGAAGACACGGGTTCCGGTTTCCACCGCCGGGTTGCAATCCACATCCGCCCAGACACGGGCGTTGGTGGCCAGGTCATAGACCTCGAAGCGCAGGACCTCATCATCCAGGTCGACCTCACAGTCGGCGGCGGTGGGGTTCTCCACCGTCATATACAGCTGTGGTTCCTCACCGGCGGCGAAGTTCGGTTTGTTACTGCCGGCGGTGATGACCAGATCCGACAGTTCGCAGGAGTCCTTCGGCGCACCGGTCGGCTCCGCGGATTCCTCCGTGGTGCCCTCAGCTGCCGACACCGAGGAACCGGCGGCATCCTCCGGGCTGGAGGAGGCTGCGGTTCCGGTGGTCTCCGTCGTGGTCTCCGGGGTGATGTCCACGGAGTTGTCCAGCGTGGTGGTGGCCGCGGCGGTGTCGGTGTCTGTCTCCTCGGAGGATTCCCCACCGAGGGAGGTCAGACCCCAGATGGCCAGGGCGATCACGACCAGCAGAATGACAAGCGCAGCGATACGACGGCGCCTGTAGATGACTTCGTTGTGTCTCGGAGTTCCCACAGGCATCAGCTTATTCCTTGGTCACCCTGGGAGGAGGCACCAACACGTGAACGGGTTAGTTTTCACCCCCTCCTGTTAATCCACGTTGCGGGTAATCACAGGCTCGGTGAGGCCATCGGACAGGCGGTAGCGCAGGCCCACGATGCCGACCTTGCCGTCCTCAACCCTCTCGGCGATTTCAGGGGCACGGGTGAGGATCTGGTCCACGGTCGCCTTCACATGGTGGCACTCGAATTCCTTGATGCTTTCCAATCCCAGGCCACGGGCCTCCAGGATGGAGGGGGCGACCTTCTCGATCATGACACGCTGGTACCCACCCGGGATGTCCCCACCGTCGAGGGCGGCGGCGGTGGCGGCGACGGCACCGCAGGACTCATGGCCCATGACCACAACGAGCGGAACCTCAAGAGCCTCGATGGCGTATTCAATGGAGGCGAACACCGCCTGGTCGAGGATCTCACCTGCGGTACGGACCACGAAGAGATCACCCAGTCCGACGTCGAAGATGATCTCCACCGGGACGCGGGAATCGGAGCAGGACAGGATGACTGCGGAAGGACGCTGGCCTTCCCGGAGTGCCTGACGACGCGGGGCGTCCTGGTTGGGGTGGTCGCCCTGGTGGTCGATGAATCGCTGGTTACCGGCCCGCAGCGCCTCCCAGACGGCGGCAGGGGTACGTTCTACATTTCGCAATGGCATGAGTTCTATTCTTCCATCATGAATGTTTGGGATGCGAACCGACCCATGCATTAGAATTTCCGGGGACATGTCACATAACACTCTCCAGTCCTCCATCCTCCAGTGGTTCCGCCTCAACGCCCGCGACCTGGCGTGGCGCGATCCCGACACCTCTGCCTGGGGAATCCTGCTCTCCGAGGTGATGAGCCAACAGACTCCGGTGGCCCGCGTCGAACCGATCTGGCTGAAGTGGATGGCCACCTGGCCCACCCCGCAGGCGTTTGCGGAGGCCTCCCCCGATGAGGTGCTGCGCGCCTGGGGAAAGCTGGGGTATCCGCGTCGGGCCCTGCGGTTGCTGGAGTGTGCGAGGGTGATCGTCGACAAGCATGGTGGCCGGGTACCGGACACCGTCGACGAACTGCTCGCCCTGCCCTGCATCGGCGACTACACCGCGCGCGCCGTGGCCGCGTTCGCGTTCGGGCGAAACGTACCGGTCGTGGACACCAACGTGCGCCGCGTGTACCGACGCGCCGTCGAGGGCCGCTTCCTGCAGGGAACCGCCTCCAAAAAGGAGCTTGTCGACGTCGCCGCCATTCTCCCCGCTGCCTCCGGCCCCGAATTCTCCGCCGGGATCATGGAACTGGGCGCACTGATCTGCACCGCCACGTCACCGAAATGTGCTTCGTGCCCACTGTTGGAACTGTGCGAATGGCAACGCCTGGGATGCCCCGCCCCCTCCGAGGAGGAACTCGCCTCCGCGAAGAAACGCGTGCAGAAATTCGCCGGCACCGACCGGCAGGTCCGCGGCCTGATCATGGATGTGCTGCGCGGGGCGGACGCACCCGTGGCGAAATCAGCCATCGACGTGGTCTGGCCCGACGAGGCACAACGCTCCCGGGCACTGTTCTCCCTGTTATCCGATGGCCTGGCCGAGCAGGATGCCGACGGGAACTTCCACCTGCCTCGTTAACCCCGAGATCCTGTTTCCAGAGACCGCAATACTTAACCCAGAGATCACTGGTGGTTTCTGGAGACAGGATCTCTGGGTTAAGGTTCGGCGGTCTAGTTGTAGAGCATGCCACCGTCGACGAGAATGACCTGGCCGGTGACGTAGTCGGAGTTCCCGGACGCCAGGAAGGAGACGACACCTGCGACATCCTCCGGGACGGAGGGCCTGCCCAGGGCGATGGTGGAGGAGTATTCCTCGAAATTCTGACCGATGGGCTTGCCGTTGATCTTGGACAGCTCCTCATCGATCTGCTTCCACATGCCGGTGCCCACGATGCCCGGGGCATAGGCGTTGACGGTGTGGCCCTTGGGTGCCAGCTCCTGTGCCGCGGCCTGGGTGAGACCACGGACCGCGAACTTGGTGGTGGCGTAGGCGCTGAGAATCGGGAACCCCTGGATCGCCGCGATGGAGGCAGCGTTGATGATCTTGCCCTTCACACCGAGTTCGTCGAATTTCTTCGCCGCCACCTGGATGCCGAAGAACACCGAGAACACATTGATGGAGTAGATCTGCTTGAGGTCCTCCTCGGTAATCTCCATCAGCTGCTTGATCTGTGCGATGCCGGCGTTGTTGACCAGGACATCGAACCCACCCAGTTTCTCGGCGACTTCATCAACAGCTGCCTCGAAATTGGCCTTATCGGAAACATCGAGTGCGACGAAGTGGGCTTTCTGGCCAGCGGCTTCGATGTTCTTGAGAACCTCTGCCGCGGTCTCCTCCTGGTGGGGGAGGTCTGCGATGGCAACATCAAGGCCATCATTGGCGAGTTTTTCTGCGATTGCACGGCCGATGCCCTGGGCACCTCCGGTGACAAGTGCTACTTTGCTCATGATCTTGATCCTTTCCTCGTGAATTGGCCCAGAGGCCGGAAGGGACAAGACCCGCTGGCCTCTCTTGGGGGCCCACGTTAGGTGAGTGCGTCAGATCGTGCAGAAAGCATCCTGTGAGCAAACTCCAGGCACAACAAAACCCCGCATCGTCGATGCGGGGTTTCGTCGTGAAGCGCTCTACTGGTCGCGCTGTGGTGCAGCACCACCCGGCTGGTCATCGGTGCCGTAGTAGTCACCGGTGACGCGCTCGGATTCCGTGGGGTTGGAGGAGGCATCCTCATCCAGCTCGCGGAGGGTGTCCGTGTCGATGTCATCGAGGGAGCCGGTCTCCGGGACATCGCCGTCGGCTGCGGAGTCGACATCCTGGATGGCCTCGGCGGCCTCAACGGAGATCTCGGAGAACTTGCCGTCCGGCAGTGGCTTCGGGCGCGGGGTGAAGGTGAAGGTGGCGCCGTCGGTGTTCTTCGACTCGCCATCCCAGCCGTCGACGTCAACGGTGACGATCTCGCCGGCACCGATCTCGCCGAAGAGGATCTTCTCCGACATCGCGTCCTCGATCTCACGCTGGATGGTACGACGCAGTGGTCGTGCACCCAGTACCGGATCGAAACCGCGGGAGGCCAGCAGAGCCTTGGCCTTGTCGGTGAGCTCGATGCCCATATCCTTGTCCGCCAGGGCACGGGAGACACGGCCGATGAGCAGCTCGACCATCTGGACGATCTGGTCGCGGGTCAGCTGGTGGAAGACCACGATCTCGTCGATACGGTTGAGGAACTCGGGGCGGAAGTGCTTCTTCAGCTCGTCGTTGACCTTGTTCTTCATCCGGTCGTACTGGGCGTCGGAATCGGTTTCGTTGCTTCCGCTGAAGCCCAGGCCGACAGCCTTGGAGATGTCCTGGGTGCCCAGGTTCGAGGTGAAGATCAGCACGGTGTTCTTGAAGTCCACCACACGACCCTGGCCGTCGGTGAGACGACCATCCTCGAGCACCTGCAGGAGGGTGTTGTAGATCTCCTTGTGGGCCTTCTCGATCTCGTCGAAAAGCACCACGGAGAACGGCTTGCGGCGGACCTTCTCGGTGAGCTGGCCGCCCTCCTCGTAGCCGACGTATCCGGGAGGTGCACCGAAGAGACGGGAGGCGGTGAAGCGGTCGTGGAACTCGCCCATGTCGATCTGGATGAGGGAATCATCGTCACCGAACAGGAACTGGGCCAGCGCCTTGGACAGCTCGGTCTTACCCACACCGGACGGACCGGCGAAGATGAAGGAACCGGACGGACGCTTCGGGTCCTTCAGGCCTGCACGGGTACGGCGGATCGCGCGGGAGACAGCCTTGACGGCCTCGTCCTGCCCGATAATGCGCTTGTGCAGCTCCTCCTCCATGTTGAGCAGGCGGGAGGACTCCGCCTCGGTCAGCTTGAATACCGGGATGCCGGTCCAGTTAGCCAGAATCTCAGCGATCTGCTCCTCACCGACCTCGGCGATCTCCTCGAGATCACCCGCACGCCACTGCTTCTCCTTCTCGGCGCGCTCCTCCCCCAGCTTGCGCTCCTTGTCGCGCAGTCCGGCGGCCTTCTCAAAGTCCTGGGCGTCGATGGCCGCCTCCTTCTCACGGCGGACATCGGCGATACGCTCGTCGACCTCACGCAGCGATTCAGGGGCGGTCATGCGCTTGATGCGCATGCGGGCGCCGGCCTCATCGATGAGGTCCACGGCCTTGTCCGGCAGGAAACGGTCGTTGATGTAGCGGTCCGACAGCTGGGCTGCGGCCACCAGGGCACCATCGGTGATGGACACACGGTGGTGGGCCTCGTAGCGGTCACGCAGACCCTTGAGGATCTCAATGGACAGCTCAACAGAGGGCTCCGGCACCTGCACCGGCTGGAAACGACGCTCCAGGGCGGCGTCCTTCTCGATGTGCTTGCGGTACTCATCCAGGGTGGTGGCACCGATGGTCTGCAGCTCACCACGCGCCAGCTTCGGCTTCAGCAGGGAGGCTGCATCGATGGCACCTTCAGCAGCACCTGCACCGACGAGGGTGTGGATCTCATCGATGAACAGAATGATGTCGCCGCGCTGGTTGATCTCCTTGAGCACCTTCTTCAGGCGCTCCTCGAAGTCACCGCGGTAACGGGAACCGGCAACCAGGGAACCCAGGTCCAGTGAGTAGACCTGCTTGTCCTTCAGGGTCTCCGGGACCTTGCCGTTGACAATGTCCAGGGCCAGGCCCTCGACCACGGCGGTCTTACCCACACCGGGCTCACCGATGAGCACCGGGTTGTTCTTGGTACGACGCGAGAGCACCTGCATGATGCGCTCGATCTCCTTGTCACGACCCACCACCGGATCCAGCTTGCCGTCTTTGGCAGCCTGGGTCAGGTTACGGCCGAACTGGTCGAGGACCAGCGAGTTGGAACGCTCACCGGCACCGCCGCCCGTGGCGCGGCCACCGGGGGCGGAACCGGCGCCGACAGCGTCGCCACCCTGTCCACCCTGCGGGCTATCCGGGGATCCACCCTGGCCACCTTCGTAGCCGGAGAGAAGCTGAATAACCTGCTGGCGCACGCGCGGCAGATCAGCGCCGAGCTTGACCAGCACCTGGGCTGCCACGCCCTCACCCTCGCGGATGAGGCCGAGAAGCAGGAACTCGGTGCCGATGTATTTGTGGCCCATCTGGAGACCCTCACGCAGTGAGAGCTCCAGGACCTTCTTGGCACGCGGGGTAAAGGGGATGTGACCGGTGGTCGGCTTGGAGCCGTGACCGATGATCTCCTCGACCTCCTGGCGAACAGCATCGAGAGAAATGCCCATGGATTCCAGGGCCTTCGCTGCTACACCCTCACCCTCATGGATGAGACCAAGAAGGATGTGTTCGGTGCCGATGTAATTGTGGTTGAGCATGCGCGCCTCTTCCTGCGCGAGCACAATCACGCGGCGTGCACGATCGGTAAACCTCTCGAACATGTTCTCCCCTTACCTATTTCCTCTAATTTTAACTTTCACCCACTCTAACGCGGGGACCGGACAAAACTTCCCCTGTTTTGTCGGCGCAGGCCCGCGGCAAGCGGGCAGAACGGTTGTATTGGCAGGTCAGGGGGTGTTTTCTGAGGGGTTTCCGCCCTGTACGCCTGTAGCGAACAACGTCGGGCACGGGGATTCTGGCGGGCGTCGACAAGCAAAAACGGCGGGAGCATGTATCCTAGCGGGCGTTCTGACCGCCGACCCAGGGAGCTTGCACCATGCGTTTTCTCAACGATTCCACACCGCCGTATGAACTGACCTACGCGGATGTGTTCATGGTCCCGTCGCGCTCCGATGTGGGGTCCCGGATGTCGGTTGACCTGCGCACGGTGGATGGCACCGGCACCACGATCCCGCTGGTGGTGTCGAATATGACCGCGGTTGCCGGGCGGCGCATGGCGGAGACGATTGCGCGTCGCGGTGGCATCGCGATCCTGCCCCAGGACGTGCCCGCCGAGATCGCCGCGGAGACGATCGGCAAGGTCAAGGAGGCGGATCTGGTCTTCGACACCCCGATCACCATCAAGCCGCACCACACCGTCGGGTATGCCCGCAACCTGCTGCACAAGCGGGCGCACGGTGCCGCGATCGTGGTGGAGGGTGAGACCCCGATCGGCCTGATCACCGACAAGGATCTGCGTGCGGTGGATAATTTCACGCAGGTGGGCACACTGATGAGCACCTCCCTGCTCACCCTGCCCGATGACATCGCACCCGAGGAGGCCTTCGGGATCCTGCACGGCGCGAGCCGCAAACTCGCGCCCGTCGTCTCCTCCAGCGGCCGTCTGCGCGGCATCCTCACCCGCGCCGGCGCCCTGCGCGCCACCATGTACGACCCCGCGGTCGACTCCTCCGGCAGGCTCCGGGTGGGCGCCGCGATCGGCATCAACGGCGACATCGAGGGACGTACCCGCACGCTTATCGACGCCGGTGCGGACGTCCTCGTCGTCGACACCGCCCACGGGCACCAGGCTGGCATGATCGATGCTTTAGGACGCGTCCGTGCCGTCGGCGTCAACGTCCCCGTGGTCGCCGGCAACGTGGTCACGGCGGATGGTGTGCGCGACCTGGTGGCGGCGGGCGCTGACATCGTGAAGGTGGGCGTCGGACCGGGTGCCATGTGCACCACCCGCATGCAGACCGGCGTCGGTCGCCCGCAGTTCAGCGCGGTGCTGGAATGTGCTGCCGCAGCCCGCGAACTGGGTGCCCACGTGTGGGCCGACGGTGGCGTGCGCGATCCCCGCGATGTGGCACTGGCCCTGGCCGCGGGTGCCTCCAATGTGATGGTCGGGTCCTGGTTCTCCGGCACCTTTGAATCCCCCGGTGACCTGCACGTGGAATCCGACGGCCGGATGTACAAGGAATCCTTCGGCATGGCCTCACGCCGCGCGGTGGAGAACCGCAACCAGAAGGTCGAAGCCTTCGAGAAGGCCCGGCGCGCCATGTTCGAGGAGGGCATCTCCACCGCACGCATCTACATCGATGAGAAGAACGGCGGTGTGGAGGATCTGGTGGATGACATCATCGCCGGTGTGCGCTCCGCCTTCACCTACGCGGGTGCGGACTCCATCCCGTCATTCTCCGAGCGCGCCGTGGTGGGTGTGCAGTCCACCGAGGGTTACGCCGAGGGCAAGCCGCGGGCGTCGCGTTAGGCTGCTTCGGTTTCCTCCACGCGGGTCACGAACAAGGAGGCGACCAGGGCGATCGTGGCGATGACCGCACCGGCAATGAATGCGGTGCGTGCACCTGCAGCCACCGCCTCCGCCTGTGCGCTGCCGGCATTGCTGGCCAGCACGGTACCCAGGGACAGTGCCGCGATCATGATGGCGGTACCCGCGGCACCGGCCAACTGCTGCAGGGTGTTGAGGATCGCCGAACCGTGCCCATAGAGGATCCGGGGCAGTGAGCCCAGCGCGGTGGTCATCAGTGGGGTCATCATCAGACACATGCCGATGGAGAACACGATGTGCAGCCCGACCACCATTTCCACCGGGGTGGAGCTGTTCAGGAAGGTGAAGGACCAGGCGGCCGCGGTGAGCAGAATGGCACCGGGGATCAGCAGCGGACGTGGGCCCACCTTGTCGTAGAAGCGTCCGATGAACGGGGCGACCAGACCCTGCAATAAGCCGCCGGGCATGACCACCAGGCCGGTGACCAGTGCCGTGACACCCAGCGAGGTCTGCAGGTAGATCGGCAGCACCATCACGGTGCCCAGCATCGCACCGAAGGCCAGGAGGATGGCTACCAGCGCGAAGGTGAAATTGCGGATGCGGAACGGACGCAGGTCCATCAGCGCACGGTCCTGCTTACCCAACTGGAGCTGACGACGGATGAAAATCGCCAGGGCCAGGGCGCCGACGATGATGACGACGATGCCCGTCATGCTATCGCCGTTGAGGACCGCACCGATGGAGCTGAACCCATAAACCAGGCCACCGAAGGCGACCGCGGACAACAGCACGGACGGGATATCCAGCGGGGAGATCCTGTTCTCGCCGATGTTTTCAATCAGTAGGGTGCCCACGATGAAGGTCACCGCGACGATCGGGAGCATGATCCAGAACAACCAGTGCCAGGTCAGTGAATTGAGGATGAAACCGGAGACCGTCGGCCCCAGCGCCGGTGCCACCGAGATCACAATAGAGATGATGCCCATCACCGCACCACGACGCTCCGTAGGCACCACGGTGAGGGTGACGGTCATCAGCAGCGGCATGATCAGGGCGGTGCCGATCGCCTGGATGACGCGGGCTGTCAATAGGACGGCGAAGGTCGGTGCCAGCGCCGCCACGAAGGTACCCACCAGGAAGAACAACAGCGCCGTGACAAAGATGGTCTTGGTGCTGAAACGGTCCAGCAGATACCCCGTCGTGGGGATAACCACCGCCATGGTGAGCATGAAACCGGTGGTCAACCACTGGGCGGTGGTCTCCGGGATCCGGAAATCCTCCATGATGGAGGGAAGAGCCACAGAGAGAATCGTCTCGTTGAGGATCATGATCATCGCGGAAATCACGAGGATTGCGAGCACGATGACAACATCCCTGGGAAGTGCCGGAGAGCTCTGTTTAGTAGGGGTTTCCATAGAGGGAGCTGAAGACCTTTCGAGGGGGGCACTCCACCGGGTTGGATACCTGATGGAGTAAATACCCAGTGGGTGAAAGAGGTGAAAAAACTTCTCAATCCTGTCACAATTGGCGCTCATCCACCAACCCGCGATTGTACGGGCAGATCACCTGGGATTCTTCCCGATCGCCGACACCGGTATTTAAGCATAATTAGAAAGTCTGGTATTATGCTAGGCTTCGTGGCCTCCTGGCCACGACGGTGATCAATGACACGACACGTAGGGGTATCTGCAGGACCTCCTGACACGGCACGGTTGATCAGCCGATTAACGCCAAATGTCAGGAAAATCTATGCCCCCATCTCAAACTGCCCCTGTCCACTCACCGGCACGTGCCGCCTGGATGATTGCAGTTGCGGCCGCCGCAGCATTCCTCGCCACCTTCAATGAGACATTCCTCAACGTGGCCTTCACACCGATCATGGATGACTTCGGGGTGGATGTGAACACCGTCCAGTGGCTGACCACTGGTTATCTGCTGGTTGCGGCGGTATTCGTACCAGTTTCCAATGTGCTCTACCACCGGTTCCCCACGCGACCTTTGTTTGTTGCCGTCGTTGCGATCATGGTGATCGGTTCTGTGGTTGGTGCTCTTGCCCCGAGCTTCACTGTGCTCCTGATCGCACGCCTGCTCCAAGCCATCGGCACGGGCCTTCTCACCCCGATCGGCATGAACATCACCTTGGCTGTTTCTCCCCGTGAGAAGCTGGGAATGAACATGGGCATCATGGCCGCCATGACCACGCTTGGGCCCTCACTGGCCATCGTTCTGTCCGGTGCTCTGCTGACCATCGCACCGTGGACCACCCTGATGTGGGTCTTCAGTGGACTGACCGTTGTGGTGTTACTGTCCGGTGCCCTCATTCTGTGTAATGTCGCCGCCCTGGGCCACCCGGTGTTGGATATCCCATCCTTCCTGCTCGTGGCCGTGGGCCTGGTCGGCATCCTCTACGGTGTCTCCGCCGCCTTCGGTGGCGCTGCGCTCTACGCTGGTATCTCCGCTGTGGTTGGTCTGGTGGCCATGTGGATGTTCGTCATCCGCCAGCGCCGCATCGAGCACCCACTGATCGACATGCGTCCGTTCTCCAACGCACCCTTCGTCATCGGTGTGCTGATGACCATGCTGGGCCTGGTCTTTGTCTTCGCCATGAATGTCATCATCCCGCTGTTCCTACAGTCAGCACGCGAGATGTCTCCACTGGGTGCTTCACTGACCCTGGCACCGGGAATTCTCCTCACCGTGGTGGCGGGGCCACTGGCCGGCCGCCTCTTCGACCGCCACGGTGGCCGCTGGTCGATCCCGCTGGGTTTCCTGCTCATGGCGGTCTTTGTCACGATGGTCGGAGTTGCTGCGGGTTATTCCTCCATCCTGCTCTTCGGTGTGCTCTACGTCCCGGCGGTGCTGGCCACAGCACTGGTCATCGGACCGTCACAGACCTTCGCACTCTCCCAGCTCGACCGTGAGACCAGCCCCCACGGTGTCACGGTGGTCTCCACCAGTTTCCAGATCGCAGGCTGTGTGGGTACTTCCCTGGCTGCCGGTATCTACGGTTCCCTGACCGCTTCCAATATCCGCGCTGGCAACAGTGAAGCTGATTCCCTGCTCACCGGTTTCCGTGGTGCTGTTGCACTGGTTGTGATCACCTCCATCATCGGGATCATCCTGGCATTCCTCGCGTACCGCTCCAAGCGCCCGGTTGAGGCTGCTCAGCACCCGGAGAACACCGTCGAATCCATCATGAAGACCGATGTGTACACCCTGTCCGCTGAACAGACCGTGCTCAGCGCCCTGCAGACCTTCACCGAGCGCGGCATCTCCGGAGCACCAATCGTCCACCCGGATGGCTCCCTGGCGGGTTTCCTCTCCGATGGCGATGTCATGCGCTACCTTTCTGCAACGCATCCATCCTCCACGTCGATCTACTCCTACGCGATCGGTGCCGATGATGACCTCGCACAGGCGATGTCCGACCTAGCGAGTCTGAATGTCATGAGGTTGGCCACCCGCGACGTGCTCACCATCGACGCCAGTTCCTCCATCGCTGATGCCGTTGCCGCTCTCTCTGATGCAAACATCAAGAAGGTGCCGGTGGTACGCGGTGAGAACGGCCCCGTCGTGGGCATCATGAGCCGCTCCGCCATCAACCGTTTGGCTATCGGCAGTTACCTCAGCTCCCGGGACGAGCTGCTGCATCCCGTGGGTTCAGGATCTCATTCATAGCCCGCTAGAGATCATAGGAACATAGATTTCTCGGCCTGCACTTTGCCGGTGCAGGCCGTTTTCTATTTAACAGTCAGCCTTGCTGTGCATGACTACATCTCACCTGCCCCGACTTCAGCAGCTAGTCTAAATGCCTATGTCAATGATCAGTGAACTTGACCTCGGAGTACTCCTACAAAAGGGTTTCG
This sequence comes from Corynebacterium gallinarum, assembly GCF_014837045.1. Lineage (GTDB taxonomy): Bacteria > Actinomycetota > Actinomycetes > Mycobacteriales > Mycobacteriaceae > Corynebacterium > Corynebacterium gallinarum. The sequence goes on from NZ_JACSPR010000004.1 coordinate 103,127, forward strand.
CCACTGCGGTGGAACTCCGGCTCACCCGAACCTGGGAGTCTGGTGAAGAACAGTTCTTTTTCACTTTCAGTTATATTCCTGCTGTATTCCCGGATGCTGAAGGCCTGCAGCTGGAACGCCAGGGCATGAAACTACGCATGCATCATGATGGTGTTGAGGTTCTGCGCCGCACCCGGGAAGGTATCTGGCATTTTCCCGAAGGTTCCGATCTCCCCTTCCACCACGCAGGCACCGAGGTTCAAATCCTGGAACCACTGCGTTTCCTCGTTGAGCCCTACCGCAGGTGGTCTGATTATTACCCACTTGCACGGCTGGATGTCACACAGGCGGTGACATCCACCGTCGCCGGACGTTATGTGTGGAAGATCCCGGTTCACACTCGGAATGAAGACGGATTGACCAGTCTCGATATCGATGCAGAAACAGGCGTGGTGCTGGCAGCGGAGAGTACAAAGGAAAGAATTGAAGCTGCCATAGTTTCCTACCCGGAATCCATCCCTGACCCCACCTGGACAGGAGAACTGGCGCAGGTTCCGGATACTCCTGTTTCTATCACTCCTCTTGAAGAGGGCAACCACATCAGGATCCATGCGGAACGCCATGACAAACGGCATTTTCACAATGCGCAGGCCGGCGATATGATGCGTCTCCCCCTGATATTCCAGGTGGATTCTGATGCACCCGCTCACCGCAGCATCACCCGGCGTGGTCAGGTCTTGAATAACAATAAAGAACCCCGGGATGGCCAGTGGGAGGCACATTTCATCGGTGATGGCTGGCATGCCGACCTCCGCTCCCCCACCCCATTGATCGGCGAGGTGGAGATCAGCGGAGTCCTGACACCTGCTCCCAATGAGGACGGTCCTGCAGTCAACTTTGAGGTTGTGCGCATCCACGACGCTGAAGAGCTGCTTATCGACGCCCTCCCCTGCTCACCCACCGCCCCGATCCAACCCCGCGCATTCCACCCCTTCAACTGCGCCCACGATGACACCCACCTCTGGATGTCCGACCACCAGCTGCCGATTGTGCGCTACTGGTCAGTGGAGACAGGGGAATACTGCGGTGAGGTGGCAGTCCCTGCGGCTATCCAACCATATGGGACCTCCATCTTTCTCTCCCGCAACGGGGACGGTGACGTGGTGGCAACCTGGCAGGAGCAAGACTGGTTGGTCAAAGACCGGTCCCCCTTTGTGTATCCACCCCCGGAACCATCTCCTGCTCCATCTGCTCCGGGGTTGCCGGACGGTTGGGTTCTGGGCCGTGTGCTCACGGATGGACTTTTCACCGCCTACCCTCACCCACCGCTCAAGGGTGCCTTCACACTCCATATCGGGATGGAAGATAAACTTCAGCCCCTGGACATCGATAAGCGGGCGGTCTCGGGTGGCTTTATCTTTAACGGGCAGGTCATGATTGTCACCGGAAAAACCGAATATCATCTGGATAATAATCTTCACCTGCAGGAGACCATTGAGATCACAGACCGGGCCCGCTATGACATCTTTGGCGATATTCTCCTTCGCCGCACCGGTACCCAGGGACAGTTCTTCCTCCGTTCCACCGGTGAGGAACTCTGTTCCACCACATGGCATCAGCCGCACCTTCTCACGGTGAGCCGTGAACACATCATGGTGCTGGACAACTTCGAGGACCTTGCCACCTGGACCCCGCAGGACGGTTGGCGGACGGTGGAGTTGGAGGGGCGTCGATAAGCTCAAAGCCATGACCCTCCGCAAGCTACGCGTCCTGTGCACCTTCCATGGAATGGAAGGGTGGATCCCCGACTGGAAACCCGGTGACCACCTGCACCTGTTTTTGTCATTCAACCTCGAACCACCTCCGCTTGAGGGGTTACGGACCACCCGCCGGGGTTTCCTCGAACGGGGAGATCTGGTTGAGGGAGGTCGGACCTACGGCTTCCATGCAGATGGGTGGAATGCGGAGCTCTACACGCCCATTCCCCTGCCCCGGGAGGTGGAACTGAGTGGCTATTTCACCCACAGTCTCCATTCCAGTTTCGACATCCCCACCTACGTCGTGGTTACCGCCGTGCACCGGCATGAGGCCGGCACCATCATCGATGTCACACTCGACGGTGCCACCCCACGCCCGCTGCCGGTGCCGGCTGACGGTCAGGTGCTTTGCGACGACCAGACCCTCTGGATCCTTGACGCTACGCTCCACTCCCTGCGCGGATTCTCCATATCCACCGGAGAACTGATTACGCAGCTTTCTGTTCCCACCTGGGATCCTCTCATCCGTCTAGGCCCTAATCTGATCAGTGACAGGTCCAACTGCTGGCGATTACCTGATCTTGCACCGGTGGTGATTGCTGATCCAGAGGCACCGGAGGGATGGGAAATTATGCGGGATTTCGGGAACGGACTGTACTCGCTCATTAAGACTATCGAGGCGAGCACAGGGGACTATTCTTCCACCTCCCTCCTGCAGGTGGATCCACCCAGGTTCCTGGACTTTGATCTCAGTGGGTATGAAGTTACTGCCGCCTATCACTTCGGGAATAAGATTCATATCTTCACCTGGAAACACCATCTGGTCCTGACAGAAGATTTCAGGGTGCTGGAGGTTGAGACCAAGGAAGATCTGCCGGGGATGTACACCCCGATCGCTCGCGCCACAGGACTTGAGTCCGGCACAGTATTCGGCCCCTACGTTGTCTTCGCGGAGCATGACGGTCTGGTATTTCATGATCAGGTGACCACCGAGAAGATCACTGAGCTACCCCGACCGGACAAGGGATGGCTGGAAGTTGCACATGCATCGGCAGAACGCATCGTGGTCGCCCTGCGCAGGAATACAGTTCACGCCATCGCAGTGTGGGAAACCGGGCAATGGAACACTATAAGGTTGGCCAGATGACTCCTGTTGAACTTCTTGACCTGCTCAAATCAGCTCAATCAGTCCCCACCCGGATGGTGTTGGACAGAACGGTGAAAAAACCTCCTGAATACCGCGGGTGGGCGATTGGCGGACATGCGTTCTTCTTCTCTGATCCTGCGGGGCTGACTATTACCCGCAATGGCCGAGAACTGCATGTTCATCGTGATGGCGTGGATCTGTTGCGAAGAGCCGCAGGCAGGGTATGGCAGTTCGATGGCCCCGTCCCGGTGGAATACCGTGATGATGACATCGGTGTGCCGGGTCTGCTCGGGGGTTTTCTGGGATTTGTTGATTCCCTCTCCGAGCTGAGTGGTTTTGATGCGGCACAGGTGCGGGAGGGCTCCATTGCGGGGCGTGATGTCCTGATCGTGCCGCTCGACGAAGTGATTTTGAGCCTCGATGCCGAGCACGGTGTGATCCTCGGGGTGGAAAATGACATGGAATCCGTCTTCGCCACCTCCGTGGATTTCCTGAATTTTTGGGATTCACCCGTATGGGGCGGGCCGGTCACCGAACCTGAACGGGAGCCTGAGCCGGCAGGAATTCCGCCGATAACGCTGCCACCTGCACCGACAAGGGAACGTGACCTGCGTGTTCTCTGCACGCAGGAGGCGATGGAAGGTGAGATCCCCGATTGGAAGCCAGGCGACACGGTGCGCCTGGAATTGTCATTTACTATCGGTTCTCCACCGTTGGAGGGTTTGCAGAGCACCCGGCGCGGACGACTCATCCCGGAGAAGCTCCTGCATCGTGGACGGACCTACACTTTTCTCGCCCACGGTTGGGCGGCACGGGTGTTCACCAGGACTCCCCTGCCAGAGGACGTGAAGCTGAGCGGTTACTTCATTCACTGCACCTATACCGGATTCGAAACTAATACCTACGTGGTGATCACCGCGGTATACCGGCATGGATCAGACACCATCATTGATGCCACCCTAGACGGAGCGGTTCTACCTCCGATTCAGCCGGTGACCGATGGCTCCTGTATATCCGATGGGGAAATTCTCTGGATCACTTCTTCCGAGTTGCCGCTGGTCCGTGGTTTCTCCTTAAGCGATGGAAAGCTGCTCCATGAACTGACGATCCCCACCTGGGACCATATCTATCTGGAAAAACCCGACAAGGTGACTGCAGGGGAAAAGCACTGGCAGTTACCGGGGTTGGAAAAGGTGGAAGCACCTGAACGAAAAGAGCCTCCTCCTGGTTGGGAACAGCCCCAGAAACACACCGAGAATCTCTACAGCCTGTGGGCCGAACTGGGTCCTGATTTGCAGGGCGGAACCTGTCAGGCGCTGATGACCCTCGATCCCTTCCAGCTGGTATCCCTGGACCTCGATGGCTTCACTATCAGCAATGCCTACCGCTTCGGCGATCGGATCTACGCTGAAACCATGCACCACGTGATCGTGCTCAGCCTGGCGTTGGAGGTTGAGCAGATCTACACCAACCATGGCTTCTTCACACCTCACCCCGATGCACCCCAGATGGGTACGCCGGCGGGTGAGCTCATCTGCTTCGAGGATGCTGAGATTTTTTCATTTCATGATCCGCTGACCACAAATCAGCTCGTTGATTTTGTGATTCCTGATGGTTTCATCCCCCATGTCGTGGTGGGTGAACCCGATAGAATTGTGATCTCCCTGGAGAACAAAACCTCCCGCTTGCACAAGACTGCCTGGGTATGGGAATCAGATTCCGGGTGGAGAGAATGCAGGTTAGTCAGGCCGCTTTCCTGAAATGGGTTGGCGGGCCAGAGGCCAGGACGTCTGTGAGTAATCGGAGAAGTTCTGGTTCCTGCCCATTCAATTGCTTTGGTTCAATACGCAGAACCACATATCCGTGGTTGGTGAAGAATTTCTCCCGGTCCCGCTCTGCTATGAGTGCGGATTCCAATTCCTTGGGGCTTCCGGCGTTATATTTTGAGCGCCCGTCGACCTCCACGATAATCCATCCGTTGATCAGGAAATCCACCAGATAGAACCGTCCGTTTACATCTCGATTGAAGCGCACCTGCGGTTGGATGGAGGTGATTCCCGGCAGGTCGGCCTCTTGGAGAATGAGCCGGGCGCGGGTTTCCTGGGCGCTGTCGGAGTTGGGTACCGAACGGCCAATGGCCTGGCGGAGCACCCGCATGCCACGGTAACGTCGATAGCCCTCAAGGCGTCTGTACAGTTCTGCCCGGGTGAGCTCCGGATACCTGCGGCGGGCCGAATCGATCACCACCACCGCCGCATGCAGTCCGTCATAATGCGCCACATCCAGCAACAACCTCATCAATGAGGCCACACGGATCCCGTGGTATTCCCGTATGTCCGTTGGATCCAGACGGCCGTAGCGGTAGATCACCCCTTCAGGCCAGGTCCTGGGGGAACTCGGGGTGCCGCAATTGGGCAGGTAACAGGCCACATGTTTTTCTACCTCCAGCGTGTCCAGCTCCCACAGCCTGGCGGCAGCCTGTCCCCCGATAACCGCCTTGTCCATTGTCATTCCCACCGCGAAAGCTTTTGCGGCGGCCTTGTCCCAGGGGGTGAGATCTAGGTAGGCGGCGGAATTCATGGCGACCTCGGCGGTCAGCTTGCGCAGTGTGCCATCGCGTAGATGAGCGTTGAGCACATGGTCACTTTGTTTCAGTCTGGTCAGGTTGATCAGATTGAATTCCTGTCCCCAATTCTTCATACAGCTAATCATCAGTGGACGGGGCTGAAATCCTCAAGTATCTGGTCTGGGAGCAGCGGAGAACCTGTGGATAACCAGAATCTATCCACAGACTCAGATGGTCTCGGGTTGCGGATCAGGGGCACAGCCATTAACCCAGAAATCCTAACCCAGAAAGGACAGAAGTTAACCCAGAGATCACTACTGCTTTCTGGAAACAGGATCTCTGGGTTAATGGGGAAAGGGATGGGGGCGGGGAAATTTAGTGCTGTTCGGGCTTGACCAGGGGGAACAGCACGGTCTCGCGGATGCCCAGGCCGGTCAGGGCCATGAGGAGGCGGTCGATGCCCATGCCGTTGCCGGAGGTTGGGGGCATGCCCTGTTCCATGGCGGCGAGGAAGTCCTCATCCAGCACCATGGCCTCGTCGTCGCCACCTGCGGCCAGGCGGGCCTGATCCTCGAAGCGTTCGCGCTGGATCACGGGGTCAATCAGCTCGGAGTAACCGGTGGCCAGCTCAAAGCCGCGGACATACAGGTCCCACTTCTCGGTGACACCGGGCTTGTCCCGGTGCTGGCGGGTCAGGGGGCTGGTTTCCACGGGGAAGTCCTTGACGAAGATCGGGCCGTGCAGCTGGTCCTCGCACAGCAGCTCCCAGATTTCCTCGACCAGTTTGCCGTGGCCCCAACCACCCTTCTCGGGCACGGCCAAGCCGATGACGGCAGCGATCTCCCGCAGCTCAGCTACCGAACTGTCCACTGTGACCTCGGGCTGACCGGGGAATTTACGCTGCAGCGCTTCATTCAGGGAGGGGTACATCTCGATGGTCTTCCACTCGCCGCCGAGGTCGTAGGTGGTGCCGTCGACAAGCGTCACCTCGGTGGTGCCGAAGACCTCCTGAGCCACGAACTGCACAAGGCCCTGGATCAGGCGGGCGCCGGTCTCGTAGGTGCCCCAGGCCTGGTAGGTCTCCAGCATGGCGAATTCGGGTGAGTGGGTGGAATCGGCACCCTCGTTGCGGAAGTTGCGGTTGACCTCGAAGACGCGCTCCATGCCACCGACCACGCAGCGCTTGAGGAACAGCTCCGGCGCGATACGCAGGTAGAGGTCCAGGTCGAAGGCGTTGGAGTGGGTCACGAAGGGACGTGCTGCGGCACCGCCGTGGAGGGTCTGCAGCATCGGGGTCTCCACCTCGAGGAAGTCCTCGCCCTCCAGGTACTTGCGCAGGGCACGCATGACCTTGATGCGGGTCAGGGCATTGGTGCGGGCCTGCTCGCGCATGATCAGGTCGGTGTAGCGGTGGCGGACGCGGGTGTCCTCGCTCATGTCCGCGAATGCGACCGGCAGGGGGCGCAGAGACTTGGAGGCCATGTGCCAGGAGTCGGCCATGACGGAGAGTTCGCCACGCTTGGAGGCGATGACCCGGCCGCGCACGGAGACGATGTCACCGAGGTCGACATCAGCCTTCCATCCGGCCAGGGCCTCCTCGCCCACGGCGGCCAGGGACAGCATCGCCTGGACGGTGGTGCCGTTGCCCTCCTGGATGGCGGCGAAGCAGAGCTTGCCGGTGTTGCGGATGAACATGACGCGGCCGGCGATGGCCACCACATCATCGGTTTCATCACCCGCGGCGAGGTAGGTCACGCCCTCGGCGTCACCCTCCCCCACCACGTACTTCTCACGCAGGTCAGAAATCGAGATGGTGCGGTCGACCTCGACAGGGTAGGCGTGTTTTCCACTGTCCAGGATGCGCTGGCGCTTCTCGCGACGAATGCGCAGCTGCTCAGGCAAATCGGCGGAATTGTTCTTGGAAGTGGAATTCGAGTCAGTCACGGATACCAACGTTAGTCGATACCCCGGGCTCGGGAGCAATCACTCTGCAATCACTCGATATTCTTGAAACCGATTCCCAGCGGGAGGCCTACGTTGTCGATGAGGAGGACGTCGCCAAGCGTCACGGCGATAAACAGGCGCGCGTCGCCGACCTCGGGCGCTGGCCCCATGTCCAGGCCGCGGAGCTCCAGGTGGTCGGGGGTGACACCGGCCGCCTCGAGCACCCCGCGGGTGGTCTCCAGCACGGTCGCGGCGCCGTGTTCGGCGGAGTGCGCGCCGGCGGTCAGGGCGGCGCCGATGGCCGTGGCGCGCTCACGGTCCGTGGCGGCGATGCGGGTGTTGCGCAGGGAGATCGCCAGGCCGTCGGGCATGCGTACGGTGGGCACGCTGTGCAGTTTCACCGGCAGGTGCAGATCGCGGATCGCGCGCTGCACGGCCACCAGCTGCGCATAATCCTTCTCACCGAGTACGACATCGCTCGCGGCCGTCGCACCGACCAGGCCGAGCACGCGCGTGACCGCGTCCCCGACGTCCATGCTTATCGACGCATCAACCCTGGTGCGAATTCCACCCGGCCACATCATCTCATCGGTGTAGGGGAAGAGGGCATCGATGCGTTCCTCACGGATACGCTCGTGATCCTCCGCAGGCCCGGCGTAGGCCACCACAACCACCGCACCCGGGATGCGCTTGGCCGCGCGGATCAGCGCGATGTGACCCGCGTGCAGCCCCGTGCCCAGGGGCACCAACACCACCGGTTTTCCGGTCCGGCGCAGGGCGCGACCGAACATCCCGATGTGGTCCACACTGTCAAAAACCCGACCCTGGCCGTGTTCGAAACTCACCGGTCCTCCTTCTGGATTGCCCACAATTCAATATCCTGCGCCCGCGAGATCTCCGCCTGCCGACGCGCCAGATCCCGGAACAGTCGTTGCCTGCCGGGATCCGCCACGGATTCATACTGACGTATCAGACTATCCAGCCGGGGCACGGGGACAAATCTGCCGGTGGCGGCCTCGACGATGTCGGTGGAGGTTTCAATGTCACCGAGGAAGGTGTCCAGGAACCGCACGGCGTCCTGGGTGAGGGTGCGCACATACCCCATGTAGGTCACGGCGGCGGCGAGTTCGACCCGCTGCGCATCATCAACCTCGATGACCGATCCGCCCAACTCCCCCACCAACAGGCCCACGATGGTCTCACCCAGTTCATCGGTGGAGGCGGCCACCCAGCGGTCCTCGCCCAGCGGGTAGGCGCACATGACGATCGCCCCCTCCGTCTCCAGGGGATCCATGATCTGGATGCCGTGCATGAGGGAGGTGTGCAGGAACATCTGCCCGCGCCGGGCGTAGGTGGCGAGCTGGACGATGATGTCAGCCAGGCTGTCATCGGCCACCGCGATGACCACCAGTTCATAATCCCGGATGTCCGCGGCGGCGGTGACGGCATGGACGGTGTGGTCGGCGGCGGATAACTCCCGGGTCAGATCCACCAGGTTCTCACCGTCGGCCAGCACCCCCACCCTCAGGCGTGGTGCGCGCACTACTTCTTGTCCTTCTTCTTCGCGGCGGCGAGCAGCTCTGCGACGGAGACCCCTCCGCTGCGCTCATCACGGCGACGGCGCCCACCTCCGGCATCAGGCGATGCATGTCGGGAACGGCGGGGCTGCTCCTCTTCCTCGGGCTGCTCCACCTGGACATCGACCACTTCGGGTTCCTCCGGTGCGGTCCACTCAGGGGTGGGTACGGTATCAACCTGGTCTGGGGCAACCTGCTCCGGCGTTTGCTCCTCCCGCTTCTGGCGGTTCTGCTCGGATTCCAGCTCGATGATCCTGCGGGCCTCAGCCTGGACCACCGCAGGCTCGTAGACCCATTCCCGGCCGGAGAGTTCGGACAGCTGCACGCGCATCTCCTCGAGCTGCTGACGGATCTCCTTCAGCGTCTCATTGTCCTTCACGCGCAGTTCGTTCTGGTGTTGTTTCTCCAGGCGGAATTTCTCGGCCTGCTGCTCCGCCTGTTTCCGCTCCATTTCGGCGCGGTGGATGGCCTCCGTGGACTCCAGTTCCTTCTGTGCCTGCTCCACCTGTTTGCGGTCTTGGAAGAGGAGGAAGAAGGCGAGGACGGCGGACCAGAGCGCGGCAAGCAGGGCGATCTTCTGGGCCCCGTCACTGTCGGTGAGGAGCATGATCACGCTGGCCACCAGTGCCAGGCCTATCAGGACAATGAGGAGAACTTGTCCACGGTCGACAGGGGAAGCGCCGGGCTCCGGCCTGCTGCTCGACGATTCGTGACTCATGGATTCCAATCTAGCTGATCGATTCCCCGGATTGGGGAGGTGGGACCTCGCAGCTGCGTTCGAGGTACAGTCCCGCGGCAGCCAGGGCGATGCCACCCAGGGCAGAGGCCAGTGCCCCGGGGAGGTCCTCGGAGGCGGCGACCAGGTCACCGACCCGGGGGATCACATGGCTGGAAATGCCCACGTAGATGCCACCCACGATGGCACCGGTCCAGGCTCCTGCCCGGCCCACCAGCATGAGCTGCGCGATGGTCATGGGGTTCATCTGGCTGCGGTCCTGGCCGATCAACCCGTCCTCCATCCGGCCGCGGACCTTGATGCCGGCGAACACACACATCACCGCCATCACCCACAGGCTGATGGAGATGGCCACCGGGATGGTGCTCATCGAACCGTAGAAACGCCACGTGAGAATCGCGGAGACGGCGGCGATGAAACCACCGACCGCGATCAGCATTGCCGTGGACGTCCGCTGCATGGGTTAGAACTCCCTGACCTTGGTCACGCCCTCAATATCCGTGGGGTCGAGGTTCTCCACCAGGGCCGCCACGGTGGTGCCGTGGAGGACGGCATCGGGTTCGATCTCCAGCCACGGGATGAGCACGAAGGCACGCTGCCAGGCCCACGGGTGCGGCAGGGTCAGCACGGGATCCTCGGACAGCAGCTCCTGCGCACCGTTGCGGATCTGGACGATATCCACATCCAGGGTCCGTGGGCCCCATTTGCGGGTGCGTACCCGTTCGGCGTCGTTCTCCAGTTTCTGGCAACGGCGCAGCAGCTCGATGGGGATGCCGTCGACATCGACCACCAGCACCGCGTTGAGGAATTCATCCTGGTCCTCCACACCCCACGGCGGGGTGGCGTAGATGGAGGACACGGCGACCAGGTCGTCTCTGAACTCATCGATGACACCCTGCAGCAGGGCATACCGGTCATCCATGTTGGAACCGATGGAGAGTACCGCACGCATCTAACCAGTGCTCCTTCCGTGAGCCTTGCGGGAACGACGGGCCACCACCGCCACATCAGCAAAGGTACGCGGAATCGGGGCCTTGGGCTTGTGGATGGTCACCTCGACGGCATGCAGCGCACCGAAGGTGTCCATGATCTTCTCGGACGCCTCGGTGGCCACGGTTTCAATGAGGTCCCGTGATGGGCCCTCCACGATCTCCGCCACCAGCAGCGCCAGTGCGCCGTAGTCGACGGTGTCGGAGAGGTCATCGCTGGCGCCGGCGGCCGCGAAGTCCATCCAGCAGGTCACGTCCACGATGAACGGCTGGCCCTGTTCCTTCTCAAAAACGAAGACCCCGTGGTGGCCGAAACATTCCAGGCCGGTGAGTTCAATGCGGTCAGCCACGGTAGTCACCCGCGCTGCGCCAGTGGGCGGCCACATCGACGGCATCGCGGGACACCGGCACATTGTGCACCCGTACGCCCCAGGCGCCCATGTGTGCGGAGATGGCGGTCACCGCGGCGGTGGCTGGATCGGCGTCGACAGGCGTCACCTCCAGGCCGCGTTCGCGGCGCACCCCGGCGAGGAAACGCTTGCGGGAGGCGCCGACCAGGACGGGGAACTCCCCGCCGATGAATTCGGGCAGGGCGTTGAGCAGTGACCAATTGTCCTCACGCGACTTGGCGAATCCCAGGCCCGGATCCAGAACGATCTGATCCTTGGCCACACCGGCAGCCAGAGCGCGGGTGACCAGGTCATCGAGGGTCTCGTGGACATCGGTGACCACATTGCCCCCGTGATCCGCTCGTCCCGCGGCATCCCCGAACTGCACGGTCTTCCAGTGCATGAGACATACCGGGATTGCGGCGTCGGCCATGACGGAGAACATGGCCGGATCAGCCAGACCACCGGAGACATCATTGATCATGGACACCCCCGCCTCCGCAGCGGCAGCCGCCACCGAGGCACGCATGGTGTCCACCGAGGTGTGGATGCCCTCCTCACGCAGCGCCTCGATGACCGGCACCACGCGGTTGCGCTCATCCTCGGCGTCCACGCGGACGGCACCCGGGCGGGTGGATTCACCACCGATGTCGATGATGTCCGCCCCCTCGGCCACCAGACGGCGGGCGTGTTCAATGGCGCGGTCGGTTTCGATATAGCGTCCGCCATCCGAGAAGGAATCCTCGGTGACATTGACGATGCCCATCACCAGACAACGACCCGGCACAGTAAGGTCTGCCACGTTCATCTAGTTGCCCCGGATCAGCGCGAAGACCTCGGCGCGGGACGCCGTGCTGGTCTTGAACCCACCACGCACCGCGGAGGTCGTGGTCACCGCCCCCGGCTTCCGGATGCCACGCATGGCCATGCACAGGTGTTCTGCCTCGATGACCACGGCGACGGACTGGGCACCGAGCTTGTCGACGAGCGCATCCGCGATCTGCGAGGTCAACCGCTCCTGCACCTGCGGCCGCTTCGCATATATATCAGCCAGGCGGGCCAGCTTGGACAGGCCGGTGACCTGACCGGACTCACCGGGGATATAACCGATGTGCGCCACCCCGTAGAACGGCACCAGGTGGTGCTCACAGGTGGAGTAGATGGGGATCTCGCGCACCAGCACCAGCTCCTGGTGATCCTCGGAGAAGGTCTTGTTCAACACCGCGGTCGGGTCCTCGTGCAGACCGGCGAAGATCTCCCGGTAGGCACGCGCCACGCGCGCCGGGGTGTCCAGCAGGCCCTCACGCTCCGGGTCCTCACCCACCGCGATGAGCAGTTCCCGCACCGCAGCCTCGGCACGTTCCTGGTCGAATTCACGCACTGCCGCAAGCTTGTCAGCCACGCTTGTCTCCTTCATTTTCGGTCCCCGGATCCACCTCGGTCGCCTCGTCCATCATGCCGGGACGTTCCTCAACCTTGTCCTCCGGACGGTCATGGTCGGGACGTTCGTGGTCGGGGAGGCGGAAACCGATGATCTGGGTGGGGGCATCCCCAGGGCCTGTGCCCTTTCGGGAAACATTACCGGGGGCGTGTTCCCCACCCGTCGACTGGTCCATGAGTTCTTTGTCACCGAAACCATAGGCCTTCATGCCGGGGTGTTCCGCCTTCTGGCTGGGAGCGCTGGTGCCCGCATACGGGTTGGGACGTTTCGCCCCTGATCCTGGGATGGTCCAGTCGGCGGGAGGCGGGGTGCCGTAATCCGGGGTGGGGGCCTTCCCAGTGGACAGCCCCACGGGCACGCTGACGCCCTGAGGGGCACCCTTCTGTTCCTCGAGCTCCTTGCGGCGCCGTTCACGCGCGGCCTTGGAGGCCTCCACGATGGAGAACCGCTTCGGCGGTTCCTCACCACGTTCGATGGCCACCTCCACCGGGGTCTTCACCGGCTCGCGGTCCTCCTGGCGGGGGAAGCGGGCGTTCTCGTCGGGGAACACCTCGTCGATGCTGCGTGGCTCGATGTCGCTGAACAGCACCTCCAGGTCGGGGCGGCGCAGGGTCTCCTTCTCCAGGAGTTTCTCCGCCAGTCGGTCCAGGTGATCGCGGTATTCGCGCAGGATCTGATAGGACGCCTCATGTGCCTTGTCCAGCAGGTAGGTGACCTCGGTGTCGATGAGTGCCGCGACCTCCTGGGAGTGGGTCAGCGTGCCACCGCCACCACGGCCGGAGAAGGGATCGCCCTGCTCCTCGCCGTATTTGACCATGCCCACGGCAGGGCTCATGCCGTATTCGGTGACCATCGCACGCGCGATCTTGGTGGCCTGCTCGATGTCGGCGGAGGCGCCGGTGGTGGGGGCACCGAAGACGAGTTCCTCGGCTGCGCGCCCACCCATGGCGAACACGAGTCGGGCGAAGAGTTCATTGCGGTTGTACATGCCCTTGTCGTCCTCCTGGACGGTCATGGCATGACCACCGGTGCGACCACGGGCCAGGATGGTCACCTTGTACACCCGCTCGATGTCGGACAGGGCCCACGCGGACAGGGTGTGCCCGCCCTCGTGGTAGGCGGTGACCTTCTTCTCCTGCTCGGAGATGATCTTGGAGGAACGTCGTGGTCCGCCGATCACGCGGTCGGTGGCCTCCTCCAGGGCGTCGGCGGTGATGGCGTTTCCGCCGATGCGGGCGGTGAGCAGCGCGGCCTCATTGAGCACGTTGCCCAGGTCGGCGCCGGACATGCCGGCGGTGCGCTTGGCCAGGGCCTTGAGGTTGGCGTCGGGGGCAAAGGGCTTGCCCTTGGCGTGGATCTCCAGGATCTGTTCGCGGCCCCGGAGGTCGGGGGCGGTCACGGGGATCTGGCGGTCGAAACGGCCCGGGCGCAGCAGGGCGGGATCCAGCACATCGGGGCGGTTGGTGGCGGCCATGAGGATGACGCTGCCGCGGTCACCGAAGCCGTCCATCTCCACCAGCAGCTGGTTCAGGGTCTGTTCACGCTCGTCGTGGCCACCGCCCATTCCGGAGCCACGGGCACGACCCACGGCGTCGATCTCATCGATGAAGATGATGCAGGGGCTGTTCTCCTTGGCCTGTTTGAACAGGTCACGCACACGGGAGGCACCGACACCGACGAACATCTCCACGAAGTCGGAACCCGAGATGGAGTAGAACGGCACCCCAGCCTCACCGGCGACGGCTCGGGCCAGCAGGGTCTTGCCGGTACCGGGAGGGCCATACAGCAGCACACCGCGGGGAATCTTGGCACCCAGGTCCTGGTAGCGGGTCGGGTCCTCCAGGAAGTCCTTGATCTCATGGAGTTCATCGACAGCCTCATCGGCGCCGGCCACATCGGCGAAGGTGTTGGTCGGGGTGTCCTTGGTCAGCTGCTTGGCCTTGGAGGAACCCATGCCGAACATGCCACCGCCCTGCGCACGGGACAGGAAGAACATGAGCAGACCGAACACGATCACCATCGGCAGGATGAAGCTCAACATGGAGACCAGGAAGTTATCCTGGGTCACGTTGGTGGTGTAGGACTCCGCGTCGGAGGCCTCCACCTTGTCGAAGATCAGCGGTGCGGTGCGCGCGGGGAACTGGGTGATGATCTCCTCAACGCCCTCGCGTTCCTCCACATCGATCGGTTCACGCAGGGTGAGGCGGAGGCGCTGCTCGCGGTCGTCGATCTGCGCCTCGGACACGTTGTTGGCATCCAGCTGCTCCATGGCCACGGAGGTGTCCACGTCCTGGAAGTTCCTGGTGTCGCTGGTGAACAACGAGAACAGGAACAGGGTGATGAGTACCACGGCCGCGATGCCGCCGTACTGGAGGAATTTCTTGTTCTTCATGCGCAATGGCCGGTCCGGCGGTGGCTGGAACGGGCCCGGGCCTTTCTCGGGTCTGTGGTTAAAACTCTCTGCAGCTCAATCAACGTTCAGCGGAGACGATTCGTTCCCACCTAGTCGGAGTAGACGCGTGGCTCGAGGGTGCCCACATAGGGCAGGTCGCGGTAACGCTCGGTGAAGTCGAGGCCATAACCCACGACGAATTCATTCGGGATGTCGAAACCGATGTCGTACATGTCGATGTTCGCGGTCAGGCGCTCCGGCTTGCGCAGCAGGGTGATCACGTTGAGGGACTTCGGGTTGCGGTTTTTCAGGTTGCGCATCAGCCAGGAGAGGGTGAGGCCGGAGTCGATGATGTCCTCGACGATGAGCACGTCCCGGCCCTCGATGTCCTTGTCCAGGTCCTTGAGGATGCGCACCACACCGGAGGATGAGGTGGAGTTGCCGTAGGAGGACACGGCCATGAACTCGGCTTGGGAGGGGATGGTCAGTTCGCGGGAGAAGTCCGACAGGAAGTAGAACGCGCCCTTGAGCACGCACACCAGGATCAGGTCCTCCTCGGAGTCGCGGTAGTCCTCGGACACCCGCGCGGCCATCTCCCGGATACGTTCCTTCAGCTTGTTCTCGCTGATCAGGACCGACTCGATGTCATCTCCGTAGGGGTTGGTGGGGACGTTGAAGTCCTTTTCGCCTGCCATCTCGACATTGTTGACCATATGTAGCGTGCACCTTCTTTGTTCGAGTGTTCTCAACCGGTGATCTCAAGCTTGCCACTTACACGCACCACTTCCAACCTCCCGTGCGCACCGCCGCCCACCGCCACGCCCCCCTGACCGTGCCAGTGGGTGAGCAGACGGTCGACCGCCGCGATCTTTTTCGAGGTGACCCGCACCCCATGTCCGCGGAGGAAATCGGCGAGCATGAGGCGTCGCAACGCATGCGGTTCGGCCGCGAGCCGCACCGGGAACCCGTCGGCCCACTCCCCCCGACGCTTGTCGACGAAAAACTCCAACGCCTCGCCCTCCATCGCCGCCCGAGTCGCCGCCAACGCCAGGCCCGGGACCGGATCCCCGGCGTGGACCTCCGCCAGCAGCGGCAGGACCTGCTCCCGGATGGCCACGCGCCGGAACGCATGATCGCGGTTCTGGGGGTCCTGCCACGGGGTCAGGCCCAGCTCGGCGCAGGCCCCGTGGGTGTCGGCTCGCCGGACGCCCAGGAGGGGGCGGATGATGGTGAGGTCGGGGCGTCGAGAAGCGGTTTTCATCCCGGCCGGGTTCCCCCGCAGGCCTGCCAGCAGGAAGGTCTCCGCCTGGTCATCCATGGTGTGACCGGTCCAGATCGTGTCGGTGAGCTGGGCGAACTCGGCGTAGCGGGCCTCGCGGGCCTGCGCCTCCATGCTGCCCGGCGGCACGGTGATGCTGCGGATGAGGGCCTTAGCACCCATGTGTTCGGCCTGGGCGGCGGCGCGTTCTGAGACCTCGGCCGAGCCCTCCTGGAGGTTGTGGTTGATGCAGATCGCGGTGACGTCTGCTCCCTCCGCGCGGGCCGCGGCGACCAGCGCCAGGGAATCCGCTCCGCCGGAGAGCCCGATGTGTATGTGGTCGGTGAGATGCGGGCGGACGGCCACGCGCAGGGTGAGGAAATGCGGGCAGACCCTGGGCAGGGGCAGCGTGCCGATGCTCGCCGGCACCTAGAACTCCCGCAGGACGGAGGCCATCTCATCCATCGCGGCGCGGGCCTGCAGAATATCGGAACCGTTGGACACAAACGCGAAGGTGTACACCCGGTCCGAGGTCACCGTGCCCGCCAGCGCGGAGGTCGCGGTGAGGGTGCCGGTCTTCGCGCGGACCCAACCAGCGCCGCTGAGATCGTCATAGCGGTCGACCAGGGTGCCGTTGCCCCCGGCGATTGGCAGGGTGTTCAGCAGCGGACGCAGGGTCTCATCCGTGGCGGCGGCATGGAGGATGTCATCGAGCAGACTCGGGGTGATGAGGTTGTCAAAGCTGAGGCCTGAATTGTCCACGATGCTCACACCTGTGAGGTCGAAATCGTGCTCCTTGAGGATGTCCATGGTCAGCTGTGCGGAGCTGCCGGTGTCGGTGGGTGCGCCACGGTGCTGGGCGGTTTCCCGGCCGATGGCCTCCGCCATAACATTGTCGGATTCCTCCATCATCCGGCGCAGGCGCTGCTCCAGATTCTCGGATTCGGTGGTGGCAAGCACCAGGGCGTCGGCGGGGGCTGTGCCCTTTCCGGTGTCGGTGGCCCCGATGCGCTCTGCCAGGGCCTTCGCCACATCCAGCGCCGGGGTGTGGGTGCGCGGCAGATCACCGTGGCTGCCGCCGATGCGCCCGCCCTCGATCATGACGGGTTCCAGCGGGGCGATATAGCCGGCGTCGATGTCAATGGGATCCCAGCCCGGCGCGAAGGTCTCCTCACTCCAGATGGAGGTGTCCACCAGAACCGTATCGATGTCCTGCCCGGTGAGCTGAGCAGCGAGGTCATCGAGCTGATCGGTGCTTAGGGTGACATCGCCTGCGGCCCTGATCACGGCTGTTCCGGGGGTTTGTCCAACCACGACATCAGTATGGATGGTGTCATCCCATCCCAGTTCATACAGCGCCGCCGCGGCAGTGAGGATCTTGGTTGCCGACGCCGGACGCACCGGGGTATCCGGATTCTGCGACCAGATGACCTCACCCGTGGCGGTATCCCGGACCTGGCCGACGAACCTGCCCAGGCGGGGATCCGCGGCGGCCTGCGTCAACTGCTGGTTCAGTGCCGTGAAATCCGCCTCCGCGGTCGCCACCACCGGCTGGAAGATCTCCTCCGGTGCCGCCACCTCAAAAGCCGGCGGGTGGTTCAGGCTGTTGAGCTGCGCATTGATCCCGACCCCCGCCACGCCCACGACCACGGCCAACGCACCGACAGCCGATGCGATCCACACGCCGTTTTTCACCCGTACTCCTCACCATGATTGTTTCCCCACACCTTATATCGCGTGCCAAGTCTGCCGGAATCCCCCGACACGCTAGAATCACCATCTGACTGGTATCAACGACCGAGAAGATTAAGGACATCCCATGAGCGTCGAAGTAACCGTTGAGATCCCCAAGGGTTCCCGCAACAAGTACGAAATCGATCACGAGACCGGCAAGGTCTACCTCGACCGCTACCTGTTCACCCCGATGGCCTACCCACTGGACTACGGTTTCATCGACCACACCCTGGGCGAGGACGGCGACCCCATGGACGCCCTGGTCATCCTGCCGGAATCCGTATTCCCGAACGTGATCGTGAAGTCCCGTGTCATCGGCGTGTTCAAGATGACCGACGAGGCCGGCGGCGATGACAAACTCCTCGCAGTCCTCGACGACGCACGCTACGACCACATCCAGGACATCTCCGATGTCTCCGACTTCCTCAAGGATGAGATCGAGCACTTCTTCGTCCACTACAAGGACCTGGAGAAGGGCAAGCACGTCGAGGCAGCAGGCTGGGGCGACAAGGCCGAGGCTGAGCAGATCCTCGCCGACTCCATCGAGCGCTTCAAGGCATAAAGGGTTCCTCCTTCCACCCGCGTTCCTTTCGGGGCGCGGGTGTTGTCATTCCCGGCCCCATGCTTAACCCCGAGATCCTGTCTCCAGAAAGCACCAGTGATCTCTGGGTTAACCATCGTGGTTTCTGGGGACAGGATCTCTGGGTTAAGTGGAGGAGAGCCTGGTTACTCCCCGGCCTGGCGGTAGCCGCGCCGCAGGTCCTCCACCACGCGGGGATGGTCCAGGGTGGAGGGCTCTAACTCCCGGGGTTGGTTGTCGGCACCGAACACGCCCGCCGCCGCCAGGACCTCCTCGGTGAGAAAGCGCAGCGGTGGTGCGTCGTCACGCAAGACCAGCTCCGTCCCCACCGGCCCGCACAGCTGGAACCCCCAGTCTCCGAAGGTGGGCACATGCACGTGGTACGGGATCACTGCCCCGCATCCGGCGGCGGACAGGGTGGAACCGATCCGCCAGAACACATCCGGGGTGGTGTACGCGCTGGAGGATTGCACCACCATGCGCCCGCCCTCGTTCAGTCGTGCCAGGGCGAGGGTGTAGAACTCCTGGGAGTACAGCCTGGCCATGGTGTCGTTGTTGGGGTCGGGGAGGTCCACGAAGATGGCGTCGTAACGCTGTCCCTCATCGCCGCCGGCGCGCAGCCAGGTGAAGGCATCGTCGGTGATGACCGTGACCCGTGGGTCCTGCATGGCGCCACCGTTATCGGACAGCAGGATGGTGTTGGCCACCTCGATCACCTCGGGGTCCAGTTCCACCTGGGTGATCCGCATGTCGGGGAAGCGCAGCAGTTCCCGGGCCGCCAGGCCGTCGCCACCACCGATGATCAGGGCTGAGCGCGCGGAATCCGACAGGCCGGGGTACACCAGGGATTCGGTGTAGCGGTGTTCATCGCGGGTGGAGTACTGCAGCCCGCCGTTGAGGTAGAGGCGTCGGTCGGCACCGCGCTGGGTGACCACGATGTCCTGGTAGTCGGACTGGTGGGCGTAGATCACCGGGTCCGTATAGAGCTGCTGGCGGGCGGTGGCGACGATGCCGTCGGAACGCACCAGCACCGTGCCCAGCACCGCGATGGCCACCAGCAGGGCCACCACCGCGCTGATGAACTGGGGGCGCGGCAGCAGGTGTCGCAGCAGCACACAGCCCACGAACAGGGCGGCCAGCAGGTTGATCATGCCGGCGGCCGCCGCGCCCCGCATCATGCCCAGCCACGGCAGGAGGATGAACGGCCAGGCCAGTCCGCCGAGCAGGGCACCGAGGTAGTCGGCGGCGTTGAGGGTGGCCACGAGTGAGCCGGTGGTGCGGGCGTCGGCAAGCCGGCCGCGCTGGATCATGGTCATCAGCAGCGGTAGTTCCGCACCGACCAGGATGCCGATCAGCGCCGTGGCCAGCACCAGCATCCACAGGTTCTGGCCGACCACCGCGAAGGTCATGTACAGCGCCAGCGCGGACAGGCCACCGATCAGTCCCAGCAGGGTCTCCACCGCCAGGAAGGTCTGCGCCGGCCACCGCAGGAACGGTTTGACCAGGATCGCGCCCACGCCGAGGGCAGCCACGTAACCTGCGACGATCAGGGAGGTTTCAACAATGCCGCCGCCGTTCAGGCTCGCGGACAGTGACACCAGCGCCAGCTCATACACCAGTCCCGAGGCCGCGCAGATCGCGACGGAAACCAGCAGCAGCCAGCGCCAGACCCGGGTTAATTCAACGGGTTGTTCTAGACCAGACATGCAGCGTTGACGGCTCCCACCACCACGAGAATCACGGCAGCCACCACTGCGCCGGAGCGCAGTTTCGGATCCTCCACCAGGTCACGGAACCTGCCCGGGATGAACACCTCCAACAGGGCCATGACGATCACCTGGATCACCAGGCCGAGGGCACCGAACACCGCGGTCTCGATCAGTCCCTGCGTCAGGTTGTCCGACGAGGTCAGCACCGCGGTGACCACAATGATGCCGATGGACACCTGCTGCGCCACGGTGATCACCGCGGCATTGGGCAGGTGGTGCACGAAGACGAGCTCATGCAGCTTGCCCGGGGTGATCAGGTCGAGGATGACGAACCCGACCACCAGGATCACGGCGGCGAGAACAAAGTAGGCGAGGGTGCCCGCGACACCGTTGATCAGGTACTCACTCATGGTTTCCACTCCTGTTGTTATTTCACGCCGCCGCCGGATCCGGATGATCCGCCGCTGGAATTACTGGGGGCTGAGGGGACGAATCCGGGGCCGAGCCAGATGAAGGCGCCACTGTTGACGCGGTCGAGTCCCTCCACGGTGATCCGGCAGTCGGGGGTGCCCTCGCCGGAGATGATCACCAGTTTCTTCGGGTACCGCAGGTAGGTGTCGCCGGTGGCCGGGTCGGTGGCGCGTTCGCTGGGGCGTTCCATCGCCACGATGCGGTCGGCCACACCGGTCTCGCCGGCACAGCTGCCGTTCGACCAGCTCTGCGCGATGCGGTTTTCCACCGGCGGTTTGCTCACCAGTGCCATGATCAGGCACAGCACCGCGAGGAACAGGAGGATGATGCCCAGTGTCCTGGCTGTTTTAGCGCTCATGGGTGGTACTGACTCCTTGTGCTGACAATGGTGTTCTCCCCCGGGTACAGGTGGTGTGTCCACCAGTGCCATACCCCGTCCACGCATGCTCCGCGCAGCGCGGTCAGATGATACTCGCCCTCCCCGGGGAAGCTGGCGATCAACCCGCCACCGTCCGCGATGTCGGCGGCTTCGGCAGCGAATTCGGCGGGGCTCAGAGTCCGGGTGCGGGTCTCCAGGCGGTACCCCTGCTTATCGACGGCCCCCGGCAGCGGCCACTCACCCCCCTCACGGGCGTTGCACGAGATCTCCTCCCGGAAGTGCCCGGAGGGCGCTTCCACGGTGACCACATGCGAACCCCCGATCACCACCAGGTGCAGTGAGGAGTGGGTGGCCGGGTCGTCGATAAGCATCTCGGCGAGGATCTCCGGCATGGGTGCGTTCCAGCGCACACCGAGGTCAGCGGCGCGGATATCTGCGGGGGCGCAGGCCAGGTGCAACATCAGTTTCGCGGCGCCGGGTAGACAGTCAGTTCACCGGGCAGCACTGTCCAGCCCAGGGAGGCCTCCAGGGAACCGTCCTCGCCGAAGCGCTCGAAGCCCAGCAGCCGCTTGCCGCCGGCCTCGGCCATGTCCCAGTATTCGAAGCGGCCACTCTCCGGCAGTCCGGTGGTGCCCTCGGAGTAGAACTGACCCACGCCACTTTCCACCTTGCGGTAGCGCACACCCTCGACGGTGACCTCATTCGCCGGCTGCGCATCCAGGTCCGGGCGCGAGATCCACCAGCTGAGGTTGAGCTGGCCCTCGTCATAGTCCACGCTCAGGTACTCGCCACCCTTGCCGCCTTCCAGCAGGTACTCATACCAGGTGTAGGCGCCCTGGCGCATGGTCACGCCACCGCGGCACACATAGTCCACGCCCCCGTAACCGACGATCGCGCCGGGTCCGAGGATGTCAGGGCCGAAATCAGCCGAACCGTCACTGAACTTGAGGGGATCCTCCCGCGGACGTGGTGGCTGCTCGGCGTTCTTCTTCTTGGCCGAGACAATAAAGAAGACAACAGCGATGACGGCGAGGATGATCGCCAGGACGAGCCAGGTGGTGTTCATGGACGGTCTGCTCCCGGGGGTTTGGAAGGGTTGATGAGCAAAGGTTACACGTTTCGTCCCCGAAATATCAGGGGGCTTCCACCCGGAAACAGCCCGCAGATCCTTAACCCCGAGATCCTGTCTCCAGAGAGCACCAGTGATCTCAGGGTTAAGCACAGCGGTTTCTGGCAACAGGATCTCGGGGTTAAGGCGTTGGGGAATGTGGCCACCGGCGCACCGCGGCAATTACTCTGGAACGCACCCCTGAAATCACCACACCAAGGAGCAACACCATGAAGGAAGTCAACGTCAACGAGGTTCCGGCGGATGCGCAGCTGATCGATGTCCGTGAGGCCGATGAATTCGCCGAGGTGCGCGCGGACAACGCCGTGAACATTCCGATGAGCGAGTTCACCTCCCGGGTGGGTGAGCTGGACCTGGATCGGGACATCTACCTGATCTGCAAGCTGGGTGGTCGTTCTGCTCAGGTCGGGGAATACCTCGAGCAGCGTGGCATCGAGACGATCAACGTCGCAGGTGGCACCGAGGGCTGGGTGGCTGCCGGCCTGCCACACAGCACCAACTAGCACCCACCGGCCTACACCGCAGTACACGCCACCGTGTGCTGCGGTTTGTCATGCCCGCACACCCCGGAAATGGTGGGTAGCACCCCATGATTAGACCGATCCATGGTTTCCCATTATCGTGGTGTCATGCCTTCCCACCCGGATATCCCCAGAGCGCTCCTCGAATCACCCAGCTATCAGCTGGAGAGGCTACGTCGTCGCACCCGCGATGAGGTGGAATCCCAGCTGGCACGCCATGACACCACCATGCGTGAGTACTGGACGCTGACCTGCCTGGTCAATGCCGATGCCGCGAGCCAGTCCGCCCTGTGCGACATGCTGGCCATCGATGCATCGGATATGGTCAGACTCGTCGATGCGCTGGAGAAACACGGGTGGGCGAAGCGCGAGCGGGACCCCCGGGATCGTCGTCGACAGATCGTCACGTCAACGAAGAAGGGGCGAGCCGCCCAGGCCGACCTGCACAAGGTCGTCAGTGAGGCGGAGGATGTCTCACTCGATGAATCCACCTCCAAACAGCTGAAACATCTGCGCAAACTGGCAGCCGCAATCATCTCCACCGAAGAGGACTAAATAGCAACGTGTCTCTAAGCAAGGTTCCGCCTCAGTATCTGAGAGCATCAGAAGCACCACCCAAGCGCACACTCTGGGACATCCTGGTGGATATCTCCTCCACCTACCCGGAGGCCGCCGCCATCGATGACGGCCAGGTCCTGACCTATGCGGAACTGATGCAGGAGGTCACCACGCTTGCCTCCGAGATGCACGCGCAGGGTGTCCGGCGCGGTGACCGCGTGGGCATCCGGATGCCGTCCGGCACCCGTGATCTCTACATCGCGATCCTCGCGACCCTGGCCGCCGGCGCCGCCTATGTGCCTGTGGATGCCGATGATCCCGAGGAACGCGCCGAGATGGTCTTCGGTGAGGCCCACATCAACGCACTGTTTGATGCGAGTGGTTTCCACATGATCAAGCCGACCCCGGGTGGCGATACCCGTCGCCCCCGCCTGGATGACACCGCCTGGATCATCTTCACCTCCGGGTCCACGGGCAAGCCGAAGGGTGTGGCTGTGTCCCACCGTTCGGCCGCCGCCTTCGTCGACGCCGAGGCCCAGATGTTCCTGGTCGATCACCCGCAGGGCCCACTCGGCCCGGAGGACCGCGTGCTCGCCGGTCTCTCGGTCGCCTTCGACGCCTCCTGTGAGGAGATGTGGCTGGCGTGGGGCCATGGCGCCTGCCTGGTGCCGGCGCCCCGTTCGCTGGTGCGTTCCGGCATGGACCTGGGCCCCTGGCTGATCCGCCGTGACATCACGGTGGTCTCCACAGTGCCGACGCTCGCCGGCCTGTGGCCCGCCGAGGCGCTGTCCCATGTGCGTCTGCTCATCGTGGGCGGCGAGGCCTGCTCCCAGGAGCTCGTCGAACGCTTATCGACGGAGGATCGCGAGGTCTGGAACACCTACGGCCCAACAGAAGCCACCGTGGTGGCCTGTGGCACCCAGCTCTATCCGGGCCAACCCGTGGGTATCGGCCTGCCGCTGGCCGGTTGGGATCTCGTGGTTGTTGACGCCGAGGGCCAGCCCGTCGGCATCGGTGAGGTCGGTGAACTGGTCATCGGCGGTGTGGGTCTTGCGCGTTACCTCGATCCGGAGAAGGACCGCGAGAAGTACGCCCCCCTGCCGAGTGTGGGCTGGAACCGCGCCTACCGTTCCGGTGACCACGTCCGTCTGGAGGAGGACGGTCTCTACTTCATCGGTCGTGTGGACGACCAGGTGAAGATCGGCGGCCGGCGCATCGAGCTCGGTGAGGTCGACGCGAATGTCGCGGCCCTGCCGAATGTGCGCTCCTCCGCGGTGGTGGTCCAGACCACCGGTGCCGATGAGAAGGTCCTGGTGGCCTATGTCTCCCTCGAGGATGAGGAGGCCGGCTTCAACCACAATGAGGCCAACAAACGCCTGGCCGAGACCATGCCCGCCGCACTTGTTCCCCGCATCCATGTCATGGAGGAACTGCCCGTCACCACCTCCGGCAAGGTGGACAAGAAATCCCTGCCGTGGCCCCTGCCCGGCACCGCGGTGGAGGCCGAGGGCCTCAATGAGACCGAGGCCTGGATCGCCCAGCTGTGGGTCGATGTCCTGGGCACCTCGGTGTCCGGCAATGACGCTGACTTCTTCTCCCTGGGTGGTACTTCACTCGCCGCCGCGACCCTCGTGGGCCGCCTGCGTGAGAAGGTCCCCACCGTGGCCGTGCGTGACCTCTACGACCACCCGCGTCTGGAGAAACTCGCCGAACGCGTGGAAACCGTCGCAGTCGATTCCGGTGTCTCCCTGCAGAGTTCCACACCTCCCCCACGGCGTGAGGTCAAGCCGGTGACAGCCGGTACCCGCGTCATCCAGTCGCTCATCCAGATCCCGATCATGACGCTGCAGGCCGTGCAGTGGATCGCCTGGCTGGCGCTGGGCAACAACATCATGGCCGGCCTGGGCGTCGAATGGGCCCGCCCGGTCCCCTGGTGGCTTGTGATCACCCTCATCGTCATCTTCGCCACCCCGATCGGTCGCCTGCCCATCGGCGCCTGGGGTGCCCGCCTGATAACCCGGGGCATTGAACCCGGTGACTACCCGCGTGGTGGTTCCGTGCACCTGCGCATCTGGGCGGCAGAACGGCTCGCGGATGCCTCCGGTTCCCGCAATATCTCCGGTGCGACCTGGGTGAACTACTTCGCCCGCTCCCTCGGTGTGAGCGTGGGCCGGGGTGTGGATCTGCATTCCCTGCCACCGGTAACCGGCATGCTCACCCTGGGTGACAATGTCTCCATCGAGCAGGAGGTGGACATGCGCGGTTACTGGATCGACGGTGACATCCTGCGCCTGGGCGCCATCGTCATCGAGAAGAACGCCCGCATCGGCGCGCGTTCCACCCTGCTGCCTGGCACCGTCGTCGGTGCCGGCGCGCACCTGCTGCCCGGTTCCACCGTCACCGGTGACAAACTCATCAAGCCCGGTTCGCGCTGGGCCGGCTCACCGGCGCAGAAGGTCGGTCGGGCCAAGCACCGCTTCCCTCAGGAACACCCACCGAGGCGTTCCCGCTGGGTGCCGGTCTTCGGACTCACCTCCATGGTGTTGTCCCTGCTGCCGCTGGCTGCGCTGGGCGTGGGTACCGCGGTGACATTGTGGTTTGCGTCGATAAGCACGCTGCCCATCGTGGCGGCCGTGCTGCTGTTCGCGGCCGTCGGCGCGCTGGCGGCATTCGCGACGTACACCGTATCCATCTGGGTGCTGGTGCTGCTGCTGAGCATCGGCGTGAAACCCGGTATCACCCCGGTGCGGTCCGCGCTGGGCTGGCGAGTGTGGGCCATTGAACGGCTCATGGATGATGCCCGCACCTACCTCTTCCCGCTCTACGCGGCGCAGCTGACCCCGGCGTGGTTCCGCAGTCTGGGTGCGAAGATCGGCAAGGACGTGGAGATTTCCACCGCCGTGATGGTGCCCAAACTCGCGGATATCCGCGAAGGTGCCTTCCTCGCCGACGACACCCTCATCGGTGGTTATGAGCTGGGCAACGGCTGGCTGCTGACGGGTGAGACCCGGATCGGCAAGCGGTCCTTCCTGGGCAACTCCGGTATCGCTGGCCCTGAGCGCAAACTGGGCAAGAACTCCCTGGTGGCGGTGCTGTCCTCCACCCCGAAGAAGGCCAAGGCCAGCTCCAACTGGTGGGGTTCCCCGCCGGAGCGCATGCGACGTGTCACCGTCGAGGTCGACGAGGGTGAGGCCAAAACCTACCATCCAGGCCTCGGTGTGAAATTCGCCCGTGGCCTCATCGAGACCGCCCGCCTGCTCGCACCGATGACCTCCGGTGTGCTGGCCGCGTTGACTCTTGTGATCCTGCAGTGGTTCAACCTCAACTACGGCCTCTGGGTCGCATGGCTTGTCGGCGGCCTGGTCCTCATGGCCGTGGGCGTGCTGGCCATGGCGATCACCGTGGTGGTCAAGTGGATCTGCGTGGGCAAACACAAGGCCGGCGACCACCCGCTGTTCAGCTGGTTCGTGTGGCTCAATGAGCTGCAGGATACCTTCGTGGAAACCGTCGCGGGCCCCTGGTTCCTCATCCCGAATCTGGGCACCGGCAGCCTCAACCTGGGTCTCAAGGCGCTCGGCGCGCACATCGGTAAGGGCGCATGGATCGAGAGCTACTGGTTCCCCGAATCCGACCTCTGTTATGTCGGCCGTGGTGCCACCGTGGGCCCCGGAACTGTGGTGCAGACGCACCTGTTCCAGGACCGCGTCATGAGCCTCGACACCGTCACCATCGCCGACGGTGCGACCCTGGGTGACCACTCGGTGGCGCTCCCCGCCTCGCTTGTCGACGCCTCCGCCACCATCGGTCCAGGCTCCCTGGTCATGCGCGGCGACCGCGTCCCCGCCCACACCAGATGGCAGGGCAACCCGATCGAACCGTGGATCTAGGGAACCTGCCCTAATCGCCGATCTGATCGCGACCGCGGAGAACGATCTTGGGGTCCGGCTCCCCCACCACGTCATAATCCTTGTCCGTGTAGTCGAACTTGGACAGGACATAGCGCATGGCGTTGATGCGGGCGCGTTTCTTGTCATTCGACTTGATGGTGATCCACGGGGACTCATCGGTGTCGGTGTACCGGAACTGCTCCTCCTTGGCGCGGGTGTAGTCATCCCACTTGTCCAGGGAGGCCAGGTCCATCGGGGAGAGCTTCCACTGGCGCACCGGGTCCACCTGGCGGATGGCGAAGCGGGTGCGCTGTTCCTTCCGGGTCACCGAGAACCAGAACTTAGTCAGAGAGATACCGGAACCGAGGAGCATGTTCTCCAGCATGGGTACCTCACGGAGGAATTCCGCGTGCTGGGATTCGGTGCAGAAACCCATGACGCGTTCCACACCGGACCGGTTGTACCAGGAGCGGTCGAAGAAGACGATCTCACCGGCAGCCGGGAAGTGCTGGATATACCGCTGGAAATACCAGGACGTGGACTCACGTGGGGATGGCTTCTCCAGCGCGACGGTGCGGGCACCACGGGGGTTGAGGTGCTCATTGAAGCGCTTGATGGTGCCACCCTTGCCGGCGGCGTCACGGCCCTCGAACAGGATGATGTGGCGCTGGCCGGTTTCCTTGGTCCAGTTCTGCCATTTCAGCAACTCGATCTGCAGGCCGCGTTTGATTTTCTCGTATTCCTCACGCGTCATGCGTTCGTCATACGGATAATTCTCACGCCAGGTTTCAATGGCGGTACCATCGGGCCGCAGGAGTACCGGATCATCCTCATCGGAGTCATCGACGATATACCCTTCGGTCTGGGCGAGATCGATGACGGGAAGATCATTCTCAGTGGTTTCAGCCATGAAAAGGATTCTACCTACACTTGAACTTTCGAGCGCGTTAACGTTCACCTAAGTGGGGAATGGCAGACATACAAAAAACTCCAGCCCTCGAAAGGGTCTGGAGCTTTTACCTACGCCGAAGCGTGAGGGGAATTAGCCCAGGAGGCCGATGAGATTAGCGACGTTGTCAGCCCAGTCGCCGCCAACCTTCAGCAGGCCGAAGATTGCACCGAACAGGCCGGTGGAGGAAAGGACGGAAACGTTGCCCAGGAAGTCAGTGATGCTTTCCATTATGTTCTCCTTCAGAGATTAAGAAAAATTGGGAATCTCAGCTTCTAGGTTTATCCCCTAGCAGCAAGAATGGGGATTAAGAGGACAGGTTGCCCGCGTTGTCGCCGGTGGTCTCTGCCAGGTCACCGAAGTTCTGGAAGAAGCTGATGATACCGGTCAGCAGGGTCGGGATGGTCTGCAGAGCAGGACCCAGGTTCTTGCCGAGGGTAGCGAAGTCGGACAGGGAGTCCTTGAGAAGGGAAAGATCCATGAGAAATCTCCTAGGAGAGGACCAGCAAAGAAGCTGGTGATGGTTGCCAGTTTGCTGACGCCCTCAGGACGTCACCCCACTATTGAATCACAGATTTCGCACGCGTCAAGAGGAAAACTCAAAATCCTCTCAGATAACCGTGACCTCTGAGACGAAGTTTCCCAGCTGTTCATCTTAAATTCAAATTATGGCCTGAGCTGGTAATTTTAGGCATTTGGCAAAAAACGACAGTTGCCATTGTCTCTAAATGGCGACGGTTATGTAACGGCCAGCTGGGAAGGGTCGATTAAAGCGATTCTGCTGAAGGGGCATCTGTCAACCCACCCGCAAGCGGGGGTGTTTTCAAGGGTTATCGAATAATTTCCGGGATGAGAATAGCCTGAGGGAGAATCGGGCGTCGACAAGCTCCCGGAGACGCGCAACGCCCCTCGCACGTTGCGGACAACGTACAAGGGGCGCGCGGAGCGGGTGGGGCTTAGAAACCGCCCATGCCACCCATCTCGTCAGCACCCGGCATGGCCTGACCTGCCGGCTGTGGCTTGTCAGCGACAACAGCCTCAGTGGTCAGGAACAGTGCAGCGATGGAGGCTGCGTTCTGCAGAGCGGAGCGGGTGACCTTGACCGGATCGTTGATGCCGGCGGCCATGAGGTCGACGTACTCACCGGTTGCAGCGTTCAGGCCCTCGCCCTCAGGGAGGCGAGAGACCTTGTCGACGACGACGCCCGGCTCGAGGCCAGCGTTGGCGGCGATCTGCTTCAGCGGAGCGTTCAGTGCGTCGCGGACGATGCGGACACCGGTGGCCTCATCGCCGGTCAGATCGAGATCGTTGTCCAGGACGTGGGCGGCCTGGATCAGGGCGACGCCACCGCCGGCGACGATGCCCTCCTCGACAGCTGCCTTCGCGTTACGGACGGCATCCTCGATGCGGTGCTTGCGCTCCTTGAGCTCGACCTCGGTGGCAGCACCAACCTTGAGCACTGCGACGCCGCCAGCCAGCTTGGCCAGACGCTCGTTGAGCTTCTCACGGTCGTAGTCGGAATCGGAGTTCTCAATCTCGGCGCGGATCTGGTTGACGCGACCCTCGATCTGATCCTCGGAACCTGCACCATCAACGATGGTGGTGTCATCCTTGGTGATGACAACCTTGCGTGCTTGGCCCAGCAGCGGCAGATCAGCGGTCTCCAGGGAGAGGCCGACCTCCTCGGAGATGACCTGGCCACCGGTGAGGATGGCGATGTCCTGCAGCTGTGCCTTGCGACGGTCACCGAAGCCCGGTGCCTTGACGGCAACAGACTTGAAGGTGCCGCGGATCTTGTTGACGACCAGGGTGGACAGAGCCTCGCCCTCGACGTCCTCGGCGATGATCAGCAGTGGCTTGCCGGACTGCATGACCTTCTCCAGCAGTGGGAGCAGATCCTTGATGTTGGAGATCTTGCCGGAGACCAGGAGGATGTACGGATCCTCCAGGACAGCCTCGAGGCGCTCCATGTCGGTGGCGAAGTAACCGGAGATGTAGCCCTTGTCGAAGCGCATACCCTCGGTGACCTCGAGCTCAACGCCGAAAGTGTTGGACTCCTCGACGGTGATGACGGAATCCTTGTTCAGCTTGCCGCCGCCGACGGCGTACATGGCCTTGGCGATCTGTGCACCGATGGCCGGGTCAGCTGCGGAGATACCTGCGGTGGCAGCGATCTGCTCCTCGGTCTCGACCTCCTTGGCGGACTCGAGAAGCTTCTCGGTGACGGTGGCAACAGCCTGCTCGATGCCACGCTTGATGCCCATCGGGTTGGAGCCGGCGGCTACGTTGCGCAGGCCCTCCTTCACCAGTGCCTGAGCCAGCACGGTGGCGGTGGTGGTGCCGTCGCCAGCGACATCATCGGTCTTCTTGGCGACTTCCTTGACCAGCTCTGCGCCGATCTTCTCGTACGGGTCCTCAAGCTCAATCTCGCGAGCGATGGTGACACCATCGTTGGTGATGGTGGGGGCGCCCCACGCCTTCTCCAGAACAACGTTGCGACCCTTCGGGCCGAGGGTGACCTTGACGGCATCTGCCAGGGTGTTCAGGCCCTTCTCAAGGCCACGGCGTGCTTCTTCATCAAAGGCGATGATCTTTGCCATGTGTTTGTGCTCCTCATTAGTGATAGGACGACACTCACGTCTACTACCCGGCAGGCGCCCGCGACGGCACGGTTAGTGAGTGTGGACCAACCTCACCTGTCAGGTAGTTCATGATCATTTTCTGGCACTCATACGAGGTAAGTGCTAACCCCTTTTCTAGCACTCGGCAGGGGCGAGTGCAAGCTTTGGGGAGTCCTTATTCATGGTGTTCGCCACAAGCGTGTGTAACTGTCGCTATCGGTCGCGGTTACAGCAACACGACAGCGAGTACCGCACCGGCCACCACCCAGGGGCCGAAGGGGATATCGGAGTCGCGCCCACCGCGTCGGCTCAGCAGAACCACGACGACGACCACCGCGTTGAGGACGAACGCCAGCAGGGCGCCAACCACCACATGCTGCCAACTGAACCACCCCAGGAACACCCCCACCACCGCCGCGAATTTCACATCCCAGGAAAGTAGCACCAGACCCGCCAGCACATACCCACCATCCCGCACACCAACCCCCTCCACCACCAAGGCAGCGGAATAGCCGTCCCATCTACACCCGGGCTCTGTATATAAGGTGGATGAACATGACACACTTCAGTGAAGTTCAGAAAATCAAGCAGAATATCGAGCAGCAGCGAGAGCAGATCTTTAAGGATCTGCAGGAAATCGTCTCCTTCAACTCGGTCCACAGTGAACCGGGATTGGTCGATGATTACGCCGCAGCAGCCAGCTGGACCCGCCAAGCCCTCACCGAAGCCGGCTTCAATGTCACCGAACACCCCGCAGACGATGGCACCACCAACTTCGTCGCTACCCGCAAGGGCGCAGAGAACGCTCCGACCGTCCTCCTATACAGCCACTTCGATGTGGTGCCGGCAGGCCCACTTGATCTGTGGACGACCGATCCCTTCACCCTCACCGAGCGCGAGACCGAGAACGGCGTGCGCTGGTATGGCCGTGGCGCCGCGGACTGCAAGGGCAATCTGGTCATGCACCTCGCCGCTCTCCGCGCGGTGGATGCCCTCAACGGAACAGACCTCAACCTCATCGCCGTGGTGGAGGGTTCGGAGGAGATGGGCGGCGGCGCCCTGTCCGCGCTCATCCACGAGAAGCGCGAACTGTTCAAGGCCGATGTCATCCTCATCGCGGACAGTGGCAATGCTGCGGTGGGCGTTCCCACGCTGACCACCTCCCTGCGTGGCGGTGGTCAGGTGACGGTGACCGTCGATACGCTCCGTCAGGCCGTCCATTCCGGCCAGTACGGCGGCGCCGCCCCGGACGCCGTCTCCGGACTGGTGCGCATCCTGGATACGCTTCGCGACGAGCACGGCCGCACCGTCATCGACGGCGTGGACACCACCACCCGCTGGGCGGGCCTCCCCTACGATCCGGAGGAGTTCCGCTCCGACGCCGGCATCCTCGACGGCGTGGACACCATGGGCGACGGCGACAACCCGGCAGACATGGTCTGGGCACGCCCGGCCATCACCATCACCGGCTTCACCTCCACCCCGGTCGCGGAGGCCGTTAATGCCGTTCCCGCCACCGCATCGGCCAAACTCAACCTGCGGGTGCCCGCGGGCCAGGACGCCATCGAGGTGGCAGAGAAGTTGAAGGCACACCTCATCAACTACGCCCCGTGGGGAGTGAAGGTGGAGGTGGCCATCGACGACATCAACCAGCCCTTTGCCACCGACATCAGCGGTCCCGCGATGTCCACGCTGGCGCAGTGCCTGTCCGCAGCCTATGAGAATAAGGAGACCGTCACCGTCGGCTCCGGCGGCTCCATTCCCCTGTGCACAGAGCTGATGGAGCTCAACCCGGACGCGGAACTCGCCCTCTATGGGGTGGAGGAACCGCTGTCGGTCATCCACTCTGCGGATGAATCGGTGGATCCTCGGGAAATCAGGGATATCGCCACCGCGGAGGCATTGTTCCTGCTCAACTACGGAAAATAGCCCCGGACAGGAATAAATACCACCCTTAAGAACCACCCCCTCGCGGGGGTGGCCTTTCCATATAGCGGAAAGCAGTTTTGCTCCCGATCTATGACGCTGGTTACTATGGCCCGCATGACAACAATCTTTGACCTTAAGCGAGTAGCCGAGGCTACGTACCCTGCTGCGGGATAAGGACTGACTCCCCGCACCAGGGAAGTAGTCGTTAAAACCCCCAGATCAAGCTTAAGAGTCGGTCCTCCACCTAACAGGATCTTTTTCTCCACATCTTTTTCATACACAAAAAGAGATCCGCACCTTTTTTCAAAAAGACGCAAAGGACCGTGTCATGTCTATCTCTACCTCCACCCGCAGCACCCGTCGCTCCACCATCATCGAATACCGTCGCGAGACCCCACGTCCCGCAGGCATCGAACCGATCCAGTCTGAGCCACGCATCTACGCTGAAGATCCCTTCCGGGCTCGTTTCGGCTTTAAACTCCCCCGCGGCCTGCGCGAAGAGGCCCGCGGCATGGAATGGCGCACCTTCGCCACCACCTACGCCCCCACCGGTAACCTGCGCATCAATAATCTCGAGGCCGATTCCCGTCGGGGCGGGATGTACCACTTCACCGCCACCATGATCGAGGGCACCGGCTGCGAGCGCATCTCCACCGAAACCGAGATCATGGCCACCGGCCCGGTCTCCGCCTGCACCAACCTGCTGGCCGATGCCGGCCGTCGCGTCGAGATCCTCGAATTCCACCAGTTCGATATCTTCGAGGCCACCGTCACTTTCATCTACGCCTGCAACAACAACCGCCGTACCTGGGCCATGGGCTTCGGCGGCACCGCAGACCAGTCGGCCGCTGCCGCCATGAGCTCCGCAGCCCACCTGATCTACGGATAACACCCCGCCAGAATCCGACCACACCCATCCCGGGCGTGCACACCGTGTACCCCCGGGATGGGTTTTTTGCAGAAGTTTCCTTCAATTCCTGCCATCGCCCTGTGAGCTGGTAGAACATCCACCAACAGCGTGCAATAGCCCCCTATATATACAGTCATTATTGAAATCCCGTTGGGAACAGCCTCGGCACGCAGGTAGACTGCACCTGTATTGCCACGCCCTTCGCGACGCCGCCTAGGGCTTGGGTGTTTCTCGGTTGATGGTCCCGCCTCATGGGCGGGTCGATTGCTGGCTGGGGGCAGCACGCATGTGGGCGTCGTGAACAGCGGGGGTGATTCCAGTCATGTCCACATGCGCGACCAAAGGGGAACTGAGATAGCGTGCTGATACTTTTTCTCGCACTCACTGCCGCCGCGGTGTTGGCCCCACTGCTGATCCGGGCCCTGGGAAGGTCCGCCTTCGGTGTGCTGGCGCTGGTACCCGCAGCCGGATTCTTCTGGGTGGCCTATGAGTTCGTCCAGGGAACGTTCCGCGGTGGGGGTGAGCTCCTCCTCCACTATGACTGGATGCCGTCCGTCCACCTGAACATCACCATGCGGCTTGATTCGCTGGCAGCCCTGTTCTCCCTGATCATCCTGGGTGTGGGCGCACTGGTTCTGCTCTACTGCTGGGGGTATTTCGACTCCAACCCGGGCCGCCTGAGCGCCTTCGGTGGTCAGCTCGTCGGTTTCGCCATGGCCATGTACGGCCTGGTCATCTCCGACAACATCCTCCTGATGTACGTGTTCTGGGAGATCACCTCGGTCCTGTCCTTCCTGCTGGTCGGCTACTACGGTGAGCGTGCCTCCTCCCGTCGCTCCGCCGGGCAGGCCCTCATGGTCACCACCCTGGGCGGTCTGGCCATGCTGGTGGGCATCATCCTCATCGGTGTCCAGACCGATGTCTGGTATTTCTCGGATGTCCCGGCCTTCGAGGGTAACTGGGCGGATGTCCCCTACATCTCCATCGGTGCGCTGCTGATCCTGGCCGGTGCGCTGTCCAAGTCCGCCATCGCCCCCACGCACTTCTGGCTCCCGGGTGCCATGGCGGCACCCACCCCCGTCTCCGCGTACCTGCACTCCGCGGCGATGGTGAAGGCGGGCATCTACCTGGTGGCCCGCCTGGCCCCTGATTTCAATGTGGTGTCCTCCTGGTATCTGGTCACCATCCCGCTGGGTATCTTCACCATGATCATGTCGGGCTGGATGGCGCTGCGGCAGAAGGACCTCAAGCTGATCCTCGCCTACGGCACCGTCTCCCAGCTGGGTTTCATCATCTCGGTGACCGGCATCGGCACCCGTGAGGCACTCCTGGCGGGCCTGGCCCTGACCTTCAGTCACTCTCTATTCAAGGCCACCCTGTTCATGGTGGTCGGTGCCATCGACCACACCACCGGCACCCGTGACATCAACCAGCTGTCCGGCCTGTGGCGCAGGCAGCCGCTCATGTTCGCACTGGCCGCCATCTCCGCGGCATCCATGGCGGGTATTCCGCCGCTGTTCGGGTTCATCGCCAAGGAGACCGCCATCGATTCGGTGCTCTATGAGGAGATGCTGCGCGGCATGCCGGGCAACCTCATGCTCGCCGGCATCATCCTGGGCTCCATCTTCACCATGGCGTACTCCCTGTACTTCCTCTACGGGGCTTTTGCCACCAAGCGCCACCTCTTCCCCGAGAACAACGGGGTGTCCACCGCAGTCGCGGAATCCCACCCGGTGGCCTTCAAGCTGTGGATCGCACCGTTCATCCTCACCTCGCTCACCGTCATCCTCGGTCTGTTCCCGGCACCGCTGTCCACCCCGATCGTCACCCACCTGGATAATGTCACGCCGGGCGAACCGACCTATCTGGCGCTGTGGCATGGGTTCAACCTGCCACTGGCACTGTCCGCGATCATCATCGCCGCCGGTATCGCCCTCTACTGGAAGCTCCCGGTGGTCCACCGTCTGCAGCCGAAGACAGCCGCATTCGGCAATGCCGACACCGCCTACGACGCGATCCTGGATTACCTGCGCGTGCTGTCGGTGCGTCTGACCGCCTCCACCCAGCGCGGTTCCCTGACACTGAACATCGCGGTGATCTTCTTCGTCCTCGCCCTGGTGCCCATGGTCGCCCTGATCATGGGCGAGCGCAGCGCCGTGCGCATGGAACTGTGGGACAACCCCTTCCAGGGTGTGGTCGCCTTCGTCATCGTCCTGGTCGCGATCGTGGCCACCCAGATGCAGAACCGTCTGTCCGCGCTCATCATGGTCGGCGTGACCGGTTATGGCCTGGCGGTCATCTTCGCCCTGCACGGCGCCCCCGACCTGGCGCTTACCCAGACTCTGGTGGAAACCGTCCTCATGGTCGTGTTCATGCTGGTGCTGCGCAAGATGCCCACCGAGGTCAGTTGGAAACCCGAGCCGAAGAACGCCCGGCGCCGCGCGTGGCTGGCCGCCGCGGTGGGCTTCTCCCTCGTGGTGATCGCCGTCTTCGCCATGAACGCCCGCACCGCGGACCCCATCTCCATCTACATGCAGGACCTGGCGTACGAGGTCGGTCACGGAGCCAACACCGTCAACGTCCTGCTGGTGGACCTGCGTGGTTTCGATACCTTCGGTGAGATCTCCGTGCTGGTCATCGCCGCCATCGGTATCGCCTCCCTGGTCTACCGCAACCGCAGTTTCCGCCGCGATTCCCGCCGCCCGACCCTGGCCACCACCGGTCGTCGCTGGTTGGCGGCACCGGTGGACACCGAGCGGGCCCAGAACCGGTCCCTCATGGTGGATGTGGCCACCCGCATCCTGTTCCCCTCCATGATCATGCTGTCGGTGTACTTCTTCTTCGTCGGCCACAACGCACCGGGCGGCGGTTTCGCCGGCGGCCTGGTCGCGGCCCTCGCCTTCGCGCTGCGTTATCTCGCGGGTGGGCGCGACGAGCTGGAGGAGGCACTGCCTGTCGACGCCAGCCGTATCCTCGGCGTCGGCCTGATCGCCTCCGCGACGGCCATCCTGTGGCCGATGCTGCTCGGTGAACCTCCGCTGACCTCCCATATCTGGGACATCAAGGTGCCACTCATCGGGGATATTCACATCGCCTCGGCCCTGCTGTTCGATCTCGGTGTCTACCTCATCGTCATCGGATTGATGATGCACATCCTGCAGAGCCTCGGCGGTCAGCTCGACCGCGATGAGGACATGCGTAAACAACGTGCCCGTGACCGTGCCCGCCGCCTGGCGCGCAGCGCACGGCGCGAGGCCGCCCTGGCCTCGACCACCTCCGCGGTACGGAGCGTGGCCAATGAGCCGCGTCCCCTGCCCACGGTTCGGCCGGTCGCCCTGGAAACCGAACCGGAGACTCGAAACATCAGTGATGGAACGTCGACAAGCACCACAGACACCACCGGAAGGGAGCAGTAGATGGTAGCCAATCTCTTCCTGCTCCTGGCAGCGGGAACCCTCATATCGGCGGGCGTGTACATGCTCATGGACCGCGCCATGACCAAGATGGTCATGGGGCTGATGCTCATCGGCAACGGAGCCAACCTGCTCCTGCTGATCTCCGGTGGCGGCGCCGGTGCCCCACCGGTGAAAGGCCGTGAGAATGAGGTCTACGGCGACACCGTCGCCGACCCCCTCGCACAGGCGATGATCCTCACCGCCATCGTGATCTCCATGGCGATCACCGCCTTCATGCTGTCCCTGGCCTACCGCCAGTACCGCTACCGCACCGAGGACTTCATCCAGGATGACGTGGAGGATGTGGCACTGTCGGTGCGTCGCAGCATCGCCTCGGCCGCACCCGACCACGATGCCTCCGATGATCCGGAGACCGGCCGCATGACCTCGGAGGGCGACGAGTTCGGCCCCGAGTCCTTTGAGCAGCCACTGAAGGGGGAGAAGGATGACTAGCGAGTTGTACGATTCCCTGCTGGTACTGCTGCCCTACATGGTGCCCATGCCGGTCATCCTGCCGGCAGTGGCCGCTGCGCTCACGCTGATCCTGTCCAAGTATGTCCAGGCCCAGCGTGCGGTCACCCTCACGGTGTTGACCTTCCTCATCGCCCTCAATGGCACCATGTTGTACCTGGTGGACAGCGAGGGCATCCAGACCCTCCAGATCGGTGGCTGGGATGCCCCGGTGGGCATCACCCTGGTCGCCGACCGCCTGTCGGTGTCCATGCTGACGGTGTCCTCCATCGTGCTGTTCGCGGTGATGGGTTATGCCATCAGTCAGGGTATCCGCGACGGTGGCAAGGATGAACCGGTCGCGGTGTTCATGCCCGCCTACCTGCTGCTGTCGATGGGTGTGAACCTGGCATTCCTGTCCGGTGACCTCTTCAACCTCTACGTCGGTTTCGAGGTCTTCCTGGTCGCCTCCTATGTTCTTCTGACATTGGGGGCCTCACCCGCCCGCGTCCGCGCCGGCGTGAGCTACGTGATGGTGTCCATGGCCTCCTCCATGGTCTTCCTGTTCGGCCTGGCCCTGGTGTACGCCTCGGTGGGCACCCTGAACATGGCGCACATCGGCCTGCGGATGGAGGAGGTGCCCTCCGGTACCCGTTCCGCAATCTTCGCGGTCCTGCTGGTGGCCTTCGGCATCAAGGCGGCCGTGTTCCCCCTGGATTCCTGGCTACCGGACTCCTACCCCACCGCCCCGTCGCTGGTCACGGCCGTGTTCGCGGGTCTGCTGACCAAGGTCGGTGTGTATGCGATCATCCGCGCCCGCTCCGTCATCTTCACCGACGGCTCCCTCGACGGGTTGTTGATGTGGGTGGCGCTGGCGACGATGCTCGTGGGTATCCTCGGCGCGATGGCGCAGAACGACGTCAAACGATTATTGTCCTTCACGCTGGTCAGCCACATCGGTTACATGATCTACGGTGTGGCGCTGGGTTCCGCGGCCGGTCTGTCCGGTGCCATCTTCTACGCCATCCACCACATCCTGGTGCAGACCACACTGTTCCTGGTGGTCGGTCTGGTGGAACGGCAGGCGGGTTCGTCGTCGCTACGCAGGTTGGGCTCCCTGGCCTACATCTCCCCGCTGCTGGCCATCCTGTACTTCATCCCGGCGATCAACCTGGGTGGCATCCCGCCATTCTCCGGGTTCCTGGGCAAGATCATCCTCCTGGAGGCCGGTGCGCAGGAGGGCAGCTGGCAGGCCTGGGTGCTCATCGCGGGCGCCATCATCACCTCTCTGCTCACCCTGTACACCATGGTGCTGGTGTGGTCGAAGGCCTTCTGGCGTGACCGCAAGGACGCCCCGGACGGGGCCACCGCCATCGCCCGCCCGGCACCACTCGTGGATGTCCAGGACGAGGTGTCGGTGACGGACCGTTCCGATGTGGGCCGCATGCCCGTCGGCATGGTCGCCTCCACCTCCATCCTGCTGGTCGCCTCCCTCATGGTCTCCGTGCTCGCCGGTCCCATCTCGGCGATCACCGGCCGCGCGGCGGAATCCGCCCAGGATGTCAACATCTACCGCACCGCGGTGCTGGGCCCGAACTACGAGAACCCGCACCGCACCCTGGAGATGGAACGCTACGACCAGAACCTCGACGACCTGGACACCCGGTCGGAATCGGAGCTGGGTGGCGGCAACCCCTCCCCCGACCGGGAGAACACCGGTGAAACGACCATCACCTCAACCCCGGAGGAGGCCACCTCATGATTGCCGGTTTCAAGCGTCGTTTCCGCCCCTTCTTCGTGGTGTGGCTGGTGGTCATGTGGATCATGCTCATGGGGGAGATCTCCTGGGCGAACTTCTTCGGTGGCCTGGCCGTGGCACTCGGCATCGTCCTGCTGCTGCCCCTGCCCGCCATGCCGATCAGTAACCTGAGCATCCACTGGGGTGCACTGGTGATGCTGA
This sequence comes from Corynebacterium gallinarum, assembly GCF_014837045.1. GTDB lineage: Bacteria > Actinomycetota > Actinomycetes > Mycobacteriales > Mycobacteriaceae > Corynebacterium > Corynebacterium gallinarum. The sequence continues at coordinate 142,544 of NZ_JACSPR010000004.1, forward strand.
TCCTCAAATGGTTCTGGGACCTGGCCAAGGCCTCCGTCAAGGTCGCCTGGCTGGCGCTGCGCCCGCAGGATCCCCCGAAGACAGCCATCCTCTCCGTGCCGATGCGTGTGCAGAATGATCTGGTGCTGTCCTTTGCCACCGTGTTGTACAACCTGCAGCCGGGTGGTTCGGTGACGGATATCGACATCGCCAACCGCATGTGGACCGTCCACATTCTGGATGCGCACTCGCCTGAGGCCATCGAGAATGAAATTGAGAATGTTGCCGAACTCGAGCGCAACCTGATCCGCGTCTTTGAAAGGGGCTGAATCGATGAGTCCGGAAATCTACACCTCGATCCTCACCATCGCGGCCATCTTGTTCAGTGCGTCCTTCATTTTGACGTCGTACCAGATCATGAGTGGCCCCAACTCCATCGACCGCCTCCTCGGCCTCGACGGCATGGTGTCCATGATCCAGTGTTCACTGGCCACCTACATCTGTTGGACCCTGGACACCACCGTCAGCAACGCCATGATGGTGGTGGCGATGATGGGCTTCATGGGCTCCGTCGCGGTCGCCCGATTCAGAAAGAGGGATGGTGCCTGATATGAACATCCAACTGTTCACCGATATCATCTCGCTGATCTTCATCCTCACCGGTGCCGTGCTGTCCTTCTCCGCGGCGGTCGGTCTGGTGCGCTTCCGGGATTCCATGTCCAGGGTGCACGCGATCACCAAACCACAGACCACCGGTCTGATCCTCACGGTGGTGGGTGCGCTGATCCGCATGCTGGGTCACGAGGATTTCGATGTCTCCATGCGCGGCGACATGGGCATCCTCTTCCTGCTCATCCTCTTCGCCATGCTCACCAGCCCCGTCACCGCGCAGCGCGTGGGCCGTGTCTCGCGTCGTGAGGGCCTCTACGGGGAGAAGGACACCCTGTCCCGCAATGACGCACCTGCCGACCGCGGGGTGAAGAAGAGCGGTTAGCGGGTCAGGAATCCGCCAGAAACCGCCCCAGGTGGGCACCGAACTCGCCGGGGTGGGTGCGGTAGGTGCGCGGACCCGCACCGTCGACGCTCACGGTGACCACCCGGGGCAGGGCGTCGACAAGCTCGGGGTGGGTGGTGCCGCTGATGATCAGCGTCGGCGTGGCCACATCCGCGAAATCACCCGCGGAGGTGCCGTCCAACTCATCAACCTGGTTGAGCAGCTCCTCCTTGTTACGCCCCCGGAACAGGAAACCGGGCACGCGCTTCAGGGCGCGACCCACCTTCCTGGTCTGCTCATCCAGGGAGATCACCGGCGTATCCAGCACCAGGTGGGTGATCCGGCCCGGCTGTGCCTGTGCGACGCGCAGCGCCACGGCCGCCCCGCGTCCCCCACCCACCAGGATGATGCGACGTAGTTCGTGCTTGTCCAGGAGCTTTTCGACGTCCTCCTGCCCCCGCCCCACCGTCCCCGACCAGGGGGCGATGCGTGGTTTCAGGTCTGCGGGCAGTGCGTTGACCACCTCGGTGAACACATCCGGCAGCTCCCCGGCATCGGGGATGAAGACAATCGGCTGGGTCATTCTGTCGTTCATCATTCAGCCTCCAGGGGCCGGAGCTCATTGAGCTCATCGCAGGCCAGATCCACCGCCGCGATCCAGGTCCCGGTGCGCTGGTAGGCGCGGCGCTGGCGTTCATAACCACCACCGCGTTCGATGATCTCCAGGACCAGATCCAACTCGCGCAGACAGCCCAGTTCAGCGGCCAGCGGGGTGAGGCGGTCCACCAGGCGGCGCAGTTCATCCTGCACCATGGCCTCGTCGGTGTCGCGGGAGATGATGATCTCCGCATCCAGGCCGTAGCGCGCGGCGCGCCACTTGTTCTCGGCGACATGCCACGGCTGCAGGGTGGGCAGCTGCTCCCCGCGGTCGATCATGCGGTCATAGTGCACCACCAGGCAGTGCGTGAGCGCCGCGATGGCGGAGAGTTCTCGCAGGTTGGAGGTGGAATCGGCGATGCGGACCTCGATGGTTCCCCATTTGGAGGCCGGCCGGATGTCAAAGTGCATGGACCCGGTGTGGTTGATCACCCCGGATTTATCCTGATCGGCCATATAGGACACCCACTCATCCCAGCTCTGGAACTGGTATGGCAGGCCCGCGGTGGGCAGCTGCTGGTAGAGCATGGTGCGGTTGGAGGCATACCCGGTGTCCAGGCCATCCCACGCCGGGGAACTAGCGGACAGTGCCAGCAGGTGCGGGTAGTTGGTCACCAGGGCATTGATGATGGGCCACACGCGGTCCTCGTGGCTGATGCCCACATGGACGTGGATGCCCCAGATGAGCATCTGGTTACCCCAGTACTGGGTGCGCGCGATGATCTCATCGTAGGAACCCTTCTTGGACACCGGGTTCTCCCGGAAATCCGAGAACGGGTGCGAACCGGAAGTCCAGGGACGCAGACCCAGTTCGGTGGCGGCCTCCTGCACCGCGGCCAGGGCACGGTCCAGTTCGGCGACGGCCTCCGGCACGGTGTCGCAGATACCGGTGACCAGCTCCACCGTGTTCTGGAGGAACTCCCCCTCCAGGTGGACCTCGGGGTGGCGCTCGGCGACGATCTCCAACACCTCCGCGGCACGGGGTGCCAGGTCACGGGATTCCGGATCGACGAGCGCGATCTCCCACTCCACGCCGATGGTGGGTTTTGGTGAACGCTTGAACTCGATGGCCATGGCGTGGTTCTCCTTGAGAGGGTGTCGACCGGTGCAGGACGAACTGCGTGACGGGTGTTAGAGGTTGACGTCCTCGACGAGGACCAGGACGAGGGCGTCCTTGCCCCCGGTCTCCTCCGGCAGCACCGGGGTGCGCTCCATGGCCACACCGTTGACACGGTCAGCCAGTTCACGGGCGGCCTGCTCCGCACCGGGGTTGCCCTCGGTGAAGTAGACGGTGTTGCGCGGGATCACCACGTCAGGCAGGTTGCCTGATTCCACCTTCTCAAAATCCGGTTCCAGGGATTCCGCGACACGTGCCGCCAGCTGGGGGACCGTGGAGTTGTTGAGCACATGCAGGGTGGTCACCGGGGCACCGGCAGGACGCGTGCCGACGGCGGCCGCACGGTCACCCTCCCGGGCCGGCTCGCCCGCAGCTGGTGCAGGCTGGTCGGCGCGCTCACCGTCGCGGGGTTCCTCCGGTGCGGTGGACTCCTGGGGGTCCTCTGCTTCCCGGGCGGCATCACGGGACTCGCTGGCGACGGTGGCATCAGTGCTGCCTGCCGCATCCGCGGTACCGGTGGCGTCGGTGCTGCCGGTGTTCTCAGTGGTCTCCGCAGCGGTGGTCGCCGTCTCCGCGGTGACGGACTCATCGCTGTCACCCAGCATCGACCACAGTGCCCACGCGGCCAGCAGCACGGCCACGGCGATGAGGATCATCGCCAGGCCACGCATGGGCAGGCCGGAGTTCCGGGTGGCGGCACCGGTGGATCCACCAGCGGATTCACCGTTGTCGGAGGAGGAGGGGTTCTGCATGTCCGAAGTCATGGCGCTTAGTCTATCTTTCCGGCGCGACGCCGTAACCTGTAGACCAGGGTTGGGTTGATTTTCATCGCTTCGGGGGTATCGATGATGAGGTTGAGGCGCTGGTAGTAGCGCACCGGGGAGATGCCGAAGGTGGCACGGATGGCCTCCTCCTTCGCCCCCGGTGCCCGGGGTGCGGACGCCTCAAACTGAAGGAGCGTTAAATCATCAGCGCTGAGCATGCCTAAACTGTAGAACATGACTGTCCGTCCAATTGTTATCCACGGTGATCCCGTCCTCCACAACCCCACCCAGGAGGTGACCGAACCCGTCTCCGAGCTGCAGGAACTGATTGCAGACATGTACGAGACGATGGAGGTCGCCAACGGTGTCGGCCTGGCCGCCAACCAGATCGGGGTGTCCAAACGCATCTTCGTGTTCAACTGCCCCGATGATGAGGGCACCATGCACCGTGGCTGCTTCATCAACCCGGTCCTGGAGACCTCCGAGATCCCCGAGACCATGCCCGCCGATGACGGCTCCGAGGAGGAGGGCTGCCTCTCGGTCCCCGGTGAGGGTTTCCCCACCGGCCGTGCGGACTGGGCGAAGGTCACCGGCCTCAATGAGGACGGTGAGGAGTGGTCCATGGAGGGCACCGGTTTCCTCGCCCGCTGTTTCCAGCACGAGGTGGGTCACCTGGACGGCCTGGTCTACACCGACACGCTCATCGGGCGCTGGAAGCGCATGGCCAAGAAGACCATCAAGGCCAACGGGTGGACCGAGCCTGGTCTGACCTGGACCCCGGGCGTGGATGAGGATCCCTTCGGACATGACGTCTAGGCTGCCGAGGTTCCGCAGCCACACCCCCGCGATCGGCGACCGCGTGGTGGTGCGACGCCGCATCGAGGGCGCCGATGTGCACTGGACCGATGTCATCGGCCATGTCACCGCGCTTGATCCCCTGGTGGTGCGCCCCCAGTCCGTCGGGGGCATGCCGTCGACCGCCGAGGAGATCGTCATCCCCGATCACCAGCTCGAGGTGGTGCGGATCCTCTCCCCGCGCACCATCCGCAACTCCGATATCCGCGCCGTCGAGGTCGCCACGGCCAAGGCCTTCCCGGGCCTGAGCAATGAGTGGGTGGACGGGTGGCTCCTGCGCGCCGGTGACGGAATCACGGAGCGCTCCAACTCCGCCTCCCCGCTGGGGCCCACCACCGGGTTCGATCCCGTCCCCCTCGATGCGATCGAGGAGTTCTACGCAGCCCACCAGCTTCCGGTGCGTCTGCACATCCCGGAGCGGATCGGCAAACCGGCCCACAAGGTGATCTCCGCGGAACCAGAGGCCTGGCACCTCGGCCCGGAGATCCTCGTGATGACCCGCGAGCTGTCCACCCTCGACCCGTTCACCCTGCCCGAGGGCCTGGACTTCCGGGTGGATGACCAGCCCGATGACGACTGGCTGAACATGTACCACTTCCGTGGTCACGCGCTCCCGCCGCACGCCCTGGAGCTGCTGCGCACCCGCATCGACGGCCAGATGGGTTTCGGCCGCCTGGTCACCTCCCTCGGCCAGACCGTCGCCATCACCCGCGCGACCATCACCGCCGCGGAGTCGCGCACCTTCCTCGGGTACTCGGCCGTGGAGGTCGCGCCTGCTTATCGACGCCGCGGGCTGGGCACCTCGCTCGGCGCCCGCATCCAGCACTGGGGCGCCGAAATGGGCGCCGCGGAGGCATACCTGCAGGTCATCTCCCGGAACGAGGCGGGCATCGGGCTGTACACCAAGCTCGGTTTCACCGAGCATCACCGGCATCGCTACGCCGAACGCACCCGCTAGGGGTGCGGGAGGGCAGGCGGACGGGGGCGTCGATAAGCAAAACGCTAGGGTATAAGGCATGCGCATCGTGAACTGGAACGTCAACTCCGCACGCACACGCGTGGACCGGATGGTGGATTTTCTCATCCGGCACGACGTGGATGTGCTGGCCGTGCAGGAAACCAAATGCAAGGACGACCAGTTCCCCTATGAACGTTTCCGCGAGATCGGTTATGAGGTCGCGCATTTCGGCCTGAGCCAGTGGAACGGCGTGGCCATCATCTCCCGCGTGGGCATCGAGGATGTGCAGACGAGTTTCCCCGGGCAACCCGGTTTTGACAAGGACCCCGAGAAGGAGCAGGCCATCGAGGCCCGTGCCATCGGCGCGGTGTGTGGGGGCGTGCGGGTGTGGAGCCTGTACGTGCCCAACGGCCGCGAGATCGCCGACCCGCACTATGACTACAAGCTGCGCTGGCTGTTCGCCCTGCGCAACCACGTGGCGGATGTGCTGCGGGACAACCCGGAGGAGAAGATGATCCTGCTGGGTGATTTCAACATCGCACCCACCGACCAGGATGTCTGGGACGTCTCCGCCTTCGAGGGCCACACGCATATCACCGAACCGGAGCGCGCCGCCTTCCAGCAGCTGATCGAGGTGGGCCTGACCGAAACCAGCCCCGGCCCCGGCACCTTCACCTACTGGGATTACAAGGGTGCGCGTTTCCTCAAGGGCGAGGGCATGCGCATCGACTTCCAGCTGGCCACCCCAGTACTCACCGCCGACCACACCTTCGTCGATGTGGAGGAACGCGGCGGTAAAGGTGCCTCGGACCACGCACCGGTGATCGTCGATTACTCGGTATAACCGGGGCGGGATGGCACGCGTATGAACATCTCCATCAACCTGGAAACCTGGCAGACCATCGGTCTGATCGTGGACTACACGATCAAGATCATCGCCATCGGTTATGTCCCCGAGGGTCGCCGCCCCAGCACCTCCACCGCCTGGCTGCTGGCCATTCTCCTCATCCCCTTCGTGGGTCTGCCGCTGTTCCTGCTCATGGGGTCGCCCTACATCAACAAGCGACGACACCGCATCCAGCAGGAGATCAATGACCTCATCGAGGACGTCCACGACGATGTCCCCGACTACCCCGACGGTGTCAGCGTGCACCCGGAGCTCGAATCCGTCATCCGCCTGAACCGGCGTCTGACCAACATGCCCGCCGTGATCGGCGTCAACCACGGGGTGCACTCCGACTACAACGCCACCATCAAACGCATGACGGAGGCCGTGGATGAGGCCCGCGACTACATCTACGTGGAGATCTACATCATGGCCTGGGACAGCACGACCCAGCCCTTCTTCGAGGCCCTGGAGCGCGCCGAGAAACGCGGGGTGAAGGTGCGCCTGCTCTTCGACCATGTGGGCAGTTGGAAATACCCCGGTTACCGCAAACTGAAGAAGAACCTCACCGCCATGGGCATCGAATGGTACCTCATGCTGCCCCTGCAGCCATGGCGTCGACGCTTCCGCCGGCCCGACCTGCGCAACCACCGCAAGATGCTCATCATCGACGGCCACCTCGGTTTCATGGGGTCCCTCAACATGATCGATGCCAGTTACCTGCAGCGCAAGAACATCAAGATCGGCCGCAAGTGGGTGGACCTCATGGTGGAGATGTCCGGCCCGATCGTCTCCTCCATGGAGATGGTCTTCGCCGGCGACTGGTATGTGGAATCCAACGAAACCTTGGAGATCCGCGACCACGAGGAGGCCCACACCACCATCCCCGACACCACACAGAACTCCCGGAAGAACCTGGTGCAGCTGGTGCCCTCCGGGCCCGGGTACAACACGGAACCCAACCTGCGGATGTTCAACTCCATCGTGCACCACGCCAAATCACGGGTGGTGCTGTGCAGCCCCTATTTCATCCCCGATGAATCCCTCCTGGAGGCCGTCACCTCCGCCTGCTACCGGGGCGTGCGGGTGGAGCTGTTCGTCTCCGAGGAGGCCGACCAGTTCATGGTCAACCACGCCCAGTCCTCCTACTACCAGGCACTGCTGGAGGCCGGGGTGAAGATCTACATGTACCCTAAACCCTTCGTCCTGCACACCAAGTATGTGCTCGCGGATCCCGACGGCAAGGACACTGATGTGCCGGTGGGTGTGGTGGGTTCCTCCAACCTGGACATGCGCAGCTTCGGCCTGAACTACGAGATCTCCATGATGGTGGCCAAGGGGGATCTGATCAGCGATCTCAACGACCTGACCTCCCACTACCAGGACGTCTGCCTCAGGCTCACCCTGGACCAGTGGAACCAGCGCAGCTGGGGCAGGCGTTACCTGGACAATGTCATGCGGCTGACCTCGGCGCTGCAGTAGGGATTCGTCAGTTCATCTCCGGCAGGGGGTGGCGTCCGGCGACCCACACCGCCACCCCGGCGCACACAGAGCAGACCACCATGGCCACCGCCATCGACAGCGCACGGTCGGACCCCAGCCCCACCACCGGGCTGATGAGACCGCCCATGGAGAACTGCAGGAAACCCATCACCGCGGAACCGGACCCGGCGCGTTCCCGCACCACCGCGGTGCCCAGTGCCGTGGCATTGGCCATGATCAACGGCACATGCGCGATGATGAGAAACAGCAGCACCAGGAACAGTGGGGTGGAGCGGATCAGCACCACCTGCACCAGGAGAACCACATTCAGGCTGATGAACCCCACCATCGCCCATGCCATGATGCGGTGCGGGTGCACCGAGTTGAGCAGTCGACGGTTGAGGAACCCGGACAGCATGAGGGCGAGCGAATTGACGGCGAAGACGACGGAGAACATCACCGGGGTCATCCCCAATTGATTCTGCAGCACAAACGGGGAGGCGGAGATGTAGGAGAACATCGCGCCGAAGCTCACAGCCAGCACCACCGCATAGGCCAGGAACCGGGGGTTGCGCAGCACATGGAGATAGTTCGACAGCATGCCCGCGAGCCCCACCCCGGTGCGTTCCGCCACCGGGCGTGATTCCCGGATCCCGAACACCACCACCAGCACCTGGGCCACGTTGATCACCGCCAGGGCCCAGAACACCGCCCGCCAACCGAACGGCGCGGAGATGACACCACCGACCACCGGGGCCAGCACCGGGGCGATGGCCTGGATGATCATCAGCAGCGAGAACGCCTGGGCGGCCTCCCTACCCCGGGCCAGATCGGGGACAATCGCCCGGGCAATGACCACGCAGGCTCCCCCGCCCAACCCCTGGAGCAGACGCATCCCGATGAGCACCCCGATCGAGGGCGCCAGCGCACAACCGATGCTGGCTATCAGGGACACCACCGCGCCCGCCAGCAGGAGTCTGCGCCGGCCCAGGGAATCGGAGATCGGCCCGATGATGAGCTGGCCCACCGCCATGCCCGCCATGAATGCCGAGAGGGTCAACTGCACCAGGGGTGTGGTGGTGTCCAGATCTGTGGCGATCATGGGCAGGGCGGGAAGATACATGTCCGTCGACAGTGCCGGGGTGGCCGTGAGCAGAGCGAGGCCGAGCAGGAGCGGGGTGCTGAGGCGCTGTTTGTCCTGTGACTTATTCTGCGACATGAAAGTATCCCAACCCTGGTGTGACGCCGACTGAGCAGACCACGCGGTATCCTGTGGTCTGGATTACAAAATAGCAAAAGTCCAAAGCTTAGCATCCTGGGAGGGATTTGGAATGCGTTTCACCCCCTCCTTTATTGGATTGTTAACCTTCCATCCATGTAGGATTCAAGTTAGATACAGAAGAGCAGGGTTGGTCTCTTCACCGACAGACATTCACCTAATTCAATGAGGGGGAGGGAACCCGCGTGGCCGGCAACTTCGAATACGTTCAACATCCGCGACGCACGCTCCCCCCTCCCATACCGGCGGGACGCGGGCCAGCCGCAGCGTTCCTCCCCGGCACCTTCCACCCGATCAACCCCCGTAAGATAACCCCCGGCGACGACCAGGTTCTCCTGTCCGGCTGGGGGAAACTCGTGCGCTGGCTCATCGTGCTGGTGTCCATCTTCGCCATCATCGTAGGCATCAACCTCATCCTCGACGGTGTGTACAACGTCGGCTCCGCTAGCACCGCCCGCATGTACGACCTAGCCCGCGATCCCCTGATCGGACTGCTGATCGGCATCCTGGCGACAGCCCTGGTCCAGTCCTCAACCACCACCACCACGCTGACCGTTGCCGCGGTGGGCGCCGGTATCGTCTCCGTGCCCGTCGCCATCCCCATCATTATGGGCGCGAATGTGGGCACCACCATGACCGCCCTGCTCGTCGCCTTCTCCTATATGGGTGAACGGCGGGAATTCAAGAAGGCCTTCACCACCGCGGCGATGCACCTGTGGTTCAACATGCTGGTCATGATGGTCCTGCTCACCGTCGAGATGCTCTTCCACCCGCTGCAGAACATCTCCGGTGAACTCGCCGAAGCCTTCCTCGGGGCGGGTGACACCTCCGCACCCACCACCCATGTGGTTCAGGCGGTGGTGGAGCCATTCATCGCCCTCATCGGTACCAACGGTCTGTTCGGCATGGCAGGTAGCGCCGGCATGGCCACCCTCCTGACGTTGGGAACCGGCACCCTCCTGATCCTGGTGGCCATCCGGGTGATGAGCTACCAGCTGCGGATGATCACCGCGGCCACCGCCCATTCCCTGCTGGACAAGTTCTCCCTCTCCGGACCGGAGGACACCCCGCATATCGGGGTGCGGTCCAATCTCATCGGTTTCGGCATCGGACTGCTGTTCACGGTGCTGGTCACCGCATCCTCGGTCACGGTGTCCTCCATGCAGCCCTTCGCGGTCACCCAGTCCCTGAAACGACGGGTCATCCTCGCGGTCATCCTGGGTGCCAATGTGGGCACCACCCTCACCGCCACGGTGGCCACCCTCGCGGTCGTGGGTGTCTACGGTGCCTTCGCCCTGCAGGCCGCCCTGGTGCATGTGCTGTTCAACGTCATCGGTTCCACCCTGGTACTGTCCATCCCCCGGTTGTCCCAGATGATCATCAGCCTGGCTGAGACCAGTGCGGGCATCGCCGCCCGCAGTTACACCAACGCGCTCATCTTCATCCTCGGTTTCTACATCGCCATCCCCGCGGCGGTTCTGCTGCTGTACACCATGATGAACTAGAAGCCTGGGCCAGGCTGGGTGTCAGGCATCCCGCTTCTCCAGCGCGACGATGCCAGCGACAAGCAACACCACCGCCCAGATACCGAAGTAGACCGCGCCGAACTCCGGCCCCCACCCGGGATCCGCGGTCTGGTACCCGGTGATGAAGGACCGCAGGTTGGTGAAGGGTCCGTATTTACCCACGAACTCCCCGACCCGGGGCAGGATACCCGCCAGATCCTCCAGGGCGAGATGCCACATGAGGATCAGCGCGATGGCACCGGCGGACTGCCGCAGCAACAGGGCGATACCGGAGGAGAACGTCACCAGCAGGGCCGCACCCACCGGGTACTGCCACATGATGCGACGTGCCTCGTCGTCATTCCAGACATCCAGCGTGCTGCTGGCCAGATCAGAGGCCAGGGTCTTCGCCACATAGAAGCACAACAACACCGTGATGAAGATGATCACCATCGACAACACCGTGTAGAGCAGCCATTTCGCCACCGCCACCACCCAGCGCTTCGGGGTAGCCAGGAAGGACTGCTGCTGATAGCCGTACCGGAACTCGGTGGTGAACATCATGACCGCCTGGACAATCACCACGATGAAACTGGCGATGTAGACACCCGCGACGGTGCTGCCCGCCAACAGCAGGGTGGTGGCCAGATCCTCCCCGGTGGCGAACGTACCCGTGATGGCGGCAAAACCCACACTGAGCAGGATGATGAGCGCCGTGGTCCACCAGAAAGACCTGGTGGTGCGCAGTTTGGTCCATTCGGACTTCAGAACATTGACGAACATGGGTCTACCTCTCCTCCTGCGGGGTGGGTGGTGTTTCTGCCTGGTACTCCACGGATTCACCCGTGGTCTGGAGGAAGGCCTGTTCCAGGGAGGCACGGTGCTCGGAAAGCTCCAGCAGCGCGATGCCCTGGGCGAAGGCGAGCTCACCGATCTCATCGGTGGTGCGGTCCATGATGGTGAAGGTGGGGCGGGCGTCGACAAGCGTCGTCTCGAAGCGGATCCCGCGCGCCTGCAGCGCTGCCTGCAACGCGTCCGGCTGCGGGGTGCGCACCGTGACAGTGGTGGCGGAATGCTCGCGGATGAAGTCCTGGATGGGGGTGTCAGCCACCAACCGGCCACGGCCGATGACCACCAGGTGATCCGCCGTCAGCGCCATCTCCGACAGCAGATGGGAACTGACCAGGACGGTGCGCCCCTCCGCTGCGAGGCTCTTGAGCAGCATGCGCACCCAGTGGATACCCTCCGGATCAAGCCCGTTGACCGGCTCATCCAGGATGAGATACTCCGGATCACCCAACAGCGCAGCCGCCAACCCCAGCCGCTGCCCCATGCCGAGCGAGAACCCACCGGTTTTCTTACCCGCCACATCGCTCAGACCAACCAGTCCGAGCACCTCATCCACCCGGGAGGTGGGCAATCCGTTGGCCTGCGCAATCCACTTCAGGTGATTGGCCGCCGCACGGTTCGGGTGGGTTGCCTTGGCATCCAGGAGCGCACCCACCCGCGTCAGGGGATTCTTCAACGCCCGGTAGGGCTGCCCATCAATGGTGGCATGCCCGGAGGTGGGGTTATCCAACCCGACGATGCACCGCATGGTGGTGGATTTGCCGGCGCCGTTCGGCCCGAGGAAACCCGTCACCATGCCTGGTTTGACAGTGAATGTCAGGTCCTCGACCGCCCGGACCTGCCCATACTGTTTGGTGAGGCCTGCGACTTCGATCATGCAGACCAGTGTGTCATTAGTTGCCTAATTCAACACAGCGAGGTCCCCCGCCAGACCCCGCAACCGTGGCCACGACGCCTTGAACGCCGGCATCAACGGCAGGTCCTCCACCTCCTCGACAGACACCCAGCGCAACTCCAGGGACTCCTCATTGGCGGTGGTCTCCAGCACATCACCGCTGGTGGTACGCGCAATCACGGTGGTGTACGTCCACCCCCCGGCGAGCTCAGGACGCTCCGGATCAGCCGGGAACGGCCCCGCGGTGACCAGGGTATCCAGGATCTCCACCTGCCCTGCATCTATTCCCGTCTCCTCCGCAGCCTCACGCAACGCGGCCTGCGCCTCGGACTCATGCGAATCCCGCGCCCCACCCGGAAGCGCCCACGTGCCACCGTTATTGGTCCAGTGCGCACGGTGCTGCATGAGTATCCGCCAGCCGGAGATCTCCTCCCCCGCATAACCTGCGATCAGCAGCAGACCAGCCGCCCCGTTGCGTCCCCACATGGCAGCACCCTCAGGTCCCGCTGCCCAACCATCACCATCGCCTCTCATGTACTACACATTAGGGGAACAACGGGGTTCCGTGGAACATGACGGGGCGGGGAGCTGGGTTCGGGGGCGGGGCGTTGGGCACCTGCCCACCCCGCCGCATCACAGCCATATCAGGGCCATATCAGAGCCACAGCAGAGCCACAGCAGAGCCACAGCAGAGCTTCCGCTACCCAGATCACAATATGATTGCGCCGTCTACTTTCTCACAGACATCAACCGCGCTATCCTGAAACAATGACGCGGGATGGAATTGGGGAGCAATCCACAGTTGCAGGTGGGTCGGGTGCGCCCGGCGGAGCGTCCGGCATGCAAGGATCACCGGCAAAGGGTGACCGACAGGGTGAGGAGGACCTCCCCGATCCCGTCCATACGGACACCCCACGTCGTGTCCTCACCGGTGGGAGTAGGCGGGCCCGCGCCGGGGTGCGGAGTTTCCGCAGCACGGCCCAGCCGGTCCGGAACACCGCCCTTATCGATGACGAGGATGATGAGGACTCCCCGGATCACTGGCTTGATCCGATCACGATGGAGAACCGGTCCAAGCGCAGTGTCCTCAATGCCATCATCCAGGAGACCTTCGGTCAGCCACTGTTTGTGCTGCGTCGCCTGTGGGGTTTCATCAACACCTCCCCGGGCAAGATCACGGCACTGACGGTAATTATCTCGGTGGCGATCTTCGCCGCCGGTTATGCCATGTCGATCTCCTCCGACCAGCGCCAGTCCCAGTTGGACAACCTGATCACCAACACGGAACCGGTCTCCTACAACGCCCATGTGCTCTACACATCCCTGTCGGTGGCGGACACCATCGCCACCACGGGGTTTGTGCAGGCCGGCATCGAGGGGCCGATGAACAGGGTGCGGTACAACTCGGCGATCGACCGTGCGTCGGTGGCCGCCACCGAGACCGCATCCTCCGCCGACAGCGCAGATGAACGGCTGATGGAGCTGGTGACAGAGATCCAGCGTCAATTGCCCATCTACACGGGTCTGGTGGAGACGGCACGCAGCAACAACCGGGCGGGTAACCCGGTGAGCGTGGCCTATATGGCCGAGGCGAGTGCGATGATGCGCAATGAGATCCTGCCCAAGGCCTCCGAGCTGTACAACATGACCAGCCGTGCGGTGACGGATCAGCAGCGGACGATGATGCGCCCGCAGTGGGTGCCGTTGTCGGGTCTGGTGGCGGCGCTGGCCATGCTGACCTTGGCGCAGTGGTGGCTCATGCGTGTCACCCGCCGTCGGATCAACAAGGGATTCGCCCTGGCCACCGCCATGATGCTGATCGCCACTTTCTGGGTCGCGGCCGCGGACTGGACCACCTGGCAGGCGGGCACCCGGGGTTTCGAGGAGGCATCCGGACCACTGAAATCCATGACCACGGCACGCATCTACGCCCAGCATGCCCGCACCACGGAGACACTCGCCCTGGTGCGTCGGCAGTCGATCCAGGGCAGCACCACCGGGTTCAACGCCACCATCAGCCAGATCCAGCGGGCGCTGGACGAATATGAGCAGACCGCCCAGTCCCAGACACCGGAACACCAGGTGCTCATAGGCCAGGTGCGCAAAGCCATGACCGACTGGTCGCGGGAGCATGACCAGTTCATGATGTTCCTCCAGAACGGCGATTACAACGCGGCCGTGACCACCGTCCTGTCCACGAATGCGACGGGCCGGACCAGCTTCGATGAACTGGACGCGGCCATGGCTGAACTCATCGCGGATTCCCGCGTCGCCATGCGCTCCTACATCGAAAGCGGCCTGGCCGCGACCTCGCTGGTGGCCATCTCCGTGCTGATCCTGTCGATCGCCTCGGTGATGGCGCTGTGGATCGGTATCCGGCCCCGTCTGCAGGAGTACCTGTGATGACGGGAGCTTATCGACGACCCGGCCGCCTCCCCACCACCCTGGTGGGGGCGTTGCTGTCCGCGACCCTGCTGGCGTCCTGCGTGAACCCGGAGATAGACACCTCCGCGACCCTCGATGATATGTACCCACGCATCAACCCCGAGGCGGGCCCTCCCCTGCCCCCGGGCTCCAAGGTGGAGGCCCCCGGCACCGTCCCGGCGCGCCCGGTCATCACCGACACCTGGGAGGGTTCCCTGCGCCCGGATGACCGGGAACCGAAGGAACGGGTCCCGGAGATCTTCCAGCGCGGCCGTCTCATCGTGGGAGTGGACCAGTCCAAGAACCTGCTCAGCTTCCGCGACCCCGTCAGTGGACAACTACGTGGTTTCGAGGTGCAGCTGGCCAAGGAGATCGCCCGGGACATCTTCGGTAACCCCGAGGCGGTGGATTTCCGGTTCATCGAGGCCGGTGACAGCCTGCGCGGTTTATCCCGCGGTGATGTGGACATGGTCATCCGCTCGGTGTCCGTCACCGAGGACCGCCTGCGGCGCATGGAGTTCTCCACCCCCTATATGCGCACCCAGACCCGCCTGCTGGTCATGGACAACTCCGGCATCCAGGGCATTGATGATCTCGCGGGCCACACCGTCTGCGTGGCCGACGGGTCCACCGCCCTGCAGAAGACCCGCGCCATGGCACCGGAATCCAGCATCCTGCGCACCCGCAACTGGTCGGACTGCCTCATGTCACTCCAGCAGCAGCAGGCCCAGGCGATCCTGGGTGATGATGTGGTCCTCGCTGGCATCGCCGCACAGGATCCCTACACCCGGATCCTGCCGTCCATCCTGGCCTGGGAGTCCTACGCCGTGGCCATCGCCCCCTCCCGGGCGAGCAAGGACACCACCGGCCTGGTGAGGCAGGTCAATGCCACGATGGAACGCATCCAGGAGGACACCACCTGGTGGTCGATGTTCAATGACTGGTTCGGCGAGTACCTGTACACCTATGGTCCGCCACCGTTGCAGTACAGGGACGAACCGCAGGCAGAGGACGGAGATGACGGAGACACCGATGACGAACAGTGACGGCAACAATGTGGAGGACCCGGGGACCTCACCTCCCACCGAGGCGGTGAAGTTCGACCCCTTCGCCGACGACGATGACGATCTCGATGAGGTCGAGCTGGCCCTGGCCCCACCCACGGAGGGCGTGGCCTACGACCCTGATGCTGTCTCCCCCGGCACGGAGGCGGTGAAGTTCGATCCCTTCGCCGATGACGATGATGACGACGACCTCCCGGCTGAGGAACTCGATCACCTGTTGAAGGATCTGGATCAGCTCCGCGCCACCCAGGGGCAGTTCGTCGCGGAGGAGGTGGAGGAACCCACCGACATCACGATCAGCGATCCGGAGATCCCGACCGCCGCGACCTTCGCCAGCGCCGACCCGAGTGCCCGCAGCCGCAGGGAGGCGATCTCCACCTTCCGTGAGCGTCGCGGTATCACCCGTCAGTCCCGCATGGTGGCCGACGGCATGGTGGAGCTGCCGTTCATCACACCCAAGCCGGAGAGCGAACTGCTCATCGATCCGGAGGCGAAACTCAAACCCGGGATCAAACCACCCCAGCTGCAGGCCGGTGACATCGTCGCCGAGCAGTATGAGGTCCTGGGGGTGATCGCCCACGGTGGCATGGGGTGGATCTACCTGGCCAATGACCTCAATGTGGCCAACCGTGTCGTGGTGCTCAAGGGCATGATGGCGCAGACCAGTGCCCAGGACCAGGGCACGGCCGAGGCGGAGCGCGCCTTCCTGGCCGATATCACCCACCCGGGCATCGTGAAGGCCTACAACTTCATCGATGATCCCCGGGTGCCCGGTGGTTTCATCGTCATGGAATACGTCAACGGCCCCTCCCTCAATGACCGGCGGAAGCAGCAGAAGGACGGGGTGCTCAGCTTCGACCTGGCCATCGGGTACATCCTCGAGGTGCTGCCCGCCATGGACTATCTCCATTCCCGCGGCGTGGTCTACAACGATCTCAAACCAGAGAACATCATCGCCACCGAGGATCAGATCAAGCTGATCGACCTGGGTGCGGTCTCCGGCATCGGGGCCTATGGCTATATCTACGGCACCAAGGGGTACCAGGCACCCGAGGTGGCCACGCAGGGTCCGTCGGTGGCCTCGGATATCTACACCATCGGGCGCACCCTGGCGGCCCTGACCCTGAAACTGCCCGTCGAGGACGGTGTGCTGGCCCCCGGGATCCCCTCGCCCAACGATCAGCCGCAGCTGCGCCGCCACCTCTCCTTTTACCGCCTGCTGCTGCGCGCCACCGCCGTGACACCGGAGGACCGGTTCACCTCGGTCGCGGAGCTGCGCACCCAGTTGTTCGGTGTGCTCCGGGAGATCCTGGCCATCCGCGACGGGAAACAATTCCCCGCCCAGCACTCCCTGTTCTCCCCCCAGCGAAGCACCTTCGGCACCAAGCACATGGTCTTCCGCACGGACAAGCTTATCGACGGGATCGACAGGCAGGTCCGCATCACCGCCCCCGAGATCGTCTCCGCACTGCCGGTTCCCCTGATCGACCGCACCGACCCCGGTGCCCGCATGCTGTCGGGTTCCTCCTATGCGGAGGCCTCCGAAACCCTGGAGAACCTGCGCACCTCCATGGAGGACGAGCAGTACCGCGACTCGATCGAGATCCCCCTCGGTGTGGTGCGTGCCCTGCTCGACCTGGGTTTCACCGCCGAGGCACGCGCCTGGCTGGGCACCCTCAAGGAGCGGATGGGCCGGGACTGGCGGCATCAGTGGTTCTCCGGGATCACCCACCTCCTGCTCGATGATTACGCCGCCGCCCAGGAATACTTCTACACCGTGCTCACCATTCTGCCCGGTGAGGCTGCCCCGAAGCTGGCGCTGGCGGCGGTGGATGAACTACTCCTCCAGCAGATGGGGCATGAGAACACCCCCCTGCTCACCCCGGCCCTGGTCAACGCCACCGCGACCCTGGGTGATGACTTCGAGCAGCTGGATGTCTCCGAGTTCACCGGCTTGGGCAAGACCTGGTCGCATATCACCTCGGAACCGTCGATCCTCCGGTTCCACTCACTGCGTGTCTATGCCCTGGTGTGGTTGACCAACCCCACCACGGTGTCCTCGGCCTTCGGTCTGGCCCGGCAGCTGATGGCGGAGGGCCAGATCGAGCTGGCGGTGCAGGCCCTGGACAAACTGTCACCGGCCTCCCGTCACCACCGCATGGCCAAACTCACCACGATCCTGCTGCTGCTCAGCTCCAACCTGAGCGAATCACGCATCCGGCGTTCAGCCCGGCGTCTCTCCGAGATCCCCACCAACGAACCCCGCTTCAACCAGATCAAGATCGCCATCATGTCCGCCGGCCTGTCCTGGCTGCGGGACAGGGACCTGCAGTCCGCCGCCTCCCCCAACCCCCTGTTCGAGTACCCGTTCACGCAGCGCGGCCTCCGGGAGGGTATCTCCGAGGCCCTGCGGGTGCAGGCCCGGTCCGCCCCGTTCGCCCGACACCGCTACACCCTGGTGGACATGGCCAACGCGGTCCGGCCCTTCACGTGGTTCTGATCCCCGGCACACCAAAACGCCACCCCGATCCCGGGGCGGCGTTTCACTGTCTGCAGAAGACGGGTGTTACTCGGCGAACTTGGCGGCGTACCGGGCGATCGCCAGCTCCTCATTGGTGGGGATGACAAAGACCTTCACCGCGGAGTCGTCGGTGGAGATCAGACGCGGGCCGTCGTTGGGCAGCTTGTTGCGCTCGGGATCGACCTTGATGCCGTACATCTCCAGACCGGCGAGGGCATCCTCGCGGACGAAGTGGGCGTTCTCGCCGACGCCGGCGGTGAACACGAGGCAGTCCACGCGACCCAGGGCAACCATGTAGGAACCGAGGTAGCGGCGCAGCTGGTGGATGTAGATGTTGTAGGCGGACCAGGCATCCTGGTCGCCGTCCTCGATCATCTGGTGCAGCTCGCGGAAGTCGTTGACCCCGGACAGTCCCTTGACGCCCGACTTCTTGTTCATGAGGTTGTCGATCTCATCGATGCTCATGTTGGCGTTGCGTGCCAGGTGGAAGACCACACCCGGGTCGATGTCACCGGTGCGGGTGCCCATGACCAGGCCCGCCAGCGGGGTCATACCCATGGAGGTGTCCACCGCCACCCCACCCTGCACCGCGGCCATGGAGGCGCCGTTGCCCAGGTGGAAGGTGATGATGTTGATCTCCTCGATGGGCTTGTCCATCAGGTCCACCACGCGTGAGGACACATACTCGTGGGAGGTGCCATGGAAACCGTAACGACGCACACCGTATTCCGCCGCGACATCCTTGTTGATGGCGTACAGGGCGGCCGCTGGCGGCAGGGAGTGGAAGAAACCGGTGTCGAAGACCGCCACGTGGGGGACATCCGGCAGGATCCGGCGGGCAACCTCGATGCCGTCGATGTTGGCGGGGTTGTGCAGGGGTGCCAGCGGGATGAGGTCACGGATCATCTCGACGATCTCATCGGTGATCAGCTCCGGTGCGGAGAAGAGGATGCCGCCGTGCACCACGCGGTGCCCCACTGCGATGATGTCCACCTGGGAGGGGCCGCAACCATGCTCGGTCATGAGGTCGAAGGACATGGACAGTCCCTCGGAGTGATCGGCAATGGGGGCTTCCTTGACCACCTTCTCACCCTCGATCTTCAGGATGATCCGGCCCATTTTCTCACCGATCTGCTCCACCAGTCCGGAGACGAAGGGATCGTCGGTGGCATGGTTCGCCGGGTCGACGAGCTGGAACTTGATCGAGGAGGAACCTGAGTTCAAAACGAGTGCTAGGGCCATGGTTTACTTGCCTCCGGCTTGAATGGCGGTGATGGCGACGGTGTTCACGATGTCGGGGACGGTGGCGCCGCGGGACAGGTCATTGACGGGCTTGTTCAGACCCTGGAGGATCGGCCCAACCGCGAGGGCATGCCCGGTGCGCTGGGCGGTCTTGTAACCGATGTTCCCGGCCTCCAGGTCCGGGAAGATGAACACGTTGGCGTGTCCGGCGACATCGGAATCGGGCATCTTCTTCTTAGCCACGCCGGGATCGACGGCGGCATCGAACTGGAGTGGTCCGTCGATCTTGAGGTCCGGGTTGATGCGGCGGGCCTCCGCCAGCGCATCGATCGCACGGTCCACATCGGGGCCGGTACCGGAGTTGCCGGTGGAGTAGGACAGGATGGCCACGCGGGGGTCGATGCCGAACTGCGCGGCGGTCTTCGCGGACACCACGGCGATCTCACCGAGCTGCGCGGCGGTGGGGTTGGGGTTGACGGCGCAGTCGCCGAAGGCCCACAGGCGTCCACGCAGCACCATGAGGAAGATGGAGGACACCACGGAGGCCTCGGGAACGGTCTTGATGATCTGGAAGCTCGGCTTGATGGTGTGCGCGGTGGTGTTCGCGGCGCCGGAAACCATGCCGTCGGCGTCGCCGTTATGCACCATCATGGTGCCGAAATAGGAGATGTCCTTCATGGTCTCCCGGGCCTGTTCGAGTGTGATGCCCTTGCTCTTGCGCAGTTCCGCGAACTGCTCGGCGAACTCATCCAGCTTGGGGTCGGTGAGCGGGTTGATCACATCGGCCTTCTCCAGGTGCAGGCCGAGTTCGGTGGCACGCGACTGGATCTGCTCCGGGTCACCGAGGATGGTGAGCTCGCAGATGTCCTTCTCCAGGAGCTGGTGGGCGGCCATGAGGATGCGGTCATCCTCGCCCTCCGGGAGCACAATGTGGGACTGCTCCGTGCGGGCACGCTTGAGCAGCCAGTTCTCGAAGAGGGCGGCGCTCATGACCGGCTCGAGGTTGCCGTGGTTGCGGACGGCCTTCTTCAGCTTGTCCGGCTTGGCCTCCTCCTCAGCGGTGAAGGCCGCGACGACCACGGCGCCGACGTTCTTGGCCTGGGTGCGCGCCAGGGTGACGTGGGAGCCACGCTTGTCGACGAGCATCAGCATCGGCACACCGAGCGCGGCGGCCACCTGGGCATCGAAGTGCGCATTACCTGCGCCGACAATGAGAGCGGGCCCATCTGCGAGGAGATCCGCGGCGAGGACTTTGGACATGTCGAAATCATCACTGCGTATGGGTACCAGTGTGACTTGCAGGTCCCGTGCGAGCGCTTCAAGGTCAAAACCATCGAAGCTGCGGTTGACGGTGGTGATCAGAGCCGACGTGGGGGTGTCAGACATGCATCGCCTTTCTTCTCTCAACCCGGAAGAGATGGGGGTGATCCCCTCTACCAGATGTGTGCCGCTCGGCACTCGTGGCAAGTGTTGTGATTCTTCGCATAGCTTAGCGTCGTTTGAAGCCCGATACCTCACGGATGGAATTTTTTTCTTTCATAACACCTACCTGCGGGTATGGGGCGACCGCGTGAGCTGCACAAACCGCGGATCTTCACAAAAACAAAATTTCCGTGTTACAGGTTGCGAAGAACGTTTTGCGAAGTTTCTGGACATCCTCACGGCCATTTTGCCCTGCATAGGCCACCCCCTCAGTGTACGGCAGGTGAACATCCCGCCGGGCGGAAAACCCCCTCATCCGGAGTGTAGGTAGGGTTACCTACCTCCCTGTAGATAAACCACGTATCATGAAGGGTTATTAGGAACCCGGAGTACCCGGTCGCCTCAGATTCGGGTGCCCACCCCTGCCCAGCGGCCGGGATCGTCGACCACTGTTTAAGGAACGAAAACTGTCTATGTCTCGCCCTCTGCGCGTCGCTGTTGTTGGCGCTGGCCCAGCCGGAATCTACGCATCCGATCTGTTGATGAAGTCCGACCAGGATGTCCAGATCGACCTGTTTGAGCGCATGCCCGCTCCGTTCGGCCTGATCCGATACGGTGTGGCCCCGGACCACCCACGCATCAAAGGCATCGTGAAGTCCCTGCACAATGTGCTGGATAAGGAGCAGCTGCGCCTGCTCGGCAACATCGAGATCGGCCGCGATATCACCGTCGATGAGCTCCGTGAGTTCTACGACGCCATCATCTTCTCCACCGGCGCCACCGGCGATCAGGATCTGCGCGTCAAGGGTGCGGATCTGGAGGGCTCCTGGGGCGCTGGCGAGTTCGTGGGTTTCTACGATGGCAACCCGGATTTCGCCCGCTCCTGGGATCTGTCCGCCGAGAAGGTCGCCGTCATCGGTGTGGGCAACGTGGCACTCGACGTCGCCCGCATCCTGGCCAAGACCGGTGATGAGCTCAAGGTCACCGAGATCCCGGACAATGTCTACGAATCCCTGTCGCAGAACAAGGCGAAGGAGGTCCACGTCTTCGGGCGTCGTGGGCCAGCCCAGGCCAAGTTCACCCCGCTTGAACTGAAGGAACTGGACCACTCCCCCAACATCGAGGTGGTGGTCAACCCGGAGGACATCGATTACGATGCCGCCTCCGAGCAGGCACGCCGTGACTCCAAGTCGCAGGACCTGGTCTGCCAGACCCTCGAGCAGTACGCGATCCGCGACCCCAAGGGCGCCCCGCACAAGCTGTTCATCCACTTCTTCGAATCCCCCGTGGAGATCCTCGGTGAGGACGGCCGCGTTGCCGGCCTCAAGACCGAGCGCACCAGGCTGGACGGCAACGGCGGCGTGGTGGGCACCGGCGAGTTCACCACCTGGGATGTCCAGGCCGTGTACCGCGCGGTCGGTTACCGCTCCGACGCGGTCAAGGATGTCCCCTTCGACGCTGAGCGTGCAGTCATCCCCAACGACGGTGGCCACGTCATCGACCCGTCGACAGGCGCCCCGGTCACCGGCCTGTACGCCACCGGCTGGATCAAGCGCGGACCGATCGGGCTGATCGGCAACACCAAGTCCGACGCCAAGGAAACCACGGAGATGCTCCTGGCCGATTACGCCGCCGGTTCCCTGCCCGCCCCGGCGAACCCGGACACCGACGCGATCATCGAGCTTCTCGACGACCGGAAGATCCCCTACACCACCTGGTCCGGTTGGCATCTGCTGGATGCCGCCGAGCGCGAGGCCGGTGAGCAGGAGGGTCGCGAGCGTAAGAAGATCGTCGAGTGGAATGACATGGTCCGCTTCGCCCGCCCGGAGTACGAGATCTAAATTTCCGCTGAATAACTTCTAAGGCACCACAAACGCCGGGAAAGAGACAAATCTCTCTGACCCGGCGTTTTGTATTTTAATTCATGTTTTGTTCATCTTTTGTACATGTTGGCGTTGGGAAATGGACGTGTGGTGGTCAACCAGGCCCCATTTCCGCAGGGGCGGGATACTTGAACTTGGAACTTTCTGTCCGAGACGCGTTAGTATTTGGCCATGACCCGATACTTTTCTGTTTCCAACCTTGCTGAGCTGAGCCCCCTCGAGGTGCACAAGCTGTACAAGCTTCGCGTGGACATCTTCGTCCATGAGCAGAAGACCCCCTACGCCGAAATCGACGACACCGACGCACTCCCGACCACCCGCCACATCCTCGCCTGGCAGCGCCAGGAAAACAGCCCGTCGGCACTCAAGGGCTGCGCCCGCCTGGCCCCCACCACCGTCTCCGAGGTTGCCGCCACCACCGGCACCACCCTCGAGCTTGACGACGCCGAGGTCTCCCAGCTCGGTCGCGTCGCCGTCTCCGAGGACTCCCGCGGCACCGGCCTGTCCGCAGAGATCATGGAAAATGCCCTGCGCCTGGCCTACGAGCAGTTTAACGGCAAGGATGTCGTCCTCACCGCTCAGCTGCCCCTGAAGGAGTTCTACGAGGGCTTCGGCTTCACCGCCTGCGGCGCCCAGTACGACGATTCCGGTGTTGCCCACCTCCCCATGGTGCTCAAGGCATCAGAGCTGGAGCGTTTCGCAGCCTAGGACGGGAGCGTCGACAAGCATCTCACCCGTGGACGGTGACCGCGGCTGCCGCGAGGGTGGCCCGGTCACGTGCGCTGGCGGTGTCCTCAGCGGTGGACACGGCGACACCCATGCGACGCTTGGTGAAGGCCTCCGGCTTGCCGAAGAGGCGGACATCGGTCTCCGCGACGGCGAGCGCCTCCGCGAGACCGGCGTAGGACACCCCGGTTGACTCCACGCCCCCGTAGATGACGGCAGATGCGCCCGGGGAGGTCAGAGTGACATCAACGGGCAGCCCCAGAACAGCCTTGGCGTGCAGCTCGAACTCGGAGAAGCGCTGGGTGGCCAGGGTGACCAGACCGGTGTCATGCGGACGCGGGGACACCTCCGAGAAATACACGTCATCCCCGGAGACAAACAGTTCCACGCCGAACACCCCACGCCCGCCCAGGGCGTTGGTGATGCGGGCGGCCACCGAGCGGGCATTCTCCAGTGCGGGTGCGGTCATCTCCATCGGCTGCCAGGACTCCACATAGTCACCATCCTGCTGGCGGTGCCCGATCGGCTCGCAGAACCAGGTGGCGGGCTTGCCGGTGGCCGGGTCGATACCGCGGACGGTGAGCAGGGTGATCTCGTAGTCGAACTCGACGAACTGCTCCACGATGACCCGCTGGTTGGCCACACGGGCACCGCTCATCGCGTACTCCCACGCCGATTCCAGATCCTCCGCCGACCTCACGACCGACTGCCCCTTGCCGGAGGAACTCATCACCGGCTTGACCACATTCGGGTACCCCAGGCGCTCGGCGGCGGCGGTGAACTCCTCGAAGGTGGAACAGAACTCATAACCGGAGGTGGGCAGGCCGAGCTCCTCCGATGCCAGACGACGGATGCCCTCCCGGTTCATGGTCAGCTGGGTGGCCCGCGCGGTGGGCACCACGGTGGCCAGGCCCTCCTGCTCGATCCGGACCAGCTCATCGGTGGCGAGGGCCTCGATCTCCGGGATGATGAAATCCGGTTTGACGGTGGTGACCAGCTCACGCACGGCCGCAGCATCCGTCATGTCGATGACATAGGAGAAATGCGCCACCTGATGCGCGGGGGCGTTGTCATAGCGATCCACGGCATGGACCTCCACACCGAGGCGCTGGAACGCGATGGTGACCTCCTTGCCCAGTTCACCTGAGCCCAGGATCATCACCTTCGTGGCATTGGGTGCAAGGGGCGTGCCGATCTTCTCTGGGATAAACAATTGGGATTCCTCCGTCTGAGCGCCTGGTTCCATATAGCTACCGCTAACTGTATCGAACACCCCGGACACGGGGCACGAGTACGGTTGTACGTATGAATGCACTCCTTCACAATCTTGATGAAACCCGCGCTGACCGCGAGGAACTGTACAAGTGGTTCCACCGCAACCCGGAATTGTCCAGCGCGGAATTCAACACCATTGAACGGATCCGCACCGAGCTGAAGAACATGGACATCGACAAGCTCATCGATGTCACCACCACCGGTGCCGTGGCCATCATTGAAAACGGGGAGGGCCCCGTGGTCGCCCTGCGCGGTGACATCGATGCCCTGCCCGTCACCGAACAGACCGGCCTGGATTACGCCTCCGAGGTCCACGGTGTCATGCACGCCTGTGGCCACGACTTCCACATCACCACCCTGCTCAGCGCCGTCGATACCTTCGCCTCCAACCGGGATAAATGGTCCGGCACCCTGGTCGCGGTCTTCCAGCCTGCGGAGGAAACCGCATCCGGAGCACGCGCGATGGTGGAGGCCGATATCGCCAGCGTAATCCCCAAACCAGACGTCTACCTGGGCCAGCACGTCATGGCATCCCAGGCCGGGGTGATCTCCATGCCGGAAACCGCCGTCATGTCCACCATGGAATCCATCCGGGTCCGCGTCTTCGGCGCCGGCACCCACGGATCCATGCCACACCTAGGGGTCGATCCGATCGTGCTGGCCGCCCACATCATCACCCGCCTGCAGACCGTGGTCGCCCGCGAGATCTCACCCTTTGACTTCGGTGTGGTCACCGTCGGCGCGATCAACTCCGGCACCAAGGCCAACATCATCCCGGAATCCGCGGAGATCCTCATCAACACCCGCGCCATGTCCGTGGAGATCCAGGAGAAGATCCGCACCGCCATCGAACGCATTGTGCGCAGCGAATGCGAAACCGCCGGTTCGCCCAAGGAACCCACCTTCGAGTACTACGACCGCGCTCCCCTCACCTTCAACGATGCCGACGCCCGCAGCGTGGTGGCCGACGCCTTCGACCAGGCCTTCGGGGAGGACTACCAGGTCACCCCACCCTCCACCGCCTCCGAGGACTTCTCCGTCATCCCCGACGCCCTCGGTGTGCCCTACGTGTTCTGGTTCGTCGGCGGTTACGAAGACCCGGAGAACGCCCCCGGCAACCACTCCCCCTTCTTCGCGCCCGTCATCCAACCCACCCTGGACCGCAGCCTCGAGGCCTTCATCACCGCCGCTTCCGCGTGGTTGGTGCGCGGGTAGTTTGGTCTATCAGGAGGACCCCAGATGAAAACCCCCCGGCCACGTCTCCCCATGCCGAAAGTGCCGGTGAAGGTACCCGGTATGCGGGCCGTCACCGGGGTTTTTGCCGGGACCTTCGCTGGGACCTTTGCCGAACCGCGATGGGACAAGGCCCGGGACACCCTCCACACCCAGATCCAGGCGGCGATGAAATCCGGGCGCAGCTACGGCAAGACCATCACCCCCACGCTGCGGGAGATGGAGAAACTCCTGCCGCGGGTATCTCACGTGGCAGATGAGGATGCCGTGGCCAGCGAACTGTGTTCCATGGTCATCGCAGAAGACCTGCAGTGCGGCATCCAGGAATTCTGCATCGCTGCCCCGGAGCTGGACTGCATGAAGGACGCCCGGATTCTGGAGTACCACTCCGCGACCTCGCATCTCATCTCCTCAGCCGCGGCCACCATCGGGATGCGTTTCGACGACAATTCGCCCCCGCCCGCCATCGACACCGCCATGGCTTTCGACGCCGTCTTCATCAAACTCGGCACCGCTCCCCACGAGGACACCCGCTCCCGCTTCTACACCCGCATGTCTCCCCGTGACATCATGGACGCACTCAGCCACTTCGAGTACCGGCCGTACTGATCTGGTGGCTCGGCTGGTGCGGGCTGGGCTGGGGCTAGATGTTGGCTTGTGAGCACGAACTTGCTCACAGCCCAACAGATAAGACTGATGTCGTGGTTAGCAGGGCCTGACACCCTACACCTGTTGGCCTCAGCGCACCCACTTGCTCGCAGCCCAACAGATGAGACTGATGTCGTGGTTAGCAGGGCCTGACACCCCACAGCTGTTGGCCTCAGCGCACCCACCCGCTCACAGCCCAACAAACCCGCCCAGGCCCAGAACCCCCAGCCCCAGCACACACAGAAAAGCACCGGCTCCCCATCCAAGGGGCACCGGTGTTCATCAGTCAAGGCAGAAACCTACGGGCTTAGGACTCCATGACGTCGTGAAGCACGATGGTCTGGTCGCGCCCCGGCCCGACACCGATGTAGGAGAAGCGTGCACCGGAGAGCTCCTCGAGGCGGCGGACGTAGTCCCGTGCCTTCTGGGGGAGTTCCTCGAAGGTGCGGCAACCGGTGATGTCCTCGTCCCATGCGGGCATGGTTTCGAAGATGGGTGTGGCGTGGTGGAAGTCGGACTGGGTCATGGGCATTTCGTCGTGACGCACACCGTCGACATCGTAGGCCACGCAGATCGGGATCTCACCGATGCCGGTGAGCACGTCGAGCTTGGTCAGGAAGTAGTCGGTGAAGCCGTTGACGCGGGAGGCGTAGCGGGCGATCACGGAGTCGTACCAGCCGCAGCGGCGCTTGCGGCCGGTGTTCACGCCGACCTCACCGCCGACGGTCTGGAGGTACTCGCCCCACTTGTCGAAAAGCTCGGTCGGGAATGGGCCGGCACCCACGCGGGTGGTGTACGCCTTGATGATGCCCAGGGTGGAGGTGATGCGGGTGGGGCCCACACCGGAACCAACGCAGGCTCCGCCGGCGGTCGGGTTGGAGGAGGTGACGAACGGGTAGGTGCCGTGGTCCACGTCGAGCATGGTGGCCTGGCCGCCCTCCATGAGCACGTGCTTGCCCTCGTCGAGAGCCTTGTTGAGCTCGAGGGTGGCGTCGATGACCATCGGGCGCAGGCGGTCGGCGTAGCTGAGGAAGTACTGGACGGTCTCCTCGGCGACGATGGCCTTGCGGTTGTACATCTTAACCAGGACCTGGTTCTTCACATCGAGGGCGGACTCGATCTTCTGGCGCAGGATGGACTCGTCGAAGATGTCCTGGACGCGGATGCCGACACGGCCCACCTTGTCCTGGTAGGTCGGGCCGATGCCTCGACCGGTGGTGCCGATGGCGCGCTTGCCCAGGAAGCGTTCCTGAACCCGGTCCATGACCTGGTGGTACGGGGCGACCAGGTGCGCATTGGCGGAGATACGCAGGCGGGAGGCGTCCGCACCGCGGGCCTCGAGGCCGTCGATCTCCTCGAAGAGTGCCTCGAGGTTGATCACCACACCGTTACCGAGGATGGGGATCGCCGTTTCGGAGAGCACACCGGCGGGAAGGAGCTTGAGCTCATACTTCTCGCCACCGACAACAACCGTGTGTCCGGCGTTGTTGCCCCCGTTGGGCTTGACCACGTAGTCGACGAGTCCGCCGAGGATATCCGTGGCCTTACCTTTGCCTTCGTCGCCCCACTGGGCGCCGACAATCACGATTGCAGCCATTGGTTTACGTCACTTCCGATCAGTGAAATTGGAGCATGCGCATAGTTGTGCGCTGAGACGTTATTTCATACTACTAGGCCATGGACCGAATTCCGGCATTGGAATACTAAGGTGGTACATATGCGTCTTGTTGTCCTGCGTTGTGCAGCCCCGTCGTTCACCGATTTCCCCGGCGCTCCCGTGGCACCGGAGGTGCATGATCTCCCGGAGGTGCCCACGCGACGTGACCTGCGCATGCTCGACGATGCGGCCTTTGATGTCCTCCCCCACGACCCCACGCCCTCGCTGGATGAGATCGCCCGGCAGCCAGATGTGGCGCACCTCGGCACCCCGCAGCCTGCCCCCCAGCAACCGGAGCAGCCCCTGCGCATCGTGGTGATCGGCAGTGATGCTGCCCTGTCCGCGGTGATCACCCGCCTCATGCGCGCCGACAACCTGTGGGCCGAGGTCGCCTATGTTCCCACCGGTGATTCGGTTGCCGCGCAGAACTGGGGTCTGCCCGCAGAGCCCGCCGCCGCCCTGCATCTGGCGCTGACCGGGCCGGTGAAACCGGTGCCCACCATTCGTGACGATGCCGCCGTGGCGGTCGCCGGTTCCGCCACCATCACCGACTGGGAACCGGGTGAGATCACCGGCGAGATCATCGTGGATGATCACGTGCTCGTGCGCCATGAGGCCTCCGAGAAGACCCCACGCCGGGGCATCTTCGGGGCACGCCTGGTGCCCATGATGGATGCCCCCGGTATCGCTGCGGCGGTCATGGACACCCCCGCCCCCGGCACTGAGATCAAGAAGGGCCTGTTCAAGCGCCCCACGGGCACGCTGATCCCAGAGAGCTTGTCGACGGGCCGCGCCACCCAGGCCGGCGGCCCCTCCCTGCGGGTCACCGTGGACGGGGTGTCACGTAAACGCCCCGTCGACCGGGTGACCTTCTACCGCCATCTGAGAGACTTGCAGGTGGTCCGTCCCTAGTGGCTTGCCTCGTCCTCGTCCAGCCACACCTCCGGTGGGTAGGCGGGACTGTCGGAGGTGGGAACCAGGACCGCCACCGCTGATTCGCGGGACATGCCACAGATCTGCAGCAGATCCACGATGATGGACCGTGACTGCGCGAGGATCACCTGCGCGGACAGCACCCGACCCTCCGCGACCTCAATGCCCACCCGCGCGCCGAGGAGACGCAGCCTGCGGACCAGTTCGGGGATCTCGAGGGCCTCGCTGATCTCCTTGTGTCGTTCGTAGAGATCGGACAGGCTCAGCGCGATTGCGGCGATCTCCTCGATGATCTCGATCTGTTCCTCGCTGACCTCATCGCCGTCCTGGGTGAGCACCAGGGCGCGACGGGCGAGCACCCGGCTGTTGCGGATGGCGTTGTCCACCGGGGAGAGGATCCTCATGAGGGATCTGATGCGTCCCCGGTTGTTCCACAACAGTGGTGAGATGTTGGTCTGTTCCTGACCCGATGAGGCGGCTGTTTTCAGTTTGTCCACATCGGTCTGGGACGCCCGGATGGCCCCCAGGGCTGCGTCGAGGGCGCGGGAGTCTTTTCGTCGTAAAGCATCGGCGACGTCGTCGAGCACGCTGGAGACGATGCCCAGCACATTGGACACCTGCTGCCGGCCGGCGCGCAGCGGCGAGGAGGGCAGCAGGGCGATAACGAGGATGCCCGCCACACCACCGACCAGGGCATCGATGACACGGTCCAGGCCACCACCGTCGCCGGGGGGCAGGATCGTGGCGATGAGGATGCCACCGATCGCCATCTGGTTACTCACCAACCCCGATTTGGACACGAACGAGGCCAGGGTCAGCGCACCGAGCACCACCACGAACATCTGCCAGTAGCCCGACCCGATCTGGACGATCACTAGATCACCCAGACCCACGCCGAGCGCACACCCCAAGGTCAGTTCCACCGCCCGTTTGACCCGGTCACCGCCGGTGAGACCGAGGATGATCACACACGCCATCGGCGCGAAGAACGGCCGGGGGTGCTCCAGAACGGCAGAGGCGAACCAGAACGCCAGCCCCGCACCGATCGTTGACTGCAGGATGAACATGCCACGGGATCTCACACGGATGATCCGGTTGCGCAGCGAGGTGTCGATCTCATGGAGTCGGGCGATCGTGCCCAGCTTCTTCTTGGCCATGGCACCAACACTAGTGTCGGTGCCAGCCCCAGAGAGCACAAACACCCGGTGGCCTGGAGGGTATCCAGGACGCCGGGTGTCTGAGGTGTACGCGGGGTGTATGCCGGGTGGGACTACTTGGCGGTGGTCTTGCCCACGGAGTTGAGGTCCTGGCAGGACTCGATGACGCGCTCGGACATGGACTGCTCTGCCTTCTTCAGGTAGGAGCGTGGGTCGTAGGCCTTCTTGTTTCCGACCTCACCGTCGATCTTGAGCACACCGTCGTAGTTCTCGAACATGTGGGATGCGATCGGACGGGTGAAGGCGTACTGGGTGTCGGTGTCCACGTTCATCTTGATGACACCGTAACGCAGGGCCTCCTCGATCTTCTCCTTCTCGGAGCCGGAGCCACCGTGGAAGACGAAGTCGAACGGCAGGGCGTCATCGGACAGGCCGAGCTTCTTGCGGGCGACCTGCTGGCCCTCGAGGAGGATCTCCGGACGCAGCTTCACGTTGCCCGGCTTGTACACGCCGTGGACGTTGCCGAAGGTGGCGGCCAGCAGGTAACGGCCGTGCTCACCGGTGCCGATGGCGTCGATGGTCTTCTCGAAGTCCTCAGGGGTGGTGTAGAGGTTTGCGCCGGCCTTGGCCTCAACGCCGTCCTCCTCGCCACCGACGACACCGATCTCGATCTCGAGGATGATGTGGGCTGCCTTGGACTTGGCCAGCAGCTCCTGCGCGATGGAGAGGTTCTCATCGATCGGGACTGCGGAACCATCCCACATGTGGGACTGGAAGAGGGGCAGCTCGCCGCGGTCGACGCGCTCCTGGGAGATGGCCAGCAGTGGTCGGACGTACTCGTCGAGGACCTCCTTCTGGCAGTGGTCGGTGTGCAGGGCCACGTTAATGCCGTAGCTCTTGGCAGCCTCGTGGGCGAAGGCGGCCAGTGCGACAGCACCCTTGACCTTGTTCTTCACAGCCAGGCCGGAACCGAACTCAGCACCACCGGTGGAGAACTGGATGATGCCGTCGGACTCCGCCTCAGCGAAGCCCTTCAGCGCAGCGTTAATGGTTTCCGAGGACGTGCAGTTGATCGCAGGGAAGGCGAAGCCGCCCTCCTTGGCGCGATCGAGCATCTCGTTGTAGACCTCGGGAGTTGCGATTGGCATAGAAAGTCTCCTCCATAAGCTGACTGTCTGTTTCAGACATGGTCATTTCAGAATCGATGTGGCCCGGGATCCCCAGGCACCTGTGTGCACACCGCTGGACCACGGCGAGAATGTCCGGTTGTATCCGTCCGGACATCGCATGTGGTCTCAGCGACTGCCTGCCCCCAATTATGCCTGTCTCACGGGGTTTTTGCGCTGTGATCAGGGACTCCACCTGCAATGTCACCAAAATCCCAGCTCATATTAGATGTTCGCAGTGCAAACGGGGGGTGGTCCGGCCGTCAAGCGGCCCTCAGACAGCCCTGCCCGTGAATTCGGTGCGCTCACCGGCCATGAACTCCGCCACCTTCGCGGCGGCCTCCATAAGCATCCAACCGGACAATTGCACCGAGAGATCACGCTCATCCACCCGGACCACGCTGACGATCTCGTTGATCCCGGAGGACCCGATGCCGTAGTTCTGCGGCAACCGGGCATCGCTGGTCCAGTCGGTGGCGAACACCGGCAGGCCGTCAACCTCCAGGCGGTGGTTCCACACGCTCTCCGCGGATTCCAACACGAGACGGGCGGCCTTCTTCCGGGTCCGCCGGTTGGCATCCGAGTCATCGGGCAGCCGGACCGCCACCTGCGCCAGATAGCGCACCAGGATCCCCTTGAACAACCCACCGTCACCGTCACCGGTGTCCCAGTCGATGACACCGTGGGGGGTGGCCATGTGCCGGGAGATCGCATCCACCAGCGCACGGATGTGGATGATGTAGCGCATATATTCCTCGGCCTTTTCGGCCTCCCGCCAGGTCTCCACCTCCGTGGAGGACACCTCATGGCGTTCCCGCAGCTTCAGGGCGATCTCAAGACAGGCACCCAGGGCCACCCCCTGGCAGTAGGGGTGGATATTGCGGACCAGTTCGGGACCGTGCATGCGCATGCGCAGGCCGTCCATGACCAGGCCATCGACATCGATGAGGTTGTCGAAGATCCAGTCGGTGATCTGCATCGCCTGCTCCAGGCGGTCGGTGCGGGCCATCATGATCGCGGCCGGCCCGTTGGAGGGCACGTTGTAGAAGGTCTCCCCCGTCCGCCACGGCAGCACCCCGGTGAGGGAATCGATACCCGCGACGAGGTTGTCCTCCAGTGGTGTGAGCGCCTTGGGCGCACGGATCTTGCGCACCTTGCCCGCGCGACCCATCGCCAGTGCCAACCAGGCCTTGTCGTCGTAGTACTTGTTGGTGGTCAGCTTGCCCAGATTGCGCGTGGCGATACCCCGCATGGTGTAGCGGATGCGGTCCCGGCGCGCCTTGGTGGTGCGTCGCCGGGCGGCATCGATCAGGCAGTCAAGGTAATGGGCCTGCCACCAGTAGTGCCAGTGGACAAAGAGTTTTTCCTTGGTGTTGGCGGGCCAGGCCACATAGGCCAGGTTGGTTCTGGGCATGCCCCAGACGCGAGCGGCGTGGCGCTCGTTGATGGCTGACTCCGCGAGGTCGGCCCGGTGGACCCATTTGTCTAACACTTAATAGTTCTTACTCCGATGGTAATGCTGCTGGTGAAGCTCACACCATGAAGTATAACGAAATCCTAACGGAGTGGGATGGAAAAATTTAACACCGGCTCTACCAGGAGTTTTCCAGATCAGCATGTTGGCGGATCCAGGTGTGCATGGCGATACCGGCGGCCACCCCGGCATTAATCGACCGGGTGGATCCGAACTGCGCTATGGAACAGGTCATCAGAGCTCCCGCGCGGGCCTCATCCGTGACACCCGGCCCCTCCTGCCCGAACAGCAGCAGACACCGCTCGGGCAGCTGCGCGGTTTCCAGGGGCACGGATCCGGGGGTGTTGTCGATGGCCATCACCGTCAGATCATTGCGCAGCGCCCAGACCAGCAGCGAGTGCACATCGGGGTGATGTTCTAGGTGCTGGTAGCGGTCGGTGACCATGGCACCCCGGCGGTTCCACCGGCGTCGCCCCACAATGTGGACAGTGTCCACGGCAAAGGCGTTGGCCGTGCGCACGACCGTGCCGATGTTGGCATCGTTCTCAAAGTTCTCGATCGCCACATGCAGGGAGTGGCGCCGGGTGTCGATATCGGCGACGATGGCCTCGCGGGTCCAGTAACGATAGGCGTCAACCACATTGCGGCGATCACCGTTGGCCAGCAGATCCGGGTCGTAGTGCTCCTCGGTGGGCAGCGGCACCCCGGGGTACTCCTCCACCCAGGGGAGCTTGCCGACGCGCGACTCACCCCACTCGGTGGGCCCCGGCCCCTGCTCGGCGGTGTCCGGGTTATCCGAGGTCAAGGTCATCCAGTCCAAGCAGGTAACGGTAGGGCAGGCCCTCGGCGGCGATGACCTGGTCAGCACCGGTGGCACGGTCGACGACGGTGGCCACACCGACCACCTCGGCGCCGGCCTCACGCAGGGCGGCGACCGCGGTCAGCGGGGAATTGCCGGTGGTGGTGGTGTCCTCCACCACGAGGACCTTCTTGCCCACGATGTCCGGGCCCTCGATGCGACGCTGCATGCCGTGCTTCTTGGCTTCCTTGCGCACCACGAAGGCGTGGATGTCGCGGCCGTCGGCGTGCATGATGGCGGTGGCCACGGGATCGGCGCCGAGGGTCAGGCCGCCGACGGCCTCGTAGTCCCAGTCGGAGGTGGCGTCACGCAGCAACCGGCCGATGAGGCGGGAGGCCTTCGCGTGCAGCGTGGCGCGACGGACATCGATGTAGTAGTCGGCCTTCTGACCGGAGGAGAGAATGACCTCCCCGTGGACCACGGCGAGTTCCCTGATGAGTTCCGCGAGTTCGGCCTTGAGCCCGGCGTCGATTTGAGGTGCAGACATGAGGTGTCGGTCCCTTTCCCTGAAGGTGATGAGGCATGAGGAAGTTGTTGCCTTCAAGCATAGAACCCGGGGTGGACATCCTATGCGTCGCGGTCCTGATCCCGGTCGGTGTCCCCGAAGATGCTGGACCCGCCGCTGAGGTCCCGGAGCACGCGGGTGCCGTTGTACTGCTGCGGGTCCGGGGTGGGATGCCCGTTGGGGTGGCCATCGGCGATGGAGTCCACATTGTCGCCGCCGAGTGCGCGGGGCTCAACCACCCCACGGCTTTCCTGCACGCCCCTGACCGGCATCTGCAGTGGTTCCTCGGGCCGGATCACCAGGGGTTGGGCCAGGTCCACCTCATCTGCTGCCGGTTCCGGTGCGGGTGCATCCGGTGCCGGGGGTTTCGTCCGGGTCGGTTCGATCAGGGCCAGGTTCACAGCCTGATCCTCCGAGCGCGGTGGGAGGGTGAAGGAGGCGTCGGTGAGCAGGGCGAGGGGCCGGAGCATGTTCTCCCAGTCCTCCGCGGTGCTGCCCCTGACCGTTTCTGCCAGCACCCAGTCCGATTCGAACCACACGGCGCTGACCGCCTCGGGCATGGCCTCGAACGCCACCCGGACACGTTCATCCACGAAGCGCTGGGCGACGGTGGCCATGTTGGACAGCAGGGTGAACCCCGCGAAGGAATCCACCTCCACCAGGTCATCGGATTCATTGCGTTCCGGATCGGTGATCAGGGTGCTGCGCCGGGCGTCGATGACCACCTCGGAGGTGCGTCCGCGTCGCATTGCCATCACCGGCACACCCGCGAGGTCCACCAGGTGGGTTTCATATCCCTCGGCCATGCCGCTGGCCACGTCGCGGGCGACCGCACCGGTGGAGGCCGCGCCCCGGGACCACTCGTCGGTGAGGAAGGCATCCTCCCGGATGAAATCGAAACCGTGGCGTGAGGCCCACTGTTTGCGTTCCCGGCGCTGTCCCCCGGGTAGGGACTGCAGAAACGACTGCTTCTCGACGCCCGACCGTTCCTCCTCCCGCACCGGGACCGGTTCGGGTTCCGGCTCCGGTTCGGGCTCGGGCTCGGGTTCCGGATCGCTGATCTCCAGCTCGTCCTCGGTCACCTCGGGCACGGCCGCCAGACCGGCCTCGACCTCCACGTCGAGGTCACGGCTGTCATCGTCGTAGTGGACACCGGCCTTGTCCGGGACCGGTTCCGGTTCGGGAACCTCTGGTGTGGGGTCTTCCTCCGGGGACGGTTCCGACTCCTGGGGGGTGGGGGACGCTGGTGGGGTGGGGGCGTCGTCACGCGTCTTCTTCGACCGTGAATCCACGGTCCACAGAGCGATTCCGGCCGCCAGGATCACAGCGGCGATGAGCAGCACCAGAGTTTCCATCACAACTCACACCTTACTGGCAGCTCCCGGGTTCTACGCTGAACGCTCCACAGGGTTCTTCGGATTGGCGCTCCACTGGGACCACCCTCCGACATAATGCGCGGCACCGGGGAGACCTGCGTGCTCCATCGCCGCGAGCACCTGGGCGGAATGGTTGCCGGAACCGGAGTAGACGATGGCGCCCTCCCCGCCGGTCACTCCGACCGCTGCGAAAACCTCCCGCATCTGCTCCGGTGTTTTGAAGGTGAAGTCCTCGTTAAGCAGGCTGCGGGCCGGGACGTTGACCGCACCCGGGATGTGGCCGGCCTTGAGGTCCAGCAGCTCACGGCGGCCGGCGAAACGGTCGGGGTCACGGGCGTCGATAAGCAGGCCGGTGTGCGCCTTGACCTCGTCGATGGTGGCCGTGGGCATCTGCCCCGGGTTGGGGCGGATATTGCAGAAGTGCGGGAAATTTCCCGGGCCGCCGGCATGACCGAGGTTCTGGTCCTCCCACCGGCGGAAACCACCGTCGAGGATCCGCACATTGGGCACACCGGCCCAGCGCAGGATCCACCATGCCCTGGACGCGTACAGGCCACGCCCCTGGTCATAGACCACCACCTCACGGTCGGTGTTCAGGCCCCAGCGCCGGAATGCGCGGGCCAGCAGCGGCAGGGTGGGCAGCGGGTTGCGGCCATCGGTGGAACTGGGGATTCCCGACAGCTCCAGCGCTGGGTCACAGAACAGGGAGGTCGGGATGTGCTCGGAACGGAACAGGGTGAGTCCGGCACCTTCAATGGGTGCCCAGAAGGCGGCGAGAACGGTGGTTTTGTCACCGGAGCGGATCGATTCAGCTAATTCGGATGGGGAAATCGACACTGTCATGCCACCGAGCCTAGGCGTTGGCGGGGGTTGGTGCAGAGGCAGACGCGGTCGGGCCCGCGGGTAGCTCAGCTGCGCCATCCGCTGGTGAGAAACTCCGCCTCCTCATACATGCCGAGGCTGTGGAGATCGATCACCAGCTGGACCGGCGCGACGAAGTTGAGCGGCCCCTGGGTGTAATGGCCCGCCAGCTCAGTGGCCCCGGCGGGCACGAGGATGACATCCGCGGCGGCCGGCTCCGCCACCGGGGTACCGAAATCGAATGCGGTGTCCCCGCCCTCGTGCCACACCACGGTCGGTCCCTCCACCACCCGCCCCATGATGACGGTGGCGGTGGCGGCACCGGACAACGCCCAGCGGGTGTCCTGCACGGCGAAGAGATCAGGCAGCGCGGCAAGGTCACCGGGGTCGGTGGCGACGAACCTCGCACCGGGACGCCGGGTGATGCCCTGCACGATCCCGGCCTCGGCGACCAGGGTGAGCGGATCGGTGATATTCCAGCGTTCAAACCTGTCCAACCAGGCGACGATGCCGCTGTCCTCGGGATTCTCCGGCACGGAATCATCGATGAGGGTGCGCGCCGCGGCGGCCGCGAAGGGATCGGAGGCGGGCCCGGCGGTCACGGTGACATCCAACCCCAGTGCCAGGGCCACCTCCCGGAGAGTCGACAGGGTGGGTTCACTGGTACCGTCCTTGACCCGCTTCAGGGTGGAACGGGACACCCCGGATCGCCTGGATACCCGGGTCGGTTGCTCACCGGCGAGCGTGATCAGTTCGTCGATAGTCACGGATTTCCATGCTAGTCCGCGCCTTTTCCACCCCGGTCACGGGGCCTTCCCGGCTGCTTTACCCCGGCGTAGGATGACGCTATGCAACACTTCCACAAGGTTCTGGTCAACACCCTGATCTTCAATGTGGTGACCGGATTTCTCGCCTATTCCCTGTTGTTCTGGGTGTACCTGGAAACCCGGAATGTGGCGTTGGCCGGCATCCTCAACGCCGGTTATATGGGCGCGCTCGCCGTGACCTCGATCTTCTTCGGCAGCATTGTGGACCACAACCGCAAGAAGACCGTCATGATGGCCTCCTCGTGCCTGACCCTGGTCTTCTTCGCCCTCGCCGGTGTGGTGTGGGTGGTATGGATGGACACCGCCGCCATCAGCCTGGATTCACCCGCGCTGTGGGTGTTCAGCATCCTGATCCTCATCGGATCCATCGTGGAGCATCTGCGCAATATCGCCCTGTCCACCGTGGTCACCCTCCTGGTGTCGGAGGATCGGCGCGACAAGGCCAACGGCCTGGTCGGGGTGGTGCATGGCATGTCCTTCCTGGTCACCTCGATGATGGCGGGCATGGCGATCGGATTCTTCGGGATGGAGACCACCCTGTGGGTATGTCTGGTGCTGACGCTGCTGGCGGTGCTACATCTGATCACGGTGGAGATCCCAGAGCCGGAGATCGTGACGCAGCACGCTGATGCGACGGTTCCCATGGCACCCGCGCCGAGTGCCGACGGGGAGGTGTTCACCCCGACCCCGGTCCCGTCCGATCTACACACGGTGTCGCAGGGGCTGGACATCCGGGGTTCCCTGGCCATCATCAGGGGCGTGCCCGGACTGCTTGCGCTGATCCTGTTCACCTGCTTCAACAACCTGGTCGGTGGTGTCTACACCGCCCTCATGGACCCCTACGGCCTGGAGTTGTTCTCCCCACAGCTGTGGGGTGTGATGCTGGGTCTGACCGGCCTGGGGTTCATCATCGGTGGCATGGTCATCGCCCGGGTGGGCCTGGGATCCAATCCCGTACGCACCCTGTTACTGGTCAACGTCGGCATCGCCATCATCGGCATCGTCTTCACCATCCGGGAATGGGGATGGTTGTTCGTGGCCGGCATTTTTGTCTTCATGCTCATCACCCCGGCCGCCGAGGCCACCGAACAGACCATCCTCCAACGGGTGGTGCCGTTCCGGCAGCAGGGCCGCGTCTTCGGCCTGGCCATGGCCGTGGAGATGGGCGCCAATCCCCTGTCGGCGGTGATCGTCGCGGTGGTGGCCCAGGCCTACCTCATCCCCTGGATGGACGGCCCCGGCGCGGACAGCGCCCTCGGCGTGCTGCTCGGTGACGGGACCGCGCGTGGCATGGCCCTGATGTTTATGCTCTCCGGGGTGATCACCCTGATCGTGGTGCTGCTGGCCTTCGCTTCCCGACCGTACCGTCAGCTCAGTAGATATTACGCTCTGAGCAGCCAGGACATCGCGGGGCAGGCCACCACCGCTCAGTGATTGCGTAGGGCGTCGATGAGCTCATCCTTCTTCATTGTTGAGCGTCCGTGGATCTCCAGTTCGGCTGCGCGTGCGCGTAGTTCCTCCACCGTCCAGTCCTCATAGCTGCCCGCCTTGCCGCCCTTCTCCCCCACCTCCTCACGGGAGGTGTTCGCGGCGGCGTTGGCGATGCGGGCGGCCTTCTCCTTGCTCGCCCCTTCCTCACGCAGCTCCTCATAGAGCTCGCCGTCCTTCACGGATGGTCCGCCTGGGGTCTTGTCCGGGTTCTTATCCTGTGCCATGTCCCCCACGATACGAGCCATGCGGGGTGACCGCCACCACAATTGCCCCTCCCGGGAGGCGGGGCCCGGAAAGCGCATCCGCTAAAACAACCCGCGTGACCACCTCCGGTCCAGTATTCTCAACTCCTAGATAACGCGTACCTGTTGCTTGGAGTTTTCTACCTCGAGGACCGCCCATGAGACGCAGTGCCATCGCCGTCAGCACCGCCGCCCTGATGATCACCGGCGGGGTGCTGATGGCAGGCTGTGGGATCGATGCCGATGTGGCGGCCTCGACGGTTGCTGGCAAGTCACCGGCCCCGCAGGGCGCCACCACGTCGCCGACCGTGCCGATGGCCACACCAACCCCGGAGGAGGTCCCCGAGACCACCCTGGATCCCACGCCGGAACTCCCGGCGCCCAGCCCGGAGCTGGCGCAGGAACGGGTGCACGAATCAGGGGAGGAACCGGTGGAGGGGCCGGTCGATGAACTGGTGGAGCTTGCAGGCTATGTGCAACCGGGGAACCAGATCCTCAACCTCGACAACGGGTATGCCTGTTCCGCGGGGTGGTTCGCCGGTGTCGGGGATCGTCGGTTCGTCATCACCGCGGGGCACTGTGGTGCAGCGGGGGACCTGTTTGCGGCAGCGGATGGTGAGGGCAACTATCCCGTCATCGGGTCCATGGTGGAGTCCTATGTCAATGGTTCCGATGCCGGTATCTTCGGGGCGGATATCGGCCTGATCGAGCTGTATCCCACCACGATCGCCAACGCCGGCCTGCCCACCCACGGGGCAGTGGCCGGGTGGCAGGATATCGCCTGGTTGGAGGCCACCCGCCCGGAGATCTGCCGGGTGGGGTACCGCACAGGGTTATCCTGCGGTCCGTACTCCGGCCCGGGCCATGAGGGACAGTTCTACTACCAGGGCTCCACCAGCGCCGGTGACAGTGGTGGGCCCGTGTTCGCCCTCTACGGGGGCCAGCTGTGGGCGGTGGGTGTGACCTCCGCGCATGACTTCTCTCTCCCGGCTGCAGTGAGCATGTCCATCGGGAACTGGATGCCCGGGTGGGGGCTCACCCTCTACACCAACGGAAGCTGATCCCCCGGGGCAATGTGGACTACATCCTGATCCACCAAATCATCCAGGAGGACCCCCAGTCCGGGCACGGGTGAATCCGGGGCGATGTTCACCGCGAGCATCTCGGACAGGGGCTGATCCACCCGCAGCCCCAACGCCTCGAGGTGGGCGCGGACATGGTGGAGGGCCACCGGATCGACCAGCAGGCGGAGGGTGGAGTTGC
Source organism: Corynebacterium gallinarum (assembly GCF_014837045.1). Taxonomy (GTDB): domain Bacteria; phylum Actinomycetota; class Actinomycetes; order Mycobacteriales; family Mycobacteriaceae; genus Corynebacterium; species Corynebacterium gallinarum. The sequence continues at coordinate 183,013 of NZ_JACSPR010000004.1, forward strand.
CACCGGGGATGGCCACGGCCTGGAACTCCAGGATCTCGTCGACCGGGTCGGCTACGATGACGTCGCCAAGCGCGACCCCGGTGCACAGCGCCGGGATGGAGCAGACCAGCCAGTGGGGTCCGTCGAGCTTTTCGACGACCACCTCCTCCGACTCCACGCCACCGATCCCCAGGGGAATGCGGAGTTTCACCTGCTCGCCCACCGCACGTTCCTCCCTTGCTCTAGACCATCACGTCATCCGTACTGTACATTTCTTTAAAAATTCCGCTGATGGGCCTGATAGGAGCATGAGATGCACCGAAGAGCAACCACCCTCATTGTCGCCGGTGCCACCGCGATGATGGGGTTGACGACCCTGCCGACCGCGCAGGCGGCCACCACCACCATCGACAACGGCACGTGCACCTTCAACTACAGTGCGGCGGATCTGGAGAATATCCGGGCCGACCTGGTGACCACCCACCCCCATGCCATGGCCGTCTACAGCTGGGGGGAGGACGATATCGCCACCGTGGAGGAGATCCGGGCGGAGCTTCCCACACAGCTGGTACCTGCCCAGGCCTGGGCATATGCCTATCACGACTACCGGATGCGCTTCGGTGCGGAAACCGATGTGCTCCGGATCATCACCTCAGGACAGGGGTCGGACACACTCGCACCCACCCAGGAGGCGCTCTATCAGGAATTGCAGGATTCCCGCGATCCGGTCGGGGATTTCATCGACAGCATCCTTTACCCCGACCGGGGTTCCTACGGTCTCCTGTCGCCGGAGGAACAAGATGACCTGCGGGAGCAGGCTGAATCCACCCTGGAGCATGAGGCTCTGTTCGCCTCCTACTACAAGTACGAGGCGTTCCGGTGGGCACTGCACAAATCCTGTTTCCAGGAACGCCCCGGGGAGGTTGAGTACCTCCCCGGTGGGCTGACGTTCCGTGAGGTGTTTGACGCCAGCCCAGCCAAGCCGGACACCCCGCCGGTGGCAGGGGGATCCAGCGTCGGGTCATCCTAAGCGGCGCGCCCGCGGGAGTTACTGCTCCCTGGAGACATCCAGGTGCTGGCCTCCGTCGGCGACGTCGACAAGCACGCGGTCACCGTCGCGGATCTCACCGGCCAGCAGCTCCTTGGCCAGCTTGTCACCAATGGCCTGCTGGATGAGCCTGCGCAGCGGGCGGGCACCGTAGGCCGGATCATAACCGCGCTCGGCCAGCCACAGCTTCGCCGCATCCGAGACCCGCAGGGTGAGGCGACGACCCGACAGACGATCGGCCAACTGGTCGATCTGGATCTCGACGATGCTGGCCAGCTGCTCCTGTGACAGCGGGTCGAAGATCACGATGTCATCGAGCCTGTTGATGAACTCCGGCTTGAAGGCCATCTTCACCGCGTCCATCATCTGCTCCCGTGTGCCGCCGGCACCCAGGTTGGAGGTCAGGATCAGGATGGTGTTGCGGAAGTCCACCGTGCGACCCTGGCCGTCGGTGAGGCGACCGTCGTCAAGCACCTGCAGGAGGATGTCGAAGACGTCCGGGTGAGCCTTCTCCACCTCGTCGAACAGCACCGCCGTGTACGGGCGACGTCGCACCGCTTCGGTGAGCTGACCACCCTGGTCGTAGCCGACGTATCCCGGAGGGGCACCGACCAGACGTGCCACGGAGTGCTTCTCCGAGTACTCCGACATGTCGATGCGCACCATGGCACGTTCATCATCGAAGAGGAACTCGGAGACCGCCTTGGCCAGCTCCGTCTTACCCACACCGGTGGGTCCGAGGAAGAGGAAGGAACCGGTCGGACGGTTCGGATCCGCCACACCCGCACGGGAACGGCGCACCGCATCGGAGACCGCGGTGACCGCCTCGTGCTGGCCGACGACCCTCTTGCCCAGGACACGTTCCATGTGGAGCAGTTTCTCGGTCTCGCCCTGCATCATCTTGCCCGCAGGGATACCCGTCCACGCGGAGACGACCTCAGCGATGACATCCGGGGTGACCTCCTCGGTGAGCATGGAGTTGTCCGCACCGCCGATCTTGCCCTCTGCCTCGGCGATCTTCTTCTCCAACTCGGGGATGCGACCGTAACGCAGCTCAGCGACGCGGCCGTAATCACCCTCGCGCTCGGCGATGTCGGACTCGGAGCGCAGCGCCTCGAGTTCCTCCTTGGATTCGCGGACGTCATCGATGGCGGTCTTCTCATTCTGCCAGCGGGCTTTGAGCTCAGAGAGCTTCTCGCGCTCGTCGGCAAGCTCGGAACGCAGTCGCTCCAGACGCTCGCGGGAGGCGACGTCGGTCTCCTTGGTCAGGGCGACCTCCTCGATCTCGAGGCGTCGTACGATGCGCTCGAGCTCATCGATCTCCTGCGGTGAGGAGTCGATCTCCATGCGGAGGCGTGAGGCGGCCTCATCGACCAGATCGATGGCCTTGTCGGGGAGGAAACGACTGGTGATGTACCGGTTGGACAGCTCGGCGGCGGCCACCAGTGCGGAGTCCTGGATGCGGACACCGTGGTGGACCTCATAGCGTTCCTTGAGGCCACGCAGGATACCCACGGCATCCTCCACGCTCGGTTCACCGACGTAGACCTGCTGGAAACGACGTTCCAGGGCGGCGTCCTTCTCGATGTACTTGCGGTACTCGTTGAGGGTGGTGGCACCGACCAGGCGCAGCTCACCGCGGGCGAGCAGCGGCTTGATCATGTTGCCGGCATCCATGGCGGATTCACCGGAGGCACCCGCACCGACGATGGTGTGCAGCTCATCGATGAAGGTGACGATCTCACCGTTGGCGCCCTTGATCTCATCGAGGACAGCCTTGAGGCGCTCCTCGAATTCACCGCGGTACTTCGCACCGGCGACCATGGAGCCGAGATCCAGGCTGACCAGGGTCTTGCCCTTGAGGGATTCCGGAACGTCACCGGCGACGATGCGGCGGGCCAGGCCCTCCACGATCGCGGTCTTACCCACACCGGGTTCACCGATGAGGACCGGGTTGTTCTTGGTGCGGCGGCTGAGCACCTGGACTACACGACGGATCTCCTGGTCACGGCCGATCACCGGGTCGATCTTGCCCTCGCGGGCGAGTTTGGTCAGGTCGGTCGAGTACTTCTCCAGGGCCTGGAACTGCCCCTCCGGGTCCTGGGAGGTGACCTTCTGGGAACCACGGACGGACTGGAAGGCGGCCTTGATAGCATCATAGGTTGCTCCCCTGCCCGTGAGCAGGTCGGCGGCATCCGACTTGCCGCGTGCGATGCCCGCGAGGAGAACCTCGGTGGAGACATACTCATCACCGAGTTCACCGGCGAGTTCCTGGGATGCGGTCAGCGCATTGAGGGCATCACGGTTGAAGTTGGGGTTGGCCAGGTTGGAGCCGGAGGCCTTGGGGTAACCGTCGACCAGTTTCTGGGCCTCTGCCAGGACGGTCTTGGGATCAACGCCCGTGGCGGTCAGCACCGGGGCGGCAACGCCATCGGCCTGGTCCAGGATGGCCACCAGCAGGTGGGCCGGACGGATATCGGGGTTGCCGTTGGCGGAGGCCTGCTGCAGGGCTGCCTGCATGGCCTCGGAGGTTTTGGTAGTTGGATTGAATGAACTCATGTCGCAAAAATCCTTTCATCATTGCGCCAACCATGACCGGCTTCCCACCGGGACAGATCGTGTGAACCTTAAAAGGATCCACACAGGTCAGCGACCATTTTTTTGCTTACACCTATATCAACGCTTTCAAAGTTGAGTCTATTCCACTCAACTTAAGGAATGTGGTCATTATAAAGTTGAGCAGGCCAGGTTCAAGTTTAGCCACGAACCGGGATCCCGGCATCAGGGATCATCCCCAGTTTCCGCCCGCAGGGACCCCTAGCGGAGCACGCCCCATGGTGCTAGAATTGTTGATATGACAACAAACTATGAGGCGATCATCATCGGCGCCGGCCAGGCAGGTCTTGCCGCGGCCCATGAACTGGCCCGGCGCGGACTGGAACCAGGCCAGGATTTCCAGGTGCTCGACTCCAATGACGGCCCCGGCGGCGCGTGGCGACACCGCTGGGATTCCCTCACCCTGGGCAAGGCCCACGGCATCGCCGACCTACCGGGACTGCCCATGGACCACCCCGACCCCACCACACCCGCCTCCCAGCTGGTCACACAGTATTACGGTGCCTATGAGGAGACCTTCGATCTCCAGGTGGTCCGGCCGGTGAAGGTACGGTCGGTGTCCCCCACCGACCCGTCCGACCCCGCCTCCGCCCTGCTGGTGGAGGCGGAGGACGGTCGAACCTGGCAGACGCGGCATGTCCTCAATGCCACCGGCACGTGGACCAACCCCTATGTGCCCTATATCCCGGGTATCGATAAATTCACAGGCCGGCAGCTGCACACCGTCGGCTACACCCGCGCCTCCGATTTCGAGGGGCAGCGGGTGCTCGTGGTCGGCGGTGGCCTGAGCGCCGTGCAGTTCCTCCTGGAGATGGAAGGCATCGCCGACCTGACCTGGGCCACACGCCGGCCCCCGAACTTCACGGAGAAGAAATTCGACGACGGCTGGGGGCTTGCCGTGGAACGCGCGGTTAGGGAACGCACCCATTCCGGCAAGGCACCGGCCAGCGTCGTGCGCACAACGGGCATCCCCCAGTGGCCGGATTACATGGAAGGCGTGGAACGGGGTCTGATTGTCAGCCGGGGCATGTTCGACGAGATCACACCCACCGGCGTGGTGTTCGGCGAACCCACCACCAGCCTCGCCCACGGCCTGGGCCCCTCCGCCAACAACCGCCTCGCGGTCCCCGCCAGCTGGGACCCCTACCCCGCCGGTACCGAGCTGGAGGTGGACGTGATCTTCTGGAACACCGGTTTCCGCCCAGCACTGCGCCACCTCGCCCCCATAAAACTGCGCGGCGATCGCGGCATCCTCATGAACGACGAGGTCTCCCCCGCCGCCGACGACCGCGTCCTGCTGGTCGGCTATGGATCCACCGCCTCCACCGTGGGCGCCACCCGCGCCGGGCGGATCGCCGGTCGGGTGGCGGCCAGGAGGCTGGGCCTGATGGGGCGGCGTTGAGCGCGCCGCGCGCCCCCAACGATAATTGTTGACACATCAATTAAGTAGTGGAAAGGTACCTGTCATGAAGGCATTCGGATTCTTGAGTTTCGGCCATTATCAGATCGGCCAGGAGCGCAGCATGCTTCACCAGGCCCTGGAACTGGCCAAGGAGGCAGATGCGATCGGTGTCAACGGCGCCTACTTCCGCGTCCACCACTTCGCACCACAGGGCGCGGCCCCCATGCCCCTGCTCGGCGCGATCATCGGTGCCACGAAGAACATCGAGGTGGGCACCGGCGTCATCGACATGCGGTATGAAAACCCCCTACACCTGGCAGAGGAGGCCGCAGCACTGAACCTGCTCGCCGACGGCAGAGTGGCCCTCGGCGTGTCCCGGGGATCACCCGAACCCGCTGAGAAGGGCTGGGAGGCCTTCGGGTACGCCACCGGCGAGGATGACCCCAAGGGTGCGGGCATGGCCCGGGAGAAGTTCCAGAATTTCATGGCAGCCATCGACGGTTATGGCATGGCCGTGGCCGCCGAGGACCAGTACCCACGCCTGTACCGCCCCGGCACCCCGCTGCCGATCTTCCCGCATGACCCACAGCTGCGGAAATCCATCTGGTGGGGTGCGGGTTCCCACAACACCGCCATCCAGGCGGCGAAGGATGGGGTGAACCTGATGAGTTCCACCCTGGTCTCCGAGGCCACCGGCCAGAGCCTGGCCGATCTGCAGTTCGACCAGATCCAGAACTACCGCGCCGCCTGGAAGGAGGCCGGCCACGACTGGACCCCGCGCGTGTCCGTCTCCCGTTCGGTCTTCCCCATCCTCACCGACCGCGACCGTGAACTCTTCGGCCTGCAGGGGCAGGGCGGGGATCAGATCGGCATCATCGATGACACCCACACCACCTTCGGCCGCACCTACGCCGGCACCCCGGATGAGCTCATCGACCAGCTCAAACAGGACAAGGCCGTCATGGATGCCGACACCCTCATGCTCACCGTGCCGAACCAGATGGGCGTGGAACTCAATGCCTCCATCCTGCGCAACTTCGCCGAGCACGTCGCACCCGCCCTCGGGTGGGAGCCCAACACCCAGGGCCGGGTGACTGGTTACGAGTTCTAACCCCCAGTTGGCAGGCGTGCCGGTCCGCCGCCCCAGCAGCGAAAAAGGGCACAATGGACAACGTGACACCCCGACCGATGCGCCCTGTTACCTCCCTCATTGAGGACAACCCGGACGTTTTCCTCGCAACAGTGATGTCCAGGCTGTCCACACTCGATCCCCTGGCATACACCTGCATTCCGCATGTGGATGATCAGACCCACATCAGCATCACGGAACTGCTGGCCGCGATGTTGGACGGTGTCGGGGACGAGGGCGCGGTCGATCCCGGGACGGTGGAGTATTTCCGCGATCTCGCCCGGGACTACCGGCGTTTCGGTTTCACCCCGCAGACCTTCACCACCCTCGGTGAGTCCCTCCGCCTGGCACTGCGCGAGGTGGGTGAGGATCTGCCGTTCGAGACGGAACTATTCGCCGAACGCGCCATCACCGCCACCACATCCGAGATGGCCGCCGCCGCCCAGGAGTCCATCGATGCCGGTATCCCCGCCGCCACCGACGCGACGGTGGTGCAGGTGGAACGACGCAGTCGGCGCTTCATCGTCGTGCGCCTGGAGGCCGATGGCCCCTTGAGTTATTTCCCCGGCCAGTACCTGCCGGTCACCGCGGGGTATCTGCAGAATTCCTGGCGTTTCCTCTGCCCGTCGATCCCGGCGAATGAATGGGGCCAGGTGGAATTCCACATCCAGACCGGCGATGACGAGGCCCTGCGCCTGCTCGCCGGTTCCCAACCGGGTGACCGGTGGTCCATCGGGCTGGGGCAGGGCGAGTTCGGTCAGCGTCTCTTCGGGGCCGGTTCCGCGCTTGTCGACGCCTCCCCCGGCGCGGTCACCGGCGACGGTGAGCCCGGGGACGACGGTGACCACGGGGATGGGGGCGGCGTCGATAAGCAGGACGACCTGCTGTTCATCGCCTACGGCACCGGGCTGGCGCCGCTGCGGGCGATGATGTTCGAGCTGATGACCCGCACGTATCCCCCGCGCCTGCACTTCTTCGTCGGTGCGGAATACCCCGGTGAGCTGTATGAACTGATGGGGCTGTGGAATTTCGCGGCGACCTGCCCATGGCTGTCGGTGGTGCCGGTGACCACCAACGCCGAGGACGCCTGGTGGGTGCAGGCCACCGAGGCCTCACAACCGCCCCGGGGCCTGCACCTGACCCAGGTGGGGCAGATGGCGGAGATTGTCACCAGCGTCGGCTCGTGGGCGGACCGGGATGTCCTCATCGCGGGGCCCGAGCAGATGGCGCGGGATATCCGGCGCGCCCTGATCAGGCGTGGCACCCCGCGCGACCGGATCGAGCACCTGGAGTTCTAGCTACAGGACCGGGATGGAATCCCTGATGTCCTGAAGGTTGGACAGGTCGATGTCTGCGATGATGGTTGTCGGTTCATAGCCCGCGGTGTCCGTGACCACCCCGGTGGGATCAACCACCATGGAATGACCGATCCCGGCGGGGCCCTTACGTTTCTCGGTGGGGCGGGCCTGGTCGCACATGAGGATCCACGAGGTGGAATCCAGGGCGCGGGCGCGGGTGAGCACCTGCAGCTGATCCAGTTTGCCGTCCCCGTCCTGCCAGGAGGTGGGCACCACGATCACCTGGGCCCCGGCGCGCGCCAGGTCCTGGAACTGGATGGGGAACCTGAGGTCATAACAGATGGCCACGCCGACCTTCACGCCGTCGAGGTCGAATACATGTGATTCGGTTCCCGGTTTGACGGTGTCGGATTCGCGGTAGCCGAAAGCGTCATAGGTATTGATCTTGTGATAACCCTCGTGCAGTCCGTTGCCGGTGATCAAGGCGGTGTTGTGCACCCGGTGGAGGGTCTTGCCGTCCTGTTCCACGGTGTCGGCCGGGGTGAACATCCCCACCACGATCACTACCCCGAGGTCCTCAGCCAGCTGCTGCACACCCGTGGCGAAAACACCCGTGTGCAGGTCTTCCGCCTGCTCATCGAGGCGCCCGGTGCCGAAGGCCTGAGAGGTGGCCTCGGGGTAGATGAGCAGACGTGCTCCCTTCGCTGCGGCGTCGGTGGCGGTGGTTCTGACGAGCTCCAGGTTGGCCATCTTATCGCCACCGGAGGTGATCTGTATCAAAGCGATGCGCATAATCCACAGCCTAGGTGCGCGGCGCTGATTGTTCACAGGTTCGATGCACCCATTCTTGTCATTTACCTCGTGCGGCCCTTGACTGAGTGGCATGTTCATGACGACAGATTTCCCCGAGCACCTTGCCGCCACCACCCGTGACCTGCTCTTCCCACCCCTCACCCCGACCGGAGGTACGAGCCGGACCGAGAGTGCCCTGCGCGCCGCCGATGCGGGCTGGCGGGCCCTGCTTTACGACGCCGAACACACCCTCGCCTCCTCCCTGCACTCCATGGACACCCTGGCGCGGTCCTTCTGCCACCTCGATGACGCCCTGGCTGCCGACCTGGGGAGGCACCTGTGACCTTGGCATTGAAGAGCCACGAGCTGGAGGAGCTGGCCGGCGTGCTCGAGGAGATCGGGCGGGCACTGGGTGGGCAGTCGGAGGAGCGGTCCCTGCGGTGGAATGACCTGCTCAATTTCACCGATTCGGAGGCCCTGGTCCTGGGGATCCGGAGGTTGCACGCCCACAACACCACCATCACCGACACCGTCGACCAGATCAGCTCGGTGGCCAGGTTCCTGCTCAGTGCCGCGGGACTGGCCCGGGTCCTGGAGCAACATCTGTGGGTGGTGGAACGCTGGGCGGGCATCGCCCCGGAGGCCATCGCCACCCTGCGGTATCTCACCATGATGGGTGATCTCCTGGACTTCATGTGCGCCCGCCAGATCGGGGCCCTGTGCACCCCGACCGCGGCCCCACCGGTGCAGGCACTCGGGGATGTCGCGGACCTGCCCGCCACCGCGATCCACGAATTCCACCATATGAACGCTCCACCCCTGATCCGGGAGCTTGTCGACGCTAACCCCGATCTCATGCTCCTCGAAGTGGGCGACGGCACCTTCGCCGCCGCCTTCGGTGACATTGATGAGTCGGCTGCGGTAACCACCATGGTCGCCGGGGTGGGATCCTCCGATCCCGTCCACTGGCAGGGCAACCTCGACCGGGCACGCCGGATCCACCAGGCCACCGGAGCCGCCACCATCCTGTGGTCCGGGTACACGGCACCCCCGGGCATCCCGCACGCGATCTCCGGGCGCAGCGCCGAGGTGGCGGGACGTGAACTCCGGACCTTTCAGGAGGCGCTGGCCACCCGACGCCCGGATCAACGACGGGTGGGCCTGGGTTATAGCTACGGTTCCGTGGTGGTGGGCACAGCTGCATCGGAGAGCCCGGATGGTTTCGATGCCGTGATCCTGGTGGGAAGTCCCGGCGCAGGTGTGGGGCATGCCCGCGATATCCACGCCGATGTGTATGCCGTCACTGGCACTCGGGATCCCATCGGCCTGGCCACCACCATGGTCAACGGGGTCCACGGCAGGGATCCGACCTCCCCCTGGTTCGGCTCCGAGGTGTGGGAATCTGATGTGTCCCATTCCGGGTACTGGGATGACCCGGGGTTCCTCGACCGGGTCAGGGACGTGGTGGACAGCAAGGCTGAACAGGGCTGATGCCGCACCCCCTTGGTGTGGGGGTGCGGCATCATATTGGGGTGTCTAGAACAGGCTTAGAACAGGCCGGTCGGGTTCGGATCGTAGGAGACCAGGAGGTTCTTGGTCTGTTGGTAGTGAGCCAGCATCATCAGGTGGTTTTCACGACCGATGCCGGATTCCTTATAGCCACCGAAGGCAGAGTGCGCCGGGTAGTTGTGGTACTGGTTCACCCAGACACGACCTGCCTGGATAGCGCGGCCGGCACGGTAGACGGTGTTCTGGTCACGGGTCCACACGCCGGCGCCGAGACCGTAGTTGGTGTCGTTGGCGGTCTGGATGGCCTCATCGAAATCGGAGAAGGTGGCCACGGAGAGCACCGGTCCGAAGATCTCCTCACGGAAGATCCGCATGTCATTGGTGCCACGGAACACGGTCGGCTCGATGTAGTAACCGTTGTCCAGACCGTCGATCTTGTTGATCTTGCCGCCGGTGAGGGTTTCCGCCCCCTCGTCGGGGCCGATCTTGAGGTAGCTGGAGATCTTGTCCATCTGCTCCTGGGAGGCCTGAGCACCCATCATGGTTTCAGTATCCAGCGGGTTGCCCAGCTTGATGTTCTTGACGCGTTCCACGCCGAGCTCAAGGAACTCATCCGCGATGGACTCATGGACAAGTGCGCGGGAAGGACAGGTACAGACCTCACCCTGGTTCAGGGCGAACATGGCAAAGCCTTCGACGGCCTTCTGGAGGAATGCATCGTCCTCAGACATCACGTCCTTGAAGAAGATGGATGGGGACTTGCCACCGAGCTCCAGTGTCACCGGGATTATCTTGTCGGAAGCAGCCTTGTTGATGATCTTGCCCACCTGGGTGGAACCGGTGAAGGCGATCTTGCCGATACGGTCAGAGCTGGACAGTGCGCTACCTGCATCCTCACCGAGACCATTGACGATGTTGAGCACACCATCTGGAAGGAGGTCTCCGATGATGTTCATCAGGTAGAGGATGGACGCCGGGGTCTGCTCTGCGGGCTTCATCACGATGGCATTACCTGCGGCAAGTGCCGGGGCGATCTTCCAAGTAGCCATGAGGATGGGGAAGTTCCAGGGGATGATCTGGCCGACAACGCCGATGGGCTCATTGAAATGGTAGGCAACGGTGTTGTGGTCGATCTGGGAGGAACGGTCCTCCTGTGCACGGATGGCACCGGCAAAATAACGGAAGTGGTCAATGGCCAATGGGATATCAGCGGCAAGCGTCTCACGGACAGCCTTGCCGTTCTCCCAGGTTTCCGCGACAGCGATCTCCTCGAGGTGCTCCTCCATACGGTCCGCAATACGGTGCAGGATCAATGCGCGCTCAGCAACAGAAGTCTGGCCCCATGCAGGAGCTGCCGCGTGGGCCGCATCCAGGGCTGCTTCGATGTCAGCTGCAGTGGAACGCGCGACCTCACAGAAAACCTCGCCGGTGACCGGCGTGATGTTCTCCATGTACTGGCCCTCCACCGGTGGTACCCACTGCCCACCGATGTAGTTGTCATACCGCTTCTTGTAGTTGACGATCGAGCCTTCGGTCCCCGGGTTGGCATAGACGGTCATGGTGTCTCCTTCGCTAGGAAAATCGCAGACCAGGCGACCACAGAGCGCGCCACGGATCACGGCTGGGAACGGCAGTAGGGATGAGCGTAGGGCTACCGTCCCCCACCATGGGTCCGTATTGTGCGTCAGGTGACACCTGATCAACCTTTGTGACAGCGGGCACATAATCCCGCATTGTTGCCACCATAACGCCCGGCCGGTTCCGGCGCTACCACCGTGCCCACCCCCACCCCCTCGCGCCCTCCATCCCCGCAGCCAGGAATACGGTAGAAAAAGTGCGTGACCACCCCCGCAGGTCGCCTATGGAGATGATCGGCACGGCGAAGAAGACCACAGACAACAGGGCGGTGCATGATCACCATGCACCACCCTGTTTTTATGTGGAACCGCCCCGCTAGGAGTTGCGCCCCTTGCGTCGTTCCCACATCACGAGCGCTGTGGACCGGGGCACATGAACCAGTTCACCGCGGGGGCGACCTCCACCGCGGCGGAGTTCGCCCGTGAGCGACTCGTTCTCCGCCTTGAGATTGCGGAGGGAGTCCCTCAGCCGACGGTTCTCCTCGCCGAGTTCGATGATGGCCTTGATTCCGGCCAGGTTGACCCCGTCCTCCTGGCTGAGCCGCTGGATCTTGCGCAGGAGTTCCACATCATCCCGGGTGTATCTGCGGCCCCCGCCCCGGGTGCGGCGTGGGGTGACCAGCCCCATCCGGTCATAGGTGCGCAGCGTCTGGGCATGCATGCCGGCGAGTTCAGCGGCAACGGAAATGACATAGACCTCGCCGCTGAACCCCGTGTGCTCGGAACCGTTCTGTGGTTCCTGACCGTTGGCGTGGTCCTGGTGCTTGCTGGTGGTAGACATTGTTCTCGTCGCCTTCTCCTACTGTCCCCGCATCGCCTCCCGGATGTGGTGATCCTCGACGGATACCTCCCATCCGGGTGGCGGTCTAGCGGTTATTCCCCGCCCAGTTGGCACGGGGGTCGAAACCTGACTTCTTCTCTGCCTCCGCATAGGCGCGCAGCGCCTCGGCTGCCTCATCATCGAGGGTGGGTGGGACGGTGACCTGCACGGTGACCATCAGATCACCCTTGGTGGTGCGGGTTTCCACACCACGACCCCGCACGCGCAGGGTGCGTCCATCCGGGGTGCCCGGCGCGAGCTTGAGTTTGACCGGTTTGTCCAGGGTGGGCACAGAGATCGCCCCACCCAGGGCCAGCTCCGAGAAACTCACCGGCACGGTGACATGGACGTTGTTCCCCTCGCGCTCGAACACGGGATCCTCCTTGACGTGGACACGGACAAAGAGGTCACCGGCGGGTTTGCCGTTGGGGCCCGCCTCACCCTGCCCTGCCAGACGGACCTTCTGGCCGTCCTCGACACCGGCCGGGATGCGGACCGTGATGGACCTGGTGCGGCGCACGGTGCCCCGTCCGCGGCAGTCGGCACACGGATCGGTGATGACTTCACCGGTGCCACCGCAGTTGGTGCAGGGTGCGGAGAAACCGAAGGCGCCCTTGTTCTCCGAGGTGAAACCGGAGCCGTTGCACTGCCCACATTTGGAGGGCTGGCCCGAGGCGGAGCCGGAACCGTGGCAGGTGTTGCAGGGTGCCTCACCGGTCAGTTCCACCGGGATGGTGGTGCCCTTAGCGGCCTCCTGGAATTCGAGGGTGATGTCGGTTTCTACATCCGCCCCCCGCGTCGGCCGAGCTGACTGGCGAGGACTACCGCCGCGGTTGAAAATGCCACCGAAGATATCGCCCAGACCGCTGTCCGCAGAAAATCCTCCACCTTGTCCGGCTCCTCCGAAGAGGTCGGACGCATCGAAGCCCTGCGTCGAGCGAAACCCGCCGGGGAAGCCGGCACCCCCGCTTCCGAATCCACCGCGGATCCCACCGGATGCGAGCAGTTTCTTCAGGTCATCGTATTCCTTGCGTTTGGCCTCATCGCCAACCACGTCGTAGGCCTCGGCGGCCTTCTTGAAGCGGTCCTCGGCGACCTGGTCCCCGGGGTTCTTGTCCGGGTGGTTCTCGCGGGCGAGTTTGCGGTAGGCCTTCTTGATGTCGTCGGCACTGGCGTTCTTGGAGACACCCAGGTCCGCGTAATAGTCTTTATTTGCCCATTCTGCATTATTCACTGGGCATCTCCTCCCCTCAGTTCATGATGTGTGAGGTTCTCAAATCGTGTTATTCACAAGTTCATTAACGTGCTGTTTATTAAAGTATTCCATCCCACGGGCGGTGTCCGCCCAGTGATGGGAAAGGGCGCGGGGCCTTTCCAGACACCGCGCCCCATGTTGGAGGAACCACCCGGCGGGGTGGTGCCACGCTTTTCGACGAACCACTGTCCGCCTCCCACACCGTCTCCGGTGCGGGTGACCTACTTCTCCGGGTCGGCGATGATGACCATCGCGTTGCGGATCAGCTTGTCGTTGAAGCGGTACCCCTTGCGGAGAACCGTTCCAATGACCTTGGTGTCACCCTCGGAGAGATCCTGAACTGCCTCGTGGATCTCCGGGTCGAAGGCGTCACCGGGTGCACCGAAGACCTCAACCTTCATGCTGGTGAGGGTGTTACGGAACTTGTCCGCGAACGCCTTCAGCGGCCCTTCTGCCAGGTCGCCGTGCTGCTCTGCCAGGTCCAGATCGTCGAGGATCGGGAGGAGCTGGCTGATCACGCCGGACTTGGCGGTGTCGATGATCCCGGCGCGTTCCCGGTCGGTACGGCGACGGTAGTTCGCGTACTCGGCGGTGACGCGCTGGAGATCCTCCGTGCGCTCGGCCAGCTGTGCCTCGATGGTGGGCAGGTCGTCGGTGGCCTCGGGGGTGTCCGCGACACCGAGCTCGGCATCGATGTCGTCGAGGACTGCCTCGATGTCACCTTCGAGATCCGCCTCGAGGGTGGGATCCCGTCCGTCCTCGCGGGCGTCGACAACGGGATCCGGCTCGGTGGTCAGCAGGTCATCGTCCTCGTTGCCGCCCTGGGTGCGCTCGGCCTCCTCGATGAGGTTTTCGACCTCGTCGGGGTGGATGCCCTCGTTGTCGGTGGCCTCCGGGTCACCCGGGTTGTCGGGGAGCTTGTAGGAATCGGTCATTACTTGTCGCCGTCCTTCTTCTCCTCGGAGACGTCCTCATCCACGACCTCAGCGTCGACGACGTTGTCGTCTGCAGCACCCTCGGCACCTGCGTCGGCCTGGGTGGCGCCTGCGGTGGCCTCAGCCTCGTAGATGGCCTTGCCCATCTCCTGGGACTCGGTGTTGAGCTTGTCGACGGCGGTCTTGATGGCGTCGATGTCCTCACCCTTGAGTGCTTCCTCAACACCCTTGGCGGCCTCCTCGACCTTGCCCTTGAGCTCCTCGGAGATCTTGTCGTCGTTCTCCTCGACGAACTTGCGGGTCTGGTAGACCAGGGATTCCGCGTTGTTGCGGATCTCCTGCTCCTCGCGGCGCTTCTTGTCCTCCTCGGCGTGAGCCTCGGCGTCCTTGACCATGCGGTCGATCTCCTCCTGGGACAGGCCGGAGCCGTCCTGGATGGTGATGGTGTTCTCCTTGCCGGTGCCCTTGTCCTTGGCGGTGACGTGGACGATGCCGTTGGCGTCGATGTCGAAGGTGACCTCGATCTGTGGCACGCCACGCGGTGCCGGTGCGATGCCACCGAGCTCGAAGGAGCCGAGCAGCTTGTTGGCACTGGCGATCTCACGCTCACCCTGGAAGACCTGGATCTGCACGGAGGGCTGGTTATCCTCGGCGGTGGTGAAGGTCTCGGAACGCTTGGTCGGGATGGTGGTGTTGCGCTCGATGAGCTTGGTCATCACGCCGCCCTTGGTCTCGATGCCGAGGGAAAGCGGGGTGACGTCGAGAAGCAGCACGTCCTTGACCTCGCCGCGCAGAACGCCGGCCTGCAGGGCGGCGCCGACAGCGACGACCTCATCCGGGTTGACACCCTTGTTCGGCTCGCGGCCACCGGTGAGCTCCTTGACCAGTTCGGTCACGGCAGGCATACGGGTGGAGCCACCGACCAGGACAACGTGGTCGATCTCGGAGACGGAAACACCGGCATCCTTGATGACCTGGTTGAACGGGGTCTTGGTGCGGTCGAGCAGGTCCTGGGTGATGCGCTGGAATTCTGCGCGGGAGAGGTTCTCGTCCAGGAACAGTGGGTTCTTGTCCGCATCAACGGTGATGTACGGCAGGTTGATGTTGGCGTTCTGGGAGGCGGACAGTTCGATCTTGGCCTTCTCGGCTGCCTCGCGCAGACGCTGCAGGGCCATCTTGTCCTTGGTCAGGTCGATGCCGTTGGAGGACTGGAACTTCTCGACCAGCCAGTCAACAACGCGCTGATCCCAGTCATCGCCACCGAGCTCGTTGTCACCGGAGGTTGCACGAACCTCGACGACACCGTCACCGATCTCGAGGAGGGAGACGTCGAAGGTACCACCACCGAGGTCGAAGACCAGGATGGTCTGCTCCTGCTCGCCCTTCTCCAGTCCGTAGGCCAGAGCAGCAGCGGTTGGCTCGTTAACGATGCGCAGAACGTTCAGACCTGCGATCTGGCCGGCCTCCTTGGTGGCCTGGCGCTGGGAGTCCTCGAAGTATGCGGGAACGGTGATCACGGCATCGGTGACCTCCTCGCCCAGGTAGGCCTCAGCGTCGCGCTTCAGCTTCATCAGGGTACGCGCGGAGATTTCCTGCGAGGTGTAGTTCTTGTCGTCGATGGCCACGGACCAGTCGGAGCCGATGTGGCGCTTGACGGAGCGGATGGTGCGGTCGACGTTGGTGACAGCCTGGTTCTTGGCGGACTGGCCAACCAGAACCTCGCCGTTCTTGGCGAATGCCACCACGGACGGGGTGGTGCGGGAGCCTTCGGAGTTTGCGATAACTACCGGCTCGCCACCTTCAAGTACTGATACCACAGAGTTGGTGGTACCCAGGTCGATTCCTACTGCACGTCCCATGTCATTTCCTCCTGTTGTTTCGGTTTATCTTTCGGTGGTTGACTGCACTCAGCTCAACTTACGGGCACCAGCCTAACAGACGCCCTTGAGTGGATCACACTCAACCTTACACCTTCTGCAACGAGCTTAACTCCAAAGTTATTCCCTGTCGACTCAACTTTGCCCATTTTCGCTGGTATTCAGGGTTAAACGGGGGAGAACCCTGAGCCGACACGTATCAATTCCGGGTGTTGTGTTCGCTCAGGGCTGACATCCAGGGCCCTCATCTGCCTATGGGAGGGTCGTGGTGGCGGTGATGTTCCAGGCTGCCTGGGCGGTACCCGGGCTGGTTCCGGCGAGCAACCAGTTGTTGTCATTCATCCAGACCTTGGCGCACAGTTCGACGGGCTCACCGGGCCGCCCGATGGTGGTCGGCTGCTCCAGATCGAAGGGGGATGAGGTCTGCCCGCGCAGCGCCCCGGAGCCAATGGGTTGCGCACCACTGGTCCCGTTCGCGTCACAGGCGGACGGGCTCAGGTAGAGCTCACCGCGAAGTGCCTGGGCAAAGGCTGTATCAGGCAGCCCGGTTTCGGACACGTTGGCTGAGGAGGGGGCGTTTGTGCCCGCGCCGGGCCTTACCCACAGTGGGGAGTAGACAGCATTGGCCTCCCCCACCTTCAATGCCATCTGCTCAGGCCCGAACTCCAGGGTGGCCGAATCCACCCAGTTCATGCCATCGGTAGAACCCTCCAGGTTCAACATCGGCTGAACCGTGGTCCGGAACTCAGCCACCGCGGCGTGGGTGGCAGCCCGCTGCGCCTGCGTGACGACGAACGGCACCACCACCACTGCCACCAGCCCCGCCAGGATGCACAGCAATGCCGCCATCCGACGTCGGGATGCCAGGAAATTACCCATCGCCATCACCGACCGGATCGTCCTGGGGCGTGACGGTGACAGTCGGGGTGGGAGTGGCCGATGGAGTCGGGGTTGCCGAGGTCGTGGGGGCGACGGTGGTGGGCGTTATCGAGGTCGTGGGGATCACGTCAGGGAGAGGTGATGCGACACCGTCGACGATCGGCCGGATCTGGGCGACGGCGCCGTCGACAAGCACGACCTCCACGACCGGGACCGGTTCGCCGGCCGTGGACGCGTCGAAAAGCTTCCAGTTGGTTCCCACCACGCCGCCGGAGGCGGCGATCTCGTCGAGGACGGCCTCGAGTGTGAGGCGGTCCAGCGCATCGAGTTCACGGGTGGCCAACAGGTGGTACTCCCAGCCCTGCCAGGTCAGGAAGTCCTCGGTGGTGAACCCGGAGGTCTGCGGGCTCCCCGTCGCGGAGGTGACCGGCGCTACCCTATTAAGCTGGGGCGCCGCCCGCATCAGCCACAACGGCTGCTCACCATTCATGGCGAATCTACATTCGGAACGGAAGGTGACATCGTGCCAACCGGAATCATGGGAAATCAATCCCAGCAATCCCCCAAGCCCGCGGCCCTCCACCCGGAACCCCAAATCGACCTGCGAATATGCACTGCGCTCGTCGGGGGACACACCCCAGCTGGGTTTCACCTCCACAAAGACGGTACCCTGCCCAAATAACAGCGAGCCCAGCGAAATATCGTGTGAGTATGTGTGTCCATTTTCCACGTTGGACAGGTCGACTTCTGTCGCATTGGAGATGATTCCGAGAGTGCTACTTCCTCCGTACTTTACGATTCCAGCAGGTGGGGTAGCTACCGCCCGAGCAACACCGTCGTCGTCCATATAGCACTGGGTTTCTGTGACAATGGACGACTCGGTACTGGCACCCACAGCCGGGACATCAAGCTCCAGCCCAAGCAGCGAGGCCTTCATAAAGAGGTCATAATCACCGTCGGTGGTCGACGCCCCTGCGATACCCCCTGGTTTAAAGCATGCCTCCGACTCATCTATGACCCCATCGGAGATCCCGCCATAGACACAGGTGTCGGTTGAATATTGCCACTCAGCACCGTTCAGCTTATCCGGCCCCCCGGTCCACGATCGGGTCTGCAGGCCAGTGGGAGTGTCGATCTCAAGGACGTGGTCTTCGACGTTGGTATCAAGACTGGTGTGCGCCCACCGCGTCGTCACTTCCGGGGAGGGGAACTCCGCGTCGAAGGTGACCGAATCGGTGGCCGGGATCAGGGTTGGTTGGTCACTGCCCTCCTGTGCACCAACCACCACGCTGACCACACCCCAGGACAACGCCACGGCGACAAGGGTGATCAGGGCGATCAGCACGGCTGGCAGGAAAAGCGATCGTCGTTCCTGGAACATCTACCCCACCACCCTCTCGGTGACGTGGAAGTTCCACTCGACAGCACCGGTGGAGTAATTCCCCACACCCAGGTCGGCGGTGTCCAGGAGGGTCGCCTCGATGCACACTGCCTGGGCGGCACCGGATCCGGAATCATCACCGGGCGGAAGCTTGAGGGTCTGCGTGGAGGGGGTGAGCTCCCCCAGCACACCGCTCTGCAGCACCTGCCCGTGGATGGAGCACGCACCGGTGGCGACCTCAATATCCAGGTACTCATTGAGGTCTGTCTGTTCCACCGTCGGGGCGAGCACCTGCACCTCCCCGGAGGTGGCTGTGGCCATGCGGAACCACAGTTCCGTCTCCACCGGCTCCCCGGGTACCAGACCACCGAAGGGGATGCCGAAATTGAGCGTCACTGCATCATCTGCACCTCCGGAACCGCTCTGCTCCCGGAACTCCCCATCCGCGGCGGAGGCGCTTTCCACCGTGAACCCAGTGGAGGTGAAGGTGCCGAAGATGGTATCTGAATCCGACCACAGCGCCAGCGTGGTGACAGCACCGAACCCCAGCACCACGGCGGATGCCAGTACTGCCCGGAGTTGTCGTTTCTGTGCCACTGTTATTCAGACCATTTCTGCTTGTCCTGCCATCTGCGCCCGGAATTATCCCGGTCACTGAACGGCATCGAATCTCCAGGTGACGGCACTACTTTCCGCCAGGCCCTCCCCGTAGTCACCGGACAGGGTCACCTCGAGACAGTATGACTGACTGGCCTCCACCCCGAGGGTGAATTCCTCCCCGGTGTTGACGGCTGTACCCCCTGCCACCGCAGTCGCGTCACAGGCAGGCGCGGCGGTGCGCACGAGTTGGTAGGTGAGGTCGGTGCCCAGGGTCAGTGCCCCCTGCTCAGCAACGGAGTAGGTGATGTAGGCCGGGATCGTTCCGATGTTCTTCAGGTGGTATCCGGTATAGACGGCGGTTCCCGGGACCAGGTTGTCGGAACCGGCGAAGGTCAGTTCAAGAGGGGTGTCGGTATTACTGGTCCAGGTCACACCATCAGCTGAACCGAGGATGCCGAAACTACCCGCCTGGAAGGAGCCCTCGAAGGTCTGGACATCACTCCAGGCGGCCAGGGTCACCACAGCACCGAGGCCGAGCACAGCGCCACCCGCCGCGAGTGCCCGCAGCCGACGCGATATCTGCCCCATGGCCCTACCTACCTGTTGATCTGACGTGGAAAATCCTCCCAGAGCGACCGATATCCACACCTGTTTTTAAGTTTTCTCCGGTTCATTCCTCAGTAATTAATAATATAAGATCAGCATTGTGAAATAAACCCCCTGACGCACACTTAGGGCATTTGACCTGCACAAATCAAGCTTTCGTGCGCGGAATCACACGTTCTCCCCCTCCGGACGGCGTGGCCAGAAGGCCCAGGTGACCAATCCCGCCACCACGACCGTTACCAACCCCAGAGTCCGGGGATCCGCCAGCCGGGCGACCGCGTGTCCCCATCCGGGTTGCGACCAGAACAATAATTTCACCTCGTCCACGTGATACGGGAACGGGTCCGGTTGATTGTTCGCGTCACCCTTCATCTCGATGATGCGCCCCTCAGGAGAGTTCGCCGGATCGGGTTCATTCGACACCACCCGGTGGGTGACCGGCAGCTGACCGGGCCGGTCCACCATGACCACATCCCCCACCTCCGCCTCGGAAGCAGGAATCGTCCTGACCAGCGCCACGGAACCGGCGGGGATCTCCGGGGACATGGACCCGGTCTTGAACAGCATGATGTTGATGCCGAAGAAGTAGGCGGCGATCACCGCCACCACGCACACCACACCGAACACGGCCAGCAGGGTCAACAGCGCCTCGCCGAGCCAGGCGAGCACACGCCTCACGCGTCCGGGCGCGCGCCCACCGTCGCCCTTCCTGTGCTTTGCGACGCCCACCCCACTCCTCCCACCAGCCACCCATGTCAGCATTCCCGTCCAGACTAACAACCCGTTTCCCGGTAACCTTGCTGTCCATAGGACACGACCACGTCCACCACTAGTAGTTGGAGCATTGATGAACGATAATTCCGACATCCCCCCGCAAGCCCCGGATCAGGAGCAGGACATTCCACCGCAGCTCCACGGGTCGGGTAAGGACATGTCCGAGAAGCTCTCCGAGGCTGTCGAGGGCGACCTCGAGAAGTTCGACTCAGTCGACTCCTCCCAGACGATCGACCGCGCCGCCGTGATCGGTCGCGACGGACGGTGGGCTGCGGGGTGGGCCCTGCGTTTCATCGTCTTCGTCATCGCGGGCTGGATCCTGTGGCGGGGGCTGGCGGTTATCTGGGCCGGTCTGTTGCCCATCCTGCTTGCACTGCTGGTGTGTACGGTCCTGTGGCCGGTGACCAAGTTCCTCCGTGACCACAAGTGGCCGCCCGCCCTCGCGGCGATCGCCACCATCCTCGGGTTCTTCCTCTTCATCGGTGGCATCTTCACCGCGATCGCCCCGAGTGTGGTCAGCCAGTCGCAACAGGTCTGGGAGCGGGCCTACGAGGGTGTCCAGTCCCTGCTCGACCAGTTGCAGAACGGCCCGTTGAACCTGGACCTGGGGCGTGTCGACGAGTTCGTCAACGACGCCACCCAGTGGGTCCAGGACCAGGCGTCCAATATCGCCTCGGGTGTATTCACCGGTGTCTCCGCGGCAACCACCGTCGTGGTCACCATCGTGGTGATGTTCGTCCTGACGTTCTTCTTCCTCAAGGACGGGGTGAACTTCCTGCCCTGGCTGCGTAAGTACACCGGCGACAACGCCGGTTGGCACCTCACCGAGGTGCTGACCCGGTCGTGGAACACCCTGGCCGGCTTCATCCGCACCCAGGCGCTGGTCTCGCTTGTCGACGCCGTCCTCATCGGCATCGGCCTGGTCGTCCTCCAGGTCCCCCTCGCACTGGCGCTCGCGGTGATCACCTTCTTCGGTGGTTTCATCCCGATCATCGGCGCCTTCACCGCCGGTGCCCTGGCCGTGATCATCGCGCTGGTGACCAACGGTCTGACCAATGCGCTGCTGGTGCTCGCCCTGATCGTTCTGGTGCAGCAGCTGGAGGGCAATGTCCTCCAGCCATTCCTGCAGGGCAAGGCCATGCAGCTGCACGCAGCCATCGTGCTGCTGTCCGTCACCATCGGTTCCACCCTGTTTGGCATCCTGGGTGCCTTCCTCGCCGTACCGGTGGCCGCCGTGGTCGCCGTGTGGTTCCGCTACCACGCGGAACTGGTCTCGCTGCGCTCCGGTGAGATCACCGTTGATGACATCAAGATTCAGACCAAGCGTTCCGCCAGCAAGACCGGCTCCACCTCCACGGAGGCCTTCCAGGCGGTCCGTGAACGCCTGGCCAATGTCGGTCGCCGCAAGACGCCCTCGGACCGTTCAGGTTCCGCGCCCGTGAAGGACTAATTTTCCCGCCTTAAGTGAGGAAGCCGTGGGTGAGCAGGGCGTCGTAAAGCTCCCTCGCCCCGGTGTCGACCGCCTCGAACCAGGTGGTTGCGGCGGTCTCGTCGGCTTGATCGCTGACCTGCTTGAGCAGGGTGACCGGGATGCCGAAGCTGTCGGCGACCGCCACCACCGCGGCGCCCTCCATATCGCAGAGATCCGCGTTTCTGCCGAGCCGGTCGCGGGTGGTGGTGTCACTGATGAAGGCGTCGCCCGTGGCCAGGCGCACCGCGGGCAGCCGACCGGTGACCGGGAGGATACGCCCGTTGGGATGCGGGCGGCCCATCATCTGTGAGATGAGGTCACTGGAGAAATCGTGCTGGTAGACGTGGTTGACCTCGAAGACACCACTGATGCCATCCCGCAATGCCCCGGCCGTTCCGATGTTGATGATCTGGTCGGGAAGCTGCCCGCGCCCGGCCAGTTCCCGGGTGAGCCGGATCGCGCAGCTCAGGGTGCCCACGCCGGTGATCAACAGATCGGTGCCGGCGGGCAGGTGGGCGGCTTCTTCACGGGTGGCTGAGACAAAGAGTGTTGTGGTCACTGTTTCACCCTAACCGACCCAATCGCAGCGGCCCCCCACTCCCAAATACTTGACACGTCAACTTATGCTATGATAGGAGACATCACATAATCAGGAAGTATTTTTAGGAAGGATTTATCAAATGGCTTATCAAACCGTCAACCCCTATACCGGCGAAACCGTCAAGGCCTTCGACGATGCCACCCCGGAACAGATCGAGACCGCCATCGCAGGTGCCCACGAGGCATTCCTGTCCTGGAGGAATCAGCCTGTGGAGGAGCGTGCAGCACTGCTCGGCCGCGCAGCCCAGCAGCTGCGGGACAATTCCCGCCGTTATGCCGAGATCCTCACCCTGGAGATGGGCAAGCTCATCGGCGAGGCCGAGGCCGAGGTGGAACTGTCCGCCAACATCCTCGAGTACTATTCCAAGTTCGGCCCGGAGCACCTCACTCCCCGTTACCTGCGTGCCGAGGGCTTCGGCGACACCGATGTGGCACTGGTGAATGAACCACTGGGTGTCCTCTACGCGATCGAACCGTGGAATTTCCCCTTCTACCAGGTCATCCGCATCTCCGCACCGCAGCTGATGGCGGGTAACACCATCGTGCTGAAGCACGCGGCGAATGTCCCACAGTCAGCCCTGGCCATGGTCCAGCTCTACCTGGATGCCGGTGCACCCGAGGGTCTGCTGACCAATATCTTCGCCAACCACGATGCCACCGACCGCATCCTGGCGGATGCCCGCATCAAGGGTGTCGCACTGACGGGTTCCGAGCGGGCAGGTTCTGTGGTCGCGGCCACCGCTGCCAAGAACCTGAAGAAGTCCACCCTGGAACTCGGTGGCGCGGATGCCTTCGTGGTGTTGGAGGATGCCGATATTGAAAAGGCCGCCCGCTGGGCTGCGTTCGGTCGCCACTGGAACGCCGGCCAGGTGTGTGTCTCCTCCAAGCGCCTCATCGTGGTGGATGAGGTCGCCGATAAATTCCTGGAGGAATACACCAAGCATGTGGCAGAGCTGGTTGCCGGTGATCCCATGGATCCTGCGACCACCCTCGCACCGCTGTCCTCACAGAAGGCCGCCGATGACCTGGCAGCCCAGGTGGAGATGGCCCGCGAGGAGGGCGTCACTGTCGAGGCCATCGGCGCCGAGGTGCCGGAGCAGGGCGCTTTCTTCCGCCCGACCCTGCTGACCAACATCCCCGATGATTCCAAGACCGCCCACACCGAGTTCTTCGGCCCGGTCACCCAGTTCTACCGCGCGAAGGACGAGGACGATGCCGTCCGCCTGGCCAACAACACCCCGTATGGCCTCGGTGGATCGGTGTTCTCCGAGGACATCGAGCGTGCCCGCAAGGTGGCGCGCCGCATCGACACCGGCATGGTCTACATCAACCAGCCCACCGGCGTGAAGGCGGACATCCCCTTCGGTGGCGTGAAGAATTCCGGTTACGGCCACGAGCTGATCGATCTGGGTATCAAGGAGTTCGTCAACCAGAAGGTCGTTGTCGTCTCGGATATCGACGGCAGCTTCTAACCCCTGTAGCTCCCCATGGAGGGCGCCGACCACCAATGACGGTGGTCGGCGCTTTTCTCATTCTGTTACGTCTCCTCCACCGTGAACTCCGGCAGCACGTCCCGGATCAGGTCATCCAGCACATCCTCCACCGGGCGGGTGCCGCGCTTGAGCCCCAGGATCACGTGATCCACACCCATGGCCTCCAGTTCCCGCAGGATCATCACCAGCCGCCGTGCGCCGACGCGCCACCCGAATTTGATCGCTCCCGCCGGGGCGTGCGCGTCGGCGTGCAGATCCAGCGACATCGACATGGCGAAGGGTTTGGTGTTGCCCTCCTCGCGCCACCCCGCGATATAGGTGCGCTGTGTCTCCAGGGGTCGCTGATAGGTCACGTGTGCATCGGCGTGTTCACGGTGCCAGGCCATGGATTGCAGGCAGGACCCCACGGTGAGCAGTGGCGGACGCACCGCCACCGGCTTAGGAATCACATCCCCGCCCCACATCCGTCCACCCGACCACCGGATGCCCCGCTTCTCCGTGGTCCACGCCTGCTGCATCACATCGAGATGTTCGCGGAACACCTCATCGCGGGCCCCGCTGTCCACGCCGAACGCCGGATATTCACTCGTGCGGTCCCCGGTGGCCACCCCGAACAGGAAGCGGCCACCGGTGAGGTGGTCGATGCTGGCCGCCTGTTTGGCCAGGTGGAGCGGGTGGCGCAGCGGGGCGACCACCGCAGCGGTCCCCAGCGCCAGGGAGCTTGTCGACGCCCCCAGATACCCCAGGTACGACACCGGATCCCAGGCCTGCCCCACATCCCCGAAATCAGGATCACGGAGCGGGATATCACGGAGCCACACCGCGGCGAACCCGGCGGCCTCCACACGTTGTATCAAACTGATCTGGCGGGGAATGTCCACATCAGGACGCTCGGGATCGCCGGAATCCAGTGGTAAGGCCAATCCGAGGGTCATCCGGTTGCCGGGAAACACTCTGCTGAACCCCGGCAGGGAGGTCACCGGTGTGGTGGACAGGGAGAAGGGATCCATGTCCCCCACCATAGAGAATCAGCGGTTGCGCACCTTGAGGGGCTTCTCGGTGGACTCCGGTTCGGCCGTGAGAGGGGTGCGGTCCCCGACGGCGTCAGCCGCTGCCTCCGCGGCGAGTGCCTCGGCCAGGTTGGTGCGGTAGCGACGGATACCAATGATGGTGAAGGTGACACCGATCAGGACGATCGCCAGCTGCACGATCCAGTCGGAACCGAACTCCACACCCAGGGCGTTCCAGACCTTCGGGGCATTCAAGGCCACGATGGCGGTGCCCACGAAGCCACCCAGCACGGTGGCATTGACCCGGCTGATCATCCACGCGGCGATGGGAGCTGCGATCGCGCCGCCGATCAGGAGCGCCACCACGGCTGCGAGATTATCCACCAGATCGGACCAGAGCCCGATGATGAATCCGAGGGTGGCTGCCACCGAGACCAGGAACTCCGCGGTGTTGACGGTACCGACGATCTTGCGGGGTTCGGTGCGTCCCAGGGTCATCAGGGTGGAGGTGGTCACCGGTCCCCAGCCGCCGCCACCGGAGGCGTCGACAAAGCCACCGATGATGCCCAGACCGCCGAGGAAACCGGCGGAGTGCGGTCGCTCCGAGAAGGTCCGGCGCACCCGCCCCTTGCTGAACCGCCACACCAGGTTGATGCCGATCAGCGCCAGGATCGCCGAGGTGACCGGTGCGGCGGCCTCCATGGAGAGATTGGACAGGAAGGTCGCACCGGCGAAGGCACCGATGGCACCGGGGGCTCCGAGGCGGAGCACCACCTTCCAGTCCACATTGCCGAATTTCCAGTGGCTGATGCCGGAGACCAGGGTGGTGCCCACCTCGGCGGTGTGGACCACCGCGGAGGCCTGCGCCGGGCCCAGGCCGGCGAGCATGATGAGGATGGTGGTGGAGGTGACACCGAAACCCATGCCGAGGCCGCCGTCGACAAGCTGGGCCGCCAGGCCTGCGATTGCGATCAGGATGAGTGTCTGCATGTGTGTCCTTTATGGGCGGTGAGAAAAGCAGGAGGTCAGGCTCGGGATTCTGTGAGCAGCTCGCTGAGGGCTGCGCGGTAACGGGCGGCCACCAGGGGTGCCAGTGAGGTGGTCAGGGGTGCGGAGTGGGTGATCCGGGCGCCGGTGGCGGTGGCGATGTTGTCCACCTGGTCGAGGACCCGGTCCAGCAGGAGTCCCTCGGTGACAAACAGCGGGAGGATGTGGACATCGCTGTGTCCGCGGGCGGCTTCGATCACCGCCGCGCCGCCGAAACCGACACCGGGACCGCTGGTGGCGTAGACCACCTCGGCGGAGTAACCGGAGCACTGCGCCACGGCCTCAGCCAGGCCCTCCACCGCGGCGTTGGCCGCGGCATCGGAGCTGCCCACGGCGTAGAGGATGATGTGGGTACCCACCGGGAGTGAAGGGGGCAGGACGTCGCAAAGCACACCGGCGACGTCCGCGGAGGTTCCCAGGTGGGGGCCGACCAGGAGGGTGACCCCGTGGCGCTGCTGCGCATCACGGACGGCCTCCGGCACATCGATCTTGTTGTGGAAGGCATCGGTGAACAGCAAAGGAACCAGAGCCGCCCTGGTCACACCCTGTTCCGCGAGCTGACCGACGACCTCATCGAGGGAGGGGTCGGCGAGTTCCAGGTGTGCCTCCACGGCATCGACCTGCAGCATCCGGCCGGTTGCCGCGGTGAGCGCGGTGATTCCGGCGGCGGCCGAGGGTTTGCGGGAACCGTGGGACAGGGTGATCAGGGGGATCATGGTGCTTTTCCTAACTGGGCTGTTCTAGATGTCCCAGGTGTCACGCAGGCGGTGGCCGACGAGGCCGGCCGCCAGGGTGTCACCCGAGCTCTGGTCGATGAGGAGGAAGGAGCCCACCGCGCCACGGGCGGCGTAGTCCTCCACGGGCAGTTCGGAGGCGACATCGATGCGCACATGCGCGATGTCGTTGAGGCCGTAGGACTCCGGTGCCTCATCGTCGTTGCGGCCGTCGATGTCCAGGACACGCTCGACGGCGGCGATGCGGCCGCGTTCCAGGGAGGTGCCATACCGGACCTTGACCGGGGCACCCGGGCGCAGGTCACGGTCGGTGAGGCCGACGACGGTGGCGTTGAAGCTGCGGACAGCCTCGGGGCGGTCCTCACCGGCGATGAGCTCGCCACGGATCAGGTCGATCTCGTGCGCCAGGCGCAGGACCACCGCATCACCAACGGCCGCGGACTGCTGGGGGCCGTCCGCGGAGTCAATGTGGGTGACCTCGGTGGTGCGCCCCTCCGGCAGGTAGACGGTATCCCCCACCGCGATGGAACCGGCGGCGATGGTGCCGGCGTAACCGCGGTAGTCGGTGGCGTGCTCGCGGATGACGGTCTGGATCGGGAAGCGGAAGCCCAGGTCGTTGGCACGGCCGCGGGACACCTCGACGGTTTCGAGGATCTCCAGCACGGTCGGACCGGTGTACCAGTCCATGTTGGTGGAACGCTCGGCGACATTGTCACCCTTGAGCGCAGAGATCGGCACCACACGGGCATCCTCGATGCGCAGCGCGGTGGCCAGCTCGGCGAAGTCCTTCTCGATTCCCTGGAAGATCTCCTGGGAGTAATCCACCAGGTCGATCTTGTTCACCGCCAGGATCACAGTCTTCACACCGAGCAGCGCGGCCACCGAGAGGTGACGACGGGTCTGCTCGACCACACCGTGGCGGGAATCCACCAGCAGCACAACCACCTGGGAGGTGGACACACCGGTGACGGTGTTGCGGGTGTACTGCACATGGCCCGGGGTGTCAGCCAGGATGAAGGTGCGCTTGTCGGTGGCGAAGTAACGGTAGGCCACATCGATGGTGATGCCCTGTTCACGTTCGGCGCGCAGTCCGTCGACCAGCAGGGACAGGTCCAGGCCCTCGAAACCGCGGTCGGCGGAGGTGCGCTCCACCGAGGCCAGGGTGTCGGCGAGCACGGACTTGGTGTCATGGAGCAGACGACCGACGAAGGTGGACTTACCATCATCAACGGAGCCGGCGGTGCACAGACGCAGGGTCTCGCGCTGGGCGATCTTGGCGGCGGCGGTCTGGGTTGCCTGTGTGGCTGCTGTATCGGCGGTTTCGGGGTTCAGGGTGGGGGCGGTCATCAGAAGTAGCCTTCCTTCTTACGGTCTTCCATGGCGGATTCGCTGAGTCGGTCGTCGGCGCGGGTGGCGCCACGCTCGGTGAGGGTGGAGGTGGAGATCTCCTCGATCACATCGTCGATGGTGCGTGCCTCGGACAGCACGGCACCGGTGCAGGACATGTCACCGACGGTGCGGTAGCGCACCGTCTTGGTCACGATCTCCTCACCCTTCTTCGGGCCACCCCACTCGCCGGGGGTCAGCCACATGCCATCGCGCTCGAAGACCTCACGCTGGTGGGAGAAGTAGATGGGGGGCAGTTCGATGCCGCGGGCACCGATGTACTCCCAGATATCCGCCTCGGTCCAGTTGGAGATCGGGAAGACACGGATGTTCTCACCCGGCAGGTGGCCACCGTTGTAGAGGGTCCACAGTTCGGGGCGCTGGCGGCGGGGATCCCAGCCACCGAAGGAGTCACGCACGGAGAACACGCGCTCCTTGGCGCGGGCGCGTTCCTCATCGCGGCGGGCACCACCGAGCACGGCGTCATAACCCTGTTCGGCGATGGTCTCCACGAGGGGGACGGTCTGCAGTGGGTTGCGGGTGCCGTCGGAGCGTTCCTGCAGGTCACCGCGGTCGATCCAGTCCTGGACCTTGGCCACACGCAGGCGGGCACCGGTGCGTTCGACCAGGCGATCGCGGAAGTCCAGGACCTCGGGGAAGTTGTGGCCGGTGTCCACGTGCAGCAGCTCGAACGGGACGGTGGCCGGTGCGAAGGCGCGGCGGGCGAGTTCATAGACCACGACGGAATCCTTGCCGCCGGAGAACAGCAGGCCGATCTTATCGAACTGACCGGCCACCTCGCGCAGGATGTGGATGGATTCGTTCTCGAGGTCTTTCAGGTGTGGGGAGAGTTCGGTCTGGGTGGCTGGTGAGGTAACTGTGGTCATGAGTGAAGTCCGCATTCTGTCTTGGCGTTTCCGGCCCAGCGGCCGGCACGGGGGTCCTGTCCCTCTGCGACAGGCAGGGTGCAGGTGGCGCAACCGATGGATGGGTATCCCTGGTGCGTGAGGGGGTGATCGATGAGGTTGTTGTCGGTGATGAACCGATTGGTCTCCTCCAGTGACCAGGTGATGATCGGGGAGATCTTCAACCGGCCGGTGGCATCCAGCGACAGCGCCGGAGCCTGGGCGCGGGTGGGTCCATCGGAGCGTCGCAGGCCGGTGATCCATCCCGCATACGGCGAGAGGCTGGCCGCGAGGGGCTCCACCTTGCGCATCCGGCAGCACGCCGTCGGGTTGCTGCGGTACAGGTTCTTTCCATAGAGCGAATCCTGCTCCTCACGCTGGAGGATCGGCAGCGCGGTGACCAGCGTCTGGCTGTAGCGTTCATCCACCTGGCGGGCCACCTCGAGGGTCTCCTCGAAGTGGTACCCGGTGTCCAGGAAGAGGAAATCCGCCTGCGGCAGGTGACGCGCGGCCAGCTCAGCCAGCACAGTGTTCTCCATGCTCAGCGTGACCGCGACGCGCCCCGGCACGTGCTCGGCCGCCCACTCCAGGATGGTGGCGGCGTCCGCGTGGTACAGCTCGTCGGCGTGCTTGTCGACGAGCTCCCGGTTGCGGTGCGCGACGTCCTCGGGGAGGGGTGCGGTGGCCCGTGGGCCCTCCGGGGAGACCTCCGGGTCATGGGTGGGACCGGTGTTCTTCAGGGCATTGATGGCGTTGATGGCAGCGAAGCTCATTGGTGTGTGTCTCCTCCTTCGGGTAGTTGGTGGCCGTGTCGGGCCAGGGATTCCTTCAGTGCCTGCGATGTCGATTTCGCGGCGGCCGGCCGGACGACGGGATCGTCCTGGCCGTGGTACTTCACCTCGAACACGCGGGTGCAGTCCGCGCACAACCAGGCGAACTCGGTCTCCTCATTGGGGAAGAGAACCTCACCGGCGCAGTAGGGGCAGAACAGCGGATGGTTACGGTTGGGGTTCGGCTTGCGGCGCAAACTCAACTCAGATCCTCCTCCGCGGCGCGCTGGACCCACTCGCGGAACTGCTCATCCGCGGTGCGCTGCTCCTTGAACTTGGTGACCACGCGGGTGACGTACTCCCCGACCTCATCGGCGATGACCTTGTGGCCCTTGAGCTTGCGACCGAAGTTGGGGTCCAGGTTCATCGAACCGCCGAGGTGGACCTGGAAGCCCTCCACGCGGTTGCCGTCGGCGTCGGTGACGGTCTGGCCCTTGAAGCCGATGTCGGCGACCTGGGTGCGGGCACAGGAGTTCGGGCAGCCGTTCAGCGCGATCTTGATGGGCACGTCGAGGTCGCCGATGCGTTCCTCCAGCTCGTCGACAAGCTCAATGGCCCGCGACTTGGTGGTGGCGTGCGCCAGCTTGCAGAACTCCAGGCCGGTGCAGGAGATGATGCCGCGGCGGAACTCCGACGGGGAGGAGTACAGACCGACCTCATCCAGGTCGCGGGCAACCTCGGTGAGCTTCTCGCGCTCGATGTCGAGGAAGAGCAGCTCCTTATCCGCGGTGGTGCGGATGCGGCTGATGCCGTGCTTCTCGGCGACATCGGCGATGGCGATGAGCTGCTCACCGGTGGTGTGACCCACGGTCGGCTTCACACCGAGGTAGAACTTCCCATCCTTCTGCGGATGGATGCCGATGTGGTCGCGGTAACCCGGGTTGGTGGTGATCTCAGGTCCGTCGATGAGCGTGCGCTCCAGGTACTCGGTCTCGAGCACTTCACGGAACTTCTCGATCCCCCACTGCGCAACCAGGAACTTCAGACGCGCACGGTTACGGAGACGACGGAAACCGTAGTCACGGAAGATACCCGCGACACCGGCCCAGACCTCGGGCACCTCATCGATCGGGATCCACGCACCCAACGGCTGCGCGAGCATCGGGTTGGTGGACAGGCCACCACCGACGAAGCACTCGAAACCGACACCGTGCTCCGGGTGGATGGACGGCACGAAGGAGACATCCTGGATCTCGTGGGTGACATCCTGGCGGGCGTTACCGGTGATCGCGGACTTGAACTTACGGGGCAGGTTATGAAATTCCTCGCGGTTGAGGTAGCGCTCGCGGATGGCGTCGATGGCGGGGGTGGCGTCGATAAGCTCCTCGGCGGCGACACCCGCAACGGGTGAGCCGAGGATGACGCGGGGAACGTCACCGCAACCGAGCATGGTGGTCAGGCCGACCGACTCGAGCTTCTCCCAGATGGTGGGCACATCCTCGATGCGGATCCAGTGCAGCTGGATGTTCTGGCGGTCCGTGAAATCGGCGGTGGACCGGGCATAATCGCGGGAGATCTCACCGACCACGCGCAGGCGCTCCGGGGAGGCGAGGCCGCCGTCGAAACGCACGCGCATCATGAAGAACTCATCCTGCAGCTCAGCGTCAGGGACCTGGCCGGTCAGCTCACCGCCGAGGTCCTGTTTGCGCTGGGTATAGATGCCGAGCCACTTGAAACGCGGGGCGATGTCATCCGGGTGGATGGAGGAGAAACCCTGCTTGGAGTAGATGTCAATCACCCGCTGCTTCACCTCGAAGGCGGGCTCATCCTGCTTGACTTCCTCAGCGTGGTTGAGCGGCGTGGTGCCGTCGATCTTCCACTGCCCCTCGGGCTTCGGCTTGCGTGCCGGGCGGGCCGGGCGGGCCGGCTTCTCCGGTGCCTGCTCTGGCGCGGTTGTTGGCGACATGGTGTTCCTTGCTCCTGACAACGTGGTGCCCCACCGATCCTGTGGAGGCTGGTTCAACTTCTCTATCTGTCAGTGAATGAAGCTATACGTACCGATCTGTCTACAACAACCCTTAAATTCAGAATGTGACATGGATTCCACTTGAAAAATCAGGTTTAAGTGGATTTAGCTGGCTTTTTAAGGGTAGCTATGGTGTGAATATATTAGACAGACTTGTCTACTTTTTTTAGACTTGATGAATTTAATAGCGGAAACACTTTGCAGATCTGGGACGTCCTGCTACTTTTACAGACCAAGCGGTCTAGAAACTTGTCTGTTTGAGCAGACAGAGTGGTCGGATCCTGCTGACCCCGCCACCGCATGACAATCCCTCAGAACACGCCCCCGCACCCTCGGGCACGAAAGGTTTCAAGCAGATGACCACCCCACTGCGCGTCGCCGTCATCGGTGCCGGCCCCGCCGGCATCTACGCCTCCGATCTCCTCATCCGTAATGAGGAGCACGAGATCCACGTCGACCTCTTCGAGCAGATGCCCGCCCCCTTCGGACTCATCCGTTACGGTGTCGCACCGGACCACCCACGCATCAAGGGAATCGTGAAGTCCCTGCACAACGTGCTGGACAAGCCACGCCTGCGCCTCCTGGGCAACATCACCATCGGCCGCGACATCACCGTCGACGAGCTGCGCGACTACTACGACGCCGTGGTGTTCTCCACCGGCGCTGTCCGCGACCGTGACCTCAACATCCCCGGTGTTGACGCAGAGGGTTCCTTCGGTGGCGCCGACTTCGTCGGTTTCTACGACGGCAACCCACGTTTCCCCCGCGACTGGGACCTGTCCGCACGGTCTGTCGCCGTGATCGGCGTGGGCAACGTCGGCCTGGATGTCGCCCGCATCCTGGCCAAGACCGGTGATGAACTCAAGGTCACCGAAATCCCCGACAATGTCTACGAGAACCTGAAGAAGAACCAGGCCGAGGAGGTCCACATCTTCGGCCGCCGTGGCCCCGCCCAGGTGAAGTTCACCCCGCAGGAGCTCAAGGAACTCGACCACTCCGACACCATCAACGTGGTTGTCGACCCCGAGGACATCGACTACGACGCCGCCTCCGAGGACGCCCGCCGCTCCTCCAAGTCCCAGGACCTCGTCTGCCAGATCCTCGAGCAGTACGCCATCCGCGAGCCGAAGGACGCCCCCCACACTCTGCAGATCCACCTCTTTGAAAACCCCGTGGAGATCCTGGAGAAGGACGGCCGCGTCGTGGGCCTGCGCACCGAACGCACCGAACTCGACGGCAACGGTGGTGTCAACGGCACCGGCAAATTCACCGAATGGCCAGTCCAGGCGGTCTACCGCACCGTCGGTTACAAGTCCGACGCCATCGAGGGCGTGCCTTTCGACGACCAGAAGCACGTCATCCCCAACGATGGTGGCCATGTCCTCCAGGCACCCGGCGCCGACCCTGTCCCGGGCCTCTACGCCACCGGCTGGATCAAGCGCGGACCGATCGGTCTGATCGGCAACACCAAATCCGACGCCAAGGAAACCACCGACATGCTCGTCGCCGACGCCGCAGCCGGCAAGCTCGCTGCGCCGAAATACCCCGACCGCGACGCAATCGTCGAGCTTCTCGACGACCGCGACATCCCCTACACCACCTGGGAAGGCTGGTACCGCCTCGACGCCGCCGAGCGTGCACTCGGCGAGGCCGAAGACCGCGAGCGCAAGAAGATCGTCGACTGGGAGGAAATGGTCCAGCACGCCCGCGAAGTGCCGGTGGTTGTCTAACGGACTCGGGCCGTTTGGGGCTGGGTTTTCTTTCAGGTGTGGATCTGTTGGCCTGTGAGCACGAGGCTGCACTCATGCCAACAAACAGGCCCCGAGAGGGGTGTGCCGGGCGGGATTTCAGCCCAGCTGTTGGTCTGTGAGCACAAGGTTGCACTCAGGACAACAACTAGGGTTCGAGAGGGGTGTGCCGGGCGCGATTTCAGCCCAGCTGTTGGCCTGTGAGCACAAGGTTGCACTCAGGACAACAACTAGGGTTCGAGAGGGGTGTGCCGGGCGGGATTTCAGCCCAGCTGTTGGTCTGTGAGCGCAAGGTTGCACTCATGCCAACAACCAGGCCCCAAAAAGGTCATCCCGGGCGGGATTTCAGCCCAGCTGTTGGCCTGTGAGCACAAGGTTGCACTCAGGACAACAACTAGGGTTCGAGAGGGGTGTGCCG